>CAVWQA010000015.1:0-27869 GCA_963757015.1 uncultured Solirubrobacterales bacterium
TTGTGGTCCAGGCGGTCGTGGGTTCGAGTCCCATCGCTCACCCTCTCCCTCGTCTCAAGGCGTGCTTGTCCGGTGGCGAATCCGGGGTGCCGGGGCCGCCACCCATCGCGGGCACCGTGCCGTGACCCGAGCGGGTGGCCGGCTGCGTCGCGGGGTCCTCGGGGCCGACGCGGATGAGCCGGCGGCCCCGCGCCACCCGCGACGCGGATGAGCCGGCGGCCCCGGGCCAGGCGACGCGGGTGAGCCGGCGGCGCCGCGCTGCGCGGCGCCGCTGCTTCTGGTTGCCCGGCCGTCAGCCGGCCACGCGGATCATCTTCTTGTTGACGAACTCGTCGGCACCGAAGCGGCCAAGCTCACGGCCGAAACCCGAGCGCTTGACGCCGCCGAAGGGCAGCTCGACGCCCTCGAGGCCGGCGGCGTTGACGAACACCATTCCGGCCTCGATCTTGTCGGCGACCCGGAGGGCCTGGTCGGGATCGTCGCTGACCACGTAGGAGCCGAGGCCGAACGGGGTGTCGTTGGCCAGCTTGACGGCCTCGTCCTCGTCCTTGACCCGGAAGACCTGGGCGACCGGGCCGAAGAACTCCTCGCGATAGGCGTCCATGTCGGGCTTGATGTCAGTCAGCACCGTCGTCGAATAGAAGTTGCCCTGGCGCTCTCCACCGATCACCAGCTTCGCTCCCTGGTCGATGGCGCGCTTGACCTGGTCCTCGAGGCGGTCGCCGGCCGTCTTGGAGGACAGCGGTCCAATCGTGGCCTCATGCGAACTGGGGTCCTCGGGCTTGACGGCGCTCAGGGCGGCGGTGAACTTCTCCAAAAACGGCTCGTAGAGATCGTCGACGACGATGAACCGCTTGGCCGCGTTACAGGCCTGGCCGGTGTTCTCGAGGCGCGCGCCGACCGCTTGCTCGACGGCGGCGTCGAGGTCGTCAGTGCGCAGCAACAAGAACGGATCAGAGCCTCCGAGCTCGAGCACGACCTTCTTCAGGTTGCGCCCGGCGATCTCGGCGACGGCGGCGCCGGCTCGCTCGGAGCCGGTCAGCGACACGCCCTGCACGCGCGGATCGGCGATCACATCGGCGATCTGATCGTTTGTCGCATAGATATTGATGTAGGCATCCTCGGGGAAGCCGGCCTCGTGGAAGATCTCCTCCATGGCCGCCGCCGACTCCGGGCATTGCGGCGCGTGCTTGAGCAGGATCGTGTTGCCGATCACGAGGTTGGGGCCGGCGAACCGAGCCACCTGGTAGTAGGGGTAGTTCCACGGCATGATCCCCAGCAGCACACCGACCGAGCTGCGGCGGATGAACGCCGATCCGTCGCCCTCGAGCAGCTGGATCGGCTCGTCGGCCATCAACCCCGGCCCGTTGTCGGCGTAGTACCCGTAAATCGCGCCGGCGAAGTCGACCTCGCCCAGGGCCTGCTCGATCGGCTTGCCCATCTCGCGCACGATGATCTCGGCGAGCCGCTCGCGTTGCTCGGTGTGGATCTCGCCGACCCGGCGAACCAATGCGGCGCGCTCCTCCGCGGTGGTGTTGCGGCTCCACTCGCGGTGGGCGCGGTCGGCTCGCCCGATGGCCGCTTCCAGATCCTTGTCGCTGATCGTCGGATACTCCTGAACTGTCTCGCCGGTCGCCGGGTTGATAACTGCGTAGTCAGCCATCTGCTCTTCCCTTTCTCAGCCTCGAACGATGGTCGCGGGGGCCGCTTTCGGTGTCGTAGATACCCAATTTGCGTGTGTCAGCGCGACGATACCGGAGCGACAACGGCGGGTAGAGTCGGGTCAGGGAGGATTCTCGCGGGCCCCAGACGAGGAAGTCCCGGGTGGCCTGCGGCATGCTCTGGAGGCGGCGCCTGTCCGACAGCGCCCGCACCCGGCGATAGCCATCGACGGGCGCGTGACGGTGACCCGCCCGTGGATCACGTCGTAGCGATCCGCCCGGCGTCGATCGGCGCGAGCCGCGCGCGTACCTCGGACGGGCACGCTTGCAGCGCGGCGCAGCCAAGCGCGCGGCGGGCGGCGCCCCTACCGCCCAGCCGCGGCCCGGTCCCCGCTAAGTGCTAAGAGCGCGGCGGCGGAGTCAAAGGTGACAGCGGGCTCAAGGGCGCCGCCGGGACCAGGTCAAGGAGGAAGACGTACTTAGCGGTGTGAGGACGAGAGCTGAGCATGGACGTAATCTCTCATCCCGCGCTGCCCGCGTCTGTGATGTTGATCACGACCGCCGCGACCGGTTGATCAGCGCGAGGGCGATTCGACGCGGGCCGCCGCCACCAGGTCCGCCAGCCGCACCAGCTTGACCCGGGGCCGGCCGTGGGGCTCGCCGAGGCCGCGCTCGTGCTGGTCGATCGCCTGCCACCCGGTCCAGGTGACGGCGTTCGGAGCCCGCTCGGCCAGCCCCTCGGTGATCGACTCGGGGTCGGGATCGTCGGGGTCGTTGAGCGCGCCCTGTTCGGCGTCGGCGACGATCTTGGTGACCGTGTCGGCGGCGTCCTTCTTGTTGGTCCCGATCACGCCCGTCGGGCCGCGCTTGATCCAACCGACCACGTACTCGCCGCGCAGGGTCCCACCGTGGTCGTCGCAGACGCGCCCGCCGTCGTTGCGGATCAGGCCACGGCGCTGGTCAAACGGGATGTCGTCGACGGGGTAGCCGCGGTAGCCGATCGAGCGCAGGACCAGCCCGCACTCGATCACCTCCTCGATGCCGGTGCTGACGGCGCGCAGCCGGCCGTCGTCGCCCGGTTCGATCCGGTTGTGCACGATACGGACACCGGTCACGGGCCCGTCGTCTCCTTCGCCCAGGACCTCGATCGGCGAGCACAGAAAGCGCATCGAGATCCGATGGCGCCGGCCGGTGGGCTGGCGCAACGAGTAGGCGCGCAACAGCTCGACATTGCGTTTGGTCGTCGGATCGGCCTCGTTCTCCAGCCACGCCTGGCTGTGCTCGTCGAGCTCGAGGTCGGCCCGGTCGACGTGCACATCGGCGCGCACGAGCTCGCCGAGCTCGCGCAGCTCGGGGTTGGTAAACGAGGCCTGGACGGGACCCCGGCGCCCAAGCATCACGACCTCCTCGACGCCGGCGCCGCCGAAGGCCTCGAGGGCGTGGTCGGCGGTGTCGGTGGGGGCCAGCTCGGACGGGTCGAGCACGAGCATCCGGGCGACGTCGATGGCGACGTTCCCGTTGCCGACCACGACCGCGCGCCGGCAGGACAGATCGAACGACAAGTCGCTCGCGTCCGGGTGGCCGTTGTACCAGTTGACGAACTCGGTCGCGCCGTGGGACCCCGGCCGGTCCTCGCCGGGGATCCCCAGACGGTTGTCGGCCATGGTTCCGAACGCGTACACGACCGCGTGGTAGTGGACGAGCAGCTGTGCCCGCGAGATGTGCTCTCCCAACACAACGCCGCCGAAGAAGCGAAAGCCCGGCTTGGCCGCGGTCTTGTCATAGACGCGCGTGACCGACTTGATCTTGGGGTGATCGGGCGCTACTCCCGAGCGGACCAGGCCGTAGGGGGTCGGAAGCGCGTCGAACAGGTCCACCTCGAATCCGGCCCCCAGCAGCTGGTCGGTGGCGTAGAAGCCTGCCGGACCAGCTCCGATGACCGCGGCCCTCATGCGCGCGCCTCGCGACGTTGCTCGGCGAGCTCGCGGAGCCTGAAGCGCTGCACCTTGCCAGTCAGCGTCCGCGGCAGCTCGTCAACGAACTCGACCACGTGCGGATACTCGTAACGGCGCAGGTGCGCCCGGCACCAATCGCGCAGCTCGTCCGCGAGCGCGTCGTCCCCCGGCTCACCGTCGCATTGCACGAAGGCCGCGATCCGGCTGGCATGCTCGACCGTGATCCCGACCACGCCAACCGCGCTCACCCGCGGATGCTCGAGCAGGACGTGCTCCATGTCGATCGGCGAGACCCACAGGCCCCCGACCTTGAGCATGTCATCGACGCGACCGACGTACACATAGGCGCCGTCCTCACGACGCTCGTAGCGGTCGCCCGACTGAAACCACTCGCCGAGCATCGAGCGCTTGGTCTTCTCGTGCTGGTGCCAGTAGAAGGCCGCACACGAGTCGCCCTTGACCTGCAGCCCCCCAACCGCGGGGCCTTCGAGGATCACGCCGTCCTCGTCGACGAGCCGCAGCTCGTAGCCCTCGACGGCGCGGCCGGTGGTCCCGGGCAGGATCTCCTCCGGGCGGTTTGAGCAGTAGATGTGCAGCATCTCGGTCGAGCCCACCCCATCGAGGATCTCCAGGCCAAAGCGCTCCTTGAACAGCTCGAAGGTCTGCGGGGGCAAGGCCTCGGCGGCCGAGACGCAGCGGCGGACCGAGCGAAACGCATCTTCGGCATCGGGCTCGCGGCACACGGCTCCATACAGCCCGGGGACCGAAAAGAACACCGTCGGGCGGTGGGCGACCAGGGTCTCGAGGATGGGTTGTGGCCTGGTGGGTCCCGGCATCAGCACCGACGTCGCTCCGACCCAGAGCGGGAACGACAGCGCGTTGCCCAGCCCGTAGGCGTGAAACAGCTTCGTGGTCGAGAACGTGCGGTCCTCGGGAGTCAGTCCGAGCACGTGCCGACCGTAGGTCTCGCAGGTGACCGAGATGTCGTGCTGGAGGTGAACTACTCCCTTGGGCTTGCCGGTCGAGCCCGAGCTGTAGAGCCAGAAGGCCATGTCGTCGCGATGCGTGGCGGCGGGCTCGAGCTCGTCCTCCTGGGCGGCCAGGCCGGCGTCGAGCTCGACCACGTCGTCCTCGTCGACGCCGCGCACCAGATACCGCGGCCGCCGCGCTCCGAACGCCTCGCGGAGCCGATGTAGAGAGACGGCGTCGGTGGCCACAAGCTCGGCGCCGCAGTCGTCGATGTAGTGGGCGAAGTTGTCGGCTTTGTCAAGCGGGCTCACCGGCACCGGGACGGCGCCGATGCGCATCGCCCCCAGGAACACGATCGGGAACGCGGTGGTGTCGTCGAGCACCAGCAGCACCCGCTGCTCGCGACGGATCCCGAGGGCTGCCAGCAGCTGTCCGGCGCGGCACACCTGCCGGCGCAGCTCGTCGTAGCTGAGGGTGGCGTCGGTGGCGATGAACGCCGGCTTGTCGGGCTCGTCGCCGTGGCGGTCGACGATGCTCGAGGCGTTGAGAAGCTCCGTGGACATGGCGATTGTGGATTATCGCGGCGCGCCGCAGATGCGAGGCACCGAGTCGCCTCTCTAAACGGCGCGTTTGACCACCACCGACTTGGTGTCGGTGTAGTGGTCGAGCGCCTCTGACCCGTGCTCCTTGCCGTAGCCGCTTGCCTTCAGGCCGCCGAACGGCAGCTCGTCGTAGACCTTGGTGGGCGAGTTGATCCAGGTGTAGCCGCACTCGAGCTCGGCGGCCACGCGCTCGGCCGTCTCCAGGTCTTGCGTCCACACCGCCGATCCGAGCCCGAACGGCGAGTCGTTGGCCAGCTCGATGGCCTGATCGAGATCCTTGACGCGCCAGATCGGAAGCGCCGGCCCGAACACCTCCTCGCGCGCCATCGGCGAATCCTGGGGCGGTTCGAGCACCACGGTGGGGCGATAGAACCAGCCGTGGGCGAGCGCCGGATCGTCGGGCCGTCCCCCGCCGGTCAGCACCTCGCCGCCGCCCGCGAGGCTGTCGCCGATCTGGCGCTCGAGGATCTCGCGCTGACGCTCGGAATGCAGCGGACCGATCTGGCTGCCCGGCTCGGACCCGATCCCCACCCGCAGCTTGGCGGCCTTGGCGGCGATGGCCTCGATCACCTCGTCGGCGACCGCTTCGAGCACGTACAGGCGCTTGGTGGCCAGGCAGGCCTGGCCGCAGTTGTAAAAGCGGCCCATGCTGGCCGCGCTCGCCGCTCGCTTGAGGTCAGCATCGGCACAGATGATCATCGGGTCAGAGCCGCCGAGCTCGAGCGTCACCCGCTTGGACCCCCTGGCCGCCAGCGCCCCGACGCGCTCGCCGGTCGCAGTCGAGCCGGTGAACGCGATCTTGCGCACCAGGGAATGAGCGACGAGCGCCTCGCCCGTGCCGGCGCCGGTGCCCGGGAGCAACGTTGAGCACGCCAGGCGGGAGTCCCGGCCTCGTTCAGGATCTCGGCCAGCCGCAGGGTGGTGAACGGCGTCGTGTCGGCCGGCTTGGCCACCACCGTGTTGCCGCACAGCAGCGCCGGGCCGAGCTTGTTGCAGAGCAGCGTGGTCGGGAAGTTCCAGGGCACGATCGCGGCGACCACGCCCAGCGGTCGCCGCAGCACACGGCCGTCGACCCCGGGATCGAGCCCGTTGACGTACACGGTTCGCACCTGCTTGGCCAGGCCCGCGTAGTGCTCGAGCGTCTCGGCCGCCTTGTGCAGCTCGATCTGCGCCTCCCGGATCGTCTTGCCCTGCTCGGCCACGAGCAACGGGACGAGCTCGTCGACGTGGGACTCAAACGCCTCCGCGCAGGCGTACAGGATGCGGCCGCGGTCGGCGTATCCGTGGCGCGACCATTCGCGCCCGGCGGCGGCGGCGCTGCGCACGGCGGCGTCGACGGTCCCGGCGGTGGCGCTGGTGGCGTGGCCGACCAGCTCGCCGGTGCCGGGGTTGGTGATCGTCAGCGGGTCGCCCTCGATCGGCAGCGTCACCCCGTCGATGAACACACCCCGGGTGATGGAGGTGGCGGTGGTCGCGCTCATGCTCCGACGAACTCCGGCTTGCGCTTTTGCGCAAACGCGGTCAGCCCTTCGAGCGCATCCTGGGATCCGAACAGACGCTCCATCTCGTCGGCCTCCAGCCTGAGCCCATCCTCGAGCGATAGCTGAGACCCCTGGTGCACGCAGCGCTTGATCGCGGCCTGGGCCAGCGCGGGACCGGACGCGAATCGCCGGGTCAGGGCCTCCACCTGCTGGCCGGCGTCCGCCGCGTCGAACACGGCGCTGACGAGGCCGATCTGAAGGGCCTCCTCGGGCGAGATCGTGCGGCCGGTGATCAGCAGCTCCATCGCCCGCGCCGGCCCGATCAGCCGGGTCAGGCGCTGGGTGCCTCCGTTGCCGGGCAACAGCCCGAGCGTCACCTCGGGCGTGCCGAGCTTGTAGGACCCGCCGCTGGCATAGCGCAGATCGCAGGCCAGCGCGATCTCCAGGCCGCCGCCCAGTGCGTGGCCGTTGATGTGCGCGATGAACACCTGGCTGGCGGCCGCCATCCGCCTGAAGGCCTCCTGGCTGGTGCGGATCATCTCCATGTTGGCCTCGACGTCGCCCTCGAGGAACCGCTTGATGTCGGCGCCCGCGGAGAAGAACTTCTCGCTGGCGCTGCCCACGATCACCGCGCGGGTGTCGCCGCCGATCGCCTGATCGACCGCGGCCGAGAACTCGGTCATGACCGCGAGGTCGTAGGAGTTGGCGGGCGGGATGTCGAGCGTGATCCGCCCGACGGAGTCCTGGGCTGTGAAGGAGACGCCGGCCATCAGGAGAGCCCTCCGACCACCACCGACTTGAGCTCGACGTAGCTGTCGAGCGCCTCCAGCCCGTGCTCCTTGCCGAAGCCGCTGCTCTTGACGCCGCCGAAGGGGAGCTCGTCGTAGCCGTAGTGGATCTGGTTGACCCACGTCATGCCGGCCTCGATCTGGTGGGTGGCGCGGTGGATCTTGCGCACGTCGTGGGTCCAGATCGACGAGCCCAGGCCATACGGGGTGTTGTTGGCGCGGGCGATGGCATCGTCGAAGTGGGTGTAGCGGAACACCGGCAGCACGGGGCCGAAGACCTCCTCTCTGACCAGTCGCGAATCGAGACCGGGCTCGACGACGACCGCGGGCTCCAGAAACCAGCCCTTGTCGTGCCCGGCGGTGCCGCCTCCGGTGAGGATCTGACCCCCCTTGGCCACGCCGTCCTCGAGCTGCTCGAGCAGCTCGGCGCGCCCCGCCTGGGTGTGGATCGGGCCCATCCGCAGGCGCGGCTTCTCGGCTTTCACCGTGCCGTCGCCGGGCTCGTAGCGCTCCACGCGCGCCACCAGCTGGCCAACGAAGTCGTCGAACACCGAGTCGTGGACGAACACGCGCTTGCACCCCAGGCAGGCCTGGCCGGCATTCCAGTAGCGGCCTATGATCACGGCCTTGACGGCGGCGTCGATATCGGCGTCCTCGCAGACGATCACGGGATCCGAGCCGCCGAGCTCGAGGGTGATCCGCTTTAGCTGCGGGCCGGCCACCGACATCACGTGACGGCCGATCTCGGTGGAGCCGGTGAAGGCGATCCGGCGGACGTCGGGATGGCCCACCAACGCATCGCCGATGTCTGAGCCGCGGCCGGTGACGACGTTGAGCACGCCGTCGGGCACGCCCGCCTCGGCGAACAGCCGGGCCACCTCGAGCGTGGCCAGGGGGGTGGTGGCGGCCGGCTTGGCCACCACCGTGTTGCCGCTGGCGAGCGCGGGCGCGACCTTGGTTCCGAGCAGGGTGAGGGGGAAGTTGTAGGGCGTGATCGCCGCACACACCCCGATCGGCCGGCGCACCACCTGGCCATAGGCGGGGCCGAAGGCCGAAGGCAGCTCCTGGTAGGAGCCCCTGACCTTGGTGGCCGCCTCGGCGTAGTAGCGCACGCCGTGGGCCAGGTGCGAGACCTCGCCGATGGCCTCGGCCACCGGCTTGCCCTGCTCGGAGGTCAACACCGGCGCCAGCGCCTTGGCGTTCTCCTCGATCAGATCGGCCGCCCGGGCGAGGATGTGGGCGCGCTCTTCGACGTCAGTCGATGCCCAGTCCGGCAGCGCCCGTTTGGCGTTGCCGACCGCCAGCTCGATGTCGGCCCCCGAGGCGCATGGGACCGTCCCCACGACCTCTTCGGTGGCCGGGTTGATGACTTCGATCTCCTCGCTGGAAGCGGCTCGACGCCACTCTCCTCCGATCAACATCGATGCTTCCATCAGGTCTCCTCTGCTTGGGTTTCCAGACCGAGTGCGCTGCCGTCGGTGTGAACCGCGACGCTCTTGTCAAGGTAGAGCGCGCGCAGCTGCTGGTAGTCGTCGGCGGCCATCTGAGGCCAGCGTCCGGCGGCGCCCGACATCGGCTTCTTGGGCCTTCCCGGGACGCCGGCGATCAGCATCCCTGGCGGCGCCGTGGCCCGCTCGGCGAGCACGGCCCCGGCGGCGAGCATCGCGCCCTCGCCGACGTGCGCGTGGTGCAGGACGATCGCGCCCATTCCGATCAGGGCATGATCTTCGATCACGCACCCTTCGACCAGCGCTCCATGGCCGATGGTGACGCGCCGGCCGACGATCGTCGGGAGCTCGATCCCGCAGTGCAAGACCGCGTTGTCCTGAATCGCTGCCTCCTCGCCGATCTCGATGTGGGAGAAGTCACCCCGCAGGACGGCTCCAAACCAGATGTTGGCGCGGTCGGAGACGCGGACGTCGCCGATCAGCACCGCGGTAGGGGCCAGCCAGACGTCGCGGCCGATCGTCGGTGCGATCCCATCGAGCTCGACGAGCGTGGCCATCTCAGCAGCCCTCGATCGCCGGTGTGGTGCGTGTTTGTTCGAGCAGCATCGCTTGGATGATGCTTGATCTCATCGAGCGCATACTATACAGTGTCGGGCGTCAGTCAATTGTCACACGTTGGGGACCAGAGGAGAAGTCGATGACCGCCCCTGAACTCCCGGTGGAGGAGCTGGCCCAGAAGTCCGAGGAGGAAGTCCGTGAGCGCCTGGCCTCGGGCAAGCTCGTGGAGGGGCTGGCCCACATGTCGCCTCAGTACCTGACCGGGATCCGCCGGATCCTCACCGTGTCGGCGGATACCGAGCTGGTCAGCGCCCCCGCCTACCTGCGTGCCGCGCGCCACGCCCCGGCGCTCAACAACTTCGGGTCGGCGGTGTCGATCATCCAGGATGAGCTGGCCCACGCCCACATCGGCTACCGCCTGCTCGGCGACCTCGGAGTCGACATGAACGCGCTGATCTACGAGCGCGAGCCGGCGGCGTTCAAGTACCCCTACGCGTTCGATGTCCCGCTGGACTCGTGGTACGACCTGGTGCTGGCCAACGCGCTCTATGACCAGGCCGGCTTCGTGCTGCTCTCCGACGTGCACCGCTCGAGCACCTTTGGTCCCTGGAAGCGCGCGCTGGCCAAGGTCGACAAAGAAGAGACCTTCCATCTTCGTCACGGCCGCACGTGGGTCAAGAAGCTGGTGGCGGATCCCGATGACAAACGTCGGCTCCAGGAGTCGCTTGACTGGATGTTCATCCTGACCCTGGAGTGGTTCGGGCTCCCGGACGAACGCAAGCTGCACGGCATCCAGCTCGAGTACGGATTCAAGGGAATGGGCAACGACGAGCTGCGCCAGGCGTGGATGGGGGAGGTGGTCCCGTTCATGAACGAGGTCGGTCTGAGCGTCCCCGCGCACTGGGATGAGGAGCAGCAGCGCTACGCGATCGACTGCCCGTTCCCGGCCCAGTTCGACGAGGAGCACAAGCGGTGGCTGCTCGACGACGGCCCGATCTCCTGGGACGAGGTGATGATCCGCTGGAAGCGGCGCGGGCCCATGAACCGCGACTACGTGGGACAGCTGCAGAGGGGCTACCGGTCGCGGCTGGCGGCGGCAGCATGAGCACGGGCGCTCAGACGCTGATCTCGCGCGAGCAGGCGGCCGCCGAGGCCGCGAGCGCCGGCCCGCTGACGCCGGCGCAAAGCGTCGAGGCCCGGCTGTGGACGGCGCTCACCGAAGTCGAGGATCCCGAGCTGCCCGTCTCGGTCGTCGGCCTGGGCCTGATCGTATCGCTGGCCTACAGGCAGCCCGAGCGTGCCGTCGAGCTGCAGCTCACCTTCACCGCGATGGGTTGTCCGGCGACCGACTTCATCGAGGACGACATCCGGGAGCGGCTGCTGCGCGAGCCCGATGTCGACGAGGTCAGGATCGAGGTCGTGTGGGATCCGGTGTGGACGCGCAGCCGGATCCGCGAGGATGCCCGCGCGCGGATGCGGAGCCTGGGGATCGTGGCATGAGCTCGAGGACCGTCAACAGCACGCAGGTGTGGGAGGTCTTCGCGCGTACCGAATACGAGCTTCCGTTGCACCACGTAGGTGCGGTGACCGAGGACGACGAGGACCTGGCGCTGGTGTGCGCGCGCTCGATATACGACGAGCAGCCCTGGATCCAGATGATCATCGTCCCGCGCTCGGCGATCCGAGAGGCGATCAGGGCATGAGCACGACGACCGGCGCCACCGATACGACCGAGGCCCGGGCCCGAGCGACGATGCTCTCGCTGGTGGGCTCGCTGGCCGACAACAAGGCGGCGCTGGGCCGGCGCTACGCGGAGTGGGCGGTGAGCGCCCCGACGCTCGAGTCGGCGGTCGCCGCCGCCGCCATGGCCCAGGATGAGCTCGGCCACTCGCGCTCGACCTATCCGGTGCTCAAGGCGCTCGGCGCCGAGGTGACGCAGGACGCGCCCTTTGGAGGCGATCGCCGCCTGGCCCTGCTCGACTCAGAGCTCGAAGACTGGCCCGCCGCGGTCGCGGCGAACCTGCTCGTCGACGGCGTGCTGACGACGTTCGTGGCGGCCTGCGCCGACAGCACGGTGACGGCGATGGCGCAGCGGGCGCGCAAGATCCTGCAGGAGGAGGGCTCACACCGGATCCATGCCGAGGCCTGGGCCAGGCGGCTGTCCCGGTCGGGTGGCTCCCAGCGCCTGGCGCTCGTGCAGCGGCTGAACGAGACCTGGGAGCAGGCGGGCCGCTGGATCGGGCCGGCCGGCGATCCTGGGGTGCAGGCGGCGCTGTCGCTGGGGATGGTTTCGTGGGACGCGGCCGCCCAGCGGGCCTTGGTCCGCGACTGGCTGCGCGAGCTGCTGGCCGCCGAAGGCGTGGAGCTCGAGCTCTCCGAACCGACCGACTTCTCTAGCTGGGACCCGGAGCGCCGGCGATGGAACCCCTAACGCCGGGGAAAACGGCCCCGCGATGCCCGTTCTGCGAGAGCGGCGATGTCGAACGCGTGGGGCAGTGGGGCGGTCAGATGATCACCTCGCAATGGCGGTGTGTCGCCTGCGGGTCGTACTTCGAAGCGGTCCGCGAGGCGTTTGGCGATGACGTGTGTCGTCTGAGTAGCCATAGGCGCACCTAAAACGCCTACACGTCGGCTGAGCCTCCGGCTAAGCGGCGCTCCGCTCCAGGGAGGTGAAGTAGCCCTGGGCGGTGTCGTGCCAGGCCGTGTGCCGGTCCTCGAACAGCTCGTGTGCGCGCGACCGTGGCCAGCCGGCTGGTAGCACGCTTTCGGGCAGGTCGGGATCCAGGAACGGGAACTTCCGCCACGCGTGCACCAGCAGGGTCTGGGCGCGAAACACGGCCTCGGGCGTTCGCGGGCGCGGGCGCCCGAAGGCGGCGACGAACTGGTCATAGGCCGCCGCCACCCGGTCGAGGTTCCACGCGTCCGCGACCAGGCGGGCCGGATCTCCGATCGCGCCCAGCTCGGCGTGAAAGGAGAGCAGTTCGGCGACCGATCCGTTGGCCGACATGTCCAGCAGCTCGCTTTCGCGTTCGACGTGCGGGGAGATCCAAACGCCCCCGCCGAGCGAGCCGAATCCGGCCCAGGCGAGCTGCGTCCGGAGCCGATGTCTGAGGTCGCGGCGGTGCTCGGGGACGCGGAGGGTCACCAGCAGCCAGCGGCCCTCCCACTGCCACGGCTGGCCGAAGCTGTAGATGCGCCTGGCGCCGGTGCGCAGCATCTCGGCGGTCGGTGCCGTCAGGTGCACGCGCGCGCGGCGTCCGCTGCGCTCCGAGCACAACCATCCCGCCTGGATGCTGCGGGCCAGCGCTTGGCGGGCCGCCTGAGGCTTGACCTCGAGGGCGCCGAGGGCCCCGATCAGGGTCTCGTGCCACACGCCGGCAGCCGCCGGGAGCACGTATTCCCCCAGGATCGTGAGCAGCACCGATCGCGCGGCCGGGGCCCCGACGGCACGGCGACGCAGCTGGTCGTCCATCGAAACGGAGGTTAGGACTCCGAGGCTGGTCCTGCCCCCTCAGGCGGCCACTTCTCCGGATCGGGGTGTGTCGATGGATGGCACGGGGTAGAACGAAATCAAGGGTTGCGTCGCATCCAAGTCAAGACCATTCGGAGGCACTGAAACCATGGTTGCAACGACCACCGAGACTCGCACCGAAAAGGGGGTCAGCCTCGCGCGCGGACCGGCGCTGATCCTGGGGACGATTCTGCTCGCCGTGGGGCTGTACGCCATCTACAAGGAGCACACGTTCCTGCCGTTCTCCAACTTTCCCAACGGAAACGCTCCGTCCGAAGGCAAGGTGTTTCGCATCTTCGGCGCCAACGGCTGGACCGGGATGTTCACCGCGGTGTGCGGCGGTCTGCTTCTGTTCGGGGCCGCCCAGCACCTGCTGGCCAAGACCATGAGCCTGATCGTGGGCTGCGCGCTCGGCGCGGCGGCGATCATCGCGCTGATCAGCGGCAACGTGCTGGGCATGGCGGCCGCCAACGGCTGGACCGAGCTGGCCTGGGGCATCGCAGCGGCGATCCTCCTCCTCAACTCGTTGATTCCGCGCCGTCGCAAGACCGTGGTCGCCGACGAGGAGCCGGGCGTGGGCGCCTACCGGCGACGCGGAGCCGTGCCCGCGGCGGAAGCCGGCACGGCCGCGGGAGCCGGCACGGCCGCTGGAGCCGGCGCGGCCGCTGGAGCCGGCGCCGGGGCTGCTTACGAGCATCGTCGGGTGACGCGCGAGCGCGTGGCCGACGATCGCGCCGTCGCGGGGGACCGAACGGGCGCCGAGGATCGACCGCTGGCCGAGGATCGACCGTGGCCGAGGATCGGACCGTGCCGGGCGAGCGAGGTGGCCGAGGAGCGGACCGTGGCCGAGGATCGGACGGTGCCGGGCGAGCGAACGGTGGCCGAGGAGCGGACCGTGGCCCGCGAGCGGCCCGTGTCCGATGATCCGACCGTGGCGAACGATGGGCCTGCCTCCGAGGACCCGACGGTGGCCAACGATCGAGCCGTCGAGGGCGATCAGCCTGTGCCCGGCGAGCCGGCCGCGGACGGACCGCAGGGCGGCGACGCGGAGACCCGCCGACTGCGCCGCTGACGCCGGGCAACAACTCCGCCGTTGACGCCGGCCGAGCAAAGCCCTCGTGTGAGGCGACGGGACAGCGCTCCCGTCAGCGGCGGCAGCGGATGCTGACCGGGACGTTGTCCGACGGCGCCGGCGGCGGATCGCGCTTGCAGTAGGTGATCTGCCGGCGGGTCGTATCGACCACGCCCAGGAACGGATAGCTCACCTGCCCGGCGACGATCGTGCACGAAAACGCGCGGCGGCCATCGCGCGGCGCGCCCGTCGCCCGGCAGCGGGCCGCCTTCAGGGACCCGCCGAGCACGCCGGAGGCGATCTGCGCCGCCATCCGCCGGTGGATGGCCCCCTCCAGCGCGGCGGCCGGCCGCAGGTGGACTTGCAGTGGCACCGAGCGAGGCGCCTGGTCCTGCTTGACCAGAATCTCGGCCTCGCGGTTGGCCCGTACTTCGGAGGCCTCGTTGAGTGACGGATTCGTGTTGGTGTTGTTGTGCTCGACGTAGATCACCATGGCCACAAGCAAGACCACGGCGATCACCCCGGCGAGCGCGAACCGCTGCCAGATGGGGAGTCTCAGGTAGGCGCCGGGCGCGCGCGGGCGGCGCGGCCTGCGCTGGGGCGCCGACGTCGTGGTGATCTGGGTCTGGGGGGCCGTGGGCGTGGATGGCGATTCGTCGGCCATTGAGCAAGAGGCTACGCCGGGCGTCGCGCGGGCGGCGGCGCTCGGGCTGCTAGCGCGGAGGCCGCGGCGCGCTCAGGGCGCCGGCTCCAAGCGACGCAGCGCGCTCAGGGCGCGGGCTCCGAGCGCGAGCTGAGCGGGCGGGCGCGCAGGCTCAGGACCCAGGCGAGCGCGATCAACAGGGCACCGGCGGCCAGCGCGATCAAGGCTCCGTAGTCGGTCTGGCCCGGGGCGGCCCGGGTCGAGATCGCGCCCACCCGCAGGGGGTGCCCTGCGGCGGCGGATAGCCGTCGCACGGCGGCGATGGTGGTGGGTCCCATTCCGGACGCTGCGCCTGGCGATGAGAGGCCGGCCAGCGCAGCCCGTTGTCCGCCCACGCGAGCCCCGGGGCGGTAGAGGCCGAACCCGTTTGGCATCACCACCAGCAGCGTGCCCCGATAGACGAGCGACAGCTCCTGTCCCAGAAAGCGCGCATAGTTCTGAGGCCGGCGCCAGAGCTCGGTTACGGACCCGAGGTCTGTGCGGCTGGCGATGACGGCCACGCGCAGCGGGTAACCGCTGCGCCGGGCCGCGCTGAGCAGCGCGGCCAGCTGGGTCTGCTGACGGAGGCTGAGACCCGCATCCTGAGCCAAAAACAGCGGCTGGGAGGCGAGCACGTCGCTGGCCGGGTCGCCATCGGCACGCGCCGGAGCGGGGCTCCACGCGCCGGCGATCGCCAGTAGCGCAAGCGACAAACCGAGCGCCGCCAGCCACCGAAACCGCCGAACTTGAAAATGAGTGCGCGTAGAGTCCGCCACCTGAGATGAGCCCGCGTTGTCAAAGCTGGAGCGGCGACCGTGGCTGACGGGCAGTGTAGATCGCGCAGGCCGCCGGCCGCAGCAGCGGTCGCGCTCCTGGCGTGTGCGCTCGCTTCGCTGGTCGCACCGGCGGCGGCCGCGGCACACGGACCGGTCAATCCGGCGGCGAGCAGCTATCTGGCGACCGTCCGGCAGGTTCCGCCCGGAGTCGAGGCCAAGGTCGTGGACGGCGACCAGAGGATGTGGGTGGAGGTCGCCCCGGCGCAGACCGTCGTCGTGCTCGACTACCGCGGCGCGCCGTACCTGCGCTTTTCCAAGCGCGGGGTCGAGGTCAACCGCAGCTCATCGATGTACTACCTCAACCAGGTTCCGCCCGAGCTGGTCCCGTCGGATATCGGGCCGCGGACTTCGGCTCGCTGGTCACAGGTCACATCTGGCCACACCTACCAATGGCACGACGGCCGCCTGCACGCCCTGGCCGCGACCGCCTTGGTTCCCGGGACGAGGTACGTCGGTCGCTGGAACATCCCGCTGCGGGTCAACGGCCGCAGCTCGGTGATCGCCGGGGGGCTCAGCTACGCCCCCAATCCCTCGATCGTGTGGTTCTGGCCGATTGCGGTCGCGCTGGTGTGCGTGTTCGCCGGTCTTCGCCTCCGGCAGCGGGCGATCGACATCAGGATCGCCCGGGGCCTGGCGCTGGTCTCGATTGCCGCCTTCGTGGTGGCCGCGCTGGGCGAGCAGCTGCACGGGCGGCCCAACATCTCGGCCGGGCAGCTGGTGGTGCTCGCCCTGCTGCTCGCCTTTGCCGCGTGGGCGCTCAGAGGCTTGCAGCTGCGCACCCACGGGTGGTTTGGCTTCTTCTTGATCGCGCTGGCGGCGCTGTTTGAGGGAGCGACGCTCATCGGCGTGCTGCTGCACGGCTTCGTCCTCATCGCTTTGCCGGCCTTCGTGGCCCGGACGGCGGTCGTCGTCTGCCTGGCCGCGGGCGCGGCCCTGCTGCCGGTCATCTTCGCCCTGGCCGAGCGGGGAGAGCGTCGCCCGGAGATGGTCCGCGCCGGCGCCGCGTCCGAGCTCGACCTGGAAGACGAGGGCTGGGAATGGGACGACTAGGCCTGCGCGCCCGGGTGTTGCCCCGGGCCACGGCCGCGGTCCTGCTGGCGGCGCCGGCGGTGGCGGGCTGCGGATCGTCGGGACACGCGACGTCGAGCGCCGTGATCCCAGCCGCGCTCGTCCGCGAGGCGCGGCCGATCGGCCGGGGCGCGGGGTTTGAGACGGCGGCGCGCGGCCCGGTACTCGGGGCCTGTAAGAGCAGGCTTGGCCCCCGGCGCGGCGTCCACGTCGAGATCTTTGCCGCCAACCGAGTGCTGATCATCCCGGCGGGCATCGGAACCCGACCACCGCGAGCGTATTCCAACGGCCGGATCTCCCGAGCGCGCTGCTACGGCGCGCTGGTGACGCTGGAGCCCACCGGCGTGGTGCTGGTACGCGGCGGGGCGAGACTCACGCTCTCGGACCTGTTCCGGTCCTGGGGGCAGCCGCTGTCCAGCCGGCGACTCGCCTCGTTCAGCGCCCCGCCGGGCAGACGGATCACGGTGTTTGTCGCGGCACGGCGCTGGGGCGGCCGCCCGGGCGCGGTGCCGTTGGCGCCCCATTCCGAGATCGTGCTCGAGGTCGGACCGCCCGTCCCACCGCACGCGTCGTACACCTTTCCGCCCGGAACATGAACAATCCGGTGGCGCGGCGGGTATCGTGGTGACATGGCCTCGCTCGTGATCGAACGAGACGAGCTCGTGGTCAGGCTCACGCAACTCGAGCAGCTGGCAGCGCTGCGCGGCGACGTGCACGTGCCGCTGTGCGCCGTGCAGTCCGTCTGCGAGGAGGGCTCCCCGTATGACGCCCTGCGTGGCATCCGAGCCCCGGGGACGGGACTTCCCCGAAGGCTCGCCTACGGGGTGCGGCTGTTCACCGGCGACCGCCCCGACTTCGCTGCGCTGCACGGATGCGGACCTGCGGTGCGCGTCGAGCTGGCCGGCGAAGCGCCCTTCGGCCGCCTGCTGGTGACGGTGGACGACCCGCGCGCGGCGATCGCGACGGTGCAGGACGGTCTCGAGCGAGCCCGTGTCCGGTGAAGCCGGGCATCCCGAGCCGGGGAAAGAAAGTGCGACCGGGGGGTAGGTTTGTGCTGGACCCCCCGCGTACAAGGAGGCCGTAGCCAGTGGCCGTAAAGGCCGGGGACCTCGAGCTGGAGCTGATCGAGGGGCTGAGCGAATGCGTTGGCGAGCGCCTGTCAGGCGAGCCGCTGGAGTCCTACGCCGAGTTCGTGCGCCAGTACTACCACTGGGTTCCGGTCAGGGACCTGGCGGATCGAAACCCACTCGACCTGTGCGGAGCGGTCGTTGCCCACTGGCGGCTGGCCAGGCAGCGCCAGGCCGGCGAGGCCAAGGTCGTCGTTTACAACCCCGACCTGGAGCGCGACGGCTGGCACTCGCCCTACACGGTCGTGGAGATCGTCTCAGACGACATGCCGTTCATCGTCGACTCGGTGACGATGGAGCTCAGCCGCCAGGGGTACGGGATCGAGCTGATCGTGCATCCGGTGATCCGCGTCGTGCGCGACGAGGACGGTGAGCTGACCGAGGTCCTGGAGCCGGGCGGCATGGCCCCGGGTGTGATGACCGAGTCGGTGATCCACGCCGAAGTTTCCCGGCAAGCAGATCCCGACCGCCTGGCGGTGCTCCGGGCGGGAGTCGAGCTGGTGCTGGAGGAGGTCAAAGCGGCGGTCGACGACTGGGCGCCGATGCGCGCGCGGGCGACCGCGCTGGCCACCGAGCTGCGGCGTGAGTCGCCTCCGGTGCAGCCGCACGAACTCGGCCAGGCCGAGGCATTTCTGGAGTGGCTGGGCGAGGACAACTTCACGTTTCTGGGCTACCGCGAGTACGAGCTGGGGGAAGGCTCGGTGCTGACCGCGGTTCCGGGGACGGGTCTCGGGATCCTGCGCGGCGCGGCGGCGACGCCGTCAAAACAGCTCGATCCCAAGGCGCTGGCCCTGGCGCGCTCCTCTCATCCGCTGGTCCTGACCAAGGCCAACTCGCGGGCGACGGTGCACCGGCCCTCCTATATGGACTATGTCGGCGTCAAGCGGTTTGCCGCCGACGGCACGGTGATCGGAGAGCGCCGCTTTCTGGGCCTGTACACGACCGCCGCCTACAAGGCGAGCCCGCGCGCGATCCCGCTGCTGCGCGAGAAGGTCGAACGCGTCATGGCGCGGGCGGCCTTCCCGCCCAACAGCCACGACGAGAAGGGCATGATCGACATCCTCGAGTCGCTGCCCCGCGACCAGCTGATCCAGATCTCGACCGACGACCTGTTTGAGATGGCGATCGGGATTCTCGGCCTGGGCGAACGCCAGCGGGTGCGGCTGTTCGTGGCTCGCGACCAGCTGGACCGGTTCGTCGCCTGCACGTTGTGCCTCCCCCGTGATCGCTTCAACACCGCCACCCGCCGGCGGACGGCCGCCATCATCGCCGAGGCGTTTGGCGGCGGGCCGCTCGACTGGAGCCTGCAGCTGACCGAATCGGTGATTGTCCGACTCAACTACGTGGTCCGCTGCCCGAACGGAGTCTCGCCTGAGATCGACGTGGCCGCGATCGAGGCCCGGATCGCCGAGGCCACGCGCGCCTGGACCGATGACCTGCGCGCGGCGCTCCTCGACGCCCACGGTGAGGAGCGGGGAGCCGAGCTCTACGCGCGCTATGCGGGGGCGTTTCCCGCTGCCTACCGCGCCGACTGGAGTGCCCACGGCGCGGTCGCCGACATCGACCGGATCGGCCAGCTGGAACGGACCGGGCGCCCGATCCTGACCCTTTACCGGACGCTTCGAGACGGCGAGGAGGTGAGCCGCTGCAAGTTGCTCAGTGCCGCCAGGGTGCTGCTCTCCGACGTGCTGCCGACGTTCGAGCACATGGGGGCCAAGGTCGTCGACGAGCGTCCCTACGAGGTCAAGCCGGCCGACTCGCCCGGCGTGTGGATCTACGACTTCGGCCTCCGCTGCCCAGCCGAGCAGCTGGAGCGATCCGGGGACGCGTTCGCGGAGGCGTTCCTGGCCGTGTGGGCCGGCGAGCTTGAGGATGACGGCCTCAACGGGCTGGTGCTGGCGGCCGGCCTGACCGCCCGGGAGGTGACGGTGATCCGCGCCGTGGCGCGCTACCTGCGTCAGGCGACGATCGCGTTCTCGGATCGCTACATGGAGCACGCGCTGGTGGGCAACCCCGAGATCGCGGTCCTGCTGGTACGGCTGTTCTGCGCCCGCTTCGATCCCGACAGGCACGACCCGGCCCTGGCCGAGACGCTGTCGGACGAGATCGAGCGCTCGATCGACGCCGTGAAGAGCCTCGACGAGGACCGCATCCTGCGCAGCTTTCTGTCGGTCATCCGAGCCATGCTGCGGACCAACCACTTCCGTTCCGACACGGCGGGCAAGCCGCTGCACTACCTGTCGTTCAAGCTCGATCCGAGCCAGATCTCGCTGCTGCCGCTGCCCCGGCCCCGCTTCGAGATCTTCGTCTACTCCCCGAGGGTGGAGGGAGTCCACCTTCGAGGCGGCAAGGTGGCGCGAGGCGGGGTGCGCTGGTCGGATCGGCGCGAGGACTTCCGGACCGAGGTGCTGGGCCTGATGAAGGCCCAGATGGTCAAGAACGCGCTGATCGTGCCGGTGGGTTCGAAGGGCGGCTTCGTGGTCAAGCGCCCGCCGCCTCAAGGCGGGCGCGAAGCGCTGGTCGAACAGGCCATCGCCTGCTACCGCGAGTTCCTGCGCGGGCTCCTGGATCTGACTGACAACTACGAGGGCGACCAGGTGCGCACGCCCGAGCGCGTCGTGCGCTATGACGACGACGATCCCTACCTGGTGGTTGCCGCCGACAAGGGAACGGCCAAGTTCTCCGACATCGCCAACGACGTGGCCGACGAGTATGGCTTCTGGCTCGGCGACGCGTTCGCATCCGGCGGCTCGCACGGGTACGACCACAAACAAATGGGAATCACCGCCCGCGGCGCCTGGGAATCCGTCAAGCGCCACTTCCGCGAGCTCGGTACCGACGTACAGCGCGAGGAGTTCACGGTCGTCGGGATCGGGGACATGTCGGGCGACGTGTTCGGCAACGGCATGCTGTGCTCGCCCCACACACGGCTGCTGGCCGCCTTCAACCACCTGCACGTGTTTCTGGACCCCAACCCCGATCCCGCCACCAGCTACGCCGAGCGCCGGCGGCTGTTCGAGCTCCCCCGCTCGTCGTGGAGCGACTATGAGCCGGCCCTGATCTCGGAGGGCGGAGGGGTGTTCTCGCGGACGGCGAAGTCGATCCCGATCTCGTCACAGGTCCGCTCGGCGCTGGCCATCGACGAGGCCAGCCTTCCGCCGGCCGAGCTGATCCGCAAGCTGCTGTGCGCGCCCGTCGATCTGCTCTTCAACGGCGGGATCGGGACCTACGTGAAGTCGACCGACGAGACGCAGGCCGACGCCGATGATAAGGCCAACGACGCGCTGCGCGTGGATGGCGTCGGGCTCCGCTGCCGGGTCGTGGCCGAGGGCGGCAACCTTGGCTTCACCCAGCGCGGACGAATCGAATATGCCCTTCGGGGCGGCCCCAACGGTGACGGCGCCCGGATCAACACCGACGCGCTCGACAACGCGGCCGGAGTCAACTGCTCCGACCACGAGGTCAACATCAAGATCCTGCTCGGATCGGTCATCGCCGCCGGGCAGATGACGCCCGAGGAGCGCAATGCGCTGCTGGTCGAGATGACCGATGCGGTAGCCGAGCGCGTGCTGTACGGGAGCTACACCCAGACCGAGGCGCTGAGCCTGGCGCTGGCGCAGGTTCCCGAGATGCTCGAGGTGCACGCCCGGCTGATCGGCCAGCTCGAACAGGACGCCGGCCTGGACCGCGAGCTCGAGGCTCTGCCGAGCGAGAAAGTGATCGCCGAGCGCCGGTCGCAGGGTCGCGGGCTGACGTCGCCCGAGCTGGCGACGTTGGTGGCCTACTGCAAGATCTACCTGTTCGAGCAGCTGCTGGACTCAGATCTTCCCGAAGACCCCTACCTGGCCGAGGATCTGGAGCGTTACTTCCCCGACCCCTTGGCGGATCGCTACAGCGCGCAGATGCGGGTCCACCGGCTGCGGCGGGAGATCATCGCCACCGTGGTCGCCAGCCAGCTCGTCGACCGCGCCGGGACGACGTTCGCGTTCAGATTGGGCGAGGAGACCGGGGCCACCAACTCGCAGCTGGCGCGCGCGTTCGCGGTCGCCCGCGAGGTGTTCGAGATGCGGGCGTTCTGGGAAGCGGCCGAGGCCCTGGACAACCAGGTCGAGGCGCACACGCAGCTGGACATGTTGCTCGAGGGACGGCGGCTGGTGGAGCGAGCGACGCGCTGGCTGGTGCGGGCCAATGGCGAGACGATCGACATCAAGGCGACCACGGAGCGCTACGCCGGAGCCGCGCGGATGCTCGCCGATGCGCTCCCGGGCGTACTGGAGGGGCTCGACGCGGACTCGTTTGCGCAGCGGCTCGGGGGGCTGCGCGAAGCGGGCGTCCCGGAGGACCTGGCGCGACGGGTGGCGAGCATGCCGGCGGTGCTGTCGGTGTTCGACATCGTCGATGACGCAGCGGCGACGGAGCGCCCGCAGCGGGTGGTGATGGCGACCTACTTCGCGCTCGGCTCGCGCCTGGGTCTGGACTGGCTCCGCGACCGGATCCTCGAGCTCCCGCGGGCGGATCGCTGGCAGGCGCTGGCCCGGGCCGCTCTGCGCGACGACCTCTACCGGCTGCACCGGTCGCTGACTCGAGATGCGCTTGCCCGGAGTGAAGGCGACGCCGACAGCGAGCGCCTGATCGGAGCCTGGCTGGCCCGGAACGAGCCGGCCGTCGAACGCGCCTTGAGCGTGCTCACCGACGTCAAGGCCTCGGGCACGTTCGACGCGACCACGCTCCCGGTCGTGCTGCGCGAGCTCAAGAGCCTCGTGCCCGACTAAGCGCGGGTCTGCGGTCGCCTGACCCGCGCCCGCAGGGTCGCGTAGGCGAAGCCGGCGAGGTCGATCACGCCGGCGAGCAGGAAGGCGAGCGGACCGGTGATCAGTCGGGCTGCCACGCGCCGGCGCACCGGCCCAAGCTATCGTCTGGACAGCATGGCCGCCCTCAAGACAAGCGTCACCGAGCTGCCCGAATCCCGGGTGCGCGTCCAGGCCGAGGTTTCGGCCGAGGAGGTCGAGCGCCGCGTCCAGCAGGCCGCCAAGAAGCTCGGCGGGCAGATGCGGGTACCGGGCTTCCGTAAAGGAAAGGTCCCGCCGACGGTCGTGATCCGGCGCCTGGGGCGCGAGGCGGTGCTCGACGAGGCGCTCCGCAGCTCGCTCGGGAGTTGGTACGTCGATGCCATCGACGGCGCCGGGATTGCCCCGATCGGCGACCCCGAGCTCGACGTCGGTGACCTGCCCGCGCAGGGCGAGCCGCTGGAGTTCTCGATCGAGATCGGCGTCCGTCCGCGGGCCACGCTGGGGACCTACAAGGGCCTCGAGGTCGGCCGCCGCGAACCGGAGGTGCCCGACAGCGCCATCGACGCCGAGCTCGAGCAGCTGCGTGATCGGGTGGCCACGCTCGAGACCGTGGAGCGCCCGGCGCAGAGCGGCGATCACGTCGTGATCGACTACATCGGGCGAGTCGACGGCGAGCCGTTTGCCGGCGGCGAAGGCCGCGACCAGCTGGTCGAGCTCGGATCACAGCGGCTGATCCCGGGGTTCGAGGAGCAGCTCGTGGGCGCCGGCGCCGGCGACGAGCGCCTCGTGCAGGTGACCTTCCCCGACGAGTATCCGGGCGAGCTGGCGGGCCAGGCCGCCCAGTTCGAGGTCAAGCTCTCCGAGGTCAAGGCCAAGCGGCTGCCGGAGCTCGACGACGACTTCGCCGCGGAGGCGGGCGGGTTCGATTCGCTGGCCGAGCTGCGAGAGGACATCGCCTCGCGGCTGCGCGAGGCCGACGCCGCCGCGATCGAAAGGGAATTTGAAGCCGCCGTCCTGCAGGCCGCGACCGACGAGGCGAAGGTGGAGCTTCCCGACAAGCTCGTCCACTCGCGCGCCCACGAGGTGGTCCAGCAGACGCTGTCGGCGCTGGCCCGCCAGGGGATCTCCCAGGAGGCCTATCTGAAGATCGCCGGCAAGGACGAGGAGTCCCTGGCCCACGATGCCGAGCCGGAAGCCGCCAGCGCGCTGCGGCGCGAGGCCGTGCTGGCGGCGATCGTCGAGGCCGAGCAGATCGAGCCCAGCGACGAGGACCTGATCGAAGCGCTGCGGCCCGCCGCCGAGCGCGATGGCTCAGACCCCGAGAAGCTTTTGCAGCAGCTGCGCAAGGCGGGTCGGATCGAGGCGCTGCGCGAGGACGTGGCCAGTCATCAGGCGGTGGAGCTGCTGGTCTCCGAGGCCACTCCGATCAGCGTCGAGCAGGCAAAAGCGCGCGAAAAGCTCTGGACCCCGGGTCAGGAGGAGACCGCCGGCGGGTCGGGGCAGCTGTGGACGCCGGGCACGCGCTGAGCGGCCCAAGGCAAGCGAGCGGTCGACTCGGGTAGGTTGGGCGGGCAGCTGGAGGGGCGAAATGGGCTGTCCGTTGGGGCGCAGGGCGGTTGCTACAGTCGGCAGGATTCCGGCGTAGGACATAAAACAAGCGAGGATCATGAGCCCACTCGTACCGATGGTTGTCGAGCAAACCTCCCGTGGGGAGCGGGCGTTCGACATCTACAGCCGTCTGCTCAACGAGCGGATCATCTTTCTCGGGACGCCGGTCGATGACCAGATCGCGAACCTGATCGTCGCGCAGCTGCTGCATCTGGAGTCAGAGGATCCCGACAAGGACATCTCGATCTACGTCAACAGCCCGGGCGGCTCTGTGTACGCTGGCCTGGCCATCTACGACACGATGCAGTTCATCAAGCCCGACGTGCAGACGATCTGCGTCGGGATTGCCATGTCGATGGGCGCCTTGCTGCTGGCCGGCGGCGCCGACGGCAAGCGGATGGCGCTACCCAACGCCAAGATCCTCATCCACCAGGTCTCCTCGAGCTTTCAGGGCCAGGCGACCGATATCGAGATACATGCGAACGAGATCATCGACGTTCGCCGGCGGCTGGACGAGATCATCGCCAAGCACACGGGTAGGGATCTCGACAAGGTTCGCCATGACACCGAGCGCGACTACTTCATGAGCTCTGAACAGGCCAAGGACTACGGAATCATCGACCGGGTGATCTCTCAGCACTGAAGGCATTAGTCTTCGGTGCGGAGAGCCCCGCCCGGTACGAGCTCTGGGAGGAGATTCATGGCACGTCCGACCGACTCCAACGAACAGCTTCTCTGCAGCTTCTGCGGCAAGTCGCAACGGCAGGTCAAGAAGCTGATCGCCGGCCCGGGCGTCTACATCTGCGACGAGTGCATCGATCTCTGCAACGAGATCATCGACGAGGAGCTCACGGCCCCGCCGAGCTTCGACATCGAAAACCTCCCCAAGCCGCGCGAGATCTACGACGTGCTCAACGAGTACGTGGTCGGACAGGAACAGGCCAAGCGGTCGCTGTCGGTGGCTGTCTACAACCACTACAAGCGCGTCCAGATGCTGCAGTCCGACGAGAACGACATCGAGCTGCAGAAGTCCAACATCCTGCTGCTGGGGCCCACCGGATGCGGTAAGACGCTGCTGGCCCAGACCCTGGCCAAGATCCTCAACGTCCCGTTCGCGATCGCCGACGCGACCGCGCTGACCGAGGCCGGCTATGTCGGCGAGGACGTCGAGAACATCCTCCTGAAGCTGATCCAGGCCGCCGACTACGACGTCAAGAAGGCCGAGACGGGGATCATCTACATCGACGAGGTCGACAAGATCGCCCGCAAGGCCGACAACCCCTCGATCACCCGCGACGTCTCGGGTGAGGGCGTGCAGCAGGCGCTGCTGAAGATCCTCGAGGGGACGACCGCCAGCGTTCCGCCGCAGGGCGGGCGCAAGCATCCCCACCAGGAGTTCCTGTCAATCGACACGACCAACGTCCTGTTCATCTGCGGCGGCGCGTTCGCGAACCTCGACAAGGTGATCGAGCGGCGGATCGGCCACCAGGGCGTGGGCTTCGGCTCGGTTATCAAGTCAAAGGAGCAGCGCGACCTGGGCGAGATGTTCGAGCACTGCCTGCCCGAGGACCTGATCCAGTACGGCCTGATCCCCGAGTTCATCGGTCGCCTGCCGGTGATGTCGGCAATCCACCAGCTGTCGCGCGACGAGCTGATGCAGATCCTGACCGAGCCGCGCAACGCGCTCGTCAAGCAGTTCCAGCGCTTCTTCCAGTTCGACGGGATCGAGCTCGTGTTTGCCGACGAGGCGCTGACCTCGATCGCCGACAAGGCCCTGGAGCGTGAGACCGGGGCGCGGGGGCTGCGCTCGATCATCGAAGAGGTGCTGCTCGAGGTGCAGTTCGAGCTCCCCTCACGGCGCGACGTGCAGAAGTGCGTGGTGACGCGCGAAACCATCGAGAAGAACACCTCGCCAACACTGGTTACCGTCGCTGCGCCGGACGAGGACGAAGCGGCGGCTTAGCGGGTCGCCCGGCTCAACTGGCGCGCGAAGGTAACCGCGCTTGGCTGGCCTCCGGCGCGCAGGGCGGGCTCCTACACTTGCGCGTCCGTGGCTGATCTCGAACACACCACTCGCTATGACCCGGCGGAGGTGGAGCCGCGGATCGTGAAGAAGTGGCTGGAGTCGGGATTGTTTCACCCCCGGCCGGAGGGCGAGGCCAAGGACAACTACTCGATCGCGATCCCGCCGCCGAACGTCACCGGCGTGCTGCACATGGGCCACGCGTTCCAGGACTCGATCATGGACACGCTGATTCGCTATCACCGGATGCGGGGGCTGCGCACGAAGTGGATCCTCGGGACCGACCACGCCGGGATCGCAACCCAGACACAGGTCGAGCGCCAGCTCGAGGAGGAGGGCAGCAGCCGCGAGGAGCTCGGCCGCGAGCGGTTCGAGCAGCGGGTGTGGGAGTGGCGCCAGGAGCACGGCGGCACGATCATCGAGCAGCTCAAGCGTCTGGGGGCGTCGTGCGACTACGCCGAGGAGCGCTTCACGCTCGACGAGGCCTACGCGCGGGTGGTGCTCGAGGTGTTCGTGGCCCTCTACGAGAAGGGCTACATCTACCGCGACCGATACATGGTCAACTGGGACACCGGGAGCGGCTCGGCGATCTCCGATCTCGAGGTCGAGACCGTCGAGGTGCGGGACACCCTCTACTACATCGATTACCCGCTCGCATCCGGATCGGGAGCGATCACCGTCGCCACGGTCCGCCCCGAGACGATGCTCGCCGACACGGCCATCGCGGTCCATCCAGAAGACGAGCGCTATCGCAGGCTGATCGGAGAGACCGCGGTGCTGCCGCTGGTGGGACGCAGACTGAAGATCATTGCCGACGAGTACGTGCGACCCGAGTTCGGCACCGGGGCGCTGAAGATCACCCCGGCGCACGACGCCAACGATTTCGAGATCGGGCGCCACCACGGCCTCGCCCAGCCGCAGGTGATCGGCGAGGACGGACGGATCACCAGCGAGGCGCCCGCCCGCTTCGCCGGCCTGACCGTTGCCGAGGCCCAGCGCGCGGTCGTCGCCGAGCTCACCGAGCAGGGCCTGATCGACCGGACCGAGCCGTTCATCCACGACGTGCCCTTCTCGCAGCGGTCCGGGGAGCGGATCGAGCCCCTGATCTCCCTGCAGTGGTTCATGCGCATGGAAGAGCTGGCGCGTCCGGCGATGGAGGCGGTGACGAGCGGGCGGATCAGGTTCCATCCGGAGAACCACAAGCGCGTGTACCTCGACTGGATGGAGAACATCCGGCCGTGGTGCGTCTCCCGACAGCTGTGGTGGGGACACCGACTCCCGGTCTGGTATCGCGAGCGCCACGAGACCTACGTGGGGATGGAGCCGCCGTCGGGGGACGGCTGGACGCGCGAACCCGACGTGCTCGACACCTGGTTCTCGAGCGCGCTGTGGCCGTTCGTGACCCTGGGGTGGCCCGACGACACGCCTGAGCTGCGGGCCTTCTACCCCACCGACGTGCTGGTCACCGCCCGCGACATCGTCTTTCTGTGGGTGGCGCGGATGATCATGATGGGCCTGGAGTTCACCGGCGAGATCCCGTTCTCCGACGTCTACGTGCACTCGATCATCCAGGCCCCGGACGGCCGGCGGATGTCCAAGTCGCTGGGCACGGGGATCGACCCGCTCGACCTGATCGAGGGCGGCCCGCGTCCCCCTGTATTCGCCCAGGGCGACAAGCCAGCGGGAGAAT
>CAVWQA010000016.1:0-283974 GCA_963757015.1 uncultured Solirubrobacterales bacterium
CAGCAGCGCCGGCCTCAGAGCGCTTTGATGCAACAGCCAGCGCGATAAGGAGAAGCGGCCGGGTTCTGACGGGCGCTGTTGGCTGAGCCGTGATTACTCGGGATACCATTCCTAGCAGCACATCCCGCACTTGCGCACTTAGCGTGCAAGGGCGACGTCATGTTGAGCGCGCGTTGACGTACCACGTACACAGCAAGTCTCGGGGTCCATCCTGAGTAGATCCCTTCGACGAAGGAGCAGCACTTGTCCCGCATTCAGCAAGTGATCGACACGCTCGAAGCCGAGCGCGCGGAACTCCAGGAGCGTCTCGCCTGGCTCGAAGAGCAGATCAAGGAGTTCCATGCGCACCACGACGGGGCAGCGCCTGCAGCGCCAGCTCGCTCGGGGCGCCGCGCCACCGCTCGGCGAGCGAGCACTCGTCGTGCAACCGCCCGCACCCGCCAGGTTGACACCAAGACGAGCATCGTCGGGTTCCTGGGCAAGCATCCCGGGAGCACAGCTGGCCAGGTGGCCAAGGGCCTGAACCTCAATCGAGGAAGCGTCTCCACTCGTCTGACCCAGCTTGCGAAGTCGGGGGAGATTAAGAAAGCCGCTCGCGGCTACACGGCCACCTAGCAGCCCAGCGGGCGCGCGGCGCCAAACCGCCAATCGGACCGGGCCCGGATTGGCGCAGAGCTGGACCCGCTCAACTCCACGAACCCGGAGCCGCAGCAGCGACCACCGATGCTTGTCTTGTGAAGAGGCTGCTGAGAACGCCGTCCGGGAGCTTCTAGGCGACCAGCCGACCCATGATCCGCGGGTGGCCGTCGACCTCCACATCGACGAGCGACTCGACGCGGGAGAAGCCGGCAATCTGGGCAATCCGCTGCAGCCCGGCGTCCCCGAATCCCCAGTAGACGAACTCGTCGCGCGCGTAAACCTCCCCGGGCTCGGAGACGCGGATCGCCGGGCCGTTTCGATCTTCGGGGCCGACGCCGTAGGTCTCGAGCAGCACCGTGCCGCCACTCGCGGTCCGCCCACGCAGCACGCGCAGCAGCCCGAGTGGATTCTCGACCCTGTGCAGGATGCCGAAGCAGTAGACGAGGTCAAAGCGCTCCTCCAACTGGTTGAGCGCGAACGCGTCCATCCGTCGATACTCGACGCCCGAGCCGAGCAATCGATGAATCACTCGGAAGCCCTCCCCGCCCTCCAGCTCGACGCCCCATCGGGAGGCGACCCACAGCCGATACTGCTCGTTGTCGAGCGCCACGACCCTCTCGGCCCCCCGCCGCTCCGCGAGGAAGGCGTAAAAGCCGTCGAAGCAGCCGACGTCGAGCACGCTCATCCCGGCGAAGTCCTCGGGAAGCGCGGAGACACGATAGCGATGGTCGCGCGCGGCGCCGGGCGTGTAGATGCCCTCAGCGCGGTTCAGCGCGAACGTGTGAAACCAGAACGGCACCATCTCGACCGTGGCGCGCGCGAGAGCCGGGGCGACCTCGATCGGCATCAGGTCAGCCACCTGCCGCTCGGCCTCCGTAACGGCGAACCGCTCCCGCGCGCCACCCTGCGCCGACCCTGTCGTTCCCATCTAGATACCTCCTCTCGGCGCGTTCCTCTTGGGTCCCCCGACCCTTCCGCGGGACGTTGCTCGAGGCATGTTCTGTTGTCAGCGCTTGGGCCTGCCCACCGGTGACGGTCGGCAGGCGAGCGGGATCGCTAGACCAGCTTGACGTTGACGGCCTTGGGACCCTTGTCGCCGGCCTCAGCCTCGTAAGAAACCTTCGCGCCCTCGGCGAGCGAGCGATAGCCCCCGCCGACGATCGCCGAGTGGTGGACGAACAGATCCTTGGATTGGTCGTCGGGAGTAATGAATCCGAAGCCCTTCTCGTCGCTAAACCACTTCACAGTTCCAGTGGCCATCGTGCTTCCTCCCGCGTCGTTGCGTGCTGCGAACGCCGAGATTACTCAAAGCAACGCTACGACCGTTGGCATCGCAAGCGTCGGCAAACCATCCAACCTGACCGAACGACCCTAGCAGCCACCGGCCCGGCGATCAGCTGCTCCTACCGGATCATTGCGCAGCCTGCCGGCTCCCGCGCGCCGCTGACTGCTCCTCAGCAAACGGGACCAGCAGCACGCCGACCGCGAGGGGGTCGAGGTGGTTACCGTGGTCGGCGACATTGGTCGTCCGTGGCTCTCGGTCCCCGCGCTCCGGTAAGCCCACGGTGTGCCTCACACCATTCATGAGCAGCTCGCAACAGACGTCACGCTCGACAAGCTCGCAGCGCAGACCCGAGACGACGCTGGAGCAACTCCCACGCAACTGACGCGTCGTCGTCGGCAACCCGCCTTTCGCGCTGATCAGCGGGCACTGGCGTCGCCCGTCTGAAGCCGGCCCGGCGGCGACCGCCCCAACCACCGCGCCCACCGGCAGCTCCTGCCCCCTTCGAGGCTCTCCGGCCCGAGCCTCGGTTCTTACGATGCCCCGGTCAGAGCAGCACAGCCGTATAGGTGCTCGCGCAGTTGATCACAGCTCTCCACTGACCACCGCTTACTGGTCTGCAAGTCCTCGATCAGAACCTCGGCCCAGCGGACCGTCTGCTCGCTGTCAGGCTCGCCGAACAGCAAGACATCCGCGGCCTCCAGGAGCTGCTCCCGCTCCCTGGCGTGCAGTTTGGTGGCTCCCTGGTGATCGATCGTGTCGAGCAGCGCCGTGTAGTGGGCGCCACGAGCAATCATTGGCTCTGCGGTCATCATCGTGGTGGTACTCACGTTAGCGACCCTCGCACGCGCGGACAGTCGATCTCGTCGATCAACAACAGGCTCGCGTCAACGGTGCCGCGCCACGGCTCAGATCCCAGCTGCGAAACCCCTAGCCCGAATCTTGCAGCAAGGTGAGCGCCCCGACCGGGCAGCACGCTCAGCCGGCGATCATCGTTCTTCTCCTTCTCACGAATGCGGGAGTCTTCCCGGGGCGGGGCCGCGTCTGCCCAGTTGGACGACGACCAGCGGTCGGTGATTGCGTCCCTCGACGCGCCGCTCGCGCAGGCGTAGCCACAGCGGAAGCACGCTTGCCCGGCGCCACTCAACCGCGTTCGGTGAGCGGTTGGCGGGTTCTCGGATTGAGACGCGCTCGCCGCCTGCGCTGGCCGTCCCGCCAAACACGCTGAGCGTGCGGCTGGCGATCCCGTGCGAGATGCCCACCTTCCCGAGCCCGCCTGAGCTTCGCCGCGACGCCAAGATCGTGTTCGCATCGCACCAGAAGCAGCCGTGAACTCCCTCGGTGGTTGCGCCCTCCTTAGCGCGAAAACCACGGACTGCAGGCCCGGCAGGTTCGATGGACTGATACCTAGGCAGACACCCGAACCAGACCAGAACGACGGCGGCCCTGCTCCGGGTGAAATCGAACGCCACCGGCGACTTCGGCCAGTTGCTCTCCACTTCTGCCTTGTCGCCGTGCGCCGGGACTGCTCTGGCGCCATGAGGAAAAGGAGGACCACATGACGTAGGAGTGACAAGTTCACGATGGCCTGCCGGTGTGAGTCCGGTCCGGGGAGACGCCTGGGTCCCCGGTAGCGAAGCCCCCGTGCGTGGTTGAGAGACTGGGTATGAAGCGGGGTGGTGCGATCGCGTGGTCTGCAACGTGAGTGAAGCCTGAGCAAGCGTCGTTAAGCGGAGCCTGCCCGGGAGGGCGGGTCAAGAGGGTGCCGAGTCGTTGGCGACACGGTGAAGGCCATGGAAAGCGTCTTTGGTCCAGGAGCGGGCGCTGAGGAACCCTCCGGCGTAATGGGCGTTGAACGTGCGAATGGTTGTCGTGGGAACCCGGGAGAGCCGTCTCGGCCCCGCTGTCTGCGGGTGGTGGGAAGCGATGCCTGGCCTATAACCGGTGATCCCGGGAAGTGGCCGGGTGGTCGAGCGGCAGTCGGAGCGGGTCGTAGTACTCGGGGGTCGGGAAAGCCGGCCACATGGGGAAGGGCCCGCGCTTCATCGATGCACGGGAAGGATGAGAGGGATTTGATGAGTGCCGTATCGGCTAGGTCCGTCAGCCACGCCTTGGGCGTGGACCGGGTTCGTGCTCTCCAACGCGTGCTTTACCGCTGTGCTAAGCAGGATCGGGATCGCCGCTTTCATGCTCTGTATGACAAGGTCGCCCGCAGTGACGTCATGCGCAGGGCTTGGCGCGAGGTCCGTGCTAATCGTGGCGCGCCCGGCGTCGATGGGATCACCATCGAGAACGTCGTGCGTTCTGGAGTTGATGAGTTCCTCGACGAGCTCGCCGGGCGGTTGCGTGCCGGTACCTACCGGCCGCGGCCGCTGCGACGGGCGTACATCCCCAAGCCGGGCAAACCAGGCCAGTTGCGGCCGCTCGGTATCCCCTGCGTGGCCGATCGGGTGGTCATGGCGGCGGCGAAGATCGTGCTCGAGCCGATCTTCGAAGCCGACTTCCTTCCGACCAGCTACGGGTTTCGGCCCGGGCTGTCGGCCCATCACGCACTGGAGACGGTCCGTCAGACCGTCACCTGGCGTGAGAAGCGATGGGTGCTTGACGCCGACATTCGCAGCTGCTTTGACGAAATCGACCATTACGCCTTGGTCGCTCAGATCGAGCGGCGGGTGTGCGATCGACGGATGCTCAAGCTGCTGCGGGGCTGGCTTCGGGCGGGGGTGTTCGAGGGTGGGGTCGTGTCCGCGATCAAAGCGGGCACCCCGCAAGGCTCTCCACTCTCACCGCTGCTTGCCAACATCGCCCTGCACATGCTCGACGAAGCATGGGCGGGCGGCGGCCAGCGGCACGGTGTGCTGGTGAAGTACGCAGATGACCTGGTGATCCTATGCGCCACCCGCGAGCACGCCGAACAGGCGCGCGAGCTGGTGGCGGCCATCCTGGACGGACTCGGGCTGCGGTTGCATCCCGAGAAGACCAGGATCGTGCACCTCGTCAGAGGCGCCGAAGGGTTCACGTTTTTAGGGTTCGAGCACCGGATGCGAGAGTCCTGGAGACAGCCGGGTCGCTGGTATCTGCACAAGTGGCCGTCCAAGCGGGCGATGGCCTCGATCAGAGGCAAGATCCGCGCTCGCACGGACCGCCGCTACGCGAGGCTGCCGTTGGAATGGGCCGTCGAGGACCTCAACCGCGTACTGCGCGGCTGGGGTAACTACTTCCGCTATGGAAACTCCGCACGGAAGTTCTCCCAGATCGACGGCTACATCAACCAACGCCTCGCCATCCTCGCCAGCGCCAAGCACGGACTCAAAGGCCGAAACTGGACCACCCGCTTCACCTACGAGTGGGTCAACCAGTTCGGCATCTACCGCCTCGATGGAACCGTCAGACCAACGCTCGCGTATGCCAGCCGGTGAACGATGTCGGAGAGCCGTGTGCGGGAGGGAGCAGCCGACAAGGCTGCGACCCAGCTGGTGAAAGTCCAGCCACGTCAGTTGTCCATGTCGGACGTGAAGCGACGCCACATCCCGGTGCGGGTAACCGGCCGGGCGATGCGTGGTGTGAAAGGCCTGGCGGCCCGGCGCGCAGGCGCCGCGGTCGGAGCAGTCTGGAGGCCGAGCGAGTGCAGGAGCCCGAAGGTGATCGAATGACTGCAGCCACGAAATACGGCTCCCCACGGAAGCTGCCATGTGGGGATAGATCCGCGCGCCGAACCCGTTTCCCGTGGGGTGAGGCCGGTGTCCTTGGTGAAGGAATGGACAAGTGCAGCCGAGGAGCGCGGCGGGGTATGGGTCCGAGCACCTGCACAAGGGTCGCAGAGATAATGTCGGGAAGGGCCATCGCCCAGCAGGGACTGGCGACAACCTGCAAAGACCGCGCGCACAACGGGCAATCGGAGGCGCGGGGAGGGTGGTGGTCTGGCGCATGAGCCCGTATGAGCTGAGACGAGGGGGTAACGCCCCTCCAGGCGGCCTTGAGGCCGCTCCGGCGCGGGTAACACCCGTTCTGGGCAAAGGGGCTCTGGGCACTCGGTGGCCACGACAGTCGGGTACGCACCAGACGCAGAGCTGGATTATGCGGGGCCTACATCGTGGCGAAGGGGCGATGCAAACTCCACCGCGTCGGGGCGAAGGGTGCGCCAGCACCGCAGTTTCGCGCGCTGGGGGAAGGCCCGCCCTGAGAAATGGCGTGCAGAACCGAGGCCAGAACCGGACTCGGGAAATCCGACCGTCCGGGATCGTAGAGGGGCTTCAGGAAACGTGGCCAGTTGGAGTCGATCTCCACGCGGCGCGCGCACCTGATTTCTACTCGACAACCGCACGTCCGGTGTGCGCGCGACATGACCAGCAGCTCGGGGGTGCAAGTCCCCTGTGGAGGTTGATGGCACCAACCACAAGCCGAAGGCAACCGCTCAGTCGTGAGGCTGGGTGGGGAGGAAGTCGGAGTGCGAAGTCGCGACCCTAGGAACACATGGGGCGGCGCGATCGTCGGCGATCTCGTTGTCCTGCGCGTAGAAGGCGGGGCGGCCCGGGCGAGTCTGCACCGCGAGGCGAAGCCCGATGCCATCAAGGGGCTGTTCCGTAAACGCGGTGGGTGTGCGACGAAGGTTGTTGGTCTTACTCGCGGAGATCTCCGCGGGTGTCCCAGATGCCCCGTCCGTTTGGTTCGCGGGGTGGTGCGGGACGGCGGTGTTCGAGAGGGCGCCGCTCGCCGTGGAGAAGTCAGCAGAGGCCGTACTACCAGCCGGGATCACGATGGTGGCTGGGAAGGGCCGAACGCGAAGCCGAGCGTCAGGACGTTCGTGCTCGTGATCGTTGCGTTGACCGCAGCCAACCCCTCACGGGGCCTGGCCGGAAGGGGACGAGGGTGAAGCCCGAGGACCTCCGGTCAGAGCGCAGCAGCGATCCGGCGCCGGACCACACCGATGCTTACCCCGCCAACGCGAGCGGCCCGTGGGAGCAGTTCCTGGCCCGCGAGAATCTCGCCGAGGCGCTCAGACGCGTCGAGCAGAACGCCGGTGCCCCGGGCATCGACGGGATGAGCACCAAGGAACTGCGGCCGTGGTTGCATGACCATTGGTCGGAGGTCCGCTCAATGCTCGACGCGGGTACCTACCGGCCCCAGCCTGTCAGGAGGGTGATGATCCCCAAACCCTCGGGCGGGATGCGGATGCTGGGGGTGCCGGCTGCGGTGGATCGGTTGATCTGCCAGGCCATCGCGCAGGTGCTCACGCCTGTGTTCGACCCGCACTTCCATCCCCATAGCTTCGGGTTTCGCCCGGGGCGCTCCCAGCATCACGCTGTCGAGCGGGCACGCCAGTTCATCTCCGATGGCGCGGCGTGGTGCGCCGATTTTGATCTCGACTCGTTTTTCGATCGCGTTCAGCACGACGCTCTGATGGCCAGGGTCGCTAGGCGGGTGCATGACAAGCGGGTGCTCAAGCTGATCCGGCGCTACCTGGGAGCGGGCGTCATGGATGGTGGGCTGGTGCACACGAGCGAGGAAGGAACCCCTCAAGGGTCTCCGCTCTCGCCGCTGCTCAGCAACATCATGCTGGACGACCTCGACTGGGAGCTCGATAAGCGAGGGCACAGGTTCGTGCGCTACGCCGACGACGGACGTATCTATGTCCGAAGCGAGCGGGCGGGCCAGCGGGTCATGGAGAGCATCACGCAATACATCGAGCAGCGCCTGAAGCTGCGCGTCAACCGACAGAAGTCGAAGGTCGCCCCCGCGGTCGACAGGCCCCTGCTGGGGTTTCAGTTCTTCCGTTACCGGGACGGCAGGATCGGTGTGACGGTCGCTCCGAGGGTTCTCAAACGAGCCCAGGACCGGATCCGTCAGCTGACCACGCGCAACTGGGGCGTCTCGATGGAGCGGCGGGTCAAGGAGATCAACCGCTTCACGGTCGGGTGGACGGCGTACTTTGCGTTCGCCGACAGCATCCTGCCGTTCGAGAAGCTCGAGAAGTGGCTGCGCCGCAGGCTCAGGCAGGTGCGGTGGAAGGAGTGGAAGCGTCCACAGACGCGCTACCGGAACCTGCGCGCGCTCGGTATCCCCGACCGCGATGCCCGCTCATGGGCGGCCTCGCAGAAGGGTTACTGGCGCGTCGCCGGGTCCTGGCCACTCCAGACCGCGCTGCCGAACGCCTACTGGCATCAGACCATGGGCCTGAAAGGGTTCACCGTTCCCTACCGTCGTTTCCGGGAATGCTGAGCGAACCGCCCGGTGCGGACCCGCATGCCGGGTGGTGTGGGAGGGGCCAGGGCGAGCCTGGCCTCTACCCGATTCGATGCGGCGGCGGGAGGCAACCACGGACCAGTCGGCAAAGCCGCGCAGTCCCGGACGCCTCCCGCCGACCCTACGCACGCGGGGCAATGACTCGACGCTGCTCGAGGACCTTGTCGGCCCAAAGCAGAACTCTCGGGTCCGTAGATCGCGCCCGGTGACACAGCTCGGGCTTCGTGGATGCAGAGGCGACGGCGCGTGCGGGGTGTGGGCTGTCCCCGGTTTGGACGACACGTTGATCCGCCCTGGTTTCGGTGGAGTCCGGGTTCTGGACTTGGCCGTTGTTGTTGACGGTTTTTCTGGAGCGAGCGCTCATCCTCAAACTACCGGTCGGAGAGACCAGCTGCGGGCGGCAGCGAACGCCTCGGCGGGGTCGCGATCGTGGCTGTAGCCGGCGGCGACGATCGCCCTGCTCGGCAAGCCTGCGCGGGATCGCCGCCCCGATCCCGCGCAAGCCGCCGGCACGAACGCGACGCGGCTGTTCAAGCGGGGACTGTCGACTGTGCTGCGGTCGTGGTCCCTGACGGGTCAGTCATACGGTCCGCGATCCTCCCGGTCTTATCAGGCTCCGCACGACGCAGTTAGGACTTGTTGAGTTGCGCTTCGGCGGCCTGTAGGACCCCCTCGCGGCGTTTGCGCGGACGCTCGTAGTCGCGCACGCGGGCTGAGAGCTGCTCGTCGCTCTTGGTAAGCAGCGATTGGATCTCCGGCACGTTGAGCTCGTCATAGCCAGCCACCGGCTCGTGGCCGCGCAGAGAGCTGATCTTTTGGAGGACCGTCTGGCGGGATTGGTGTGCCTTCTCGTAGGCCTCCACTTCGCGCAACTCGCGCTGGGAGAACTGGGGCAGCTTCTCGGCGATCTCCTCGGCGGTCAAGGCTTCGTAGGCTTCATTAGTCCACCTCGCCGGTCCGGACCGCGCCGTGCTCGCCGACGCCGACTTCGTCTTGCTCGGGTTTCTGAGACGGGATGTCTCGCTCAGCGCCTCACTATGCTGCTCGCTCGCGCCACCAGCCGCCGCATCGCTGCGGCTCTTGACGACCTCAGCGGCCCCCTGACCAACGCGCCGGGCCGATTCTTCAGCCGCGTCGATCAGCCCCCCTTGCACGGAGCTATAGCTCTCGACTAGCTGCTTTCCGAGATTGGACTGGGCGCCGAACACGTCAGTAATCCAATCGAGCGAGGCCTGCTGTACGAGCTGTTGCTGCTCGACCATCGCGTGGAGACCGCGGGTATACGCCTGAGTTGACGCCCTCGTGACCTCGCTGGCCGCCTCAAGCAGATGGGCCACGGTCTCACTAAGAGTCCTCGTGAACGGCGAAAGTTGGACATCGCTAGGGCGGATGACCGGTATCTCGGTGGATCTCATGACAAGAGCTCCCTCATTTAGATTTCGTTGTGCTGGCAAGTTCATTAGGCGACTAAACACCGAAGAGGCCGGCGCCGCACCTCTCGCTCGCCTGTGAAGCGCGGTCGGAGCGAGCCTGTGACTACCGCGCGGATCCACCGCTCGGGATTAACCAAGCCGAACCGCACCCAAGCCGTGCGTTGGACGGCAGCTCTCGCCGGGCCCTATTCTGCGCTTGCTCCGTCGACTACGCGACGAGACCTTCCTCGGCTCGAGGATGACAGCAATGACCACGCATGAGACACTAGCATCTCGTACTGAGACTGTCTAGTAGCGAGTCAGTCATGTCTAAACCAGTGTCCAGCAGTTGGTTGCTGAGGGCGCGCTCGAGCCAGGCTTGGTAGGCGTCTGGCGTCCAGCGTCGGTCGCGGACGAACTCGCGGTAGACCTAGGGCAGCCTGTCGTCGAGCCACAGCGTTCCTCCGCGACGCGGAGCAGCAGTCGCGGGCGGGACGACCCGTGCTTGCTCGGACCCGCATCCTCGGGCCGTCAGAAACGGTCGCCTGCGCACGACTCTGCCGCCGCTCTGCATGAAGCAAGGTCACCGAACGCGACGCCGGGCTGTTGAGTTCGCCCAAATCCGGCGCCAGGTTGTCCTAAACCGCGCCTCGCACGGCTTCTCATAGGACCCGGCTGATGAGGAGGAGAAGCCTCGGGGCGACGCCGCGGAGCCCATGACACGACTCAGGCCTCGTGGAAGAAGACGCATCGCCCTTGAGCTGTCGTCGGGTTGCTCCTCTCGAGCGCCGAGCCCGCCTCACCGCGCAACTCGACGAGACTGCCGGAGCGGAGGGCAACGGCGCGATCGAGCTCGACGCCGGCGAGATCGCGCCTTCTGTCACCCGCGAGCGGCGACCGAAGGTCATCGATCGCCTAGCCTGGCTCCTCCTCACCGGCGTCGTGGACGACGACCACGGTACATGGGGCGTGCTTCACGACAGCTTTGGACGTGCTGCCCTCGAACCTTCCCCGGAGCCCGCTCAGGCCGCGAGAACCGACGACGATCGTTGCTGCGTGGTGTTCACGAGCCACCTCCACGATCGTCCGAGCGATGTCGCGAACGTCGGCCATGGCGAGCGGTTCGGCATCCAACCCGAAGGATCTCGCAAGCTCGGCCCCATCGTTTGACACGCGGTCGGCGTGGCCGCGTAACGCTTCGTCGAACGTGAGCAGAGTCGAAGGGTCGATGGCAGGAGTCATCGCCACGTCGGGCGGGGGGGCCATTGCTGCGTGGGCGAGCGCCGCCTCCCAGACAGTGAGCACGAGCGTCGCGCGCGGCTTCAACAGCGCGGCCGCTGTGGCCACCGCCTGACGCGCCGCGGCCGATCCGTCGAAGGCGATCAGAGTTGGACCGTCGTCAGCGATCAGAGTTGGAACGTCGTCAGGGTTCATTCGGCCAGGATATTCCAGCTACGGGATCCGCAGTTGGAATCTGGCTATCTCGAAGGCTGCCTGGATATGTAGGCCCGCACGTCCGCAACGCTTCACCAGCGTAACCGCCGCGTTCGTTGCCAGCTCGCTGACCAGCAGCTTCGCAGTCGCGATTGTGCCGTCACCGCGAACTGCTCGGGATACCGCTCGCGAGCTCCGCCATCTCCTCGTTGTTGCGGCGAACGAGCTCGACCAGCTCGGCCTCCGCGAGACCGGGACCGATATGCGGCGCGGGAACCGGGGCGAGGATCTGCCGGTAGCCGGGATCGGCATCGATCACGCCTCGCCGCCGTCAATGTCGTACAAGGCTCGTTGCTCCAGCAGGCACGCTCCGGGTCCCTGCTGCCCACAGCCCTCCAGATGCCGGACGTAGGACGAACGCGGGCCAAGTCAGGCTTGACTGTAAGACCGCCGACCGAGGCGCTCAGGCGTCCTCGGCCAGCGCTCGGGGTACGAGCGCGGCGAACGCCACGAGGATGAAGGCGAGCAGGCTGACCACGCCGATGGCGTGTGCCCACGCCGCGTCCGCCACGTTGAGCAGCCCGATGCCGAGGATCAGCAGCGCCACCGCCAGCCGGGTCCCGAGGGCCGGTCCCAGGAGCAGCTGGGAGACTGTGTTCTGACCGGCGCTTGCCACCGGTTCGCTCTGCGCGCCGTGAGCTCCGAGGTCGCCTCGCAGGGTCAGGGTGAACAGGACTGCGAGCGCCGGGAACAGCAGGACTGCTCCCGCAAGGACCGCCACCACGACCGCCACCATCGTGTCGTGCGGGGCGGCCGCCTGGTCGACCGTCAGGCCCGGGAGGAGGGTCGGCCACCGCGCGAACGCCCAGTCCGCGACGACGAGCGCGACGGCGAGCGCGGCCGTGTAGCGCGCGAGCTCGAACCGACGCGCCGCGTTGAGGCCCATCGTCGCGGTGCCCACGACGACAGACAGGATGAGGACCGCGAGCGCGGCGCCGTGGACGAGGCCCGAGTACAGCGGGTGGTCATTGGCGTGGACGACCACGAGCCCGGCCAGCGCCAGGCCGCCGGCGGCGGCGCCGGCGCCCAGGGCCCGCACGCGGAACGCCTCTACCAGGTCGGTCTCCCCGCGCCTCGCGGCATCGGCGGCGAGGTAGACGGCGGCCAGGTAAGCGGAGAAGGCGACCGCCAACAGGCCGATCAGGATCGAGGTCGGGTTCAGCCAGCTGGTGATGAGATTCCCGGTCGCGTTGCCGACCGGCACGCGTTCGGCCGCGATGCCGCCCGCGGTCGCGCCGAGCGCGAACGGCGTCACCAGCGACGCCACCGCGAACATGCCATCGATCGTGCGCAGCTCCCGAGTCCCTGCGGCGCCGGAGCGCAGCGCGTAGCTGGCCCCGCGCAGGATGATCCCGAGCGCGGCGATAAACAGCGCCACCGCCAGCGTCGAGGCCACCGACCCGAAGAACACGGGGTATGCGGTCCACGTCACGGTCAGCACGAAAATGAGCCACACGTGGTTGGCCTCCCACACGGGTCCCATCGAGTGATGGCAGTGGTCGCGGATCTGCTCGCCCCGCTCGCCGCCGCCGCTCATCAGCTGCCACATGCCGGCCCCGAAGTCTGCACCCGCCAGCACCGTGTACAGCACCAGCCCGATGAGCACGAACACGAGCGGGAGCGCGTCGAGCATCAGACGGGCTGCGGGGCCGGATCGGGCGGCGCGTCGACGCCGGGGATGTCAAGCGGCGAGCGCGCCAGCCGGCGCAGGATCCACACCAGCGCTCCCGCGACGGCGATGTAGGTGATGACCAGAGCGGTGTAGCCGACGGGGATCCCGCTCGCGCCGGTGACCGACTGCGCGGTCGTCATCACGTGGTAGACCACCCAGGGCTGGCGGCCGACCTCGGTCGTCACCCATCCGGCGATCAGCGCGACCGTCGCCGCGGGGCCCGATACGACAACCGCCCGGTAGAACCACTTGGAGAGCGGAAGCCGCCGCCGGCGGATGCGCACGAACAGATAAAAGAGGCCCAGTAGTGCCAGCAACGTGCCGATCCCAACCATCGTCTGAAAGGAGAGGCGGGTGATGTTGATCGGCGGACGCTGGCTCGCTGATACCGTCTCCAGGCCCGTGATGCGCGCGTTCCAGCTGTGGAAGGCCAGCAGGGACAGGAGGTGAGGGATCCCGATCCCATACTTGACCTGGCCGTTGGTGTACCAGCCGAGGATGTGCTCGCTGGCGCCGCGGGTTGTCCGGTAGAGCCCCTCGATCGCGGCCAGCTTGATCGGTTGCTCGACGGCGATCACCCGCGCGATCCAGTCGCCGACGAGCACCTGGACCGGCGCCGCCAAACAGGCGATCGTGAGCGGGATCGTCATCGCCACGCGCTCATACCGCGTCCATCGCCCGCGCAGCCGGCAGAACGCATAGGCGCCCGCCATCACGAACCCCGTGACCATGTACCCGGCGATGTACATGTGGACCAGTTCCGACCACAGCAGCGAGTTGCCAAACAACGCGCTCCACGGATTGACGTCGATCACCTTGCCGCCGGCGAGGTGGAATCCTCCGGGGTGGTTCATCCACGCGTTGACCGAAATCACCGTCAGCGAACCGGTAAAGCCGGTGATCACGATCGGCAGCCCGGACAGGAAGTGCACGCGCGGTGGCAGCCGGTCCCACCCGTAGGTGTAGATCCCGATGAAGATCGCCTCCATGAAGAACGAGAAGCCCTCGATCGCGAAGCCCAGCCCGAACACGCTGCCGAAGGTGGCTGTGAAGTTCGGCCACAGCAGGCCCATCTCAAAGCTGAGGATGGTGCCCGTGATCACGCCGATTGCAAACAACGCCAATACGATCCGGCTCCAGCGCCGGGCCACCGTCCGATACAGCGGGTCGCCGGTCCGCATCCCCAGCCACTCCATGAACAGCACCATCGCGGGGAACGCGATCCCGAAGCACACCAGCGGGATGTGCACGGCGAACGACAGAGCCTGCATCTGCCGAGCCTCCAGCAGATACTGCTGATGTACCGGGGCGAAAGCCGCAGCGAGCATGCTCATGCCTGGGCCGCACGGTACCGGCCCGAGCCTCTCGGCGAAGCTGCATCTTCACCGGCGGTTCTCGCGGCATCAAGTTCGAGCACTTTCGATCACGACGCGATCGTGTGCACCAAGTCCGACATCGACGCTCAGGCCGAAGGCGTATGCCTGCAATCGCCGAGAGCAGAAGCCGGCTTCGCCAGATGCGGAGCGGCTGGGAGCTCTGCATGTTCGTGAGAGGCGCTGAGCGCTGTCACACGCGGCGCTTCTGTCGTGTCTCATGAGGCAAGCATGAGACGAGAGGAGCAGTCATGAAGATCTTCGTAGCCGGCGCCACGGGCGTGCTGGGTAGAGCGCTTGTCCCGCAGCTCGTGGGGCGAGGTCACGATGTGGTCGGGATGACCAGGAGCGCGTCGAAGCAGGACCTGGTGCGGAGTCTGGGGGCGCGCCCGGTCGTGGCCGACGCGCTCGACGCCGACGCGGTCGCCCAGGCGGTGGCGTCCGCAGAGCCCGCGGTGATCGTGCATCAGCTCACTGCGCTGTCCGGGAAGATGTCCGTGAGGGACGCGCGGCACCCAGAGCGCTTCACGGGGGCGATCATGACCAACCGGCTGCGTACCGAGGGGACGGACCATCTCCTGGCCGCCGGTCGCGCCGTGGGGGCACGGCGAGTTGTGGCGCAGAGCTTTGGGGCTTTTCGATGGGCCCGCACGGGCGGGCCGGTGCTAACCGAGGCCGATCCCCTCGATCCCAACCCGCCGGGGGCGCTGCGGGCTGCGCTGGTGGGGATCCTGCATGTCGAGCAGGCGGTGACCACGATCGAGTGGGGCGAGGGTCTGGTGTTGCGCTATGGCGGTTTCTACGGTCCGGACACCGCGATCAGTCTGGCTCCGGACGCGCAGATGGCGGCGCCGATCCGCAAGCGTCGATTCCCGATCATCGGCGACGGTGCTGGCGTCTTCTCGCACATCCACATCGACGACGCCGCGACCGCCACCATCGCCGCGCTCGACCACGGCCAGCCGGGCATCTACAACGTTGTCGACGACGAGCCCGCGCCGGTACGGGAGTGGCTACCGGTGCTGGCGAGCACGCTGAAGGCCAAGCCACCAAGACGTATCCCCCGCTGGCTGGGGCGCCTCGCCGCTGGTGAGGCGGCAACGCTCATGATGACCGAGGCTCGGGGCGCCTCCAACGAGAAAGCCAAGCGCGAGCTCGGCTGGACCCCGCGCTATGCGAGCTGGCGACAGGGCTTCGCGCAGGGACTCGGCTGAGCGATCACCGACCACACTGCCGCTATGGGTCGGGGGCCCTGCCGCCTCAGCTCACCGCTTTCTTGACGAGCGTGCTGATCCGTGCCTCCTCTTTGGCGGTCAACTCCTTCAGCGCGAAGTCGGTCGGCCACATGGCGCCGTCGTCGAGATTGGCCTTGTCGCTGAAGCCGAACGTCGCGTACCTCGTTTTGAACTTCTGGGCGCTTCGGAAGAAGCAGACGACCTTGCCGTCCTTGGCGTACGCGGGCATCCCGTACCAGGTTCTGGGCGAGAGGACCGGGGCGCTGGCTGTGACGATCTCATGGACCCGCTCGGCCATGACGCGATCCGTTTTCGGCATCTCAGCGATCTTCGCGAGCACTTCGCTTTCCCCGTCCTCCTTGCCCACCTTGGCGCGCTTGAGCTCGCGGACGCGCTCCTTCATCGCGGCTCGTTCCTCGGACGTGAATCCATTCGCGGTGGTCTCCTTCGCGGACCGCCGCGTGCGGTTCTTTGCAGGTTGCCTCTCAGCCATTACGAAGCGCCTCCTTGGTCGATCGACGCAGTAGGAATATGGTTTGACACAATAATAGCGATTCCGCATGATCGTTGTCAACCATGATGGTCTGAGTCCATAAAGCTGCTAAGCTCTCAGGGGTGGCGGCCCCTTTCTCCACCGACGGCGAGGTGACCGAGTTCGCCGGCCAGCTCTTCTTCCGCCTTTGGCGCGCGTCCCACACCCGCACGGCCGAGGCGCTCAAGACGATTGACCTCACGACGGCGACGTTCGGCGTGCTCAACGTCCTCGGCGCCCGCGACGGGGCGATTCAGCAGCAGCTGAGCGCCGACATGGGCATCGATCCCAGCGCCATGGTCACCCTGATCGACGAGCTCGAAAGCAAGAGCTTGGCCCAACGCCGTCGCCGCCCCGGCGACCGCCGCGCCTGGGAGGTCGCGATCACGCCGAAGGGTCGCCGAACGCTGCAGCGCGCGAAGCGGCTCGCGGCCCAAGTGGAAGACGATGTGCTCGAAGGGCTCACCGTCGCCGAGCGCGGTCAGTTGCTGACACTGCTTCGCCGCGCGGTTGTCTCAGCGCCACCGCCGCCAGCGTGGCGCTCCGAGGAGGGCGACTGACTTACCGCGAGGGACCTCCGCGCCCTCGCCGAGCCAGCAGGTGATAGCACCGGCTATCTGGTGGCGGTGCGATGTCATGCACGCAACCGCCGGTGGTTGCGTACAACCTGCGCACATGTCGCTCCTGCATGGTGGCCTTCGCGGACCGCGTCGAGGAGTCTGCGCGGAGCGAGGGCGTCGCCCACGACGTGCACCTCGGCATCGGGCCTGCTGTGAGCGAGTTCCAGCGCCAGGTGACTGTTGGCCTGCCGGAAGCCACACAGGACGATCAGACCAACTCCTGCTCGCGTGTCACTGGTGTCGGCGTACAAGTCGCGAACGATCACGCGCGCGCCGCGCTCGGAGCGCACCAGCTCGGTATTGGGAGTAAGCCGGACGCCGCCCCGGGCGGCATCGCCGAGCACGAAGGGCAGCTGTGTCGGATCAAGCCGACAAAAGACGCTCGTCTCGGAGGTGAGGATCTCGACCGTCCAGCCGTCGCCGACCAGGATCTCGATCGCCGCCGCTGTGGCGAGATCCCCCGCATCGTCGACCACCAGCGCACGCTCGACACCCGGATGTGGGATCGGGGGCGTCTTGACCAAAAGCTCATCAGCGTCGATGACGCGGATCGGTCCGGCTGGGATCGCCGACTCTCGCAGGCGTGAACCGGTGGCGACAATGATCGTGTCGGGCTCGTCGGTCAAAACATCGTCGATCGATGGCACCGCACCTCTCGAAACCGTCACCCCGGCAGCATCGATCTCCCCCTCGAGCCACTCAACGTAGAGGGGCCAGCGATACGCAGCCGAGTAGCGCGCCGCGATCCGGAGTCGGCCTCCCAGCAGCTCGTCGCGCTCGAAGAGGTGGACGTCATGCCCGCGCAACGCCGCCGCACGGGCCGCGGCAAGACCGCTGACACCGCCGCCGACGACGGTCACGCGCCGAGTGGGCCCGGCGGACTCGAGGTCGTCGAGCTCGTCGACGCGCACGCCGGGATTGATCGAGCACGCCATCGGGATCCCCTCATACAGGCGCCCGATGCACCCCTCGTTGATGCTGATACACGGACGAGGAGCAACCCCCCGCTGCAGTTTGCGCGGGAGCTCGTGGTCGGCGATGATCGCTCGGGTCATGGCCACGAGATCGATCCCGCACGCCAGGCAGCGCTCGGCCGCCTCTTCGGTCAGGATCCGCCCCGCCACGAGCACCGGAACGCCGACGGCGCGACGCAGCTGCGCCGCCGGCTCGCGGTAAGCATTCTCGGGCACGTGCGCCGGGGGCACGAAGTATCCGGTGGCCCGATGCGACGTCCCGCTCCCGCCACTGACGCTAAACAGATCCACGGCGCCGGAGGAGCCGATCGAGGCCGCCACGTCAATCAGCTCGGCGACGCCCATCCCCTCCCGAGCATGCTGGTGCAGCGACATCCGGAAACTGAGGATGAACTCAGCGCCGACCGCGTCCCGCACCGCCTCGAGGACCTCGCGCCCGAAACGCGTGCGGTTCTCGAGCCTGCCGCCGTACTCATCGCTGCGATCGTTGACCGCCGGATCGAAGAACTGCTCGATCAGGTGGCCGCCAAACGACGTGACCTCCGCCCCGTCCCAACCACAGCGCCGCAGGCGCGCGGCCGCCTCAGCAAACCGCTGCACGATCTGTGCGATCTCGTGGCCGGACAGCGGAACTGGGACCTCGCGATGGACGCCCTCGGGCCGGTCCGACGAGCTGCGCAGCGCCCTCCCCGACACCCGGGAGTCACCTCGACGTCCCATGTGCGTCATCTGCGCCATGCACACGGCGCCATGCTCGTGGACGCCGGCTGCCAGAGCCCGGAGCGCGGGTTCGTTGCGCTCCTCCCACAAAGAGATCGAACCGTAGGAGGCCGCGCTCGCGGAATCGACAGACGCCGACCCGAACGTCATCACCAACGCGCAGCCGCCTGCCGCCTTGCGGATGTGATACTCGACCTCCTCTCGGGAAATCGAGCCGTCGCGTCCCCACCCAGTGGCGTGAGGCGTCGAAACGATCCGGTTTCGTAGACGCCTCCCTCGCACCTCCAACGATGTGAACAGGAGCCGTTCGCTCGACGTCATCGCCTCGCCTCCGCTTCGCGACCGGACCTCAGATCGGCCTCGCGTTCAGCGCCGTGGGCACAGGCTACATGGCTCGCGGCCCGACCAACCGCTCGAGGGCGGCCACCTTCCCCGCCGCCAGCCAAAGCGGCGCGATGGTGCCGGAGCTCACCCCCGCACCGGGCTCTTAAGAAGATCTCACCTATTCCGCTTAACTTGCGGGCGAGCGAAATGAGCGCTCCACGGCATCTGTGGTCCGGTGATTGGCGGCTCGAGTCCGCGGCGGCCGCCGAGGGGCTCGCCGAGCGCCGCGCGCAGACCGAGCCTCCCGGCGACACCCGACCCGAGCCCGAGCCCGTCTCGGGCGAGTCGGTCGCGGCGCAGGCGATCGCCTCGTTGCGCGGGGCCTCCGCACGGGGAGCGGCCTGGCCGCGGACCGCGTCGGCACGGGGCATCACCGGGCTGCGCAGCGGCTGCGCACGAGCCGCCGCATGGCTGCGCGCCGCGGCCGCGGCGCGACCCGCGTGGCGCCCGCCGATGCGCCTGGTCGGGGCTGTGGCCCTGTTGCTGGTCCTGCTCGGCGCCGCCGCCTTCGGCGCCGTCTCGCTGCTGACCGGCTCCGGTGGCGCCCGACGGCCGGCGACCGCCGCCGCGGCGCCCGGCTGGCTCGGGGTGCAGACGACCAGCTCGCCGTTCGGCGCCGGCGCGCTGGTCGCCTGGGTGATCCCGGGCAGCCCGGCCGCCGCCGCCGGCCTGATGCCCGGCGACGTGATCACCCAGATCAACAACCGCCCGGTCACCACGGCGGGCGGCGTCAGCTCGGCGCTGTCCGGCCTGCACCCCGGCGCGCGGGTCGAGGTCCATGTCCAGCAGGGGCCGATCGCCTACACCACCCAGGTCACGCTCGGCTCCCGACGGGCAGGCGGTCCATGAGCTTCGCCAGCCCCCTGATCCTGCTCGCGCTGCTCGGGATCCCGCTGCTCGTGTGGTGGTACCTGGACCAGCAGCGCCGCCGGGAGACGGCCGCGGCGGCGTTCGTGACCCCGGCGCTGAGCGCTTCGGTCGCCTCGCGCCGGCCGGGGTGGCGCCGCCATGCACCGATGGTCGCGTTTCTGACGGCGCTGGCGGTGCTGATCGTCGCCGCCGCGCGTCCCCAGCGCAGCGTCGCGGTCCCGGTCACCGACGGCGCGGTCATGCTCGCCAACGACGTCTCCAGCTCGATGCAGGCAACCGACGTAGCCCCCTCCCGTGAGGGCGCCGCCAAGCGCGCCGCGACGCGGTTCGTGGCCGGCGTCCCGGGCACCGTCCGCGTCGGCCTGCTCGAGTTCGCCCGCACGCCGACCGTGCTGCAGTCGCCCAGCGCCGACCATTCGCTCACCCGGGCGGCGCTCGCCCGGCCGTCGCGCACCAGCGGCGGGACCGCGATCGGCGAGGCCATCCTGGCCGGGATGCGCGAGCTTTCCAGCGTCCCCCGCGTCGCCGGCAAGCGCCCGCCCGGCGCCATTGTGTTGATTTCCGACGGCGCGTCGAACGTGGGCGTCGGGCCGCTGGTCGCCGCTCGCCAGGCCCGCGCGCGCCACATCCCGATCTACACGGTCTCGGTCGGTACGGCGCACGGAACGATTCCCGTCAAGCGTGGCTCCCAGACGGTCACGGCAACCGTGCCGGTCAGCGGCGAACAGCTCGCGGAGATCGCGCGCGCCTCCGGCGGCCAGGCCTTCACCGCTTCCGACAGCGCGGCGCTCAGCGCCGTATACGGGCACCTGGCCGCCGCGCTCGGCCACAAGCACGTCAAACGACAGATCACCGCGAGCTTCGCCGGTGGCGCACTGGTGCTGCTGCTTCTGGGCAGCGGGCTGACGCTGCGCTGGTTCGGCCGGCTCATCTAGACCATGGAGGACATATGAACGAGCTCGACCAGACCGACGATCTACGTACCGAGGCCAGCGACGCGCTCCAGGAGGCCTTGCACGAGATCAAGCGCGTGATCGTCGGGCAGGACGCGATGCTCGAACGCCTGCTGGTCAGCCTGCTCGCCTCCGGGCACGTGCTGCTCGAAGGGGTGCCCGGGCTGGCCAAGACGCTGACCGTCAAGACCCTGGCGGCGGTGCTCGGCGGCTCCTACGCCCGGATCCAGTTCACCCCCGACCTGGTCCCCGCCGATCTGGTGGGCACCCGCGTCTACCGGCCCGACACCGGAAGCTTCGACACCGAGCTCGGACCGGTGTTCTGCAACTTCCTGCTCGCCGACGAGATCAACCGCGCCCCGGCCAAGGTTCAGTCGGCGCTGCTGGAGGTGATGCAGGAGCAGCAGGTGACGATCGGCGGCACCACCTACGAGGTTCCCTCGCCGTTCATCGTGATGGCCACCCAGAACCCGATCGAGTCCGAGGGAACCTATCCGCTGCCCGAGGCGCAGGTCGACCGCTTCCTGATGAAGATCCTGGTCGACTACCCCAGCACCGGCGAGGAGGCCGCGGTCGTCGGACGGAGCCTGGGCGACCCGGCCGCGGTGCGCGAGCGCCTGTCCCTGGACGATCTGCGTCGCTTCACGGGGGCCGCGCGGACGGTGCTCGTCGACCGCGAGGTGATCGGCTACGCGGTCGCGCTGGCCGACGCCACCCGCCACCCGTCCGACCACGGGCTGGCAGAGATCGCACCGTTGATCGAGTTCGGCGCCAGCCCGCGGGGGCCGATCAGCCTCGTCGGAGCCGCGCGCGTGCTCGCGCTGCTGCGCGGGCGGGGCCACGTGACCGCCGCCGACATCCGCGACCTCGCGTTCGACGTGCTGCGCCACCGGATCGTGCTCTCCTACGACGCGCTCAGCGAGGGCGTGACCGCCGACCAGCTGCTCGAGCGGGTCCTAGCCGCAGTTCCGGAAGGCGGGGGCCAGCATCTGATGCACGAGGCGCCAACCGCGGTCAGGGCGCAGTGAGCGCGACGCTGCTCCAGCCGCCCGCCGCGCGGCAGGGTCCCGGCCCGATCCCCCAGCCGTTGATCGAAGCGCTCGACGTGGCGATCAGCCGTCGGGTCGCGCAAACGCTTCCCGGCGACCGGCGCGCCACCGGGGTGGGGCTCGGCACCGAGCTCGCTCAGCTGCGCCCGTACGAGGTCGGCGACGACGTGCGCCACATCGACCCGGCGGCCACCGCCCGCACCGGCCGGGCCCACGTCCGCGTCCACGTGCCCGAGCGCGCGTTGACGACCTGGGTCGTGCTCGACGTCTCGCCGTCGATGGCGTTCGGGACCGCGCGCCGGCTCAAGGCCGACCTTGCCGAGGGAGTCGCCCTGGTTTTCGGGCGGCTTGGGGTGCGACGGGCGGGCAGCGTCGGTCTGGTCGCGTTCGGCGCCGCCGCCCCGCGCCTGCTGCCGCCGCGCGGCTCCAAGCCCGGGATGGTCGCGCTGCGGCGCACCCTGGCCGAGGGCGTCGCGCCCGACGGCCAACACGACCCCGACGGCCTCGCCACCGCGGTGCGGCGCGTGGCCAGGCTCGCCCGCCAGCCCGGCCTGGTGGTCGTGATCTCAGACTTCCGGGACCAGCGCGACTGGGAGCGGCCCCTCGGATCGCTGCGCATCCGCCACTCGGTGCTGGCGGTCGAGGTCGTCGATCCGCGCGAGGCGCAGCTGCCGGCGGTCGGCCGGCTGGCGCTGGTCGACCCCGAGACGGGCGCGCGCATCGAGATCGACACCTCGGGACGCCGCGTGCGCCGCCGGTTCGCCGAGCTCGAGTCCGAGCGCCGCGCGGCGCTCGATTCCGAACTGCGCCGCCTGCGAATCGACCACGTCGTGCTCAGCACCGACCAGGACTGGCTCCTGGCCCTAGGGCGCCATCTGCGATGAGCTCTGCACCCGCACCCGCGATCGGCCTGGGGCGCGGCCCGCGATGAGCTTCGCCGCCCCGATCTGGCTGGCCTCGCTGGCCCTGGTTCCAATCGCCATCGCCGCGGCGATCGCCGCGCGCCGGCGCGCGAGACGGTATGCGCTCCGCTTCCCGGCCGTCTCCACGGTGGCCCTCGCCGCGGGCTCGCAGACGTCCTGGCGGCGTTACCTGCCGCCCGTCCTGGCGCTCGCCGCGATCGCCGCGCTCGCGATCGCGCTTGCTCGTCCGCGGGTCAGCTACAGCGCGACGCTCAAGCAGGCGTCGGTGATGCTCGTCACCGACCACTCCGGCTCGATGGCTGCCAACGACGTCGCCCCGAGCAGGCTGGCGGCCGCCGAGCGGGCCGCGAACACGTTCATCGACCAGCTGCCGGCCAAGGCGCGGGTCGGTGCGATCGCCTTCTCGACAACGCCCGACGCGGTCCAGGCGCCGATCGAAAATCACGCCGCCGCGCGGGCGATCATCGACGGGCAGACTGCGAACGGCGCCACCGACACCGGCGGCGCGCTCGAGCTGGCGCTGCGGCTGCTGCACGGCAAGGCGACCAAGCGGCCCTCGTCGGCGATCGTGCTCCTATCGGACGGCGCCGCCAATGCTGGGCCGAACGTGGCCACCGTGGCGCGCCAGGCGGCCCGCGACAAGATCCCGATCTTCACCGTCGCCCTCGGCACGCTGGGAGGGACGCTGCCCAACCCCGACCCGTTGCAGGCGCCGGTCGGCGTGCCGCCCGATCCGCAGCTGATGGCACAGATCGCCAAGCTTTCGGGCGGGCGAGCCTTCAACGCCCACAACGCCGACGACCTGATTTCGATCTACAAGCACCTCGGGACCCAGCTCGGCTCGGTGACGCGCCAGCGCGAGATTACGTCCGCGTTCGCGATCGGTGGGCTCGTGCTGCTGGCGCTCGCGGCCGCGAGCTCGACCCGCTGGGCGGGACGGCTTCCGTGAGTGCGGGGCGACCTGGGGGCCCCCGGCGGAGTGGTCAGTGTGGGCCGTTGATCGCCTGGGCCACATCGGCCATCGTGATCATGCCGTGGCTGACGCCGACGCATGCCCGGGCGGCCGGGAGGACGTCCGGCGCGTGCAGGTCGACGCCCGCCGCGTGGATCATCTCCAAGGTCAGCTGGCCCTGGGCGGTGGGATCGGGGAACTTGGTCAGCCCATGACCGCGCAGGCATTTGGCGAACGCGAGCAGGGCCTGCTTGTGCGCCTGCTGTTGGGCCGCGGACTCCCCCGGCCCGCCGTTCGGTGCGGGCATGATCGACTGGCAGGCCTGCTGGGCTTTCTTGAACTGCGGCGAGAGCCCGACCGAGGCCGGGACGGCCTGGCGGATCCCGTGTTCGCCGCCGTGGTTGACGATCTGCGGCTCGGGAAAGTTCGCCAGCCCGTGGTCGCGCATGCAATGGGCGTATTTGAAAGCCGCGCCGACGAACGTCTGCGGCGACCCGCCGGTGGCGGCCTTGGGCGGCGACGAGGCGCCGCAGGCGGCCGCGAGCAGCGCCAGGCTCGCGAGCGCCGCGGGCACGATCGCCACTCGAAGCCGGACTGCGAGCGGCACGACGGCGTCCGACGGTTGGTGTCTCAGCATCACGACCTCCTATGAGCCGGCTGGCGGTGGACGCGACGAGTTGTAGAGCGCTGCCGGTGACAGGACGGTGACGGGGGTTGTGACTCCGCTGTCACCTTGGGTGCGACATCCTGAGTGCTAGACGATGCGGGTGCTGGTTGTCGAAGATCACGCGCGGCTGGCCACCGTGGTGGCGGAGGGTCTGCGGCGCGAGGGGATGGCGGTCGATCTCGCGTTCGACGGCACCGACGCGCTCGCCCACCTGACCGTAAACCGTTACGACGTGGTCGTGCTCGACCGCGACCTGCCGGGCGTCCACGGCGACCAGGTGTGCCGGGCGCTCGCCGAGCAGCGGGTCGAGACGCGGGTGCTGATGCTGACCGCGGCGAGCACGATCCGCGACCGCGTCGACGGTCTGGAGCTGGGGGCCGATGACTACCTGCCCAAGCCGTTTGACTTCGGCGAGCTGGTGGCGCGGATCCGCGCCCTGGGGCGGCGCGCCGTGGCGCCGCTGCCGCCGACGCTCGCGCACGGCGACCTGAGCCTGGACCCGGCGAGGCGGATCGCGCTGCGCGGCCAGCGCAGGCTGGCGCTGACCCCGAAGGAGTTCGGGCTGCTCGAGTGCCTGCTGGCGGCCGAGGGCCGGGTGGTGTCGGCCGAAGAGCTGCTGGCGCGGGTCTGGGACGAGGCCGCAAACCCGTTCACGAGCACGGTCAAGACCACGATCGGACGCCTGCGGGCAAAGCTCGGAGAGCCGCCGGTGATCGAGACCGTCCGCGAAGCGGGCTACCGGATCTGATGGCCGCCGGGCTGGGATCGATCGCGCCGCGCGCCTGGCTGCACCTGCCGTGGCGGACGGCCCGGCTGCGCCTGACGCTCCTGTACTCCGGGACGTTCCTGGCGCTGGGGACCGCGGTGATCGCGGTCATCTTCCTGCTCACGTCGGTTAGGACTTCGACGGTCGGAGTGACGAGGGCGCTCCGCACGGTCCCAGGCCCGACGACCTGGTGCGCTTCCACGTCGTGGCCGTCCAAGCACATTCCGACGTTCTGCGACAGCTGCTGGCCGTCTCCTGGGTGGTGCTGGCGATCACGACGCTCGCCTCGGCGCTGCTGGGATGGTTTGTCGCCGGTCGCGTGCTGCGCCCGCTGCGCGAGATGACCGCGACCGCCCGAACGATCTCCGCCGGCAACCTCGGCCGGCGGCTGGCGCTGGCGGGGCCCGACGACGAGTTCAAGGCGCTCGGCGACACGCTCGACGACCTGCTGGCTCGGCTGCAGGCCTCGTTTGAGGCCCAGCGCCGGTTCGTCGCCAACGCCTCGCACGAGCTGCGCACGCCGCTGACGCTCGACAAGACGCTGCTGCAGGTCGCGCTGGCCGACCCGGACGCGAGCGCTGCCACCCTGCGCGCCACCTGCGAGGAGCTGCTGGCCTCAGAGCGCGAGCAGGAGCGGCTGCTCGAGGCGCTGCTCACGCTTGCCTCGAGCGAGCGCGGCCTCGATCGGCGCGAACCGCTCGACCTGGCGCAGGTTGCCGACCGGGTGCTGCGCGTCCCCCGCCCGGAGGTGCAGCTGCGCGCCCTGCACGTCGAGCCCGCGCTGGCGCCCGCTCCGACCACCGGGGATCCGGCACTGATCGAGCGGCTGATCACCAACCTGGTCGACAACGCCGTGCGCTACAACGAGACCGGCGGCCGGGTCGAGGTTCGCACCGCGACCGCCTCCGGGTACGCGCTCGTCTCGGTAACCAACACCGGGCCGGTGGTTGCGGGCGGCGAGCTCGAGCGGCTGTTCGAGCCGTTCCAGCGAGCGGGCGGCCGCCACGCCGCCGACACCGACGGCAGCCACGGGCTCGGTCTCTCGATCGTCCGCGCGATCGCCACCGCCCACGGGGCGACGGTCGCGGCGCGACCGCGCCCAGGCGGCGGGCTCGCGGTCACGGTCAGCTTCTTCGAGCCGGCGCGCGGTGCGTTGGCCGAATCGTGACCGGGCGCGTGCCGATCGTCGGCATGCTGGTGGCTGATGCCCTCCTTTACGCCCAGCCCAGTTGCGTCAGGGTGATCCCGGAATGCCAGATCTTCGTCATGTGGCCAATCCGATGGCCCTGGAAGTCCATGACATAGACGTAGTCCGCGTTGGCGCTTTTCCCGGTCGGCGCGACCGGGCCGCCTTCGCCGGTGTGAGTGCCCGAGAACACTCCGTAAGCGATGACGTTGTTGTGCTCCGCGTCGGCCGCGAACGACTTCAGGTCGTAGTGGCCGTCGGGCAGGATCGTCAGCAGCCCCTTCATCCAATCGGTGTACTGCTCCAAGGTGTGGATGTTCTCGAGAGCCTCGGCCTGGGCGGAAAAGGTGGCGTCGGGCGTGCAGAACTGCTGGCACACTTCCCAGCCCTGGCCTGTCTCGCATGCGTCGAAGAAGGCTCGCGCGACTTCCAGATCCGGAACGGTGGTGATATCGGTCATCCTCTCTCCTCGCCGATCGGCCGCTTCGTGGTAGCGGTGATCCGTCCAGCCGGATTTGACCGGTGGCCGGGTGGCAGTTAGGCTACTTTACTGCCATCCAGAATCGATGGTCAAGCCCGCCGGGCTAAACCAGCACCCAGGCCCCCACGACATGGGGGCTTCAGCGGACCGGTTTGGCGGCCGCGGTCGCGCGATCCGGAATCAGCCACGGGGTCACCGGACGGCGCCACGACGGCTCGGCCGCGGGGCGGTCAGGTTCGCTAATGCGCTGCCGACCAAGACGACGCAGATGTTTAGGGCGAGAGCGGGGATGCCAATGTAAACGGGCTGGTGGTAGCCGAACAGCGAGTACGAGTAGCTGGTGGTGCGGAAGTGGACGAGCGCGATCGACCAGGTCCCGAACGCGATGCCAACCATCCACCCAGCGACCACAGCTCGTGCGTCGAGCCAACGGATGTACAGAGCCAAGAACACAGAGGGAAGGACCTGGAGCATCCAGATGCCGCCCGCGAGCTGGAAGTTCACGACGTAGGTCGTAGGAGCGACCACCACGAAGGCCACGGCCCCGAGCTTCATGAACAGCGAGACCGTCTTCGACACTCGCGTCTGCTCCTCGGAGCCAGCCTTCGGGCGCAGATACTGGGTCCAGATGTTGCGGGCGAAGAGGTTCGAGGCAGCCATGGCCATCATCGCCGCGGGTACAAGTGCTCCGATCGCGATCGACGCCAGGGCAAATCCCGCGAACGGGGCCGGGAACATCTTGTCGAACAGTGCCGGAATCGCCGCGTTGGCGCCGTAGGCCGGGTTCGGGTGGACCGCAGCGGCACGCGCCATGTAGCCAAGAATCGCCAGGAGCCCGAGCATGATCGTGTAGATCGGCAAGAACACGCTGTTGCGCTGAACGACGAAACGGCTTGACGCTGACAGTGCTCCCGTGATCGTGTGGGGGTAAAGGAAGAGAAACAACGCGGAACCGATCGCCAGCGTCGCGTAATTCGTCAGATGGCTGGGGGGGAGCGTGAGCGTGTTAGCGGGAAGCTTGGAGAAGACATGCCCGTACCCACCCAGCCTGATGGGGATGTAGATGACTCCCACGAGCACCGTGGTCCAGATGAGGACATCCTTGACGATCGAGATCAGCATCGCTGATCGCAAGCCGGACACGTACGTGACGACGGCAAGAACCACGAACGCCGTCCACAGCGACACACCTACGGGCAGACCGACTTGCGCCACGGAAACCTCGATGCCGTAGACCTGCAGCGCCGTGTAGGGGACCAGAGCCACGAGCCCCGTCACCGTCACGGCGAGAGCGAGCATCGGGCTGCCGAACCGGTCGAAGACGAAGTCGCTGCTGGTCACGTATCCGTTGTCGTGCGCGAGCTGCCAGAGTCTTGGCAGGAAAACGAACGCAACGGGATAGGCAATGACCAGGAATGGAAGTGCGTAGAAACCGGCTGCCCCGGTTCCGAAAACGAGGGCAGGAATGGCGATAAACGAGTAGGTCGTGTAGACGCTTCCTCCCTGCAGGAACCAGGTAAGGAAGCCCCCAAACCTGCGGCCGCCGAGGGCCCACTCATCGATCTGACGAAGGTCAGCCTTGCGCCATCGCCCCGCGAACAGCCCAAGCACCGTTACGGCTGCGAACAAGGCGACGATAACGGCTGCCTGGGTGGCCTGGATGCTCGCGATGAGAACGCCCCCGTTCACGTTTGACTATCCGTGCCCCTCGCTATATCCAGTCGTCGACGCTCACCCACAGAGTGTCGTCCCGGGATACCCCTATTTCTGACCGGTCTTACGATCGTCGACTTTTGTCAGTTTCCTCTCGGTGCCGCCAAGCACGTAAACGATCCCGGTAACCACACCCCCGAATATGACCGCTGCGAACTGATACCACACGAAGAAAGGAACGCCACCGAGACGAGGGGCGATCCGGGAATAGAGGGCCGGCACGATCACGGCGGCGATCGGCAGGACGAAGAGGATGAACGGCCATCGCCGATGTTGCCGTGATCGTCGGATCTCGCCACTCGTCGTGGGCGTCGGCGCTACTCGTGAATCGCCCTCACTCATGCGCGAACGCTACCACCTGAAGTAATCGCCCCCGGGGAGAACTCGTTGTCGGCAATGCCGACGCCGGCGTCGGCGATCTGCGCCGAGAGCTGACCACAAGCTGGGTCCGAGCAAAACCCCTATTCCTCGCGGCCGCCGGCGACTCACTGATCGTCGCCTGGGTCTGTTTGTCGGCAGACAGTCAGGCGCGCGACCGTGACCTAGCGGTGCTGCCGATCACTAAGTCAACCGTGCGCGTCTGGACGGCGCATTGATCGGTCTCTTGCACACGATTGCAGTGTCGGTGTTGGGTATCGGTGTTAGGCTTCGAATCAGCAAGGAGGAGCGCGGCGGTAGAACCTCTTGTTACCCGACGCAGTCGCTGGCACCGATCCCGCACGAATCGGCGCAGGTCCGTGCAGCTTGTCTCGGACGACGCCAGTGCGTTCGCTCGGGAGCGTCCGCTCCGCTACATCCGCCGGTTCGTCAAGACAAGCCGTCCGGGACAACTGCCGCTCGGCGTCCAGGGATTACGTGCCGAGGACAGGGCCGCGGTGGCGCGGCTTGTGGTTGGGCAATGCCGATCAGCAGGTGAAACCAAACGAAGGAGGAGAGAATGGCTCGTCTGAGACCGTCACCGGCGATGGTCGTTGCATGTATCGCGCTCATCGTCTCGGTCACCGGCGCCGCTTACGCTGCCGTCCGTGTCACCACCAGGGACATCGCCACCGGCGCGGTCACAAACCGCACGCTGGCTCGCAACTCGGTATGGCACGCCAACATCGGAACGCGGTCGGTGCGGACGAACAACCTCGCCAACAACGCGGTCACAAATCGCTCGATGGCTCGCAACTCGGTATGGCACGCCAACATCGGCAGGGGGTCGGTGCAGGCGATCAACTTGAGCAGTGGTCTCCGGTCGCAGCTCAAGGGATCGTCAGGGCCACAGGGCCCGGCCGGTCCGCCAGGGGCCAACGGAGCCAACGGAGCGAATCCCGGCGTGCCCGTGGTGAACGTTCCCCCCGTCACGAGCGGCGAGCATGGTGCCGGTGGACTCAACAGCGGGCAAGCAGGCGATCAGGGCTTCTATTTCAGCGGTGTTGGCGCTGACGGCCCCGCGAGGCTGGAAGGCGGCCAACTCGTGTTGCACGGCGTCGGGGTTGACCCCAACGTCCCCCAGGGCGGCATCGGGATCGCAAAGGCGTTCTCGGACGTACCGCTGGGAACCCTCGATGCGCTCAGCTACACCTGGCACGTCAACACACCACACGGCAACCACGCGCCGACGATTCACGTCACGGTGACCGGGCTAACGGCCAACTCGCGATTTGCGAGCGGGTTCGCAAACCTCGTCTTCACGCCCTCCGTAAACCACGTCACCGTCCACCCGGCCCAGCAGTACCAGTCGGACGGCTTCGCGACCGGCGCTCGCTGGTTCTCGACCACCAATCCGGATGTCAATGCGCCCGGTGGGCACAACGATCCGCAGCCACTGTCGTTCTTCGTCGGCAGGAACCCGGACGCGGTGATCGGGCAGATCTGCCTCAACAACGGCGGTAGCTCCGGCGCGACCGGCAGCTTCGAAGCGGGCGCCGATAATCTGATCCTCGGGTTCACCGGGTCGCGGTTCACGAGGTACGACTTCGACGGCTGACCCTCTACTACAACTGAAAACGCGGCCCGATCGCCGTCGGTGTCGGTGTTCGGCGCTGTAGCCATTGCGCCCAGGTGGTCTTACCCAGCCGGGCATGAGGGGAGGTGTTGCCAGCAGTCATCGCTGTTTGGAGCTTCCTCGGCACCGGAGCGCGACGGATGTGCCGCTTTCGGCCTCGAGCCGTGAGGTATTCCTGCATCAGCTCGATCATGCTCAGCGTCTGCGGTCCGGCGAAGTCTTCGCGCTCTCCGCGCCGGCCGTCGCCGACGCATTCAACGATGAACTGAGCGAAATCGTCTGAGTCGACCGGCGCCATGCGGGCGCGAGCCGGCAGCGCCAGGATCGGCTGGGTTGTCATGTTCTCGAACAGCCGCTCGAGCAGCCAGTAGAACCCGGTAGCACGCACGACCGTCCACGGCACACGTCCGCCCCTGACGATGTGTTCGGCCTGGAGCTTGCGACGCGAATAGGGCAGTCCTTTGAGGTGCTCTAGGCCGACAATCGATACGTGGATGAAGTGCTTGACTCCTGCCTGGTCGGCGGCGGCCAGCAGCGCGCTCGTTCCTTTGACATCGACATCCGCCGGGGAGCCGAGGAAGTCACGGAGCGTAAGCCGTCCGCGCTGAGCCGCCGGCGAATTGGTGGCCGCGTGAATGATCGTGTCGACGCCCGCGACCGCTTCGCGGAGCCCCACGCCAGTGGCCAGATCCCCCATGCTCCACTCGACGTCGGAGTCGCAGCGCGGCCGGCGCGCGAGAATGCGCACCTGATGGCCCAGCGGCGGCAGACCAGACACAATCGACCGGCCGAGATGTCCGGTTCCTCCGGTTACCAGGATTCTCATTGCACCTTCCCAATCGAGACGTGATTTGGCTTTCGACAACGAAGACGAGCCAGCGGCGCCGGCTGTGACTGCGCCGCTGGAGAAGGCGCGGGCCGCGCCGACTTCCTCCTTTGCCCGCGTCGTGATCAAACAGCTCGTCGAGCTCGCGAGCGCGAAGTGCTCGAGCTCCTCACGCGGGGACGCTCCAATGCCGAGATCGCCATCGCGCTCGTGATCGAAGGCTCGACCGTCAAGACGCACGTCAAGCGGATCCTGATGAAGCTGGGCGGCTCCGCGACGGAATCCACGCCGTGATCTCGGCTACGACAGCGCGCCCAACAAGCCATCATGAGAACAACCCAGCAGCACGTAGCCTGTCCACAACTCGACGACTCAATCAAGGAGGCCTGGCTGATGATCACCAAGCTCGACTTCGTAGCAATCCCATCGCAGGACGGCGAGCGATCGCGGCGCTTCTATGGCGAGACGCTCGGGCTGCGCCCCGATGAGCACGGCAAATTCGAATTCTGGGCCGGCGACACCTGCCTGGGCATCTGGGAGCCGGCACGGCTGGGCATGGAGTTCGCGCCGCAGAGGAACGGCCATCTCGCTCTGCACGTCGACGACATTGCCGAGGCTCGCGCCGAACTCGAGAGCAAAGGCGTCACCTTCATGGGCGACACGTTCGACACCGGCGTCTGCCATATGGCCTTTTTCACCGACCCGGACGGAAACGACCTCATGCTCCACCACCGCTACGCCCCGTACGCCTGAGCCGGTGCCGGGTGCCGGCTCCGGCGCTGAGCGCCCAGGCGGTGACCAACACGGGCAGTGCGACCAGACGTCTCAGCCGAAGCCCGGGTGAAGCAGGACGGTTGTTGTCAGTGATGCCGCGCGGCCGTCAGGAAAGAACGCGGTCACGCGAACGTGGGGGTGCACCTCGGGCGTGCCGACCCAGAGCCGCGCACTCGGTGGGACGCGCACGTCCAGCGGTCCATGCCGCAGGCCGGCGTCAAAGATGTAGCCGAGCCACAGGTCGTCGGGCGGTGGATCGGTTGGGTCGGGACTGCCGGCCGGCCCGGGGCGGCCGGAGCCGTTCGCCGTGCACCCCCGCAGCCGCCAAGCGATGCGCCGACGGCCGCGACCAAGGCGATCAGCCAGGCGACGCGGCTCGGCCGGCTACCGGCTCCAGTGGGCATCAAGGCCCTCGCGGACACCGAGCAGGCGGCGGGCGAGGCCGCTCAGCTCGATCGTGCGGTGAGTGCCGGCAGTGTCGGCCGCGGCGAGCTGGCCGCCACTGTCGCTGTACAACAGCCAACTCCCGTGCCATTGAACGCTGGCCCCCTGCGCGCAGCCCCCGAAGGAGCCCGGCTCGCGGTGCACGGCAAGGGCGGCGTGGGCGCCCTCACGAAGTAGATAGACGGTCTCTGCATTGGGGTCCCTGGTCGGACCGGTGACGCCGGTGAACGCGACAGCGCTCGCGTGCGGGGCGATCGCGAGGAAGCTGGAGATGCGGTCGAGGTTACGCACCGCGGTCGATGCGAACAGCGAGCCGTCGGGGCGCACCACGACCAGGCGGCGATCGTTCAACAGCTCGACCAGTCCGCCGAGGGGCTGCAGCCACGTGTTGGCCGACATGCCGAGGCTGCGCAGAGAGGCAAGCCGCCATATGCACGCCCCGCGCGCGCCCATCAACACCCCATCGCGGAGGAAGTACAGGCGGCCGTCCGCGAGGTCGAACTGGTACTCGGTCGGCCGCCCGCCGATTGTCTTCAGAAGCGCGCCCGTGTCGCCGCGCAGCAGTAGCTCCTGGCGAGGGTAGGAGTACGTGTACAGCCCGCCCTTGGTCCATCCGAGCGGGAGCTCGCGGGGCGCGATCGGTCGTTCGGCTCCGCCGTCGGGCGCGATGTAGAGCCTGTGGTCGTGCTGGAACGCCACCGCATTGGGCCCGGCCGCGATCAGGCCGAGCTGGTTGGCTGCGAACTGCTCCCGCGAGCGCCATAGAGAAGTTCTTCCGCGGCCCACTACGAGATAGCCGCGCTCGCCGCGCCCCCGCCCCACCACCCGGGCACGCCCGCGCCTCACCACCAGATCAGGGTGCCGAATCTCAAACCAGGTGTTGGTGCCGGGGAACCAGGTCGCCTCGCGCGGGTACGGCCTGGCCGGCGGCGGAACACGAGTCGCGCGGCCGTCGCGCGCGATGCGGTCAGTCAAGCGGCCGTCCGTGATCAAGATCGGCGCGGGCAGCCGAATGTCTGTGCACCACAACCGGCCGGCGCACCTGTCGGCCGCGTCCTCGCCCGTGAAGCCGAATGCCAGCGCGGCGATGGCAACCAGGACGGTCAGCCCCGCTGCTCGAGCGAACCGCATGTAGCCCCTACGGCGCGCGACGCCTCAGAGGTCCCCAGCGCCACCGGCTGCGCCTGGAGCTGACCGCTGGTGTTTGAGCGCCCGGCCGACAGGAGTGCATGTTCTGGGCCCGATTGCCGTGGTTTCGGCAGGGTTCAACTACCGTCTCGCCGCCGCTTGGCTGTATGGCGGCTCGGCGGGCTCTTAGAGCGTCCGCGTGTAGAGCGTTTGCGGGCTGGTCTTGGAGTTGGGGCTTGTTCGCCCGGGAGAAGCACGGTGCCGAGAATCCGGCGGCGCCGGCCAGGTTTTGGTGGGTTGGCCAGGCGGAGGGCGACCACCCGGCTCAGCTCGCGGATGAATTCGGCGAACTCAGCGTCGTCGAGCCACAAGCCGGCCAGCCGGTAGCCGGCGCCGTCGCGAACCGGGTCGAAGTCCTCGCGCTCGAGATAGCGGTCGGCGTCGCCGAGCAGGCCGGCAACGAAGGCCATGAACGCGCGGCGATGCTCCTCGCGGCTCATGCTTGCGACCTCGTCGGGGTTGATGCTCGCGGCGGCCACCCGCAGCACGTAGGTGCGCTCGACGCCGCCGCGGACGCGGCGTTCAGAAACGACGCTGAGCACGCCGGCCTCTACGAGCCGCGCCACATGGCGGTACATGCTTGCGGGCGGAACATCTGGCAGTTCGGTTCGCAGCTCAGATGTGGTCAGGGCTCGGTCGCCGAGAAACGCCTGCACGATGCGCAGGCGCACGGGGTGCAGCAGAAGATCGGCGCTGGTCACCGGTGAACCGCAGCCAGGTTATCAATCATGATAATGTTCCAGCAAAAGATAATCAACCGCAGGACTCGAGGAGGGATCACCATGAGGGGTAGGTTCTTTAGGGATCGTCACGGTGCCAACCATCCCGACCGAGGGCGCGGTCGCCGCCGCCTCATCATTGTCACGGCCGCCTCGGTTGGCGTCGAGGCCGGCGGCCTGTGGTTACGTGCGGGCCGGATCGGCGGCCGCGTCGTGGTTCGCTGCCGCGACGGCCACCTGTTCACCACGGTTTGGATTCCGGGAGCTTCGCTGAAGGCGCTCCGGCTGGCTTGGTGGCGGTTTCAGCGTTGCCCGGTCGGTAGCCACTGGTCGCTGGTGACGCCAGTCCGAGCGTCCGAGCTCAGCGAAGCGGAGCGACGACTCGCGGGCGAGCATCGCGACACGGTTCTCCCCTGATCGGGCCGTGGAGAAATCGATTGAGGACAGAACTTGGCCTAAAGAGCTCGTAGGCTGCGCCTCGACGTCGCACTTGTGAGAAAGGAGCACAATGGTCGAGCGAGACGAATACCTGCCCGGTGTCCCGTGCTGGATTGACACCACGCAGCCCGATCCGGAGGCCGCGATTGCCTTTTATGGCGGCCTGTTCGAGTGGGATTTCGAGGACGCGATGCCGTCGGGCTCACCGGTGAGGTACTTCATCGCTCGCCTGCGAGGCAGGGACGTGGCCGCCGTGGGCTCGCAGCCCGAGGGCGGGGCGCCGTCGGCGGTTTGGAACACCTACGTCTGGGTCGATAGCGCCGACGACGCCGCTTCCAGGGTGCTGGAGGCCGGCGGACGGGTTGTGATGGAACCGTTGGACGTGATGGACGCGGGGCGGATGGCGGTGTTCACCGATCCCGAAGGAGCGGTGTTCAGCGTCTGGCAAGCCGAGCGGCACAAGGGGGCCCGGATCGTCAACGAGCCGGGCTCGTTGAACTTCAACAACCTCAATACCCGTGACGCGGAGTCCGCGAAGGCCTTCTACGGCTCGGTGTTCGGGTGGGAGACGCTTGGCATGGGAGACGGCGCACAAGCGTGGCGGCTACCGGGATATGGTGAGTTCCTGGCGCGAGGTGATCCCGGGCTGCGCGAGCGGATGGCGGCCAGCGGCGCTCCGCAGGGCTTTGAGGACGTGGTCGCGACAGTGATGGCGATCACCGACGAGCAACCCGACGTGACCGCGCACTGGAGCGTGACCTTCGCGGTCGAGGATGCTGACGCGGTGGCCGAACGAGCCACAGAGCTCGGCGGGCAGGTGATGGTTGCGCCGGTCGATGCCCCGTGGGTCAGGGTCACGGTGATCAGCGATCCGCAGGGCGCGACGTTCACCGCCAGCAAGTTCGTGCCCGAGAACGCTCCCCGGGCTTGATGCCGACCGACTGGGTGGCTCAGGGGGCGACGCGCTCTCTTGAAGTGTCCGCGAGGGTGGTGGCGATCTCGCTGGCGGTGTCGATCCGCTGCCGGTAGCTCTCGATCTGATCGCGGTCGTGCGGCGTCGCCAGGCTTATCGACTCGCGCGCCCGGTCGAGCTCGTGAACGGCGAGAACTCCGTCGACGAACGGGTCGAGGGTCCGCTGAGGCAGGCTCTCGACGATCGTCGCCGTCAGCCCGGGGAGCGAATGATCGCTCAGCTCGACACGATCGAGCGGCTGCCAGGAGCGAACAGCGAGCGCGTCGGTCACGGCCGCGTTCAGAGCGTTCAGCTGGGGCGCGAGCCGCTGAGCGGCGTCTCTGGCGAGCCGCCGGCGACGCCACCACCAGCGACAGGAGGTCAGGACAAAGGCGATCAGTGCACCGGCCACGACACCAGCGAACACCGACATCGTTGGCATCCATCGAGGCTAGCTCGCAGGTCAAGGGTCGCGAGCTACGGGTGACGCGGGAGGATGCGATGCATTCCCCGGAGGGGGCGGCCAGGCCGCGGTTCGCCTGTGGCCCAGCCGATTTCCAGCGCCGTCGCGGCCGCGGCGGTCGCTTGCACGCCGCTCCTGAGCTCCTCACGCTCGAGCTCGGTAAGTCGGTCAGACTCGTTATGCAGGTGGGCCGCGGCGCCGATCGCCTCCACCAGGCTGTACGCGACCTGCAGATCAGACCAGCGTTCGAGCGATAGTTGAGCCGCGAATGCGCCGCGGTGCTGATCCCATTCACCGTGGGTCAGCGGCCGCGCTCGCAGCTCGCGCCAGCTGCCCGAAGCCATGGCCGCCTGCAGACGCGACTCAAGCGCGCGCAGCTCCGCCGCCACCAGCCTCGTCGCCGCCCGCAGCGCGCGCAGGCGACGACGATGCTCACGCCAAACACCCAGCCCTCCGGTGACGAGCGCACCGGCAAAGCCACCGACGAGTGCTGCCAAAAGCGATTCCAACCTGGGATCCCCGCCAACGCGGAGACATGGGCTAGGAGCGTAGCCTGTGGGTGTCACCGGCACGCCACGCACGGTCGGTCGCGCCAATGCACTTAATGCTGCCGACACGAGCTTTAGCGCACAACCGTCAGTAATTGGCCCTTCGCAGGCACCGGCCTGCACGTTCGGGGACATGGCTACGTTTGGCGAGCGTTTCTACGAGCCTGCGTCGGCTGTGCAGAGCCACCGGGTCTGTGAACATGCGGCACGATCGGCTGGAGCCTGACCACGGCAGTGACGAACCCGAAGGGGGACGGTGCTGACGATCGAGGCCGGCTACGACGGGCCGGTCCTGACGATCCAGGCGGTTACGGTCCGCCGCGCTCAGGCCGATCTGCCTCGCGCACGGCCTCCTGTTCGAGGTCGCGCCGCACGCGGTGGCGGTAAGTGACGGCCTCGACCCCGTGCAGCGGCCGGAAGAAGAACGGCGCCAGTTCGTCACGCTGCTGCTGATCGCTCCGCGACTCCCTGACGGTGGCTTGAAGTGGTCGCTGCGGAGATCGGCACCTCATCGCCGCGGTCGGCGGACGTTCCCGAGCCACCTGGGTTCGCGAGACCATCCACTGGCCGCGTCCGCGGCGATCTGCTCGACGATCGGCGGCATGATCGACTTCGCTTGTGGCGAGTCGAAGGCCACGAGCGCATCGCCGTCGAGTTCGATCCCAGGATCTCGCAGCTCGGCCAGCCAAATCAGGTTGAGGTCGTGCGTGCCGTAGCTGCCGACAACCTCGGCGACGTAGAGCAGCCGTTCGGGCACGACGTTCAGGCCGGTTTCCTCAGCCACCTCTCTCATGAGGGCGTCGGTGATCGATTCGCCGTCCTGGACGCGCCCGCCCGGAAGCAGCACGTGCTCGACCGCCCGGCGCCGCTCACGGGAGACGACCAGCTTGCCGTCGTGGACGATCACCGCCCGCACTTTGACTTTCATCGGCCGCCCTCCGGCTCGGCCGGCGCAGGCCAGCCCGTGGTCAGGCAGAGGGCTCGCCGCCAGGAATCGTTCATGCCACGACCTCCTCGTCTCGAGACTGGGACAGAGGCCATCAGGGGACAGTCGCAGTTCCCGCGTCGCGCGGCAGCGAGCCTCATCACTGAGGGCGAGTCTAGCGGTGCCGGGGGAGACGCCCGTGAGCGGGTCGATTCGCACGTCGATCGCCGTGCGGATCACCCGGTCGGTGTCCGGCTCGAGCATCTCGGCGGTCAGGAGCTGACGCTGGAGTTCCACGGTTGGCTCGGGAAGCGGGCGAAGGCCCGCCCCAGAATCCTGCCACCCCGCCCGCGGCGCTGACGTCGACCCCCCACCGCTTCAAGGGGCGGCGTCAGGCGTAGCTGAACTGTTCGTTCCAGTCGGAGGGGCGCCCCTCGGGCGTCAGGTCGAAAAGGTTCCATAGCGGCTCCAGGGTCCCGACATGGCGGGGTTCCTGTTCGGGATCCGATGGTGCGTAGAAGAGCTCGGAACTCCAGAAGTGGCGTATGGACTCGCCGTCGCGGTGAAACACGGTCAGCATGGGCCTTTGTTTGCCCTCGGCCGTCTCCGCCATGTAGTCGCGGTTGTAACTGTTGGCCGCCGAGGACAGGAGCCGCAGCCGCCGCCAACCACGCTCCCGTGCGAAGGCGAGGACGTGCTGCAGAGGTGCTTTGGCCACGACGGCAAGGTTGACGTGCTGGCTGGCGTGCTCGGCAGCGCCGTCCAGCTGGTCTAAAAGGGCGGCGCACGACGGGCACGGGCCCTCCTTGAGCGGCAGAAGCGCTGTCTGTCCCGTCGTGGGCCCGGGCGTTTCGTCGTCGGGGTCGCGCGGGAACATGAAGCTGTAGATGGCCAGCGAATTTCTGCCGGGTGAGAACAGCTCGGACAGCCTGACGTCGGTCGTGCTCCCATCGGCCCCGGCCCCCCGAAAGACGTAGTCACGGGGCACGACCCCACCGGGAGGCAGCTGGCGCCTCGCGGCGGCGACCGCCTCCATTGTCCTGCGCAGCTCGATCTCCTGCTCGAGCAGCCGATTGCGCGCTACACGGTATTCCTGGGACTCGCCTGGAAACCCGATCTCCATGACTCTCCTCTCCTCGACGCGTTGGGAGCCGGCTCGGCAACGGAACAGACCGGCTCAAGCCCTGGTACTCATCGGCTCGCACTCTCGAGCCTCATCACCCAAGTCCGGAGGTTCTCGAGCTCGTGCGGCCTCGCAGCATCATGGCTGGAGTACGATGAGGGCGTGGGACTTATCGCCTACCTCATCATCTTGTTCTTCGTCGGCCTGTTTGTGGGTGCGCTGGCGCGGCTGCTGTTGCCGGGGCCGGATCCGATGGGGATCGGCATGACCGTACTCGTGGGGTTGTGCGGGACCTTCAGCGCCGGCCTGTTCTCGTGGTACGTGTTGCATCGCCACGGGGGAGGGCTGGTCGTCTCCGTGCTGTTCTCGATGCTGGTGGTGTGGCTCTACCGCCGCTCCCGCGGAGGGGCATACCAGCGTCGAGGCCCGCCGTAGTGGCTCGCTAGCCAAGCCCGTCCTCGTCCGTCGCTGACGCCGGTCGGCGGGCGCAGGGATTGGTCAGGCGAGTGTCTGGCTCCTGGTCCTCACCGGCATTCTCTACGGGTACGGCCGCGGCGGCTGGTGGGGGATGCTGCTCCTGCCGGCCGCAGGACTGCACTTCTTCCTCGCCTACCGCTTGGGGCGCACCGCCGAGAGCTAGCGTAGGGCTAGCGCGCCGTGTGCGCTGCGGCCGCCGGGCGGCTTGTCAGCCGGTCGCGAAAATGACGGCTCCGTGGTCGGTCCGCTGGCCGGGGCCGGACTCGGCTCAGTCGGCCCGCTTCCCGCCAGGCCAGGGGTCGGCCGAGGTTCGGCCCGCGCTAGCAGCTACCGGCGCATCACGAGAGAGGATCAACAGTGACGAGAGACGTGGAAGTGCAGATCACCGCCCGGCGGGCGACCATCGCCCTGAATCGCCCGGCGAAGCTCAACGCTCTGAACCTGGAGCTCGTCACCTCGCTCGAGGAGGCGGCGCAGCAGGTGGGCGCCGAAACGGGGGTCGACATCGTGGTCGTGCACGGACGCGGGCGAAGTTTCTGCGCGGGACTCGACCTCGACATGTTCGCTGCCGAGGGGATGTCCAAGGAGTTCTATCGGCGTCAGGAGGGCGCGTTCAGGCTGTTGGAGGCGATGGACAAGACGGTGATCGCGGCAATCCGCGGCCATTGCCTGGGCGGTGGCGTTCAGCTCGCGGCCGCGTGCGACATCCGCATCGCCAGTACCGATTCGGTGATCGGGCTACCGGCGGTCGAGGAAGGTCTTTTTCCGGGCATGGCGCCCTACCGGCTGCCCCGACTGATCGGAAAGGGTAGAGCCGCGTCAATGATCCTCACCGGCGAGCAGATTGGTGCGGATGAGGCCTACCGGATCGGATTGGTCGATCACGTCATCGACGCGGCCCAATTCGACGAACAGCTGGCCGGTGTCCTTGACACCTATGCCCGCACGCCGCCTCAGGCGGCGGCAGCCTCGAAGCGGCTCATGTCGCGATCGTATGACGCGTCGTTGGACGAGGCGCTGGAGGAGTCCGAGGTGCTGCTCGACCAGTGCCTGCAGTCACCCGAGGTGGCGCGGGCGCGTGCGGCCTGGAAGCAAAGGTCTAAGCACCGCTGACATGACGCGCATGCCCGGCCCAGTACGGCTCGCGTAGGGCCCGTTTGAGCACCTTCCCGGTCGCCGTCCGAGGAAGAGAACCGACGAAGTCGACCGAACGTGGTCGTTCGAAGCCACCCAACCGCGGCCGACAGAAGGCGAGAATCTCCTCCTCGGTGCAGCTGACCCCGGGGCTAACTACGACCACCGCCTTGACGGCCTCACCCCACCGCGCGTCGGGGACACCAATCACGGTGGCTTCGGCGATCCCGGGATACCCGTGGAGCACGTCTTCGACAATCCGGGGATACACGTTCTCCCCGCCGGAGACGATCATGTCCTTGATGCGGTCCTCGACGAACAGGTATCCATCGTCGTCGAGGCGTCCGACGTCGCCGGTGTGCAGCCATCCGTTGCGAAGCGTCTGCGCGGTCTCGTCCGGGCGCTGCCAGTAGCCGCTCATCAGCTGCGGGCCACGCGCCAGGATCTCGCCGGGCGTTCCGGGTGGCAGCGGTGAATCGGTCCCGTCGACCACCCGGAGCACCGTCCCGACGGCTGATCTGCCCGCAGACAGCAGCAGCTCAGCTCGCGTCTCGAGTGCGGACCGGTGGTCAGCCGGTGACAGGAACGTGAGCGCCTGCGCGGCCTCCGTCATGCCGTAGGACTGCACGAACGCGCAGCCGAACGCCTCGATCGCCCGCCGCAGCGTGTCCTCGGCGATCGGCGACGCCCCGTAATGAATCGAGCGCAGCGGCTCGTAGCGTCGATCGGCAACGTCGTCGACCGTCGCCAGGCAGGCCTGGAGCATCGCGGGGACGAGGGTGGCGACACTGATCCGCTCCCGCTCGAGTACGCGAACCACGTGTTCGGGGTCGAACGCGTCGAGGACGAACAGCGAGCCGCCGTGGCATACGACCGAGAAGGCAGCCGGTATCACGCCCGCGTGGAACATCGGCAGCACCACCAGACCACGGTCTCCCGGCGAGACCGGGTGAGCCAGCCCTACCTGGATCACATTCGAAGTGACCGCACCGTGGCTCAACACCGCACCCTTCGGCGCCCCCGTCGTACCGCTGGTGTACATCACATACAGCTCATCTTTGGGGTCGACGTCGACATCCGGCGGCGTTACCGGTCCTTCGGACAGCCACCGCTCCAGGGACTCCCAACCACCCCGGTCATCCCCACCCTCGGCCACGTAATGCGCAACCGCCTTCATCTCCCCACGGATATCGTCGGCGCCGGCGAGCTGGTCGTGACCCACGATTAACACCGACGGCTCGGCGTCGTTCAGAATTCCGAGCCACTCACTCGGAACCAGTCTCCAGTTCAAGGGCACCAGGACGAGACCCGCCTTAGCGGCGGCGAAATACAGCATCGGGTACCACACCGCGTTCTTGGCAATCACTCCCACTCGGCTGCCCTTGCGGCACCCCAGCGCGACGAAATGATTCGCCAACCGGTTCGCGACCGACGCGGCGTCCGCGTAGGTCAGAGAACGTCCGCCGGCGACCGCGAACTCCGCCCTCGGACGCTCACGCGCCCAGAAATCGAGGAAATCGTGAAGCCGCACCCGTTGCCTCTCGCTCAATCGACCGTGCGTCAGCCGCGCACTGGCGCGGACTCTAACTACCGTCGGTGCCGGGCAGCGTCAGGGGTGAGGATGGCCGTCCTGGCGATCCCCGTGTACGGGTGCGGGTGGAACACTCTGGTCGTCCTGTGCTGCACGCTCACGGTCACCGCTTGCAGCTCCTCGGGTAAGTCGGGCGATGCCGCGTCGAACGCCAATGCCCGCGGCCTGAAGTTCGCGGACTGCATGCGGTCGCATGGGATATCGAACTTCCCGGACCCAAATCCGGGCGGTGGGATCAGCATCACCCCCCGGCTCGGGAATCAATCCGCGATCTCCGGCCTTTCAATCGGCCCAGTCGGCCTGCTTCAAGCTCCTGCCCGGAGGCGGCCCCGCCAACGTGCGACCCTCCGAGAGCGCAAAGCTGACGATGCTCAAGACCGCCCAGTGCATGCGCGCACACGGCCTGCGCAACTTTCCCGACCCAACCACGACCCCGCCGACGCCAGGCAACGGTTCCGGCTTGGTCCTCGGGCGGGGCGGGGTCTTCCTGAGTCTGCCACCCGGAGTCAGTCCCCAATCGCCGGCCTTTCGGCAAGCGGCGGCGGCCTGCAACTTCCCGTTGCCCGGGGCGGGCCCCGGGCGCGCAAAAACCGCGGCGGCCGGTTAGCACCGAGCCGGCTGTCAGCGAGCGCTGCCTAGGTGCTGCCGTCGCGGCGGCTCAGGTCGAGATCGCGTCCCGCAGGGCCAGCTCCGTAGACCAGAACGCGAGCTCGTCCCACGGGATCTCACTCGGAGCGAACGCGTGGATCTCAGACGCCTCCGGGGTGATGTGCGGCTGGCCAAGCGGCAGCGCGCGGTACACGATCAACACGACGCGGTCCTCGGGGCGCGAGTAAACACCGACCAGCGGTCCCAGCTCGACGGCGATCTCAAGCTCCTCACTGATCTCCCGGTGGGCCGCGTCCTCCACTGATTCGCCGAGATCGACAAACCCGCCGGGAAATGTCCACAGTCCCTGACCGGGGTCAAATCCCCGCCGCAGGAGAATCACTCTTCCCTGTTCGTCGACCGGGATCGCGCCGGCCACGGGCTTCGGGTTGAAATACGCCGAATAGCCGCACTGCGAGCAGGCGATCCGCCGCGGGTAATTCACGTCCGCCGGCTGACCGCACCTCGGACAGAAGCGAGCCTCGGCGAGGGCAGGGTTCAGCGACGTGTCCACACGCTCGATGCTAGGCGACCGGCTGGGACGAGCCGGCTGAGCGCCGCCAAGCCGGGGATTGGGGCGTTCGACGGCGCGGCCGTGACGGGCCTTCGAGGTCGAAGCGATGGGGTAGGTTGTGATCGATGGAGGGCCGCCGCTTCGGACGCACTGAGTGGCACGTGCCGGTGATCGGGCTGGGAACGTGGCAGACCTTCGATGTCGATCGCCGCGACGAGGGCCGGGCCCGCGCCGTGGTCGACGCCGTCTGGGAGGGGGGCACCCGGTTCTTTGACTCCTCGCCGATGTACGGACGGGCCGAAGGCGTGTTGGGTCGGGCGCTGGGCGATCGTCGGGCGGATGCCCTGGTGGCGACCAAGATCTGGACGAGCTCGATCGACCGGGCAAGAAGTCAATTCGAGGCCCAGCTCGAGTTCTTCGGCGGCCGCGTCGACCTCGAGCAGGTCCACAACCTCGTCGCCTGGCCTGCCCATATCGACTGGCTCGAGGAGGAGCGTGCGGCGGGCCGGGTCGGGTTTCTCGGCGCCACGCACTATGCCGCCAGCAATTTCGACGAGCTGGAGCAGGTCATGCGAACGGGCCGGATCGACGCGATCCAGGTGCCCTATAACCCGCTCGAGCGCGACGCCGAGCGTCGCATTCTCCCGCTCGCCGCCGAACTGGACCTGGGTGTGATCGCCATGCGGCCGTTGGGGGGCGGCTCGCTGGCGAGGACATTTGACGCGGGCGAGCTCTTGAAATGGACCCTGGCGGACGAGCGGGTGCACGTTGCCATCCCGGCGACGTCGAGCCCTGCGCACGCGACGAGCAACACCACGGCGGGCGCCGCTCCCTGGCCTTCGCTCAACGAACGTGAGACGCTCGTGGCCGGGGCACGGCGCTAACCGACAGCGCCTGGCCGACGGTGGCGAGCGAGCGCCGATAGCCCTGGCGTGGCCGTCCCCACTGCCTCAAGCTTCGCCGAGCGGGGGCAAGCTCACCCGACGGCCAGGCCCTGCTTGTGCAGCGAGGCGTCCAAAGCCTGGCTGAGGAGCGAGCGGACGCGTTCGGCCGCGGCCCGCTCCTGAGTCAGGATCTGGTCGGCGAGCTGCTCGATGTGAGTGTCGTGGCCGCGCGTGGCCACCCGCTTGAGCGACTCGTAGGCACCGATCTCGAGGTGCTCGAAGGCGTAGGCAAACGCCGCCAACTTGGCCGATGTGTCGGGCTGGGCCTGAAAGAAAGCTCCCCAGTTGATCGCGCCGAGTCGCAGCGCCGCGTCCTTGAGCTTGTTCGGCTTGCCGCCGTGAGCCTCCAGCGCAGCCTCGACCAGACGCAGGTGCTCGCGCGTCTCTGTCGCGTGCTCTTCGAAGGCGGAGGCGAGATCGGCGACACCGGCCAGCTTTACGCCCTTTGACAGGAGCTGGAGGGCCTGGGTCTCGATCGCGTGGGCATCGGCCAGATACTTATCCAGCTGCGCGCTGATGCCGCCTGGATCACGGTCGCCAAGGGCCGCGTCCACCGCGCGATCAAACAGCCCCGCCAGCCGCTCACCCATTGAGCGTTCCTGCGCTTCGATCTGCCCTGCGACCTGCACGGTGGCGTCATCGCCGGCCCGCTTGGCGACCTGGCCGAGGAGGTCGTAGGCCGCCTCCTCCATGTGCTCATAGGAGAAGGCGTGCACGACCAGCTTGCCGGGCGTGTCGGGTTGCGCGGCGGCGAACAGCGCAAACCCTGCGCCGGTCACCACCCCGGCGACGTCCTTGATCGGCGATGGCTTGGCGTCACGCGCCTGGAGGCGCTCTGCGACCAGCCGCTTGTGATCGCGGGTCTCTCGCAGGTGGTCAGAGAACGCCTGGGCGATCTGCTCATCGCCGGCGATCCTGGGCGCGATCCTCATTTGCGTCAGCGCCTGCTGCTCGATCGATCGAACGTCGGCCAGGTACTTGGTCAGTTGCTCATCGAGGTTTTTCGCGGTCATTGCGCCTCCTGTCGGTTGGCTTGCAGATGACCGCGATCGCGGGTGCGTAAACCCCGCGCACGCGATCGTGGGCAGAGGTGCCGGCTATGGCTGCAGAGCGTCGGCCACGGCGCGAAGGCGTTGCTGCTCGAGTCGCTCCAGCTGGCTTTGTGCTCGACCGATCAGGTCGGTGAGCCCCGCGTTGCGCAACGCCGCCTCGCTGGTTTGGAGGCGCTCCAGCGAACGCCATAGCGCCAGCTTTCCAGTCACACCGATCAGCAACCCCTCGAGTTCGATCACTCTGCTCAGCGGCGAGTATCCGAGCAGGCGGCCGTTTAGCTTCATGCGTCCGAGCTTCTCGCCACCCCAGCCGGCCATGACCTTGAGGCGGTCGACACTGATGTCGAGCATCCTCATGATCGCCATCAGCGAGTGGCGGTCCTCCTCGATCTCCGTGGCCAGCTCAGCCAGGGCTGGCCCGTAGTCTGAGCGACGATTGCTAGCCGCGGCGCGTCGGGCGAGCTCGCGGCCCGCGGTCGCGGCCGCGAGGTGGTCGTTGAGATAGATGGCCAGCAGCATGCTCGCCGACACCGTGTCAGATCTGGCCAATCGGTGCGAACTCAGTGCGGCGGTTGCCGCCTGGCGTCCGCGTGGGGCGCCGATGAGAACCGCGTGCCGCCGCTGTCTACACATGTCGTGGACGCGCCTAGGATTCCCACGATGGCTGTGGTATGCGTTCGGGGACCGCTGCGCAAGCTCGCCGGCGGTCGCGCCGAGCATGAGCTGCAGGGCACGACGGTGGTCGAGCTGCTGCGCACGCTCGAGCTCCGCCACCCGGACGTGAGCGGCTGGATCCTCGATGAGCGTGGTCTGATCCGCCGCCATATCAACGTGTATGTCAACGGCGAGCGTGGTGGTGAGGCGACGGTGGTGGGCTCCGGGGACCGCGTCGAGGTGCTACCCGCGATAACAGGAGGAGGCTGAGAGGTTGACCGAATTGTTGGTGGGGACGAAGAAGGGCCTGTTCCGGCTTGAAGGCGCGCCGGGGTCGGGCTTTGAGATCAAGACGCGTGCCTTTGCCGGGCAGCCGGTGGACTTCGCGACCTGCGATCCCCGCACCGGGCGGCTGCTCGCGACCGTGACCTCGCCGTTCTACGGGCCGAAGATCTTCTATGGCGATGGTGACCCGGACGCGGAGTGGGAGCAGGCTGAGGGGCTCGCTCTACCCGAAGGTGGCGATCGGGCGCTCGAGCGGATCTGGGTGATCGCCCGCGGTGAGGCCGACGGAACCGTGTACGCGGGCGGCGACCCCGGAGTCCTGTTCGAGAGCCACGACGGTGGAGCGAACTGGGAGATCAACGCGGGACTGTGGGAGCAGCCGTCGCGTCCGCAGTGGCAGCCGGGTGGCGGCGGGCTCTGCCTGCACTCGATCTGCACCTGGCCCGGGGATCCCGACAAGCTGGCCGTCGCGGTGTCGGCCGCCGGAATGTGGCTGACCGAGGATGGTGGCCGGACCTGGCGGCGGGGCAACGCGGGGCTCAACCCGCGGTATCTGCCCGAGGAGGCGCTCCAGGATGAAAACGCCGCCCGCTGCGTACACCACGTCGAGCGCGCACCCCACCAACCGGAGCGGATGTTCATGCAATTTCACGGCGGCGTCTATCGCTCCGACGACGCCGGCGAAAGCTGGACCGACGTAGGTGGCGGTGGGCTGCCCTCCGACTTCGGCTTCCCGCTGATGGTCGACCCCGCCGATGCCGACAGCGCCTACGTGATCCCACTCGTTGCCGACATGGATCGCGTCACCCCCGAGGGCCGTGTGCGCGTCTACGAGACGCGCGATGGAGGCTTCAGCTGGGCGCCCCGGGGCGACGGTCTGCCGGCGGGGCACGCCTACCTGACGGTGCTGCGCCAGGCGTTCTGCCGCGCCGGGGGCGACCAGCGGCTCGAGCTCTACTTCGGCGCTACGTCCGGTGATCTGTTCGGCTCAGGCGACGCCGGGGCCACCTGGTCGACGGTGGCCACGCGCTTGCCGCCGGTGTACTCGGTGATCGCGATCTAGCGCCGCGCAGCTAGGACTCGTCCCGGTGCGCAGCTAGGCCTCGTCCCATACCTCCAGGACGGTCTGGTCGGCGATCACACCGCCGTCGAGCGCGATGACCGTGGCACACAGCACGTTGGTGCCGTCGGGGTAGCGGCACGCCTGGGTGTAGGCGACGCCGGTGTCGTCCTTGACCCGATGCTGCACGGTGTGGGTCATGTCGCGAGCGTACATGTCCTCCAGCCAGGTCCTGATCTCGTCATGGGTGCGCAGCACCTTGGGCGCACCTGGCTGCGAGATCTTGTTGGCGATTGTCACCGTCGCGTTCGGTCCGTACATCGACAGCTGCGTGGCGGCATCTCGCGCCTCCGCGGCCCGCGTGAAGCGATCCAGATCGAAGGTTGCGCTGGTCGTGGCGCTCATGGCCCCTCCTGTTGGATGGTGATTGAAAGCCGTCGTGCGGCTTCACTGGGCCTATCTACTAGAAGGTAAGCCCCGGTCGATGGCCACCTTATCTGCTAGTAGGTAAGCTGTCAAGAGCCTGCGATCGAAAGGTGTGAAGAATGGCCGTTGCCCGTGAGAAAAAAGAGCGTCCGACTGCCGAGAAGATCCTCGACATCGCCGAGCGCCTTCTCCAGACTCGGGGCTTTGGCAACTTCAGCTATGCCGACATCGCCTCTGAGCTCGGGATCACCAAGGCGAGCCTGCACTACCACTACCCAGGCAAGGCCGAGCTCGGCCAAGCGCTGATCACCCGCTACGCCGAGCGATTCGCGCAAGCGTTACGCCAGATCGACCACGACCTGCCTGACGGCCGCGCCAAGCTCGAGGCCTACGCCGGCCTGTACGCCGACGTGCTGCAGGGAAAGCGGATGTGCATGTGCGGAATCCTCGCCGCCGAATACCAGACCCTGCCGATACCGATGCAAAGCGCCGTCATCCGCTTCTTTGACGACAACCAGACATGGCTCGAACACGTACTCACCGAAGGGCGGGAGGACAAGACGCTCGCCTTCAGCGCAGACACCGATGAGGTCGCGCAAAGCATCCTCAGCACGCTCGAAGGAGCCATGCTCGTCGCGCGCCCCTACGGCGACCTGACGCGGTTCGACGCTGCAGCGCATCAGCTGCTGGCGAGCCTGGTCAAGTAACACGTTCTCGGCGCCCCGGGAAGGACGCCTACGTCCCGGCCGCCTGCGGGCGGGGCTCAGCGGCGCAGCCTGACTCGATCGCCGGGCTGCAGCGTGGCCGGCTTCAGATGTGGGTTGAGCTGTTCGAGCTTGACCAGGTCGATCCCGGTCTTGGCGGCGATCCAGCCAAACGACTGGCCGGATCGGACCGTCCAGAAGCGTGGCCCCAGGGGTTTGGGGCGCTTGGGGTGCGGCTTGGGCGGATGGCGCAACAGCTTCAGGCGCTGCCCGGGAAGCAGGGCGTTCGGGTCGGTGCTCGGGTTGAGTGCTTCCAGCTGGCCGACGGTCAGGCCGGTCTTGATGGAGATCTGCGCCAACGTGTCGCCGGGACGGACGGTCCAGAAGGCGCGGAGATGGTGGCGCTTGGAATGGCCCGACTTGGCCGCGCCCGCGTGTAGGCCAGAGCTGCCAGGACTGCTGAAAACCACCACGGCGACTGCGGCCATCAGGGCCAGGAGCGCGACGGGAGCGAGGTAGCGCACGGTCCGGCCCCGGGGTCGGGTAGGTGCCGCGTAGTGCACGGTCGGTGCGATCCTTCCAACGCCTGTCGCTCGATGTCTGCAAAATGTCGCGCATCCGGCCCAAAATCGCCAGCACTGAAGCGTTTTTTGTGCCAGCTTGGATCGCCTTTGGGCTCATTTAGCGACGGAGGCTGCCGCCGTCGGGGCGCCAGGCCTGCTCTCCATCCCTCTGCAGCGACCGAGGCTGACGCCGCCGGGGCGCCAGGCCGGCACGTCATTCCCCCCGCTTGACTTTCCTACCAGGAAAGTCTAACCTTCACTTTCCTACTAGGAAACGGAAGAACATGGAACCACAGATAACACCCGAGCAAGCGCGCGCGGCGCTCGACACGGTTGATCATGGAAAGCGACGGGTGATCAAGGAGATAGACCTGCCGCGCTGGTACTGGTGGGGGCTGGCGCTGGGCTGGATCGGTCTGGGCGTGATCACAGACCTCAAGCACCCGTGGCTCACGGCGGCGGCCACATTCGCTTTCGGCGCCGTCCACGCGAGCATCGCCCCGCGAGTGACAAGCGGTCGCCACCGCACCCACAACCTGAGCGTCAGTGCCGAGCTCACCGGGCGCCAGACAGCCCGACTGGTGGGCGGCGGCCTGATCGCCCTCGCCTGCCTGACGATCGCCGGTGCGCTGGCGGCGGGCGCCGACGGCGCTCGTCATCCGGTCACGATCGCCAGCATCGGAGTCGCGCTGATCATCGTGCTCGGCGGCCCGCAGCTGCTGGCCTGGGTGCGGCGCCGAGCGGCGCAGTCTGCGGGGCTATGACGGCCGCGCGCTTTGATGAGCTGATCCACCCGAGCACGCGCCTGGCCATCGTCTCGTTGCTCGCCAGCGCCGACTGGGCCGACTTTGGGTTTCTGCGCGCCCAGCTCGGGCTCTCGGACTCCGCATTGTCAAAGCAGCTCTCGACCCTCGAGGACGCTGGCTACGTTCATATCGAGCGGCCGCTTCGCGATCATCGCCGGCGGGTCCGCGCCAGGCTCACACCCGCCGGCCGGTCTGCCTTCCAGGGACACGTGGCCGCGCTTGCGGAGATCGTGGCCAGCGCCGATCTCACGCCGGCGCTCACCTGACGAAGCCCCGGCACCTCAACGTGACACTCGCCCGGCCTCGACGGTGAAGGCGCCACCGCCGTCAAATGCGGTCGGGCGCAACTCGAGGTAGGTGGCGCCAGCGCCCGTCGTCCGGCTGGTGATCAGCTCATAGCCGCTGGCCGGGGCCTGCGCCGTGAACAGCTGCTTGCCGGTGCCGACAGTGACCGGAAAGGTCACCAGGCGGTACTCGTCGATCAGCCCTTCGGCGTGGAGCGCCGCGGCCAGTCCGGCGCTGCCGTGGATCTGGAGCTCGCCGCCCTCCTGGGCCTTGAGCTCGCGCACGTCGTCGAGCGAGCGCAGGATCGTGGTCTTGCCCCAGTCGGCGCTCTTCATGGTCGTGGAGACGACGTACTTGCGGCCGTGATTGAGGATGCGGGCGACGGTGTTGTCCGGATCGGTCACCGCCGACCAGTAGGGCTGCATGAGGCCGTAGGTGGTGCGGCCGAGGAGCACGGCCTCGGTCCTGGCAAACCAGCTCTCGACGATCTCGCCGAAGTCGTCATCGGCGAACGGGACCATCCACCCGCCGTGGGCGAACCCGCCCCGGGTGTCCTCTTGCGGTCCGCCTGGCCCTTGCATGACGCCGTCGATGGTGAGGAAGGTGTGAACGGTTATGCGCATGACTTACTTCTCCTGTGGTCGCGGGCCGCCGGGCGCGACCCCTCACCCACGCGTCGAACGGCCGACCGCGAAATCGACATCGAGCCCGAGGCTCCGGGGCGACGACGAGCCGGCCCCTCTTTTCAGGCCGTCTGCCCTCTATCCGAGGATGTGGGGATGACACCGGAGAGCCTGCACGACTTCTTCGTGGCCAGCGGGGGTGTGGCCGGGGCGCTGATCGGGCTTTTGTTCGTGGCCATCTCGGTCTCCCAGGAGCGGCTGGCCGAGGAGGGCGAGTCGCAGATTCACCGGGTGCGAGCTTCTGCGTCGCTGACGGCGTTCACCAACGCGCTGTCGGTGTCGCTGTTCGCGTTGATCCCCGCACACCTCATTGGTGGGGCCGCGCTGACGGTGGCGATTCTGGGGATCATGTTCGTAATCGCGTCGCTGCTGTCGCTGATCCGTGTCCGCGGCCTGCGCTGGCGTGACGTGGGGGATCTGGGGATGCTGCTGGGGCTGGTCGCCACATTTGTGATCCAGCTGATCGCGGGACTGGAGGTGCTCGACCATCCCGATGACACGAGCGCGATGCACACGATCGCCATTCTGGTCATCGTCTGCTTTTTGATCGGGATCGCGCGAGCCTGGGAGCTGGCCGGGGGGCCGTCGATCGGGTTGAGTCGGGAGCTCGGCGCGCTGGTGCGAAGCGAAGATCGCGCAACCGACGCCCCCGAGGGCGACCTCGAGTGAGCCGGAGGCGCCCCTCGAGCTCAATGCTGGCTGTCCAGGGCTCGGCTCAGCTCGGTGCGTGAGCCAATCTCGAGCTTGGCGTAGGCGTGGCCGAGGTGCGTCTCGACCGTCTTGGCCGTCACGAATAGCGACTCAAGGTGCTCGCGATCGCGATCATCCTCGCCGCCGCGACCGTGATGGTGGTTCGTCACCGGCTGGTCCGCCGCGGCCTGATGGCGCCTCTCTCGATGAAGACGCCGTGGACTCCGCCCACCCCATGAGGTGGTCAGACGTCCATCACTCCAGTCCGCGGCTCTAGCGCAAGCGAGTGGGCGCGGCGATGAGTTCGGCGAGCCGCGACTGTCCTAACGTACAGGCCTCGGCAGTGCCGAGAGCGCCTATTGACGACCGCGGCCCACGACACGAGACGGCCAAAGGAGGTCACGATGTCCGACTACAAGACTGCAACCCGCGAAGAATGGCAGGCGGCTCGCGATGAGCTCGCCAAGCTCGAGGCCGAGCACGCCCAGCTCACTCAGAAGGTGACCGAGCAGCGGCGCCAGCTTCCCTGGGTTCCCGTGGACAAGGAGTACCGATTCGACACCGAGGACGGGCCCAAGACGCTGGCCGAGCTGTTCGACGGGCGCTCGCAGCTGCTGGCCTACAACATCATGTTCGGGCCCGATTACGAGCGCGGCGCCTGCCCCGGATGTTCGAATCTCGGGGACGAGCTCGATGCCACGCGCGTGCATCTGAACCACCGTGACGTGACGCTGATCTGCTTCTCGCGGGCGCCGATCGATCGGCTCATCGCCTACAAGCAGCGCATGGGTTGGCAGTTCCCCTACGTCTCGACCTATGAGACGGAGTTTCCGTTTGACTTCGGGCTGGCCCTTACGCCCGAGCAGGTGCAGCAAATCCCCCAGGTCAAGGCGATGATTGACAACCCTCCGGAGTGGCTCGAGGACTGGGGACGGCAGGTCGGAGCCAGGCTCGAGGACGGCCTGCGCGAGGGCCCGAGCTTCATCGCCTTTGCCCGCGACAACGGAACCGTGTACCACACCTACACGGTGATGGCCCCCGATCCGTTCGTGGCGCCCTACCACTCGTTCCTGCTCCAGCGCACGCCGAGGGCTGAGGCCCAGGAACCCCGCGCCTGGCGCAAGGACGAGTATCCGGACTGAGCGCGTAGGCGGCCAGCACGCCGGAGGTTGACTTAAGGAGCGGCCGGTACGCTGGCTTCATGAACAGCGTGGTGGCGCTCGAGGCTCTCGCTTTGGCGGTGTCAGCGGGCGTGCCGGTGCTGCTGTGGGGAAGCCCCGGCACGGGCAAGACCTCGGCGGTGGTGGCATTGGGCGAGGCGCTCGGGTGGCCGGTAGAGACGGTTATCGGGTCGATTCGGGAGCCCAGCGATTTTGCGGGTCTGCCCGTGGTCATCGAGGGCTCGGTCCGGCTGTCGCCACCGGCCTGGGCAACCCGGCTGTCTGAGGCTGGTGTCGGCCTGCTGTTTTTGGACGAGCTGACGACGGCCCCTCCGGCGGTGCAGGCGGCGATGCTGCGGGTGGTGCTCGAGCGTGTCGTCGGCGACACGAAGCTGCCGGCCGGCGTGCGCGTGGTGGCGGCGGCCAATCCGCCTGATGAGGCGGCCGATGGTTGGGAGCTGGCGGCGCCCCTCGCCAACCGCCTGGTGCACCTGGATTGGCCGATCGACGGCAAGCGGATTGCCAAGGGGCTGGCCGTCGGCTTCCCGCGCCCGGTGCTGGCGGGGATCGAGAACCCGCCGAGCACCGCGCAGACGATGGCGGCGCGCGCGGCCGTCGGCGCCTTCTTGGAGGTTCGTCCCCCGTTGGCGCTGCAGCTGCCGCGATCGGCGGCAGACGCCGGTCGTGGCTGGCCGAGCCCACGGAGTTGGGAGGCCGTCGCGAGGCTGCTCGCCGCCTGCGAGGCGGCGCATGCCTCGGAGCCGGCCCGAGCGGTGCTGGTTGAGGGGGCGGTGGGTGACGGTGCGGCGCTCGAGTTTTTGGCGTGGCTGGAGCATCTTGACCTCCCCGACCCCGAATCCGTGCTCGCCGATCCCGACAGCTTCGTGCTCCCCGAGCGCAGCGACCGGGCCTTCGCGGTTCTCACCGCGGTCGCGTCGGTCGCCGTGGCGGACGGCAGCCATGAGCGCTGGCAGCAGGCATGGCGAGTGGTTGCGCGCGCTGCCGACGGCGCGCCCGATGTGGCGACCCTGGTGGCGCGAACGCTTGCCGCTCACCGCCCGGCGGGGGCTGAGGTGCCGGAGGCGTTGATGGAGCTCGCGCCGGTCTTACGTGCGGCGGGGCTCCTATCGTGAGCTCGAGAGTGGAGGCGGATGCGGTTTTTGCGGGTTGACGAAGGGCTCTCCCAGGAGCGGCGCCGGCGGTGGGCGGCGGCACGGGTGTGGGCCGTGCACGAGGCGCCATATCTCGCCAGCGCGCTGCTGGCCTTGGACCCGATCGTCGTCGAGCTCGAGGAGCGGGAGCGCTCGGTCGATCTTCGCGCCTTTCCTGCCGATCGCGATTGGCACGTGTACATCGACCCGCAGGTCCTCGATGCCGTCGAGGTCGGCGAGCTTGGCTTCTGGCTGTTGCACCAGGTCAGTCATCTGCTGCGGGAGCACGGGCCGCGCTATCCCGGAGAGCCCTCGCCAGAGCCGGCAGCTACGGGCCCCCTGGGTGCTCGCGGCCCTGACCAGAGGCGCTGGAATACCGCCGGCGATGCTGAAATCAACGACGACCTGCACACGGCCAGGCTCGAGCTCCCCGAGCGCGCGATCCATCCCGCTCAGCTCGGGCTACCGGAGGGGTGGACCGCCGAGCAGTACTGGGACGCGCTTGACCCAGAGGCCGAGATCGACCTGGAGGCCGAGCTGGATCCGGAGGTCGAGATCGGCCCGGGGGCCCAAACCGACCCGCAGGCCAAGACCGACCCGGATCCCCGGTCCGCGGTTGGCGGGCAGCCTGACTGTGGCAGCGGCTGTGACGGCCAGGAGCGTGGCTGGGACTGCAACCAGCCCGGGCTCGGCGCCGTCGGGGCACGGCTGGTCGCTCGCGATACCGCGCGACGGATTCGTGAGCACATCCGGGAACGCGGGGACACGCCGGCGGGCTGGGAGCGGTGGGCCGAGGAGATCCTCGAGCCGAGCGTCAACTGGCGTCGCCAGCTTGCCGCCCACGTACGCCGCGGAGCCGCCGACGTCACGGGTCGCGTGGACTTCACCTACCGGCGGCCGTCGCGACGGGCGAGTGCGGTTCCGGACGTGGTGCTTCCGAGCCTGCGACAGCCGCTCCCGCAGGTGGCGCTCGTAATCGACACCTCGGGCAGCATGAGTGATTCGATGCTTGGACAGGCACTCGCTGAGGTCACCGGCGTGCTGCGCAGCCTGGGCGTCGCGCGGCGCAACCTGCGGGTGATCGCCTGCGACGCACAGGCGTATCAGGTGCAGCAGGTACGCAAGCTCAGTGCAGTCCGGCTCGAGGGTGGGGGCGGCACCGACATGGGCGCCGGACTCGACGCGGCGGCCGCCCTGCGCCCGCGCCCCGATCTGATCATCGTGCTGACTGACGGCTACACGCCGTGGCGCTCAGCGCCCCCGCCCGGCATCAACGTGGTCGTCGGCCTCATGGACCGTCACGGCGCGACACCCGATTGGGCTCAGACAGTGCTGGTGGGCGACGCCGCCGGGGCACGACCATGACCGAGACCACATTCGAGCCGCCTGAAGGCGACGACCGCAAGCAGTTCGATCCCCAGCCGTGGCAGGCGCTGGGGATGTCGGACGCGGACGGCCAAGCTTGGTTCAAGCACCGGATCGAACCCGGGGACGCGCTGCGCTGGCAGCGTGCGGGGGTCTCAGAGCCGATCGAGGCGGTGCGCTGGAAGATCGCGGGCGTGGGTCCCGACAGAGTCCGCGAATGGATTTACTCAAAGATCGACGCGCGCGAGGCCGTCGCCTGGAACGAGCTGGGTTTCAGCGTTGCCGAGGCGCGTAAACACAAGCGGGCGGGCCGGACACCGGTGCAGGCCTACGGCCGCAAGCAGCGGCTCCAGATGGCCGCAGCACCCTCAGCGTCGACGTTCGCCCTCTCCCAGCGCGCTGGCCCCACTCCCCACCGCTTCATGGAAGCCGTAGGGCGCCAGAACCACCGGATCATGCATTCGTACCTGCACCGGCAGTGGTTCGACGACGAAGCGATCGCCTGGGCGAAACACGGGTTCGATGCCAGCGACGCCCTCGCCTGGAAGGAACTCGGGCTCACTCCGGTCGAGGCCGAACGGCACCAAGCCCAGGGCATGAGCGCGATGCAGACGGCGAAGGCGTGGTGGCAGGCAGGTATTCCGGTCGACGAAGTTGCCGACTGGATTGGCGCAGGCCTGACACCAAAAGAAGCGGCGCAGCAGCGCGCCAACGGCGTCACCGCCGAGCGGGCAGCGGTTCTGCGCAGCCTCCGAAAGAATCAATAGCGGCGGCGCCGGGCACGTTGCGACGGCTCGAGTTTCCTCGCGGCGGCATCGGCTGCGCGCGGTTGCATTGCAGCGGCACATAATGTATTCACTCGTCGATGGGCCGACCTGGCATCCTCACCACCTGCGCGCCACCGACGTCTGCGACCCTCCCCGCCTGCTGGCCACCGGCGTTTGCCAGTCACCGCGGTAAGCCGATCAGCGACCGCTGCACCCAGCCGTCTTGACGCCTCGCGGCTACACGGCGCCGTTGTCGCCCGACGGACGCGCCGGAATCGTCCCACCCCCTCCCTGGCACTACTCCGGCGAGTTCTTGATCGCGGAGTACCGCACCGACCCCGAGGCGGTCGCTGCCCTGCTGCCGGCGGAGCTCGAGCCCGCCCAGGATCCGGGCGCCGTGGCCGCGATCTTCGCCGACTGGCAGTCGTGCTCGGTTGACCTGCGCGAGCTCTCTGATCCAGTCCAGTCCCAGTACCACGAGTTCTTTCTGGTCGTGGGCGCGCGCTTCCGGGGCCAGCCGGTCAGCCGCTGCGTCTACATCTGGGTGGACAAGGACTTCGCCATGTATCGCGGCTGGATCCAGGGGTTTCCCAAGAAGCTGGGCTCGATCCACATGACGCGCGTGTTCGAGGCCGGGAAGGCGACGCCCCGGCTACAGCCGGGCGCGGTCTTCGGAGCGACGTGCAGCGCCAACGACCGGCAGGTGGCCCGGCTGGTGGTCACCCTCGAACACGTCAGCGAGACCGGACCGACCGTCAACGACCCGCCGATGCACAACACCCGCCACTTTCCGGCGGCATCGGGAGAGCGCCCCGACATATTCGAGCTCGTGCGCGCCGGCGGTCGCGACCGCGAAGTGGGCCAGATCTGGGAGGGCAGCGCCGAGCTGCGACTCTACGAGGACACGATCGAGGAGCTGCAAGCGATCGCTCCCGGGGAGATGCTGCGCGGCTACCGTTTCTCGTTCGGCTACTCCGTAGACGGCGTCGAGGTTGTCGCCCAGCATGATCGAGAGGTGAACCGATGAAGCACGCTCGGATCGAACACAACTCCCAGGTGCTCGAGGGCACCCTGGAGGGCGACAGGTTCCGCGCCCCCGGAGTCGAGCTCGGCGTGGCCGAGGTGCAGCGCTGGCTCTCGCCCGTGACCCCGGGCAAGATCCTGGCCACCCACTTGACCTACCGCTCGCGGGCCGAGGAGTACCGGATGGCGCAGCTGCCGCGGGAGCCCTCGTACTTCATGAAGCCGCCCTCCTCGCTGTCGGCCCATCTCGCTCCGGTCGTCCGGCCGACGGGCTGCCGCTTCCTCAATTACGAGGGCGAGGTGGCGGTCGTCATCGGCCGCCGCTGCCATCAGGTGACCGTCGAGCAGGCGCTTGACTACGTCGCCGGATACACGGTGGCCAACGACTGGGGCGTGCACGACTTCCGCCACGCCGACCGCGGCTCGATGCTGCGTGTCAAAGGTCAGGATGGCTTCTGTCCGCTGGGCCCGGCGCTGGTCGACGCCGGCGACGTCGATCCCGCTGACCTGACGCTGAGCACGTTCGTCAACGGCGAACGCGTCCAGCATGGCCACACCGGCACCGACCTGATGTTCTCGTTCGCCTACCAGATCGCCGACCTGGCGCGGCTGATCACGCTGGAGGCGGGCGACGTCCTGCTGACGGGGACGCCCGCGCACTCGCGACCGGTGGAGCCCGGCGACGTCGTCGCCGTCGAGGTCGGTGGCATCGGCCGGCTCGAGAACCGGGTGATCGAGTCCACACACGTACTTCCCGAGATAGGAGAGCAACCAACGGTGACCGCACAGACCCTGCACGTGGCGCTGGCCATGACCGAGGAGGAAGCCGAGCACAGCGTGGGGGTGTCACGATGACCGTCCCACGCGTGCTGCATCCATTTGCCGCCCCGGCACGACCGGCGGAGGACTATCTCGAGATCGTGCGCGGGGAGGGATGCCGCGTCTGGGACGCCGACGGTCGCGGCTATCTCGACGGGACAGCCTCGCTGTGGTATTGCGCCGCGGGCCACGGCCGCAAGGAGATCGCCGACGCCGTCACCGCCCAGATGGCCCAGCTCGAGGACTATCACACGTTCGCGCGGTTCACCAATCCTCCCGAGCAGCGGCTGGTCGAGCTGCTGCTCGACCTCGAGCCGATCCCCGACGCCCGCGTGCTGCTCACCTGCGGCGGCTCGGAGGCCGTCGACTCCGCCCTGAAGCTCGCTCGCGCCGCGTACAAGGCCGCCGGCGACGCCGGCCGGACCGTCGTCTTGAGCCGTCATTACGCCTACCACGGGGTGATGCTCGGCGGCACCTCGGCCGGCGGGCTGCCCGCCAACCGCGACCCCTTCGGCACCCTGCTGCCGGACTTCTTCCAGGTCGACCGCGACAGCGTCGAGGCGATGCGGATGGCGGTCGCCTACCACGGACCGGAACGTGTGGCGGCCATCATCGCCGAGCCGGTGATCGGCGCCGGGGGCGTATTTCCACCGCCGGAGGGCTACCTGGAAGGGCTGCGCGAGATCTGCGACGAGAGCGGAGCGCTGCTGGTCTTCGACGAGGTGATCACCGGCTTCGGGCGGCTCGGCTCGTGGTTTGGCTCCCACCACTTCGGCGTCACCCCCGACATGATGACCTTCGCCAAGGCGGTGACCAGCGGCTATCTACCGCTCGGCGGGGTCGTGGTCGGGCCGCGTCCGCGCGAGTGGCTGGAGGCCAACAGCGATTTCATGCTGCCACACGGAAACACCTATGCCGGCCATCCCACCTGCTGCGCCGCGGGCATCGCCAACCTCGAGCTGATGGCGCGGGAGCGCCTGCCCGAGCGAGCCGGCGAAGCCGGACGGCGACTGCGCGCCGGACTCGATCGGCTCGCCGATCGGCCCGGAGTCGCGGGCATCAGGGGCGAGGGCCTGATGCAAGCCGTGGCGCTCGATCCGCCGCTGACGGCGGGGGCGTTCAGCGAGGCCCTCCTCGCTCACGGAGTCATCGGTCGCGGCCTCCCGTACGCCAACTCGATCGCCTTCTCGCCGCCGCTGGTCATCTCCGACGACGAGGTAGACGAGCTGGTCAGCGCCACCGACACGGTGCTCGGCGAGCTCGCGCAATGATCCACGAGGGGTGAGTGATGGAAGCCGCCAGTGCCGACCGCCTCCAGATCGCCAGCGTCGTCGATCAGGTCTACCTGGCGATCCGCGAGCGGATCACCAACGGCTCGCTGCCCCGGGGGGGCAGAGTCCACCAGGAGGATCTGGCCGAGGAGCTGGGCGTCTCGCGGACGCCGGTTCGGGAAGCGCTGCGCCGGCTGGCCGCCGAGGGGCTCGTCGAGATGCGGACCAACCGCGGCGCGCGGGTCGCCGACATCGACCAGGAAGGGATGCGCGAAGCCTACGAGGCAAGATTGGTGATCGAGCCGGGCGCGGCGCGACTGGCGGCCCAGCGTGATCTGGCGCCGCCCCGGGCGCGGATGCGCGCGGCGGTCGCGGCCCAGCGCCGCGCGGTGCGCAGCGTGGGGCGCAGTTTCGACGCCAATCGCGAGTTTCACCTCGCCCTGGTGGCCGCCTGCGGCAACAAGTTCCTGCTGCAGCTGGTCGAGCGCCTGTGGGTGGCCAGGATTGGCGCCGTGATCTACGAGCGCCAGGCCGAGACCCAGGAGCGAATGCTGCTCGACGTCCGCGAGCACGAACAGATCCTGGCCGCGATCGAAGCCGGCGACGCCCGCCGCGCCGAGACGCTCACGCGCCGGCACCTGGCCGAGGCCATGAAGCGTTCGCTCGACATCCTGGGCGGGTCGGGTTAAGACTCCATCCGCACGGGATTGGAGAGCGTGCCGACCCCGCTGACATAGATCTCGACCGTGTCGCCCTCGCGCAGATAGCGCGGAGGGGTTCGCGAGTCGCCGACCCCGCCCGGGGTCCCGGTCGCGATCACATCGCCGGGCTCGAGCGTCAGCCCGGCCGAGAGGTACACGATCAGCTCCTCGACGGCGAAGATCAGATCGCCGGTATTGGCGTCCTGCATGACCTCTCCCGAGACCGTGGTGCGCACGTCGATGTCGTCGAGGGCCAGGCCGTCCACTGAGGAAATGCAGGGCCCCATCGGGGCGAAGGTGTCAAAGCTCTTGCCGAGCGTGAACTGGCGCAGCGGTGTCTCGAGCTGGGCGCGACGGCCCGACACGTCGTTGAAGGCGGAGATGCCCCCTACGGCCGCGCGGGCGGCGGCGCGGTCGGCGCGATAGGTGCGCCGCCCGATGACCACTGCGAGCTCACCCTCGTAATCGGGGCGGGTCTCCTCGCGGGGGATCACGATCTCCTGGCCGTCGCCGATCAAGGCCGACGAGTAGATGGCAAACACCACCGGCACCGACGGGATCTCGAGCTGGGACTCGGACGCGTGCGAGCGGTAGTTGAGCCCGATGGCCAGGATCTTCTGGGGCACGACGGGGTGCAGCACCTTGACGTCGTCGGCGCGGTAGCGCGGTCCGTCGGCCTGCTCGAGTGCGGCCCAGGCGTCCTCGGTGGGGACGAAGCCGCGTGGCGGCGCCGGACCGGCGTCCTGCACGGCGCCCTCGTCAAGCCTTCCCATCCGGGTGTCGCCATCGGGATCGACAAATCGGACTGCCTTCACGCCGCGGCCTCCTGTTCTTCGCGCAGCACCTTGATCGCGTTGACTGCTCGGGGGATACCAGCGTATGGCGTCGTCTGCAGGATTGTCTCCTCGATCTCGCTCCAGGGCACGTCGATGGCGCGCAGGGCCCGGATGTGGGCCCGGACCTGGGGATCGCTGGAGCCCAGCGAGGTGAGCACGGCCACGATGATCAGCTCGCGATCGCGGGCGCTGAGCCCGGGGCGGGTGTGCACGTCGCCGAAGGCGAAGTCCACGATCCAGTCGCCGAGCACCCCCATGCGGTCGAGGAACTGCGCGCCGCCGGGCTCGTCGGCGAGCTGCGCCAGCCGGGCCAGGGCCCGGGCCCGACGGTCTCGGTCGGCCTCGGGCCGGCGTTCTTGACCAGCTTCCACGGGACGGATACTGTATCCAAACTCTTGATGGGCGGGCAGTTGCATACGATCGGGCCGGCTGGCGGGCCGTTGCCTACGATCGGGCCGCGATCGCACCGATGATCTCCCTGCGCCGCATCCACCATGTCTGCCTCCGCGTCGACGACCTGGAGACCGCGGCCCGGCGCTGGGCGATCCAGTTCGGTTTGAGCGTCCGCGACCGCAGCGCCGACCGGGCGCTGCTGGCCTGTGGGTACGAGCCCTATTGCCTGGAGCTGATACGCGACCCCGCGCCCGGCGCCGACCACACCGGTTATCAGCTGGCTCGCGGAGTCACCCTCGAGGACGCCGCAGCGCATCTCGAGCGACTCGGCGTCGCGCACGATCGCGGACCGGAGGCGCTGCATCTGCGCGATCCCGATGGTCACGGCGTCGAGCTCGTGCCCTTCGCCGGCGAGGACGACCGGCGCCCGGCGATCGCGCGCTTCACCAGCACGCTGGGAGCGTTTCATCCCCGCAAGCTCGGACACGTCAACTCGCTGACCGGCCAGCTGGGGGCGATGCGCGAGTTCTACTGCGAGGCCCTGGGGATGCGGATCACCGATCATCTCGGGGACGAGGGAACCTGGCTGCACATCAACGCCGACCATCACACGCTGGCGCTGGTGGGGAAGGGCTACGCCCACTTTCACCACCTCGCCTTCGAGCTGACCGACTGGGGGGAGATGCGCGTCGCGCTCGATCACCTGGCCCAGCACGGGCGCTGGCTGTCGTGGGGTCCGGTCCGCCACGGGATCGGGCAGAACCTGGCGGCGTATGTGCGCATTCCCGAGGAGCAGTGCCTGGTCGAGCTCTACGCCGACATGGAGCAGCTCGCCCCCGACCACGAGCCCCGCCAGTGGCCCGACAACGTCCACTCCTCGAACACCTGGGGGATCCTCCCGCCGCGCTCCTATTTTCGCTTCGATGCGGCGGCCGTGGAGGCCGAGCGCGAGGGGCTCGAGGCGCTGGGACAGCCGCTGCCCCCGCTCGAGGCTCCACTACCGGCGGCGGGAAGCTGATGGCGCAAGTCGGGACCGAGGAGGCCACGGGCGCGCGCACCGGAGCGCAGTTTCTCGACGGCCTGCGGAAAGGGGAACGCGAGATCTGGCTAGGGGGCGAGCGGATCAGCCATCCGCTGGATCATCCCCAGCTGCAAACGGCGGCGCTGTCGCTGGCGCGCGTGTTCGACCTGCAGCACGAGCACGCCGGCGAGATGCTGGCCAGCGCCCCCGATGACTCCGAGCGGCTGGTCAACGTCACCCACCTGATCCCGCGCACGCGCGAGGATCTCGAGCGGCGCCGGCGCGCGTTCGAGCTCGTGGCCGCGCTCTCGGGCGGGGTGATGGGGAGGACGCCCGACTACCTGAACGTCACCTTCGCCTGCTTCGCGGGCCGCTCTGAGGTGTGGGCCCGGCGGGGCAACGAGCAGGGTGCGGCGAACCTGGTCGCCTACCAGGAGTACATGCGCGATCACGACCTGTCGACGACCCATGCCCTGATGAACCCGCAGGTGGACCGCACCAAGCCCGAGGCCGAGCAGGCCATGGGCGAGGTATCGCTGCACAAGATCGACGCGACCGCGGGCTCGATCGTCGTCCGGGGCGCGCGCATGCTGGCCACGCTGGCGCCGTTCGCCGATGAGCTGCTGATCTACCCGGGCTCGGACATCCGGCCCCAGGATGGCCGGTATGCGCTGTCGTTCGCGATCCCGATCGCCACCCCGGGGCTGCGCTTCATCTGCCGCGACAGCTACTCCAAGCAGCGCGATCCCTTCGACTACCCATTGTCGTCGCGCTTTGACGAGATGGACGCGGTTGTGATCTTCGACGACGTCGAGGTCCCGCGCGAGCGCGTGTTCCTCGATGGCGACACGGTCGGCTACAGCGAGGTCATCACCGACACCGGCTGGCGCGGTCACATCATGCACCAGGCGTTCACGCGCGCGTACGTGAAGCTGTGCTTTGCGCTCGGCCTGGGGCACGCCATCGCCAACACCACGGGGGTGGTGCGCTTTGATCACATCCAGGAGAAGCTCGGCCAGATCTGGGCCATGAGCGAGCTGGCCCGCTCGGCCATCGTGGCCGCGCAGGCGGGCGCCGAGCTCGACGAGGGGGGCGTCATGTACCCCGACGAGCGACCGTTCGTGGCGCTGCGGGGCGAGATGCCCAAGTGGCTGCCGCGCACCAACGAGCTGTTGCAGCTGATCGGTGGCGGCGGCTTTATGGCCACCCCGTCCCGGGCCGACCTCGAGGGGCCACTGCGCGAGCAGATCGAGCAGTACTTTCAGGCCGCCGGGGCCGGGGCCGAGCGGCGGATCAAGCTGTTTCGCCTGGCCTGGGACTTCCTCGGCTCCGAGCTCGGGGGACGGGGGGAGCTGTATGAGCGCTTCTACCTGTCTGACTCGTGGCGGATGACCGCCCTGGCCTACAAGATCGCCGACAAGTCGATCCCCGAGTCGCTCGTCGAGCAGTTCCTGGCCGAGTGATGGCCGCCCGGAGCGTGCTGATCATCGGCGGCGGGACGGGCATCGGCGCCGCCGTCGCGCGTCGGATGGGCGCCGACGGCTGGGGCGTGTGCGTCGCCGGGCGGCGGCCGGAGCCGCTGCAGGAGGTCGCATCTCAGGTCGGCGGCCTCGCGGTCCCGGCGGACGTGACCGAGCCATCAGGGGCGGGCCGAGCGGTCGACACCTGCGTGGAGCGGTTCGGTCGGCTCGACGCACTCGTGGTCAGCTCCGGGACGGGGGCCACGGGCACCGTTCTCGAGCAGACGCTCGAGCGTTGGAGCCGGGTGATCGCCACCAACATGACGGGTCCGTTCCTGTTGTGCCAGGAGGCGCTGCCGCCGCTGATCGAGGCTCGCGGGGCGATCGTGACGGTCGCCTCACTGGCGGGTCTTCGGGCCGGCCCGGCCTCGGCCGCATACTCCGCGTCGAAGGCGGGACTGATCATGCTGACCAAGAGCATCGCGCTCGACTATGGCCCCCTGGGGGTGCGGGCCAACTGCGTATGCCCGGGCTGGGTGCGGACCGCGATGGCGGACGGGGAGATGGACGATCTCGCGGCCCGGCGGGAACTGGACCGCGAGGGGGCGTACGCGGTGGCCGCCGCCCACGTGCCGGCGCGGCGGGCCGGTGAGGCCAGCGAGGTGGCCGAGGCGATCGCCTGGCTGGCGTCGCCGGCCGCCTCGTACGTCAACGGCGCGGTCCTGACCGTCGACGGGGGTGCCGCGATCGTGGACGTCGGTACGCTCGCGTTCGCGTCGTGGAACGAGAGGAGCGAGAGATGAGCCAAACCGCCGCCCCCGGGAGGCTGGTGGACAGCCTGTCCGATCTGACCGAGGCCGGCGTGCGCGCGGTCCGTCTGCAGTACGCGGACCTGCACGGCATCTGTCGCGGCAAGGACATCCCGAGCGCGACGTTCCCGCATGCGGCGGAGGAGGGGATCGGCTTTGTCGAGGCGATCATGACCGTCGATCTCGCTCACAACGTGATCGCCGGCTTCGAGCAGGGTTTTCCCGACATCCTGGCCCGGCCCGATCTCGAGACGCTCGTGCGGCTGCCGTGGGAGCCCGATGTGGCCGCGTGCATCGTCGACCTCGAGGACCCGGCGAGCCACACCCCCTATGCGGTCGATTCGCGCGGCGCGCTGAAACGGGTGCTGGAGCAATTCGCGGACCTGGGCGTCTCGCCGATCCTCGGTCCAGAGCTCGAGTTCTATCTGTGCGAGCCCGACCCGAGCGCGCTCCGGGGCCATCGCCCGTATGCCGCGCAGGACAGCGGCGTGTACACGGTCGGTGGGGTGGCCGATCCCAAGGGGACGCTGTCGCGGATGCTCGACGCCAGCGTCGAGCTCGGGCTGGGGGCGATCGCTGCCGCCCACGAATACGGCCGCAGCCAGTATGAGATCAACCTGCGCCATTCGCCGGCGCTGCACTCCGCCGATCGCGCCTTTCGCTTCAAGGCGCTGGTCAAGGAGCTGGCCGCCCGAGACGGACTGCTGGCCACGTTCATGGGCAAGCCGTTCAACGACGACGAGGGCTCGGGCTTTCACCTCCACATCTCGCTCGTCGACGGCGAGGGCAACAACGCAGGCGAGGACGCGTCTGACACCCACGGCCTGACTCCGGTGCTGCGTCAGTTCATCGCCGGCGCGCTCGCCCACGCCCCGGCGATGATGGTGTTCTTCAACCCGACGGTGAACGCGTATCGGCGGATCAACGCCGAAGCGCTCGTGCCCACGCGCGTCTGCTGGGGCCACGACCACCGGATGACGCTGGTGCGAGTTCCCAAGGAGCGCGGCGCGGCCACCCGGCTCGAGCTTCGCCTCGGCGACGGCACCGCCAACCCGTACCTCGCCTATACGGCGGCGCTGGCCGCCGGGCTGGACGGGATCCGGCGCGGGCTGGAGCCGCCGGATCCGGTGCAGGGGATGCTCTATGAGCTGCCCGAGGAGCGGCAGGGCGAGGCGCTGCCGACCACGTTCGAGGAGGCGCTGGGGGCCCTGGAGCGAGACCCGGTGATCGTGGGGGCGCTGGGCGAGCAGCTCGTGGAGACGTTCGAGACGATCAAGACGGCCGAGCTCGAGCGGTTTCGCCGCTGGGTCACCGACTGGGAGTTCGCCGAGTACTCACCGCGCCTGTGAGCCGCGACTCGTGCGGTTTGGGGGCCCCCACGATTTGACTCGGAGTCAAAATGTGCACGCCACGGCCACGATTTGACTCCGAGTCGGACCGGGCGCGCTCGTTGTCGGCGATCACCCCGCGTGGATACATTACGCAGAACGGTGTATGCTGGCGGGCGATGGCGGCGCCCGCGGAAGGTCTGGCTGAGATTGACCTGCTGGACCACGATCTGTTCGCCGACCACGAGCCCTGGGAGGTGTTCGAGCGCCTGCAGCGCGAGGCGCCCGTCTACCGCCACCCCGAGCCCCACGGCCCCGGGTTCTGGGCCCTGACCAGGTACGACGACGTGCTTTCGGTGCTGCGGGCTCCGAAGGTGTTCTCGTCGGAAACCGGCGGGGCGGCGACGATCGAGGATGTGCCCGAAGACGTGCTCGCGGTGCGCCGCAACTTCCTCGAGTTCGATCCTCCCAAGCACGGCCGCTACCGCCGGCTGATCTCGACGAGGTTCACCCCGGGCGTGATCGCCAGCTACGAGCAGTGGCTGCGAGGGCTCGTCACCTACCGGCTCGACCGGATCCTGGCGCAGAAAGGAATTCGACCTCGTGCCCGAGCTGGCGGCGCCGATCCCGATCCGCGTCCTGGCTCACGTGCTGGGGCTGCCCGAAGAGATCCTGCCGCGACTGATCGAGCTCGGCGATCGTCTGCTGGTCGACACCGAGCCGGCGTTCGTGGGTGAGCTGGCCTTCGCGGGCGAGCGCGAGCAGGACCGCTACAAGCCGTTCGGCTCGCCCTGGGCCGAGGAGCTGTGCGCGATCGGCCGCGCCTATTACGCCGACCGGCGTGCCTGTCCCCGCGAGGACGTCCTCACCTTGCTGGCCAAGGCCGAGATCGACGGACAGCCGCTCTCCCAGCAGGACCTCGACAACACGTTCGCGCTGCTGATCGTCGCCGGCAACGAGACCACGCGCCAGGCGATCGCGCTGGGCACGCTGGCGCTGGCGCGCCATCCCGAGGAGTACCAGCGCCTGCGGGCCGACCCCGAGCTGATCGCCTCGGGGGCCGAGGAGCTGCTGCGCTACTCATCGCCGGTGTGGTTCTTCCGGCGCACGGCCACGGAAGCGGCGCGGGTGCGCGACGTCGAGATCGCCGCCGGCGACAAGGTCGTGGTCTGGTTCGCCGCCGCCAACCGGGACGCCGATCACTACCCGGACCCCCACCGGCTCGATGTCGCCCGCAATCCGACCGACCATTTGACGTTCGGCCGCGGCGGGCCCCATCAATGCCTGGGCGCACATCTGGCGCGGCTCGAGTTGCGCGTGTACCTGGAGGAGCTGGTGGCCCGGGTGGAGCGCGTCGAGCTGGCCGGCCAGCCGCAGCGGTTGCGCTCGAACTTCTCCAACGGACTCAAGCAGTTGCCGGTGCGGGTCACCCCGGCCCAGGCGTGAGCCGCCCGGCGCGGGCGCCGCGGTTCGTACTGGTCCTGAGCGAGAACTGGACCATGACCTCACCGCGGGATCTGCGCGGGCTGGTGCGGATCGCCCAGGAGGCCGAGGAGGCGGGCGTCGACGGGGTCATGCTCAGCGAGCACATCGTGCTCGGGCCGGGGGCGGGGGCCAAGGGGCTACCCGAGAACCCGCGCGACTACGCCGCGCCCGGCAACCAGGACCCGGCCACGCCGTGGCCGGATTCGCTGGCGCTGATGAGCGCCATCGCCGCCGTGACCACCAGGCTCCGGCTGATCGGGGCCGCGATTATCGCGCCGCTGCGCCATCCTCTCCTGCTCGCCCACCAGCTGGCGACGCTCGATCTGCTCTGCGAGGGGCGGCTGGTGATCCAGCCCACGGTGAGCTGGCATCGCCAGGAATACGAAGCGCTGGACGTCGCCTTCGAGCGCCGCGGCGAGCTGCTCGACGAGCACCTGGCGTCCTGGCGGACGTTGTGGCAATCGACCCCGGCCAGCTTTCAGGGCCGGCATTACCGCTTCCACGACGTCTATCTCGAGCCCAAGCCCCACCGCCCGCAGGGTCCGCGGCTGTGGTTCGGCGGCTCGACGGTGGGGCCGTGGGTGGTGCGCCGCCTGGTCGAGTACGGCGACGGCTTTCATCCCTTCGGCCAGCCCACCGAGGAGGAGCTGGGGCCGCTGGCCCAGGCGCTGGCGGCGGCCGGGCGCGACATCAAGGAGCTCGAGATGGTGGGCGGGATCCGCGGGCGGTTTCCCGACGGCGCCGGCGTGGCCGACCTTCAGGAGGCGGCCCGCGGCATCCCGGCGCAGCTCGAGGCGGGTTACACGACGATCTGCTTCAAGCCCTCTCAGTTCACCGACGACCCCGCTCAGGTTGGGCGGCTGTGCCGCCAGCTGGTGTCGGAGTTTGGGGATTGAAGGGCGACGGTCAGCCGGCCTCGCCGTACAGGGCGGTCCGTTCGCACACGGTCTTCACGTCACAGTAGAAGTCAAACGAGTGACGGCCGCCCTCGCGGCCGATCCCCGAGTGGCGCGCGCCGCCGAACGGCGTTTCCAGGTCGCGGACATAGAAGCAGTTGACCCACACCGTGCCGGCCACGACCGCGGCGCTGATCCGCTCGGCGCGGTCCTCGGAGCCCGTGTAGATCGTGGCCGCGAGCCCATACTCGGTCGAGTTGGCGAGCGTCACCGCGTCGGCCTCGGTGTCGAACGACTGCAGCGTGAGCACCGGACCGAAGACCTCGCGCTGGAGGATGTCGGCCGAGACGGGCACATCGGCGAACAGCGTCGGCGCGTAGTACAGGCCGCCCAGTGACTCGCCCCCGAAGACCAGCCGGGCGCCGGCGGCGCGCGCGCGCTCGACGTGTCCAGTGACCCGCTCCAGGGCCACGGGATGGATCAGCGGTCCGTAGGTGACGCCGGCTTCGCGCGGATCACCGACCTTGATCTCGCGCACCCTGGCCTCAAAGCGCGCGCCGAAGTCCTCGAGGATCGAGCGCTGGACGAGCAGCCGCGTGCCGGCGAGGCAGACCTGCCCGGAGTTGTCGTACTGGTAGGCGGCCGTGGCCGCGGCGGCCTCGAGATCGGCGTCCTCGAACACCAGGAACGGTGACTTGCCGCCGAGCTCGAAGGACACCGGCGTGAGGTTTGCCGCCGCGTCGCCGTAAACGGTGCGGGCAGTCGTGGGCGAGCCGGTGAAGGCGACCCGATCCACGCCGGGATGACCGGTGAGCGGCGCGCCGGCCTGCGCGCCGCTGCCGTGGACGATGTTGAGCACTCCGGGCGGAAGGCCGGCTTGGTCGGCCAGTTCTCCCAGAAGCGAGCAGGTCAGCGGCGCCCACTCGGGCGGCTTGAGCACGACTGTGTTCCCGGCCGCCAGAGCCGGTCCCACGCGCCAGGTGGCGAGCATGAACGGCGCATTCCAGGGCGTCGACACGGCGACCACGCCGCACGGGTCATAGCGCGCCCGGTTGCGCTCGCCGCCCGGCAGGGTGCGCGGCGGCTCGGCCAGCCGCTCGAACGCGTAGTCGGCGAAGAAGCGAATGTTGTGGGCCGCCCGAGGCAGCACGCGCAGCCGCATCGCCTCACACAGCGAGCCGTTGTCGACGCACTCCACCTTGGCGAGGTCGGGCACGGCGGCGTCGATCGCATCCGCGAGCCTGGTCAGGATCTGGTGGCGTCCGGCGGGTCCGAGTGCCGCCCAGGCCGGGTAGGCCCGGCGGGCTGCGTCCACCGCCGCGTCCACCTCGGTGCGCCCTCCGCCGGCCACCTCGGCCAGCCTCCAGCCGTCCCAGTCGATCGGACTGCGCACCTCGAAGCGTGGCCCCGCCCCGGGATGGCGCTGTCCGTCGATGTAGTGGTCGACGGGCACGGGCACGCCCTCGACCTCGACCGCCGCCCGGCTGCTCACGCCAGCGCCCCCACGAAGCGCTCCCTGCCTGCTCACGCCAGCGCCCCCACGAAGCGCTCCCTGCCCGCTCACGCCAGCGCCCCCTCGAACCGATACCGGCCGATCACGACCCGGCCGCTCCAGATCCGGTGGAGGCGGCGTCTCGGAGGCGGCGCCGCCGGCGCCATGTCCGGAAGCTCAGGATCGCGGCCGCGATCAGGGCCGCGGTCAGCGCGTAGGAGATGATCTTGATGGCCAGCGAGGTCTTCTGCTTGCCGGTCAGGAGGATCGATCCCGCCGGATACAGGGTGGTCGCGCCGCCCCGCGGGGCACAGCGGGGGCAGGAGACGACGGCCTCGTAGAGACCCGAGGCAACGTCGGGCATCCGCAGGCTCATCGCCTCGCCCACGTGACCGACGGCCACGAGCGGGCCATGGTGCGCGGGCACGAGGTCGGCCACCACGGGAAGCCGAACCAGGCTGAGCGTCGCCCCGGCGACCGCGGGCCGCAGTGGCCTGTCGCCGCGCGCGATGACGGTGTCGCCGGCCTGGGCTCCGGGCGGGTCGAACGTGAACCACACGGGGCTGCGCAGGCAGCGGAGCAGGTCGTCGAACTCGGCAATGTTGGAGAACCCCGAATACGGACACGTGCGGGGGCTGAGAAAGGCCGCGCTGGGCTGGCCCGAGATCCCCACCGCGACCGAGGGATCAACGCCCTGGAGCCGACGCACCGTGACCGTCTGATCCTGGTAGCGACCCGTTCCGATCGCCGCCCCGAGCGGCAGCGTCTTGCGCGGAGCGGGCTCACTCGGGTAACTGGTGCCGGTGAACTGCTGGCCGTGGAAGACCAGGGGACGGAGCAGGCAGTCCCAGTAGGACTGGCCGGCGAACCCCGAGCACCGGTGCCCGATCACGAAGATCGCCCGCGGCCGTTCGCTGGTGAGGACCGCTACGCGCGGGTCAGTGGAGCCGGCGGTCAGAACCTGAACGGACTTCTCCGCCCGCTTGCAACCGTTGGCGCTGGCCGGCTCGTCGATGATGCCGCTGCCGACGCGGGAGCCCGGAGCGAGCTGCACCGTCGAGGGAATGCGTTTCGCGGCATAGGCGAGGTGGTTGAACCTCAGGTATGTCTGGGTCGGGCAGCTCGACGCCGCCGAGGCCCGCGAGCCGCCGACGAGGGCGGCGACCAGGAGCAGCATGAACAGAGCAGGCCCGACGCGCAAGACCTTCAATGATGCCCAAGACGGTGGTCGTTGACGGCGCCCTGCGAGTGGCGGGCTCGGCCGCACTGGTTTAAGTCGAAGCGGGCAGGTCGGTGAGGCGGCGAGCCTCGTAGGCGACCGAGCAGGGGCCGGCGTGCCCGCCGACGTCCTCCTCGGAGCGCCACTCGAGCAACCGCCAGGTGCCGATCGGGCTCGTCTCCACCCGCACCACGGGAAGATCCTTGGGCTCGACCAGGAGCAGGGGAAGGGAGGCCAGCTCGGTTCCCAGGCGGCGCGCGCGCCGCGCCTGCACCCGCCAGCGGAACGCGACGAAGGTCCCCTCGAGCGCGCGCGGCGGCCCGTCCGGAAGCTCGAAGGAGAAGTGCTGCCAGTTGGCTTCCTCGAGCGGCCCCACCTCGACCCGCGCGCGAAACACCTCCTCTTGCAGCCAGATGGGCACCGCCCGGTTGCGGATCTCGCCGTACGTCGACCAGCTGAGCATGCGCTTGCGCCCCACGAGCTGAGGGGCGACATCGATCCAGCACGCCTCGCAACACACGTCCACGAACACCGGCCGGCGATCGCGGCGCTGATGGTGGCGCTCGACGCGGCCGGCGATCCGCCCGCCGCCCCGCGGCTCGGCCTCGTCGAGCGTGATGGCAAAGCCGCGGGCCTCCTGCGGCGGCTCAATTCCGCGAAACCTCAGCTCGTCCGGGATATCGGTGACCAGCGACACATCAAAAGGAGCCTACGCCGCGGGCTCCCGTGTCAGCCGGCGCCGGGACGACCCGTCATCGCCCCGCCGTGGACTCAAGCCACCAGCCTCAGGCCTCTTCGTGGACGAACTTGCCGACCGCCTCGTAGCGACGCTTCGACCAGCGGCGGAAAGCGACCCCGAGCAGGACCCCGACGACGAAGATGGCCAGCGCGATGAACGGCGACGCGAAGGCCCAGCCCGTGAGAGTGCCGGTGGTCAGCGCGGCGCGGTTGGAGACCATCAGGTAGACGGCGAAGACGATCGTCGCGGCCGCCAGGATCGGGGCGATCAAGGTCTTGAACGGGTGAAAGCCGTCGCGGTTCTCGGGTCTCATGAAGTAGAAGAGGATCGCGATGCTGCACAGCGCCATGATCGGGAACAGGAGCAGGTTGCCCTGGAAGGGCAACCAGGTTCCGATCTGCGACAGTGCGACAATCGGGCTCGACACCCCGATTCCGAGCGCCGCTCGCTGGGCGCCTCCGGCCGCACCCGTGGCGAACAGCAGGGTGAGAATGACGCAGAAGGTGGCGACCACGAGGGTGGCGACGAACGGGCTCTTGTGGCTCGAGTGCGTGCGCCCCAGGACCCGGGGGAGAATGCCCTCCCGTCCCATCGAGAACAGGTAGCGGTTGGCCGTGTTCCAGAAGGCCAGCGAGCACGCGAACGAGCCGGTGATGATCAGGATCTCGAACAGGTCCTTGAGCCAGGTGCCCACGAAATGCTGGGCCACGGGGTAGTAGACGCTTGAGTAATCGCCCTTGGGCAGCCCCACGCTGGCCGGCGCTGTTTTGATTCCGTACTGCGTCGAGACCGCCCATGGCCACTGGTCCTTGGAGGAGCCGTAGGCGGTGACCAGCATCCACGACCAGAACGTGTAGACGACGCCGAGCCCGAGGCACGAGATGTAGATGGCGTAAGCCATCATCTTCTTCGGGTTTCTGGCCTCCTCGGCGTAGTTGGGCGCCATCTCGAACCCCACCCACGACCAGTAGGCCCCGAAGAACCCGACCCCGGCGGCGGAGGCCCCGAACACCCGGGCCGCCCCGCTGACGCCGGCTCCACCACCGAACATGCCCGCCGGATTGAGGGCGTTCCAGACGATCCCGTTCGGACCGCCGCCCTTGAAGATCACGGCGAACGAGAAGATGAACAGGATCACCAGCTCCCCCAGGAGGCAGAGGCCGAGGATCCGGGCGACGATCTCGATGTGGAAGTACGTGATCGTGAGCAGGATGGCCAGCAGGAGGAAGGCGTAGATCCGCCAGTCCATACTGAAGCCAGTGAGGCTGTTGATGCTGTGGTAGGCGAAGTATGTCGTCACGCCGTTGACGCCGACCGCGAACAGCATGTACGCGGCCACGATGCCGACCGCCGTGCCCAGGCCGATGATCCGGCCGAAGCCGTACGAGGTGTAGGAGTAGAAGCCGCCCGCGGTCGTCACCCGCCGCGCCATCTCCACGTACCCGACCGAGAACAGCGTGAACGAGATCGCCGCGACCCAGAACGCCGACGGCACCGAGATCCCGATTCCCAGACCCGACAGCGGGTTGTTGAACATCATCGCGGCCAGTGGCGCCGATCCGGTGACGATGCAGAACAGGATCTGGGGTAGCCCGAGCGCGTTCCTCGCGAGTTCAGTCGATCCCGTCAGCCCCTTGCGTGGGGCGGGGCTGGCATCCTGGACGCTGCTGGCTTCCATTCGGCCTCTCCTCGTTCGGTTTGCGGTCCCGGTGGTCCTCTTGCAACCGAGGCGGATACGTTATACGGCCTGGCAAGTCGATGTGCAACTTGCACGAGCGATGGACAAACTTGCGCAAGCCAAGAGCTGGAGATGATGGTTTCGATGGCCCGATTGCAAGGGATACGCGCACTGGTCACGGGCGGCACGTCGGGCATCGGCGCGTCGATCGTGGAGCGATTTCGGAGCGAGGGAGCCGCGGTCGTGTGCACCGGCAGAGACAAGGCTCGGGGACGCGAGATCGCCGACCGGCTGGGGGTGGCCTTCGTCCGTGCCGACGTGCGCGACGGTGCCGCGGTGCGTGACTCCGTCAGTGCTGCGGTAGCGGAGCTCGGCGGCCTGGACGCGCTGGTGGCCAACGCCGGGGTCCTGCACGAGGCGGAGCTGTCGCAGACGACCGACCACGAATGGGACGCGGTGCTCGAGACCAACCTGGTCGGTTACCTTCGCTACGCGGTCGCTTGCCTGCCCCATCTGCGGGCCGCCGGCGGCGGCTCGATCACGATGATCTCGTCCGACGCCGGTGTCTGGGGCGAGACGGCGATCGCTGCCTATTCGGTCTCCAAGCGCGCCGTGAACATGCTCGTACAGACGCTCGCCGTCGAAGCGGGCCCGCTCGGGATCCGCGTGAATTCGGTCTGCCCAGGCGACACCGCACCGGGCATGGCCACGCACGTCGACGGCCGCCGCGAGAACGCGGATCCGGCCAGCTGGATTCTCCCGCCGCTGGCTCGGGTCGGCACCGGGGCCGACGTGGCCAGCGCGGTGACCTTCTTCGCCTCGGCCGACGGTGCGTTCTGCAACGGGTCAGTCCTGCTCGTCGACGGCGGCATGCGCGCATCACTGCGCGCCAGCGCCGCGGCCCGCGAGGTTCAGCGGCGGTGACCGTGCGGCTGGGCCTCGAAGGCCGGTGTGGGCTGGTCACCGGCGGGACATCGGAGATCGGGAGTGCGTGTGTCCAGCGGCTATGCGACGAGGGAATGACGATTGGATTCACCGCCAGCAACCGTCAGCTCGGCGAGTCGCTGGCCCGGGAGAGCGGTGGATCGCTCATCGAATGCGACCATCGCGACCGCGCCAGCTGTGACCGGGCCGCCGAGCAGGCGCTCGCGCTCGGCGGCGGCCGGCTCGACGTGCTGGTGACGAATGCGGGGATGCGGTTCGACGGGTCGATCGAGTCCACGCCCGAGGCTGTGTTCCGGGAGCTTTTGGAGGTGAACTTGACCTCGCCGTTCAGGGTCGCGCGGGCATGCTTTGAGCCAATGCGAGCACAGGGCGGGGGCTCGATGATCCACATCGCCTCCGACGCGGGCATTCGCGCCGCCCATGAAGCCGCGGCGTTCTCGGTGACGAGCGCCGGCGTGATCGCGGTCGCCGAGCTGTTCGGCGCCGAGGGCGCGCCGCACGGGGTGCGCTGCAACGCCGTGTGCCCCGGCGAGAGCGCTACCGGTGCGGACGTGGCCTCAGTGGTGGCGTGGCTGGCCGGCGACGAGTCCGCACACATAATCGGCGCGACGCTCAGGATCGACGGCGGCACCGGGGCGGCGATGGTGGTAGATACGCGCGCGTGAGCTTCATGCGGCGCTTGACACGACTTCTCGCACAAATAAGGATTGAGCCATGGACCGGATCGTGGTCGGATTCGACGGATCTGAGCACTCGCGCAAGGCACTGGAGCGGGCTGTCGAGATCGCCAACGGGGCGACCCTCGCCGTCGTCAGCGCCGCCCACGTCGAGGGGTTTCTGGGAGGTGGCATCTCGCCCATCGATCCCGCCGAGGCCGAAGCCCGCGCGCGGGCGCTCACCGAGGCGCGCGAGTACGTGGAGGGCCGTGGCGTCAAGGGTGAGTTCATCGAGGGCAACGGCAACCCCGCGGACGTGCTCGTTCAGGAGGCCCAGGAATCGGGCGCCGACCTGATCGTCATCGGCACCCGGGGACGCAATGCGGCCAAGCGAATCGTGCTGGGCTCGGTGAGCACCAACGTCGTACACCACGCGCCCTGCGACGTGCTCGTGGTGCGCTGAGCCCTCGACTCAGCCGTTAGAGCGACTGCCAGAAGTCGGTCAACAGGCGGTTGTAGTCGTCTGGTACTTCCTGAAACGGCTGGTGCCCGGCGGCCGGGATCACGACCAGCCGCGCGTTGGGGATGCGCCTGGCCAATTCTTCGGAGAAGCGGATCGGGAGGGCGAGGTCGAGCTCGCCGACCGTGACCAGCGTTGGGCTGTCGATGGCTGAGATTCGGTCCGCCGTGTCGTGTTCGATGAGCGCCTGCGCCGAGCGGCAGAAGGCGTCCACGGACTGGGCGTAGGGGCTGGCCTGCGCCTCGGCGATCCAGTCGTCCATGGTCCCCTCGTTCCAGATCCGCGGCGAGAAGCACCACAGGTTGACGGTGATCAGGAAGTCGCGGATCGAGTCTGCCTTCTGCGCCGACCACATCCAGTTGCGGAAGATCTCGTGGAGAAACCGGTCGCCGCGACACCAGGTGCCGTTGAGGACCAGGCTGGCGATGCGCTCCGGATGGGCAAGGGCGAGCTCCTGCGCGATCGCGCCCCCCATCGAGGAGCCCACCACGTGGGCCCGCTCGAGCCCCAGCGAGTCCATCAGCGCGGCGGTGTCGGCCGCGAAGTCCGCGATCGCAAACGGCCCACCGGGGGTGGAGGACCGTCCCACGCCCCGGTTGTCGAAGGTCGTGACCCGGTAGCGGTCCTTGAGGCCGGCGACCTGGTCGACCCAGCAGGCACCCTCGTCGGCGAGGCCGGAGATGAACAGGACATCGGCGCCCTGGCCCGCCTGCTCGACCCAGAGCTCGACGCCGTTGGCCGCCATGGTCCCCATGCGGGCGCCCCTCAGGCGGTTACGGGCGCCCGGTCAGGCGTCGAGGCATGCTCGGCCAGCGCGTCGACGAGCAGCCGCTCCACGGTGTCGCGCCAGGCGGCCTCGTCGAGCGTGCGCCGCAGGCCGTGCCGGCGCAGGAAGTGGCGCTTGCCGAGGCTGTCCAGCGCCCGGATCGCCTCCATGACCAGGTGGAAGTCGCGCTCGCCGGCGAGGTCCTTGATCTCCCGCGCAGGCGCGCCGCTGGTGTCAAAGGCGCCCTCGGAGATCCCCTGCCAGTAGGCGTGCTGGAACACGCACCCCGAGACGCCGCCGCCGGGCTTGACCCAGCAGCCGACGGTCAGGCCGCGGCCGGAGGTCTGGATGCCCCGAAGCGCGAGTTGCAGAAGCTGTCGACCACGTTCATCGTCCGCGAGCGCTTGCAGGTGGCGGCGGGCGATCGTTTCCTCACGTGTCATCTCGGCATCTCCTCGTGCGTGCTCGAGCTCAATGCTAAGTGATCAGGCCCGCTGGAGATATGGGGCGCGGGCCTCGCGAACGAGGTCGGCGCACTGGTGCGCGCCTTCAGTGCCGCGCCGATGAGGTCGACGCGAACCTCGGCTCGCTTGGCTCACGGCCGGGGTGCTCGTCGGCCTCCGGATCGTCGAAGGCGATCAGGCTGGACTCGCCGGTGGGCGCCTCGTCGGTGTGGCGAGCCAGGCTGCGGTCCAGGCCGGCCCAGGAGCGGCCGGCGCAGCAGCTTCGACCCGCGAGAGTCACGTAATGATCGACAAATGCAGCCACTGAGCGGAGACGACCCACCGTCCCGCGAGCGTATCAGGGGACCGGGGCATCTAAGCGAACTTTAGGTTCGCTGAGATGCCCCGCACCGTCACCGACAGCGTATGCTTGCGCAACTCGACGAGTGCGGAGCGCAATGGAGACCGAGAGCTTTGTGGGGGCGCCCGCCCGCGGCGCCCGTGCTCTGACTCGTGACATGCGACTGGGGCTGGTCGTAAATCCGATCGCCGGCATGGGCGGGCGCCTGGCCTTCAAGGGAAGGCAGCTCGGCAAGGACGCATCGGCCGAGCTCGAGCTCGAGGCCTCCGGTCCGTAGCAGCAGGTGCGGGAGATCGCTCGCCGGCACCTCGCAATCTCGCCCCGGCCCGAGCTCGAGTTCGACGCCCGGATCGCCGCCCTTCAGGAGACGTTCTCGGGGCGGCTTGGCTTCTATGCCGTGCGATTGGAGGACGGGGACTCGGTCGAGCTGCGCGCCGACGAGTGCTTCCCGACCGCGTCGGTGATCAAGGTGGCGCTGGGCTGTGGGGTGCTCGACCTCGTGGTCCGTGGCGAAGCCGCGCTGGGCCAGACGGTGAAGCTGCCCCCTGTGAGCGAGCGCGTCGCCGGCGGGGGGATCCTCAAGCAGCTCGAGCTCGAGTCGGTGTCATTGCGGGATGCCATCGAGCTCACGATCACGCTCTCGGACAACGTCGCCACCAACGCCCTGCTCGAGGTCTGCGAGGCGGATCGGGTGAATGAGTTCGTGGCCGAGCTGGGGCTCGAGCAGACGCGCATCCTCGGCCCCGTCGACTTCGCCCGGATCGGGGCCGGTCTCTGGCAAGGCATCGGCGTGTCGACCCCGCGCGAGCAGGCACAGCTCTTCTGCGCCCTGGCGGAGGAGCGGATCCTGAACGCCGAGCTGTGCCGGTATCTCGTCGGTGTCCTTGGACGCCAGCACCACCAGGATCAGATCCCCCGCTGGCTTGACTGGAACCCGTACGCCCAGTACCACGGGCGCACTCAGCCGCTCACGGTCGCCAACAAGACCGGCGAGCTCGACGGGATCCGGGCCGATGCCGGGCTACTCATGCACGAGCAGCAAGGTACGGTCGCCCTGGCGGTGTTCACGGACGGCGGGCTCGACCGTCGTGAGAGCGTTGATGTCGAGGGGGCGCTGGCGGTCGCCGAGTGCGGCGCCGCGATCGCGGCGCGGCTGCTCGGGCTCGAAGCGTGAGGTCACGCCGCCGCTCGTGGACGATGCCCTGACGACCACCCTCGAGAAGCGATGCGTGCGCGGCTCCTGGTATGGGTCGTGCGTGCCCCTCCGTGACATCCCGCTGCTGGACGGAGGGCCGGGCGCTATTTCTGGCCGGGATGACGGTCTTTAGACTGCAATCGTGAGTGCGATTCAGCGCATTGACCGCTCCCACTCGAGGCTTGCCGGCGAGGTCTACGAGCGCCTCGTAGACGCGCTCGTGCAGGGGACGGTCAACCCCGGGGATCGCCTGATTCAGGATCGTCTGGCCGAGGAGCTCGACGTCAGCCGCACCCCGGTTCGCGATGCCCTCCTGCGGCTGAAGGAGGAGGGGGTGATCGAGCCTTCGGGACGCCGCGGGTACGTGGTGCGCCGGCTGTCGGAGGACGATCTGCGCGATCTCTACGGGGCCCGGGATGCCGTCGAGGGTCACGCGGCCGCGATTCTGGCTGGGCTCGGAAACGACGCGCTGGACGAGGTGCGATCCGCCCTGGCTCGGGCCACCGCCAAGAAGCTCCGTTCCAGCCGGGAGTCGTTCGAGGCTAATCGCGCCTTTCACCGGGCGATCGTCCAGGCGGTGGGCAACTCGTACCTGCTCAGCTTCTTCGATGCGATCTGGGGGCGAGCGATCGGCGCCCTGGCCTACCGGGATTTCTTCGTCCACTCGCCCCATGACGAGTTCGTAGCCGAGCACGAGAAGCTGATCGATGAGATCGCCGCCGGCGAGCCCACCCGGGCCCGCCGCGCGATGACCGAGCACATCGCGTGGGGCCTTGAGCGCAACGCGAGGGGGGCGGCGGCCAATCGCGGCGGTGCCGGCACCGGACCGGAACTTCGCCGGTCCAGGACGGCCTAGCTTCTGCCAAGCGGCCCGACCAGTCGGGCTCGTCAGTATTTCGTGTACCGTATGCGATAGCGAAAGGAAGAAACCCCATGTGTGGGATCGCAGGTCGAACGCTCAATGAGCCCGGCGCTATTGGCGCGGACCTGACCGCGATGATGGCCGCGCAGCGCCACCGCGGCTGGGACAGCACCGGGTTCGCGCTCTATGGGCCACCGCGAAGCGATGCGTATGTCGTGCGCGCCCTGCTCTCCGAGCGCGGGCGCCTGGACGAAGATCTGGAAGCCCTACGCGAGGTCACGCGCCACCACGGAGCGGACTTCGTGGAGGAACCGACCTGGGACCACAGCGGTCAGCGGCATGTGCTCGCTCGGCTCGTGGTCTCCGATCCCGAGCCGTTCTCGGCGTGGGTTGACGCCTGCGACGAGCTGCCGCGGGTCGAGCTTCAGTCGGCCGGACGGGCGCTCGAGATCGTCAAGGACGTCGGCGATGCTCACGAGGTCGCCGCCAAGCACGCGGTGCAGGAGTTTGTGGGGACGCATGGGCTGGGCCATGTCCGTCTGGCGACCGAATCAAATGTGTCTCCGGTGGCGGGTCATCCGTTCTGGGCGCGGCCGTTTGCCGACGTGGCCATCGTGCACAACGGACAGCTGACCAACTACTACACCTGGCGCCGACGCCTGCAACGTCGCGGGTATCGCTTCACGACTGAGAACGACAGCGAGCTGATCGCGGTTTGGAACTCCGATCGGATGGCCGCCGGCGACTCGCTCCAGGAGTCGCTCCAGCGCAGCCTGGGGGAGCTCGACGGCGTGTTCACATATCTGCTGGCGACGGGCGACGGGATTGCCCTGGCCAAAGACCGCTGGGCCATCAAGCCGGTCGTAGCGGTGGTCGGAGTGGACGGGACGGCGGTGGCCACCGAAGAGCAGTCTCTGCGCACGCTGTATCGAGAGGAGATCGAAGTCGCGGTTCACGATGGTCCTTCGATCGTCCGTGTCTGGTCGGCCAGCGCGCCCGTACCGGTAGGGGCGGCAGTGTGATCCAGGCCGGGGATCGCCCGCCCCGGGAGCTCGGCGGCGAGCTCCAGGCCGGGGACCGACCGCTCCGGGAGGTCAACAGCGAGATCCGCGAGGCCGTCGCCGCGGGCCGGTCGGTTCGCGTGACCGAACCCCTGTCGCGCCACAATCTGGGCGTTGCGCTGCCTGCGGGGGGCGCAGTCATGTTCGAGGGGTCGGTGGGCTACTACTGCGGTGGCCTCAACAACGGAGCGCGGATAACTATCACCCGTAACGCGGGCTGGGGCCTCGGAGAAGCGATGGCCAGCGGGCACATAACGGTGAACGGCGACGCTGCGATGAGCGTCGGAGCCTCGATTCGCGGCGGGACGATCCACGTGCGGGGCAACGCCGGTCCCCGCTGCGGGGTGGCCATGAAGGGAGGCGTGATCGTCGTGGAGGGCACGGTGGGTTACTCCTGCGGGTTCATGGCCCATGGGGGCAAGGTGATCTGCCTGGGAGACGCCGCCGATGCCGCGGGCGACTCGCTCTGGCAGGGCGAGATCTGGGTCGCGGGCACCATCCGCGGGCTGGGCGTCGACGCGCGCGTCGAGGAGCCGCCGGCGGCCGACGTGGCCGAGGTGCAGCAGCTGCTGGCCGGCGTCGGCCTCCGCGACCCCGAGGCAACGTGGAAGCGAATCGTCTCCGCCCAGGCACTGTGGCACTTCGAGTCAAGGGACGCAAAGCAATGGCTGATGATCTGAACGGCGGCAACGGCCGGCCCAACGAAGAGCTGGTGTCGTTTGGCGACGGGGCCGAGCCCGATCGTCCCGCAGGGGTGGCTCGTTCCTATGCCGCCGGCGGTTCGTCGCGCTGGACACCGGCGACGATCGCCGACATCCACGCCAAGGCGCAGCTGGGGCGCTATCAGATCCGCGGCTTTTCCACCTTCCAGCGCCAGCTCCCAACCTTCGACGATCTCGTGTTTTTGCCGGCGACGATGACCCGGCTGCCGCTGGAGGGGTATCGCGAGAAGTGCGAGACGCGAACGGTCCTCGGAGACGGGCTGGGGCTGGTGGAGCGTCCGATCGAGCTCGAGATCCCGATCTACATCGCTTCGATGAGCTTCGGCGCGCTGTCGGCGAGCGCCAAGGCCGCACTCGGGAAGGGGGCCTCCCGAGCCGGCACGATGACGTGCACCGGCGAGGGCGGGATGCTGGAGGATGAACGCGCCGCCTCGCAGACGCTCGTCTACCAGATGACACCGTCGCGCTACATGCTCGACCTCGAGCATCTGCGCCGCGCCGATGGAATCGAGGTCGTCGTCGGGCAGGGGGCCAAGCCCGGTACGGGGGGGCTGCTGCTGGGCATGAAAGTCTCCGAGCGGGTGGCTCGGATGCGGTCGCTTCCGCTCGGTGTCGACCAGCGGGCCACGGTGCGCCATCCCGATTTCCTCGGGGCCGACGATCTGCAGATCAAGATCGAGGAGCTCCGCGACGCCACCGACTATCAGATCCCGATCTTTGTCAAGCTCGGTGCCACGCGTCCCTACTTCGATGTGGCGGTGGCGGCCAAGTGCGGCGCCGACGTGATCGTGCTGGATGGAATGGAGGGTGCGACCGGCGCCTCGCCCGAGATGCTGCTCGACCACACCGGCGTGCCGACGATCTCGGCCATACCCGCCGCGCGCCGGGCGATCGACGAATGCGGGATGGCCGACAAGGTCAAGCTCGTCGCCTCGGGAGGCATCCGCTCCGGCGTCGACGTGGCCAAGGCGCTGGCGCTCGGCGCCGACTGCGCGATGATCGCCACCGCAGCGCTGATCGGCCTGGGCTGTAACTCGCCGCGCTACATCGAGGATTACGCCGCGCTGGGGACCGCTCCTGGTTCTTGTCACCACTGCCATACCGGTCGGTGTCCGGTGGGAGTCACCACCCAGGATCCCGAGCTCGAGGCCCGGATGGATGTCGAGGCCGGCGCCGAGCGGATCCTCCGCCTGCTGACGGCGATGACGATGGAGGCCACGTTGCTGGCCAAGGCGTGCGGGAAGTCGTCGGTGCACAACCTCGAACCCGAGGACCTGCGCGCGCTCACGCTGGAGGCCTCCGCCTTCACCGGCGTCTCGCTTGCCGGTATCGACCGGCCGTTTGAGATCTAAGGATTTCGGGGGCGGCCGGGAATCGTGGAATCGTGCAGCGAGGCCGCGGTCTTGCTCTCCCAAGCGAGCTCGAGCAAGTCAGGCCACCGGGGACCGTGTCCAGACCGCGCTGCTCGCGGCTCGGCTCGCGGACGCGGCGGCCGCCGGCTGCGACGTGGCCGTCGTCACGACGCAACCGGGATCCAAGTCTCAGCAGAACTACGGCGCCGGGGATTTCGATGTGCTCTACACCCCGATCTGTGAAGAACCCTTGATCCGCTCACCGCTGGCGTAATGTCGCCGCGATGGTGACGATCGAGTGGTTTGAGGGCTCCCGGACCGAGCTGGCCGGCCTGTTCGGGCTGGCCGACGACTCGCCCGCGAGCGTGCAGAGCTACTGCGATCATCGGGCGCGTGCTCGTCCCGAGACGGACTGACAATCATCGGCCATCTCCCGCTCGTCATGCCCCGCAGGCCGAGCCAGGCAGAGATCAAAAGCCTCGCTGTTTGCGAGGATCGCCAGGGTGGGGGAGTCGGTCGAATGCTGGTGGAGCGCGCCGCGACCGTTTGCCGGGCGGAACGCCGCTCGACGCTGCTGGTGTCCACCGCGGCGGCCAGCACGCGCGTCCTGCGCTTCTATCAGCGGCTGCGGTTCCGGCTGCTGCTGGTGAAGAGAGATGGAGATGTGTTCACACCGGAGGCGGGCTATCCGGAGATCCACATCGACGGTATCCCGCTCCGCGACCAGGTCTGGCTCTCGTTGGCGCTGCAGGGTCCAGATCGATCGGGCGAGCAGGCCCCGGCAATTCAGTTGCGAGTGGCCCGTCACACCGAGCGTCTGGACGAGGTTGTGAGGTTCTACCGCGACGGACTGGGCCTGGTCGAGATCGGCGGCTTCCGAGATCACGACGGCTATGACGGCGTGTTCCTGGAGGTGCCGGGTACCGGCACCCACCTCGAGTTCACCACCGGCGGCGGGCACTCGAGCGCCTCGCCGCATCCAGAATCACTGCTCGTGCTCTACCTCGGCAGCGAGCACGCCGTGGAGGCCGCCTCGAGCCGCCTGGGCGTCAACCCAGTGGCTGCCGGCAACCCGTACTGGGCGAGACGCGGGATCACGTTTCCCGATCCCGACGGCTTTCGGGTCGTCCTCGTTCCCGACCGCTGGGACCCTTAAGACAACCGCCGGGGCACGCTCATGGCGCGAACCCGATCACCGCATTGACCAGCGGCTCCGACAGCGTCGCTAGATGCGGCTTGCCGATGACCCTGACGGTCCCCGGTTTGGCTCCCGGACCGGCCACCATCAATGCGACCCCATCCCCACAGCGATCCACGTCCGTGCGTGAGCCACGCACGAGCTGGAATCCGCCGCTGGCGGAATCCGGCTCCTGCGCATACTCAGCGCGGCTGTGAGCCCTTGTCGTGATTTGGGCGAGCTCGATGAGGACGATTTTCCGACCGCTTGGCGTAAGCTCGAAACTCCTGCTCGAACTGCGGCCACCAGTCGCCCCGAAGCTCGGCCGGCGTCGTCGTCTGGCGGCGCGCCACCCAGAGCATCCGGGCTCCGAAAGCCAGCAACAGTGAGATGATGACGAGAAGCGCAATCATGATCGTGAATTGTCGGTGGTTTCTCTCATACAGATGCGCTACCCAGCGGGGGGCGCGATCGACCACCGAGCGCTTCCGCGCGTCATCCAGCGAACGATCATTCGACGCCCGTCGGTAAGTGCATGGTGATGGCCGGCGACGGCCGTGTTTTGGAGCTGACCAAGGGCCGGAGGCGGCCGGGTTTGCGCGTTAGGTTGTAGGTACCGCTCCACTACTGCCTTCGCACAACGCTTGTGTCACCCCAGTTCGCAACGATTGTCATCGAGGACGATTTAGCATCCGATACGCGGCACTTTGACGACCTCGGCCGGCTTGAGACTCAAGCGCTGTTCAAACAATGGAACCGGGACGGAGATCGGAGTGCTCGCGACGAGCTGGTGCGGCGCCACCTGCCTCTAGCTCATAAGCTGGCCGGCCGCTACCGGCGGTCCTGTGAGCCGTTTGATGATGTCATGCAGGTGGCGGCGCTGGGTCTCGTCAAAGCTGTCGACCGCTTCAGGCCGGAGCTTGGCAACCACTTCAGCTCGTTCGCGGTGCCCACCATCGTCGGTGAGCTCAAACGCCACTTCCGAGACAACGGCTGGTGTGTGCACGTGCCCCGCAAAGCCAAGGAGCTGGCCCTGACCGTCGAGCGGGCGCGCAGCCGTCTCACGGTTCAGCTGGGGCATGAACCCAGCGTGCTCGAAATCGCCGACGACCTCTCCCTGAGCCTCGACGAAGTGCTCGCGGCGATGGAGGCCGCGGCTGGCCATTTTTCGGTCTCCCTGGATGCTCCCACCGACGACCAGCAGGAGCTGTCCGCGGAGCTGCGAGCCTCGCTCAGCCAGCTGGACGAGGATCTGGAGCTCGTCGATGCTCGTCTCACTTGGTCAGACGCACTGAGCCATCTGGCGCCGGTCGAACGCCAGGTGGTAACGCTGCGCTTCGGCGGCGGAATGACACTGAGCGAGGTGGCACGGAGGCTCGGCTGCTCGCGAGCCTACGTCTCGCGTGTGGCCAGGCGGGCAACGGCCAAGCTCAGCGAGCTGGTTCTGATCGAGCCTGCGCCCAGCCGGTAGCGGGCCTCGGGTGGGGGCCGGGAGTGTTTGCGCGCTAACAATGGGGGACCGGGGGTGGGTGCTTGTGGGAAAGGATTAGGGGTGGTCTATAGGAGCGTGATTGGTGTCTGGTGGTCTTGAGCGCGAGCTGATGGCTTATCTCAATGATGCGTGTGCGCTTGAGAAGCTGTCGTTGGCGTTGCTCAAGAAGGGGATCGCCAGCGCTCGCGATGAGCGGATGGCGGGGATCTATCGCTTGCATCGTGAGCAGACCGATGAGCATTTGTTGCAGATCGAGGCGCGGCTTGAGGCTTTTGGGGGGGCGGTGGCGTTGCGTTCGGGGTGGGCGTCGGTCGGGGCCTTGCAGATCGGGTTTTCGGTCGGGGAGGGGCATACGGCGACGCAGTTGGCGATCGCTGCCTATGCGCTTGAGAATGTGGAGATCGCGCTTTATCACCTGCTGGCGGGGATTGCTGAGCATCATGGTGATGGGCAGACGGCGGAGGTGGTGGCGGGGATCTTGGAGGAGGAGGAGCAGGCGGCCGAGCTTTTGGCCGGCAACTTTGACCGCGCCCTGGCCGTCACTCTGCACGACACCACCCGGCTCGGCTGAGCCTGCCCGCCGGCCTGCCGGAGCGACAGCCAACAATCAATAGAACAGCTCTGTATCGACGCGGCTGAGCAGCTCCTCGCATCAGCAGGACGGCCAGCGCGTAGGGCACAGCCGACAGCAGCCCGGTCGAACCGGGTGCTCTTCCACGTGAAGGCCGGCCTCCAACCGGACGTGTCTTGTCCATGACATCCACATCACCTACGTGGTCAGCGACCCGTCACTTCGGCGGCGAGCTTCGATCGTGAATCGCGCGCAACTCGTCGGGGGACCGTCCCAAGAGCATCCAGCGTGAGCGAGGGCGTGAGACGATGCGCTCTTGCTCGGCCAGACGTCGCAAGGCCACGCTGACCGACGGGCGGCGAGCGCCGATCACGGCCGCGATCAGATCGTGGGTCAGTGGGATGTCGAGCACGACGCCGTCCCTGGTCATGGTCCCCCAGCGGTCGGCGAAGTGCCATAGCACGAGCAGAACACGGTCGTCGACCCGGCGTAGCCCGCATACCGCGAGGTGAAAGGCGAGCCAGTGCAAGCGCTGCATGATGCGTCGTGAGACCGTGGCCGGGATTTCCGGCCATCGCCGGGCGCGATCCAGGAACGATCGGTCGAGCACGGCGAACCGCGCTGGCTGCACGATCTTCCAGTTGACCTCCGCGGCGACCGAGTCGTCGGGCCCGATCCGCAGCCATGGCTGCACGACGTCACCGGGTCCCAGGAGCTCCGCACACGTGTACTCGGCGACGGTCACGTCGCGTGTCATCAGACCATCGATGATCAGCAATCCCATGCTGGCAACGCTGTTGAAATCGTCGGGCCCCACGGACCACGTGCCCCGCGGGTAGCTGAGGACATCGGCGATCACGAGCTCGCGTGCCACGGCGAGCTGCGGCTCGGTCAAATCCACCGCTAGGTCTGGATCGCATTCGAGGACGGCGATGGCGTCGCGCACGGTCTCCTCCCGTTGGTCTCGCCTGCTCAAGGCGTTATATACGCGCGCGCGATCGTCGCAGATTGGTTGAGAAAGGTCGGCTCAGCGCACGGGCGCAGCGATTCAGTTCGTAAGCGAACTTACGAGACGCGCCGGGCCAGCATCACGACGTCTCAGCCTCCCGGCGGTGGTGCCAGCCGCGGTTCGAGCGAGCCCAGCGATTGAAGTGGCCGGCATCCGCGGCGTGGATCAGCTCAAAGACTCGCTGGGTCAAGGAGCGTTGGGCCAGGCTGCGTTCGCGCGAGCGGGCCAGCCTGCCGGCATATCCACTGGCCTGCGCCCCGAATGATGGCGAGGCGGCGAGCGGCCGCTGAACGTTGTCGGGCATCGGTTGAGCGCGCGCCCCGGCTGTCAATCAACCACCCGATTGGCCCTCGGGCGCAAAGGCATGCAGCTCGGAGAGCTCACGGATCTGGGCCAAGGCGCGGCGGAGGATTCGCGAGACCTGCATCTGGGAGACGCCGATCAGCTTGGCGATCTCACGCTGGGTCAGCTCATGGTCAAAGCGAAGTCCGACAACGAGACGCTCGAGCGCCGGCAGCTGCCGCGCGATCCGGGCGATGGTGAGATTGGTGTCGACGAGATCGAAGCGTTCGTCGAGCGCTCCCAGCGTGTCCACGATCGTGTCGGACTGCTCGGGATCGTCGCAAACCGGCTCGTCGAGCGAGGCTGCGTAGTGGGAATTGGCGGCCGCCAGGATCTCGATCACTTGATCGACGTCGAGTTCGAGGTATTCGGCGAGCTCTGAGACCGTCGGAGAGCGTCCTGTCAGAGGTGTCAGCTCCCGCTCGGCGGCTTGGATCCTCATGGCCGCGTCGTGCATTCCGCGCGGCACGTGGGCCGACCAGCCCAGATCCCGGAAGTAGCGCTTGATCTCGCCCAGAATCGTCGGCACCGCGAACGACCGAAACGGCGTGCCGCGGTCGGGATCAAAGCGATCAACGGCCTTGATCAAGCCGATGCTGGCCACCTGCACCAGATCCTCGACGGGGTCCCAGGGGCGCACGTACCGCACCGCGAGCTTGCGCGCGAGGGGCAGGAAGCGCACGATCAGCTGTTCGCGCGCCCGCGCATCTCCATCTCGTCGCCAACTTAGGAACAGCTCGGGCGAATCGTTCGTTCGCTGACGATTAACTGAACGCGATGTGGGGCGCGGTCGACAGGCAGTCGGCATAGAGCATTCATAGCCGCCGACCCCTCTCCCCGAGAAGGGCGCCTGTCTTGGCACGAACCGCCAGTCGCGCCCCGCGGTTCGCAGACCAACAACTTGTGCCCAAGGCAACGGCTCGACCGGGCGCGGGAGCGGGCTTTCCGCGCGCGGTCGCGATGCACCTAAAGTCGGTGGTTCGCGCGCTTACCGGCGGGTCACTGTCGGGCACGGTGGGGGGTAACGGAGAGGCGTGAGCGTACACCGAAAAGCGAGGAGTGAACATGGCCCGCACGCGGACCGCGTCTGATCAGCTGGTCGAGCGCCTCATCGAATGGGGCATCGACACGGTGTTCGGATTGCCAGGAGACGGGATCAACGGAGTGATGGAGGCGCTTCGGACTCATCAGGATCGAATTCGGTTCGTCCACGTGCGACACGAGGAGACCGCGGCCCTGGCGGCCTGCGCGTACGGGAAGTTCACGGGACGGCCGGCGGCTTGTCTTTCCACTGCGGCCCCGGGTGCAGTGCACCTGATGAATGGGCTCTACGACGCCCGCATCGACCAGTCGCCGGTAGTGGCGATCACCGGCATGACCTACCACGACGTGATCGGCACGCATTACCTCCAGGACATCAACCACGACTTCGCGCTCAACGATCCCTGCGTGTACAGCCAGCGGATCATGGGCGAAGCCCACGTATTGAACGTCGTGGACATGGCGGTGCGCTCGGCCATCGGGCAACGCGGACCGGCCGCGATCGCGTTCCCAATCGACATTCAGTCTGGAGACGCCGTCACCGGGGACCGCTCGATCAAGAACATCGAGGGCCATTCGGCAGTGACAGCCATCGACGGCAAGCGCCTGCCCCCCCACCAGCGGATCGAGCAGGCCGCGAGCATCCTCTCCGGTGCGTCGCGACCGTTGATCTTCGTCGGTGCCGGGGGCCGCGGGGCCGGCGACGAGCTCGAGGCGGTGGCCGAGAAGCTCGGCGCGCCGATCGTCAAGGCGATGCTCGGCAAGGACGCGGTTCCCGATGACAGCCCGTACTGCCTGGGCGGCTACGCCCTCGTGGGAACCCGGCCGGCGCAGAATGCGCTCAAGAACTGCGACGCGATCCTGATCGTCGGCAGCTCCAGTCCCTACATCGAGTTCTTGCCCGCGCCCGGGGCGGCCGCCGGAGTTCAGATCGACGACCACCCGGAACGGATCGGCCTTCGCTATCCGGTCCAGATCGGATTGTGCGGTGACGCCAAGCTCACGCTCGGCGAGCTCGAGCCGTTGCTCGAGCACCGTTCGGATCGCTCGTTTTTGGAGCAGGCGCAAGCCGAGATGCGCGACTGGCGCGCGCTGCAAGCCGAGCGCGCCGAGCTCCACGATCCTCCGATCAAGCCCGATGCGATTCCGTTCTACCTCTCAAAGGCGATGGCCGATCGGGCCATCCTGTGCGGCGATTCGGGCACGGTGACAACGTGGGCGGCCCGTACCGAGCTGCGCCGCGGTCAGCTGTTCTCCTTCAGCGGCACGATGTGCTCGATGATGGCCGCGCTTCCGTATGCGATCGGCGCCCAGGTCGCCTACCCCGACCATCAGGTCGTCGCGCTGACCGGTGATGGGTCGCTGACGATGATGATGGGTGAGCTTGCCACCCTGGCCCAGTACGCGCTTCCGGTGAAGGTCGTGGTGATGCGCAACGACGTGCTCGGCCTGATCAAGTGGGAGCAGATGGCGTTTTTGGGCAACCCTCAGTACGGCGTCGAGCTGGCGCCGGTGGACTTCACGAAGGTTGCCGAGGCCTGTGGGCTCACCGGCATCCGAATCGACGATCCCGCACGTCTGCCCGATCAGCTGCACGAGGCGCTCAGCCTCGATGGCCCGGCGTTGATCGAGGCGATCGTCGATCCGCACGACATGCCGATGACGCCGACGATCAACTCCGAGCACGCCAAGGGCTTCGCCTGGGGCCTTGCCCGGGGCGAACCAAACCGCGAGCAGATCGCGCTCACGATGTCGCGCGTACTGGCGCGAGAGATGAGCTATGAGTCGAGCCCGGCCGGGGTGCTGGCCAGGGCCAGGGACCGTGTCACGGAGAAACTGCCGGGCAATGGCTCCGGCGACGGAAATTGAGTAATCGGGATGAGTCGCCAGCCACGGCAGTCACATCACAGGAGGTAACAAATGGCAACCCATACGGAAGCGGCCACGCATCCAGGACCAACGGTCCAGGACCGCCGTGGCCTCAAGACAGCGGAGGTGGGACCGGCCAGATTCGTCTCTGAGCCCGCCGCGCTCGGTCTCGCCGCCTTCGGACTGACCACGATGGCGCTGAGCTTTGTCAATGCCGGCATTCTGTCGACCAGGATCCTGCCCATGGTGGGTGCGCTGGCGCTCGCCTACGGAGGCATCGTTCAGCTGCTCGCGGGAATGTGGGCGTTCATCAAGAACGACACGTTCGCGGCCGTGGCGCTGAGCTCCTATGGCGGGTTCTGGATCTCCTTCTATCTGCTTCAGCACACGTTTTTGAAGCAGATCCCCGTCGCCGATCAGAAGGGTGCGTTGGCGCTCTACCTGCTCTGTTGGGGCGTGTTCACGTTCTACATGTGGGTCGCGTCACTACGGGTGAGCCTCGCGGTGATGTCGGTGTTCATCACCCTCGTCCCGACATACGTGCTGCTTGGCTTGGGCGATGCTCTGCCGTCGACGCTCCTGTTCCACATCGGTGGCGCGTTCGGGATCGCGACCGCGGCCTGCGCCTGGTATGTCTCGGCGGCGATCGTCTTCAACAAGACGTTCCGTCACGACATCCTGCCGATGTTCGAGATGCGCTCAGTTCAGCAGGACGTCGGTTCTTGATCGGTAGTCGAAAGGTTGACCCGGCCGAGCAGAACGTCGGCATACCTGCTGGCGCTGGCGCTGGCGGCGGGGTTCGTGGATGCCGCGGGCTTTCTCGGACTCGGCCGGGTCTTCACCGCCAATATGACCGGGAACACGGTGTTGCTGGCGATCGCGCTGGCGAGCGGGAGCGCCAACGCCGCCGCGCGGTCACTGGCCGCCCTCGGCGGATTCTGCGCCGGGGCGGCCCTCGGTGTGGCCCTGACCAGCGCCTATGGGCGGTGGCCGGCGACCGCCGCGCGCGTCCTGGCGGTGGAGGTGGCCGCACTCCTGGCGCTCCTCGTCGTGTGGGCTGCGGTTGGGGTGCAGACCGTCGGCGACCTGCTGATCGTTCTCGCCGGGATTGCCATGGGGGCACAGTCGGCCGCGGTGCGTGCGTCGGATGTCCGCGGCGTAAACACGACCTACATGACGGGGACACTGGTGAATGCAATCGCTGGGCTGATGCGCCGTGGTCGGAGCGATTCTGAGAAGTCCCCACGACCCACCCTGCCAGGGGCGGCCTGGGGAACCTACGGCCTCGGAGCGCTCGGGGGCGCGTTGGCCGAGCCGGCTTGGCATGCGGCGGCGATCGCTGTTCCGCTGGCCATCGTGTCCGTCGTCGGCGGAATGACACTTCGGCAAGTCAGAGAGGAGTTCTGAACAGATGACCGTAACCGTGAGCCCTCCTACGGCTAGCCATACCGCCGAACAAGTCGATGCCAGAGCACTGGCGCGTGAGCTGGCGCACGAGCTGCGCGGCGAGGCACGGTTCTCGCCGGGCAGTCGAGCCCTGTACGCCAACGACGCCTCGGTATACCGCCAGGTGCCGATCGGGGTCGTGATCCCACGTGACGTATCCGACGTTGTCACCGCGCTCAATATATGCCGCTCGCACGGGGCGGCGATCGGGGCGCGCGGCGCCGGCACCGGGCTCGCGGGTCAGACGGTGAACGAGGCCGTGATGTTCGACTTCTCGAAATACATGCACGAGATTCTCGAGCTCGACCCCGACAGGCGGATCGCGCGCGTGCAGCCCGGGGTGGTGCTCGATTGGTTACGAGATGCCGCCGAACGGCATCAGCTCACGTTCGGGCCCGACCCCGCGACCCACAGTAGGTGCACGCTCGGGGGGATGATCGGTAACAACTCGTGTGGCACGCACTCGATCATCGCCGGGGTGACAGCGGACAACATCGAGGCGCTGGACGTTGTGCTCTACGACGGAACCAGGATGACCTTGCCGAGCGTGGTCAGCGACCAGGAGCTCGAGCAGACGATCGCCCGGGGCGGCCGTGTGGGGGAGATCTACGCCCGACTGAGGGACCTGGGCGAGCGCTACAGCGCCCTGATCCGGGAGCGCTACCCACAGATTCCCCGGCGGATCTCCGGTTACAACCTGGATCGCCTACTTCCGGAGCGGGGGTTCAACCTGGCGGGGGCGATGGTCGGGACCGAGGCCACGTGCGCACTCGTGCTCGAGGCGCGCTGCACGTTGATCGACAGCCCTCAGCATCGCTCGCTGGTGCTGGTGGGTTACGGCGACTGCGCGGCGGCTGCCGACCAGGTGCCATGGGTCAGCGAGTTCGGCCCGATCGGACTGGAGACCTTCGATCGTAGGCTCGTGCAAAACGAGCTGCGGCTCGGCCGCAAGCGCCGCACCGAGTTGCTCCCCGGCGGGGCGGCCTGGCTCCTGGTGGAGTTCGGGGGCGACTCCGAGGAGGAAGCCGATGAGCAGGCAGAGCGGTTTGCCGATGCACTGAAGCAGGGCGGTGGTGGCGACCACGCTGATGTCAAGGTCTTTGAGGATTCTGAAGAGATCGCGCAGGTCTGGGAGATCCGCGAGGGTGGTGTCGGCCACAGCAAGATCCCGGGCGAGCACCCGGGGTGGCCTTCGTGGGAGGACGCCGCGGTGGCACCGGATCAGATCGGCGACTACTTGCGCGACCTGGAGAAGCTGTGTGACAAGCATGGGCGCAAGATCTCGTGCTTGTTCGGGCACATCGGCCACGGATGCGTGCATTCTCGGATCGACTGGGATTTCCTGACGGCGGAGGGGGTCCGCAACTACCGCGCGTTCATGGAGGATGCCGGGGATCTGATCGCCACCTACGGGGGTTCGCTGTCGGGCGAGCACGGCGACGGTCACGCTCGCGCCGAGCTGCTGCCGAAGATGTTCGGACCCGAGCTGGTGCAGGCATTCCGAGAGTTCAAGGCCATCTGGGACCCCGACTGGAAGATGAATCCGGGCAAGGTCGTCGACCCCTATCCACTCGACACCCACCTGCGGATGGATCCGAGCTACCACACCCGTCCGGTGAGCACCGAGTTTGGGTTCCCCGGCGACGACGGCAGCTTCGCCGCCGCCTCGGAACGCTGCTTTGGCGTGGGCGCGTGTCGCGATCAGAACGCGGTCATGTGCCCCAGCTACCAGGTGACGCTCGAGGAGAAGAATTCGACCCGGGGCCGGGCACGGCTGCTGTTCGAGATGATGCGCAGCGACTCCCTGCTCGAGGACGGGTGGCGAAACGAGGAGGTCAAGGAGGCGCTCGACCTGTGCCTGGCGTGCAAGGGGTGTCTGCACGAGTGCCCGGTCCGGGTTGACATGGCCACCTACAAGGCCGAGTTTCTGTCGCATTACTACGCAGGGCGTGTGCGTCCGCGCCAAGCGTATTTCCTGGGCCTGATCCGGTGGGAGGCCCAGCTCGCCGCGCGTGCGCCGCGGCTTGCCAACCTCCTCACCCAGCGCCAGCCGTTCGCGGCGATAGGTAAACGCGTTGCCGGCATCGCCCCCCAGCGGAAGATGCCTGCCTTCGCGCCGGTCACCTACAGGCGCTGGCATCACGAGCGGTCCGAGGCCAACGGCGCCCCCGCCTCGACCGATGGCGCCGGCCCGCATGCGGCCGGCCCCTCCAGGGGGCGCGTTGTGCTGTGGCCCGACACCTTCAACGACTACTTCCACCCCGAAGTGGCGGTTGCCGCCACCGAAGTCCTCGAGGCTGCCGGCTTTGAAGTGGTCGTTCCGGAGCAGTCGGTGTGTTGCGGTCGGCCGCTCTATGACTACGGGATGCTCAGCCTCGCTCGAAAGCTGCTCGAGCAGGTCCTGGACGCGCTGCGCGAGGAAATCCGGGCCGGCACACCGGTGATCGCGCTCGAGCCGAGTTGTGGCGCGGTGTTCCGCAACGAGCTGACAAACATGCTCCCGGACGACCAGGACGCCAAGCGGCTGGCGCGCCAGACTTACTCAATCGGCGAGTTTCTAGAGCAACGCGCTTCCGAGTGGGAGTTCCCGCGGCTCGACCGCACCGCGCTGGTGCATTTTCACTGTCATCAGCGGGCGACGAGCGACACCGACTGTGATCGAAAGGTTCTCGACCGGCTGGGGCTTGATTACCAGGTGCTCGACACAGGGTGCTGCGGTCTGGCCGGCTCTTTTGGATATGAGCGCGGGGAACGCTACGAGGTCTCGATAAAAGCCGGGGAACGGCTGTTGCTGCCCGCGGTGCGAGACGCGTCTCCGCACACCTTCCTGGTCACCGACGGCTTTAGTTGCCGGTCACAGATCGAACAGGGTACCGATCGCAGCGCGCTGCACCTCGCGCAGGTCCTCCAGGTGGCTCTACACGAGGGGCCAAATGGCCCGACGACGTCGCATCCCGAGGCGCGCTACTTGCAGCCCGTGGCAGCCCGGCACAACTCCACCGGCGCGCGCGCCGCGACGGCAGTCGGCGCTCTCGCCGTGCTTGGCGGCGTGGGGGCGGTCGCTTTGCAGCGGCGCCGGCGTACGCATTGAGCGTTCCCGTCGAGCGTCAAATGTCCGCTCGCTGACGGTCTGCGGCGATTTCGTTTCCCGGCTTACCGCAGTGTCATCCACCACGTTTTGGGGATGACTTACGGCCTGAAAGCTCAGCCGAGCAGGGGTAAAACTGAACTATGAACCGTACTAACAACAAAATGGAGGAACGATGGACAAACTCCTCATAGCTGCGGGCCTGATCTTTGGCACCGCCGTCTGGTTTCTGCTGTTTGTGATCCTCGGTATCGGTCTTGGTACCGCGTTCATCGCCGGCGGATGCGTTCTCGCCGCGACCGTGATCGCGGCCGCGATGCTGTTCGCCACCGTCGACGCGCCGATCACCGCTGCCGGTATGACGCTCGGGATCGCGACGTTCATTGTCATGGCCGTCGTGCTGTCAGTGCCCCTGTGGGTCGACATTGTCTCGGCTGCCGGCGTAACTGCCCTCTACGGGATCGTCGACGGCATGGTGCGCCGCTCGCGGCCGGTCGGAGAGCCCGAGCCGGCGACGGTGCATGACCGGACCTTTGGCGGTGCGTACGCGACCAAGGCCAACGGGCACAGTCACGCTTCACGCGAGCCTGTGGGCGCGCGGTAAGCGACGATCTGCTGGCGCGGCCCCGGGAATCTCACCGGGGCCGTTGCCGACGGAGGCTCCTGGGGAGCGTCGTCACAGGGGCGCCGATTCAGGGCGGCGCCCTGTGGCTGATCGAGTGAAGCGTGGCCGCGCCCAGGCGGCAGCAGATGACTGACTGCTGCGACGCCCGGGCGCGGACCGGTGCGCCCCCAAGTGGATTCGCTCCAGGCTAAGGCGACCCGAGTCCAGCGTCGCCGCCCTCACCGTCCGGTGCGCTTTCCACGTTTAGATGATCGAGCAGCCCGGTGAGCTCCAAGACTCGCCGCGGCTGTCCACCGCCCACGATCAACGAGAGTTGGACCCCGAGCTCCTCGGCCCGTTGGTGGACCGCGACGAGTGAGCGGATCCCGCTGGAATCGAGGAATGTCACGGCTCGCAGATCCAGCGTGACCCGCGCGCAGCCCCGGTCGAGGAGCTCGACGACTGCGTCTTTGAGCTCACCGGCGGTGGCGAGATCCACATCCCCGCAGGGACGCACGATCATGTGCACGCGGTCGCCGGCGACCTCGAGGTCAAAGTCCGGTCGACGTCGCCATCCGCCGGTGCCTTCATCTCCCGTACTGCGGCTCGGTAGCGGGGGTCCGCAGTAGCTCATCGGTTCACGCCTGGCATAGAGCAATGGCTGAGGGATCGCCCACTATGTCGACAGCAAGCGCTGGAAGAACGATCGGTAGCGCTGCAGCGCGACCCGAAGGTCCTCGGTCGAGATGTCCTCGCCGCGGTCCCATTGCGCCTCGAGGCGTTCCCGGTGCTGGGCAAAGCCTTCGGCGAGCTGCTGCATGAGATTGGCCACCAGCCCGTCGGCGTCCTCGACGGCTCCGCGAGGCTCGTCGACAAAACGGGTCTGAATCTCTTCCCAACGCCGTTGGAAGGTCGTGCTCAGCTCGCTGGTGAGCAGGGGCTCCCCGGTGGTGGTGTCAGTCCCCGCGGGGGACGGCGGCGTGGCCACACCCTGAGCCTGCGACGTCGATGCGCCATCCCGCCCCAGGGCGTCATGTTGCTGGGGCTCGGCCGCGGAGACGGCCTCTGCCGGTGGGTCGCTCGGTGAGGCCAGGTCCCGGGTGCTCAACGCCTCTTCGTTGCGCTCCATTGATCATCTCCTCCTTGTCGCTTGGGGGGAAGCTGCGCTCTGATCGCTGCGATCGCCGGCCTGCGCCGGCCGTGTGTCCTCGGGGGCGAGCAGGTCGGCAAACAGGGCTCGGAAGTGGACCATCGACTGGCGTAGCTGCTCGGTGCTGGCCTGGCCCTTCCCGGCCGCGACGGAAATCGCGTGCGCCGCCCGATAGTTCTCGACGACGTCCGGGTGGTTGACCGATATGTCGGCCGAACGCTGGTTGAAATCCTCGTCGACGGGATAGCCCCGCTCGTGCATGACCTGCTGGACGAGCAGATGGGCTTCGCCGACCGCGCCGCTGGGATCATCGACGAAGGTCCGTTGAACGGCGCCCCAACGCTCGCCGTAGCGTTCGCGGGCCGCGGGCTCGAGCGGCCGGATCTCGAATTGGTCCAGCCGGTCGCGGCGACGAGCCAGCTCGTTCTCGGCCGCGCGTTGATCGCCGCGCTCGGCGACGACACGGCCGTACTCTGGCCCAAAGTCATCCCGCAGTCGCCGGGAGCGTTGCTGGCGCACGGCGAGAGCTCCGATGATGACCAAGAGCACGACAATGACTGCCACAAGCACCCAAATCATGGGCGTTGTCTCCTTTCAGTCCCTTGCTGACGGGGTCGTCGGTCCCACGGGCAACCTACTCCCGGGCGTCTGGTCCGACGCCGAAGCGGTTTTTGTCCGTACGTACGCCTGCGGACATGCCCCGGGCGGCTCCGAACGGCTGCTGGCAGGCTGATAGCGATTTGCGCTATGGACGGCAGGCGGAGGGTAGTGTCCCCAGAATCGATGGCCACGCGGGAACAGTGAGCGAGGTGATCAGACCACGCCTCCGGTAACCAATCTGATCAGCATCGTCGACGCTGATGCCGACTTAGCCGACCTGCTCGATGGCGCCGAGCTCGAGCGGGCCCGCCACGAGGCGCTGACGCGTGAGCGTCACCTGTCGCCGGGCAGTTGGGACGCGGGCGCCGCGATCGAAGCCAACAAGCACCACCGGGGCTTTCTGATCATCGAGGGATTGCTGTCGCGGGAGGTGAACGTACTCGGGCGCACCTGCGTGGAGCTGATCGGCGCCGGAGACGTTCTGCGCCCCTGGCGCTGGGATTCGGAGGGGTCACATGTTCATGCGGAGGTAGGCTGGCTCGTGCTCGAGCCGACCCGACTCGCCGTCCTCGACCACGGCTTGGTGGTGCGCATGCAGCCCTGGCCACAGCTTGGCGTGGAGCTGTTCGCCCGGGGCACGCGGCGCGCCCATCACCTGGCCGTCGCGCTGGCCATCGCCCATCACCAGCGGGTGAACGATCGGCTTCTGCTGACCCTCTGGCATCTGGCCGAACGCTGGGGGCGGGTGGGACCAGACGGCATCACCGTGCCCCTGCCGCTGTCTCATCAGCGTCTGGCAGATCTGGTCGGAGCTCACCGTCCCTCGGTGACCACCGCCATGGGCGAGCTGGCTCGCTCCGGCGCGCTCAGCCGACGAGGTGACGGCATCTGGATCCTTCACGGTGCTCCGCCCGAGCAGCTACGTCACCACCGCCTGGTCGCCGCCATGACGTAGCCCTGGGGGCCGCGTAGCTGGTCAGGGTAGCCGTGGTCCCCGCGTGGCTAGCCGCGAGATGTCTGCGTAGCCGTGATCCCCGGGCGCGAGCTCTCGGGGCCGGCCCGGGCCGCGCGCGCCTCCTGGGGCTCGATCCACACTGCCTCCACGAGGATGATCGCCAACGAGAGCAGCGGGATGGCGATCAGCACACCGATCAAGCCGAACAGCGCACCCATCACGAGCAGACCGATCGTCACCACCGCCGGATGCATGTCGACCGTCCGGGCCATGATCAACGGGAGGATCAAATTCCCCTCGATCTGGTTCACGATCACGTACACGATCAGCACCAGCAGCGCCTTCGTGGGCGACTGCGCGAGCCCGGCCAGGATCGGCGGAATCGCGCTGATGACCGAGCCGTAGTTCGGGATTATCGTCATCAAGGCCGAGAACACGGCGAAGCCGATGGCGAAGTTGAGCCCGATGATCGTCATGCCGGCAAACAGCAATCCACCGAGGACGATCATGTCGATCCCCACCGCGGTCATCCACCCAAGCCACGCGGTCCGGATGCGGCCGAGGACGTCGCGGGCCTGGCCACGCCGCGCTTCCGGCAGCAGGCGCAAGAAACTGTTCACGAGCATGGTGGGGTTGAGGGCGATCAGGAAGGCGGCCACGAAGATCAGCACCAGCGAGATGATCACGCCGGCGATGGTCAGGCCGACCTGCTCGATCGGGCCGATCAGCTGCTGCGGGTGCTGGAGATAGCGTTGGGCGAAGCTGCTCAGCTCCGCGGACAGGCTATGCGTCCGCATGCCCCCGAGGCCGTGGATATAGCGCTCGGCGCCAGCGATGGTTGACGGAAGATGCGCCGCGAATTGCCTGGCCTGGCTCACGAAGGCCGGGATCACCGCATACCCCAGGCCGGCCAGCGCTCCGAACAACGCGACCAGTGCGCCCAGCGCCCCCAGGGCCCGGGGCGCTCCGTGGCGCTCGGCCAGCGAGGCGGCGGCCGACAGCGGCAGCGACAGCAGGATGGTGAGCGTAACCGCCAGCAACAGCGTCATCAGCCGCGTGGCCACGACGGCGGCGAGGGCCAAGCCGGCGGCGAGGCCGATCGTCCGATAGGCGACGGCGGATGTCATCTCGCCCTTGGGGAGCGCGCCGCGCCCGTTGCCCAACGAACCGCCCCGGCCGTGATCTGCCCCCGGGGCGCGTGCAACTGGGATTTACCGGGCAACCTTAAAGGGCGATGTCGAACTCGAGCATCACTCCTGCGACGCTGTACCGCAGCGTGCTGCTCGCGTTCGGGCTCGTGGTGGCCGGCCTGATCTTCGCCCAGCTGGTCACGCTGATCCTGGCGATCCTGATCGTGGTCATCGTCTCGCTGCCGATGTCGGCGACGGCCACGGCGTTGCAACGCGTGGGGGTCCCCCGAGCGATCGGCGCCGTGTTTTCGCTGCTGGTCGGGCTGGGCACGCTGGCCGGTCTTATCTACCTGGTCGTGCCGGCCTTCAGCCACGAAATCAACCAGTTCGTCAACTCGCTTCCGAGCATCGTGGACGAGCTGCGACGCCGCCTCGGACGCCTGACCGGCACGTCCCCCAGCAATATCGGAACACAGATACAGCACTTCGCTAATGGATATACCCGGCACCCCACGAAGCTGCTCGGCCCGTTGGCGACCGTCGGCGAGAGTGTCGCCGGGATCGTGGCGGCGATCATCGTCGTCCTGCTCACGGCGCTGTACACCGCCATTCATCCAGAACCGCTGGTCACCGGGCTGATCCGGATCGTGTCACCGCCGAGGAGACCTCAAGCCGAGCAGATCCTTTCTCGTCTCGCCGAGGCATATCTCGGTTGGCTGCGCGGCCTAGTGATCGGGATGATCGTGCTCGGCGGCATCACCTACGTCGGCTTGCGCATCGTGGGACTCCCGTTCGCCGCGTTCTTCGCGATCTTCACCGCGATCGCCATGATTGTCCCTTACTTCGGCGCGCTGTTCAGCTCGATCCCTCCGATCCTGTACGCACTGACGATCTCTCCCGGCAAGGCGGTGATCGTCGCGGTGATCTACGTCCTCGCCCACCAGGCCGAGAGCAACATCATCCAGCCGCTGGTGGTCGCGCGCATCGTCAAGCTGCACCCGGCGGTGGTCGCCATCGGGGTGGTGGCCGTCGACCAGCTGTTTGGTTTCGTCGGCGTGATCGTGGCCGTGCCGATCATCGCCACGATCAAGATCCTGATCGAGGAGCTGTGGGTAAAGCCGGTCGAACACAGTGACCGCGCTTTCACCGGAGACATGACGAGCTCGGCCACCCACGACGTGGTGTCGGTGGCCGGCGCTCCGTCCCAGCGGCCGGTGGAGGCGCCCAAGAACAAGGTGAGCGGCCGCGAGCGCTGATCGATCGCCAAGAACCCGGTTTGGTGCAACCATTCTCCGGGGAGACTTCGCGCAGGGAGCCGAATGAGGTGAGAAGCGCAATTGCCACCGGAGCAGCCGACACGATCGGCGCGACGCTCTTGCGGCGCGTCCTCGACGCCAACCCGGCCACAGAGAAGAAAGGACCGTAATCGATGCCCGCAGCACGGCGCAGCTCGACGCGCTCGAACCGCAACTCGAGCGGCTCGACCCAGTCGAAGCGCAATTCCGGCGGCGCGACGCGCTCGAACCGCAACTCGAGCGGCTCGGCCCAGTCGAAGCGCAGCTCGAGCGGCTCGACGCGTGCGAACCGCAACTCGAAGTCCAGTGGCAGCAACGGGCGGTCCGCCTCGAGCTCCAGCCGCTCCGGCCAGAACGTGCCGGACTATTCGGTCATCGATCCCCGCGACATCGATGAAGCGGTGGATGTGTACGTGGACGCGCCGGTGGTCAAGGTCGACGAGATCAAATTTGAGCTCGACGATTTCAGGGCTCACCTCGCGGTACTGGCCGAGGCCGGGCACTTCGTTCAGATCAACGCGGGTGTCGGGGTCCGGCTGGGCAAGGTCGAGCTCGACATCCAAGGGGTCGAGACGCAAGCGCTGATGGAGGTTCGCCTGCACCACGTCAGCCGGATCCTCGAGCGCGTCCTGACCACGCTGGACCGCAACCCGGAGCTACTCAAGAGCGTCGGTGACGCCCTGGGCGATGTGGGTGGCGGCGCGCACGATCTGCTCACGGATGCCGGTGACACCATCAAGAGTGCCGGGAAGGGCGCCGAGGGTGCGGTCCAGCAGCTCGGTGAGGGCGCCGGACAGGGGGTCGAGGGTCTGGGGCAGGGCGCCCAGCAGGGGGTCGAGGGTCTGGGGCAGGGCGCCCAGCAGGGGGTTGAAGGTGTGGGGCAGGGCGCCCAGCAGGGGGTCGAGGGTGTGGGGCAGGGCGCTCAGCAGGGCGTCCAGAATCTCGGACAGAGCGGCCAGCAAGGCGGCGGTTCGCCCCAGGGCCAATAGGAGCGGACATGGCGCAAAAGTCAACATCGCAACGTTCCGGCTCGCGCAACGGCCGGAGCGCGTCGTCGCGCAGTGGCAATCGCTCTTCCCAGAACCAGAAAAGGAACACGCAGGGTGGCAACGGAGCGCGACCAGCGCTGCAAGCGCGCCGCGAGATCAACGACGCAGACCGCGAGTACCGGCAGTATGAGCGTCGGGAGGAGCAGGATCGGGTGGGGCCCCCCGACGTGCTTCTGGACGTCCCCGAGCTCAAGGTCGACTCGATCCACTTCGAGCTCGACGATCTCGATGCTCACATCGCCCTCAAGGCAAGGGTGCTCAACCTGGTCAAGCTGAACGTCGGGATCGACGTGCATCTAACCAGAGTCAAGCTGGACATCAAGGGCGTGGAGGCGGAGGTGGTCCTCAAGGCTCGGCTCGAGCACGTGACCGCGATCGTCGACCGCCTGATGACGAGCCTCGACCGCAATCCCGAGCTGGTCAAGGGCCTCAGCCGCGCAGTCTCGGACGTCGGTAAGGGTGCCGGGCAAGCCGTCGGCAAGACCGGCGACGCGGCCAAGGAGATTGGTCAGGGCGCTCAGTCGGCGCTGAAAGACGTTGGTCAGGGGGCCGGGCAGGCGGTGGGTGATGTGGGTCAGGGCGCCGGGCAGGCGGTGGGTGACGTGGGTCAGGGCGCCGGGCAGGCGGTGGGTGACGTGGGTCAGGGCGCCGGGCAGGCGGTCGGTGATGTGGGTCAGGGCGCCGGGGAGGCGGCGGGTAACCTCGGTCAGGTCGTGGGCGGAGTCGGTCAGATGGTGGGGCAGACCGGGCAGCAGGCCACGGGGGCACTTGGGGGCGGTGGTCAGGGCGGCGGTGGTCAGGGCGGCGGTGGTCACGGCGGCGGAGACTCGTCCCAGTCCGCAGGCCAGGGCGGTCAGTCGGGCCAGGGCGGCCAGGCCGGCCCGCAAGGTCAGCAAGGTCAGCAAGGTCAGCAAGGTCAGCAAGGTCAGGCCGGCCAGGCAGGCCAGCCCGGACAGGACAACGGGCAGCCAGCCGGGGAGTCAGACGGCGGAAGCCCGTCCGGCGCCAAGGCGCGCGGGATGGCCAAAGAAGTGGCCAAGATCGTCGCCGGGGAGATCCGCCATGCCGCCTCGGAGGAGGCGCGGGATATCGGGCTGGCCGCGACCCGGAAGGTACGCCAGCTAGGCGAGCGGCGAGAGCACCGACGGGCCGAGAAGCACCATGCCACCGAGGCTGCGCTGCGCATCGCTGACGAGCTCGGGATCGACCTCGCCGACATCGAGGGCACCGGTAGCGAGGGTCGGATCACCGCAAAAGACGTTCGGCAGGCGCAGGAAGCATGATCGAAGGCAAGCCCGACCTCGAGATGGCAGCCGCAGTGCGCGCGCGGGAGGTGCGCTTCGAGTGCATTCCCGAGGTGCGCGTCGTGGCGTACGCCGACATGCCAACCTCGGCCGAGCAGGTATTCGAGCGTAAAAATCTGCCCGACCAGCTCGAGCCCGGGGTCACCTACCGCGATTTCGAGGTTAGCTGGCGGGTATCCGCGCGACTCGACGATCCCGAGCTCGAAGCCTGAACAGCGGCGTCTATTCGATCGCCATCACGAGAACGGTGGCGTCGTCCTCGAGCGGCTCGCGCCAGGAGTCGGTCACCATCTGCTGGATCGCCATCGCCGTGGAGGCCGCCGTCGGATTGTCGGCGTGTTCCAGCGCCCGCTTTATGCCCTCGGTGCCAAACTCGCCGCCATCCTCCGTCCGACGTTTGATGATTCCGTTCGTCACCAGTATCAGCCGTTCACCAGAGTGCAGCTGGCGATCGGTTTCAGTGAAGCTCGGCGTGGCGTCCTCGGCTCCGAGCGCAGGATGCTTGGGCGATTCGAGCTCGTTGAGCGTGCCCTCGGCATCGACCAGGTAGGCGGAGGGATGTCCGCAGTTGATCCACGTGAGAGTCGCGGTAGGCGCCCGCCAGCGGGCGACCAGGGCCGTGATGTGGAAGGCTCGATTGCCGAGCCGGAGCACGGTCTCGTGGACGTTAGTCAAGGCCTGTTCGAGGTCCTGTCCGCTGCGCCGAGCGGCGCGCAGGGCGCCAAGCGCGGCTGCTCCGAGGCCGGCGGCGGTGGGTCCGGTGCCAGGGGCGTCGGCGATGGCCAGCCAGCCGCCGTCGCGATTCTCGACGAAGTCAAACCAGTCGCCACCGACCTCGTAGGTGGGCAGCAGCGTGGCGGCGAGCTGGGCGCCGGCGATGCGGGCGAGCCGGGGTGGGAGCAGGTGCTGCTGGACTTCGGCGGCCGGGGTGGTGGGCTTGCGGCGCCGCGTGGCCTCAATGTAGTCGGTGTAGTCATTGGCCAGCTCGAGGGCGGCGGCGCCCTGTTTGGCGATGTCTGCCAGGGGGCTGATGGGGGTGCCCACACCGAGCAGCAGGCCGATCACGCGGCCTCGGAGCCAGAGCGGCTCGGCGACGCAGCCGGGGAATTGCCGCTCGAGGCGGTCGTAGAACTCGGGTAGGCCCTCGGGGACGATCTCGGGTCCCAGTGCCGGGGGAGCCTGCAGTTCGTGGGGAAATTCCTCTGATCCCGCGAGCCGAAGCAGCTGCGAACCGTCGATATCGACCACGTACAGCGCGATGGCCACGCCGGCCACGCGCCGGGCCTCGGCCACGAGCTGATCGGGCACCAGGTGCGGCGGGACCTCGTCGAGGATTCGCGTTACCTCCAGCACGAGTGGCGCCTCGCGACCCAGCTGTCCGGGTGGCCGGAACGGCATGGTGGCCAGGCCACCGCCCACCGACGGTGGCGGACGGGACGCACCTACTTGCGGTTCGCTGTCCTCGAGTGCTTGCTGCAGGGCGTCACGGGTGGGGAAATGTCGATAGAGCGTCGAGCGACCGACGTTTGCGGCAGCGGCCAGCTCGGCCATGGTGACGTGTCGGTCCCCGCCCAGCGCGGCCGCCGCGGCGAGTATCCGCCGACGGCTGGCTCGGGCGTCCGCGCGGGTTGGCCCCTCCACGCCGGCGGCCCGGTTTTGATCTTCGACGCGCTCGGCCACCTTGCACTTGTACCACCTCAGAGCCGTGTTGACGCGCGTCTGAGCCGCTCTGTCCCACAACGATGTCCCTGATGTCTCGGTTCATAACACTGGTCGTTTAGTTCTAGCTAAGTGGGGTACAATACGAACGCATTGTCTCGCTTATGTGGGGCGCGATATTCCGCGGACGGAGGGACGCGATGGACGAAAAACGGAAGGCAGGCCCGACGGCGCTGATGCCACCGTCACCAGCATCAGCGACGGACCCCGTGGCGCGGTGACCGGCACCGAGGTTCAGGCCGCGCCGCGCGCGGCGGGGCTGCGGCGATCAGCTCGGCCGCCGGCGGCGGGTGAGGATCTGCGGGCGCTGTTTGAACGCTGGCAGCGGCATGGGGATTCAAGTGCACGTGAGCAGCTGGTGGGCCGGTTTCTGCCGCTTGCGCGCAAGATCGCGCGGCGCTACACGGGCGCGAGCGAGCCATTTGATGATCTGATGCAGGTCGCCAGCCTGGGCCTGGTAAACGCGATCGACCGGTTCGACCTAGACCGTGGAGTCTCGTTCGGCTCGTTCGCGGTGCCGACGATCGTGGGCGAGCTCAAGCGCTACTTTCGCGATTCGGGTTGGTCTGCACACGTTCCGCGAGGGGCCAAGGAGCTTGCCCTCAAGGTCCAGAGAGTCCAGCGGCGGTTGGCGGCGCAGACGGGATGTTCACCGAGCGTGGCTGAGTTGGCGGAGTTCTTGGAGTTGAGCGTCGAGGAGGTGGTGGAGGCGCTGGAGGCGGGAGCAGCCCATCACGCCAGCTCTCTGGATGCGGTGACCCGCGGACCAGACGATCAGCCTGTGACGCTGGCCGACGCATTTGGTCAACACGAGCCCGGATTCGAGCGGGCCGAAGCGGTGGTGATGATCCGCGCCGCCACCCCCGAGCTGTCGGCGTTGCAGCGTCGCGTGCTGGCGCTGCGGTTCTTCGAGGATCAGACCCAGTCTGTGATCGCCGAGCAGATCGGCGTCTCGCAGATGCAGGTGTCACGGATTCTGCGCCAGGCCCTGAGTCGGCTTGGCCAGCTCGCCGAGGGCAGCCCCTAGGAGCTCGCGGAGGCCCGACGGCGGCGTCGCCGGCAGACTGGGCCCGGCTGCCGCTGGGATCGGCTGCGGCTGGGGCCCCGGCTACCGCTGGGCGAGGATATACGCGGGCGACATGTGGGCGGCGCGCCACGCCGGGTAAAGGCCGCCGAGGACGCCGATCAACACGCCGACGAGCAGCGCGTAGCCGAGATCCCAGGCCGTGATCTGCGGGGCGACGAACGCCTGCGCGCCGAGCGCGTTGACCAGCAGCTGGGCGCCGATCGTCCCCAGCACCAGGCCCATGGCCGCTCCGATCACGGTCGTGAGCACGCCTTCGACGAGCACCCGACCGGCAATCTGCGGGCCGCTCCAGCCGATGGCGGACAGCAGCGCGAACTCCGAGCGCCGTTCGATCACCGCCATCAGCATCGTGTTGATCACGCCGATGCCGCCGATGATGAGCGCGAGCACTGCGATCACCAGCGCGGCCTTCGAGATCAGCTGGCCGTTGGCCCCGGCTCGGGTGGCCTCTTCGGCGTCACTGATGATCGAGATTCCGGGAAACCGCTGGGTGATCGTGCGCTTGGCGGTGGATGGCCGGGTACCGACGTCGAGTTTGATCGGAATCGTGGTCGCTTCCTGCTGTCGCCCGGTGATCGCCTGGGCGGTGGCCAGCGGGATGAAGGCGCCCGTGTCCTGGTAGAAGACACCGATGTGGTAGACGCCGACCACGTGCATCTTGCGGTGGTGGACGGTCAACGCGCTGCCGACGCCGACGTGTTGCTGCTTTGCGAACTGGTCGCCGACGATGATCTGGTTCGGGGCGCGGTACATCCGTCCGCTGCTGAACACCAGGCGCTGGGTCAAAAAGCCGTTGCGCTGGGCACCGAAGACGATCGCCCCCGGCGCCTTGGGGACATCACCTACGAGCAGCACCAGCGGCGTGGCGGCGGCCACACCAGGCGTGTGCTCGAGCTTCGGAATCAGGCTGGTCGAGAGGACCGAGGTGGTCGGATCCGCGGCGTCCTTTTGAAACAGACCCAGATCGGACCGGCCGAGATGCAGGAAGTCCCCGGCGCTGTGCTTGGCCCCGCCCGCCACCGCGAGCAGGGCGACGATCGTGGCGATTCCCAGCGCGGTGCCGAGCGCCGTGAGCAGGGTGCGTCCCGGCCGGCGCCGCACGCTGATCAGCGCCTGGACCAGCCAGCTCACGCCACTCCCCGGAGTCGGGCCGCTCGGGCCGACCGCTGCATCGGTTCCACCAGGCGGCCATCGGCAAGCTCGAGAACGCGGTCGGCATGTTCGACTAGGGATGGGTCGTGGGAGGCGATGATCACGGTGGTGCCGCGACGCGCACGGATCTGGCCGAGAAGCCTCCACATCTCCCTCGAGGCAACCGAATCGAGGGCCCCGGTGGGCTCGTCGGCCAGGATCAGCCGCGGCTGACCAGCGAGAGCGCGCGCGATCGCCACCCGCTGGCGCTCGCCCCCTGAGAGGTTCGCCGGCAGATCGCGGGCCCGGCCGGCAAGCCCAACTTCGCTGAGCAGCTCGAGGCTGCGCGAGGCCCGCTCGGCGTGACCCAGGCGCGCCGCGATCATCGGCAGCTCCACGTTCTGCTGGGCGGTGAGCGTCGGCAGCAGATGGTGGAGCTGAAATACGAAGCCGACCGTGTCTCGTCGGAAGCGCGCCGGATGCGTGAGCCTCTCGACCGCGATGTCGTCGACCCGAATCGACCCCTTCGTCGGGCGGTCGAGGCTCCCGATCAGCTGCAGCAGGGTGGTCTTGCCAGAGCCCGAAGCGCCGGTAAGCGCCACCAGCTCACCCGCCTCGACGACGAGGCTCACATCCTCGAGGGCAAACGTCGATCCGTAGGCGCGTGAGACGTGATCGACGACCAGGCGCGCGCCGGACATCACCAAGCGCCCGTCCTCGAGACGCAATCAACCACCACGTTCATATCTACTCCCAACTTCTACAGGATCAGCCAGCCGGCTCTTCCAGATTAGTTGTGGATTGCAAAACGATACACCGAAGCTAAACTATCGCCCGAGATGGGCGCGACTCCTGAAGCCGCGGCGGGCGCGACTCCGACTCAGGCGACGGTGCTGATCGCCCGGGTGGCCCGGGTCGTGCGACAGCGGTTCGAGCAGGCATTGGCTCCGCTGGGTCTGCGGCAGCGCCAGATAGTCGCACTCAGCTACCTGCGCGGCTACGGACCGACGGCGCAGCAGAAGCTCGCCGACCGGCTGTGCATGGATCCCAGCAGCATGGTCTGCCTGCTCAACGAGCTCGAGGACAACGAGCTCGTCCTACGACAACGAGACCGCAGAGATCGGCGCCGCGCGATCGTCGAGCTGTCGCCGCATGGCGAACGTGCCCTTGCTGAGATCGATAGAGCGTTGCAGACCGTCGAGGATGAGATGCTCACCTCGCTGGACATGACCGAGCGGGCCAAGCTGCACGATCTGCTGGTGCGCTTGGACCTCGGGGAACCGGAGTGGGGTCTGATCGCCAACGAAGGCTGACCGGCTCACCCGGGACGATCCTCGAGCAGGTATTGATGGCCGTCTTCCGAGGACGCCAGCGGGGGGCGATCGAGAACCAGCATCAGCGCGGCTCCACTGGGCGGGTCGTCGGCCGCCAGCACCTGCCACGAGTCTGCCGGCGCGATCCACAGCTGGCCCGGGGCCAGATCGGAGAATGACCGGGCGAGACCAGCGGCACGTGTGGTGACGTTCTTGCCCCCGATGCGCACGGCGAGCTCGGCCGCCAGCGCCACTGCGCCTTGGGGGCGAGACTCCTCAGTACGCCCCGTATCGACGAGCACGACTTGACCGATCTTCTTGGCGTCGCCGATCACGATCCCGACGGGCGTCGTGATCGAGGCGGCGACGGCTTCACCGGCGCCGCCCAGCGCAGGATGCGCGGATGCGCTGCGCTGACCGACCAAGACAAACGACGGTCGCTGAGCGGCGACGGCATTGATGATCCCCTCGGCCAGGGAGCTGTGCACGAGCAGCCCGGGGTCAGCATCGACCCCGGCGGCGTAGCCCGCGGTGCGCAGGTCCGAGAGTCTGGTCTCGCGGTCGTCGGTCTCCGAGGGAGGACTGCCCAGCAGCCCGCGCACGACGCCGCTGTCGGGGGCGGCGATCCGCGCGCCGATGGCAAATCCGATCGGGGCTTGGGCGGGGTCCTCCAGCGCCACCAGGATCCGCTTACCCAGCGCCTGGCGCGCATGACGCGGCACCGGGACCGCGGCCTTGGCGCGCTCGACGATCACCGTGGCCAGGATGATCGAGGCCAGGATCAGCACGAGCACGGCATTGACCACCGACTGGTCGAACAGTCCGATGTTGAAGCCGATCACGGTCGCCGCGAGCGTGGCCGCCGCCTGCGGAGTGGTGAGGCCGAGCATCAGTCCCGCTTCTCCGCCGGTCAGGCCCATGGCGCCTCTGGTGAACAACGTGGCCAGGGTCTTTCCGCCCATCGAGGCCAGGATGAACAACCCCGCGAGCTTCAGCGTCTCGCCCTGGATCATGACGCTCGGTTCGAGCAGCATTCCCACCGAGACCAGGAAGATCGGCACGAACACAGCCGAGCCGAAGAAGTCGATCCGCTCCATCAGCGGTCCCTCATTGGGCACGAGCCGGTTCAGGCCCAGCCCGGCGAAGAACGCGCCCACGATCCCCTCGATTCCCATTGACTGCGCCACCGTCGCCGCCGCGAGAAACGAGGCGATGGCCAGCAGGTAACGCACGATGCGATCGGTTCCCAGGTAGCGGAAGGCGATTCGCACCAGCCTGGGCAGCACCACGAGCGAGAAGATCACGAGCACGATCAGACCGACGACGACCTGAAGGGCGATCGTGGCCGCCGAGCCTCCGTCGAGTTGTGACCCCGAGACGAAGGCCAGCACCACCAGCGACGCGGTATCGGTGAGGACGGTGGCCCCGACGGCGGTGGCCACCGCGGGATGGGTGGAGAGGCCGGCGCTTCTGACCGTGGGATAGGTCAGCAACGTGTGGGAGGCCAGCAGAGCGCCGAGCAGCAGCGCCGCCGGCGCGCCCCAGCTCCTCGAGAAACCCACCACCGAGCCGAGCGCCATCGGGATCCCGAAGCTGATCGCTCCAAACAGCAGCACCCATCGCCGGTGCACGCGGAGCAGCGCAAGGTCGAGCTCGACGCCGGCCACGAACATCAGGTAGAGCAGGCCCAGTTCACCAAGGGCGGGCACAGTGGTGTTGCCGGCGCCGATCACGTTCAGGCCATTGGGTCCGATCACGAAGCCGCCCAGGAGCAGGCCGATGATTCCGGGAAGCCGAGCGCGCTGGAGCAGCGGCGGACCGACGATCACGACGAGGAACAAGGTCAAGAACTCCCAGGCCGGGCCGGTCGGAGAACTGACGGTCAGCGAGGCCATCGGCGCCAAGATGTGGGATGCGATCATCGCGTCGTCCGCAGCAGCGGGATCGAATGCTCGGCATCGGCGGCCGCAGCGCCGATCCAGGTCCGCAACAGTCTGTTGATCGTGCCGTCGGCGGTGAAGGCACGCATCGCGGAGTCGACCGCCTGGACGTTGGCTGACCCCTTCGGCAGCGCCGCGGCGATGTCCTCGGCGGCGGGCAGCTGAGCCGCCGCGTCCAGGCGACCGTGGGACCGGTTGGCGATGGCGACGGCGAGCGGCAGGTCGAGCACGATCGCGTCGACTCGGCCTGAATCAAGGCCCGCCACCAGCTGCGAGTCGTTGGCGAAGGGAACGACGGGGAGGTCGGGCGAGACGAGGGTTTTGACGATGCCCACCAGCGTCGTGTCCTGCACGGCTCCCCATCGCAGCGCCTGTGCGGTGGCGAGGTCGGGAATGCCCACTCCCGAGCGCACGACAACCGTGGCCGTGGTGTTGAGATACGGAGCCGAGAAGTCCAGCTTCTGCCGGCGCTGGTCAGTCGGGGTGATCAGATCCAAGGCGAGATCGGCCCCGTCGAGCTCCCCGGCGATGACGCGGTGGAAGCGCACCAGCTTGACCCGTACCGATTTCAGGCCGAAGCGCTCGGCGAGATGGCGCGCCAGCTCGTACTCGAAACCTCCGGTCAGATGGTTGACGGTGCCGAGCCAGAAGCCCTGGTCGGGGACGTCGCTGGTGACCACGGTGAGCACCCCGGGCGTTCGTGGGGTAAACGTGCCCGCCGCCGGTGAGGTGGTGAGCGTCCCACAGGCGCTCAGCAGCAGTAGGGTCATCAGTAGTCCTGCGACCGGTGCTGCCCCCACTCTTCGCCATGATCTGGTCAGTGACACTGGGGCGACGGCCGTGACGGTGGGATCCCGGCCCCTCTTGCACACGACGCTTGCTCCACGATCACCCCGCGGTGAGGGTAACCAACACCGACTCATTTGGCTAGCCGCCACCGGCGCCGAGCGGCCTCCTGCGGTAACGCCGGCGGCGCCCCGAGCTCTACAGCCCCGCCGTCTCGTCGAGCAGCTGCAGTAGCTCGTGCGCGGCGAGCTCGATCGCCTTGTGGCGCCACTCCGCCGCCCGGTAGTGACAAGCGATGATCCCGGAACGGTGGATCCGGCGAAAGTCGCCGAACACGAACGCGTAGCGGGCCTTGGTGTGGTCGTTGGCCCCGTCGGTGAGGCCAAGGAACCAGCTGGCATACCTCTCCCAACCGTGGCGCTCACGGTAGGCCGTCTCGGCGGCAGCGCGGGGCTGAACGGCGCCCCACTCGCTGTTGAGGACGTACTGCCGTTTGGCGATCAGCGCTCGGGCGTGGGCTACGCCCGCCTCGTTGACCGAGTAAGAAGCCATGGGGGCATTGTGCCGATCCCGGCCTCGGCCAACTCAGCGGCAGATGGTCGAGTACGGCCGCTCTCCGACGAAGCGGCTCCACTCCTTGCGACTCAGATTCCGCGACGCCACGGCGCAGGCGCGCTGCTCCCAGGCGGCGAGTGAGGCCGGCCAGGCGAACGCGGTGCCGAGATCGTCGACGGCGAGGAGGCGGGCGCTGCCCGGCTGGAAAGCGACGGCGGAGGTGGCGTTCTGATCGGTGTTCAGATCCGGTCCTTCCTGCTGGAGAGTGGAAGTCGACCAGAGCTTGACGGTTCCGTCCTGGTAGCCGCTGGTTACGAACCGCTGACCGGTGGGATCGAAGGCGATGCTGGCGATCGGCGCCGCGGCGGCGAGCAACGGAGGCGCGGCGCGCTTGCCGCTGGCCGGATCCCAGAGATCGACCGTGCCGGCCAGCGTGCCCGCCCCGAGCGTGCCGTCAGGAGCGAAAGCCAGCGAGATGATGTCATCGCCGGGGTCAGACAGGGTTCGACGCAGCTGGCCGGTTGACGCGTCGAGCACGAGCACGCCCCCGTGCAGAAGGCTCACCGCGAGCAGCTTTCCGTTGGGCGAGAAGGCGAGTACGTCGGATCCGCCCGGGCCATTCCCGGCGCCCAGCTGGCGCGGAGGCCCGACCAACGTCCCGTTGTCGCTGCGCCAGATCGCCAGAGTGGCCAACGGCAGGGCGGCGCTTTCGTGGACGGAAAGCGTCTCGTTCTGGGCGCTGGCCGCGATCAGCTTGCCATCGGGGGAGAAGGCAAGCGCTTGGATCGCCTGCACCAGCCCCGCCGGTGAGCGCAGACCGGTCAGCGAGCGCACCAGCCGCGGGGCGCCGACCACGTTCCAGAGCTGCACGATCCCAGCCTGACCGGCCACGGCAAGCTGGGTTGCGCCCGGAGACCAGGCGAGCGCAGTGATGACCTCGCCGGGCGGTCCGATCGCGAACGTTGCCTGGCGTCGAAGCGTGTTGGCGGAGAAGACCCCCACCGTCGAGGGGCCGAGCCGGACGGCGAGCCGGGCGCCGTCTCGAGACAGAGCCAGGGGCGGTGCGCGCGGCGAGATCGGCTGACAGCAGGATGCCGGCGGGCCCAAGCGCACACGACGTCCGAACCGGTGACTCCGCGACAGGTCCCAGGCGAGCATGACGCCGTCCAGCGAGGCCGTGTAGAGGGTCGTTCCGCGGGCGCTGAGGGCGGCGTTCTGCACCTGCCCGAGGGGACCGCTCACGACCGTCACCGGCCGCCTGTCCCCCGGGTCCCAGACGACCACGCGGTTGTCGTCGCCCACGCTGACGACGGCTTTGCCGTCCGAGGAGTAGACGAGACCGGCGACGGGGGCGCCCTGGCCGGCGACCGCGCCCTCAGCGACCCCGGTCAAGACGTCGACGAACGAGACCGAGCCGGCTTGTGAACCCACCGCGACGGCGCGGCCGTCGGGGCTGATGGCGGCCGCGGAGGGCGCGCGAAGCGCGGGCATGACCACCACCGAGTGCAGCAGCCGCAGCGAGGGGGCTTCGTAGACGCTGACTGCGTGAGTACTCACGACGACGAGCCGAGTACCGCCGTCCACTAGCCGCAGGGCGAGCAGCGCGCCCGAGCCAAGCCGGGTGGTCGGCAGCCTCCGACCGCTCGGAAGCGACCAGCGATCGAGGTACGCCCCCGCCGGCTGCCCGGCCGCGTTCATCAGCCAATAGGCGTCATAGACCATCTGCCCGTTGGGGGCGACGAGGATGCTGGAGTTCGGCGGCCGCCCGGCCAGCTGGGGGCTGAAGCGGCGATCGAGCTCGAGCTCGGCGATCGGGGTGAGCTTGCGGGCGGCGCGAACCTGGAGCGCCATGCCGGCGGGGTACACGAGCAGGGACCCGTCGCTGGAGTACACGGGCGGCTGATCTCCGGCGAAATCCGTCAACGGCACGGGCGCCGCTCTATGAGTCCTGGTGTCGTAGAACCGGACCACGCCGGCGTTGGCGTCGCTGACCGCCAACGTATGACCGTCGGGGCTGAGGCCGAGCTCGGGAGACGAGCCGGTGGGTAGGGCGAAGCTCCCGGTCACCGCCGGACTGCGCAGCAATGTCGAGAGCAGCGTCCCCTCCGTCTGCGGTGAGCGGTCGAGCCTGACCGCCTCGCGCGCGAGCAACATGGCGACGTCGATCCGCGGCTGGCTGATGGCCTCGGCGCCGAGTTGCCGGCCGAGCGCCGCCCGGGCCTCGGCCGCCGCCAGGTGGGCATCGTTGCTCGCGTCGTGCTGCTTGACCAGCGCCAGCGCGCCGGCCAGCAGTGACACGAGCAGCAGGACTGCGGTGCCCAGCAACAGGCCTCGCAGGCGACGGTTCTGCGAACGCTGGCGCCGGGTCTCCCGATCAGCCTCGGTTTGGCTGCGGTCGATGAACTCGCGTTCGAGCCGATTGAGCTGATCGCGGTGCTGGGCGGCCCAGTCCAGGGCACCGGTGAGGCGGGCGCCGCGGTAGAGGTCGCCGGCGTCGCGCCCCCGGGCGTCCCACTCTCTGGCGGCGGCGGTCAGATGCGAGTGCAGGCGCCGTCCCACCAGATCCTCCTCGAGCCACGCCCGGTAGCGCGGCCACTGGGTCAATAGCGCCTCGTGCGAGAGCTCAATGGCGCCTTCGCTGACCGTCAACAAGCGGGAATCCACGAGCGCCGTAACCACTCGTTGCGCCCCGGCGGTCCGCTCGAGCTCGGCGAGCGGCACGCGGAGGCGCACGAGCGAACCATCATCGTCGCCGGCCAGACGCAACAGCACGCCGGCGGCCACCGGGCGCTCCTCCTCGGCAAGCTGCAGATAGGCGGCTTCAGCCAAGCGCGCCACCGCCCCGTGGACTCCGCCGGTCGACCGGTAGCTCTCAAACTGCAGCCTGGGGCCATCGCGCGCCTGCCACAGCTCGAGCAAGGTTGTGGACAGCAGCGGCAGCCCTCCGGGCTCGTCGGCCACATCGGAGACGAGCGCATCGACCAACGCGGGTTCGATCTCCAGCCCGGCCCGAGCCGCCGGCTCCTGCACGGCCTGGGTGAGCTCGTCGCGATCCATCGGTCCGACCAGCACATGGTTGCGGGTCAGCAGCTGCGCGAACGGCGGGTATGAGCCCAGGCGACCGTAGAAATCGGCGCGCAGGACGCAGACGACGAACACGCGCCGTTCGTGATCGGCGGCCGCGCTGGCCAGCTGATCGAGGAACGCGCGGCGCTCGGCCTCCTGGTCGCAGACGGTGAACAGCTCCTCGAGCTGATCGACGGCGATCACGATCCGCTCATCGGGGGAGAGACCGGAGAGGAGCTCGTTGCGCCCTTCGTCACCGAGCGCGCGGGTGAGCTGGTCGCAGGGGTGTCGTCCCGGGCGCAGCAGCACCTGTCGCCAGCCGCTGCTGGCCGGCAAGGCACCGGCTCTGAGCGCGGGCAGCAATCCCGCGCGAAGCAGCGATGACTTTCCGATCCCCGAGGGGCCGAGGATCCCGACTAGCGTCCACTCGGCCAGCCGTGTGATCAGGTCCGACACGGCGCGCTCGCGACCACAAAAATACTCCGCGTCGGAGCTGTCAAACGAAGCCAGCCCCTTGAACGGGCAGACAACTGATTCTCGTCGTGGCGATCGCGCCCCCGCCGGCGTTGTGTCCAAGGTCGCATCCTGGTGGAGCACCATTCGCTCGAGCTTCTGGAGTGCCGGACCCGGCTCCAGCCCAAGCTCCTCCCGCAGTGCCTTGCTGGCCTCTCGATAGACCTCCAAAGACTCGGCCTGGCGGCCGGAGCGGTACAGCGCCAGCATCAGCTGAGCTCGCAGCCGCTCTCGGAGGGGATGCGCCGCAACCAGCTTCTGGATCTCGGGAATCAGCTCGGCGTCGTGCCCGAGGGCGAGGTCGGCGTCGATCCGTTCCATCATGGCCAGGACACGCAATTCCTCCAGGCGCCGAACCTCTGGCGCCACGAAGTCCAGCGCCGCCACGTCGGCGAGCGGCGGGCCGCGCCACAACGAGAGCGCCTCACGCAGACGCGCGGCGGCCGCCGCCGGCTCTCCGTCGGCCAGCAACGCCCGCCCCTGTTCGAGCTGGCGCTCGAACAGGCTGGCGTCGAGCTGGTCGCCGTCGAGCTCGAGCACGTATCCGCCGGGGCGGGTGGCCAGCGTGCAGCCGCCCTGGGTTTCGAGCACTCGACGCAGTCTCGAGATGGCCACGTGCACCGCGTTGGCCGCGTTCTCCGAGGGCTGATCGCCGAACAGTTGCTCGATCAGCTGTTGCGTGCTGACCAGTTCGTTGCCGCGCATCAGCAGCAACGCGAGCAGCGCACGCTGGCGGTCGCCGCCCAGCCGAACGGGCCGGCCATCCCGCGACATCTCAAGGGAACCGAGGACGCGGAACTGGAGCGTCCTCACATCCATCCCCATCGGCGGGATTATCCGCCCCCGATCGGCTCGGCGCAATCGCTTCTGACCGATGCGGTCAGCGACGTGTCAGGCGCCGGTAAGCAACACCGGGAAGGCTGTGGCCGAGGTGTCACCGGGGCCGCCCCCAGCGCGTCCGTCTGGCCAGAGCTGCGGGCGCCAAGGCCGTCCCGAACACACACCACGGCGACAGGAGGAAGCTATGACGAAGCTCGCTCGCATGGCGATCACGGCGGCAGGCATGTTGCTGGCCGCGCTGGCGGTCGCGGCCTGCGGATCGGGCTCCAGCGCATCGACCGCCACCAGCTCGGGCGCGCAGAGCATCCCGCTGAAGGCGGGCGAGAATCCGGCCGGACAGCAGCTGTCCGGCAAGAAGCGGGGCGGCACGCTGACCGCATACACGAGCGAGGACTTCCAGCACCTCGATCCCGGCCAGGCGTATTTCGTCGATGACTACGCGATCATGTACGCGACCCAGCGACCGCTGTTCATCTTTCTCCCCAACTCCGAGGGCACGCTGGCTCCGGACCTGGCCACCCAAGTCCCCAGCGTGGCCAACGGCGGCATCACCGACGGCGGCCGGACGATAACCGTCCACATCCAGCACGGGGTCCGCTACAGCCCGCCCGTCAACCGCGCGGTGACCTCGGCCGACGTCGCGTTTGCGATCGAGCGCGGCGCCAACCCCAACGTCTCCAACCCCTACTTCCCGTCGTATTTCGGCGCGGGGGCGCCGGCGCCGCTGGTCGGCGCGCAGAGCTCCAAGTACGCGGGCGGCCCGATCCCGGGGATCCAGACCCCGAACAAGTACACGATCGTCTTTCACCTGACCAAGCCGGGGTCGACGATGTTCTTGCAGGCGCTGAGCATGCCACTCTCGTCTCCGGTGCCGCCCGAGTACGTGGCGCCGATGGACAAGCATGCTCCGACGACCTACGGCTCCACCTACGAGGTCGCGACCGGCCCGTACATGCTCCAATCGAACATGAAGACGGGACAGTTCTCGGGTATCGGCTATCAGACCGGTAAGTCGGCAACCCTGGTCCGCAATCCCAACTGGGATCCCCACACTTACTCGTCGGCGTACCGGCCACCGGCATACCTCGATCGGATCAACATCAACATCGGCGGCTCGGCAACGGTGATCGGCCAACAGGTGCTCAAGGGCTCCGACTTCGTCCAGCTCGACACGCCGGCTCAGTCGATCGTAAAGCTCGCCTACCTCTCGTATCCGTCCCAGATCACGTTCACGCCCGGTTCCGGAGATCACTACGTGGCCGTCGACAACCAGCACGGACCGTTCAAGAACATCAACCTGCGCAAGGCGTTCTGGGCGGCATTGGACCGTGAGGCGATCGTAAAGGCGCGCGGCGGCCCGCTCGTCGCCGAGCCCATGACCCACTTCCTGTACCCCGGCGACCAGGGCTTCCAGCAGGCGGGCGGTTACGCCGGTCCCGGAGTTGACTACAACCGGGACCCCAACGGCAACCACGCCATCGCGTGCAAGTACATGAAGCTGGCCGGCTACCCCAAGTGCAGGTACACCGGCGGCGGGACGGTCCAGATCATCAGCTCCGACAACGGAGACGATCCCGCGATCACGCAGATCGTCAACTCGGCGCTGACCGGGCTTGGCTTCAACACGCACATGTCGCTGGTGGACCAGACGGTCATGTACACCAAGTATTGCCAGGTCCCCAAGCAGGAGATCGACGCCTGCCCGGCGCAAGGCTGGATACGTGACTTCGCTGATCCGCTCGGGACCCTGTATGCGCCGTTCTATGGCCCGTCGATCACCCAGACCGGCAACCCCAACGAAGGCCAGGTCAACGATCCCGCCATCAACGCCGCGATGCAGAAGGCGGCCCTGATCGTGTCTCCGGCGGCGCGCTACCAGGCGTGGGCGAACATCGACCGGATGCTGGTCGACGACGCGGCGGCGATCCCCGAGGAATACGACAACCAGCCGAACATCGAGTCCAAGAACGTCTCCGGAGTCGACGATCTCTGGAACGAAGGCACGTGGGACTTCGCGTTCACCTCGTTGAAGAATCCATGAGCCCAAACGCGCCGTGGACCCCGCGTGAGGCGGGGTCCACGGCGATGAACTCCGGGGGCATTCAGTCAACCGGCGCGTCGCGGGGATCGGTGCACAGGCTGTCGGCATCGCCGCCGAGGGCGATCAGGCTGATGTGCGCCGCGTACAGCGCGGCCGCCGATTCCTCGCGTTCAAGCGCGGCCGCATAGGCGGCGAAGGTGAGCGCCCGGTCGATCGCCGGGGAGCGCGAAAAACGGTCGTATGCCGCCTGCACCAGGGCGCACTCCTCGCGCCAGTCGCAGTACAGCGCGATCAGCTCGTCGGCCTGCTCGGGTCGAATCTGAATCTCGGCGGCATTCACGTTGTGCGCCTTGTGCGTTCGGGCGTGGGCGGAGCATGGCGATGCATGCCAAGCACGGTAGGCGGCGAATGGCACTCTGAGAAGGTCCAATCGCCACATCGATGCGAGTACCAAATCCCGGGTCACGCCGAAGGCGGCGGTCTACATTTGTGAGCCAGTGCGATGGACATCCACCTCGTCCTGAACCGGGCTGAGCCCCTACGCGCCCAGCTCGAGCGAGAGTTGCGAGAGGCGATCCGTTCCGGTCGGCTCCGCGCCGGATCCAGGCTCCCGCCCAGCCGGCTGCTCGCCGACGAGCTGGCCGTGTCCCGCGGCGTGGTCGTCGAGGCCTACGCGCAGCTGGTGGCCGAGGGCTACCTGGTCGCGCGTCCCGGAGACGGGACCCGGATCGCCGAAGGGCTGGCGCACCAACCGCCCGCGCCCCGGGCGTCATCTGGCCCGGGGCGCCGGATTCGCTATGACCTGCGAAGCGGCGTTCCGGACCTTTCGTTCTTCCCCCGTCGCGAGTGGCACTCGGCGACCGCGGCCGTGTTGCGCGAGCTGCCCGACGCGGCCTTTGCCTATGGCTCACGCCGGGGCCTGCAACAGCTGCGGATCGCCCTCAGCGACTACCTGGGGCGTGTCCGGGCCGTGGTCGCCGATCCGCAGCGCGTGTTCATCACCGCCGGCGCCACGCATGGGCTGGGGCTCCTGTGGCAGACCCTGCGGCAACGCGGTGCGCGGCGGATTGCGGTTGAGGATCCAGCGTGGCCGGCCATCCCCCGATCGGTGGCGCAGGCAGGACTGGAGGTCGTGCCCGTCGCGGTCGACGAGTATGGCCTCGATGCCGGGGCGCTGGAAGGCAGCGGCGCCGACGCCGTCGTGCTGTCCCCCGCCCACCAGTATCCAACCGGAACGGTTCTCGCCCCCGCCCGGCGAGCCGAACTGATTGGCTGGGCCCGGGGCAACGGAACGCTGATCGTCGAGGACGACTATGACGCCGAGTACCGCTATGACCGCGAGCCGATCGCCTCCCTGCAGGGACTGGCGCCCGACTGCGTCGCCTATGTAGGCACCGCCAGCAAGACGCTCGCTCCTGGTCTGCGGCTGGGCTGGCTCTTGGTTCCGAGCCACCTCGTGGGGGAGCTGGCCGCCCAGCATGGCGTGACCCGGGCGATGCCAAGCGTGCCCGTGCAGGCGGCGTACGCGACGCTGCTCGAGCGTGGTGAGATCGATCGCCACCTCCGGCGCACCCGCCGGCGCTACCAATCCCGCCGGAACGTGCTCGTCGAGGCGCTGACGCGGTGGCTGCCCGAGGCTTCGGTGGGGGGCGCTTCGGCCGGGCTTCATCTGATCGCATGGCTTCCGCAAGACGCCGACGAGTCCGCGATCGCGGATGCCGCGGCCGAGCGCGGGGTCGCGATCCACGCGCTGCACCAGGACTGCGCGGTGACGGCCCTGGCCGCTCCGGCCCTGCTGCTGGGCTACGGGCTGATCAGCGAGCAGGCCATTCCCCGCGCCGTCCGGGAGCTGGCCCGCGCGGCACGTTGACCGACTGGCGGCAAGCTGGCCGGCGCGGCACGTTGACCGCCTGGCGGCGACCTCGCCGGACATTGGACTACTGATCCTGCGTCCGGTTGGTCCTTCTCAGGCGGGCCAGAGCCGACTTACGATCGCGGCAATGGAGCATAGGAGGTGCGCGCGTGGCGAGCCGGCCGATCAACAATGTCCTGGTCATCGGAGCCGGCGGCGTGCTCGGCGCGCTCACCGCGCGGGCGTTTGCCGCGGCCGGCTGGGAGGTGCGCCGTGGGACACGGCATCCATTCCAGGCGGGGCAGGTTCACCTCGACCTCGATCGCCCGGAGTCGATCCTGGCGGCAGTCCGCGAGCGCGAACTGGTGATCAACACCGTTCCCCACCAGGCGTTGCTCGCCGAGCGCGTCGTTCTCGAACGAGGCGGCGTTCTCATCAACACCTCCGCGTTGCCCGCCGCGGCCAGCCGGTCGTTGCGCGCTGTGGCCGCCGGCGCGCGGGGGACGGTGCTGATGAACGCCGGCCTGGCCCCGGGCGTCACCAACATCGTGGCCGCTCACCTGCTGCACCTTCACCCCGATGCGCAGGAGCTCGAGATTGCCTTCACCCTGTCGAGCACGGCGCCTCGTGGGCCGGCGAGCGCGGCTTTCGTCCAGCGCGGCCTGACCGCGGTGGCCAAGCACCGAATCGCGGTCGTGCCGCTGCCGGCGCCGTTTGGCGTACGCCGCTGCGTCGGCTTCAGCGAGGGCGATGCCGGGTGGCTTGGCGGCGTCGCCGAGGGCCGCGTGGTTCGTCTCTACATCTGCATCGCCGAGCCCGAGGCGCACCAGCGGTTGCTGGACCTCAACCGGGCCGGCGCCATGACCACGCTTCCGAGCTCGTTGATCGGTCCGCGCAAGCCTCCGGCCGACGGGCCGGCCAGCCGTGAGCCCGTCGGGCACTGGATCGCGGCAAACCGTGGTCAACGGCGTCTGGGTGCGCTGACCGTTCAGTGTCGAGGGGATTTCCTGCACGCCGCGCACAGCACGGTGGTGTTCGCCGAGGCGCTACTTGGACAAAAACGGCGCGGCGGATGCTTTGACCCCGAGGAGATGTTCGCGCTCGGTGGCCTCGAAGCCGAGCTGGTGGCGGCCGGCATCAGGATCGTGGCGCTCGGCGAATAGCCAGTTCGAGCGCCGGGGTTTCGCCGGCGCCGTGCGCGGGGCTTCGCCAGCACCGGGGCTTCGCCGGCGCCTTCCCCGCCGGTGTGCGAGGCTTGTGGGAGGAGGCTTGATCACGAGCCCAAGCGAGAACCGAAATTGAGTTCCTCCGCGGCTGATCGTGGGGCCGGGCCTTCCGGCTTGCCCGCCACGATGCGCATCGTCCGCCAGCGGTCGCTGGGCCCTCCGGACGTGCTCGAAGTCACCGAGGTGGCCCGTCCCGAGCCGGGGCCAACCGAGGTTCTGGTGCGCGTGGCTGCCGCCGGTGTGAACCCCGTGGACTGGAAGACACGCACCCGCGGCGGCATGCTCGGTTCTCCTCCGTTCACCGTCGGCTGGGACGTCGCCGGCGTGGTCGCCGCACTCGGCATGGGGGTGACGCGGTTCGCCGTCGGTGACCGCGTGTTCGGGATGCCTCGCTTTCCGCGTGAGGCGGCCGCCTATGCCGAGTACGTGACCTCACCTTCTCGCCAGCTGGCGCCCATCCCGGACCGCCTCACTGATGTCGAGGCGGCGGCGCTGCCACTGGCGGCGCTGACCGCCTGGCAGGCGCTCGTCGATACCGCGCATGTCACCGGCGGGCAGCGGGTCCTGATCCAGGCGGCCGCCGGCGGTGTCGGCCATCTCGCCGTGCAGATCGCCAAGGCCGCCGGCGCCTACGTGATCGGGACGGCCCGCAGCGCCAACCACGGCTTCATAACTGAACTCGGTGTCGACGAAGCGATCGACTACACCCGGCAGGACGTGGGCTCGACGGTGCGAGACATCGACGTGGTGCTCGACCTCGTGGGCGGCGAGACGGGGCTGGGCTCGCTGCCCGTGTTGCGCGACGGCGGGCTGCTGATCTCAGTCCCGTCGAGCTCGGATCTCGAGTCACTGCGCCAGGCGGCCGGCGACCGCGTCCGCGTGACCGGCATCCTCGTCGAACCCGACCGCACGGGGCTCGAGGCGATCGCAGCCCTGGTGCAGGGCGGCGCATTACGAGTCCACGTGGCGCGGACGTTCCCGCTCGGGGACGCGGCCCGCGCCCAGGAGGTCGGCGAGCGAGGCGAGACCGGCGGCGGCAAGCTCGTGCTCACGATCGACTGAGTGGGCCGCGTCCGAGTTCTGGTCCATGCTCACGAGGGCGCGGGTTCGGGCAGCGCGTCGGCACCGGCTTGCCGTACCTCGCCGCTCGTGTTGGTGCCTCGCAGGGCAATGACGGCGGCGGCCGGGATGAACACGCTGGCGGCCAGCAGCGCGCGCTGAATCCGGCGGTCAGGGCGTGCGGTGCCGGTCTGTGAGCGGCTAGCAGATGCTGGGGTGTGGCTGGTGGCCAGGGCCGAGAAGATGGCCAGGCCGTGGACGCCGGACGGACAGCCACCGCCGAGCTGGCGGGGGACCAGGACACTTAGCCCGAAATTCCGGGCTAAGCGGGGCGGAGCGGCTCGCGCGGCACGCTCGCCGGCGGGCGAATCAGGAATCAGGCTACGGGCGGCGGCGAGCCCTCGGCGCTGGCCGCGAGCGCGGGATCCCACCCGCACACGATGCACGCGTGGCCAAACACCGTGCGGGCGAACTCGAGCGCAACGGCACGCGGGTCTGCGCCCGAACGCACGTCGTCTGAGTCGAGGACGTACTCGCCGAGCGCCCCATCCCACCTCCCCGCCGACAGCTCGGCGTCCGTGAACCCGTCCGGAGCGGGGTGGGCGTAGCCGTAGAACGCCGCCTTGTCATAGCGCGCGTCGCCCGGCCACCAGCCGATCGCGACCTCCTGGGCGTCCATCGCGTTGCGCATGATGAAGTCGTCGGAGGGCGGCTCGGCGGGCTGGCCTGAGAAGAGATTGACGGCCAGATCGAAGGAGCCCCACCACGCGTTGACCGGGGTCGAGCGTCCTCGGTAGGGCGCGCGGAAGCCGGCCAGGACGAGTGCCGCTTGGGTGGCCGCGGCGAAGTAGGAGCGCACCTGCTCGGCGTCATAGCGCGTGTGCTCGTTGTCCTGGTCCAGCGGCACCGTCCACGCCACCTCTTGCGGCGTGGGGTCAATGTCCGCATTGCCGCCGAGGGAGCGGACGGCGTCGAGCACCGCGCGCGTGACCTCACCGACCGGGCGGTCGGGAGTGAGCGGGATGTGGCGCGTACGGCCGTCACTGTGCTCCACCAGCGACTCGTGCGATCGCAGGTCCAGGGCGACGACGAGCCCTCCGGATCCGTCGGACGCCGGCAGCAGGCCGGTCTCCCAACCTCGGGCCGTCAGGCGCAGGGCCGCGTGTTGAAGCTGTGGTTCGGGCGGGGCGAGCAACACCGCGAGCTTCCCCAGAACCTGGGTGTGCGCGTGAAGCGTGTCGCAGGTCTCACTCCACCGCTGATAGGAGATGGCCGGCCAGGTAGAGGACATGGGTTCACGCTACCAAGACGATCGCCTGGTTCGGTGCCAGGACCCCGAGTGAACGCGCTCGGCCGGCTGGCCCTCAGCCGTTGCGAATGACGCGCAGAATCACCGGTCGCGAGCCATGCTCGACCGCCTCGAGGACCGCCGCCAGCTCCTCGGCGCGCAGTTCGTCTGCCGCCTGCACCACGATGACGAGCGGCTCCACCCCGGTGCCGGCATGGGAGATCACCCGGCGGACCTCGTCCTGCTCTCGGGTCAGCGCCTCAGGCGACGGGACTGACAGCACCACTTCACCCCCGGCCGGTGGCTCGAGATTGCCCTCGGCGTCGGTCAGGCCGTGCTCGACGATGAGTTCGTCGGTGGCCAGGGCCGCGGGCGGCTGGGCGCCGAGCTGGCGCTCGAGCGCGCCGCCACGTGGGATCTGGATGATGAGCCTCGGCTGCGCGGCGATGAGCTCACCCTATCGGCAACCGATCCGGGGCAGGGGCCAGGCGCCGCCGCGGGCGGGTAGGATCGGCGGTCGCGTGAAGGAATCGCCGCTTGCCAAGCTGCTGCAGGCGCTCGACGATCTCGATCTCGACGCCGCGATGGCTCTCACCGCGCCCCACGCCCGGGTGCTGACGGTGGACGGCCAGCGTGCCGAGGGGAGCGGCGAGGTGCGTGAGCTGCTGAGCGCGTTTCTGGCCACGCTGCGCTCGACGACACACCGGATCACGGCCCAATGGCACCAGGACGACGTCTGGATCGCCGAGGTCGAGGCCAGCTACGAGCTACGGGATTGGCTGGAGCTGAACGGGCTCCCCCGCGTGTTCGTGGTGCGCGAGGGAGCCGACGGCCTCCACGACCTTCGCATCTACGGTGCCCACGAACATCCGCTCAGCGATCATCGCACGGGCGAAGAAGGGATGTGGATCGGCGATCGCTGGATCCCGCCCTTGTAGATCGCGCTCAGCCACCGCACGAGCACCATCCGCTTCCCGGCACGGGGGCCTGCCTTCGCCTCGTGGGCCAGCCGCATAGCGGCGGCCTGCCTGTGGAGCTCGCTGATGCGTGAGAGTTGTGCCTGATATGTGATGTGACTGCTCATCATGGTGTGCCTGCCGTTTGGATTGGGGGCTGCGGGTTGCATGGGGGCCTGCAGTGGGTTACCTGGGGCGATCTCGAGCGCTCAGGCGGAGAGCGCGTGGTCACCCTGGCGGCTATGGCGGTACGCGTACGGGTGGTGAAAGGCGTCGAGGGCGTCGGCCCCAGGGACCGTGAGCTCGAACGCTTCGCCGTGTCGTTGGTCCTCGACCGCGACGATCACCTGATTCGTGCGCGGGTCCCACAACAACCTGACGTCGATGCCGTCGTTGGACCGGTGATCAAGCTCGCGGACCACCGGCGTTGATGTTGTGAACATGAACATGCTCGGATCCTCGGCGGGAGATGTCTTTTCTTGACACGTGGTCAAGCTTCGGCGGAAGGGTGGCACCGCTCGAGCACAACGAGAATGGGGCAGGCCGGTGTCCGCAGGTGCGGGTAGCCGCACCTCGGGGCGTGCGCCTAACCTGCAGGCGCGGGTAGCCGCACCCCGGCCGTCCGGCTAACTGCGCAGATAGGTAAGGACCGCCAGCACACGGCGATGGGTAGCGCCCGCGGCGGGGAGGTTGAGCTTCTGGAAGATGCTTGTCACGTGTTTCTCGACGGCCCGCTCGGTTACCACGATTCGCTCGGCGATGGCAACGTTTGAGAGACCCTCGGCCATCAGCTCGAGGACCTCGCGCTCGCGCGGGGTGAGCTCGGCGAGCGGATCGTCGCGCCGACGCCGGCCGACGAGCAGGGACACAACCGAGGAGTCGAGCGCCGACCCGCCGCTGGCCACGCGCCGGACGGCTGCCGTGAACTCGGGCAGATCGTTGATGCGGTCCTTGAGCAGGTAGCCGATGCCTTCGGCATCGTGCTCGAGCAGCTCGAAGGCGTAACCCGGTTCCGCGTACTGCGAGAGCACCAGCACTGCGGTTTGCGGATGCGAGGCCCGGATTTCCTTCGCCGCCCGCAGGCCCTCGTCGGTATGGGTGGGGGGCATGCGGATGTCGACGAGGGCCACGTCGGGGCTGTAGGAGCGCACCTTCAGCAGCAGATCAGACGCGGTCCCACTGCGGCCGACGACATCGAAGCCCGCGTCCTCGAGCAGGCGCGCCACTCCCTCGCGTAGCAGCACCGAATCATCGGCGACGACCACACGGGTGCGGGCGGTGATGGGCGCCTCTTCGGCGCCGGCCGGTAGATGCGCAGATTGGTTCATGTCGAGATGTCCCGAGAAGCGAGCCGGCTCGGCGCCCGCGCGCACACCTTGGTCGACAGCTCTACCGCCGAGCGCAGACCAGGGCGAGCGTCACGAGTGCCAACCCATGGTAGACCCATTCCGGACCGCGTGCTGAGACTTTGTCGCGATCCTGACATGCAGGACCGTGCGACTGCGTCTTGGCCGCTGCGGACCCACGATGCGCGCTAGGCTGGATGCGGAGGCGTATGCCATGAGCGCAGAGCTAGTTCGAGGTGCGCGTGAGCATCGCCCGCTGCGGCTAGGTCTGCGACGTGTTACGCCGTGGGGTCTTGTGCTGCTGGGCTCGGCCACGACGCTGATCATCGCGGGCGCCGTGCTCGGCGTCCTGTGGCTTTCCAGCACCAAGAACCGGACGGTCGCGGCGCATTGGCCGGCCTCATTGAGGGGAATCGAGCTGCGCGTGCAGTCGGGCGACGTGGCGATCGTCGGCGGCAGTCAGACCGGAGTGTCAATCGCGCGCAGCGATCACTCGGTGTTTGGACAAGATCCCAGCGAGCGACGCTCGCTCCATAGCGGCATTCTCCGGATCTCTTCCGGCTGCCCGCAGATGGTGCTCGGATCGTGTAGCGCCAGCTATCGGATAGACGTCCCCAACGACGTGCCAATCAGCATCCGCGCCGAATCCGGGAACGTGAGAATCGACGGCTATCACGGCTCGGCCGACATCGCCACCGACACGGGCGCAATCGACGTCGAAGGCTATTGCGGGTTCGTACTCGGCGCCGCCTCGGCCAGCGGCGACGTCACCGTGTCCAGCGCGTGCTCACCGGAACGACTCGCGCTGCGCAGCGACAGTGGTGACGTCTCGGCGACCGTGCCGGCCGGGAACTACAGGATCCAGGCTGCCTCGGATGCGGGCGGCACGAGTGTCAAGGGCCTGATCGACGACGACGGCGCGCCGTGGGCGATCCAAGCCCTGTCGAACACGGGCAACGTCAGCGTGAGCGCCCGGTCATGAGGGCGCTCGAACTCGGCATGGTTGGCCCGCTGGCACTGCCGCGCCGGTTCGCCTCCGCGGCCCGCACGCTGGTATTTCTCGTCGTCAGCCTGCCGCTGGGCATCGCCTACCTGTTGTCTTTGCCGATCGCGGCGATCGCCGGTCCGGCTGCGGTCCGGCGAATGCTCGAGTGCGAGCGGGCCCTGGTCAACGCGCTGCTGTGCGCACGGGTTCCGGCTCCGCCCCCGTTGGCGCCGGAGACCACGGTGGCGCGACAGCAGCTCGCCTTCCTGGCCGGAAAGCTTCCCATCAGCCTCGGTGCCGCGATCTTCTGCGCGCTCCCCGCGGCGCTGTTCGCAGAGCTGATGGCGCGCTCGATTCAGGGACTCACGGCGAGCACCAGCATGTACCTGGGGCCGTGGCCGCTGGGCCCGCTCGTCGGGCTCGTGCTGCTGTTGCTGGCTGCGGCCGCCCTGATGCTGTCCGTGGGGGCGCTTGGTGCGACGGAATCGTTGCTATCCCAAGTGAGCCGACATGGCCTGGCCAGCCCCGCGGGCGCCGTGGTGCCCGTGCGCGAGGCGCTGGCCGAGCGGCTCGGCGATCGAACGCTCGCGATCGCCTACTGGCTTCCCGAGCGGGAGCTGTTCGTCGACGAGCGCGGTCGTCAGGTCACGCTTCCCGAGCCCGGCACCGCCAAGGCTTGGACGGCCGTAGAGCATCGGGGAAACCGGGTGGCGGCGATCATCCACGACGCCGAGTTGCAGGCCCGACCCGAGCTCGTCGAGGCCGCGGCAGCAGGGGCGGTGCTGGCGCTCGACAACGAGCGCCTCAAGGCGGAGCTCAATGCCCGGCTCGAGGACCTGCGCGCGTCCCGCCGGCGGATCGTCGAGGCCACCGTCGAAGGCCGACGCCGCCTCGAGCGCGACCTGCACGATGGCGCCCAGCAGCGGCTCGTCTCGCTGTCTCTGGACCTCCAGCTGCTGCGCGGCCGACTGTCGGACGGGGAGGCGATCGAGCTTCTCGACAACACGATCGCGACGCTGGGCGCAGCCCAGACCGAACTGCGGGAGTTGGCTCGCGGGATCCACCCGCCGCTACTCACCGACCGCGGGCTCGGGCCGGCGCTCGATGCCCTGGCCCAGCGATCGCCGGTCCCGGTCGAGCTCGATCTCAGACTCGCCGGCAGGCTCCCCAGGGAAGTGGAGAGCGCCAGTTACTTCGTGGCCGCCGAGGCGTTGACCAACGTCGCCAAGTACGCCCACGCCACTCACGCCCGCATCAGCGCCAGCGACGCGAATGGACTGCTCGCGCTCGAAGTGAGCGATGACGGCATGGGGGGCGCCGACCCGGCCAAGGGCAGCGGCTTGAGCGGGCTCACCGACCGAGTCGCGGCGCTCGACGGCGAGCTCAAGATCGACAGCCCGGTGGGCGCCGGAACCCGCGTGACCGCGCTCATCCCCGCCGCCGATCCCCGGGCATGACCTGCAGGCTCCGCATGCTCATCCTGGTCGCGCTCGGCGCGGCGCTGGCCCTGCTCAGCTGCGGATGCGGCGGCCAGCAGGCCGCGCCCCCCCAGCAGCCGGGACTCCCGGCGATTAGTGCCAACCCCGCCAACGCGCCCGTCGGCGCCGCCGCCGGCGTCAACGTTTTTCACACCTCGCGCAAACAACTCCGGTTCTTCGTGATTACCCACGGGCAGGCCTCGGACCCGTTCTGGGCGGTCGTACAGAACGGAGCGGAAGCCGCCGCGGCCCAACTCGGGGTCTCGGTCACCTACGAGGCGCCCGACACGCAGAACTTCGCACGGATGCGCCAGCTGATCGAGACGGCCGCCGCGACGAAGCCCGCCGGCCTCGTCGTGTCGCTGCCTGACCCGGCCGCGCTGGCGCCGGCGATCCACGCCGCGCAACGGGCCGGGATCCCCGTGATCTCGATCAACTCCGGCAGCGACGCATTTCGCAAGGTGGGGACGCTGCTGCACGTGGGCCAGAACGAATACCAGGCGGGATATGCCGCCGGGCGACGAATGACCGCCGGGCATCGGCTCCACCGTGCGATGTGCGTCATCCACGAGCCCCATAACCTCGGCTTAGAGCAGCGCTGCGCCGGATTCGCGGCCGCGCTGTCCCGCGCCGGAGTACCCAGCAGCGTGCTCGAGGTCAACTTCCAGCACGTCGCCACCGCCGAGAGGACGATCGCCGCCGCGCTGCGCCACGCGAGAATCGACGGGCTGCTGACTCTCGGCGGCGGGGTGATCGCGCCCCAGACGCTCGACGCGCTGCGCAGCGATCACCTCCTGGGCCACGTCACCTACGCCACGTTCGGGATCGCGCCCCAGGTCATAAACGCCGTCCGGGCCGGTCAGATCGCGTTCGCCGTCGACCAGCAGGAATATCTGCAGGGGTACCTCCCGATCGTGCTCCTGACCGAATACCACCTCTACGGCGTCCTGCCCGACCGGGGCAAACTCATCTCCACGGGCCCGGTGTTCATCACCAAAGGCAACGCCACGCGCATGCTCGAGCTCGTCAACCGGGGCGTCCGCTGACTTCCGGCGCGAACACGGGGCTCACTCCAGCATCGCAGCCAGCGTCGAGCCAGAGAGCTCGGCCTTGGGGAGAAAGCCGCGTGCTCCGGAGGGCGCGATCAAGCCCGCGCAGTCCTCGACGTCATGGCTGGAGGTAAGGACAACTGCGGGGGCGTCCGCGTTGCTGGTGAGCCGCGACGCGATCTCGAACCCGTCCATGTCGGGGAGCCGTACGTCAAGCAGCACAATCGCCGGGCGTAGCTCTCGGACGGCAGCCAACGCTGACGCGCCATCCGACGCCTCACCGACGACCTCGTAGCCGGCTTCCTCGAGCACGCCGCGAGCGCTGCTCCGGAAGCTGGGATGGTCGTCGACGATCAACACGGTTCTCGCCATGGCCTAATTGTCACCGACGATTGGCATTCACACCGTACGGCTACCCACACCATTGGCGGGGTTATCCGTACAGAGGAACGCCAGCAGGCCCCATCGTCAATTCTGGTCGGTCCTGGGACTCTGCTCCCGTGGCTTCTAGCGATCCATGGGAGGGAAGAACGATGCAACGGACTAATCTCGCGGCGCGCGCGGGAAGGTGGAGCTCACAGCACCGCAAGGCGGCGATCCTGGGCTGGCTCGCCTTTGTCATTGTGGCCGTGTTCGTGGGCGGAGCTGTCGGCACCAAGCACATCCCGCAGGACAACAATGGGGTGGGCGAGTCCGGACGCGCCCAGCAGGTGCTGCACGACCAGTTCCCGCAGCCCGCCAACGAGCAGGTGCTGGTGCAAAGCGCCACCCACACGGTGCGAGATCCGGCCTTCCGAGCTGCAGTTCGCGACGTGACCGGTCGGTTGTCGGCGCTGCCCACGGTGCAGAACGTCCGCTCGCCGTTGCTGGCCACCAACCGTGGCGAAATCTCCGCAGACGGTCACTCGGTGCTGGTCGGCTTTCAGATCACCGGCAACGCGAACAACGCCGATAAGCGCGTGGGGGCGTCACTCGACGCAACCGCGGCCGCTCAGCGCGCCCATCCCAATATGCGGATCGAACAGGCGGGCGATGCGAGCTCCGTCAAAGCCTTGAACAAGAGCTTCAGCGACGATTTCGCCAAGGCCCGGACGCTTTCGCTGCCGATCACGCTGTTGATCCTCCTGGTCGCATTCGGGGCCTTGGTGGCGGCCGGCATTCCCGTGCTGCTCGCCGGCACAGGCGTGGCGGCGACGCTCGGGTTGATCGCCCTCGTCAGCCAGATCGCGGCCGTGGATCAGGTCGTGTCCGAGACGGTGCTGCTGATCGGAATGGCCGTGGGTGTCGACTACTCGCTGTTCTACATGCGGCGTGAGCGCGAGGAACGGGCAGCGGGCGTTGACGAGCAGGCGGCCCTGCAGGCCGCGGCCGCGACATCCGGCCGTTCCGTGCTGGTCTCGGGGATGACCGTGATGGCCGCGATGGCCGGTATGTATCTGGCGGGCAACAAGACCTTCGCCTCGATGGCGACCGGCACGATCATGGTCGTGGCGGTGGCGGTCCTCGGCTCGCTCACGGTGTTGCCGGCGCTGCTGTCAAAGCTGGGCGACGGGGTCATGCGCGGACGGGTTCCGTTTGTGGCCCGCCGCCGGGAGAGCGGCGGCGAGCCGCGCATGTGGAGTGCGGTGGTCGATCGCGTGCTGCGTCGTCCGCTGGCCTCGGTGCTCGTCTCCGGGGGCCTGGTGGTGGCGCTGGCCATCCCCGCGTTCGGGCTTCACACCTCCCTGCCCGGCCTCCAAGGACTGCCCGAGGGGCTCCCGATCGTCAAGACGCTGCACCGGATCGAGACCGCGTTTCCCGGCGGTCCGCTCCCGGCCTACGTGGTCATCCAGGGCCACGACGTGACCAGCCCCAACGTGCAAAGCGGGATTCACCGCCTCGAACAGCGGGCGCTGGCCACCGGGCAGATCCACGAGCCCTTCAAGGTGCAGGTCAACAGCCGGCGCGACGTCGCGGTGGTCTCGATGCCGCTCAGCGGCACCGGTACCGACGCCGTCTCCAACCAAGCGCTCGAGACCCTGCGCCAGCAGGTGATCCCGGCCACGATCGGGTCGCTGGCTGGGGTCAAGGCGCAGGTGACGGGCATCACCGCTGGGTCCAAGGACTTCAACGACTCGATGAAGTCCCACGCCCCGCTCGTGTTCGCGTTTGTCCTCATGATGGCGTTCATTCTGCTGCTGGTCACGTTCCGCTCGATCGTTCTCCCGATCACTGCGATCGTGTTGAACCTGCTGTCGGTGGGTGCCGCCTACGGCGTCCTGGTGCTGGTCTTCCAGCACACCTGGGCGCAAGGGCTGCTCGGCTTCAAGTCCACGGGCGCGATCACCTCATGGTTGCCGCTGTTCTTGTTCGTGATCCTGTTCGGGCTGTCGATGGACTACCACGTGTTCATCATCAGCCGGATCCGCGAGGCCTACGACAGGGGCATGTCGACCCACGACGCGATCTCGCGCGGGATCAAAGCGACCGCCGGCCCGGTCACGAGCGCAGCGATCGTGATGGTCGCCGTGTTCGCTATCTTCGCTTCCCTGGGAGCGCTCGAGTTCAAGCAGCTCGGCGTGGGGCTCGCGGTGGCGATCCTGATCGATGCGACGTTGATCCGAGCCGTCCTGTTGCCGGCGACGATGAAGCTGCTGGGCGACGCCAACTGGTATTTGCCCAAGCGGCTTGAGTGGTTGCCGCGAGTTGCGCACGAGCCCGCGCGTGCCTAACGTGCGAGTCCAAGGTAGTCCAAGGAGCCAAACGATGACCCCAATGACCACCAATGCAGTCAAACCAGACCCGGACGTCGAGCTCCGCGGCGTGGCCAAGACGTTTCGTACGGCGGGAACCGTGGTCCCCGCGGTGCGGGGGATCGACGTCTCGATCGCCGCGGGCGAGACAGTGGCGCTGCTGGGCCCCAATGGCGCCGGCAAGTCGACGACGATTGACATGCTGCTCGGCCTGACCGCTCCCGATAGCGGCAGCGTGTCGGTGTTCGGCCGCGCGCCGGGACAGGCGGTGGCCGATGGGCTTATCGGTGCGATGCTGCAGGTGGGAGCGCTGATTCGGGACGTGACCCCGCGCGAGCTGCTCGAGATGATGGCGTCGCTTTACCCGTCGGCGCTTGATGTCGAGGACGTGCTGCACCTGGTGGGTATCACCGAGATCGCCGATCGGCGAACGCAGAAGCTATCCGGGGGGCAGGCGCAGCGGGTGCGCTTTGCGCTGGCCCTGGTGTCTGACCCGGCGCTGCTGATCCTCGATGAGCCGACCGTCGGCATGGACGTGGAGGCCCGTCGGGGCTTTTGGGTGTCGGTCCGTGAATTCGCGGCGCGCGGCAGGACGGTCATCTTCGCCACCCACTATCTGGAGGAAGCGGACGCTTATGCCGACCGCGTGGTGCTGATGGCCCACGGACGCGTGGTCGCCGACGGCGCCACGAGCGAGATCAGGGCGCGGGTGGGCTCCCGGACGATCCGGGCGACGCTGCCCGACGCCGAGCTGGCCGCGCTCTCCGCGCTGCCGGGCGTGAGCTCGGCCGACCGCCGGGGGGAGTCCGTGGTCCTGATCTGCACCGATTCCGATGCCGCCATCCGCGCGCTGCTGGCCGCCTACCCCGACGCGCGCGACATCGAGATCGCCGGGGCCGGCCTCGAGGAAGCGTTCGTCGAGCTGACCGGCGACGGCAATGACACGACGGCCGCCGACGAGCGGCAGGAGACACTGGTATGACGGCCGTGGCCTACACACGCTTTGAGCTGGTTCGCACCTTTCGCAACTTCCGGCTACTGTTGTTCTCGCTCGGCTTCCCGCTGGTCTTGTACTTCCTGATCGCGGCCCCCAACCGGAACGAGCACAACATCGGCGGGACGGGGATCTCGCTGCCGCTGTACTACATGGTCGGCCTGGTCTCCTTCGGGGCCATGACGGCGCTGATCTCCAGCGGAGCCAGGATCGCCAGCGAGCGAACCGACGGCTGGACGCGTCAGCTTCGCATCACGCCGCTGCCCACGCGCGCCTACTTCCGTGCCAAGGTCATCACCGGATACGCGATGGCCGGCTTGACCATTGCCCTGCTGTACGCCTCGGGCCTCGCGCTCGGCGTCACCCTCCCCGCGGGTCGCTGGCTGGAGATGACCGCGCTGATCCTGGTGGCGCTGATTCCATTCGCGGCCCTGGGCATTCTGCTCGGCCACCTGTTGACCTCGGACTCGATCGGTCCGGCCACCGGTGGCCTGGTTTCGTTGCTGGCGCTCGTCAGCGGCACCTGGTTTCCGGTCACGTCCGGGATCCTGCACGACTTCGGGCAGTTTTTGCCCTCCTACTGGCTCGTGCAGGCCAGCCACGTGTCGCTGGGCGGCCAGGCCTGGGATGCCACCGGCTGGATCGTGATCGCCGGTTGGACGGTCGTGCTCGCGGTTCTCGCCCGGATCGCCTATCAGCGCGATACGGGGCGCGTCTGAGCGCGCACAGCTTTTGGCCGCGGAGGCGGTTTTACCGCTGTCGGCTGGCTGCCGGCTGGTCCTGGTGCCTGACTCGGAGTCAGATCATGGGCGTAGCGGTCACGATTTGACTCCGAGTCGAGCGTGAAACGCTCCCCTCCCTTGCCACTCCGACGAACCGGGACCGCAGGTGCGGCCGTCGACGTAACAGGGTTAGATGAGGTCGCGACTCGTGTCTACCGCGGCGATCTCCGTCGCCGCTCTCGTCGTCGGGTGCGGTGGCCAGGCGCGAACCAGGGACCCACTAACAGGTCGCAGGCCACCGGCACATGCCATCGTCTTCGACAACGCCTCAAGCGACGGGCTCGACGCGCGGATCGAGATCGCCTATGTGCCGGCGCGTGGGGGACCAGTCGTTTCGTTGACCACCGCAGGGAAGGCAGGGATGGTCGCAGCCGAGCCCCGCTGGTCCCCAGACGGGTCCCGGATCGCGTTCGTCATGAGCCCGCGGGGTCACCTGACCAGATACGCGGGTGACGGTGACATCTATGCGATGAAGGCCGACGGAACCCACATCCGCCGGCTCACGGGGGGAGTCGATGCCTCATCGCCGGCGTGGTCGCGCGACGGGTCGCGGATCGTGTTCGTGAAAAACCAGGGGCAGGAGCTCGTCGTCATGCGTGCCGACGGCTCAGGCCAGCACGTAATCGCAAGGGCTCGGGGCTACTACGAAGCGCCGAGCTGGTCCCCGGGCGGTCACACGATCGCGTACCAGTCAAGTCCGAACCACGACATCGACGTCACGGCCATCTTCACCATCCGAGCCGACGGGACCCACGAGCGCCAGCTGACGCCCGCGTCGGCGGGCGCCGGCTTTCCGGCGTGGTCACCCGACGGGACACATATCGCCTACTCGGCCAGCGATCGACTCTGGATCATGCATTCCGATGGCACCGGCCCGCACCGTCTCACCAACTGCCGCCTTCCGTGCGTGTCCGATTTCGCCCCGGCCTGGTCGCCCGACGGCAAGGAGTTGGTATTCGTCCAGCAGGAGAACGGCGGCGCTGCTACGCGCCTATACATCCTGAAGCTGGCCACCGGCGCTATCAGGCCGTTGACCCCGGGGGTTCGGTGGGCCGATTCGCCGGACTGGCGGCCCGGCCCCGGCTAGACGTTTGACGGCTTCCTGCCACCCGCCGGGCTTGTCAATCACGCCGGTACGGATGCCTCGTGCTGAGCGTATCGTGGCCCTATGCGCCGTCGCTGGGTCCTGGTAGCGCTGGTCGTTGTCGCCGCGGGGTCCGTGGCGGGTCTCGCCTTCGCGCGCTCGGATTCCATCCCAAAAATCGGGCGCAGGAGTGGTTGGTGGCCCTTCCCGCCTCCCACACCCTTCGACCACGGCTCGACGCCGGCTCGTTCCCATCCGATCACCAGCTTGGCGCCGGGCAAGCTGGTCCTGGCCCGGCTGCGGCTCCACAGCGGCGCGTCGTACTTCATCTACGGCCAACGGATTCGGTTCCGGCGCCGTTTGTACTTCTGTCTGAGCGCGGGAGACGCGAGGGGCTCATTTCAGACCTGTCCCCCTTGGCCGCTGGCTCACGGCAGGACGCCACTGCTCCTCGGGGGCGGTCCCCCGCCGGTCGAGCTTGCGCTCGGCATCGACCCGCCCGGTCAGCAGTGCACATTTGTGGGCATCGCCTGGGGGTCCCTACCGCGCCTCCCGCGTGCCGCTGCCGGCTGCGCTGAAGGTTCGTGGAGACCTCTATTACGCCTTCGTTCGGCGCCATCGGGGTGACCGGGTCAGGAACGCGACGAGCGGTCAGGTCAGCTATGGAGAGTCAGGTCGAGCTCGCTGTCAAGCGGCGACGGCGCCCTGAGCAGCCGGCCAGGCTCGCGAGGTACGCGCACGGGCGGCGAGCCCTGTGTCGATGAGCGTCCCCGGCCCCCGCTGGACGGCTGAGTTGATTGAAACCCCGCGCTTGAGACTGGAGCCGCTGCGCGTGGAGCACGCGGACGAGATGGCGCCCATTCTCAATGACCGGGCTCTGCACGAGTACGTCGGTGGGCAACCGGAGACCTTGAAGCAGCTCCGGGCCCGGTACGCCCGTCAGGTCACGGGACAGTCTGCCGACGGAGCGCAGGACTGGTTCAACTGGATCATCCGCCACCGCGAGACGGCAGCCGCCGTCGGCACCGTCCAGGCGACACTCCACACCCAGGCTGCACAGACGTCCGCTGAAATCGCGTGGGTCATCGCCACCGCCCACCAGCGGCGGGGCTATGCCAAGGAGGCCGCCAGCGCGATGGTGAGATGGCTTCGCCAGCGTGACGTCGCACTGTTCATCGCCTATGTCCATCCCCGGCACCAGGCCTCGATCAGAATCGCCGAGCATCTGGGCCTGAGGTCCACCGGCGTCATCAAGCAGGGAGAGATCAAGTGGACCTCATCGGCAGCCCGCGTGGGGGCGTTTCCGCTCGCGGCTCTGCCGATCCCCACCAGCGCCGGTGATCCAGGGGTCAAGCTGGCGCCATAGCCGCGCCGGTACTTTGCCACGACGGGGCGGCAATCAGTGCGTCGTACCGCGTGATGGCGGCACGACAGGCTTGCCTTCGGGGCCGGTCTTCTCATCAGTCCCCTCGGCCGTACCAGGGGGCTCGGGCCGCTGCTCGTCCTCCGGATTGGTTGCCGACGGGCCGATGTCTACTTCGTCGGCCGCCTCGGCGGCCGGTGAACGCTGTTTATCGGCGACGCTCTTTCGTTCCTGCTCGCTCATGGCAGATGCCTCCTAATGATGAGATCTCTCGGTCCCAGCAGATCTCTGAAGAGGATCTCCGCTCGATCGACGGTCAAAACATGGTTCGGCGCCGAGCAACTCGCCAGGCGGATCGGCAACAGCCATCAGCGTGAGCTTGTCAGGGTCGGCAGCGTGTCCGGTGACGGTGATCGTCAGCGTGTCTGTGCGTCTGACGGCCGCCCAGCGGCCGGTGGATGCGACAAATCGAAACGGCTGGCGTGTGCCGTCGACCTCGATCAGGCGTTCGGTCACCTCGGCATTCGCCGCCAGCTTGCGCCGTTCGCGCTCACGGCCGCGCATCCTGAGTACGAATGCGGCGTCGCACTGGGGCAGGGATGCGTCGAAGCTGTCATAGAGCCAGCATTGGAGGGCTTCGCGCGCGAGGCTCGCCTCGCTGGGATGCCGACGCTCGACGATTGCCGTCTCGATCTGTAGCTCGGGTGCCGTGTCAGGCCCGAACGAGCCATGCGATACCGTCACGCGCTCGACTCGGGTCAGCGGTCCGTCGAGTCCTGCCGTACTGCCGCCATGTCCGGTCAGCCTCGCCGGCCAGCCGGCCGCGGCGTAGATCGGGAAGCTCACCATCGCCAGCAGCTCGAGTTGCTCGGCCCGGTGAGACGCTTCCCAGGCGCGCATCCGCTCGGCGACCTCCGCCGGATCCTCGTCCTCGGGGCGCTCGAATCTGATCACCGACCCTATCTCTTCCTCATGCCCGCAGGTCCGGCACACGACCACGGGCGTGGGCTCGGTCTCGCCGTCGGGCATCAAGCGCCCCCCGCGCGACCCATCGCTGGGCAGCACCTCATCCCAGGCGACCGCGCCGCACGCCGGACATGGCTCGTCGGTGTCAGTCACCGGCGCGCGCGTCCAGCTCGCGGGCAGCGCCGGCGCCACCGGCCGCCCTCGAGCATCTCGCAGGCACACCGCGGCCACCGGGCCATGTCTGGGTTGCTCGAGCACGACTGCCCAGGCGCCGTACCCAACAGCAGCTTGCACCCGATAGCCTCGATCATCGACCGCCTCCGCCGAAACCGCGCCCGGCGCCAGCAGCCCCCCGAGCAGCGTGCGATCGCCGCGGAGCCCGAGATGAGCCGGCCGATAGCTGTCGACTCGGGGGCCGCCGACCCGATCGACCGACCGAGACAGCCACACCTGGCCATCATCACCGCGGACGACACCCCCGCGGCCGTCGTCACATTCGACAGAAACCAACACCTCGCGAACGTCCACGGTGTCAATTCTCCTACGACCGGCGCCAGCATCCGGCTGACTCCGAGATCGCCCTCGAATTCCGTCGCGTCGTAAGCTCCCCACTGGATGAGCGAGACGCTGCAGCTGACCGCGGTGTTCACCCCTGATGAGAACGGCTGGACAATGGCCCAGCTAGCGGAGTGGCCGGCGTGGCCCCCGCCGATCGGGGGCTCACGGCCCTCTTCGCGGTAGGAGGCGATCATCTTCCGGATCAACGGAGCGCAACCTCTTGAGCAAGGACGAGGCGGCCCGTTAGGCGATGGTGAGTGTCACCGGTATGTCCTGGCAGGATTCTGATCGGCGTGAGGTGGGCCCGCAGCCGCGCTGCCGCGCCCGCCGTCGGTGAGCGCCGCGGCTACTTGAGGAGCCGGTTGGCGGCCGCATTGAAGTCGGCCCCGTTGGTGTCGATCCGGGCGCCCGGATGGGCGCCGGGAAGCGTCACCAGCCCGCGGTCGGCGACCGTGCCGGGCAGCAGCTGGTAGACGACGAACCGCAGGGTCACGGTCTCGCCGGCGAAGTGCTGCACCCAGCCGAGCGGCCGGTAGGTGCGCGGCGTCACGTAGTAGGAGTTGTGAATAGCCGCGATCGGTCCCGGCCCGGAGATCTCGATCGCCGCCCGGCCCGCGAACGTCACGTTGTCTTGAACCTGGGCGTGCCCGGAGTGCAGCAGCGAGAGCGCCATCGTGCGCATCTCGATCGGATGCTTCACGAGCGAGCTGTAGGGGATCACGGACGGTACGTTCGAGAAGACGATCGTGTCCTGGCCTTCGCGCAGTCCGCGCAGCTGTGCGGCGGTGATCGTGATTGTCGCCCGGGTGCCCGCGGGCGTCAGCAGGTAGCGGCCGGCGTGGGCGGCCGGGCGGACCGTGTACGGAGGAGGAGCCTCGTTGGTGTAGATCGTGTTGCGCTGCGGGTCATACAGCTGCAGGTGGCCGTCGACGATCGCGTACTGCTGCGACGGCTGGCCCGCTGGGGAGAAGATGTAGCGCTTATCGTAGGGAGCCGAAGTCTGCTGCCAGGTCTCCTCGCGCCACCGAGTCGAGCGCCCGTTGGGGAACGGCTGCACGCCCGCGTAGGCGGTATGCAGCACCGTCCCGGCGGGCACCGATAACCCGGCGGCGGCACCGCGTAGGATCGCCCGCGCCTCGGCAACGCCAAGCTGGCCGGGGCCCGGCGAGCCCAGGTTGACAATCGCCAACGCCAAACCGGCCACGACGACAAAGAGCGCCGCCGCCGCGGGGATCAGCCGGCGGCGGAAGCGCCTGCGGGCTTGCGCTGTGACGGGCGCACCGATCTGCTCCACGAGCCTGGCGCGCAGCGACGCAAGCGTCTCGGCCGATGGCTCCTCGACGTCCGGGAATGCCTCGCGCACAAGCTCAAGATCGATATCAGCAGTCATCGCTGGCTCCTTTCATCTGCGACGCTCGATGGGGCGCCTGTCTCGGCGAGACCAAGCTGGGTTCGCATCAAACGTCTGGCCCGGTTCAAGCGCGAGCGGACCGTTCCAACCGGCACGTCCATCGCGGTCGCGATCTGCTCGTAGCGCAGATCGGCCAGCGCGTACAGCAGCAATGTCTCGCGGTCGACCGGCTCGAGGCACGCCAGCGCCGCGGCCGTCGCGGAGACCTGTGCTGCGGCGTCAGCCCGGGCCTCAACGCGATCGAACTCGGCATCGGCAAGATCGCTCTCGCGAGGCCCCTCGATATCACGATCGTGCCGCGCTTCGTCTCGGGCGTGCTCGCGCACCACGTTGGTCGCGATCCCATACAGCCACGGGCGCGCGTCGGGCTGCCTCGCGTCATAGGCCGCGCGGCGGGAAAACGCACGAAAGAACGTCTCGCTGACGATCTCATCCGCGGCCGCCGGGCCGACGCGCCGGCACGCGTAACGCCAGATAATCCGAGCATGACGATCAAAAAGCCTCGCGAATGCCTGTGGCTTTGACACCGAGGCACCAATCAGGCTCGCGTCACTGCTCGATGAGCTCAGGCCCCGCATTTGACTGTCCTCAATGCTGATTGACAGAACCCCGCCCATGGGTTCACGCCAACGGACGACCGCGCGCGGGGAGAGAGCCGAGTGTTGAGGCTCGCTGGCAGCCCCCTCGCCGTTTCCCCAGCCCAACGCTCGACTATGAATCATCTCAATTGTCCCCCGGCCGCCCGCACACGGTCTTCTGCACCCTCCAGGGTGGGCGCCGGGACCCCAACTACATCCGCCAGGCCCTCCCCGCCTGGCCCACAAAGCCGACATCGAGCGGCGCGTGAATGCCCCACGGCCTGCGCCACACCTACGCCGCCGAGCTCGCTCGCGAGAAAACCCCGATCAACATCAGCCGCGACGCGCTCGGGCAGACTGCGAACTGACCGCTGCCTATGCGACGTGGCTCGCATGCACGTGATCGAAACCATGCACGCCGAGCGCCGGGGACGGGACGTAGGCGAAATCTGGGCGGCTACGCGGCCGCGAGAACGTCCTCGATCCGCGGCCGGTTGGACGTAGAGCTTGCGGCCCGGGGCGTTGGCGGGCGCGCGGGCGAGCACGACCTGGCCGTCGAAGACCTCGGCCCTTTAGGACCGCGGTGGCGCCGTCGGCGTGTTCAAAAATGTGATCCGCAACGCTGAAAGATGGACGTGGTGCCTCTAACGACGCCAATCAGCGGCCAGCATCGAGTAGACGGCAAGGTCGTGCCGGCGCTCACCGACCTTTTCGGCCTGCCGCAGGACGCCCTCGCGCGTGAAGCCCAGCCGCTCGGCGATCATGCAGCTCCTGGTGTTGTTCACCGCGGCCCGAAGCTCGACGCGGTTCAGCCGCCATCCCCCGAACGCGTGGTTGGTGTAGGCACGCGCCGCCGTGGTCATCACGCCGCGGCCTTGGAACTCCTCGGCCAGCCAATAGCCCAGACTCGTGCTCTCGTCGCTCCACGAGATGCCATGGACACCGATGGCGCCGGCCATCTCGCCATCGATGACGATGGCGGTCTGGAGGCCGTCATTGTCGGCGAGCTGGCGCCGCGTCAAGCGAATGAAGTCGATCGTCGACTCCAGGGTGCTTTCCTCTGCCCACGGGAGCCACCGCGCCAGATATTCGCGGTTCTGGTCGATCAAGCGGTACAGCGGCTGCGCATCCGACTCTTCAAAGAGGCGAAGGCGAGCTCCCTCCGATAAGGCCGACTCGAGCATCAGCGGAGTGTCGCGCGCCCGCTCGTGCGCTGCTCTGCGGCCTCCACCCGCGCCGCTAAGGCGCGGCGAGCTCACCGCCCGGGGCGCGCGGCCGCCTTACGGTTGCTTGGCCCGTCGCCCCCAGGCGAAGTAGTTCACGGCGCCGATCGCGTTTAGGCACACCAGCCGCCACAGCCATTTGTTGCCGCGCAGCTCATCGTCGGGGCGATGCTGAAGATCGCGCTGTGCCGCCGTCACCAACACGAGCGATACGGCTAGAACGAGGACTGCCCAGAACCGCTGCCCCGGCGACCGTTGCTTGAGTTGCTGCACCGGGTTTGACATCGGTTCATCTTACGGGACGGCAGTTCGTGAACCGCGTGGTTGGCGATCTTCGCCCCGGGCCGGCTATCCGCCGCCGCAGGGTTCAGCTCGCGGCATGGTGCACGGTCATCCACAGCGCGTAGATGGCAAGCGCGCTCGCGCCCAGACTCAGCGCCCAGGCGGGCAGGAGTCGCTGCCCGTGCTTGGCGGCGAACCGTGGGTAGGCGGCGAACACGATCAGCTGGCTGAGCCACAGCGCGATCAGCGACGGCTTGAGCAACGTGTTGTAGAAGCCCTCGGGATCGATCAGCGTAAACGGGGCCGCCAGGACGATCAGGGCACCTATCGACACCGCGCCGGTGCGCATCGACCAAGGGCCGATGGCGTGCATCAGCCGGGTGAGCGCCAGGTACTCGCACAGGATCACACCCGCGGTGCTGACCGCGATTCCGATCCCAATCGCGTAGGCGAGCGTCTGGCCCGAGAACTCCTGAGCCACGCTCACCCCGGGTATGTCGGTGTTGAGCAGTCCCGGAGCGGCCGCCAGTGGGGCGACGGCGAGCACGACCACGAGACCGGTGAGCAGTAGCGAGCCGATCAGGCCGCGCCTGATCGTGCGCGCCGGGCACGCCAGCTCGCCACCCAAAAACAGCGGCAGGCTGCCGCAGATGTACAGCAGCGAAGTCTGCGCGGTCGCCCTGGTCAGCGAGCCGCCGGCCGCTCCGGCGCCAAAGATCGAGACCGGCGCCGAAATGTTCGCGATCGTCACCCCGTCGAGGACGAAGGCCAGCACGACCTGCCCGGCGGCGATCAGGCCCAGGACGAGCAAGGCCAAAGCTCGCCCGGCGATCATCACGGCGGCGATCGTGACCGGGATCAGGAGGGCCAGCAGCGTTTGGTACTGGCGCTCGCCGGGCACGACGCTGGGCAGCAGGTCGTAGACGATCTGCACCGTCGTGTAGCTCACGTAGAGCAGGTAGCTGAAGATCCAGATCCCCGCCTGGGCGAGCGCCACCCGACGCCCGACGGCCGCCGCGACGAACCCATACAGCCCCCCCGAGCTGTTGATGTGCTGCGAGTAACGCAGCCACAGGGCGAGCGGCACGGCGAAGACGACGACCGACAGAAGCGCGGTCAGCCCGGCGGAATCACCCGCGTCGGCGATGATCCCCGGCGCAGCCAACCCGGCGAGCGCCAACGGACCACCGAAGGAGGCCACCGCCACGCCGGCAAAGCCCCACCGGCCGATCGGCCGCGTCGCCGGCCCGTGGCGGCTGACGGGGCTGCCAACACCGAGAACTGCAGTGGTGCCCGCGCTCCGGCGGGCACCCACAGACTGCGGTGACATTCAGGCCTGGGGCCTAGCCCCAGCTGCTGCTACCGCCCGAGCCGCTGCCGGACGAGCCGCTGCCCGACGAGCCGCTGCCCGACGAGCCGCTGCCGGCCGAGCCGCTGCCGGAGGAGCCGGAGCTCGCCGAGTGACCCGCGGTGATCGCCGTGCCGGAGGGAGCCACCAACCACCACTTGGCGCCGAAGTTGCTGCTGCCCTGGCCGTGCCAGGTTCCGGAGCTCTTGTCGCCCAGGAAGTAATACAGCGGGTGACCGTTGTAGGTCACCTGCTTGCTGCCGTTAGAGCGCGTGATCGTGCCCAGGTCCGACGCCTGAACGCCACCCGCGGCGGTAGGCGCGGCCTTGGTGACGACCGGAGGCCAATACTTGGCGCACGCGCCCGAACAGCTGGATCTGTCGCCCGTGTCAGCCACCCACAGGTACAGCGCCCGTCCCGAGCTGCCGGTCAGATACGTGCCGGCCGTGCTTTTGGCGGTACTGATGGCGATACCGCTGACCGAGCTGTTCGAGGCCGCCGCCGAGTTGGCGGCAGGTGCGCTCGAGCTCGAGCTGCTGCTCCCGCATGCGGCCACCACCAAGGAAATGCCCACCACCGCGGCCACGCCACCCAGGCGCACTCTTGCTCTGTTCACACCGGCCATATCTCTCGCTCCCTGTCTTGGATTTGGGATTCACCCGTCACTCGGACAGGTACAGACAGAGACACCGCGGGGTCCAGATCCTTCCCCGCGTGGAGATACCCCCGACGGAAACCGCAGCTACTGGGCGAGGACCGAGAACCCGCCCGATGCGATCAGGTCCACAGTCGCGGCGATGTCGACGTCCAGGTAGCGGTCGCGGTCGAGAAAGGCAACGCGGTCGCGGACCAGCCGGAACGCCTCGATCGTCGGCGGGCTGCAGCGCTCGATGCCCCGGAGCTCGAGCGCCTGGCAGCAGGCGATGAGATGGATGGCGGCGATGTTCTGGGCGATCTCGACGATCGTGCGAGCGTCACGCGCGGCGATCGAGCCCATCGAGACCTTGTCCTGGTTGTGGCACTCGGTGGAGCGAGAGTGAATCGTCGCAGGGTTGCAGAGCTTCATGGCTTCGGCGGTCATCGCTGAGCAGCACAGCTGCATGCCCTTGAAGCCGTGGTGCAGCCCGGCCTCGGGATCGTCGGCGTCGAAACGGGGAATCAGATTCGGAGTCAGGCCGGCGTTGAACTTCTCGTCCACCAGCAGTTCGAGCTGGCGGTCCATCAGGTCGCAGAGGTTGGCCAGCGCCACCTTGAGCGAATCCATGGCCTGACCGATGTGACCCCCATAGAAGTTCCCGCCGCTCTCGACCCGGTGGCCGCCGACGTTGAACAGAGGGTTGTCGTCTGAGGAATTGATCTCGGTCGTCACCCAGTCCTGCACCCACGCGATCACGTCACGCAGTACCCCGATCACATGCGGCGCACAGCGAATCGAGTACCTGTCCTGCACCTGGCGGTCGAGTTCGACGAAGTCCGCCCCCTGCATACCGCCGGCGAACAGCTCCTCACTGTCGATCGACAGCCGAGAGTCGGCCAGCAGCTCGCGGATGTTGCGGGCGCTGCACACCATCCCGGAATGGGGCTTGGCGTCGTCGAACAGAAACGCGTTGAAGTGGCCTCGGTTGCCCAGTAGCGCTTGCGACGCCATGGCGGTCATCAGATCGGCCAGATCGGCGAGCTCGCGGGCGGCGCCGACGGCCAGGCAGGCGAAGGCGCTCATGAAAGAAGTGCCGTTGGTCAGCGCCAGGCCCTCCTTGGCCTCGAGTACGAGCGGCTCGATCTCGAGCTCGGCCAGGACGTCGGCGGCCGGCAGCTCCCGGCCCGCGAACGCGACCCGTCCATCGCCGCTGAGGGCTCGTCCCACGTAGGAGAGCGGCGCCAGGTCTCCACTGGCACCGCAGGAACCGCGCTCGGGGATGAACGGGAGCACGTCGTTGTTGAGCAGGTCGAGTAGCCGTTCGATCAGCTCCACGCGCACGCCTGAGTTGCCCTTGGCCAGGCAGTTTGCCCGCAGCAACATAGTCACGCGCGCGACCTCGGGCGGGGCGATGGGCCCGGTTCCGCACCCCATGAAGCGGATCACGCCCTGCTGGAGCCGCGCCGCCTTGGCCGGAGAGATCTGGCGGTGGGCGCTGTCTCCGAAACCGGTCGTGACTCCGTAGATCGGGATCTCCTCGGCGATCAGGCTGCGCTTGAGCTCCCGGCTGGCGCGAACCGCTTCGGCGGCGGGTTTGCTCAGCCCGACGGTGCGGGTGGCGCGCGAGACTTCGAGAGCATCGCCAATGGTCAGACTGGCGCCGTCGAGTTCGAGCAGCGACCGACGTAGCCTCGGGTCTGACATTCCGGTGACGGCCACGCAATGAATGTCGCGCAATGGTAGGCTCGACGCAACTCACACGCATTCCATCGGTCGTCGCATGCAGCTAAGCCGTCCTCTAGACACCATCGACCGCGGGATCATTGCGTTGCTCCAGGAGAACGCGAAACGCACGTTCGCCGACATCGGGACGCACGTAGGCCTCTCGTCCACCGCCGTCAAGCGCCGCGTCGATCGTCTTGAACAGGACGGTGTGATCGTCGGCTACGGCGCCCGGATTGACCCGCGGGCTCTCGGAGAGGGGATCGAGGCCCTGGTCGAGGTCTACTGCGCGGACCGAATCGCGCCCGCCGACGTGGGTCGGTCGCTGGTGGGACTGCATCAGGTCGTGTCCGCCTTCACGATCTCGGGTGAGCCCGATGCACTGGTTCGCGCGCGCGTGGAGAGCATCGCCGACCTCGAGAAGTTCGTCGAGACCCTGCGTCGCGATCCCAACGTGCTGCGCACGCGGACACTGATCGTTCTCTCTACCTTGATCGACCGCGCCGCATGAGTCCACTTGCACCGCGGGAAAACAGATGAGCCCGGCCGTCGAGCAGGAGACGTTCGCGCCGCCTGACATCACGATGGAGCGGCGCGCGGACGGGAGCACCCTGCTGCGCTCCCGCCACCCGCTGCCGGCGTTCAGACCATCGATCGCGGCCGTGCTTCGCGAGCGGGCCGCGGCTCACCCCGAGCGTCTGCTCGCCGCCCAGCGCGACGAGCAGAACCACTGGGTGGGGCCGACCTACGGGGAGGCGCGCGAAAAGGCCGACGCACTGGCCCAGGCGCTGCTCGACCTCGGGCTCGGACCGGATCGTCCATTGATGATCCTGTCGGGCAACTCGGTCGAGCATTTGCTGTTGAGCCTGGGCGCCTACACGGCGGGCGTTCCGGTGATGCCGATCAGCGTCGCCTACTCGCTGATGAGCGCCGACCACGCCCGGGTCAGGCAGATCGCCGAGCTGACGCGGCCCGGGCTGGTGTTCGCCGACGACGCCGGGCCCTTCGGTAGCGCGCTCGACGCGCTGGGCTCCAGCGCCGGCACGGTGCTGGTCGCCCGTGGGGAGCGCCGGGGAGCGCTGCGGCTCGCCGAATTGCTGGAGACCACGCCGACCCCCGTGGTCGATGACGCGTTTGCCGCCCTCGACCCCGACACGACCGTCAAGCTCCTGTTCACGTCCGGCTCAACCGGAGTGCCCAAGGGGGTGATCAACACAAACCGGATGCTGTGCTCCAACCAGGCGGTCCTGCAGTGGATCTGGCCGTTTCTGGCCGATGAGCCGCCGGTGCTGGTCGACTGGCTGCCGTGGAGTCACACGTTTGGTGCAAACCACAACCTCAACCTGGTGCTGTTCAACGGCGGGACGCTGTACATCGATGACGGCAGGCCCGCCCCGGCACTGTTCGAGCGCACGCTGGCGGCACTCAGGGAGATCGCGCCCACCCTGTACTTCAACGTGCCCGCCGGATTTGCGCTGCTGGCCGGCACTCTGGAAAGCGACCGCGAGTTTGCGCGGCACTTCCTCAGCCGTCTGCGGTTCATGTTCTACGCCGGGGCCGCGCTCCCTGACGCCCTCGCCCTGCGCCTGCGGGAGATCGCCGAGCGGGTGGCCGATCACCCGGTACCGTTGACGTCGAGCTGGGGCACGACCGAAACCGCTCCGGCGGCCACCAGCGCACACTTCGCCGATGCCGTCATCGGGTGCATCGGTGTGCCTCTGCCCGGGACCACAATCAAGCTCGCGCCCGAAGCCGGCAAGCTCGAGATCCGCGTCAGCGGGCCCAATGTGACCCCCGGCTATTACAAGGCGCCGGAGCTGGCCGCCTCGGCCTTCGACGAGGAGGGCTTCTATCGCTCCGGCGACGCCGTCAAGCTCGTCGACGAAGGCGACCCCAACCAGGGTCTCACGTTCGACGGCCGTCTCGCTGAGGACTTCAAGCTTCTGACCGGGACCTGGGTCACGGTCGGCCCGCTCCGGACCAGGCTTCTGGGCGAGGCCAGGGTGCTGACCGATGCCGTCATCTGCGGTCACGACAAGCCCTATGTGGCCGCCCTGGCCTGGGTCAATCAGGCCGAGGCCCGCAAGCTGTGCGGCACCGACGGCGACGTCGAGCTGCACGATCCCGGGCTTCGACGCCACCTGGCGCAGACGCTGGCGACGCTTGGTCGGACCGCCGGGTCGGCGGCGCGAGTGGAGCGTCTGCTGCTCCTGGCGAGACCCCCCAGTCTCGACGCCGGCGAGATCACCGACAAGGGCTACCTCAACCAGCAAACGTGTCTGCGCTGCCGCGCCGCTGACGTCGCTCGCCTGTACGCGGCTGAGCCCGATCAGGAGACGATCGAGCCGGCCGAGCCGGGCGATCAGTAGCCGCGGCCCTTCGCGGCCCAAGCCGTCGGCCCGGCGGCGCGACCGTAAGATCTCAGTCATGGATAGCGACCAACTCAAGGCGCTTCAGGCGCCGCTCAAGGAGCGTTACACCCAACAGCCAGACGCCGCGCTCGTGACCCTGTCGGCCTCCGGCTCGCTGGGAGAAGGCGTCTCGTGCTCGGTCCAGACCGGCCGGGCGTTGGCCGAAGCGGGGCTTCATCCGGCTTCGGGTGGCGACGGGTCCTTGCTGTGCTCGGGCGACATGCTGCTCGAAGCGCTCGTCGCCTGCGCGGGGGTCACTCTCCGGGCGGTGGCCACTTCGCTTGGGATCTCGGTGTCCTCGGGGCAGGTATACGCCGAGGGGGACCTCGACTTCCGGGGCACGCTCGGCGTCGAGCGCGAGGCGCCGGTCGGCTTCTCGGCGATCCGGCTCTCCTTTGAGCTCGACGCCGATGCCGACGAGGAGCAGCTCGCGGTGCTGCAGCGGCTCACCGAGCGCTACTGCGTCGTCTACCAGACACTGGCGTCCAGTCCCCGACTGACGACCACGCTCACGGCCGCCGGGAGCGGGTGATTGGCGCTGGCGCCGTCTGCGGGCGCCGCGCTGTTGACAACCGCCCGCAGTCGCGGGAATCTGAACGGATGCTGCAGCCGCCGGCAGCATCGCGCAACCGCGTAGCCGCGATCCTGAACGCCGCCTATGGCGATGGGCTGCTGAGCGAGAAGACGCTCGTGTACCGCCTCGACGTGCTGTTCTCGAGCCGGCTGATCGATCCGAGCCGGCTGATCGGTGACCTCACCATCCGTTCGCCCCGCCGGGCGTGGTCAAGGGCGGCGGCGCAGCTCGCCGACGTGACTCGCACACTTTGGTCCAGGTGGGGCCCGGCGGAGTTGGATCCGCCGATCGTGCTGGCGCTGGACTGGACCGGCGAACCCGACGAACTGGTGATCGGCCGCCACCCGAGCTGCGACATAGTGCTCTCGGACCCGGCCGTGTCGCGCCGGCATGCCCGGCTCAGATTCCGCGACGGCACCTGGGTCGTGCAGGACCTCGACTCGACCAACGGCACGACCATCAACAACGTCGCCGTGGGCCGGTGCGAATTGCGGCCCGGCGACCACCTCGTTGTCGGCGACCAGCACCTGCTGGTCGACTGAGGTCACCGGAACTGAGCAGGGCCGCGCTCGATGCAGCGGGTTGGCCACGCTTCGATGCGCCGGGTTCGGCCACGCTCGATGCCACCTCTGTGTGCTAGCTTGTGGGCGTGCGACTGCACATAGCGCTGGATGAGGAGCTGGTGGCCGAGCTCGACCGACGGGTGGGCCGACGGCAGCGCAGCGCGTTCATCGCCGATTCGATCCGCAGATCCCTCGACGACGAACGGCGGTGGGAGCTGATCGAGTCCGCGGTCGGCGCGATCAGCGACGAGGCCGGGCACGATTGGGATCCGGACCCGGCTGCCTGGGTTCGTGATCAGCGCCACGCCTCGGCAGAGCGCGTCGGTTGATGGCGCTGGCGCTGCTCGACACGACGGTCCTGATCGACGTCCTCCGCGGGGCGCCTGCGGGCCAGCGCGTGATCGAGATGCGTGAATCCGGTGATGTCCCATGCGCGTGCGCGATCAACGTCGAGGAAGTCGTGCGCGGGCTGCGAGCCAGGGAGACCGCCGCGGCGGAGGCATTGTTCAAGGGGCTCCGCATGCTCCCGCTGGGAAGACAAGCCGGCCGGTTTGCGGGGGAGTGGAGACGCGCCCATGCCGAGCGTGGTATCTCACTGGCTCAAGCTGACTGCCTGATCGCGGCGGCCGCGCACTGCGCTCGGGCAAGGTTGTGCACTGGCAATCCGAAGGATTTCCCGATCGCTGAGCTGACCGTCGAGCATTGGGCGGTCGGCGAGTGAGCCGGCCGGCGGTGCCGCTGCGATTTCGCCGCTGAGCCCGCCGTCCGCGATGCCGCGCGGGATAGGGCCAGAACCCGACGAGATCGCTCCCGGGCTCTGGCGCTGGACGGCGCCGCACCCCGACTGGCGCCCAGGCGCCCAACCTGACAGCCCGGACGATTGGGACCGAATGGTGGGCTGTGTTTGTACCAGGGCAGCGATGCGGCCGTGTTCATCGACCCGCTTGTCCCGGCTGACGTGTCGCGCCGCGAGCCGGTGTGCTGGCCGACGGAGCCGCGGCGCCTGCGAAAGTGCCTGGATCAGCCCTGAGTTCATTCCATATCTATAAAAATTGGGAGGACACAGCCGCGACATAGCGCAAGAACCGGCGCAAACGTACATGACATGCTGGCTGGGCTATGACCCGTGCCGAACGTATCGCAAACCTGATGGGTGTCGTAGTCCCGTTTGTGGGCGTGCTGGTGGCGATCGTGCTGTTGTGGAACCGGGCCGTCGATGCCGGCGATCTGGCCATCCTCGCCGCGATGTACCTGCTCACCGCGGTCGGGGTCACGGTCGGCTTTCATCGTCTGCTGACGCACCGCGCGTTTCAGACCCACCGATGGATCGAGCGGGCGCTGGCGGTGCTCGGCTCCATGTCGTTGCAGGGCTCGGTGATGGATTGGGTCGCCGATCACCGTAAGCACCACGCCCACACCGACCGCGAGGGTGATCCGCACAGCCCGCACGTGGGGCACGGGAGCGGGCTGGTCGGCCTCTGGCACGCTCACGTGGGCTGGCTGTTCGAGACCCAGGGACAAGCCGACTGGAAGCGCTATGCGGCCGAGCTCTACGAGGATCCGGCCATGCGCCGGATCGGGAGATCGTTTCCGCTGCTGGTCGTGCTCTCGCTGCTGCTGCCCACAGCGGCCGGATTCGTGCTCGGCGGCTTCACGCTGGGCGGAGCGCTACGGGGCCTTGTCTGGGGCGGGCTCGTTCGGATCTTCTTCGTGCACCACATCACCTGGTCAGTGAATTCGGTCTGTCACTTCTTCGGCAGCCGCCGGTTCGACGTCGACGACCACTCCACCAATGTAGGCTGGCTGGCCCTGTTCTCGCTCGGCGAATCGTGGCACCACAACCACCACGCCTTCCCCCGTTCGGCCCGCCACGGGCTGCGCTGGTGGGAGCTCGATCCTTCGGGGCTGATCATCTCGGCGATGGAGCGCGCCGGCCTCGCCTGGAACGTCGTGCGGATCACGCCCGAGCGCCAACAGGCTCGCGCGCTGGCCGGCGCCGGCGCACGGTAGTTCGGCCTCTTCAGGCGCGCTGGGCGCAGCGCGCGCAGCGCCCCGAGATCACGAGCTCGGCAGCGTCGGCCTCAAAGCCGGTCGCGCCGGCCGCGCGCATCAAAGGCTCAGCCGGCATGTCCACATCGAGGTCGTCGACGCGGCCACACCGGCGGCAGACCAGGTGTTGGTGCGGCTCGGTGCGCCCGTCGTAGAGGGCGGCCCCGAGGCCGGTGTCTATCCGCCGGACGAGTCCCAGCTCGACCAGCAGCTCGAGCGTGGCGTACACGGTCGGGGTCGAGGTGCCCGGCAGCTCGTGGCGGATGGCGGCGCCGATCTCGTCCACCGTGGCATGGCGACCGCGCCGTCGCAGCGCGCGCAGGATCACTTGCCGCTGGGGCGTGGAGCGCTGACCGCGGCTGTGCAGCAGGCGCACCAGGTCGTCCGAAGGATCTGGAAGGGTTGGCGGGGAGGTGTCGGTGAGCATCTAAGGGTGCCCTAATCTTAACACAGTTGTTATTATGCTGGTAGTGGAACAGAGTTTTGCGGGGCTGCGGAAGATCGACGAGCGCACGCTTTTGCTCCGCTACATCCAGCCCGGACTGGTCGGGCTGATCGACGGGACGCTCTCGACGCTGGCGCCGATCTTCGCGGCGGCACTGCTGTCCGGTTCGCACGCGGCGCTGTTCGTCGGGCTGGCCACGGCCGTGGGCGCCGGGATCAGCATGGGCTTCTCCGAGGCGCTGTCGGATACCGGGGCCGAGACCGGCCGCGGCTCGGCGGTCGTCCGCGGCATCGTCACCGGCGTCATGACCGCGATCGGCGGCGTGTTTCACTCGCTCCCGTTTCTGATCAGCGAGGTCCACACCGCGCTGGTCGTGGCCGGAGTGGTGGTGGCCATCGAGCTGATCACGATCTCGCTGATCCGCAAGCGCTTCATGGCGGTGTCGCTGCGTACCAGCCTCCTGCAGGTCGCGCTCGGCGGCGCCCTGATCGTCGCCGCCGGCGTCGTGCTCGGCAGCGCCTAGCCGGGATGGAGCTCACCGGCAAGCATGTGGTCATCACGGGCGCCGGCAGCGGCATCGGTCGCGCCTGTGCCAGGAGGTTCGCCGCCGAGGGAGCCCACGTCGTGGCCGCCGACCTCAACTGGGAGCCCGGGCAGACGCTCGCCTCCGAGATCGGCGGCCTCGCCATCCAGACCGACGTGAGCCACGAGCGCGAGATCAAGGACCTGGTGGCGAAAGCCCGCGACGAGGGCGGCCCGATCGACCTGTTCTTCTCCAACGCCGGGGTCCCGGGTCCGCCGGGCGGCCCCGAAGCGCCGGACGACGAGCTGCAGGCGACCTGGGCCGTCAACGTGATGGCCCACGTGTGGGCGGCGCGAGCGGTGCTGCCCGAGATGGTCGCGCGCGGGGAGGGCTATCTCCTCAGCACGGCGTCGGCCGCCGGTCTACTCACGCAGGTGTCGGCGCTCGCGTACTCGATCACCAAGCACGCCGCGGTGGCGCTCGCCGAATGGATCTCGATCAGCTACGCCGACGCCGGGATCAAAGTCTCCTGCCTGTGCCCGCAGGCCGTGCGCACGCCCATGCTCGAGCTCGCTCTCGAGGATCCGGTAGGTGCCGCGCCGCTGCTGGCCGGCGGGCTGATCGAGCCAGACGAGGTCGCGGCCGCGGTTGTCGCCGGCCTGCGTGAGGAGCGCTTTCTGATCCTTCCCCATGAAGACGTCGCTCGATATATGGCGCTCAAGGGATCGCAGCCCGAGCGCTGGCTGAGCGGAATGCGCCGCTTGGTGCGCGACGCACGGGCCGATGCGAAGTCGGATTCGATGCCGCCGCAACCGGGGGCCGATGGCTAGCCGTTGGGCGACGACCGGGGCGCCACTCAGGGGTGCAAGAAGTGCCTCAGGCGGCGTGAGAAGGTGCCGAAATCATTGTGATGCAGGCTGCCCAGACCGGTGACGCCGAGGGTCGTCACGAACGCTCCGGCCAACAGGAACAACCCGGCGAGGAGCGCCGGCCAGTGGGCCTCGAGCTTGGCGCGTCCGGTTGCCAGCAACCGCACCGCGTTGGGCCCGGCGAACTGGAGCACGCCCAGGATCACCAGCAGCGGCAATACGAAGCAGACGTTGAACAGCACCAGCAGCATGAGCTGGCGCACGATGTCGTAGCCGGAGCCGACGACGGCGGCGATGGCGGCGAAGTATGGAAATGCCGTGGGCAGCTCGACCGCGGTGATCGTGGCGCCCAGCAGCGCACTCGATTTGCCCCGGACTCTGATCTCAGGCGGTTTGTCGCCGCGGCCGAGCCGATCCCGGTAGCCCCACAGAAACGCGGCCGCCGTGAGCATGGCCACGCCGGCCACGATCTCGAGCACGTAGCTGAGGTGCTTGCTCGGATGCGGGACCAGCGACAGCAGCAGCTGACCGGGCCCGAGCGCGATCGCGATCCCGCCGAGCAGGTAGACGCCAAACACGGCAGCCGTGAACTGGGCCACCTTGCTCCGGGCGTCGTCGTGGCCCGCGAGGTACAGAGCCGGCGCGATCGTCGTGGGATTGACCGAATCGGCGATTCCGATCGAGACCACGAGGGCGATCAGCCGCAGCATTGGGAGGATTGTTCCCGGCTGAGGGCAATAACACCACCCACTCCCGACACTTGCCACCTTCTCGGGCGCAGACAACGGGTCCACGATCGGCTGGCGGGACGCTACACTCAACCCCCGGCGCCGGGCGGCGTTCGTTCTGACGCCCGCGGTTCGGCGGCCGAATTCCTGATCCCTCCGTCGACAAAAAGCGCGCAATGGCCCGTGGAGACGTCCGGATCGCCGCCACTCTCGCATGCGAGGAGTGCAAGCGCCGGAACTACCAGACGAACAAGAGCAAGCGGAACAACCCCGAGCGGTTGCAACTGCGCAAGTACTGCCGCTGGTGCCGGCGCCACACCGCGCACCGCGAAACGCGCTGAGTGCGCGTCCGGAGTAGCCGTGGCTCGCAACCGCAAACGTGCCAAGGAGCGGCGCAGCCGCCGTCCCACCTCGAGTCAGCTATCCCGGCCCGGCGTGACGACAGCGCGCGAGCGTGAGCTCCGTGACGTCGAGGCGCGGGAGGTCGAGGCTCCCAGCCCGATCGAGCACGCGACGCCCGACGTGGAGCTCGCCGATGCCCAGCTTGCCCTTGGGCGGCCCGATCTGGCGCAGGCCGTCAACGGTGAGCCCGAACCCGAGCCGGAGCCCGAGCCCGAGCCCGAGGATTACGAGAGCGACGCGGAACAGGAGTTCGACGACGAGGATGAGCTCGATGGCGCCGAGCCCCTCGCAGATGAGGCCGGAGGAGGCGGGGGCTCTGGCGGACGCGCGGTAGCCGTATCGGGATCCGGCGCAGCGCCGGCGCGGGGCCGGGTATCGGGCAATCGCCTGATCAACTTCCTGCAGGGAAGCTGGAGGGAGCTCCAGCGGGTACAGTGGCCCGATCGCCGGCAGGTGATGCAGGCCACCGGGGTCGTGATCGGTTTTGTGATCGTCGCCGGCGTATATCTCGGCGTCGCCGACGAGATCGCCACCCGGATCGTCCGCGTGCTCCTGAAGTAGAAGCCTTAGACAAGAGAGAACATGTTCCGCTGGTACGTCGTAAACACCTATTCCGGCCACGAAAACAAGGTCAAGCACAACCTCGAGCACCGCGTGGTGTCGCTCAACCAGAAGCGAGCGGTGCGCCAGATCGTCGTCCCCACCGAGTCGGTGTCCGAGATGAAGGACAACCAGAAGGTGACCGTCGAGAAGCGCACCATGCCGGGCTACGTGCTCGTCCAGATGGACCTCAACGAGGATTCCTGGTCGCTGGTCAAGGGGACGCCGGGGGTGACCGGCTTCGTGGGCGCCTCAAACGAGCCCGTGCCGCTGACGCAGGCCGAGGTCGACCGGCTGCTGCACCAGGAGCCCGCCGAGCGGCCGCGCAGCCGCGCCCAGTTCTCGATCGGCGAGTCGGTCAAGGTCGTCTCCGGGCCGCTGTCGGACTTCTCGGGAGAGATCTCCGAGGTCAACGAGGACGCGCAGCGGCTGAAGGTGCTGGTGTCGATCTTCGGACGCGAGACCCCGGTCGAGGTCGGCTTCGACCAGGTCAAGAAGATCTGACGACTGCGGATAAGCTCAGACCCTCATGGCCAGGAAAGTCCTCACGCAGATAAAGCTTCAGGCTGTCGGCGGGCAAGCCAGCCCAGCGCCGCCCGTCGGGCCGGCGCTCGGTCAGCACGGTGTCAACATCATGGAGTTCGTCAAGGCGTTCAACGCCCAGACGCAATCCGACGCGGGCACCGTGATCCCAGTCGTGATCACCGTCTACGAGGATCGGTCGTTCACGTTCATCACCAAGAGCCCGCCGGCGGCCGTGTTGATCAAGCAGGCGCTGTCGATCGAGAAGGGATCGGCCGAGCCGCATCGAGACAAGGTCGGCAGGATCACGCGGGACCAGCTGAGGGCGATTGCCGAGCGCAAGATGAAGGATCTGAACGCAGACGACCTCGACGCGGCCGCGAACATCATCGCCGGGACGGCGCGATCAATGGGTGTGGAGGTGGTGTGATGGCCAAGCACGGCAAGGCTTACGTCGACGCCAAGCAGCGCTTTGACCGCACGCGCGAGTACTCGCCTGCCGAGGCGATCTCGCTGGTCAAGCAGCTGCGCAACGCCAAGTTCAACGAGTCGGTGGAGGTCCACGTTCGGACCGGGCTCAACGTCCGGCACGCCGACGAGCAGCTGCGCGGCACGATCGCGCTGCCCCACGGGCTCGGCAAGGAGGTCAAGATCGCGGTCTTCGCCCAGGGCGACAAGGCCCGGGAGGCTGAAGAGGCGGGCGCCGACGTGGTCGGCGGCGAGGATCTGGCCAAGCGGATCCAGGACGGCTTTGACGACTTCGACGTCGCGATCGCGACGCCGGACATGATGCCGATCGTCGGGCGCCTGGGCCGGATTCTCGGCCCCGCCGGCAAGATGCCCAACCCCAAGGTGGGGACGGTCACCATGGACGTGGCCCAGGCGGTCAGCGAGTCCAAGGCCGGCAAGGTCGAATACCGGACCGACCGCACCGCGATCGTCCACCTCGTGGTCGGCAAGAGCGACTTCGACGAGCGACTGCTGCTCGAGAACTACGCGGCCGTGATCGACGAGCTGATCCGGGCCAAGCCATCGGCGGCCAAGGGCCGCTATATCCGGTCGGTCACGTTCGCGACCACGATGGGGCCGGGGATCAAAGTCGACCCGTCGCGTACGCGCGACATCCTCGAGGAGCCCGTAGCCGCCTAGGCGTTGGCGCCCGTCGAGGAGCTCCACCGGGTGGCCTGAGCACGCGCGGCCCGGGACGCCCCTCCGGAGCTCGAGATGACCGACGATCGAACGCACGCCGACCATCGGGCCGCGGCCGAGCGGGTCGCGACCGAGCTCGTGGAGCGCTACGCGACCGAGGCGCGCGACGCACTGACACGCAGATACCGCGGGGCGCTCGACGACAACCCGGAGGGCCAGTCGGTGCTGTTGGACGCGCTGCGCGAGGCGGCGTTGCTCGGGTTACGCGCTCGCTGGCGGTCGTCAGCTCGGGGCTTCGCACGCCAGCCGCCCGGCCTCCCCGAGCTCAAGCGCGCCTGCGACCAGCTGCGCGAGGAGTATTTCCTGGCGGAGGAGCCCTCTCCGGTGCCAAAGGAAACCGAGGATCAGGCCCAGCAGCTCACGCTCGAGGCGGGTCAGGCGCTCGGCCTGGCCGGCAATCCGGGGCGAGGGCGGGCGTGGAGGAAGCGGGGGCGGGAGGCCGCGCTGGAGGGAGCGCTCGTCGCCGAGGCGCTGGCGCGGGCCGCAGCCGGGCGGGGCGGCATCGCTCCGGTGGCCCCCGCTCCCGCAGCCCCAGCTTCCGGGGCCCCGGTCTCCGCTGCCCCGGTGTCCGGTGGCCACGAGCGGCTGGTCTCGGTGGGGGTCGCTGCCAATCTCGCCGAGGCCGAGCTGATGCGAGGGCGGCTCGAGCAGGCCGGCGTCCCCAGCGTCGAGCGGCGAACGGGGTCGAACACCATCCTGATGTTGGACGGCGGCGCCCGAGAGGTGTATGTGCCGGCCCACGCTGCTGGCGTCGCGCGCAGGCTGCTCGCGCCCGCGCCAGACGAGCCCAGGACCGAAGTGGACCAGGGACGAACCCGCCCGATCGGACTCGAGCGCACCTGGTTGCGCCGAAGCGGCAAGGCCGTCATCTGGGCTAACGTCGTACCGCTGGCGGTGGCGCCGTTGCTGATTCCCGTCGTCGTGGCCGTTGAGGCCGGCGTCGTTGCCGGGGTCGTGTTCCTGGCGCTTGAGTTGATCGCGATCGCCGCGTTCGTGGTGCTGCGCAAGCGCCGCGCCCACTCCTAAGCCACTCCTAAGCCGGCGGTCCCTCCGCGGTGCCTTGTGCGGGCACGCGGACGCCGGCACGGTGGCCGGCTCCATCTCGTCTAGACTGCGCACGTACACCAGAGACGCGCCCCAGACCTCCGGCGGCCAGCGCGCATTAAGCCCGGAGCAGGCGGAACTCGAATTCTCGCCCGGTGGCGCGTGCCACCCGGTGAGCTCGACGCCCGCCACTTGGCGGGCGTTTCTCTTCTCGTCACAGAGAGAAGCCATGAACAAAGACCAGAAATCAGCAGTCGTAGACGAGATCGCGGAGCAGATCGGCGCAGCCGAGGCGATCTTCGCGATCGACTACCGCGGTATCTCGGTGGATCAGGTCGCCGATCTGCGGATCAAGCTGCGCGAGGCCGACGCTCGGTTCAGGATCGTGAAGAACTCGCTCACCGAGCGGGCCGCCGACAAGGCCGGCGCGCAGCCGCTCAAGCCGATGCTGGTAGGGCCCACGGCGCTCACGCTCGTGCACGGCGACGCCGCCGTGGCGGCCAAGGCGCTCAGTGACACGGCCCGGCAACTGAACCTGCTCGACTTCAAGGGCGGGCTGCTGAACGGCGCCCTGCTGAGCCCGGACGACGTTCGGTCGATCGCGCGTCTGCCGGCCCGCGACGTGCTCCATGCGCAGCTCGTGGGGACCGTGGCGGCGCCGCTGAGCGGACTGGCGCGAGGCCTGAACGCTTTGATCGCCGGGCTGGCGATTGCGCTGCAGGCGATGGCCGATCAGGGTCTGGTCTCGGGCGAGGCGCCGCCCGCGGCCGAGCCGGAGCCCGAGGCCGCCGCCGAGCCACAGCCGAGGCCGCCGCAGAGCCAGAACCCGAGCCCGAACAACCCCAGGAATCTGAACCAGAAGCCGCGTCGGACGCCGAACCGTCCGGCGACAAGGAGGAAGCATGACCACCACTCAGGAGTGGATCGACGAGCTCAAGACGATCTCCGTTCTCGAGCTGTCCGAGCGGATCAAGGCGTTGGAGGAGGCATTCGGCGTCTCCGCCACCGCCGTGGCCCCCGTTGCCGCGCCCGGCGCCCCCGGCGCCGCCACCGACGGCGCCGGTGAGGCGGCGGAGGAGCAGACCAGCTTCGACGTCGTCCTGACCGCCGCGGGCGAGAAGAAGATCCAAGTGATCAAGGTCGTCCGTGCCGCCACCGGCCTGGGCCTCAAGGAGGCCAAGGCGCTGGTGGACGAGGCGCCCAAGCCCGTCAAGGAGGGCATCGAGAAGGCGGAGGCCGACAAGCTCAAGGCCGACATCGAGGAGGCCGGCGGCGTCGTAGAGCTCAAGTAATCACCGACCGTCGTCGATTTTGGGGCCATAGTGAACCTAAATCGCCGACGGTCGCTTACCGTTCTGTCAAGGGTCGGCTTCGCCCATTCTTCGAAACATCTGAGCTTGTTGTTCGCTGGCGGTGCTGAGCTGAATGGATGGCCATCCACGCCCAGCTCCGGCCCCAGCGAGCCGCTGGCGGTCGCGCCGCGGAGCGGCCGGCTCGCGGTCTAGGGGCCAGGCGCCCCGGGATCTGCGGAGATGCCTCCGAGCTGCTTGACCGCCGGCCCCCCAGCCGCCGCGTTCCGCGGCGGCTCGCTCCACCAGGCCGATACCTGGAGGTAGGGCATGGGGACGAGACGCACTTGATCGCCCTCGACCGGCCGATCGTGCACATCGGGCGGGATCTCCCGGCCGACGTGCGGCTCGAAGATCCGCAAGTCTCGCGGCGCCATGCGGTCATCGCCCAGCGTGGCGACGGTGCCCGCGTCTTCGACCAGGGCAGCCGCAACGGCACGTTCGTCAACGGTCGCCGAGTCAGGGTGGCGTATCTCGCCGACGGCGACGTGGTGCGCCTGGGACCGGTCGGGTTTTGCTTCATCGAGATCGAGCCCGAGCGCAACGCGGCTCCGCCGCTGAGGCGGCTGGGGCTGGCCGTCAGCGCCCGGCTGTCGGCAACAAATGACGCGCGCACTGATGCGGCCGCCTGACGCCAGCGCGGACGCGGCCGCCTGACGCCAGCCCGGTGGGGGCAGCGGCGGGCGGTGCCGCGGTTAGACTCTGGCGGGAAGCTCGGTCCGCCCGTGACACAGGGAGGTTCGGCCGGGACAGGCATGGCCAGCTCCAGCTGGGGTGCAACTTTGAGGAGCAGCACTAACACCGGAACGCTCACGGCTCACGTTCCGACCGTGCTCCTACGACACCTCGAGGTCGCACCCGACGAGCAGGTGCGCACCCTGCCGGCAACGGTGATGTTCGCCGACGTATCGGGCTTCACCCGCCTCTCCGAGCGTCTGGCGCGCTCGGGCCGAGAGGGCGCCGAACGGCTCACCGAGGCCATCAACTCGTGCTTCAGCGCGCTGCTGGCCGACGCGTATGAAAACGGCGCATCGCTGATCAAGTTCGGCGGCGACGCCCTCCTGCTGTGGTTCGACGGCGAGGATCACCCGGCGCGGGCCTGCACGGCCGCGATGGCCATGCGCCAGACGCTGCGCGACGTGGTCCGCAGCCGGACGGGCGCGGACAAGGTTGAGCTGCGCATCTCGATCGGCATCCACAGCGGCACCTACGAGACGTTCCTGGTCGGCGGGTCGCATCGCGAATACCTGATCGCCGGCCCGGCGGCGAGCACTGCGGTGGCGATGGAGGCGGTCGCGGCCACGAGCCAGATCCTCGTCTCGGCGCAGACGGCTGAGTTGCTGCCCTCGAGCTGTCTGGGGGCGCCGGTGGGTCCCGGGGTGATGATCTCGCGATCGCCGCTCAGCGCTCCCCAACCGCGCCGCAAGCTCCCGCGAGCGCCGCTCGAGGTCGTCGCGAGCTGCCTTTCCACCGAGCTGCGGGCCCACCTGCTGGCCGCCCCGGCCGCGCTCGAGCACCGCATCGCGACGATCGGGTTCCTACAGTTCGGCAGACTCGACCGCCTCATCGCCGAGCAAGGTGCCGCCGCCGCCGCCACGAAACTCGATCAGCTGGTGCGTCACGTCCAGGAGGCGACCGACCGCTATGAGGTGTGCTTCTTGGGCTCTGACGTCGCGGTTGACGGCGGCAAGCTGCTGCTGACCGCGGGGGCGCCGCGGGCCGTGGGCGACGATGAGGAGCGGATGCTGCTGACGCTGCGCCATGTGATCGAGGCCGAGCCGGCCCTTCCCATCCGTGCCGGCGTCAACCGCGGACACGTGTTCGCCGGCGAGGTCGGACCGTTCTACCGGCGCACCTACACGGTGATGGGCGACGCGGTCAACCTCGCGGCCCGGCTGAGCGCCAAGGCCCCCTGGGAGTCGATCTACGCCACGCAGGGCGTGCTCGACCGCTCGCCCACCAGATTCGAGCGGACCGCCGTCGCACCGTTCGTGGTCAAGGGCAAGTCGCGGCCGGTGGAGGCGTGGGAGGTGGGTCGGGTGCTCGGCGCCGCACCCCCGAGCGCGGCCCAGAAGGCCGCGCCCCTGATCGGACGCGATCGGGAGCTCGCCATCCTGCGCCAGGCGGTCGAGGACGCCCTCACGGGCCGGGGCGGCATGATCGAGATCACCGGCGAGACCGGCAGCGGGAAGTCGAGGCTGTTGGCCGAGGCGCGCCGGCTCGGCGAAGGGACACGCCCGATGCACGCGGTGTGCGAGCCCTACACGCAAACCGTTCCCTACGCCGCCTGGCGCGATCCGCTCAGGCAGTTGCTGGGGCTGACCCGCGACGACGACGAACAGCGCGTCGCGCGGCGCCTGCGCGAGCACGTCCTGGCCCAGCAGCCGGAGCTCGCTCCCTGGCTGCCGTTGCTGGCGATCTCGTTCGGGGCCGAACTGCCGAGCACCCGCGAAGTGCAGGAGCTGTCGGCCGAGTTTCGCGAGGCGAAGCTGCACGAGGCCGTGCTCAACTTCCTCGCGCCGCACTTCAGCCTGCCGACGATCCTGGCCATCGAGCACGTTCACTTGATGGACGCAGCGTCGGCAGCGCTCCTGACGGCTCTGGGCGACGCGCTGCAAACCTCGTCCTGGCTGGTCATGATCACCCGCCGTGACGTCGAGGACGGGTTCGTGGCCGAGCCGGCAAAGAGCGTGCGACTCGACCTCGGTCCCCTGTCGCGCCAGGACACACTTGCGCTCGCCGAGGCCACCCCCGAGGCGCACGTGCTGCCGCCCCACCTGCTCGAGCTGGCCGTCGAGCGCTCCGGCGGGAGCCCGGAGTTCTTGCTCGATCTTCTGTCGACCGCGGCCGGAGGCTCGGCGACGCTACCTGACAGCGTCCAGGCGGCCGCCGACGCACGCATCGACTCGCTCGATCCGGGCGACCGCGTGCTCGTGCGCCGGGCCGCCGTCCTTGGTTTGACGTTTCAAGCCGAACGCTTGCCCGAGGTCTTGGAGCCGGGATCCCATCGACTCGACGAAGAGGCATGGAGCCGTCTCGGGGGCGTTTTCGCCCGCGATCCCGACGGCCACGTTCGTTTCCGGCGCCCCGCGCTGTGCGAGGCCGCCTACGAGGGCCTCCCGTTCACCTTGCGCCGAGAGCTGCACGCCAGGGTCGCCCGATCGCTGGAGCAGGATCTCGGGCATGACGTGGACACCGATCCCGCAGTGCTCTCGCTGCACTTCAGTCGCGCCGGCGATCATGGGCGAGCCTGGAAGTACGCGCTCCTCGGGGCCGAGCATGCCGGCACGCTGTTCGCGCACGCGGACGCGTCCCGGTTGTACAGACGAGCCATCGAGGCGGGTAAGGCCGACGGCGCCGCACCGGCCCAGCTCGCCGCCGCGTGGGAGCGACTCGGTGAATCGTGCGCGCAGGTCGGGGAGCTAGCGGCGGCCGCGGACGCGTTCAGGTCGGCCCGCCGCTTGAGCGGCGGCGATCCGATCATCGAGGCACGCCTGTGTTTCCGTCACGGACGCTTGCGCCAGCGCAGCGACATGTCCGGTGCGGTGCGCTGGATGCGCCGGGGACTGCGCAACCTCGAGGACGTTCGGGGACGAGAGGCGCGAGCCTGGCGGGCGCGGCTGATCGCCGAGCTCGCCTGGATTCGGGCCCGTCAACAGCGCTATCGGGAAACCGAGGGTCTGTGCCGCGACGCGCTGAGAGAGGGGGAGGCGATCGGGGAGCTGCGCGCCCAGGCTCGGGCCTGCTACACGCTTGACTGGGCGCTGTTCGAGTTGGGACGGCCGGAGGAGATGACGTATTCCCAGCGCGCCTTAGAGATCTATGCAGAGCTTGGCGACCTCAAGGGCGAAGGGGACGTGCTCAACAACCTTGGCGCGTTCGCCTACTGGGGCGGTAGGTGGGAGGAGGCGGTCGGCCTCTACCGGCAGGCAGGAGACTGCAGCGAGCGGGCCGGCAACGCGGCCGATGCGGCGGAAACTGACGCCAACGTGGGCGAGATCCTGTCCGACCAGGGACGCCTCCAAGAAGCGGAAGCCCACCTCCGGCGCGCCCAACGCGTGTGGAACGCCACCGGCCATCAGGAGGGGGTCGCGTTCGCGAACATGGTGCTGGGGCGGCTGGCCGTGCGAGCCGGACGGGCCCAAGAGGGAACCGCGCTGCTGGAGGCGGCAGCCGCGAACATGCGCCGGGCCGGGGTCGGCTACTACGCCGATCGCGCCACGGCGTTTCTGGCGGAGGGTCACGCGCTCGGTGGAGACCCCGAGCGGGGAGTTGAGATGGCCAGCGGACTGGTTGCAGCCGGCAGCAGCTATGTCGCCTTGCTGCGCCGCGCCTCGGGCACCGCCCTCTGTCGGATGGGGGATCGCGACGGCGCACGGCGCGAGCTCGAACTTGCGCTTGTGGCCGCGCGACGGGGCGGTGAGGACTACGAAGTGGCGCTCACGCTGGACGTGCTGGCGACCGTCGATACGCTGGACGCGGAGCGCCACGCCGAGCGAGACACGATCGTCGAGCGGCTGGGCATCGTGCGCCTCCCAGCCGGGCCCGAGGTCACGACGCCCGGCGACCCAGTGTCTTACCTCATGTGCGGATCCCCGGAGTAACTCGCCGGGACGTTTGCCACGAGCACGAAGTCAAAGCCGGTGGGGCTGCTCTCGTCGCTGATCGTCTTGTCGTCGTCGCGGTCGTGGCAGGGATTTGAGCTGTGGTCTTCGGTGCAGGTCGGGAGCAGACCGACGAAGCCCTGGGTTCCGTCGGGCAGCGTCGCCGGCGGCGCCGGTGTTCCCTGGTTGGTGACGAACTCCTTGGTCGAGCCGAAACAGATCTGCTGTGACTCGAGGATGTTCTGCACATACATCTGCGGGACGATCGTGATCGTCGCCACCGTGCTCCTGGGCACGGTGGTGATGTAGAAGTAGGTATTGCGGTCCAGCGAGTTGTAGCTCTCGCATTGGCCCCCGGTAAGCGGCGATTCCATCGACTCCACCAGCTGTCCCATGCCGGGACCGGCGTTCGCCAATATGTGGATGCCGCCGTTCGCGTTGCTGTCGGTGACAGCACAGGACTGGCCGGGGTTGCAGGTGGCCACGTTGCCGGCGATGTTGAATTGCGAAGAGGTCGCGGACGCCAGCGTTCCGCTGGATGCCGACAGCTCGTAGCCGTTACCGGGCCGGTTGAGAGTCAGGTCGGTGAAGCTGGCCACGCCGTCCGAGGCGTCGACGGTCGTCGTGCCTCCGAGGGTGGCCCCGCCTGGGTTGGCGGCCAGCGACATGGTGACGGGGGCCTCAGAGCCCGAGACCACCGCGCCGTTGCTGTTGAGGACCTCGACGGTCACCGGCGGCCCCGTGGGGTCGTCGGGAGTCCCGGTGATCGGCTGGTTCGGCGCCGCGTTGGCCGGATTGGTGACGAACGCCAGCTTGCAGGCGCCATCGAGCGCGGTGCGCAGCTGACTGTGGACCAGATCGGGGATGAAGAAATCGCCCTCGAAATTCCCTCCCTGCCTCGCCAGCGCGAGCCACACGAACCTCGAGCCCTGTTGGCAGGCCGGGGTCTGGACCTGCATCGACACCGTCACCGAGGCGTGCGGCGCCAGTCCGAGGTTGCGCAACTGGACGCACGGCAGAGGGAAGTTCGAGATTCCGCAGTTGCTGGACAGCGTCGCGGTCCCGGCCGATGGAGTCGCACTCAGGACCTTGAATGGCGGCGCGTGCAGAGCCACGAAAGGTGCGAACAGGTCCGCCGAGCCAAGCGTGCTGCTGTTGCTCTCGTTGGTGAGCAGCGCCGTGATCGTCACCGTCTGCCCGGATCCGACCGGCGGCGACGCCGGGCCGGGCGAGATCACGAGCGAGTACGAGCCATGGTCAAGCCCCTGGCCAGAGGCCAATCCCGGCTGGGCCGCGCCGGCGGTCGAAGCGCCAGCCAATGACACAAGCACAACCAGAAGGACGAACCATCCAATCCGCCATCCAAAACGGTGCATCACAACCCCGATTCCATTCGCTCAGACGCGTCCACGCCAATGCGCCGCGCCCCCATCGATGCAAACGGTACAAGATCTTGGGGCTTTCCTAAAGGGCGTTCTGGCCGTCCGCACGAGGTCCTCGAATGAGCGTCATGTTGCGCGAGGTTGCTTGCCGGGCGATTTCCCCCTACACTCCGCGGGTCAGCCAATAGCCGTAGCCGCCCAAAACCATGCGGTGCCGCGCCACATACGCGGACGCCGAGGGCGGGGTCCGTGAGAGCTAGACGGTCCTGCACAGGGCACCCTTGCCGTGTGCTATCTTTGCTGGTCGCGCTCGTGTGAGCTTTTAGCTCGTGCCCGCGCTCAGCTCTCTCCCTCTCGACCGCCCCGAGGAGTCGCCGTCTTGGCAACCGCTCACGCCCCCCGGACGCGCCGCAGCTTCGCGCGCCTGAACAAGGTCCTTGAAGTCCCCAACCTGCTCGATATCCAGCGCAAGTCCTTCGCCTGGCTGACCGACCCCAGCGGCGGCGGCCTGCGCGAGACGATCGACGACATCTCGCCGATCGAGGATTACACCGGCAACCTCGCCGTCCAGTTCGGCGACTTTACGTTCGACGAGCCCGTGGCGAGCCTCGAACAGTGCCGCGAGAAGGACTTGACCTACGCCCGCCCGCTGACCGTCACGGTCGCCTTCATCAACCGCGAGACCGGGGAGATCCGGGAGCAGTCGGTGTTCATGGGCGACTTCCCGTGGATGACCGAGCGCGGCACGTTCATCATCAACGGCACCGAGCGGGTGGTGGTCACGCAGCTGGTTCGCTCGCCGGGCGCCTACGTGATGGAGCCCAAGGACCGCGAGAAGCAGGTCTTCATCGCCAACCTGATGCCGGCCCGCGGCTCGTGGCTCGAGCTCGAGATCGACAAGAAGGGCCGCGTCTACGTCCGTATCGACCGCAAGCGCAAGCTCCCGGTCACAGTCCTGCTGCGCGCCATGGGCTATGCCTCCGACGACGAGATCCTGAACCTGTTCGACTCGAGCCTCTACATCCGCAACACGGTCGACGCCGACACGGATGTGACGCGCTCGGAAGAGGGCGCCCTGATCGAGCTGTTCAAGAAGCAGCGCCCGGGTGAGCCGCCGTCAATCGATGCCGCCCGCTCGCTGCTCAACCAGCTGTTCTTCGACCCCAAGCGCTACGACCTGACGCGGGTCGGTCGCTACAAGCTCAACTCGCGGCTCGGGCTCGACATCGATCTCGACACCCGCGTCCTGACCCACGACGACATCATCGCGCTGGTCCGCGAGCTCGTGTCGCTGCCGCGCCTGCTGGGGATGCCCGAGGAGCTCTCAGACGACGTCAAGGCCGACTACGCGGCCGAGGCCGCGGCGCTGCCGCGTGAGCCGATCCAGGATCACCTCGACGAGTACGAGCACTTCGGCAACCGCCGGCTGCGCACCGTCGGCGAGCTGATCCAGGAGGCGTTCCGGATCGGGCTCTACCGGATGGAGCGGGTCGTGCGGGAGCGGCTGACGACCGAGGATGCCGACACGATCACCCCGCAGACGATCGTCAACATCCGCCCGGTGGTGGCCGCGCTGAAGGAGTTCTTCGGCTCCAGCCAGCTGTCGCAGTTCATGGACCAGACGAACTCGCTGGCCGGGCTGACGCACCGGCGACGCCTTTCGGCGCTGGGCGCCGGCGGGCTGACTCGCGAGCGGGCGCCGATCGAGGTTCGCGACGTGCACCCGACCCACTACGGGCGCATGTGCCCGATCGAGACCCCGGAGGGTCCGAACATCGGCCTGATGGGGTCTTTGTCCTCTTACGCCGAGATCTCCGAGCACGGCTTCGTCACCACCCCCTACCGAGTCGTCAAGGACGGCAAGGTGACCGACGAGATCGTGCGCATCGATGCCACGCAGGAGGAGGAGCAGATCATCGCCCAGGCCAATACCCCGGTCGATGACCATGGCCGGCTGGTCGGCGACGACATCATCTGCCGCACCCAAGCCGGCCAGTACGTGACGGTGTCGCCGGAGCGGGTGGACCTGATCGATGTGTCACCCGAGCAGATCTGGTCGGTGGCGACCGCGATGATCCCGTTCCTCGAGCACGACGACGCCAACCGGGCGCTGATGGGCTCGAACATGCAGCGCCAGGCGGTGCCCCTGCTGGTCACCGACGCGCCCCTGGTGGGCACCGGGATGGAGCGCCGGGCGGCGATCGACACCGGCGACGTGACCATCGCCCGAGTGCCGGGAACCGTCTCCTACGTCGACGCCGAGCAGGTTGTGGTGGACGGCAAGGACGGCGCCCAGGAGGAGTACGACCTGCAGAAGTTCATGCGCTCCAACCAGGGCACGCTGATCCACCAGAAGCCGATCGTCGACGTCGGTGCGACCATCAGGCAGGGCGACGTGCTCGCCGATGGTTCGGCCACCGACATGGGCGAGATGGCCCTGGGCAAGAACCTGCTGGTGGCCTTCATGTCGTGGGAGGGTTACAACTTCGAGGACGCCATCATCCTCTCAAAGCGCCTGGTCGCCGACGACGAGCTGACCTCGATCCACATCGAGGAGTACGAAGTCGACGCTCGGACCACGAAGCTGGGCGACGAGGAGATCACCCGCGACATCCCCAACCGCTCCGAGGAATCGCTGCGCAACCTCGACGACCGCGGGATCGTCCGCATCGGCGCCGAGGTCGCCTCCGGTGACCTTCTGGTCGGCAAGGTCACGCCCAAGGGCGAGACCGAGCTGACCGCCGAGGAGAAGCTGATCCGCGCGATCTTCAAGGAGAAGGCCCGCGAGGTGCGCGATACCTCGTTGAAGGTGCCCCACGGCGAAGGCGGCGTCGTGATCGACGTCAAGACCTTCAGCCGCGACGAGGGCGACGACCTGCCGCCCGGGGTCAACGACCTCGTGCGCGTGTTCGTGGCCAAGAAGCGCAAGATCGCTGAGGGCGACAAGCTCGCCGGCCGGCACGGCAACAAGGGCGTGATCTCCAAGATCGTCGACGTCCAGGACATGCCGTTCCTCGAGGACGGCACCCCGGTCGACGTGATTCTCAACCCGCTGGGCGTGCCGAGCCGGATGAACGTCGGTCAGATCCTCGAGACCCACCTTGGGTGGGTCGCGGCCAACGGCTGGTATGAGGACGGCAGCGAGGCTCGCAAGCGCGCCAGCAACGGTGGCTCGGGTGCCAACGGCCAGGCGAGCAAGGTCTACGTGGCCACGCCGGTGTTCGACGGCGCCACCGTCGTCGACGTGGACACGGCGCTGGTCAAGTGGCAGGACGAGCACAAGGGCTCGATCAAGATGGACGTCGACAAGTCTCGGCGCGAGGGTGAGCAGGCGTCCGGCAAGACGACGCTGTTCAACGGCCGCACCGGCGAGCCGTTTGAGGAGCAGGTCACCGTCGGCTACATGTACATCCTCAAGCTGCTGCACCTCGTCGACGACAAGATCCACGCCCGCTCCACCGGTCCCTACTCGCTGGTCACCCAGCAGCCGCTGGGCGGCAAGGCGCAGTTCGGCGGCCAGCGCTTCGGCGAGATGGAGGTCTGGGCGCTCGAGGCCTACGGCGCCGCCTACACGCTGCAGGAGATGCTGACGATCAAGTCCGACGACACCGTCGGGCGGGTCAAGGCCTACGAGGCGATCGTGAAGGGCGAGAACATCGCCGAGCCCTCGATCCCGGAGTCATTCAAGGTCCTGCTCAAGGAGATGCAGTCGCTGGCGCTCGACGTGAACGTGGTCTCCGAGGAGGGCGAGCGCGCCGAGATGCGCGAAGAGGACGACGATCTCCTGCGCGCCGCCGAAGAGCTGGGCATCGACCTGAGCGGCGTGCGAACAGCCGACGGCGCCCCCGCCGCCGACGAGTCAACCGAGCATGAGGGCGAGACCGTCGAGGCCTCCGAGGAGGAGACCGAGACCGAGGATCCCGACCTCGAGTCGGGCGAGGAGCTCGTCGAGGAGGACTTCGAAGCCGACGGCGACGACCCGATGCTGGAGACGGAGATTGGTCCGGGCGAGGCAGAGGGAGTCCTGGAAGAGGATGAGGCGTAGGGGTGGCGGGCGGAGCTGGCTTCCGTCTCCCGCCTCCCGGCTTCACCGAGGAGGCCGGAGACGAAAACCAGCTCCGCCCTTTCGGTCATCTCACTGATACCAGCGGTAAGGAACTATTTTGATCGACATAAATAACTTTGACGCAATTGAGATCGGACTTGCCTCTTCCAAGCAGATCCGCAGCTGGAGCTCGGGCGAGGTCACCAAGCCCGAGACAATCAACTACCGCACGCTCAAGCCCGAGAAGGATGGGCTCTTCTGCGAGCGCATCTTTGGTCCGACCAAGGACTGGGAGTGCTACTGCGGCAAGTACAAGCGCGTCCGCTACAAGGGCATCGTGTGCGAGCGCTGCGGTGTCGAGGTCACCCGCTCCAAGGTGCGCCGTGAGCGGATGGGCCACATCGACCTGGCCGCTCCGGTCTCGCACATCTGGTTCTTCAAGGGCGTCCCGAGCCGGATCGGCTACCTGCTCGACATGGCCCCCAAGGAGCTCGAGAAGGTTCTCTACTTCGCCGCCTCGATGGTGACCTGGGTCGACGAGGAGGCCCGGGAGCGCGACGTCGAGTCGCTCGAGAACGAGGTAAACAAGGTCCTTGACTCCTACGCGGCCGAGAAGGAAGAGCGCGTGCTCGAGCTCAAGGAGTCGCTGGCCCGCCGCGAGGAGTACCTGAACTCGGCCAAGACCGGGCGCGACTTCTCAGACGACGACCACCTGTGGGCCGAGACGCTGGACGTCAACGTGGCCAAGCTGTCCGACGAAGAGCGCGAGAAGATGCTCAAGGAGCTGCGCAAAAGCTTCCAAGCCGACATCGACGACACCGAGGCCTACATCGAGGACGCGGCCGAGCGCATGCGGCAGGTGTGGGAGCTGTTCAAGACGATGAAGGCCAAGGACGTGATCAACGACGAGACCACCTTCCGCGAGCTGCGGGACAGGTTCGGCTCCCCGTACGGCTTTGGCGAGTACTTCCGCGGCGGGATGGGCGCCGAGGCCGTCCGCGACCTGCTCCAGCAGGTGGACCTCGACGCCGAGTCGGACGACCTGCAGGAGCAGGTCAAGACGGCCAAGGGCCAGAAGCAGGCTCGCGCGGTGAAGCGGCTGAAGGTGGTCTCGGCGTTCCTGTCGTCGGGCAACAAGCCCGAGATGATGGTGCTCGAGGCGGTGCCGGTGATCCCGCCCGAGCTGCGCCCGATGGTCCAGCTCGACGGTGGCCGGTTTGCCACCTCGGACCTCAACGACCTCTACCGCCGGGTGATCAACCGCAACAATCGCCTCAAGCGGCTGCTCGACCTCGGCGCGCCCGAGATCATCGTCAACAACGAGAAGCGGATGCTGCAGGAGTCCGTCGACGCGCTGTTCGACAACGGCCGCCGGGGGCGTCCGGTCACCGGTCCCGGCAACCGGCCCCTGAAGTCACTCTCGGACATGCTCAAGGGCAAGCAGGGCCGTTTCCGGCAGAACCTGCTCGGGAAGCGGGTCGACTACTCGGGCCGGTCAGTGATCGTGTCGGGCCCGTCACTGCGCCTGCACCAGTGCGGGCTGCCCAAGCTGATGGCGCTCGAGCTGTTCAAGCCGTTCATCATGGCCCGCCTGGTCGAGCGCAAGTCGGCGCAGAACATCAAGGCCGCCAAGAAGATGGTCGACTCGATGATCCCGGAGGTCTGGGACGTGCTCGAGGAGGTCATCCACGAGCACCCGGTGCTGCTCAACCGCGCACCGACGCTGCACCGTCTGGGCATCCAGGCCTTCGAGCCCGTGCTGGTCGAGGGCAAGGCGATCCAGGTCCATCCGCTCGTGTGCCACGCGTTCAACGCCGACTTCGACGGCGACCAGATGGCGGTTCACTTGCCGCTGTCGGCCGAGGCTCAGGCCGAGGCCCGGATCCTGATGCTGTCGGCCAACAACATCCTCTCGCCGGCCCACGGTGCGCCGCTGGCCACCCCGGCCCAGGACATGGTCCTCGGCGCCTACTACCTGACCTACGGCCCCGACGCCGGCGAGCTCGAGCAGATCGATCCCGCCACGCAGGAGCCCCGGCCGCACGTGTTCCGCACCGCCCAGGAGGCGGAGTGGTCCTATGAGCACCGGGTGGTCAAGCTCCACGACCTGGCCGAGTACCGTCCGCTGGGGCGCGAGGGCGGCCACGTGCTGACCACCGTCGGGCGGATCATCTACAACGACAAGATCGAGCGGGCGCTCGAGGAGGCGCTGGGCGAGCAGTTCGATCCCAGCTCCTACGAGTTCATCAACCGCTCGATGAAGAAGAAGGACACCACCAAGCTGGTCGACGACCTCGTGCAGCGCTACGGCGCGCCGTCGATCTCGCAGGTGCTCGACGCCTTCAAGGACGTTGGCTTTGAGTACGCCACCCGTGCCGGCGTGACGATCTCCAAAAACGACGTCCAGACCCCCACCAGCAAGGCCGAGATCCTGGCCAAATACGAGCACGAGCTGACCACGATCGAGGCCCAGTACGAGGACGGCGAGATCACCCAGGAGGAGCGTCACGAGGCGGTCACCAGCCTGTGGGATCGCGCCACCAACGAGGTCGGCGATGTGCTCTACCGCCACCTCGACGAGATGAACCCCATCTTCATGATGGCCAACTCCGGTGCCCGCGGCTCGTTCTCACAGATCCGCCAGCTCGCCGGGATGCGCGGACTGATGGCCAACCCGAAGGGGGAGATCATCGAGCGCCCGATCAAGGCCAACTTCATGGAGGGTCTGACCGTGCTCGAGTACTTCATCTCGACCCACGGCGCCCGCAAGGGGCTTGCCGACACCGCACTGCGGACGGCGGACTCGGGCTACCTCACCCGGCGGCTGGTCGACGTCTCACAGGACGTGATCATCCGCGGCGAGGACTGCGGCACCGAGCAGTTCATCGAGAGCCCGGTGTTCGCGCTCGAGCTGGACCCCGAGACCCGCCGGCCGCGGCCGACGGGCGAGGTCAACACCGACCTGATCGGCCGGGTCGCCGCCCAGGATTTGAAGACCAAGCGCGGGCGGGTGATCGTCGAGAAGGGCCAGCAGATCGATCGCGCCGAGCTGGCCGACCTGGTCGAGGCCTGGCGCGACGACTCCGAGAAGGGCCACGTGATCACCGTGCCGGTCCGGTCGGTGCTCAAGTGCGAGGCCCCCACCGGCGTCTGCCAGGCGTGCTACGGCCGCTCGATGGCCACCGGCAACCTCGCGCAGATCGGCGATGCCGTGGGGATCATCGCCGCCCAGTCGATCGGCGAGCCCGGAACCCAGCTGACCATGCGCACGTTCCACACCGGCGGCGTCGCCGGCGCCGACATCACGCACGGCCTGCCGCGCGTGGTCGAGCTGTTCGAGGCGCGCAAGCCCAAGGGCCTGGCCAAGATCTCCGAGGTCGGCGGCAAGGTCTCGATCGAGGACTCCGACAAGGCGGTCACCGTCGTGATCACCGACGAAGGAGGCGAGGAGCACCGCTCCACGTTCCCGCGCCGGACGCTGCTGTACGTCGAGGAGGGGCAGAAGATCGAGTCCGGTACGCAGCTCAACGAGGGCTCGCTGTACCCCCACGAGCTGCTGGCGATCCGCGGGCGGACGGAGACCGAGCTCTACCTCGTGCGCGAGGTCCAGGAGGTCTACAAGTCCCAGGGGGTGGACATCAACGACAAGCACATCGAGCTGATCGTGCGCCAGATGATGAAGAAGGTCCGCGTCGACCAGAAGGGCGACACCGACCTGCTCCCGGGCCAGTTCGTCGATCGCAACGAGTACGCGCGCATCAACAGGGAAGTGATCGAGGCCGGGGGCGAGTCCGCCCAGGCCGAGGAGATCATCCTCGGCATCACCAAGGCGTCGCTGAACACCGACTCGTTCCTGTCGGCGGCGTCGTTCCAGGAGACCACCAAGGTGCTCACCGACGCCGCGCTCGAGGGCAAGATCGACCGGCTGAACGGTCTCAAGGAGAACGTCATCATCGGCAAGCTGATTCCCGCCGCCACGGGACTGAAGCGCTACCGCCGGATCGAGATCGAGCCCTCGGAGCCGCTGCCCCGCGGGATCGACGAGGTCGGCCTGCTCGATCACGACGATCTCGCGGCCGAGCTCGGGCTGACCGACGGCGAGTCGCTGAGCGGCTTCGGCGGTGGCCTCGAGCCAGACCTGTCAGACCTCGAGAACCTCGGCAACGGGGGGTCGACGCTGGGATTCGCCGAGGAGCTCGCGGACCTCGACCTGTCGTCCGAGAACGGAGAAGACTCCGAGGAGTAGGACTATCGTGCCGGCATCGCTCACCCCGGCGGCCCGGGGTGAGCGATGCGGTACATTCGGAGATTCAGATGGAGCGCAGGCCAGCCGTCGATGGCACTGCGTAGCCGTCAGGGGACTGCGCCCCCACTCCCCTGACTGTCCGGGAGCTCGGAGGGATCCGAGTCTCCCGGACGCGTGCTGCAACTGCGGCGGCGCGTCTCGCCATTACCAGCCTCGGGTTGGCGCCGACCTTTCCGCAACAGGGCCTATTTTGCCCTGCGCGGTGAGCGCGGCCGCCTCTTTGGGCGCGGCTCGGTGCCGTACTCAGACGGCTTGCCTATTCAGACGAGCGCGGCTACTCCGATCCGCTCGTATAGCGGGTACCGATCGATGAGCGTCGAAACCCGCTCGGCAAGATCCAGCTGTTGACGGTCGAATCCGCTCGGCTGCAACGCCTGCCGGATGATGGCGCCGATCTCGGCGAAATCCTGCACCTGCAATCCGCGGGTTGCCAGCGCTGCGGTGCCGATCCTTACCCCGCTGCAGATGTCGGGCGGACGGCGATCGAACGGTACCGGGTTGCGGTTGACCGTAATCCCCATCGATGCTAGGCGCTCTTCGGCCTGCCTTCCGTCCAGCGGGGACTGGCGCAGATCGCACATCACCAGGTGGACGTCGGTGCCGCCGGTCAGCACGCCGATGCCCCCGCCGCCCGATAACAGCTCTCCGGCGACCGCTCGCGCGCCCGCGATCGTTCGCTCCTGGCGCTCGCGAAACTCATCCGAACCGGCCGACCATTCGCAGCGCCACCGCCTTGCCCGCGATCACGTGCTGCAAGGGACCGCCCTGCTGTGCCGGATACACGGCAGCGTCGATCCTGTTCGCCAGCCGCTCGGTGCAGAGGATCATCCCGCCGCGCGGGCCGCCGATCGTCTTATGAGTCGTGGTCGTCACGACATCCGCATACGGCACCGGATTCGGGTACAGACCCGCCGCCACCAGACCGGCGAAATGCGCCATGTCGACCAGCAAATACGCGCCCACCTCATCTGCGATCGCGCGAAAGCGCTCGAAGTCGACCGCACGCGGATACGCGGACCAGCCGGCCAGGATCAGCCGCGGCCGCCGTTTGCGGGCGAGCCGCTCGACCTCGTCCATATCGACCAAGCCCGTGTCGGCGGATCGACCGCGATAGGAAGCGGTGTCGTAGAGCGACCCGAGACGTGCAGCCGCGCCCCGTGTGTCAGATGCCCGCCGTGCGCGACCTCGAGCCCGAGGATCGTGTCCCCGGGCTCGAGAAGCGCGTGAAAGGCGGCCGTATTGGCCTGAGCGCGCCGGAATACGGCTGCACGTTCGCGTGCTCTGCACCGAACAGCGTCACAGCGCGCGGTCGATCGCGAGCTGCTCAGCAACGTCGATGTGTTCACATCCGCCGTACTCCCGCCGGCCCGGATATCCGACGGCGTACTTGTTCGTCAGCACCGAGCCCTGACACTCGAGCACCGCCAGCCGGGACGAAGTTCTCAGACGCGATCATCTCGAGCGTCCGCTGCTTGGCGCTCGAGCTCGAGCACGAACTGCCGCGACAACTCCGGATCGACTTCTGACAACGGCCGCCTGAGCAGATCGACGGTGAGATCTACGGTTCTCGATGCCGAATGTGCCAAACTCATCGACGCTCAACTAACGGTGGCGCCCCGTCGTGACTTCTGGCCAAGTGAGAAGGTTTTCCTGGGGCTCCGGCACGCGCGCGCCGCACCGCGAGCGCGAACGCAAGTGCGGACAGTGCGAACATGATCCCGGTGGCCGCCAGCCAGCGCCCGAGATACACATTCTGGCCTGGATTGGCGAGGGACAGGATCTCGGGAGCGAACACCACCGCCAGCAGTCCGCTGAGTACGGCTGGCACCCGGATATACGGCACGGCATTGACCGGAGCACGGGCCGCTCGGGCGCGTCCTCGCTCGCCGCCGAGCGCGACCCAGTCGAGCAAGGTGCAGAGCGGCACCAGCACCAGCTCGTGTCCAATCAGCAGGATCACGAACCAGCGAAGGATGGATGCGGCCCCGAGCTGAAACCACGACAGGGCCGCGTAGCCCGCGAGCGCGAAGCTGGCCAGCAGCGCGAGCAGGTGCAGTGGACTGGCGCCGTAGACCCGCCTGAACGATGCCATCCTCATGCCTGGGTGAAGGTCATACGCTTGACCCATTTCGTACAGTGAACGCCCGGCACCGCCGGCGCGATCACCCGCGCAGGGTATCCATGGTCGAGTGACAGCCTGACACCGTTCACTCGCAACGCCAGCAGCGAGCGCTCGTCGGCGACCTGCTCCGGCCCGAGCGTGGCCTGATTGAACAGGCCACCATTGCGTGCCAACGAGACGCTCTGCACGAGCGCCGGCCCTGTCACCCCAGCCAGCGTCGCCAGGTCACGCAAGCACACGCCGCTCCACCGCTGCGTGGTTGACCATCCCTGGACGCATGCGATCGGTAGGTCGTACGTGTGCTGTGACAGCGCTTCCAGATCGGCCAGCGAGAGGCTGACGGCGCGCGCGCCCATCAGGGACAGGCGCCAGCTGTCGCCGACGTCACCGGCGCGGATCCCGGCCCAGGTCGCGGGAGCGTTGACCGGGAAGCCGTTTGGACCCGAGCCCATGCGGTCACGCGGCGCCAGAAAAGCCAGCGACCTGAAGGCGCCGCCGATCGATTCGCCCGCTCCCTGCATCAGAAGCAGCGCGGATCCCGCACCGACTGTACCCAGCAAGGCGCGGCGGGAAAAGGTGGTCGGCAACGGGGAGGCGGAGGCGAGGGGCCGAGCGACCGGGGATGTCCGCGAACGCCCGTCTCCGGGTGCCGTCGCGGTGACCTCGCGACGCAGCGCGAGCCCCTTGCGCATGGTTGGCAGCTTCAGCGCCGCGTGCCCCGTGAAGGCCGCGATGAACACCAACGCTCCGTAGTAGTGCGCCGCCGGGAAGTAGAAGCCGAACGGACCCCACAGCTGGATGTTGATGATCCCGGTCACGAACTCGAAGACGGCGCTCCCGACGAGGAGCATCAGTGACAGTCGCTCAAGCGCGTGAGCAGGGCTGCGCACAGGCGGCCACTCGAACAGCCGTGGGCTCACGGACCACAGCTTCGCCGTCAGCACGGGCACGAGCGCGAGGCCGACCGACACATGCACGCCCTGAGTGAATGCGTAGAGCCACGTGGGCCGGGTCGGCCACGTAAACAGGTCCAGAGCGAGCCGCCCAACGCCCACGCCGACCGCGTTCTTGCCCAGATGTGGCTGGTAGGCGACGTACGAAAGCAGGCCTGTGATCGCGACGACAGGAATGCCGATGAGCAGCACCAGCGCGAGCATCGAGGTCAGCCAACTGCCGCGCAGGGGGCTGCGCCAGAACTCCTCGCGGAATGGGCCGCGCGGTCGACGATGCAGATCAAGCGCCAGGAGTCCCACTCGTGCGAGCCTACCTTCCCGCGGGCGCCACTCGGCGACGCGACCGGGCTAGACCACTCGGCTGGCCAGAGCGCGGGTTGGGTGAAACTGGCCTTTCGTATGGGTTCGGACGTGGTGCGAGGCGTCGGGCATATATGGGTGGCAGCTCGTCGTTAGGATGATCGCGGACGTGGAGGAGCGGCCGTTTCGCAGCTCGTACCCGCGAAAAATGACCGACACGATGCTCACCGGACTGATGATGGATGACTTCCAGCTGTCGCTGACGGCGCTCGTGGAGCGAGCCGAGCAGCTCAGCCCCACGCGTCCGGTGGTGTCTCGCCGCCCCGACGGCTCGCTCGACCGCACAACGATGAGTGACTGCGCCAGACGTGCCCGACAATTGGCAGGCGCACTGGCCGGCCTCGGGATCGGCGACGGCGACCGCGTGGCGACCCTGCTCTGGAACCAGGCAGAGCATCTCGAGCTTTACTTCGGGGTGCCGCTGATGGGAGCGGTGATCCACACCCTCAACCCGCGCCTGCACGCGGACGACCTCAATTACATCGCAGCTGATGCCGAGGACCGCGTGATCGTGGTGGACGAGACGCTGCACCACCTCCTCGACTTAGTGGACTGGGAGTTCGAGCACGTGATCGTCGTTTCGCACTCCGGGCCGGTATCCGGCGGCTCGATCGCCTACGAGGCGCTGATCGGATCGGCGCAGCCGATCAGCTGGCGGGCGATCGATGAGCGCCGAGCCGCAGCGATGTGCTACACGTCGGGCACCACCGGTCGGCCCAGGGGGGTCGTCTACTCGCACCGAGCGCTTGTGCTGCATTCGCTCGTCGCGGCGATGCCTGACGTGCACGGTGTCAGCTCGCGCGATGTCATCTTGCCAGCGGTCCCGATGTTCCACGTCAACGCGTGGGGTCTTCCCTATACCGCCGCGCTGGCTGGCGCGGCTCTGGTGCTGCCCGGCCCTCAGCTCGATCCGGTAAGCATCCTCGACCTGCTGGAAAGCGAACGCGTGACGTTCACCGCAGGCGTGCCGACGGTCTGGATGTCGGTCCTGGAGGCGCTCGACGCCGAGCCGGCCAGATGGGACCTGGGCGCGCTCCAGCGGGTGAGCCTCGGCGGCGCTCCGGTACCGATCAGCCTGCTCAAAGGCCTGGATCGCCATGGCCTCATGGTCGTTCAGGGGTGGGGAATGACCGAGACCTCGCCGGTTGGCACCATGTGCCTCCTGCCCAGCGAGCTCGACACGGCTTCGCCGGCCGAGCAGTACGACTATCGCGCTCGGCAGGGCGTACCCGTGCCGTTCGTCGAACTGCGGGCGAGGGGCGAGGACGGCGAGCTCGTTCCCTGGGACGACCGGGCGATGGGAGAGCTCGAGATCCGCGGGCCATGGGTTGCCGCGGGGTACCACGGCGGCGAGGGCGCTGACAAGTTCACCGATGACGGGTGGTTTCGGACCGGCGACGTCGTGCGGATAGATCACCGCGGGTGCATACGAATTTGCGACCGCTCAAAGGACCTCGTCAAATCCGGCGGCGAATGGATCTCTTCCGTCGACCTCGAGAACCGGTTGATGGCTCATCACGCCGTTGCGGAGGCGGCCGTGATCGCGATCCCCGACGATCGGTGGGGCGAGCGGCCGCTGGCCGCGGTCGTCCTGCGCGATGGGAGACCTGCGAGTCCCGAGGAGCTACGCGAGCACCTCAGCAGCGAGTTCGCCGCGTGGCAGCTGCCAGAGCGAATCGAATTCCTCGCAGCGATCCCGCGAACCGCGACGGGCAAGTTCAAGAAGACCGAACTGCGCCGACATTTCGTTTACGAGATCGACGCGTAGCGTTACGCGACAGTGAGGTTGCGCTCGATGCGGGGGGGCCGCACGGTTGTCGGGACGAGGCCCCTGGTGTGCGCGAAGTGGCTGGCTTGAGTTCGGTTGGCGACATCTAGCTTCCGGTAGACGTTCCGGAGGTGGAACTTCACCGTCTGCTCGGTGATCCAGAGCCTGCACGCGATATCGCCGTTCGTCGACCCAGACGCGACGAGTTGGAGGATTTCGAGCTCCCGGGCTGTGAGTAGCGAGTCGCAGTCAGCAACTGCGCCGTCTGCCCCGCTGGCAGAAACCTCCCCGGCGGGTCTGTGCACGATGTGGCCGTCGAGCGTCTCGCGCACCAGCGTAACGAGAGCCCTGGGGTGTGTCGCCTTTGAAATCACGCTCGACGCGCCCGCGCTAAATGCGCGATCGAGCGATTCGGCGTCGAGGTGCATGCTGAGGACGAAGAGCGGCACCTCCTGATCATGTTCGCGGATCGCTCGCAGCAGCGCGAGCGCCCGCTCCGCCCGGGCCATGTCATCAAGCAGAATCACGTCCGGTGAAGCTCCGAGGATTGGCGCGGCGTTTGTCTCGCGTCCGTCGGCGTAACCGACCAGCGTGAAATCGCCACTCTTGCGAAAGCCGATCCGGATCGCCTCGACGATCAGCGAGCTATCGGCGACGATCACGAGCCGCCGCGCGCGCGCATGCCGGACCTCCGGGTCCGAGCATGCCAGGCTAACCTCCATGTCGTTCCTCACCTCCTGGCGCAGAACGTAGACTCACTTTGCCCCCGCCTCTGCATTGCGGTCCTGCCTAGCATCGGCGCGACCGAATGATCTCGCAATAGTCCGGCAGGGCGCTGGGCCGTTCAGTCGGCTGAACGGTGCCTCGAGTTGCCGCGCGTTGCGGGTGCCGGCGCTGAACTCGGGCTACGCGGTCGACGCTCCCCTGCGAAGGATCCGGAGCGGGGTGCGGAGAAGGAGCTGTAGATCCAGCCCGAGCGACCAGTCGCGCACGTACGCCCCGTCGAGGTCGAGCGCCTCCAAGTAGGTGGAGTCGCCGCGGGCTGTGACCTGCCACAGCCCCGTCAGGCCCGGCGGCACGCCGAAGCGGTCGAGATGACGGGACGCGAGGTTCTCGGCTTCGTAAGGGAGAAACGGTCGCGGACCGACGAGCGACATGTCGCCTTTCAGCACGTTGATGAGTCGCGGAAGCTCGTCGAGGCTGGCCCTGCGCAGCCACCGACCCACGCCGGTGCGGGCATTTGTGTCGACCCGCATCGTCCGGAACTCTAAGGCCGTGAATTCCTTCATGAACGCGCCGAGCCGCGTCTGACGGACGAGCACAGGCCCGGGAGAGTCACGGCGGATGCGCACCGCGATATACGCCATCAAGGGGAAAAGCACGATCAGCCCGAGCGCGGAACCGACGATGTCGATCGTTCGCTTGAGAGCACGCGCCGTTGTGGTCCGCCGCCGGGGAGGAAGGCCTATCAGCGGCAGCTCCTCGATCATGTGAGCCGAGGCGCGCGGTCCGACCAACTCGAAGAGCCAGGGCACCAGGTCGACCTGGATGTCGAGTGATCGAACCTCGCGCAGGATTGCCAGCAGCTCGGACACCGACGCGTCCGAGAAGGCGACCACGACCCGTTCGACATCGAGACTCTTGACGATCTCAGGCAGGCGATCCGAGCCGCCGAGGATCGTGATGTGTTCGGGGAGGTCGGGGCGGCGCGCCTTCGGCACTGCATCGACCATGCCGACCACGTTGGCGCCGTAGTCCGGATGTTTGATCAGCTTTCGGCAGATGAGCTGTCCGATGTCGCCGGCACCGAGGATCACCGTATTCTGTTGATACGCCGTGCTCAGCTTGCAGAGGCGCCGGGCGAGCGCGCGCGCGAGCGGAAGAAGGCACGAGGCGAGCAACCAGAGGATCGCCACGGCCAGCACGCGCGGCTGGGTCCACCCCGCGAGCCGCGACACGACGAGCAAGAGCCAGGCACCGATCGTGACGAGGTGAAAGATTGCGGCGAGCTCATCCGTCGTGCGGTGATCAGGCCTTTCGCCGTCGCGGCGGTAAAGCCCGTGAAGCTGGGCGATGAGGAGCCAGCACGGGAGCGTGAGAACGAACAGCGCGAACTCCCGGCTTGACCCCCGCCACCAGACCGAAGAGAGCGCGAAAGCGAGACACAAACACAGCAGGTCGGCGAGGACCAGGGTCAGCGGGACCAGCCGTTTCCGTCTGCTCGCCGGCCGCCGTTCGAGCAGCCGGCGCGTGTGGTCGTCGGCCGACTCGATGAGATCGTCGGGCCCCGCGGCGAGGACGGCGGGGCCGCGGCCGGCCGACAGATCTCGCCGGATCGAGGTGACGGAGCCCACGCATCAGAACGATGCACGTCCTCTGCCGGTGTGGAAAGAGTGGGACCGTGATCCCGTTCTATTGGCGCAGGCCATTCCCTACGTTCGGCTAGGTCCGGGCGTTCCTCTTGTGTGAGAACCACTCGTCGAAGAGCCCCATGAAAGTCCTCTATGTGAATCACACGGGCCAGGTGAGCGGGGGAGAGAAGTCGCTGCTCGAGCTGGTGCGTGGCGCCGCGCCGCTGGTATCGCCGATTGTGGCGTGCCCTGACGGGCCGCTCGTCGACGCTCTTCGTGACGCCGGCGTCCCGCGCGTCTCGATCCCGGGAATTGACGCCAGCCTCAAGCTTCATCCGCGTCACACGACCCGCGCGCTAAGCGACATTGCCCGGAGCGCCCGTGCGGTCCGAGCCGCCGCGCGCCGCCACGACGTTTCGGTTGTGCATGCGAACTCGATTCGCGCAGGCTTGTTTGCGACCCTGATTGCGCGCCGGCATCGGCGGCCCACGATTGTGCATATGCGGGACTGCCTGCCCGCATCCCGGATCTCAACCCTCGTGTTGCGGGTGATCTCGCGGGCGGACCTTCTGATCGCGAATTCCCACTACACCGCAGCAAGCCTCGACGAGGCCGGGGTGACGTGCGCTCGCCGAGTGATCGGCAATCCAGTCGACCTCGATCGATTCGATCCGGACCGAATCGATCGCCACAGCGCGCGCGCGGCATTGGGGATCGCCGACCGTGACTACGTTGCGTTGGTACTCGCCCAGATCACCCCATGGAAGGGCCAGGAGGACGCAATCCGGGCCATCGCGCGCGTTCGCGAGCAGCACCCCAACGTCAAGCTCTTTCTGGCCGGATCGACCAAATTCGTGAGCAAGGCAACCCGCTACGACAATCGGGCTTACCTCGACGGCCTCCAACGCCTGGTCGAGGAGCTTCACCTCCGCGACCACGTGCGGTTCCTCGGCGACTGCGACGATGTCCCGTCGCTGCTCCGGGCGACAGACACCCTGCTGATCCCGTCCTGGGAGGAGCCATTCGGCCGGTCGATGATCGAAGCGATGGCGATGCGCGTCGCGGTGGTCGCGACCACCGTTGGCGGACCGGCGGAGGTGATCACCCAGCGCCGGGACGGCCTGCTCGTACCGCCTCGCAAGCCGGAAGCATGGGCTCAGGCGATACAGAGCCTGATCAATACCCCGGCCATGCAAGCGCGCCTCGCGCGCAACGGTCGTCTGCGGGTCCAGGGGTACGCCGTCGACGCGCACGTTAGCGAGCTGCGGAGCGCATACCTGGATGTGATCAACAGGCGCTACGGCCGGCGGAAGTCGCCGGCCGGGATGGTGGCGCCGGCGGTGGCCGAGGTTGGCGCCTCCGGGGCGGAGGGGTCCGCGGTTCCTGCCGCCAAGGCCGCGTAGGGCGCCTTGGCGGCGGCGCCTGGTCCGAGTGACCGGGTGGAGATTTGGACCGTCTTGTCCAGAGCGGGAACGCGAGCTCGCTCAGCGCACGTTGATCCGCCGGGTACACCGCGCCACCCAGCAACCCACTAGATCAAAGCCAACATGATCGCGCCACTTGCTGCGAAGCTACAGATCCACGAGGACGAGCTCGAAGTCGAGGTCGAACCACGCGGTCAACTCGTCGCCATGCCGGGGGTGGATCGTCGCTCCCCGCAGCGAGATAACAAGCCCGTGGCTGAGGACGCGACGTGGTCGTTGGTGCCGCGGCGCCAAATGCTTCAGCGGCGCCTCCTTGCGGCGGCTGACATCCTCGCCGTCGCGCTCGCCGTGATTCTCGCACTCAATGTTCAGGGTCCGCGCCGCGTGGCGCTCGTGGCCTTTGCCCTGCCGCTCATCATCGTCCCCTTCAAGGTTGCGGGGCTGTACGACCGCGACGAGCTCCGCCTCGGTCGATCAACGCTGGATGAGGCGCCGGCGCTGATGCAGCTGACCGCGCTGTTCGCACTGGGCGTGACGATCCTGAAGCTGCTGCTCGACCATGGGACGCTCGGGGGCGATCGGATCGCGGAGCTGTGGCTGGGCGCGTTTGCAGCCACGCTCATAGGGCGTTCGCTTGCTCGCTGGGTGGCGGGCCGGCTCTCGCCGATCGCCCGTTGCCTGGTCATCGGCGACTTGGATCGGGCTGAACGGATCCGCGAGCGGCTTGCGTCGAGCGCGGTTCGCGCCACCGTTGTCGCTTCGCTGCCGCTTGACCAGCACGACATCGACGGTCTCGAAGGACTGGAGGGCATGCGCGAGCTAGTGCAGGTGCTCGATGTCGATCGAATCGTCATCGCTCCCTCGTCCGGCGACTCAATCGACACGGTCGGGCTGATCCGCGTTGCCAAGGCGGTCGGGGTTCCCGTGAGCGTTCTGCCCCGGATGCTCGAGGTGGTGGGTTCCGCCGTCGAGTTCGACGACATCGACGGAATGACGATGCTCGGCGTCCGGCGCTTTGGTCTCCCGCGTTCGTCTCGAATCCTGAAGCGCGCCTTCGACCTCATCGCCACGTTGCTCGGATTGATCGTCGTCGCACCGCTGATGGGGCTGATCGCGGTCGCCATACGCTTGGACTCCAAGGGTCCGATCTTCTTCCGGCAGATCAGGGTCGGGCGGGAGGGCCGCCACTTCTCGATCATGAAGTTTCGCTCCATGGCGGCCGACGCGGAGGCGCTGAAACACCAACTCCGTGACCTCAACGAGGCCGGGGTCGGACTTTTCAAGATCACCGCCGACCCCCGGATCACCCGGGTCGGTAAGTTCCTGCGAGCTTCGTCGCTCGACGAGCTGCCCCAGCTCTTCAACGTGATGCGCGGGGACATGAGCCTCGTCGGCCCACGGCCACTGGTGCTCGACGAGGACGCCCAGGTGGTCGGTCTAGACCGTAGCCGCCTGCACCTTACGCCGGGAATGACCGGGCCTTGGCAGGTCCTCGGTACCAGGGTGCCCATGCAGGAGATGGTGGGAATCGACTACCTCTATGTGGCCAACTGGTCGATGTGGCTGGATCTGAAGATCCTGCTCCGCACGGTGCGTAAGGTCACGCGACGCACCAATCTCTAGACACGTAGACGAAGGCGACGTTGACGCCGCGCCGGAAGTCGACCGTGACGCTGGGCGTTGATAGGGCGTGATACCCGACAGGGAAATCGGCTTCGACAAAACTCGGCCGAGGCGGCTGAAGGATCTGCGGCGTCAGCGGTCTGGCTCCGGCGACGTCGCGCTCGGCCGAGTCGTACCGATCGAGGTGCCCTCCGCAACAAACGGGTCGGCGGACAGCGACGGCGCACCGGCCCGCCACCCGGCCCGTGCCGTCGACGGCTCGCACGGGAGCCCTCGTCAGGAGTGGTGCTCGATCGTGTTCGCGGGCGCCAAACGGCAAGGCGAGTTTCATGCCGTGGTGCTCGACGCGGGCCAGCGCCGAGTCGTGGCGCGTTCGTCCTCATTCCGTGCCTCGCGCTCGGGTCGCCTCAGTCATCGCGGCGGTGCGCAGAAGGCTCATCATCTTCTCGTCAAGCGGCTGTTGGCCCTTGGTTGGCGCCCGGTGGCCTCCCGGGGCCGCTGGCACGACACCGCATTCACGAGGACTGCGCCCTCGGGCGACCCGCCGGTCGAGCGGCTGCTCATCATCTGTCGTCACGATCGTCTTGCGGCTCGCTTTCAAGCCGCACACTTCGACGAGCTCGGGAACGCCACGATCGTCGCCGAGTCCGTGCCGTTCCGCGCTCTCCAGGTTCGCGGCTCGATGAAAAGAGCGGGCCGAGCCGCAGAAGCGCACCATGCGCTGCTGGAGCACCTACAAGCGGACGGCTGGCAGACTATGGAGGGGACCGGCGTCGAGTGGTACGCCCATGTGCTGGAGAACTCGGCCGGACTGCCGTTGCGAGCAATGACCGAGCGCAAGTAGGCTGTCTCACGCTGCGTTGATTTAGCGTGATCATTCACGCCCCTGCTCCGGCTGCGGATCCAAGCCAGGCAACAGCAGCCGCTTCAGCGGACGTCGTGCTGGTGCACGACTACCTGCTCGTCATGCGCGGGGCCGAGCGCACGTTCCGCGCGATTGCCCGGTGCTACCCCCGCGCCGACATCGCCACCCTGCTCTACGACCCGCAGCGCACGAACGGCCAGTTCGCCGATCACCGCGTGCGGACGTCGTTCCTGCAGCCGTTCGCGGCCGACCAGCATCGCTTCCGCCGCTGGCTTCCGCTGCTGCCGTTGGCGGCTCAGCGGCTGTCGGTCCGAGACGCGCGTCTTGTGATCTCGAGCAGCAGCGCCTTCGCCCACGGCGTCCGGCCGGCCGGTAGTGCGGTACATGTCTGCTACTGCCATTCGCCGTTTCGCTACATCTGGCACGAGCGCGATAGAACCACGCGCGCCATCCCTGCGCCACTGCGCCCTTCCGCCAACGCCGCCATGAGGGCGCTTCGCCGGTGGGACCTCCGCGCCGCCGGCGGTGTCACCAAGTTTGTCGCCAACTCCGAGACCACCCGCCGGCGTATCGGCGAGTTCTACGGTCGTGACGCGACGGTCGTTCACCCACCCGTCGATATCGATCGGTTCACGCGCGAGCCCGACCCGCAGGACTACGTCCTCAGCGTGGGCGAGGTCACGCGCCACAAGAACACCGAGCTGGCGCTGGCCGCCGCCGAGCGCGCCGGCGCCACCATCAAGGTCGCCGGCGAGGGTCCGGACCTAGACCGCCTGCGCGCTCGCTACCGGCGCGCCGAGTTCTTGGGGCGAGTGGACGATCGGCGGCTAGCCGAGCTCTACGCCGGGTGCCGGGCGCTCGTGGTGCCCGGAGTCGAGGAATTCGGGATCACGATGGTCGAAGCACTCGCTGCCGGCCGTCCGGTCCTTGCGGCGGCCAGCGGCGGCGCGCTCGAGATCGTGACGGACGGCGAGACCGGCGTCCTGGTCGAGCCGCGGAGCGTCGACGCGCTGGCCGAAGCCTTGCGCGCAACCGACTGGGAGCGCTTCGACGTGGCTGGCCTGCGGGCGTGCGCCGAGCGCTTCTCGGACAGCCGTTTCCGCGAGCGATTCGTGGCCGTCGTCTCGGCAGCGATCGCCGAGACGACGCACAAGCACGAAGCATGCGCCGAAGTTCGAAACCTGTCAGCCGGCCCACCGGCCGTGGACCCCGCGGACCGACTGGCCGCCTAGATATCTAAGGCTGAATTGCGCGTCCTCATCACTGGTCACAACGGCGCCAGACTTCGAACCCTAGCCGCGATCTGCAAACCGCTTGTGGCGATCCGGTGGCTCGCCGCCGCGGCGCTGACGGTGGTTGTGGCGACGGGCGGTCGCGGCCCGCCCCATCCGGCCTCGCTGACGACCGACGATCCGACGTTCTTGGGCAATTCGTTCCCCGGCACGAACGACGACAGCGTGCCGCATTCGGTAATGGCGCTGGGGGTGAGCCCGGACGGTTACGCCATCACGGGCTCTTACTGGGTGGAAGAAAACCATGACGCGCGGCTGTTCGATCCGAACACGGGCGCGCCGCTGGGTCCGTACACGCAAACCCGCAATCATCACGGGATCTACGGCGTGGCGGCCGACAACACCTACATCTACTACGTGACCGGCGACGGCCAACTTTGGCGAAGCGCCCGCTCGATCTGGAATGACCCGGATAACAACACCCGGACTGACAACGGATCGACGACGGGGGTCCGCCCGCTGATCGTCGACCCGGGCGGCAATCAGCTGATGGGTTTGGCGGAGTGTGACAACGAGCTGTTCGTGGCCGACCCCGATGGCCCATTGGGCTCGAACGGCCAGCTGTCGCCCGACTCGACGCGCATCAAGGTGGTCCCGCTTAGCCTCTCCCGGGTCACCGCCTCCTGGAGCGTGCCGCGGGCGCGCACCATCGCCTGTGACAAAGAGGGCGACATCTGGGTGCTTCAGCAGGGCGTGTCCGGCGGTCCGGGGCCGGATGTGGAGCGGTTCACGCCCAGGGGGACGCTGCTCTCATCGTTCTCCTTCGCGCCGGGCATCTACCCAGAGGGTCTAGCCGCCGATCCCAACAAGGACCGGCTGCTCGTGCCCGACAACGGCCCGGATCAGAACTTCAAGTGGTTCGACTACTCTGGCACCCAAACTGGGCAGATCGGTGTGACCGGCGGCTATATGGCTGGCCCGCATCCCGGCTTGATCGGACCCAACCGCTTTGTCGGGCCTCGGGCAGCGGCGATCGACCCCAACGGCAACGTCTTCACCGCCGAGTCGGCCAATCCCGGAGTCGGACAGCAAGGCTGGGCGAGCTTGGGACCGGCTGCAATCTTCACCAAATTCTCGCCCAGTGGATCGGTGGTATGGCGCGACTACGGGCTGGATTGGGGCACGGTCGGCCAGCCCACCGTGGACGGCAGCCGCTTCTTCGATAACGACTTCGAGTACGCCCGCGACAGCGGCGGAAACTATCAGCCCTACGCCTACACCTACGACTTCACAGACCGGACCGATCCGCGCGTCAACGGCGTCAAGGCCGTCAATGGCACCACGGTCTACGAGCGCGACCTCGACGGCCACCGCTACTTGTTCATGGAAAACAACCCCACGACAAACACCGCCTACGTCTACGAGCAGCAGCCGGGCTCCGAGATCTTCAAGCCCGTTGTCCGCTTCAAGAACAACACTGACATCATCACCAACGGCAACGATGTCAACGTCAGCACCAACCCGTTGCTGATCGACCACAACGGCGTCAACGACTGGTGGATGACGGACGGTGGCGATGTCTGGACCGTTGGCGATTCCCAAGTCTGGGTCTATCGTCTGCAGGGTTTCGCCGCTGACGGCACGCCGCAGTACGACTTCCAGCACATCAGCACCTACCCGCTCCCGCCCCAGCTCACTCAGTCCACCCGCCGCATCGAGGTCTACGGCAACAATGTCTATGTGAGCGGCTTCTCCAATTCTGACCCCAACCCCAGCCACGACTGGGACGGCTGGAAGTCCTCCGGGCGCCACATCCTGAAGTTCACCTCGCTCCCCACTTCCAGCGGCTGGCCCGCTCCGGCCTGGGAGCACGACTGGTCTTACGGCGTCGGCGGCGCCGGCTCCTCCGGCTTCACCGCGGCGCCCTTCTCTTCCGGCTACCCGGTCAGCTGGGCCTCCGACGGTGCCTACGTCGGCGTCGCCTGGAGCCGCGACCCCAACACGAACTCAGGTGAGATCTTCACCCTCAACAACAGCAATGGGACGCTCGCCCGAACCTACTCCCCGCCCGTCTCCGGCTGGGGTCACTTAGGCTGGCTCGACATGGCACGCAGCATCACCGCCCGCAACGGCTGGATCTGGATCGAGGACGACGCCCAGATCAAGATCTACGGCCTCTGCCCGACAGGCAGTTGCACGAGCCCTAATCGGCGGTAACCCCGGTCGCCGCGAATAGGTCGCCGCTCACTGAGGGGGCGCGCCTGACGACCTCACGTTGGACACGTGTGCCCAGACGCGCACCTGTTGCCGCAACTTGCGTTGATCGTTCCGGTGCACAACATCAGGAGCCGCTGATAGATCACCGTGTACACGTCAGCGCCGGCGGCTGGAGCCGGGCGGCGGGACGAAGCACTCGCTGCACAAAGCGGGCGGTCGTTCGCTGACCGATCACCGTCCACTCCGGATCCGCAGCGCGCGCCCCCGCCGTGAGCCCGTCGCCTCAAACGGTGTTTGATCTGCGACAACGAGGTCCCACAAGTTGACGAGTCGCACCCTAAGAGCCTCGTAGGAGTAATGCTCAGTAAATGCCTTGGCCGCATCAATGGACCCGGGGACGACCGACTGAATCATCTCGCCCAGCGGAGCGTCATGGGCACACGCCACACCCGCGTGAAACCGGCCGAGAGATCCGGCCCAGCCCGAGTTGACGCCGGTAACGACCGGCAGGCCAGCGGCTACCGCTTGGAGGACGGCCACCGGAGCAGCATCAAACACAGTTGGCGCAACCACGACATCGCACGCCGCCAACACGTCACGAAGCTCCACGTATCCCAAGCCAGGACGATCGCCGAAGCGGAGCTTTTCCGACCTGGGTCCAGCTCCGAGAACGATATAGCGCGGATCGCGTGCCAACTCCAAGACGTCTGTTACACCTTTCCGCAAATCATTACCGCCGAAGTAACCAACAGCGACCTGGTCTCCCACTATTTGGTATCGGCTCCGCGCCGCAGCGCGGTCGGCAGCGGAGATCGGATCCCAAGGGGGTGCCGGTGGGGGTAAAATTTCACCGCCGTTGGGCAGCCCGTAGAGATCAGTAAATTCGTCTCGGAGAAACTCGGACACGAACGTCACCCTTGTGTGGGAGGGGCGCTTGTGGTACAGGAGAGAGTCGACCTTGACGTTGACGATTTCCTGGCTTCTGCGACCAAGACCAATCAGGCTTCGGACAGGCTCGCGCAGTCCATGGCGCGCCGCGCCTTCGGCGAGATGGTGACAGGTGAATAGATCGGCAACAGGCATCAGGATAGGAGCATGAACGTGCACGATCGCGTCCGAGAGATCCCCAGCGCACAAGCGCAGCCTTGCCTCGGCCGCCCACCATAGTCCCGCGACCAGCGTTGGGACCTTTTGTGGGTAGCGCACAGGTATCACGTGGGCCCACGGGAAGGCGTTATCGACATCTACACCAACCACAGTGACGTTCCAGCCGGCGTCCTGCGCGATCCTCGCCATGGCGGCCACAACTCGACCCATCCCTGTATGTCCACCAACGTATTCGTGGACCAGCACCACTCGCGTCTTCTTCCGCTGATGACCACGCTCAGAACGGTGTTGCCTCATTTCCTGCGCTGACCCGCTCGTCAACAGGTCGACCGGCCGATGCCTATCAAGGCTGAGCATACGCTCGGACCCGAAGTGCCTCGGGTGCGTCATACCGGCCGCTGGCTGGTCAGCCGACCCGATCGTCGGCGTCACGGCCGAAGCTGGCCCCGGCAAGGGCCACCTCCTCGCCGACGTCAAGTCGCTCGGCGGCACGAAGCTCGCCAAACGCAACCCGCGTCCCTGTCCACTGGATCCTCGCCTCGGCGAATCCTGCCAACTTTGCGAGACGCTGAATGGTTTCCGGCATGTGAAGCCGAAACGATATGCGCGTCAGCGGCTGGTATCGGGCCGTGATTAACTCAGCGCCCTGGTGCGATGCGAGGTTGTTGAAGTTGAACACCGCTATCCCTGTCGGCTTTAGGACGCGACGAAACTCGTGGAGATACCAATAGAGCTCCTCGGCCGGTAGATGCTCGACCACCCCGTGAGCGAAGACCGCGTCCGCGGTGTGGGCTGCGACTGGGAATCGTGGACCGTCGATCTGGTAGGCCTCGAATGAGCCTTTGCCCCTGAGGTACCCATCGAGCCATTGGACGACGGCGTTGGAGGTGTCGACCAGTACGAGTTTCTCGCACTTGCCGATCAGGTGGCGTGTGAGGCGGCCGGTACCCGGTCCCATCTCAAGCACCGTCCAGTCGCGGTGCGGTCGGTAGTGAGACTGGAGCCCGACGTCGAGCAGGTCGCTGCCCCAGTCCCGATCTCCGATGTCGTTGGGGTCTTGTCCGTTGCGTTTGGCATCGGCAATCCACCTCTTGAACATGCGGTCCCAGGAGGTCTGCTCTTCGACTACTAGCCCAAGGGGCTGTGTGGCGCGTGTGAGCGCGTCGGCGATTGCTGTGCGGCGTCCCATGTAACACAAACGTGCGAGCGCGCCGGAGACTTCCGTCACTGCCATCGTCTCTTAACTGGTCATCACCGTCTGGGCCGGTCTGGCGAACCGGCGTAGAAAAAAAAAAAAAATAAAAAAAAAAAAAAAAAAAAAAAAAAAAAAAAAAAAGAAAGTCCTGGTTTTAGAACCCGATGCCGCTCGCAAGTTCGATCTCGGGCGCATCGTTTACTTGTCGGACCACCGACATGATCGCTCGGACCGAACAAGCTGCCCGGGGACCGTTGGCGCGGATCGCGTGGCAAGGTCCTGTATCCGCCGATGGCGGCGGCGTGTCCTACGTCGGGCTGCAGCTGGTGCAGGGACTTCGACGCCGCGGCGTCGCCGTCGACTGCTACATGACGGGGAACGGTGAGGACTTCCCGGAGGTCTTGCGAGAGGACGAGGGTGTCCGCCTGCACTGCTGTCCCACGCATTGGGAGTGGCAACGCTGGTACAGCCGTGATCCGCTGTCTGCGTTCATCACGGGCCAGACGGCTCGCGGGATCGTCCAACGCCGCGTTGCGCGGATGATGGCGGAGCAACACGCCCGCGAACCCTACGACCTGCTCTATCAATACTCGCAGATCGAGCTTTTCGGTATACGCGCGCGGAGGAAGGCTCTGCCGCCGATCGTCATCCACCCAGAGGTTCACGCCGCTGGCGAGCTGGCATGGCACCGTCGCGAGCGAGCTCTGGCGGCACGCGGCGAGAGTCCTCAGCGGCGGATGACTGCCCGGGCCATGCTCGTCGGCCGAGCCGCTCGGCAGCGCCGGGATATCCGGCTGGCTCAGCGCGTGATCGCTCCGAGCCGAGTGTTCGCCTCCCACATCGCCACCGATTACGGTGTACCACTCGACCGCATCTCGGTCGTACCGAATCCGATCGACCTGAGCCGGTTCGCACCCCGCGCCGGTAACTCACCGAACAGCGCGCCGCGACCGATACGACTGCTCTTCGTCTCGCGACTGGCGGTGAGGAAGGGGCTTGACCTCGTGATCGCGCTGTCGCATCGGCTGAGTGATATGACCGGAAGGGTGCGGATCGAAATCATCGGCGATAAGAGCCTCTGGTCCGATTACCGATCGCTCCTCTCCGATCTCAACCGGGAAGTCGGCGTCTATAGGGGCCAGCTCGACGCGAATAGCCTTGCCGCGATCTACGCTGACGCAGACGCACTGATCCAGCCCAGCAAGTATGAGCCGTTCGCGTTGACCGTCGGCGAGGCTCTGGCCAGCGGCATGCCGGTCGTGGCCAGCGATCAGGTCGGCGCAGCTGAGGGCATCGACTCGGGTTGCTGCACCGTCTTCAGATCCGGCGACCTCTACGCTTTCGAAGGCGCCGTTCGAGGGCTGATCGGGCGCCTCGAGGACGGAGCAAAGCCGGCGATCTCACAGCTAGCGCGGTCCGAGGCACGGCGGCATTTTTCGGCCGAGCGCGTTGCCGACAGGGTCGCGGAGTCGCTGGAGGAGGCGCTCGCCGGCGGAGGCGCCGGGTGAACGAGACCGCATTCAGCGCGAGCGTTATCGTCGCCTCGTACCGCCGGCCGGATCACCTGAGGCGGTGCCTGAGCGGGCTCGCGCAGCAGTCCGTCTCGTTCGCTCAGACCATCGTTGTGCGCCGAGCGGGCGACGCAGCCACCGAAGCTGTGCTCGCACGGACAGAACACCCCGATCTCGTCGAGGTGGTCGTCAACGAACCCGGGCAGCTGGTGGCCATGGGAGCCGGGGTGAGTGCGGCGCGAGGAGACATCATCGTCTTCATCGATGACGACGCGGTGCCCCGGCCCGACTGGCTGAGCCGGCTGGTCCGCCATTTCGACGATCCCGAGGTCGGCGGCGCCGGGGGACGTGACTACATCGAGCGCCCTGAGGTTCCGAACGTGCCGACGCTTGACGTCGGCCGGGTCACTCGCTGGGGCAAGCTGATCGGCAATCACCACCGCGGGAGAGGGGAGCCGCGCAACGTGATGGTGCTCAAGGCAGCCGGGATGGCCTTTCGCCGGAACGCGCTGGCATTGCCGAGCGGATTGCGCGGCGCGGGGGCCCAACCGCATGTAGAGGTGGCGACGTGCCTGTCGGCCCTCCGACGAGGATGGAAGCTGATCTACGACCCCACCGCGGTGGTGGATCATCATGTCGCTCCGCGCTTCGACGCCGACCAGCGAGGACGGCCTGCGGCCAGCGCGGTCCGCGATGCGTCATACAACCTCGTGACCGCCCTCCTTGCCGAGGCGCCCGAGCTGTTCTGGCGGCGCGCGCTGTACGGGCTGATGGTGGGAGATCGCTCAATGCCCGGCGTCGTCCGGGCCGCAGTGGCGCTGCTTCGCAGAGAGCGGAATGTGCTAAGGGATCTCCGTCCATCCCTCGAGGGCCAAATCGAGGCATTGGGGCGGGGCTATCGGCGCTCCAGCCAGCAGTCCTTGCGCTCGTAGGCGGCAGTGGCAAGTCCGAGCGGCCGCGCGTCACGCTGCTCTCCCACGACCTCGACGGCGAAGGAGGGCTAGAGCGTGCCTCTCTGGAGCTGATCAGGCGCCGGGGTGATCAGGTCGACTTCGTCGTGATGTCCTCGGGCCTGGATCCGAGCGTGTGGTGTGGGTTCGCTGGGGCCGCGTCCCCTGTTGACGCCGTTTCGATCGGGATGGCGGTGAAGTGTGGGGCCGGGACCGGAGACGGGAACGAAAGAACGAAAGAAGTCTCGGTCGGCGGTGTGGGGATGGGCGCCCCTCCCCAGACCGGCTGGTGATAGCGCCGGCGGCGGGGCTGTCAAGTTCGCTTTGCTTCCTTGCCCTCGCTGCGCTTGGTGACAGCGTCCAGCCGACCGGTGCCGTTTGGCAATGAGGTCCGGGGAGGGGAGCGTGGTCACGCCGCAGGCGCTGGTGCGCTGGTGGCGGTCAGAGCGCCCCCGCAGAACCGACAAGATCGGGGGAGGGCTCTCGCGTTCAGAAACGCGCGAAGCCTGCTACGGCCACGAGCGTCATCCCGGAAATAAACAGCGCGACACCGTTCCTGCCGGATTCAAACGGCGCTCAAGAGTCCCCATGCCGCGACGGCCGTGTCCGTTGCGGTTCTGTGTCTCTTACCTACCGGTACAGCTGCGTCTCGCTCGCAAGCGGCTGACCCTACACAGGGAATGGCGTCCGGCCTCGTCGTCACGTGGCGACGGCTTTGTGCTCAGATCGTCGCGGCGATGGGATTGCGGGCTGGCTAGCCGATCCGACCGAGCGGCGCTTTCACAGTTGCCCCGGCCGGCACGTCATGGATGACGACCGCGTTCGCAGCGATCTGCACGTCGTCGCCGAGCGTGATGGCCCCGAGCACTTTCGCGCCCGGCCATACGGTCACCCGGTTGCCGAGCGTTGGTGACTCTCCCTCCACTGAGGAGCGCCTCCCGAGCGTCACACCGTGATAAAGCGCGCAGTCGCGTCCGGCGCGAACGCCCGCGTCTACTACGAGCCCGTGGCCGTGCACGATTACTAGGCCAGGCCCGAGCTCGGCGGCCGGGTTGATGTCCGCTCCCGTGAGTACGCGGTTGATAGCCGCGATTAGCAGCGCGGAGGCCCGATGGCCGCGTACCCATAGCCGGTGTGAGAGGCGATGCAGCCTCAGTGCGTGCCAGCTGAACGCCCCGATGTGGCCCGCCGCGCTCTCGACTAATCCCGCGGTAGCTTTCTCCTTAGAACCTCTCATACGCCAATAAACGCGCAGCGGTTAGCTCAGCTTCCGGTTCGTGGGAAAGGCGACGCCTCATCGAAGCCGCGGTGACGGCAGCTCGCTCCGCTGAGGTCCGCCTCGCTGTCGGATAGCTGGGACGGTCACCCGCTCTAGATCTGACGCCACACGCTCTTGCGTTCGCGGCCCAGGGCGATGAGGTTGCGGGCGATACACGACACAAGCGTGCTTCCCAGTTCCGCGGCGTCAGCTGGCGGATCCGTTCCACTGCGTTACGCCTGTGCGCCTCGAGAGCACAACGCTCCACGCCTCCGGCCTGCGGGTCTGACCGATGCAGTCATCCAGTCAACTGGCAGCGTGTACACCCCGAAGAGCTAGCGGCATGCGGCGTCCGCTAAACCCTCCACGACATCATCCTCATTGAGTGCAAAAGTGAGCATTAACTTCGGTGGGACCGATCACTGTGCAGTTACCGGGTGCGGGCGGAGCTGGCGCCACAGGCTCCGCACGAGTTGGCGTTCTGTCGCTGCGAGCACGGCTAGCGCTGCGAGGCAAGCCAGCACAATGGCTGCGGCGAACGTGGCACGAGATGTCGTGAGGTGACCGAGCAGCAGCGACAGAGTCCCGAGCGGGACGCCGATCCGCACGATGCGCCAGCCCAGATGCCCCAACCGGGCGCCGGCCTGCGACGCGAGCACGAGGAACTCGACAGCCGGGCTGATGACGTAGGCCACCGCCGCGGCGCCGGTGACGCCGGCCGCCAAGGTGAGAGGGACGGTCAGGACGAGGGCCGTGCCCGCGGCTGCGAGCGATGCCTTGAGTCGGTTGCCAGGGCGATCCTGGGAGTTGACGACGGCGCCGCAGCCGGCGGCCAGAGCGAGCGGCACTACGCCGATGAGCGACATCTGCACCGCTCCGGTCGCCGGTAGCCACCGGCTGGCGAAGATGAAGCGCACGACCGATGGCACAAGTCCGATGAACGCCGCTGCAGCGCTAGCCGCGAGCGTGGCGAACGTGAGCAGGACGACGCCTGTAGCCTGGCTGTACCGCTGTCCGTCGTCGCGCAGCATCCGCGCGAGGCTCGGATAGATGACGCGCTCGAGCGTGAAGACGATCGTGATGATTGGAGTCGCCAGGATCGTAGACCAGGCGAAGAACCCAACGCCTTTGGCGCCCAGCATCGACGCGACCAGAAATGAGACGATCAGACCCACTGCGGCCTGGGCGACGAATGGCGCTTGGTAGGGAAGCGACAGGCGGACCACCCGGAAGATCGGGCCACGTAGGCTTGGTCGCGGGAGACCGCGGGCAGCAACCATGAGGTAGGCCACCTCGACAACTGAGCCCACGGCATATGCGCACACCATCGCCCAGATCCCCAACCCCGCCAGCAGGAGCGGAATCTCGAGGGCGCAGAGCACAAGCGCTGACAACAGCGTAGCGTCGGCCACCACGCGGAACTTGAGGCGGCGGTTGAGCAGCGCCCTGGCGGGCTGCCTCGGAACGGTGAGCAGGAGCGTAAAGGCCAGGGCCGGCGCGACGAACCGCGATCCCGACGGGCCCGTTCCGACGATCGGAAGGAACTGCCACATGATTGAAACCAGCAATCCGCCCAGGCCCGCGACGGTCAACCCGATGGCCAGCGAGCGGCGCACCTCCTCCAGATCGGTTCGGCGCAACACCTCCAAACGAGCAGTGACGCCGAGGTCGCCCACGAAGTACAGCGCGCTGACAACGGTCAGCGAGAGGCCGAACAGGCCGTAGCTGCGCGGGTCGATGAGGCGGGCCACCACCAATGATGCTGCACCCTGCAAGACCAGGACGGCACCGTTGCGCATCACGGACGCCACCGCTCCGCGTGATGCGGAACGAGCGATCTCCGCATCGCTCAGGGGCGCGTCGTCGCCGGACGCGTTGTCCGCGATCTCGGTGTCGTTGGGCGCTGTGCGGTCGCCGATCATCAACGGGTGGTATTCAGGGCCGCAGCGGTGTGCGGGTGAAGCGCGGGTCCCGTAGGCGCGCCGCGTCGCTCGGAGGCGCGCATCTCGCGCTGCCTGGTGACGAGCCACCAACTGAGGATGCCGGCGGCAAACCACAAGTAAGCGTCGCCGGGGGTCTCCGCCGTGTACACCCCGACGAACCAGCCCGCGAAATAGCCAAAGAGGGGCGCAGCCAGACCCGCCATCAGGAGGACCACGTCGGGGTCTCGCTCACGCCGGACGCCGGTGACGATCGTCCGGAACAGCATCCATTGGAACCCGAGGAGCACCAGCAGGCCCGGGATCCCGGCCTCGATGATCAGATAGTTGAACTCGCTTTCCGCATTCCACGTACTGGTCGTGCCTCCCGCCCTCCCGAGGGCCGATCCCACGAGGCCGAGACCAGCGCCAAGAGGGATCTCATGCAGGTAGAGCGGAATGTCCGCCCAGGTCGACGAGCGGTAACCCACGATCGTCGAGCCCGCATTCCCCGGAGCGATCGAGCTGTACCGAGCGAACGCGTTCTGGCTGTAGGAGGCGGTCACCTCGACGCCTATAAACGCGATCGCTCCTACCAACAGCAAACCGATCAGCGCACGGCCGGCCTGGCGCCCCACCCCCACCAGCGCCAAGACGGCGAGGAGGCTCACGACGGCCATGATGACCGCCGAACGAGCTTGCGAGGTAAGGACGCCTACTGATGCACCAACCACGCCGAGTACGATCAGGGCCTGCAACCACCTACGGCGCCGGTAGGCGATGAGCAGGATGATGCCGCCCGGCAGCGCCGTCGCGCCGAGGACGCCGCCGAAGCCCTCATCTGACCCGAGGCCGGGCGGCCTGATATGCGCCTTGCCGTCTGTATAGAAGGTACGGCCAGCTGTCCCACCGGCGCCCGTGAGCAAGTTGGCATAGCCCGGACCCCACGCGCCGAGCTGGGCCGGCGTCAACGTGCTCTGGTAGACGGCGACGGCGCCGTTGATACTGGCGATCACGAGCATGAGGGCGAAGAACGTGTGGAGCGCGGTTTTTGTGCGCACGGCGACGAAGCCGATGAAGAACAGGGGCACAAACTCGAGGTCCTGACGGGTCGAGGCAACGGCGTGGTAGATCGACACGTTGCTCGGGTTGGCCACCTGGACGAGAATGGCGACAACCCACGCGAACACCCATCCCGAGAGTGCTGGCATTCGATGCGGGCCACGCGACCGCGCCGCCATCCCGATGGCCACTCCATACAGGAGGACGTCGCGACCGAGCGTCGCCGTCTGTGACCCGGTTCCGAGCTTGACCACGCCGTCGAGCAGGCCCATGTAGAGCAGGACGATCGTGAGTGCGAGGCTGGTCCGCTTCGTGAATGCCAGCCACACCGGCACAGCGATAACCAGCGGGACGACCGGCGCCGGCACGCCATACTTCGTCGACTCCACCACTACCCCGAGAGCAACGACCACCGTGAGCGCGGCCGCCGCCCATACGACGGCGGTCCGGCGGAGCGCGATGAATCGGAAGTCGCGGAGGGCGAAGCCCACGGGTCAGGAGGCCGAGGTGAGGTAACGCGAGCGACCGTGCTCGCCGCCGTCTCTGACCGCGTTCGCGACCACGCCGAGGACCGTCACCGAGCTGACCCGCTCGAGCGCCTGGCGGCAGCGCTGAGCCGCGTCGCGGGTAGTGAACTCCGCGCGGGCCACCACGATCACGGCATCGACCGCGGTGGCCAGCGGGATCGCGTCGCTGACCGACAGAACCGGCGGCGAGTCGATCAGCACGAGGTCGTACTTGGCGGTCGCCTCGGCTAGAAGCACCCGGAGCTGTGCGCTGCCGAGGAGCGCCGCTGGATCCGAGGTCCTACTGCCCGCGGCCAGCAGGTGTACGACTGGCCCTCCCGCTGCGGATCTCGCGGCGGCGTCCAGGAGTGTTTCTCCTCCGCGCCGCTCACGGATGTCACCGACCGTCACGGTCGACTCGGCACGGCTCATGACGCGGTCGAAGGCCGGCTCGATGTCCCCCGGCTGGACCTCCTGCGCGGCCTCGGACAGCGGGATCGAGCCGCGCAGCACGTCCGACAGTCCAGGCACGAGCGGCGCCTCGAAGAACTCGTGGAGCAACGGCTGCCGGAGGTCGGCATCAATGACGAGCACCGACTTCGCGCTCTCGAAGTACGCGAGGCCGAGGCTCTTGACCAGCGTGCTCTTGCCCTCGCCCGGGATCGCGCTTGTGACGAGCAGCGCCCGCGGCGTCATTCCGGCGGCTGCGCCGTGCTCGAGCATGGTCCGAAGTCTCCGTACTCCTTCCATCAGAGTGGTGGGCAGGCCGGACCCCATCCGCATGGCTTCATGTGCCGCGCGGCTGAAAGGGATCGAGGCAAGCAGCGGCAGTCCGTATTCGGCCTCGACCATCGGATGGCGCAGTCGTCGGCTGAATCTGTCGATCGCGAGTACCAGACCGCACGCCAGGACGAGTCCGAGGATCGCGGCGAAGGTGGCGTTCTGCGTCGGGCTTGGACCCGAGCTGACCGTCGGCACCGGAGCATGATCGATGCTCTTAACACCGCCGCTGGCTCCGCTCAGGCGCAGGGTCTGGAGCTGCTGCGCGAGGACGTCCCGGACACCGGCGTTCGCGGCCGTGTCCGGAGTCGCAGCCAGCTGCTCCTCGATGCTCTGCTCGGCGCCGACCACGATCGCTCGTGTCTGCGCTGTCGTCACCGCGACGAACTCATTCGCGAACCCATTCGCTACGGCTGCGGCGACCTTCGGGTTAGGACTCGTCGCCGTGATTGTGAGGAAGTCCGAATCGCTTGACGGAGTGACCGTGATCAAGCGGAGCAGGGCGGAGGGATTTCCTGTGTAGTGGAGGGTCTTTGCAACCTGGGCGGCCACAGTGGGTGTTTGAAGCAACGTGGCCGCGTTCGCCAGTCGACGTGCCGGGTCCTGCTCGCCGGTGCCTCCGGGGTCGGCGGCGGCCTGGCCGCCCGCCTCCACGAACACCAGAGTGTTCGCCGCGTAGCTGGCCGGCTGATGGCGATAGTAGTAATACGTCAGAGCGCTAATCGCCGCCACGATGATCACGATCAGCTTCCACTGGCGCCGAATCGGCTTGAGCTTCTCTCGGAGATCCGGGGTCTCGTTCTGCATCAAACTTTCCTTATTGGGTCGGAACGTCCCGCCGCTCCGCCGGCGCGGCAGATTTACCGCCACGCGAGAGCAGGCGTTCGTTGGTCTGCCGAATCAACGGGCCCAGTGGTGGAAAACTGGCGGGACGCGAGGTGTCTCGCCACAAGTCCGAAAGCTGAGAGCACGTTAAAGGGGACGTGACCCCCAGAATCCTCGTAGTGACGCCGGACTTTCCGCCTGGGCGTGGCGGGATCCAGCTCCTGGCCCACGGGCTCGTTTCCCACCTCGAGCACGCAAGCATTCGCGTGCATACGCTCGAGGCGCCGGGAGCGGCGGGCTGGGACGCCTTACAGGAGGGCTTTGAGATCAAGCGCGTGGCCGCCGGTCGCCAACACCGCCTGTCGATCGCGCGTCTCAACGCCGCGGCGCTCGCGGACGCTTCCCGCTATCGGCCCGACGTCGTCCTCGCGATGCACATCGTCGCGGCACCGGCCGCGGCGATGATCCGCCGCGCGCTACGGGTGCCGGCGATCACCTATATGCACGCGCTGGAAGTCGTGGCCAACCCCGCCCTGGCTCGGTTCGCGGCGCGCCACAGCGACCGAATCGTGGCAGTCAGCACTTACACCGCCGGTCTCGCCGCGGCAGCGGGCGCCGAGCCGCAGCGCGTCAGGGTGATCCCGCCGGGCGTGGATTGGCGGAAGCGCTCCGCGCCTCAGCGCCTCAGCCGCCCCACCGTGGTGACCGTCGCGAGGCTCGAAGATCGCTACAAGGGCCACGACGTGATGGTGCGAGCCATGCCGCTCGTGCTCGCTCGGGTGCCGGACGCTCAGTGGATCGTGATCGGCGACGGGTCGCTGCGGGAATCGATCCGGCGTCTGGCAGACGCCTACGGCCTGAACGGGGCGATCCGCATGCAGGGAGCGGTCACAGACCAGGCGCGCGACGACTTGCTCAGCCGTGCGCACGTGTTTGCGATGCCGTCTCGCGTCCCTCCGCGCAGCGCGGGCGAAGGCTTTGGGATCGTGTACCTGGAGGCAGGCGTCCACGGCCTGCCGGTCGTGGCGGGCCGGGTGGGCGGCGCGGTGGACGCCGTCCTCGACGGCACCACGGGATTGCTGGTGGATCCAACCGACCCAGTCCAGGTTGCTCAGGCGATCACCCTTCTGCTGACCGACCGCGGATCAGCGGCTCAGATGGGCGCCGCCGGCAGCGACCGCGCTCGCAGCTTCAGCTGGCCGATTATCGCCGGACGGGTCGAGGAGCTGATCGCGGACGCGGTTCGGCACTGCGGGGGCCGTTCAGGCAACGGCTCCGTGCACGCGATCGATCCACAGGCCCAGCGATAGCAGCGGCCAGAGAACAGCCGTCCAGTCGGTGCGGCCGGCTATGTGTTCGTCAACCATGCGCGCGACCGGGGCGCGGTTGATCCAGGCGTCGCGATAGAGCGCGCCCTGGTCGAGCTGGTCTCGAAGAACGGGAGCGAGAGGCCCGCGAAGCCAGTTGGCGGCCGGAACGCGGAATGCCGTCTTGGCGCGGCGGAGCCGGGAATGTGGAAGAAGCTCGCGAAGCACGTGTCGCAACAGAATCTTCCCCGGAGCGTGTACGTGCACCTCGGCGGGAACCGAGCCCGCGAGCTCGGCCAGCTCCCGTGTCAAGAACGGGGTGCGGACCTCCAGCGAGCACAGCATGCTGGCGCGGTCGGCCTTGGTGAGTACATTTCCGGGAAGCCATTGAAGTTGGTCGAGCAGCATCAAGCCGGCGGCCGGATGGTCGCGCAGCTCGGGGGCCAGGCGAGGAGTCAGCTGGCTGCGTGTCTCCTCGAGCGTCATGGTCGCGGTGACCCCCCAGGCGAGCTCGGGCCCGTAGAGCTCCGACCGGTACTGCAGGCGGCGGTCAGTGACCCAATCGAGATGGCGGGGCAACGGGTCGTCACGCTCGATCACATGGGCGAGCCTGCGGACGCGTGGGGAGATCGGCAACTTGGTGAGCGTCGAGCCTCCTAGCCGAGCGACCGTCCGTGGCACGAGCGGCTCGATCTGCCGCGCTCGGTCCATCCATCGGTACCGCGGATAGCCGCCGAACAACTCGTCAGCGCCCTCGCCGCCGACGACCACGGTCACCTCCTGACGAGCGAACTCAGCGATCGCGTGGAGCGCGACGAGGCTTTGGTCGGCAAGCGGCTGGTCGAGGCGCGAGATGAGATCTGGGATCCGTCCCGCGACATCTGACTCAGTCAAGATCAGCTCGTGGTGGATCGTCCCCAGCTCGGCCGCAGTTTGAGCTGCCCCTACGGTCTCCGACACCGTCCCGACCTCGTAGCCGACAGCGAACGTCTTCACCGGGGTGCTCGACACCTGGCTGGCCATCGCGGCCACGAGTGTCGAATCCAGTCCGCCGCTCAAGAACACGCCCAAGGGCACGTCCGAAATCATGCGCCCGCGGACCGAGTGCTCGAGGAGGCGCCGGGTCTCGCCGGCCAGCTCGTTCAGCGACCCGTATTGCGCAGCGGTGGTGTAGCCCGGCGGCTCCCAATAACGTTCAAGCTTCAACACACCCGCGGCCCGCTCCCACGTCAGCGTGTGGCCGGGCAGGAGCTGCGAGACGCCAACGATCATCGAGCGCGCCCCGGGCAGGTAGCCCAATACGAAGAAGTTGTGCATCGAAGTCGGGTCCAGCTCCGGGCTCATCCGGCCGCTGGCCAGCAGAGCGGTCAGCTCCGAGGCGAAGGTGAGCTTCCCGCCGACGTCGGCGTAGAACAGCGGCTTTTCGCCGAACCGGTCGCGGGCGATGAGAAGCCGCTCGTTCCGGGCGTCCCAGATCGCGAACGCGAACATCCCGTCGAGCGCGTGGACAAGAGCGGCGCCGAACTCCTCGTACAGGTGCACCAAAACCTCGGTATCCGTCCCGGACGCAAAACAGTGCCCCCGCTCCTGGAGCATCCGGCGCAGGTCAGGATGGTTGTAGATCTCGCCGTTGAGCGCGGCCCAGATGGTCCCGTCCTCATTGGACAACGGCTGATGCCCACCGCTCAGATCAATGATGCTCAGGCGGCGCGCCCCGATGGCGAGGCCCGTCGCAGCGTCCACGTGGCAGCCGTCGTCATCGGGTCCGCGATGCACCATCGCGCGATTCATTGCCGCAACGGCCTCACCACGGCGATCATCGGTTGCTCCGCAAATCCCGCACATGGGGTCCTCTCAATAGGGCATTGTGTTCTCGCGATGTCCGAGCAGAGGCGGCACCGACCGCCACCCCTGCCGGGAGGCCACTTTGATCGCGAGATTGCGTGCGAACCATGGAAATTTCCCGAGCATGCGCGCGCTGCTCGCAACACGAGCTGGGAGCGACTGCTCACTGCGCCGAAATGCGACGAGCGAGCGCGCAGACCGCTCGTAGACGAACTCGCTCGAGCCGAACATGTGGGCGAACACCGCTTGAGTCACCCCGGGCGATGAGTATGCGTCGTGTACCAGCACGACGGCCGTCGGGGAGAGGTGCGGAAGCCAGGCGCGCAGGTCAGCATCTACGCTCGGGAAGTCGTGGGCCCCGTCGACAAAGAGCACCCCGACCAGCGCGCCGGTCCACTCACGTCCCGCGTCAACGCCGAGAGCGCGCGCGAGCTGCACGTCGCTCAGCCCGTGCCTGACGAGATTGGACTGGAAGATCTCGAGGGCGTCCTCGCCCCCGCCCCAGCGAGGATCGCCAAATGGATCGACTGCCAGGAGCCTTGTACCGGCCGGCTTGGCCGCACCGAGAACTACCGTTGAGCGTCCGTGATGACTGCCGATCTCGACGATCGTCTCTCCCGGCCGGATGTTCGCCGCGGCGTCGTAGAGCATCAGGGCTTGGCCTTCTGTCAACCATCCCCCGATGCCCTGGGCGTCGCGCCAGATGGTGGAAAACGCTTGCACTATTGATACAACGAGGGAACCGACCCGAATTTGCGCCGTTCGTCAAGCCATTCGAGCCGCTGAGTGGCGGATGAGCGCCGATTTCTACTCGCTCGCCGGCCGTGACTGGTGGGCTCCCCTTGGTCATCGTGGGCGCGATCACAGCTGCGTGCCTGGGTACGCCTGTTTAGGACCGAGCGCGGCTGACAGCGCCTGATCGATGTCTTCGATGAGATCGTCGGGGTGCTCCAGTCCGATCGAGAGGCGCACCATGTCAGGGGTGATCCCGGCCAGTTCCAGGTCGTTGCGGCTGAGCTGGCGGTGGGTCGTCGATGCCGGGTGGGTGATCAACGACTTGGCGTCTCCCATGTTCAGCAGCCGCTTGAAAAGCTTGACGTGGTTGAACACGCTAATGCCGGCGTCACGGCCTCCGCGCACCCCGAAGGTCATTATCGAGGGGACCCGTTCCCCTAGGTACCGGCGTGCCAGTGCGTGGTACGGGTTGTCGGGCAGGGCCAGGAAGCTCACCCAGGAGACCCGTGGGTCGGCAGCGAGATAGGAGGCCACCGCCCGGGCGTTGGCCTCGTGGCGTGGCAGGCGCACCGACAGCGTCTCGAGACCCTGCAGATGGAGGAACGCGTTGAAGGGTGACAGTGAAGATCCCGTGTTGCGCAGGCCAACTGTCCGGCAGCGCGTCAGGTAGGGTGCATCGGCGAACTGAGTCGCGTACTCCACGCCGTGGAATGCCGGCTCCGGCTTGGTCAGGCAAGCGAAGCGCTCCGGATGCTCGGCCCAGGGAAACGTGCCGCCGTCAATGATGATGCCGCCCAGCGTTGTGCCGTGGCCTCCGATGAACTTGGTCAGGGAATGGATCACCACGTCCGCCCCGTGACGGAGCGGTTTCAGCAGGAGCGGCGTGGCCACGGTGTTGTCCGCGATCACCGGCACCCCGCGGTCGTGGGCGACATCCGCCACGGCGGCCAGGTCGATGACGTTGCCGGCGGGATTGCCGACGGTCTCGCAGAAGACAGCCTTGGTGCGGGTGTCGATCAGGGCTCCGATTGATTCAGCGCTGTCGTCCGGCGCGAACCGGGTTTCGATTCCCAGACGGGGTAGCACGTGTCCGAAGTAGGTGTATGTGGCCCCATAGAGCTGCGGCACCGTCACGAGGTTGTCGCCGGCTTCGAGCAGGTTCCCGACCGACATGCTGACGGCGGCCGCACCGGAGCTGACGGCCATCGCCGCGACGCCGCCCTCCAGGGCCGCGAGCCGCTGTTCGAGCACGTCCACCGTCGGATTGTTGATGCGGTTGTAGTGGAACCCCGGTGTCTCGAGGTCCATGATCGCTCCCGCGTGCTCGGCGTCGATGAAGTCGTGGGCGACCGTCTGGTAGATCGGAACGGCGACGGCCCGAGTCGAGTCGGACGCGTAGCCGCCGTGTATGGCCACGGTCTCGTCGTGCATGTGGGTCACGCCGCGAGCGGCAGTGCGGCGCTCGGCAAACGCAACCAGTTGCGGTAGAGGAGCACCGACGCGGGGGCCCAGGTGTTTTGCACGGTCGGTGCCACCTCGTCATAGGGGAAACTCGCCCAAAGCTCACGTGGATCTGCCCGTGGCCGCTGCGCACGTGTTGCGAAGTCGGTCAATCTTTCCACCGCCTCTGGGGCAAGATAACCATCGGGGAGGCGAGGATACGGTATCGCGCCCCGGCCGAACAATGCGCGGCGTACGTCGCGACGATACTCGCGCAGCAGACTCAGAGTGCCGTACTCCGGATGGCCCTGGCAAAGAACGAACAATGAATCTCCCTGCTCCCGAGCCGCGACGGACCAGCCGGCATGCGAGGAGCCAGATCCGACGACGATGCGGTAGCCGGCGTCGACGAGGGCCGACTCAGGCACATCATTCAGTCGCGAGTGAGGAACGGGGACGACCTCGGGGAGTCCGGTCGCCAGCGGATCGAACCAGTCCTCGATAACGCCGTCGAACACGCCACTGCACTTGATCGGCCGCGGCACGCGTTCGATGCCGTCGAACAGCAGGATGCTGGCATGCGAGGCCAGGCACGAAAGCAGTGTCGTCCGCACGTGGCCGGCCGCCCACTCCAGGAGTCGTGCTAGGTAGGGCCAATGGGGCTCGAAGCGCAGCTGAGGCTGCGTCGGCTCGGTTCCGGTGACGATTAGCGCATCAGGCGGTCGCGCCCAAAGCTCGTCCAGCCCGTGGTAGCGCGACTCGATCACCGCGGCGACCTTCTCCGAACGCTGAATCTCCTTGATCGTATAGAGCTGGAACTCGATGCGATTCGTCTCGTTCGCGAAGGCCGCCGTCCGGAACTGCTGCTCGGTATCCACGAACGCCGCATCCGGCATGTTGTTGACCAGCGCGACGGTTATCGACTGAAGGTGCGTGCGGTCGTCGAGAAATGTCATCTGTCGTCACCAACCGGTTCGGCCCGCGTCGGGGCAGTGCCTCGGCCTGGCCGAGGACGCTAGGGTTCTTACGGCCTGGCCGAGGACGCTAGGGTTCTGCTTTCGTACCTCTTGCAACGCCCGCCGCTCGCGCTTTCTTTCAGCTCGGGAAGCGATTGCGACGATCTTCATCCTCGCCCGTGGTGAACGAACGAAAGATCCCGCGGGTGCGCGACGTTCAGTGCGTAGCTAACGTCAGTTCAAAGGATTGCGCAAGGGGCATTGTCTTGTTACGCATCGCCATTGTCGGACTAGGGCCATGGGGGATCTGTGCGCTCGAGCGGGTGGTCACAACCGCACGCCAGGACCTGCAACCCGGAGTTGACGTCGCGGTTCACGTGGTCGAGCCCGGGACGCCGGGCTCGGGCGTCTACGACACCACGCAGCCCGACTACCTGATCCTCAACAATCCCTGCGGGCAGCTCTCCCTGTACCCGTTCGAGACAGAGGCCTACCAGCCCTGCTACGGGGTCGGCCTGTACGACTGGGCCGTGGCCAACGGCTACCGGTGGGTCGGCGACCGGTGTGCGATCGATCCGGCGGGCCAGTCGATCGAGCCCCACCACTTCCTGCCTCGTCGACTGATGGGCGAGTACCTCCAGTGGTTCTATCGCGCGCTTCTGGCCGGCGCGCCGCCTGGCGTCCACATCGTTCATCACGCGACGTCTGCCGTCGATCTGGTGGCCAGGCGCGACGGAAGCGAGGAGGTGCGCCTGGCGAACGGCAGCACGGTCGTCGTCGACCACGTGATAGTCACCTCTGGGCATACAGCGAACGACGACGTCCCTGGTGCCCGCGAGATAACCCCGTACCCCGTTACACGGTACGTGGAGACGCTTCCGGCCGGCTCGAAGGTCGCCGTGTCAGGCATGGGATTGGTGGCGCTCGACGTCGTGACGGCGCTGACCATTGGCCGGGGCGGCGAGTTCGTCGAGGATCAGGGCAGACTGCGGTACCGTCCCAGCGGCAGGGAGGCGATGCTCCGCCTTTACTGCCGAAGCGGTCTGCCGTTTACCGCCAAGTCCGTCACAGGGGCAGACCGCAGCACCGTCTACAAGCCGCTCATCTGCACCCCCGAGGCCCTCGACGCGCTTAGTGGCCGATCGCGAGGCCACAGGCTGCTGGTCGACGTGCGGATGCAATTGCTCCCTCTGTTGTTCGCCGAGATGCACGCGCGCTACTACGCGCAGATGGCCTTCCAGGCCTCAGGCTCGCGCGCTGACGGTGCAGCGGTGCGCGAGCAGTTGCGCGCGGCGTGGCTCGAGGACCGCTTCAAAGACGAACTGGCATGCCTCGCCTCGCGCTTCGGCAGCTTTGATGCCGAGGCCCTTTTCTTCGGTCACCAGCCGAACTACCACTCCAGCAGCGATTACGAGGGGTTCGTCTACCAGGAGCTGGCCGACGATCTGCGCGAGGCCGAGGTTCCCGAGGGCGCGAGCCCCGTCAAGTCGGCCGCGGAGGTATTCAGGATCTTCCGCGACTCAATGCGATCCGTGGTCGAGCTAGGCGGTCTGTCACTCGATTCCTACCTGGACTTCAACGCGGATATCTGTAGCCGGATCCACCGCTTGGTCGCCGGCCCGCCCGCGCTGCGTTCCCGCCAGATGATGGCGCTGATGGACGCCGGAGTTGTCCGAATGCCGTATGGTCCCGCGCCGGCTCGGGGGCTCTGTGTGGACAGGGCCGACCCTGGCGCGGCGCGAACGCGAATCTCCTCGACGGCGTTCGAACAGCCGTATGTAGACGACGTTGACCTCGAGATCCGGGGCCATCTCGAGGAGCCGCGGATCGCGGGATCAGCCTCCCAGTTGCTGACTCGGCTCTATAGCCGCGGCCGGGTGAGCCAGTTCCGCTATGGCGAGGTCGCCGTCGGCAGCGTCGACCTGACGCCAGACTCGCATCCGATCGACATCGAGGGGCGGCCTCAGCGGAGCATCTCGATGTTCGGAGTGCTCACCGAAGGCGTCCGTCACTTCACGGCATACATCCCGTCACCTCGCAGCCGGATGCGCGCATTCGAGGACATGGGCGCCTGCGTGGCCGAGCTCCTCGCCAACGCGTCGGCGAGCGAGCGCCTGGCGGCGTAGCCGCTCGACGCCGGCCACTCCCGCGGTCGGGTCGGCCGCGTCGTTTCCCCCGAGGAGCAGGTCGCCGAGGTCAAGGATCGCGTGCGACTTTGGCCAGCACTACCGCACATCGCCCACCCGTTCCAGTGGACCTTCACCCGCGCCAAGCTCGACGCCGTAGTCGAGAAGATCACTCGCCACGAACCTCAGCCCCTGGCGCGCGCTGCATGAACGCATCACTTGCGGACCCTCCACTAGTGCCTCCGAAAGGCCACGGACGCACCGTGGTTCGGAGGCACCTATGCGCCGGCGGGGAGCCCCCCTACGCGGCGGCGGCCAGTACGCCAGTTCCAGCGGCGTGACGGTGCTGCTGGGAGCTGGGCTCGTCGAGCCACAGGGCCTGTTCGATTTCTTGAATCGAGTCTCGGCCGAGGACGGAGCGGCACCACACCTCGGCTGACCAGAGTCGAACCTTGACCACGTGATTGCCGGCGGCGACCGCGCTGTTGAACTCGCTCTGCGGGATCTCGAGGGTGTCTCTGAGGAGGCCGTCCGTTAGAAAGCTTGGGTTCGCGGCCGCTTCGATCCAGGTTCGGGCATCGAATGCCATCCCATAAATCTTCGGTCGGTGGGCGATGGACCAGGGCAGCACTCGGCGAGCGACATCGCGCAGGATCCCCTTTGACCACGGTCCCACCCTCGCTTCGAGCGGCAGGTTCAATACGAGCTTGACCACCTCAGGCTCCAGAAACGGAACTCGAGCCTCCACGGATGCCTGCATGACGTTCTTGTCCATGCGGTTCAGCAGCCAGCAAAGCGAGTAGTCGAGGTGGCTGAGAAGGCTCGCCTCGAGCATGCCCCGGTGGCCCGCGTGGTGGGCGTACGCCATCGTCGACTCGGTGGTTGGATCGTGGTTGGTGTCCGAGGTCTTTACAGGCAACCACCTCGATGCGGGAGGGGGCCCGACAGTCTCTCGTACGAGATGGCGCGTCTTGCGGAGCACGCTCCGCGGGTTGAGGGCGCGCATCGGATCACTGAGCAGCGTCGGCTCGGCAGCGTGGATAAGGCGGTCGTACCACGGGAGGAAGCCCGCCAACGCGGTGGCGTGGAGCTTGCCGTATCCCCCGAACAGCTCGTCCGCGCCCTCGCCGGTCAGGAGCACCTTCACTCCACATTCTCTCGCGCGCTCAGCTAGCTGCGCGACGGTAACCGCGCTCGCATTCGCGATCGGAACCCCATGATGAACCGTCGCGGGGACGAAGGCGCGTCTCCAGCTGGCGGGCGTCACGTCGATCAGCTCGAGCTCGATCCCCAACGCATCGGCCACCCGCCGGGCGGCGAGCCCTTCGTCCAATCGCCCATCGTCCGCAAAGCTTGCTCCGAACGCCACGAGATCCGGCATCTCCTCCGTCGCCAAAGCCGTGATCAGGCTCGAATCGACGCCACCCGAGCACAACGTGCCAACCGTCGTATCCGCCAGCAGCGATCCATGCACGGCGCCACGGAGAGTGCTTTCGAGCTCGGACACGAGCTCGGAGCGCGATCGACGCTTCAGACGCGCCGCCCTGACCGCGTCGACATCGCTGGCGGGTGCATGCCAACGACAGGTCCTGACCGCAGCGTTCTCCAGCGAGATTTCCATCCAAGATCCCGGCGCCAGCCGCGTGATGCCGTTCAGCAGCGTTGCCTCCCCCCCAAGGTACGACCCGTCCGCCAGGTCCCGCCAAGCCGTGTCGACCGGATTCGCGGGCGCACCAGCGGCGACGAGCGCCGCCGGTTCGCTGGCGAACCACACCCCGCCGTCGAGCCGGGCCAGGTAGAGCGGCTTGACGCCGAAGCGATCACGACACAGCAACACGCGCCCCTCGCGGAGGTCAAGCGCGGCGAACGCGAACTGTCCGGTCAGCCGCGACACGGCAGATGGGCCCCATCGCTCGAGCGCCCAGAGCAGAGTCTCCGTGTCGGTTCCTCCTAGGAAGCTCGCCCCGTCGAGCTCGCGCCGAAGCACGATGTGGTTGTAGATCTCGCCGTTGTAGGCCAACCACCATTCGCCGCCCGGGTGTCGCATTGGCTGATGCCCGCGAGCGGTTAGGTCGACGATCGACAGCCGCGTATGAACCAGCGCCACGTTATCGATGACCTCGATCCCCGCGTCGTCAGGTCCACGATGGGCGAGCGCGTCGCGCAGCGCCGCAAGACGATCCTGGTCGGGCCGCGCTCCGCGCCCGAGCACGCAACCTCCGATTCCACACATGTCCCATTAACGCTGAACGCACACCTGTCCTTGTGCGGCGCGGAATATGCCGCGTGCCGCACGGCACCTCGGCAGCTTTCCCGGAGCCGGCCAGATCCGCGGCCGCAAAAGCGGAAGGGACGGCCGCACGTTTGTTGCCCGAGAAGAGGTGACTCAGAACGGCCCCATCGGATTGAATCATTGACTACGGACACGCGGTTTTGGCACCCGTACGCGGACATGGGTTCGGTCCGTCAGTCCGAGCTCGTGATCGAGCGGGGAGAGGACGTGTGGGTGTGGGACGGCGCCGGGAACCGATATCTGGATGCGAGCGCCGGCCTGTGGTACGCGAACGTCGGGCACGGCAGACCCGAGATCCGCGCCGCCGTCGCGGCCCAGATGGAGCGCCTCGAGGCGTACTCGGCGTTTTTTGACTTCGCCAACCGGCCGGTGCTGGAGCTCGCGGAGGCGCTTGCCGAGCGGGCGCCGATGCCGGCGAAGGTCTTCCTGGGCTCCGGCGGCAGCGACGCGATCGACACCGCCGCTAAGCTGGCCCGCCGCTACTGGTGCGAGGTCGGCCAGCCGGATCGCAACCTGCTGGTCAGCCGCACCGCCGGCTATCACGGCACCCACGGGCTCGGTACCGCGCTAGGCGGTATCCCCAGCAACCGCGAGGGCTTCGGACCGCACGCCGGGACGATACAGGTGCGCCACGACTCGCTGGAGGAAATGGAGCAGACATTCGCGCGCGTCGGTCCGGAGCGAGTGGCGGCGGTGTTCGTCGAGCCGGTGATCGGCGCCGGCGGGGTCTACCCGCCCGCCCCCGGGTACATCGAGGGCGTCGCCAAGCTGTGCGAACGAACCGGCGTGTTGCTCGTGGCGGACTCGGTGATCTGCGGGTTCGGCCGCCTTGGCACGTGGTTCGGGATTGAGCGCTGGAACGTCGAACCGGCGATGATCGTGTTCGCGAAGGGCGTGACCAGTGGCTATCTCCCGTTGGGCGGGGTGATCGTTTCCGAGCGGATCGCCGAGCCGTTCTGGCGTGAGCCGGGGGGACCGGTCTTCAGGCACGGTGCGACATACGCCGGGCACGCCACGTGCTGCGCCGCCGCGATTGCGAACATCGGGCTGCTCGAGCGCGACGGCCTGCTTGAGCGCGGGCGCGAGCACGAGCAGGCGCTGCTCGATGCGCTCACGCCGCTTGCTGCGCACGACGTCGTGTCGGAGGTCCGAGGTGGCGTGGGGACGATGGCCGCTGTCGAGCTCACCACCGAGGTTCGCGACCGGCAGCCCGGGGCCGTTGTCTCTCTGGCGATGGGTGCGCGCGCGGCTGGGGTTCTGGTACGCCCGGGGGGCACCGCCGTCGCGGTTTCGCCGCCACTCACTGCCGGTCCCGAGCATTTCGAGCTGATCGCGCAGGCAATCGAGCAGGGCCTAGGCGCGCTACGCGAGCACGCGCTCGCTGCTGGATCTCGCTAAGCGCTCTCTGTGGCGAGCGTCATCGGCTAAATCTGAGCGGGGATAACAACCTCGATTAGATGCGGGCCAGGATCAGCGATCGCCTGCTCAAGAGTGCCGCGGAGCTGGTCCGCGTTGTCGATGCGCCGCGAGGCGATGCCGAGCCCGGTGCCGATTTCGACGAAGTCGATGTCTGGGTCCCGCAGGTCGAGCAAAGCCCTGGCTTTGCGACCGGCGTTTTCCCCGCCGGCGCGCGCAAGCGCGGCATCGAGGATCTTGTAGGCACGGTTGTTGAAGATCACGACGGTGACGTTGAGCTGTTCGCGCGCCATCGTCCACAGCGACTGGATGGTGTACATAGCCGAGCCGTCGGCCTGGAGTGCGATGACCGGGCGATCCGGACATGCGATCGCCGCCCCAACCGCCACCGGCAGTCCCTGGCCGATCGCGCCCCCGGTGAGAGTGAGCCAGTCATGCCGTGGAGCCCCCGCGGTATGGGCTGGCAAGGTCATTCCTGACGTCATCGTTTCGTCGGAGACGATCGCGCCTTCAGGCATGATTGCGCCAATCGCCTGGCAGACTTTCTCCGCGGTGAGCGCCCCCTCAGGGCGTGGCGGCATGGACTGCTGTTGCAGCGCGGGCTTGGCGCCCGCAGCATCCAGCGCCTCCACCAACTCCTCGAGGCTGCTGAGCACATCTGACGTCGGCGGTGAGAGGTCGTGCACCTCGCAACCACCGGGCAGCAGAGGGCTCTCCTTGCCGGGATAGGCGAACAACGAGACCGGCGCCGTCGCATCCGCCAGGATCACATGCTCGAGCCCGTCGAGCTGACTCGAGGAGAACTCAGGCCAATACGCGAACCGATCTACCGCAGGCAGGCCGGCACCGCGCTCGAGGCGGGCCGGGAACCCCTCGGCCAACAGCTTCGTCCCAGTGGCTGCGGCGATCCGCGCGGCTGCGATGAGGCCGCGCTCACGCAGGGCTCTCCCGCCAAGCAGAATCCCAGTCCGGCGGCTACCCCGGATTGCCTTGGCGATGGCTTCGATAGCCTCCCCGGAGGCCGCGCGTGAAGCAGCCGGCGGGGGCGGCGCTGCGGGTTGCGCACCGTCCTGCCAGGATACGTCAGCAGGCACGATTAGCGTCGCCACCTGACCCGGGGGACCGGTGGCGGCAATCATCGCATCGACCCCGTCGCGAGCGAGCTCTTCGGTCCTCCTCGACGTCCGCACCCACGTCGAGGCGTTGCGTGCGACCGTCTCGATGTCGGACTGCAGCGGGGCGTCGTACTGCGCGTGGTAGGTCGCGTGATCGCCCACGATGTTGACTACCGGGACCTTGGCGCGGCGCGCATTGTGGAGGTTCGCGAGCCCGTTGCCGAGACCTGGTCCCAGGTGCAGCAGGGTCGACGCGGGCGCGTCCGCCATCCGTGCGTAGCCGTCGGCAGCTCCGGTCGCGACGCCCTCGAACAGGGTCAGGACCGTCCGCATCTCCGGCACCGAATCCAACGCGGCGACGAAGTGAATCTCCGAGGTACCTGGGTTCGCGAAGCACGTCACAACGCCTGCGTCGACGAGCGTGCGGATCAATGCCTGGGCGCCGTTGGGCATCAGCTTCGTTGGCAAAGGATTTCACGCGTCCCTCGCCCGCGGACGCCGATCAACAGGTACGCGGAAGTGCTGCCCCTAAGGCAACGTTAATGAAACGTGACGGCACCGGGACGACACGAATTCGGCGAAAGCGCTTCGCGGGGTGAGGCCAAGGTGGTGTTGGTCGCCGGGCCCCGTCGAGCCCGGTTGCGCATGGTGAAGGCACTGTCGATCTCGTCCGACCTGCCGACGCATTCCGGCCCCTCGATTCGAGACCTTCTCAGCTGGGGGGCGGGCGCCCACCAGCTCGTCGTCGCCTACTGCGACCGGGTCTCACCCGAGGACGTGGCGGTGTTCAAGCAGCTCAAATGCGCGTCACCCAAGCTCTTGATCGTCGCCGTGTGCGGATCCGCCGACCGCAGAGCAGTCCGGCGCTTGATCGACACTGGCGTCGACGCGTTGGTGTTCTTCGATCAGCTCCAGGCGCTGGGACCGACCGTAGCGGCGGTCTTCGCCGGGCAGATGGTTGTGCCCCGCGACCTAGCTGCGTCGCTGGACAAGCCGGCACTTTCGGCGCGCGAAAGGCAGATCCTCAGGATGGTCGTGATGGGCCTCACCAATCGTGAGATCAGCTCGCGGATGTTCCTGGCGGAGAGCACGGTCAAAAGCCATCTGTCTTCGGCCTACAACAAGCTCGGCGTCCGTTCACGCAGCGAGGCTGTTGCGCTGATCCTGGACCGCAACGGCTCGCCCGGCACGGGCATCGCTGCCGCCGCGCCGAACGCTGTGCTGCGCGCGGCCTGACGGCGCCCCAGCTAACCCCAGCCCCCCAGCTGGCCCCAGCCCCAGCTCGCCCCAGCTGTTAGTTAGTTGAGCGCAAGCTCGACGCCCTCGCCGACGTGGAGGCGCATCGCGCGAGGCAGCGCGAAGTCCCGGAAAATCCTCGCGCTCCGGCCGACGGTACTGGCCTCGATTCGGCCGCTTATGTGCATGATGCGGGCGCCGTCGGAGATGATCGAGCGCTCGATCTCGGCCCCCTCGATCTCGGCGCCGGCGCCGATCGACGTGTAGGGGCCGATGTAGGAGTTGCAGACCCTCGCCGCTCGACCGATGATCGTCGGACCCAGGATGATGCTCGAGCCGATCTCGGCTGTGGGGTGGATGTTCACTCGGCCCTCAATGCGATTGTCCCCGCCATCGATCGGATCCACGTCCGGTGCCTGCTGGTCGAGCACGATCCGGTTGAGCTCGAGCAGGTCGAGCGGGTCGCCGCGGTAACGCCGCCACGTCGGGACCAATCCGGTCCTGAGCGACTGCCCCGCATCGGCCAGGTGCTCGGCGATTGCGGTGAGATCGAGCTCGGTCTGCGAATCCGCGGCGCGGGCGCACGCCAGCCGCAGCGCTCCGGGACCGAACACGCACACGTCCACCAGGCTAAGACAGGTTTTCGATCCGTTCAGTTCGGAGATTCCGAGCAGCCGCTGGGTCGAGGGACTGAGACGGTCCCGCTTGTCGCCCGTGCGATGAACGAGGAGACCGAGTTCGGAGGGGCCGGACTCGCGCACGTGCGCGAATTGCGCAAGATCCTGTCCGATCAGCCCATCGGCGAAGTGCACAACGCACCGATCATCGCCGACGAACGCCTCGACACCCGCTAATGCTCCGAGCAGGTCATCGCGTCCGGCGTAGGTCAGGTGCGACAGGGAAGCTCCGAAGCGGCCGTCGTCATCGATGCAGCGGCGGATTTGAGGGGCCAACGCCGCGGGGGCCACCACCGCGACCTCATCGATGGTAGCCGCCGCGAGGCTGTCCAACACGTGGCATACGATCGCCCGATTGGCAATCTGATGCGTGGCCGCCGGATCCTCGCCAGGGCGGCGCGACGTGTGCTCTGACGGGACCACGACGACTCCTTTGCAGTGCATGGAGATACAACGGTGGTGCCCCGAGCCTGCTCGCGGGGTCGTGCTTTATTCCAACCTTCGGTCACACCAGATCGACCGTCTGAGCCGCGATGAGTGCCGCGCCCGTCGTCACTACGGTCAGCGAAGCAAGTAGACGCCGCCGGAGCCTGATGGAATCCGCCGGAACGGGTGTCACATGTCGCAGCTGGTAGCCCATCAGGTGCTGATAGTGCTGCACGTTGGGCCCAAACCCGAGTGCCCCGAACGGCCCTCCGCCCTCCACGAGAAGATACTTGACGCGTCGAGCGATCAAGATTCGAACGAGGTGGTCGTGAAGCCCCCACCTCGCCTCATGACAAGTCGCCACGGCAAGGAAGATGACACAGACCATGTCGTCGATGACGGCTGCGCTAACTGCCAGCGGTCGGCCGTGTTCATCGCGAGCGACCGCGACGGTTGTTTCCGGCCGTGCGAGTAGCGCGCGGAGATGGTTCATCCCAGCCTGCACCTCCGTGTCGGTCAACGAGTCCCAATCGCGGCGCAATACCTGGCACGCATCGTGGAAGGCGTGCCGCGAGTCACTCACCACCTCGCACCGGATGCCAGCGGCCGCAGCTTTTCGCAAGTTCGTCCTCAGCGCCTGGCGACGGCGCCCGCGGAGGTGATCCGCATGGTCCTGCGGGAGAAGCAACACCCCTCGGCACAGCCGATTGCGCGGGAGAATCCCTAACGAGCGCTGGTTGAAGTACGACTCAAGAGCTTGCCCGGTACACGATCCGGACAGGACCAAGTACTCCCGTCGCGTTCGCAGGAGGAGGAGGATCAACGAAGCGAGGCGCCGAGGCCGCCGCACAGCGGCTGCGACGAGTCTCGCCAACGGGCGTGGGCGAGTAAAACCTTCCTGTGGCAGGGCACTTGCCGCCGAGAACCACGGGCCGCCGTACCGAAGCCGGCGATCTGACTCGCGCTCTGATGCCCTGAACCCGAAATCTTGGGAGCAAAACACGGTAGTGAGGCGTCCGATCAGGTCGTTGCTTGTTCGGTCCCGACTTGCCAACGAGCCTTCGACTCGCCATCTTTCGCAGGGCAGTTAGCCAGCCCGTCGCTGGTCCCGCCCTGCGCTAATCCCTGAGGGCTCGCCTTTGACCCGTTACGCGGTCATGAGGGTGACGCGTGGCCCGTCGAGTCGACGGGGTCGACTCGAGCTGGATCAGCTCGCGCTGGAGCGCTCGCCGGCCGCGGTGGTGCAGGCCGTGGATCGAGCCCTCCGTCCGGCCCATCCGGCCGGCGATCTCCCCGGGCGTCAGTCCGACTACATGGCGCAGTACCACGACCTCGCGCTGCTCGTCGGGGAGCGCGGCGAGCGCGGCGCGAACGGTCTCGGCCTGGTCGAGGTCGACTCCCGAGCTCGTGCTCGGGTCAAAGACGGTTTCGGTCGGGGTCAGGCGGTTGGCGCGCAGATGGTCGATCGCCACGTTGCGGGCCAGCCGCAGCAGCCAGGCGAAGAACGGGACCCCCCGGTCATCGTACTTGCCGAGCGTCGTCATCAGCTTCGCAAACACGTGCTGGGTGACGTCCTCGGCCTCGTGATCGTCGCGCACGATCGAGCGCACGTAGCCGTAGACGTTGTTCGAGTAGGTGACGTACAGGAAGCGCAACGCGTCCTGATCGCCCTCCTTGGCCCGTGCGACCGCCAAGCGGGTCTTGTCGCGAGCCTCGTCGGACTCGTCGCGAGTGGTCCTGGAACTAAAGCCGATCGTTGCAGGCGCTGTGGCAATTGCCTCGCTGATCACGTTGCCTCTTGCGGTTGAAGTGGTCTCGTGGCAGCCGGCGCGGTAAGCCCGCACCGGCGCATGCGTCCCCTGCGCCGGTGCCGCCCCTTATTTCGCTGGCCCCCCGAGGGCCGAGATTCAGCCCTCGCTTCTCCTTGTGGGGTCGAGTATCGGTCCGACCCCGATGGCGGTCAATGACCGGTGCGGCCCATTGCTCCGTTCAAGCCTCTGAACGCCACGCCGTGATCGGGCTTGGGACGCCCGCGGTGGCCACTCGCACCCCCGGCGGCCGGCCGGGCCGCCCAAAGCTCAAGCCTAGTCAAGGCTCGCCCGGCTCTGGCCGATATTGAGATGAGCAGCTTTGACCGAGACTGACCGCTGTTCTTGGCGATCGAGCAAAAAGATCACCACAAGAGAAGCGTTAATTAGCTATCGTGAGCTTTAGGAATCAAACTGAAGACCCCGGGGGGCAGTAAATGGGGATTGAGGCCGCCGAAGAGGGCACGGACGGCCGCGCTCCGGCAAAACGCTGGGGCTGGCATTTGAGCGCGATAGACACTCACGCCGGGGCAGCGCAGCTGCACCTGGGCGGCCAGGCGCGTCGTCGTGCAGGTGCGGGCGGGCGGCCGCCTCTGTGGGCCACCGCCCTGTGGGCCACGATTCGCAGCCGCGCGAGCTGGTTCCAGGTGCTCACCGCCGGAGCGGCGGCGGTCGTCGCGATCGAGTTCCTGGCCCCGGTTGGCGGCCACGATCCCGCGCTTCGCGCGATCGCGGAGAGCCTGATCGCGCTGCTGGCCCTGCTCGCTGCCGGGATGCTCGTGGCGCAGTTCGCGCACACCCGTCGACGCTGGGACCTGACCCTGCTCGCGCCGGTGTTGCTGTTCGCGCTGTTGCAGCTGGTCTGCGGGGTGCTGCCGGCGGCACTCGCGATCCACTCCTCCGGGCAGCTCGCAGCGACGGCGTACGCCGGGCGCTTGTTCGTCGCGGGGGGGATCGTAGCGGCCGCGTTCACCCCGTCCAACCAGCTAGTCGCCCGCTTTGGCCGTCCGGTGGCAATGGTAGTGGCGCTTGCGCTCGTCGCACTTGCGTCCGCCGTGGTTGGCGGTCTGTTGGTCCGGAGCGGATTGGCCGCCGTCGCGTCGCCGATGCGACTCGGCGACGCGATCAATGAGCCACTCGCGCTCGCGGTGGCGCTGGTCACGAGCGGGCTGCTCGCGTGTGCGGCTGCGCGATTCGCACAGCGCGCGCACGCCGAACGGGACGGTGCCATGGCGCTGCTGGCCGGCGCAGGGGTGCTGATGGCAATCGCGGCGCTGTCTTCGCAGTCGTTGCGCTCGGCATCCTATGGCTGGATCTCACCGCTCCAGGGACTGTGGCTTGCGGCGGTTGCGCTGATCGTGGCCGCGGTCGCCCGCCAGGAGATCGCTGTCCGCGCGCAGATGCTGCGAGCGGCGGCGCTGGCTGAGCGACGGCGGGTGGCGCGCGACCTACACGATGGCCTCGCGCAGGACCTGGCATTCATCGTTTCCCACGGCCCGCAGCTGGCCGCGGAGCTGGGAGTGGAGCACCCGCTCACGATCGCCGCGAGCCGAGCGCTCACGGTGACACGCGGCACGATTACTGACCTCTCCGATGCGCACTCGACCACCCCGCGGGACGCGCTCGAGGCGATCGCGCACGAGCTGCGGGATCGGTTTCAGATGGCGATCGCGATCAGCGCCGACGACGCGGCCGAGCTGCCGTCGGACTCACGCGACCACGTGCTGAGGATCGCCCGTGAGGCGATCGCGAACGCCGGCCGACACGGTGGTGCCAAGAACGTCCTCGTTTCGCTCAGCCAGACGAGCGGCGGACTCGCGCTCCGCGTCCGGGATGACGGATGCGGGATCCGGCGTGGGGGATCGTCGATTCTGGCGGAGGGGTTTGGCATCGGCAGCATGCGCGAGCGCGCCGCGGCACTCGGCGGTCAGCTGACCGTACGCGAAGACGGCGGCGGGGGCACCGAGCTCGAGGTGGTCGTGCCCTGATGGGTGCGATCAGGCTGCTGATCGCCGATCATGCCGCGACCCGGGTGGGTATGCGGATGGCGCTCGATTCCACCGTCGAGATCTGCGCGGAAGCCGGGGGGGCGACGGAGGCGATCCGCGTCGCGATGCGCGAGCAGCCCGACGTCTGCCTGGTTGGCCGAGACCTCCCGGGCGACGGGCTCGCCGCTGTTCGCGGGATCTGCCGCGCCGCCCCGCGCGCGGCCGTCGTCGTGATCGCCGAGGTCGAAGACGTCGACGATCTGCTGGACGCTGTGCGTGCCGGCGCGATTGGATATGTGCCAGACGGCGTCGACGGCGCTCGGATCGGGCGGATCGTCAGGGCCGCTGCCGCCAGGGAAGCGGTCGTGCCGCGCGGGATGATCCTGGAACTCTTGATGGAGCTGCGCGGCAACGGAGCCGGAACCGAGGGGCTGACCGGACGCGAGGCTCAGGTGCTGGGGATGTTGCGTCGTGGCCATAGCACCGCTTCGATCGCCGAGCGGCTGCAGATCGCGCCCGTCACCGTGCGCCGGCACATCGCCGAGCTGGTCCACAAGTTCGGCGTGCGAGATCGCTCCGAGCTGATCGCCGCAGCCTGAGCTACACCCTTTTTCGCCGCAGCCTGAGCTACGCAGGGTCTGGGCGACGATGCCTGAACGCCTGTTGGGCCGTGCGGCTCATTGCCCGCCCGCTCGCGGCACGGCACGATCTGCCGATTCACGCTCACAGCGATCACAGATCCCTTCGGGCCCCGAGCCCGCTGTGGACCACGTCGAAGCGGCGCTCGAAGCGTGCTGTGCCGCGCTGATCACCGTCCAGCTGCTGGGTGCATCGGCGAGTATGACCGACGCATCGGCAGGCGGCGGCGGCGCCGGCGCTGCAAGCTCGTACGAGAGAAGCTCGCTGCGTGAGACGATCACGTCGCTGCAGTGCGCGATCGATCACCTGCGCTCGGCGCTCAATCCGCAACCACACCCGCCGATCCTGGGATTCGTGCTCCGAGCCCCTGCCGAGCCCTCCGGCACCGCCGCCTCGTTGAGCACTCAGTCCAGGCCCCGGCGCACCGCGTAGGTCGCCGCCTGGATGCGGCTCGGGAGACCGAGCTTGGAGAGGATGTTCGAGACGTGGTTCTTGACCGTCCTGGGACTGATGCCGAGGTTCTTCGCGATCTCGCTGTTCTCGAGCCCACGTGCGATCAACCGCAGCACGTCCAGCTCGCGAGCGGATAGGTGTTCGATTTCCGCGGCCTGGGGCTCCTGGCTTGAGTTCGGTCGACGCAGTGCTCCGAGCACCACCTCGGCCGCTCGAGGTGATAGCCAGGCCGTGCCCGCAGCCGCGGCGCGCACCGCCGTTATGACGTCATCGATCGGCGTGTCCTTGGCCAAAAAGCCCGACGCTCCAGCCCGTAGGGCGGCCTCTACGTCGTCGTCGCCCGAGAGCACGGTCAGCGCCAGCACGCGCGTGACGGGGCGCCGCTCGACGATCGCGCGAGTGGCCTCCTGACCCTCGAGATCTGGCATCCGAAGGTCCATCAGGACTACGTCGGGCCCCAGCTCGGATGCCAGCTGCACACCCTTGTGACCACCTGAGGCTTGAGCCACCACCTCGATGTCCGGCTGCGCGCTGAGCAGCGACGCCATGCCAGTGCGGAACAGGTCGTGGTCGTCGACGACCAGTACTCTGATAGCCAGAGTTCGGACCCCGTCTTCATTCATGCGGTTGTAATCACTTCCGCGCCCCTTCGCTGAACCTGCCCAGACGCATCCCGCGGTTCGGTCTGGGATTGTATCGACGGTTCGTTCAAGACCTTGAACGTGGCCCGGGCGCCGCGGCCTATACCCTCGGGCTCGTCGTGCTGTCATAAATCGGCTATGCCAGGACAACTCGAGGTGCACATCTTGGAGGCAGCAGCCAGGCTTGCCCCCCGGGATGTGGGTTCGTGGCGCTTGAGCGCCAGCATTCTCAAATCGAAGACGAACTGTGGGACGCGTTCGCGCGCCCCCTTGGGTTGGCCACCGCACAACGCCTGAATTTCTGATCGGGGTGGCGGGCGACGCAGCGCCCGCCCCGATACGTCAGGGGATGGCGCCCCCCCTCCCCTGACTGTCCGGAGGCTCGGAAGGATCCGGGTCTCCGGACGCTTGCCCGCAGCACGATCACGTAAGATCGTGAATCTGGATTCACTTGCGCGACCGAGGAGACGATCGTGGACCTGAACGACACCCCCGAGCAGGCCGCATACCGCGCCGAAGCCCGGGCCTGGCTGGAGGCGAACAAGGGGGATGCTCCACCGCGCTCCGGCTCTACCGAGGACGGGGCCTACGTCAAGGCACGGCGGCTGTGGCAGCGCCGCCTGGCCGAGGCCGGCCTGGCCGCGGTCACCTGGCCGACCGAGGTCGGTGGGCGGGGGCTGGGACCGATCGAGCAGGTCACGGTCAACCAAGAAATCTCGCGTGCGCAGGTCCCCGGGATCCTCGACGTGATCGGGATCGGGATGCTCGGTCCGTGCCTGATCGCGCACGGGACCGAGGAGCAGAAGAGCCGCTATCTGGGCCCGATGCTCCATGGCGACGAGGTCTGGTGCCAGATGTTCTCTGAGCCGGGCGCCGGCTCGGACCTGGCGGCGGTGCAGACCCGGGCGGTACTCAACGGCGACGATGGCTGGACGCTCAACGGCCAGAAGGTCTGGACGACCAACGCTCAGTTCGCGTCCTTTGGACTGCTCCTCGCCCGCACCGATCCAGACGTCCCCAAGCACAAGGGGCTGACCATGTTCATCGTGCCGATGGAGGCACCCGGAGTCACCGTGCGCGGGCTGCGGCAGATCTCGGGCGAGGCCGAGTTCAACGAGGTGTTCTTCGACGACGTCCGGCTGGCACCCGACACGGTCGTGGGCGGGGTGGGGAACGGTTGGGGCACGGCGCTCACCGTGCTCATGTACGAGCGCCTGACGATCGGCTTCGGGTCGGAGTCGTACGGTTCTCCGGCCCGCCTGGCGCAGACGCTGGCCGCCGATCCGCGTGCGTTTGCCGACGCGGACACGCGCCGCCGGCTGGGCGAGGTGATGACCGAGCTGCTGGCCGTCCGCTTCAACGGCTACCGCGCCCTGACCGCTCTGTCCCGCGGGCAGATCCCGGGACCCGAGGCGGGACTGGCCAAGGTGACGATGGTCAATGCCGCGATTGCCGCCACCGATCTCGCCGCCGACGTCGTCGGTCCCGATGCGCTGGAGCGCGACAACGCCTGGAGTTATCTGATCTCGTTCCTGCCGGGCTTGAAGTCTGCCGGTGGAACCGAGCAGATCCTGCGCAACACGATCGGTGAGCGTGTGCTCGGGCTGCCGCCCGAACCAAGGCTCGACAAGGGGATCCCGTTCAGCGAGCTGCGGGCGATGGAGAAGCAGGCGGTGGCCCGATGAACTTCGCCTTATCGGACGAGCAGGAGCTGCTGCGCGAAGCCGCCCGCGGTTCGCTGGGGCGCTTCAAGACCGTCGCGGCGGCGCGGTCGGCGCTCGAGGATCCCGCGACGCTCCCCGACCTGTGGCCGATGGCGATCGAGGCCGGCTGGCCGGGGTTGCTCATTGACGAGGAGCGCGGGGGCGCCGGCCTGGGGGCGTTCGAGGCCATGCTGGTGGCCGAGGAGTGCGGGCGTGTCCTGGCTTCGATCCCGCTCCTGGGACTGATGCCGGCGGCCGCGATCCTCAGCACGGCCGGCGACGAGGCGCTTGAAGCAGTGGCCTCGGGAGAGCTGCGTCCCGCGTATGTGCCGGCCCGCCCGCCCGGCGATCAGGAGCAGCGCTGGACCGTGGATCCGCGCGGCGGGTTCGGGCGCGCCGATGTCCCGCACGCCGCGGTCGACGGGTCCTCGGTTACGCTCGACGGCGAGATCGCGTTCGTGCCCGACGCGCCCGGTGCCGGGCTGCTGGTGGCGATCGGCGCCGACGACGAGGGCGAGCCGGTGGCGGTCGCGGTGCCCGCGTCTGCGCAAGGCGTGGCGGTGCACTCGGTGGTCCGCTACGACGCCACCCGCTCCTTGGCTCACGTGATCTTCTCCGGTGCCCGTGGGCGGCGCCTCGATGTAGATCCTGCGATGCTCGCCGAGGCCTGGTATCTCGCTCACTCGTTGATCGCCGCGGAGTCGATCGGGGCCGTTCAGACGTGTCTCGATGTGAGCGTCGAGTACGCCAAGGAGCGCTTCACGTTCGGTCGCGCGATCGGCTCCTATCAGGCCATCAAGCACGAGCTGACCGAGAGCCTGCGCCGGCTCGAGAACGCGCGCGCGCTGGAGTACTACGCGGGCTGGGCGCGGACCTCGGCGCCCGACGAGTTCCCGCTGGCCGCGAGCGCCGCGCGTTCGGCGGCCGGCGCCGCGCTCGACTTCGCGGCCCGCGCCATGATCAACGTCCACGGCGGCATCGGCGCCACGTGGGAGCACGACGCGCCGCTGTACTTCCGTCGGGCGCAGCTGTCGCGGCGGCTGCTCGGCGGCACCCACGACGCGACCGACCGGGTCGCCGAGCGCACGATGAGCGGCGCCGCGGTGGCGTAGACCGAAAGGCTTGGTGCAGAAGGAGCTCTCACATGACAGCCATCGAAGTCACCGACCCGGCTCGCGAGGTGCTCAACCAGCCCCCGCGCTTGCAGCCGGTTGACCTGCTGGAGACCGATCTGGCGCTGCAGGAGGCGCTCGAGCGCGAGGGCGGCGGCTGGGGCGGGGATGCCGTCCACGAGGCCGGCGTCGTGGCCGGCGGCCTGGAGGCGCTCGACCATGGGCGCCGGGCCGAGCGCAATCAGCCGCGACTGATAACCCACGATCGGTACGGCAACCGCGTCGACCAGGTCGACCTGGACCCGTCCTGGCACTGGCTGCTCGGGGGCGCGGTCAACCGGGCGATCCACAGCCTGCCGTGGCGCGAGCCGCGCCCGGGGGCGCAGGTGGTGCGCGCGGCGATGTTCATGCTCTGGGGCAACGCCAACGATGGCGTCATGTGCCCGGTCTCGATGACCTACGCGGCTGTTCCCGCCTTACGTGATGCCGCGCCCGAGCTGGCGGCCGAGTGGGAGCCGCGTCTTACCAGCACCAGCTATGAGCACGGCGCGCTGGCGGGGATGGCGATGACCGAGCGCCAGGGCGGCTCCGATGTACGGGCCAACATCACGCGGGCCGAGCCGGCGGGTGACGGTGTCTACGAGATCTACGGTCATAAGTGGTTCTGTTCGTATCCGCCCTGCGACGTCTTCCTGGTCCTGGCGCAGACCCCCGGCGGGCTCTCGTGCTTTCTGGTCAGACGGGGGCCGGGAATGGAGTTCCAGCGCCTGAAGGACAAGCTCGGCACGCGCTCGCTGCCCTCCTCGGAGGTCGAATTCCGCGGCATCGAGGGCCGGCTCGTCGGCGAGGAGGGCCGAGGCGTGCCGGCGATCATCCGGATGGTCAACCACACCCGCCTCGACTGCCTGCTCGGCTCGACCACCGGTCTGCGACGCGGCACGCTCGAAGCTATCCACCACGCGCGCCATCGCGCTGCGTTCGGCGCCCGGCTGGTCGACCAGCCGGCCATGCGCAACGTGCTCGCCGACCTGGCGATCGAGTCCGAGGCGGCCACGGTCACGGCGATGCGGGTCGCGCGCAGCTATGACGAGCCGGATGACGCGGCCGCCGCCCGTTTAGGCGAGCCTGGTCGGCGAGCGGGCGGCGAGGCCGCGGATGGCGCGTTCCGGCGCTTTGCCACCGCGGTCGCGAAGTATTGGGTCAGCAAGCGCGCTGCCGCGCACGCCGCCGAAGCGCTCGAGTGCCTGGGCGGCAACGGGTTTGTCGAGGAGTCGGGCCTGCCGCTCCTGTACCGCGACGCGCCGCTGAACTCGATCTGGGAGGGCTCGGGCAACGTGGCCGCGCTCGACGTTCTGCGGGCGATCATCAAGGAGCCCGACGGGTTGCCGGCGTTCCTGGACGAGTGCGAGCTCGCTGCGGGTGCCGACCGGCGCCTGGACGAGCATCTGTTACACACGCGCGCGCGTGTTAAGAGAGTGTTCGAGGGGGCCGAGGACGCCACCCCAGAGCAGCGGCTCTACGACAGCCAGTTCGAGGCCCGGCGCGTGGTCGAGGAGCTGGCCCTGGGGCTTCAGGCTTCGCTGCTCGTTCGCCACGCGCCGCCGGCGGTCGCCGACGCCTTCTGCGCCGCCCGGCTCGGAGGCGAGAGCGGCCGGGTCTACGGGACGCTGCCGGCGGGGGTGAACGCTACGGCGATCGTGGAGCGGGCGCTGCCCGCAGCCGGATGACTCGAGCGCGGCCGAGTAGTCCGAGGCCGGATTTCCAGGCCCGGGCCGCTCGGGATGGCTTCAAGGCGGCCGTCCGTGACCGCGACGAACCGTTCGGAGACCTCGGCGGCTCGACCGTCAAGGGCTGAATCACCGTGGAGGCGACGACAACCGGCACCCGGGACCGCCTGCTGACGGCGGCGCAGGAGCTGATCGAGGAGGGCGGCTACGGGGCAGCCTCGGTGGTGGCGATCGCCGACCGTGCCGGCGTCGCCGCTGGGACGCTGTACCGGCATTTCGCCTCCAAGGAGGAGTTGTTCGTGGATCTGTTTCGCTCCGTCTGTGTGCGCGAGGAGCGCGCGATGCGCGCCGCCGCCGCCGCGATACCTTCGGGGGCGGCTGCGCAGCGGCTCGAAACGGTGCTCGCGACCTTCGCCCGGCGCGCGCTCGGCAACCCGCGGCTGGCGTGGGCGCTGATCGCCGAGCCGGTCGAACCGCTCGTCGATGCCGAGCGGCTCGCGTATCGGGAGCGTTACGCGGCCCTGATCGCCGAGGAACTGCGGCGTGGAATCGCGGCGCGCGAGCTGCCGCAGCAGAACGTGGAGCTGACCGCGGCGGCGCTTGTGGGTGGGTGCGGCGAGGCGCTGGTCGGCCCACTGTCGCCGGTGGCCCGCCGGGGACCGGCGGCCGGAGAGGTCGTCGACGCACTGCAGACGTTCGTGCGGCGCGCGGTGGGCGCCTGATGGGTAGCCGCGTCACGATCCACAAGGACGGGCCGGTAACGACCGTGCTGCTGTCGCGCCCGGAGCGGCGAAATGCCGTCGACGGGCCGACCGCCGCCGCGCTCGCTGACGCGTTTCGCACGTTTGAGAGCGATCCCGAGGCAGCCGTCGCAGTCCTGCACGGCGAGGGTGGCGTGTTCTGCGCCGGCGCGGACTTAAAGGCGGTGGGTACGCCGGACGGAAACCGCGTCGACCGCGAAGGCGACGGACCAATGGGTCCGACCCGGCTGCGGCTCTCAAAGCCCGTGATCGCCGCGATCGCCGGCCACGCCGTCGCCGGCGGGCTCGAGCTGGCGCTGTGGTGTGACCTGCGCGTCGCCGAGCAGGGTTCTGTGCTGGGGGTCTTCTGCCGACGCTGGGGGGTGCCGCTGATGGACGGAGGCACGTTCCGCCTGCCAAGGCTGATCGGCATCAGCCGGGCAATGGACCTGGTCCTGACCGGGCGGCCGGTGGGTGCCGATGAAGCGCTCTCGATGGGGCTCGTCAATCGGGTCGTGCCGCGGGGTCAGAGCCTTCCCGCGGCGCGGGAGCTCGCCTCATCGCTGGCTCGTTTTCCGCAGACGTGCATGCGTGAAGACCGCCTTTCGCTGCTCGAGCAGGAAGGCCTCGATGAACCACACGCGTTCGCCCTCGAGCTCGAGCACGGCCGACTGTCGCTCGCCGAGGTGCAGTCGGGGTTGGAGCGCTTTCGCTCCGGGGCGGGGCGCCACGGCGCGTTTGACTAGCGCCGATCTGGTATAACGCGGTGCGACGACGCTGGAGCGGCGTCCGAGCGAGCGGGCGAGTCGCGGAAGAAGTCTTCGCCCCGGAACGATTAGTCGAGGTGAGGTGACTCAACACGGGTTCACGCCTGTGATCAGGACACGCACTGCGCAGTCGGAGTCCATCGCCCTCAATGATGCTGCGCGACCTGAGGGGCTGCGACGCAGGCTGACTCATCTGCAGCGCTTAGAGGCCGAGAGCATTCACATCATGCGCGAAGTTGCCGCCCAGTCGGACAACCCCGTGATGCTGTATTCGATCGGCAAGGACAGCTCGGTGATGCTCCGGCTGGCTCTAAAGGCCTTCTATCCGGCCAAGCCGCCTTTTCCTTTCCTGCACATCGATACGACGTGGAAGTTCCGTGAGATGTACGCATTTCGAAGCCAGATGGCGGCGGATCATGGCTTCAGGCTGCTGGTTCACGTCAATCAAGACGGTGTCGCGAGGGGGATCAACCCGTTTGTGCACGGTTCCGAGGTTCATACCGATGTGATGAAGACCGAGGCGCTGAAGCAGGCGCTCGAGGAGCACGGCTTTGACGTTGCCATCGGGGGGGCGCGCCGTGACGAGGAGGGATCGCGCGCGAAGGAGCGCGTTTTCTCGTTTCGCTCGGGGCATCATCGATGGGATCCAAAGCAGCAGCGCCCCGAGCTATGGCGCCTATACAACGCACGGAAGAGGCGGGGGGAGTCGATCCGCGTGTTCCCGCTCTCGAACTGGACCGAGCTCGACGTTTGGCAGTACATCGCAGTGGAGCGCATACCGGTGGTCCCTCTGTATTTCGCCAAAGAGAGACCGGTCGTGAAGCGCGAGGGGAGGCTGATCATGGTCGATGACGAGCGGTTACCGCTGGACCCGGGGGAGCAGCCCGAATGGAAGAAGGTCCGCTTTCGCACGCTCGGCTGCTATCCGCTGACCGGTGCGATCGAGAGCGATGCGGAGGATCTCGAGCAGGTCATTGCGGAGCTACGGTCGGCGCGCACATCTGAGCGACAGGGCCGCCTGATCGATCACGATCAGGCTGGTTCGATGGAAAAGAAGAAGCAGGAGGGCTACTTCTGATGGCGCTCACACCGGCCGTCGGCCGTAGCGCGGCGGCAAGCGGTGATGGACCGAGATCCCATAAGGACCTGTTGCGGTTCATCACCTGTGGCAGCGTCGACGACGGAAAAAGCACAATGATCGGACGTCTGCTGTACGAGTCTGAGCTGCTGTTCGACGATCAGCTCGCCGCGCTCGAGGCCGGCGTCCGCACGCAGGATGAGCACTTCGATTTCGCGCTACTGCTCGACGGGCTAATGGCCGAGCGCGAGCAGGGAATCACGATTGACGTCGCATATCGCTACTTCGAGACAGAGCGGCGGAGGTTCATCGTCGCCGACACACCGGGTCACGAGCAGTACACGCGGAACACGGTGACCGGCGCGTCAACGGCCGATTGCGCGGTCGTTCTAGTGGATGGGCGCAAGGGGGTGCTCACCCAGACGCGACGCCATACCCATCTGCTCGCGCTGCTGGGCGTCCGCCACGTCGCGCTCGCCGTCAACAAGCTCGATCTCGTTGATTGGCAGGAGGAGCGCTTCCGACGCATCGAGGATGAGTATCTGTCGTATGCGCGCCAGCTTGGACTGAGCGACGTGACCTGCATCCCGATGTCGGCGCTGTGCGGCGACAACGTCGTCGGCTCCAGTCCCAACCTGCCTTGGTATCGGGGGCCTGCGCTGCTGGAGTATCTCGAGAGCGTCGAGATCGACGAGGAGCGGCTGCAGGCCTCGCCGATGAGGATGCCGGTTCAGTGGGTCAATCGGGCTGGCTTGGACTTCCGCGGCTTCGCCGGCTTGATCGTGGGAGGCAGGATTTGCCCGGGCGATCCCATCGTCGTCGAGCCGTCGGGGCACGCGAGCTCGGTGGCGCGAATTGTCACCTACGACGGGGATCTGGACTGCGCCGTGGCGGGCCAGTCAGTCACCCTTACACTCACGAGCGACGTCGACGTAAGTCGCGGCGATGTAATCGTAGGGGCAGACGCGCGGCCCGGGGTAGGCGACCAGTTCGAGGCCACGATCATCTGGATGGGAGGCGAGCCGCTGCTGCGCGGACGCAGCTACGTGATGCGTATCGGAACGAGGACCGTTTCTGCCGTGACCGCGCCGCTGAAGTACAAGCTAAACGTCGACTCGCTCGAGCATCTCGCTGCCGAGGAGCTGAGACTGAACGAGATCGGTGTGTGTGAAATCGAACTCGACCAGGTGATCTGTTTCGATCCGTACGGCCAGAACCGGGATATGGGTGCCTTCGTACTGATCGACCGGATCACAAACGACACCATTGGTGCCGGGGTGCTCAACTTCGAGCTTCGCCGCTCACAGAACGTGCACCAGCAGGCAATCAGCGTGGACAAGCGGGCGCGCGCCGAGCTGATGGGGCAGCGACCGTGTGTCCTTTGGCTGACGGGCCTCTCCGGCGCTGGTAAGTCGACAATCGCAGATGGGGTCGAGCGCAAGCTCCATGCAATGGGCCGGCACAGCTGTTTGCTCGATGGAGACAATGTGCGACGGGGGCTCAACAGGGATCTCGGCTTCAGTGACGCGGATCGGGTCGAGAACATACGCCGGATTGCCGAAGTCTCGAAGCTGATGGTCGAGACTGGCCTGATCGTCATCGCGGCGTTCATCTGTCCATTCAGAAGCGAGCGCCGGATGGCACGCGCCTTGTTTGAGCCGGGCGAGTTCATCGAGATCTTCGTCGACGCTCCGCTGGCGGTTGCTGAGATACGGGATCCAAAGGGCCTCTATGCCCGCGCGCGTCGTGGTGAGATCGAGAACTTCACCGGGATTGGCTCTCCATATGAACCGCCGGAGACGCCCGAGCTGCACATCAAGACCGCGGACGTCTCAGTCGACGAAGCGATTGAGCTCGTCATAGAGGCATTGCGCCGGCGCGGGATTTTGAGCCCGGCGTGATGGGCGCGTTTGACTAGCGCCTGCCGGTGAGCGCTCGCGCCCACGCTGTCAGCGTGTGGGTGTGCGCCTCGGTCAGGCCGATCGCCGGGTCGGTGGTGACCAGCAGCGTCGGCGCGGGCCGCGCGGCCGCCCACGTCTGGCAGCTGAGATCGTGAGCGTCATCGACCCAGGCCAGCGCGCGGCGGTCGCCGGCGAAGCGGTCGATTGCGGCCAGCTTCCAGTGCCGCCCGTCGCCGTTGGGGCCGACGGTGGGCTCGAAGCTCACGTGGGGCAGCCCGGCGGCCAGGCCGAGCGCCAACGGGAGGTGCTCGTCGGCCTTCTCCTCCCAGCCGCTACACCAGGCGAGCTCGAACTCGCTGCTCAGGGCGATCAGCTCCTGCCCGGCGGCCGCAGACAGGAAGTGGACAATCCCGTCGACCGACACGAAGCTGCCTTCCGGCGGGCGCCCGGGGTCGAAGCCGAACAGCGAGAGCACGCCGTCGATGTCGATCAGGAGCAGCGGATGATTCATATGCGGCGTTTAATTGCGTCCGCCAGGGTACAGTGCAGGCAGCGGGCCCCACGCCCGAGCGATGTGCGGCCTGCGCCGAGCATCGCACCGCTGCCCTCAAGGCATCTTTGACCCCCCTCCTCGGCATCCTCCTCGCGCTGATCTGCGCGCTGGCCACCAACGTCGGTTTTCTGTTCAAGCATCGGGGGGCGTGTGCGGCTCCGGCGGTCGACATCCGCCGTCCGCTCCGCACCGCCTGGGATCTGTACTGCTCGCCGCTGTTCGCGGTCGGGATGCTGATCGCGGCGGGCGCGTGGATCTTCCACGTGGCGGCGATGGCGGTGGCGCCCCTGTCGGTGGTCCAGTCGGTGCTGGCCGGTGGCGTCGTGCTGCTGGCCATCATGGCCGAGCGGAGCTTCGGTTTGCGAATCTCGAGCCGCCAGTGGTTGGGCATCTGCCTCACGGCCGTCGGCCTGATCCTGCTGGCGGTCAGCCTTCCGGCCGTCCACGGTGCCCACTCGCGCTTCTCGGTCCCGGGCATGATCGCGTTTGAGACCGGACTGCTGGTGGCGGGAACGGTCCTGATCATGGGCCCGCGGATCGGTGCTCCGGCCGAGCACCACGGCTTCATGCTGGGGGCGGCGTCCGGGATGCTGTTCGGCGTGTCCGACGTGTCGGTCAAGGCGATCTCCGGCATGGTCGGCTCCCACGGCGTGCTCGGGCTGCTCAGCCCCTGGATCGTGGTGACGATCGCGGCCTCGGTCGCTGCCTTCTACAGCTCGGCCAAGGGTCTGCAGGATGGGGACGCGGTGCCGGTCATCGCGGTGACGGGAACGGCGGCCAACGTCACCGGGATCGTGGGCGGGATCATCGTTTTTGGCGATCCGCTCTCGGGCCATCCGCTGATGCTGGCGGCAGAGGTTGTGGCCTTTGTGCTCGTGCTGTTCGCCGCCTGGCTCACGCCGGCGCCGGTTCGCGCCGCGGGTGTCGCGGCGCGGGTGGGCGCCGCCGCGTAAGCGCGGGAGTGACGTTCGCGCGTGATCTCGGTGGGCCCGCGCGGACCTGCCGCCGACGAAATGGTGTCCGGCCGGTTCGTGGGGCATCTTGTGCGCTATTCGACCACGATCCCCCAGCCACAGCGCCATGTCCAGCCCGCTCGTATCAACCGGCGAGCTCGCCAAACGGCTCGCCGGAGCCGACCACCAGCCGGTGGTGCTCGACGTGCGCTGGGATCTGACAAACGGAGCGCGCCGCGACCTCTACGAGCAGGGCCACGTCCCGGGCGCCGCCTTCATCGATCTCGACGCCGACCTATCGGGGACCCCCGGTCGCGCCGGACGTCACCCGCTGCCGGCCGCCGCCGACTTCGAAGATGCGATGCAGGCCGCCGGGCTCGACGCCGGACAGGACGTGGTCGTCTACGACGACGCCGGCGGGATGCAAGGGGCCGCGCGGGCATGGTGGCTGCTGCGCTACTTCTCGCACGAGTCGGTGGCGGTGCTCGACGGTGGCCTGGCGGCCTGGCGCGAAGCCGGGCTGCCGCTTGAGATCGGTCCAGGCCGCAGCCGCCCGCGCGGGAACTTCGTCCCCGTCCCGGGCGGGATGCCGGTGCTCGACGCCGAGGGCGCCGCCGGGCTCGCGCGCCACGGGGTGCTGCTCGACGCTCGTGCCCCGGAGCGCTTCCGGGGCGAGTCAGAGCCGATCGACCCGGTGGCCGGCCACATCCCGGGCGCGCGCAACCGGCCGACGACGCTGAATGTCGCCGCCTCGGGCCGCTTTCACCCTCCGGCGCAGCTGCGCGCGGCCTTCAGCAGCGTCGGTGTCCAGGAGGGCAAAGAGGTCGGCGCCTACTGCGGATCGGGCGTGACTGCGGCCCACCAGGTGCTCGCGCTCCAGCTCGCCGGCCGCCGCGCGGCGCTCTACCCCGGCTCGTGGAGCGAGTGGATCACCGATCCGGGACGACCGGTAGCGACCGGCGACGATATGTACAAGTAGGAGACCATAGTTCGACCTCGACGGCCATTTGTGCCTACGGCATCGCCCCGTTACCGTTGTACAAAACGGCACGAAAGGACCTTTCGATATGGCAAGCACCGAGGAAGCGGTCCGGACCGAGAGCAGCTCGCTCCAGGAGCTGGGACGTCGCCATCTGTGGATGCACTTCACGCGTATGTCTGCCTACGAGGATCACGAGATCCCGATCATCACCCGCGGCGAGGGGTGCTACGTCTACGACGAGCACGGCAACCGGTATCTCGACGGGCTCTCGGCGCTGTTCTGCGTCAACATCGGCCACGGCCGCGCCGACCTGGTGCAGGCGGGCGCCGACCAGGCCAAGGAACTGGGGTTCTTCACCAACTGGTCCTACGCGCACCCGCCCGCGATCGAGCTCGCGGCGCGGATCGCGGGGCTCGCGCCGGGCGATCTCAACCGCGTGTTCTTCACCAGCGGCGGCAGCGAAGCCGTCGAGTCGGCGTACAAGCTCGCCCGCCAGTACCACAAGCTGACCGGCAAGCCCAACAAGACCAAGCTGATCGCCCGCGACATCGCCTATCACGGCACCAGTCTGGGAGCCCTGTCGGCGACCGGCATCACCAGCCTGCGCCAGCCGTTTGAGCCGCTCACCCCGGGCGGGCACCACGTGCCCAACACGAACACGTTCCGTCTGCCCCACGGGCTGGAGGCATCGGAGCTCGCCGAGGCGGTGGCCACCAAGATCGAGTTCGAAGGCCCTGACACGGTTGCGGCCGTGATCATGGAGCCGGTCCAGAACGCCGGCGGCTGCTTCGTGCCGCCCGAGGGCTACTGGCCGCGGGTGCGCGAGATCTGCGACGAGTACGACGTGGTGCTGATCTCCGACGAGGTGATCTGCGCCTGGGGTCGGCTGGGGGAGTGGTTCGGCTGCCAGCGCTATGACTACCTGCCCGACCTGATCACCACCGCCAAGGGACTGACCAGCGCCTACGCCCCGATGGGGGCCGTGATCGCGACCGACCGCGTGGCCGAGCCGTTCATGCAGGGCCACGAGAGCTTCACCCACGGGTTCACCTTCGCCGGTCATCCCGTGTGCGCGGCCATCGCGCTGGCCAACCTGGATGCGATGGAGAACGAAGGGGTGCTCGAGAACGTGCGCCAGCACGAGGGAGCCTTCCGGGCGATGCTCGACTCGCTGCGCGACATCCCGATCGTGGGCGATGTGCGCGGCACCGGTTACTTCCACGCGATCGAGCTGGTCAAGGATCCGGACTCCAACGAGCAGTTCTCCGACGAGGAGTCCGAGACGTTGCTGCGCGGCTTCCTCTCCGGCGAGCTGTATCGCCGGGGGCTGATCTGCCGCGCCGACGATCGCGGCGATCCGGTGATCCAGCTCTCCCCGCCGCTGATCGCGGGGCCCCAGCAATTCGAGGAGATCGAGGCGGTGCTCCGGCCGGTGCTGACCGAGGCCACCGAGCGCATGCATGGTGGCGGAAAAGGGCACGTCATTCCGGGCACCCAACGAGGCTGACCAGCCACCAGTTCGAAGGACTCGAGGGCGAGCCGAGCGCCGATGCTCACAGTTCGCGAACTGCTGCAGGGCCTCGACGTTCGGCTGCTCACCGGTGAAGCAGCCGTCGATCTCCCGGTGCGGTGGGTCCACATCTCGGAGCTGGAGAACCCGACGCCGTGGCTGTCGGGCGGCGAGCTGCTGCTCAGCACCGGGATGTTGCTCGCGAGCGCCCAGCAGCAGCGCGAGTTCGTCGCCCGGCTCGCCGACCACCAGCTGGCCGGGCTGGGGTTCGGGGTCGGGTTCCGTCACGAACGCGTGCCGGCGGCGCTCCTGCAAGCCGCCGCCGAGCGTGAGTTCCCGGTGTTCGAGGTGCCCTACGAAGTGCCGTTCATCGCCGTCACCGAGGCGGCGTTCACCAAGCTCGTCAACGAGCAGTACGCGGTCCTGCGCCGAGCGATCGCGGCGCACGAGCGGCTGGAGCGGATCGTCCTCTCAGAACGGGGACTCGAGGCGCTGGCGGCGACGCTCTCGACGCTGATCGGTGCCGCGGTGCTCGTGTTCGACGCGCGCGGGGAGCCGCTGGTCCAGCGAGCCTTCCGCCGCGCGCTCGAGCCCGAGGCGGTTGCCGCCCTGCACGCGGACCTGTGTCAGCGCGCCCGCCGACGGGAGGCCAGGGCGTTTCTGCCGCCGCTGGGCGAGCAGAGCGAACGCGCCCTGGCGCTGCCGGTCGCGGCCGACGGAGCGCCGGGATCGGGCCACGGCGGGAGCGAGCGGGTCCCCGAAGCCTGGCTGGTGGCGATCAAGGATGGCGGGCCACTGACCGACTTCGACCGGCTCACGCTCCACCAGGCGGTCACGATCGTCGCGCTCGAGTTGCTCCGCGGGCGGGTGGCGGGCGACACCGAACGCCGGCTGGCGGGCGACGTGCTGGCGGCCATCGTCGGCGGCGAGCTGACCGGCGGAGAGCTGGCCCGCAGGCTGGAGCCGTTCGGCCTCTCAGAGCGCGTTGCCGCCCTCGTGGTCCAGCGTCCCCACGACGGACGCGGGTCTGCCGGTCCGGTCGAGGACGCGCTCACCACCGCACTGCGCGAGGAGGCCGTGCCCGGGTTGGTCGCATCCGCCGGCCCGCTGACCTGCGCCCTGGTGCGCGGGATGGCCGAGGAAGAACTGTTCGCACTCGCAGCGCGAGTCGCGCGGCGGGTCTGCGACGGCGTGGGACCCGGCCTGCGCGTCGGTGTCGGGCGCCCGGTCGCGGGGGCCGAGGCGCGGCGCAGCTTCCACGAGGGCAGGTGCGCCGTCGAAGCGCTGGCCCTGGGCGTCGTAGGTGAACAAAACGGATCCGGCCAGGCCGGCGGCAGCGTCCGCGTGGCCACCTACAAGGACCTCGGCTCCTTCCAGCTGCTGCTGTCGCTGCAGGAAGACGAGGCGCTGAAGCTGTTCTGTGATTCGATTCTCGCCCCCATCGAGGCCAGCGAGGGACACTATGGAGGTGAGCTGATGCGGTCGCTTGAAGCGTTCATCGAGGAGAACGGTCAGTGGGAGCGTGCCGCCCGGCGCCTCTACTGCCATCGCCACACCCTCCGCTACCGCATCAAGCGGGTGGAGGAGCTGACCGGGCGCAACCTGAACAACGCCCGCGACCGGATCGAGTTCTGGCTGGCGCTCCGGGGCCGGGAGCTGGTGGCATGAAGGTCGGGGTCCCCGCAGAGGTCAAGACCGACGAATACCGGGTCGCGCTCACTCCCGCCGGCGTGCGCGAGCTTGTCGACGCCGACCATGAGGTGTTCGTGCAGAGCGGCGCCGGCGAAGGCTCGGCGATCCCCGACGAGGCCTACGTGGCCCAGGGCGCGACGATCCTCCCCGATGCCGAGTCAGTATTCGGTGAGGCGACGCTGATCGTCAAGGTCAAGGAGCCCCAGCCCGAAGAAGTCGCGCGGCTGGCGCCCCGGCACCTGTTGTTCACGTACTTGCACCTGGCCGCCGACGAGGCGCTGACCCGCGGGCTGATGGAGTCGGGCGCCACCTGCATCGCCTACGAGACCGTGGAGGACGCCCGAGGCCGGCTGCCGCTGCTGGCCCCGATGTCCGAGGTCGCGGGCAAGATCGCCACCCAGGCAGGCGCGTTCATGCTCGAGAAGCCGCTCGGCGGGCGGGGGATCCTGCTCGGGGGCGTGCCCGGGGTCGCGGCCGCCACCGTGATAGTGATCGGCGGCGGCGTGGTGGGGATGAACGCGGCCTTCATCGCGATCGGGATGGAAGCCACCGTATACGTCTACGACCGCAACATCGACCGCCTGCGCGAGCTCGACGTCGCCCTCGGGGGGCGGGCCGACACCTGCTTTGCCTCGACGCTGTCAATCGAAGAGCGGCTGCCCGACGTCGACCTGGTGATCGGGGCCGTGCTCGTGCACGGTGCCCGCGCGCCGCACGTCATCACCAGAGCCCAGCTGGGGCTGATGAAGCGCCATGCGGTGCTGGTCGACGTCTCGATCGATCAGGGTGGCTGCTTTGAGACCTCGCACCCGACGACCCACAGCAATCCCACCTACGAGGTCGATGGGATCACCCACTACTGCGTGGCCAACATGCCGGGCGCGGTTCCAGTGACCTCGACCTACGCGCTGACCAACGCGACGATGCCGTACGTGGTCCATCTGGCCACGGCCGGCGTGCACGCCGCAATGGCCGACAACCCGGGACTGAAGCTCGGCGTCAACGTCGCCGGCGGTGAGGTGACCTACGCGCCGGTCGCCCACGCCGTCGGGGTCAAGTGCGCCGATGTGGACGAGGCGCTGGCCGGGGTGCCGGCCTAGGCCGTCTGGCGTTGGCTGGCAAGCGCCCTGCTACGCTCTGCGGCCGCATGCCGACCACCAGCCAACTGATCCGCAAAGGGCGCGTCGCCCCCAAGAAGAAGCTGGCCACGCCCGGTCTGAAGTCGGGCAAGGGCCGCAAGAAGAAGGTCGCGGCGCCCCAGCGCCGGGGCGTATGCACGCGCGTCTACACGACCACCCCCAAGAAGCCCAACTCGGCGCTGCGCAAGGTCGCGCGCGTGCGCCTGACCAACGGCATGGAGGTCGGCGCCTACATCCCCGGCGAGGGCCACAACCTCCAGGAGCACTCGGTGGTGCTGGTCCGCGGCGGTCGTGTCAAGGATCTGCCGGGCTTCCGTTACAAGGTGATTCGCGGCACCCTCGACGCGGCCGGTGTCGGCGAGCGCAAGAAGGCCCGCTCGCAGTACGGCGTGAAGGCGAAGTAGCGACCACCAGTGCCCCGCCGCGCCGCCGCCCAGGTCCGCCCGATCGATGCGGACCCCGTGTATCGCAACCGCCTGGTCCAGCAGGTCATCAACAAGGTGATGCTCGACGGCAAGAAGTCGGTCGCCGAGAAGATCGTCTACGACGCGCTGGCCATCCTCGGCGAGCGCGGAGGCCGCAGCGCCGTCGAGCAGCTCGAGGCCGGCATCAAGGCGCTGACCCCGGTGCTCGAGGTCCGTCCCCGCCGCGTCGGTGGCGCCACCTATCAGGTCCCGGTCGAGGTGCCCGCCCGTCGGGCCCGCACGCTCGCGGTCCGCTGGCTGGTCCAGTTCGCCCGCGCCCGGCGCGAGAAGACGATGTCGCAGCGGCTCGCCAACGAGCTGCTCGATGCCCAGCAGCAGCAGGGCAACGCCTACAAGCGCAAGGACGACATCTACCGCATGGCGCAGGCCAACAAGGCGTTCGCGCACTACCGCTGGTAGAGGTCTGAGTGGTTGAGCCGGCCGGGCTAACGCCCGGCCTTGTGTTTGCCGGCGCGGGCCGAAGCGCGAACGCTGCGGGCGGGGATCGCCTCGACGATCCCCGACCGGCGCCCCGGTGTCACAAACGCACCGACCTGTGCGAGAAATAGGTGATGGCGCCCCCGCCCGACCCCGACGACGACCTGCTGGCGCGTTTCGCCGGTGGCGATCCGGAGGCGTTTGTGACCTTCTACCACCGGCATCTGGCCGCGGTGCTGCAGTTCTTCATGCGCCGCACGGGCGATCTCCGAGCTGACCGCCGACCTGACGGCGGAGGTGTTCGCGGCCGCGCTGCTGTCCGCTGACCGCTACCGGCCCGGAGATCGTCCCGCGCTCGCGTGGCTGTACGGGATCGCCGCGCACAAGCTCGCCGACAGCCGACGACGCGGGCGCGTCGAGGACGCGGCCCGCCGGCGCCTGGCGCTGGGCCCGCTGGTGGTCGACGACACCGACCTGTCGCGGGTGGAGGAGCTGGCCGCCGCCGCCGGCGACCAGCCACGGCTGGAGGCTGCGCTGCAGTCGCTGCCCCCGGCGCAGCGCCGGGCCGTGCTGGCGCGGGTCGTCGACGAGCGCCCGTACGCGGACATCGCCGCCGACCTGTCGTGCTCGGAGCTGCTGGTCCGCCAGCGGGTCAGCCGCGGCCTGAGAGCCCTTCGTACGCAGATCAAGGAGCCCGGATGAGCCCATTCTTCGACGACCTCGAAGCCCAGCTACGCGACGCCGCGCGCACGCGCAGCGCCGCGCAGCCGGCGCCGGTGGCGCCCTCGCGACGCGGGTGGCTGCGAGCCGGGCTGCGATCGGCTCCGGTCCTGGTGGCGGTGGCGACGACGATCGCGGTCGTGGCCGCGGCGCTGGTGTTGATCGGTCACGGGCAGCGCGGCGGCCCGCCGTCCGGCGGCTCGCCCACGCCGCCGACGAGCGTCGGCGCGCTGTTCGCCCAGCCGAAGGCGCGACTGCGCCGAGAGCTTCGCTACATCGAACAGGCCACCCATGCGATGGAGGCCTCGCCCGGCTGCCACGCGCCGCCGACGGGGCGGATGAAAACCAGTCAGGGGCGCCCGAGCCAAGCACTGACCTCGATCCTGGGAGTGCTCTCGCGTCCGGCCACCGCCGCCGACCGGCTGCGCCTGAGCGCGCTCTCGGGCGAGCCCGAGATCGTGTATGTCAACTACGTCCGGCGGGCGATGGTCAGAGCCGGGATCTCGTACTACATCGTCCCGGTGCGCAATGAGCCCGGGGTCGGGGTCCCGACGCGCCGATGCTTTGCCAGGGCGGTCGCCGCGCTGCACGACGAGCTCCCGGACATCCCATCGGCGCTGCGCCGCCCGACGGTTGCGCTGCAGACACGGATCATCGGCTTCGGCAGCCGTCTCGATAAGCCCCAGGACGCGATCTGCTTCGTCACCCAGGCTCGCAACGAGGGCGGCAGCTCGTGCGCGGATCAGCCGCCGAGATCGACCACGGGAATGTGTTGCAGACCGACCAGGGCACCGTCAGCGGCGTGGTTCCCGTCGGCGTGGCGACCGTCACCCTGCGCTACCCGGCTACCCACGCGCTCGCGGCGCTGACGGTCACGGCGCCCGTCACCGGCAACGTGTTCGCCGTTCGGGTCGCCCGGGCCCAGAGCGGCAAGATGCCGACGACGATCGTGTGGCGCTCGGCCCAGGGCACGGTGGTGCGCACGATCCCGTACGGCAAGAACGCCGGACAAGGCGCTGCCAGGCGGTTCTGCCGCCACAATCCGATCACCTGCCTGCTGACCTCGAGCGTGTCCGCGTCGGGGTCCTCGTCCTCGACCGAGGCATCCTCATCCTCATCGTCGTCGACGACGGCCGCGCCGCTGCGGAGGAAATGAAACGCGAGGGCTGCCTACCGCACGGGACCGGGGGCTGCGGCAGGACAACCCTCGCGTCCACTTAATGTAACGCTCGCGATGTTGGTAAACCGTTGAGTTAGACAAAGAGGTCAGTAAGCGGACCACTCCCAGGCTCACGCCTTGCGACGTTGGCTTCGTGGGGAATTCGGAGCCGCGCGGGGACGGCCGCGGCGCGGCCGGTGAGGTCCGCGCCCACCGTCGGGCGGGGCGAGCAGGAGCAGACCGGACACGGCTGTGATCAGGAGCACGACGGCCCCCAGCGTTTCCAGATAGAGCCCGGTGCTGGGGCTCGAACGCGCGATTCTCAGGCCGGTGGCCGCGCTGCCGGCGAGACCGCTGGCGTGCGCATCCGGCAGGTCGCCGAGCAGTGCGATCAGCAGCGCCACCAATCCCAGTACGCCGGTGGCCACCAGGGCCAGGCGCCCGCGGTGGCGCCACACCTCGAGGCTGAGGAGCGCGGCCAGCACCGCGACCGGGAGCAGGGCATAGGAATCGTGGGCGCCGGTCTGAATGGCGTTGCTCGGCATCTGCCCGGTGCTCGTGTGGATCGTGAACAGGGTCGTGAACTCGGCCACCGCGAGCAGCGCGGCGCCGCCCAGGCCACCGGCCAGCAACCCCCAGCTGATCATGTTCGGACGGCGCTTGGGCCGGCCGCTCCAGGCCTCGGACAACGGCTCGAAATCAGGCTCTGAGCCCTGCTGGCCTCTGCTATATTCGATGTCCGCCTCGGGTCGGGTCGTACTCATCTGTGCTCGTTCCGGGCGCGGAGGATCCAACCGATGGAGACGCCGACCCACTAGTCAACTGCCCGACCCGACAGGTGCGTCGTGAACGGGCCCTTGGGGCCCTTTTTCATGGCCGCGAGTCGGACAACGGCTTCGCCCACCCCGCTTCGAACACTCCAGATTCATGCCACGCACTTTCAGCCTCGAGAAAACCCGCAACATCGGGATCATGGCCCACATCGACGCCGGCAAGACGACGACGACCGAGCGCATCCTTTATTACACCGGGCGGACCTACAAGATGGGGGAGGTTCACGAGGGTGCGGCGGTGATGGACTGGATGGCCCAGGAGCAGGAACGCGGCATCACGATCACCTCGGCGGCCACCACGGCCGCGTGGAACGGCCACCGGATCAACATCATCGACACTCCCGGCCACGTCGATTTCACCGTCGAGGTCGAGCGCTCGCTGCGCGTGCTCGACGGGGCCATCGCGCTGTTTGACTCGGTCGCCGGTGTCGAGCCCCAGTCAGAGACCGTCTGGCGTCAGGCCGACAAGTACCGCGTGCCGCGGATCGCCTACATCAACAAGATGGACCGCATCGGTGCCGACTTCGAGCGCGGGGTGCAGACGATGGTCGACCGCCTGGGCGCGCACCCGGTCCCGATCCAGCTTCCGATCGGCGCCGAGGCCGGCTTTCGGGGAATCGTCGACCTGGTCGAGAACCACGCGATCCTGTACAAGGACGAGCTCGGCAAGGAGCAGGAGATCCTCGAGATCCCGCCCGAGCTGGCCGAGCCGGCGGCGGCGGCCCGCGAGCACCTGCTCGAGGAGGTCTCGCACTACGACGACGAGCTGCTCGAGATGATCCTCGAGGAGGAGGAGATCCCGGCCGCGCGCCTGCGGCAGGCGATCCGGGCGGCCACGCTGGCGATCCAGATGACCCCCGTCCTGTGCGGATCGAGCTTCAAGAACAAGGGCGTGCAGCCGTTGCTCGATGCGGTGATCGACTACCTGCCGAGCCCGCTCGACGTGCCGCCGGTCGAGGGCCTGGAGCCCGCCAAGGGCTCCTCCAACGGCGACGAGCAGCCGGCCGTGCGCGAAGCCTCCGATGACGCGCCCTTCGCGGCGCTCGCGTTCAAGATCATGGCCGACCCCTACGTCGGCAAGCTGACCTACTTCCGGGTGTACTCGGGCAAGCTGGCTGCCGGGTCGCGGGTGCTCAACGTCAGCACGGGGCGCACCGAGCGGATCGGCCGGATCTTGATGATGCACGCCAACGAGCGCGAAGAGCTGCAAGAGGTGTACGCCGGCGACATCGCCGCCGCCGTGGGGATCAAGCAGGTCGTGACCGGCGACACGCTGGCGGCCTCCGACCGTCCGATCAAGCTCGAGACGATCGAGTTCCCCGAACCGGTGATCAAGGTCGCGATCGAGCCCAAGACGAAGGCCGACCAGGAGAAGATGTCAGTGGCCCTCGGACGGCTGGCCGAGGAGGACCCGACCTTCCAGGTCCAGACCAACGAGGAGACCGGGCAGACCGAGATCTCGGGCATGGGGGAGCTGCACCTCGAGGTGCTGGTCGACCGGATGCTCCGGGAGTTCAAGGTCGAGGCCAATGTGGGCCGCCCGCAGGTCTCCTACCGCGAGACGATCCGCGGCCACGCCGAGCACGTCGAAGGCCGCCTCGTGCGCCAGACCGGAGGCTCGGGCCAGTACGGGATCGTCTATATCGACGTCGAGCCGGCCCCCGGGGAAGGGTTCGACTTCGTCAACAAGATCAAGGGCGGCGCCGTCCCCACCGAGTTCATCCCGGCCGTCGAGAAGGGCGTCGAGGACGCGATGGATAACGGGCCGCGCGCCGGTTACCCGCTGGTCGACGTCCGCGTCACCCTGACCGACGGCAAATACCACGACACCGACTCGTCCGAAATCGCCTTCCGGGTCGCGGGCTCGCTGGCCCTGCGGGCGGCGGTGCAGCGCGCCAAGCCGGTCCTGCTCGAGCCCGTGTTCGCCGTCGAGGTGGTGACGCCCGAGGAGTTCATGGGCGACGTGATCGGAGATCTCCAGCGCCGCCGCGGGCAGGTGAGCGGCATGGAGCAGCGCGGCAACGCGCAGGTGGTCTCCGGCCACGTGCCGCTGGCCGAGATGTTCGGCTATGCAACCGATCTGCGGTCCAACACCCAGGGCCGGGCGACCTACACGATGCAGTTCGAGCGCTACGACGAGGTGCCCCCGAACATCGCCCGAGAGATCGGCGGCGATGAGCAGGAAGCCGCGTAGCAGCCGCAGACGTAAAACTTATATCCTGGATAGGTTCGTCCTGAGACGAACGCAATCGATTAAGTAAAAGGAGCGACACCAAAGTGGCGAAGGCCAAGTTCGAGCGCGACAAGCCCCATGTCAACGTCGGGACCATCGGTCACATCGACCATGGCAAGACGACGCTGACCGCCGCCATCACCAAGGTTCTCAATGAGCGATTTGGCGGAACCGAGGTCCGGTCGTTCGAATCGATCGACAACGCTCCTGAAGAGAAGGCGCGTGGGATCACGATCGCGACCTCACACGTCGAGTACCAGACCCCCAATCGTCATTACGCCCACGTCGACTGCCCGGGCCACGCCGACTACGTCAAGAACATGATCACCGGCGCCGCCCAGATGGACGGCGCGATTCTGGTCGTGTCGGCCGCCGACGGCGCCATGCCCCAGACGCGCGAGCACATCCTGCTGGCTCGTCAGGTCGGGGTGCCGTACATCGTCGTGTTCCTCAACAAGGCCGACATGGTCGACGATCCCGAGCTGCTCGAGCTCGTCGAGGTCGAGATCCGCGACCTTTTGTCCGAGTACGAGTTCCCGGGCGACGACATCCCGTTCGTCACCGGGTCGGCGCTGAAGGCGCTCGAGGGCGACCAGGAGCAGGAGGGCAAGATCCTGGAGCTCGCCGAGGCGCTCGACACTTACATCCCCGAGCCGACGCGTGACCTCGACAAGCCCTACCTGATGCCGGTCGAGGACGTGTTCTCGATCACCGGCCGCGGTACGGTGGCCACCGGGCGGATCGAGCAGGGAATCATCAAGACCGGCGAGACCGTCGAGATCGTGGGCATTCGACCGACCAGCTCAACCGTGGTCACCGGCGTCGAGATGTTCAAGAAGATCCTCGACGAGGGCCGCGCCGGCGACAACGTCGGTTGCCTGCTGCGCGGTACCAAGCGCGAGGAGATCGAGCGCGGCCAGGTGCTGTGCAAGCCCGGCTCGATCACGCCCCACACAAAGTTCAAGGCCGAGGTCTACGTCCTCAAGAAGGAGGAGGGCGGCCGGCACACGCCGTTCTTCACCGGTTATCGGCCGCAGTTCTACTTCCGCACGACCGACGTCACCGGAGTGGCCAACCTGCCCGAAGGCACGGAGATGGTCATGCCCGGCGACAACGTCCAGATGGAGATCGAGCTGATCCAGCCGATCGCCATGGACCAGGGTCTGCGGTTCGCGATCCGCGAGGGTGGCCGCACGGTCGGCTCGGGGGTCGTAACCGAAGTCATTCAGTAGTTATCAGGCGGCGTGGGCCTGACGGCCCCGCCGCCTGTGTTTTGAACAGATACGACACGTTGGGGCGGGACCCAACCTGGGACCGCCCCGTTTCACTGAGATAACTCAAGCACTGCCCGTGGCCACAATCGCCCAAAACAAGATCCGAATCCGCCTGAAGTCCTATGACCACACGGCGATCGAAACGGCGGCGAAGGAGATCGTCGAGACAGCCACGCGCACCGGCGCGACCGTCTCGGGCCCGGTTCCCCTGCCCACGGAGAAGAACGTCTACTGCGTGATCCGATCGCCGTTCAAGGACAAGGACTCCCGCGAGCACTTCGAGATCCGCACCCACAAGCGACTGATCGATATCCACCAGCCGACGCCCAAGACGGTCGACTCGCTGCAACGCCTCGACCACCTCCCGGCGGGCGTGGACATCGAGATCAGGCTCGCGTCGTAGGGAGTTTGCATGGCGGCGATCCTGGCGCGCAAGCTCGGCATGACGCAACGGTTTCTCGACGACGGTCGGGTCGAGCGGGTGACCGTGCTCGAGGCCGGCCCCTGCCCGGTGACGGCGATCAGGACCATCGAGCGCGACGGCTACGAGGCGGTCCAGCTCGCCTTCGGGGCCTGTAAGGAGAAGTCGCTCACCAAGGCGCAGCTCGGCCACCTCAAGAAGGCCGACGCCTCCGCGCATCGCCACCTGGTCGAGTTTCGCGACGAGGTCGGCGAGCTTCTGGTGGGCGAGACCGTGACCGTCGATGCGTTCGAGCCCGGACAGCGCGTGAAGGTATCGGGGACGGCCAAGGGCAAGGGCTTTCAGGGCACGATCAGGCGCCACAACTTCTCCAGCGGGCCCAAGAGCCACGGCTCGCACAACATCCGGGCGCCGGGATCGATCGGTGCCTCGGCCACGCCGTCGCGCGTGTTCAAGGGCATCCGCGGCCCGGGCCGGATGGGCGGCGGGCGCATCACCCAGCGCGGCCTGACCGTGGTCGAGATCCTGCCCAGCCAGAACCTGCTGCTGGTGCGCGGCGCGGTCCCCGGCCCCAAGGGCGCCACCGTGGAGGTTCGGACCGATGCCTAGGTCGACGGGGGCTACAGCGGAGGTCCGAGCCGATGCCTAGAACCGCCCCCAAGCTCGGCGGCGGTACGCAAACCCTTGACGGCGTCGCCTTCGAGGCCCGCTTCAACATGGCGCTCGTGCACGAGGCCGTCCGCGCCGAGCTCGGCGCCCGGCGTCAGGGCACCGCGTCGACCAAGACCCGGGGACAGGTCCGGGGCGGCGGGGCCAAGCCATGGCGTCAGAAGGGCACCGGCCGCGCCCGTGCCGGGTCCGCGCGATCGCCGCTGTGGACCGGAGGCGGCACCGCGTTTGGCCCCACCCCGCGTCATTACACGGTCAAGGTCAACCGCAAGGCGCGCCGCGCGGCGCTGCGCAGCGCCCTCTCGGTGCACGCCGAGCGGGGATCGGTGGCGGTGTTTGACGCCTCGCAGTTCGAGGAGCCCGCGACCAGCCAGGCCGCCGAGCTCCTGACTGACTGGGGCGCACGTACACCCACACTGGTGATTCTGACGGACGAAGAGGCGGAAGCCGGCAAGTCGTTTCGCAATCTGCGCCGGGTGGACGTGATGCCGGTGGCCGACGCCGGGGTCGCCGATGTGATCGGAGCCGCGTCGCTGCTGGTGTCAGAGGCCGCGCTGCCCTCGCTCGTTGCCCGGGCCGGCGGCTCGGAGGGAGAGGAGGGCTGATGGACGCCAGTCAGGTGGTGATCCGCCCCGTCGTCTCGGAGAAGTCCTTCGTCCTGGCCGAGACCGGCAAGTACACCTTCCGGGTGCATGACCGCGCCCACAAGACCCAGATCCGTCAGGCCATCGAGCAGTTGTTCGATGTCAAGGTGGTCGATGTGCGGACGGTGTCGGTCAAGAGCAAGCCCAAGCGCCGCGGCCAGACCGCGGGACGCACTCGCCAGTGGAAGAAGGCCATCGTTCAGGTGCGCGCGGGCGACTCGATCCCGATCTTCCAGGCGTTTGAGGGGGCAGAGTGAGCGCCAACCTGCAACCTGAGCATTGCTTGGGGGATTTTGCGCGTATAGCGCGCAAAATCGCCCACGGTAACGGTCATGCCGATTCGTAACCCGAAACCAACTAGCCCCGGCAGGCGTTTCGTGACGTACCCCGACTACGCCGAGATAACGCGCTCGAAGCCCGAGAAATCGCTCACGGAGGGCTTGAAGCGCTCCGGGGGGCGCAATGCTCATGGCCGCAAGACCGCTCGCCACCGCGGCGGCGGGGCCAAGCGTCTGTATCGCAAGATCGACTTCAAGCGGCGCAAGGACGGGATCCCGGCCAAGGTCGCGCACATCGAGTACGACCCCAACCGCTCGGCCTACATCGCGCTGCTGCACTACGCCGACGGCGAGAAGAGCTACATCCTGGCTCCGCAGCGCCTGCGCGTGGGGGCGACGGTGCAGTCGGGCGACGACGCCGACATCCGCGTCGGCAACAGCCTGCCCCTGGCCAAGATGCCCCCGGGCACCGTCGTGCACAACGTCGAGCTGACCCCGGGCCGGGGCGGCCAGATGGCTCGCTCGGCGGGAACGGGCGTGCAGCTGCTGGCCAAGGACGGCGACTACGCGACGTTGCGCCTGCCCTCGGGCGAGATGCGGATGGTGCGCGCCGAGTGCCGCGCCACCGTGGGCACGATCGGCAACTCAGACCACCAGAACGTCAAAATCGGCAAGGCGGGGCGCAAACGTCACATGGGCGTTCGGCCGCAGACGCGCGGCACCGCGATGAACCCCGTCGATCACCCGCACGGCGGGGGCGAGGGCTCGACGACGGCCGGCCGCCATCCGGTCACCCCCTGGGGAGTGCCGACGCTGGGCTACCGCACGCGCAAGAAGGGCAAGAAGTCCGACCAGTACATCGTGCGTGGTCGGAGAAGGGGTAAGAAGCGATGAGTCGTTCGAGCAAGAAGGGGCCGTTCGTGGACGAGCGGCTGATGAACCGGATCGAGGCCATGAACTCTTCGGGCGAGAAGCGCATGCTCAGGACCTGGTCGCGGGCGTCGACGATCTTTCCGGAGATGGTCGGTCATACGATCGCGGTGCACGACGGTCGTAAGCACGTCCCGGTGTTCATCTCGGAGTCAATGGTGGGGCACAAGCTGGGGGAGTTTGCGCCGACGCGGTTGTATCGAGGGCATGCGGGGACAGGTAAGAGGCGATGAGTCCGGAGTCTGATAAGCCGCTTGAGTCTGACGAGCCGCTCGAGGACGCACCCGCGTCTGAAACCGGGCACTCCTCGGAGCCCTCGGCGGCCGCGGATTCCGAAGAGACGCGGCCGGTTTCAGCCGCGGATGCGCCCTCGACCGGTGATGACTCCGAGCCGGACGACGCCACCCCCCCAGGGGAAGAAGCGCAGGAGCCCGAAGCGGGGGGGGTCGACGAGGAGCCTGAGGCGGAGGATGAGGGCGAGGAGCCCGAAGCCGAGGATGAGGACGAGGAGCGCGAAGCGGAGGATGAGGACGAGGAGCCCGAGGCGGAGGCGACTGCTCCGAGTCGGGTGCGGAGGCGCCGTACTCACCAGGCTGCCGAGCCGGCGGCGGACACCCCGCCCGCCCAGCCCGCTCCGCGGAGGCGGCGGTCGCGGCGCGATCCCGATCTGCCGCCGCCGGTCGTTCGCGCGCAGGCCAAGTACGTGCGCTCGTCGGCCCGCAAGGCGCGGCTGGTGTGCGACCACATCCGGGGCAAGTCGGTTGAGGAGGCGCGAGCTATCCTCGGTTTGACGCCGCGGGCGATCGCGCGTGATTGGAGCAAGCTGCTCGAGTCGGCGGTTGCCAATGCCGAACACAACCACGAGCTCGTCGGCGAGGACCTGTACGTCAAGGCGGTGCACGCCGACGAGGGTCCAACTATCCCGCGCTACCGGCCGCGCGCGATGGGGCGCGCGACCAGAATCCGTAAACGCACCAGCCACCTGACGATCCTGCTCACGCCAAAGGACTAAGCACAAAAACATGGGTCAAAAAGTTCATCCCGAGTCGATCCGCGTGGGCTACATCCACGATTGGAAGTCGAACTGGTTCAACGAGCGCAACTTTGCGGACTATCTAGACGAGGACACCCGGATCCGCGAACACATCGTGGGGCGGCTGTCGCACGCCGGTCTGTCCGACATCACGATTCGCAAGAACGCGACCGAGGTTGAGGTCAACATCCACACGGCCCGCCCGGGGATCGTGATCGGTAAATCCGGCTCCGAAGTCGATCAGCTGCGCCGCGACCTGCACCGGATTACGGGCAAGCAGGTCAAGGTCAACATCCTCGAGATCAAGCGTCCCGAACTCGATGCGCGCCTGGTCGCGCAGTCGATCGCCGAGCAGCTTCAGAACCGCGTCGCATTCCGCCGGGCCATGAAGCGCGCGCTGACGAGCGCGATGCGCTCCGGGGCCAAGGGGGTCAAGGTCCAGGTGTCAGGTCGACTCGGCGGCGCCGAAATGGCCCGCACGGAGGGGTATTCCGACGGCCGCGTCCCGCTGCACACCCTGCGGGCCGACATCGACTACGGCTTCCACGAGGCCCGCACGACGTTCGGCCGGATCGGCGTCAAGTGCTGGATCAACAAGGGCGAGATCATGCCCGAGGGATACACCGGCGCCGACCTGACGATCATGGATGAGCCCTCGCCCCAGGCCCCGGAGCGCGGAGGGCGCGATGGACGCTCGGGGCGCGACGGTCGTGGCGGTGGTCCGGGTGGTCGCGGCGGCCAGGGCGGCCGGGGCGGCGGTCCGGGTGGTCGCGGCGGTGGTCCGGGTGGCCGCGGCGGCCAGGGTGGCCGGGGCGGCGGTCCGGGCGGCCGCGGCGGTGGTCCCGGTGGCCGGGGCGGCGGACCGGGTGGCCGAGGCGGTCGCGGCTCAGGCGGCGGCCGCGCACCCCGCGGCGGAAACGGCGGTGAGGGCAATGGCGCCCCAGGTGGTGCCGACTGATGCTTTCCCCCAAGCGCGTCAAGCACCGCAAGCAGCACCGCGGTCGTCGCGCCGGGCTCTCGCGCGGACAGGTCAAGGTCCAGTTCGGCGAGTACGGCCTCAAGGCGCTCGATGCCGGCTGGTTGACCAACCGCCAGATCGAGGCTGCACGTATCGCGATGACGCGCAAGATCAAGCGCGGCGGGAAAGTCTGGATCAACGTGTATCCCGACAAGCCGTTCACCAAGAAGCCGGCCGAGACGCGCATGGGCTCGGGCAAGGGCTCGCCCGAGGGCTGGGTCGCGGTTGTCAAGCCGGGACGCGTGATGTTCGAGCTCGCCGGCGTACCCGAGGATCTCGCGCGTGAGGCCATGCGCCTCGCCGGCCACAAGCTTCCGGTGCGGACCAAGTTCGTCATGCGAGAGGACGGCTGACGATGCGGCCTTCAGAGCTGCGTGACCTGACCGATAATGAATTGAGCGAGCACATCCGCACCGCCCGGCGCGATCTGTTCGGCCTGCGCTTTCAACATGCCACCGGCGAGCTCGACAACACCGCCGGCCTGGCGCGCGCCAAGCGCGAAGTAGCCCGCGCGCTCACCGTCCAACGCGAGCGGGAGCTCTACGCACACGAGGGCCAGGAAAATGGCTGAGGAAAACGAAGAGCTCGAAGTGGCATCCGGCGCCGAAGCCGAGCGCTCCTCGGAAGAGTCCGGGGCCGCGGCACAGGACGAAGCCACGCGACCGGTTTCGGCCGCGGATGCGCCCCCGGTGGAGGCTCTGGCGCCCAAGGAGCGCCGGCGTGCCAGGCGCGCCGCCCGGGCTGCTACTCGCCAGCCGGGCCCGCCGCGCAGCGCGGAAGAGCGTCACGAGGAGCGAGTCGCCCAGCGCGGGCGCAAGGCCGAGCTGCGCCGCGCCGGACGCGCGAAGGCCAAGGCCAAACAGGACCATGCCGGGGCCGAGGCCACGCCGCCGCGCCAGCACACCCCCGGCGTGCAGAAGGTCCGCCAGGGAGTGGTCGTTTCCGACAAGGCCGAGAAGACGATCACGGTGCGGATCGACACCGCCCGGCGCCACCGCCGCTACAACAAGATCGTGCGCACCTCGCGCACGCTCCATGCGCACGACGAGCGCAACGACGCCAGCATCGGCGACACGGTGATCGTCCGCGAGGCACGCCCGCTGTCGCGGTCCAAGCGCTGGCGGCTGGTCCGAGTCGTGGAGAGGGCAAAATAAGTGATCCAAAACGAGACCAGGTTGCGCGTTGCCGACAACACCGGCGCGCGGGAGATCCTCGTGATCCGGGTGCGGGGCGGCTCGCGCCGGCGCTATGCCGGCGTCGGGGACACGATCGTGGCCACCGTCAAGACGGCCACCCCCCAGGGCTCGGTCAAGAAGGGCGAGGTCGTGACCGCGGTCGTGGTCCGGACCAAGAAGTCCTATGGACGCGAGGACGGCACCTATATCGCCTTCGACGAGAACGCGGCCGTGCTGATCGACGCCCAGGGCGCCCCGCGCGGGACGCGCATCTTCGGTCCCGTGGCCCGCGAACTGCGGGAACGCAACTTCATGCGCATCGTCTCCCTGGCCCCGGAGGTTTTGTAATGCCGGCACGGATCAAGACCGACGACGAAGTGATCGTGATCGGCGGCAAGGACCGCGGCAAGCGCGGCAAGGTGCTGCGCGTGGAGCCCAGGAAGGATCGGCTCTACGTCGAGGGCTTGAACATCATCAAGCGCCACCAGCGCCCCACGCAGAGCTCGCGCGCGCAGCAGACCGGCGGCGTGATCGAGAAGGAAGGCCCGATCCACATCTCCAACGTGATGCTGATCGACCCCCAGGACGGCAAGCCGACCCGGGTCGGGATCGAGGTCGAGGATGGCAGGCGGCTGCGCGTCAGCAAGCGCACCGGAGCGAGACTGGACTGACCCGACGATGCCCACGGCAAGACTGAAGAACAGATATCTCGAGGAGATCCGACCCGCCCTGATGGAGCGGTTCGGCTACTCGAGCGTGATGCAGGCTCCGCGGGTCGAGAAGGTCACGGTCAACATGGGCTGCGGGGACGCCAAGCAGGACTCAAAGGTCCTCGATGCCGCCTCGGAGCAGCTGGCCACGATCACCGGCCAGCGGCCCAGCGTGCGGCGTGCGCGCAAGTCGATTGCGCAGTTCAAGGTCCGCGAGGGGATGCCGGTGGGGGTTGCCGTGACCCTTCGCGGCGAGCGCTCATACGAGTTTCTTGACCGGTTGATGTCTGTGGCCATCCCCCGGATCCGCGACTTCCGGGGCCTGAGCCCACGCGCCTTCGACGGTCGCGGAAACTATTCGCTCGGGGTGCGCGAGCAGATCATCTTCCCCGAGGTCGACTACGACGAGATCGATCAGATCCGCGGCCTCGACATAACCATCACCACCACGGCGGCCAGCGACGAGGAGTCGTTCGCATTGCTCGAAGCGCTCGGGATGCCGTTTTCAAGAGAGGGCCGACCACCCGCTTCGCGGGCGGTGCCCCCACCGGCTACGCCGGCGGAGCCCGCGGCCGCCGCCAACCAGAATTAGAAGGAGCAGATGGCCAAAGTTTCCCAACGGGTCCGCCAGCGGCGGCCACCCAAGTACAAGACCAGGGCCTACAGCCGCTGTCGCCGCTGCGGCCGCGCGCGCGCCGTGTACCAGAAATTCGGGTTGTGCCGGATCTGCCTGCGCGAGCTGGCCCACAACGGCTACGTGCCGGGAATGACGAAGTCCAGCTGGTGACGCCATGTCGATGACCGATCCGATCGCCGACTTCCTGACCCGCCTGCGCAACGCCGCCAAGGCGCAGCACCACGACGTGGCCATCCCGTCCTCAAAGCTCAAGCGCGAGCTGGCGCGGATCCTCAAGGAGCAGGGCTACATCGAGGGCTACCAGGTCGAGCCGCCTGCTCCCGGCCGTCCCGGCGAGCAGATCACGGTCACGCTCAAGTACACGGCCGAGCGCAGGCCGGTGATCAGCGGCATGGAGCGCGTCTCTCGCCCCGGCCAGCGCACGTACGTCGACCACGGCCACATTCCCCGCATCCAGGGCGGGATGGGCACCGCGATCATCTCCACCTCGAAAGGGGTCATGACCGGCCACGAGGCCCGCCAGCAGGGGGTCGGTGGCGAGGTCGTGGCCAGGGTCTGGTAATCCCGGAGCTTTAGATGTCCCGAATCGGAAAACAACCCATCCCCGTGCCGGCCGGCGTGACGATTGCGATCGAGCCCGAGCGGGTGACGGTCAACGGCCCCAAGGGCGAGCTCTCCGAGCGCATCCACCGCGACATCATGGTCGAGCGGGCTCCCCGCCAGGATGATGCCGACGGTGAGGAGCTGCTGGTAAGGCGCCCCACCGATCGCGGTGAGCACCGGGCCCTGCACGGCCTGACGCGCACCCTGGTGGCCAACATGGTCCAGGGCGTGACCGACGGGTTCGAGAAGCGCCTCGAGATCCAGGGCGTCGGCTACCGCGCCCAGCTGCGCGGCCGCGACCTCGAACTGGCGCTCGGCTACTCACATCCGGTTTCGGTCAAGGCGCCCGACGGGATCGAGTTCGAGGTCCCGCAGCCGACCCGGATCGTGGTGCGGGGCGCCTCCAAGCAGCAGGTCGGTGAGGTCGCGGCCTACATCCGCAAGCAGCGCAAACCCGAGCCTTACAAGGGCAAGGGGATTCGCTACGAAGGCGAGTACGTGGCCCGGAAGGTCGGGAAGCGGGCATGAGCAGCCGGATGACTCACGGGGCCGCCATTCAGGCGAGCCCGGAAGGCGAGCGGCGGCCATGACCGTGTTGACCAAGCCCCAGCATCGCCTCCGGCGCCGCCGCCGCGTTCGCGCCAAGGTCCGCGGCACGGCAGAACGCCCGCGGATCTCGGTGTTTCGCTCCAACCGCGGCATCTTCGCCCAGCTCGTCGACGACGACAGCGGTCGCACGCTGGCCTCGGTCAGCTGGATCGAAGCCGATCTGCGCAAGCTGACCGGCACCGCCCAGGCGAGCCAGGCGGGTGCGCTTCTGGCGCAGCGCGCGCAGGCGGCCGGGGTCGAGTCTGCGGTCTTCGACCGCGGGGGCTACAAGTACCACGGGCGCGTGAAGGCGTTCGCCGACGGCGCCCGCGAGGCCGGGCTGCACATCTAGCCCCGCTACCCTCAACTGTTCATGGCCCGAGATCGCACAGTTTCAGCTACCGGACTTGACCTCCAGGAGCGCGTGGTCGAGATCAACCGCGTGGCCAAGGTGGTCAAGGGGGGGCGGCGCTTCTCGTTCACCGCCCTGGTCGTGGTCGGTGACGAGCGTGAGGTGGTCGGGATCGGGTACGGCAAGGCCAACGAGGTTCCGGTGGCCATCCAGAAGGGGGTGGAGCGGGCCAAGAAGAACCTCTACCGGGTGCCCAGGCACGGCTCCACGATCACCCACCTGACGACCGGCGTGTTTGGGTCGGGCCGCGTCCTTCTCAAGCCGGCATCCCCGGGTACCGGAGTGATCGCCGGCGGCGGCGTGCGCGCGGTGCTCGAGCTGGCGGGGATCCACGACATCCTTTCCAAGAGCCTCGGCTCCCAGAACCCGATCAACCTCGTCAAGGCCACGATGGCCGGGCTGCAGTCGCTGCGGACCCCCGACGAGGTGGCCGAGCTCCGTGGGCTGTCGGTCAATCAGGTTCTCGGCCTGACCGACGAGCGCAGCGACGGCGCCCCCGCTGGAGAGCCGGTGGCCGCGGAGGCACCATGAGCACGGTGAGGGTGACCCAGCGCAGGTCGCGCAACGGCTGCGACAAGCGCCAGCTGGCCACGCTGCGCTCGCTCGGCCTGCGCCGGATCGGCCACACGATCGAGGTCACCGATTCGCCCCAGATCCGGGGCATGCTCCACAAGGTCCGCCATTTGGTGGAGGTCCGGGAGTCATGAACCCGGATCCCGAGCTGATCGGCCTGCACAACCTGAGCCCGGCGCCGGGCTCGCGGCACCCGCGCAAGCGAGTCGGCCGCGGCGAGGGCTCGGGCACGGGCAAGACCGCCGGTCGGGGCCAGAAGGGCTGGGGGTCGCGCTCGGGAGCCAAGCAGCGCACCCGCTTCGAGGGCGGCCAGAACCCGATTCACATGCGGATGCGCAAGTTGCGCGGACCGCACATGAAGAAGTCGATGCCGTTTGAGCCGTTTCGCACCCACACCCAGCCGGTCAACGTGGCCGAGCTCGAGGCGCGCTTCGAGGCCGGGGACGCGGTGACGCTCGAGGCGCTCGGCGCGAAGGGTCTGGCCACGCGCAAGAATGTGCCGGTGAAGATCCTGGCCAAGGGACAGGTGACCAAGGCGCTGACCGTGCACGCGCACGGCTTCAGCCGCGCCGCCCGCGAGCAGATCGAGGCGGCCGGCGGCACCTGCCAGCTGATCGAGGACCAGTAATGGTCGGGACGATCCTCGGGGCGTTCAGGGTCGCCGACATCCGCAAGAAGATCCTGTTCACGGCCGTGATCCTGGGGCTGTACAGGCTTGGCACCCACATCCCGGCGCCGGGGATCAGCTCCAGCGCCGCGAACCAGATCCAGAAGAGCCTGGGCGGCTCGGGCATCTTCGGGCTGCTGAACCTGTTCTCCGGCGGCGGACTGGGTCGGATCGCGATCTTCGCGCTGGGGATCATGCCCTACATCACGGCCTCGATCATCCTGCAGCTGCTGCAGGTCGTGGTCCCCTCGCTGGAGAAGCTGCAGAAGGAGGGGGAGGTCGGTCAGGCGCGCATCACCCAGTACACGCGCTATCTGACGGTGGGTCTCGCCTTTGCCCAGTCGATCGGCTACGTGTTCCTGTTCCGCAGCTTCGAGAAGCAGGCCGGGACCACCCTGATCGCCAACTTCACGCTGTTCAAGGTCTTCTTGATCGTGATCTCGCTGACCGCCGGCACCGTGCTGCTGATGTGGATGGGCGAGCTGATCACCCAGCGCGGGATCGGCAACGGGATCTCGCTGCTGATCTTCGCCAGCATCGTGGCGCGGATCCCCAGCGGCGTGCAGGCGTGGTGGAACAACCCCGACCAGGTGTTCCGGGTGATCATGCCGTTCATCGCCCTGGGCGTCGTCGCCGCCGTGGTGTTCGTGCAGGAGGGCCAGCGCCGAATCCCGATCCAGTACGCCAAGCGCGTGATCGGGCGACGAATGACCCAGGGCGGTCAGACCTACCTGCCCCTGCGGGTGAACATGGCCGGCGTGATCCCGGTGATCTTCGCCGCCAGCGTGATGGCCATCCCGCCCACGATCGGTCAGCTGGTGGGCCAGAACCGCAAGGGCTTCGCCACCGACCTGGCCAACTTCTTCAGCCCCCAGGGCTGGCACTACGTGCTCGGCGAGAGCATCTTCATCATCCTGTTCACCTACTTCTACACGGCGGTGACGTTCAACCCGGTCGATCAGGCCGACAACCTCAAGAAGTACGGCGGCTTCATCCCGGGGGTGAGGCCAGGCAGACCGACGGCCGAATTCTTGGATCGGATCCTGGCGCGCTTGACGTTCCCGGGAGCGTTGTTCCTGGCCGCGATCGCCGCGCTGCCCACGATCCTGATCAACCAGACCAACGCCAACTTCTTCTTCGGGGGGACCTCGATCCTGATCGTGATCGGCGTCGCCCTGGACACGATGAAGCAACTCGAGGCGCAGCTGATGATGCGCAACTACGAGGGCTTCTTAAGGTAGCCCGGGATCGGGCCCCGCCCAGACGTGCAGCGATCTGGTTCCGTCACCAGGACGCACACGTCCTTCGGGATCGCGTAGCGGATGAGGGTCAGCATGTCGGATACAGTGGACCGGTGGCTGAGCTAAACCTGATCCTGTTCGGCCCGCCGGGCGCGGGCAAGGGGACGCAGGCCGACCGCCTGCAAGACGACTTCCAGCTGCCGTTCATCTCCACCGGCGACATGCTGCGCGCCAACGTCAAGGGCGAGACCGAGCTCGGCGTCAAGGCCAAGGAGTACATGGACGCCGGCGACCTGGTGCCCGACGAGCTGATCGTGGCCATGGCCGCCGAACGGCTGCAGCGCGACGACGCCGAGGACGGGTTCATCCTCGACGGGTTCCCGCGCACGCTCGAGCAGGCCGCCGCGCTCGACAAGCAGCTGTCCGAGCTCGGGCGGCGCGTGACCGCGGTGCTGTTGATCGACGTGCCCGACGAGAACCTGATCCGGCGCCTGTCGGGCCGGCGCGTGTGCGTGAAGGCGGGCCACAACTACCACGTCGAGTTCGATCCGCCCAAGCACGAAGGCGTCTGCGACCAGGACGGATCGCGGCTCATCCAGCGCGACGACGATAAGCCCGAGGTGATCAGGAACCGGCTGCGCGTCTACCACGAGCAGACCGAGCCGCTGGTCGAGCACTACGACGAGCAGGGTCTGCTGCGCCGGATCGACGGCACCCGGCCCGCCACGGAGGTCCACGACCACATCCGGGCGGTGATCGCGACCCTCCGGCTCGAGGAGAATGTGTAGTTGATCATCAAGAAAAGCCCCGACGAGATCGATCGGATGGCGGCCGCCGGCGCGATCCTGGTCCGCACGATGAACCTGCTGGCCGGCAAGGTGCGGCCCGGCGTGACCACCCAGGAGCTCGACCTGGCGGCCGAGCGGTTCATCCGCTCGCAGGGGGCCTATCCCGCCTTCAAGGGCTACCGCGGCTTCCCGGGCTCGATCTGCGCCTCCCCCAACTCGATGATCGTCCATGGCATTCCCGGTCCCTACAGGCTCGGTCGCGGCGACGTGTTGTCGATCGACATCGGGGTGGTGCTCGACGGTTGGGTGGCGGACGCGGCGCGGACGTTTGCCGTCGGTCCGGTCTCCCCGGTCGCGCACAAGCTGCTCAAGACCACCGAGGAATCGCTGTTTGCCGCCGTGCCCCAGTGCCGCGCGGGAAATCGGCTCGGCGACGTGTCCCATGCCATCCAGCAGCGCGTCGAGGCCGACGGGCTGTCAGTGGTGCGCTCGCTCGTCGGACACGGGATCGGGCGCGACATGCACGAGGAGCCGCAGATTCCCAACTACGGCTCGCCCGATACCGGCGTCGCCCTCGAAGAGGGGATGGTGCTGGCCGTCGAGCCGATGGTGACCGCCGGTCGCCACGGCGTCCGGGTCGGCGAGGACCACTGGTCGATCTTCTCCCAGGACGGCTCACTGGCCGCCCATTTCGAGTTCACGATCGCGATCACGGCCAACGGACCGCGGATCCTGACGCCGTGGCACGAGGCGACCGGGGGGCGAGCGGCCGCCTGAGGCGCGGCCGCCGGACACGGATGTCCGGCGGAACGGCCCCACGGACGCCGGCCGCAGGCCGGCCCATCCAGCACCGACCGAGCCACGGCACCCTTGCTAACATCCCCGGGTGCGCCTGCAGCGCGACCGGCTTGCGCTGCATGCGCTCCTCGGCGAGGTAGCGGCGACCGAACCGGTCTCCAGAGCCGCGCCGAAGGTACCACTTAAATGTTCCCAGCGACGAGAGCGAAACGAGCGTGAAAGTACGACCGTCGGTCAAACCGATGTGCGAGAAGTGCAAGATCATCCGCCGCAACGGGCGGGTGCTCGTGATCTGCTCAAATCCACGTCACAAGCAGCGGCAGGGCTGAAAACATGGCGCGAATCTCCGGGGTGAACATCCCCCTCAACAAACGAGTCGAGATCGGTCTGACCTACATCTATGGGATCGGCCGCTCGACCTCCAACGAGCTGCTCGCGAAGGTCGGGGTCGAGCCCGACCGCAAGGTTCGCGACCTGACCGAGGACGAGGTCGTTGCCCTCCGGGAGCTGATCGATGGCTCGATCATGGTCGAGGGCGACCTGCGCCGCGAGCGCTCCCAGAACATCAAGCGTCTGCAGGAGATCGGCTGCTACCGCGGCCTGCGCCATCGGCGCGGCCTGCCGGTGCGCGGTCAGAACACCAAGACCAACGCGCGAACCCGGAAGGGGCCCAAGCGGATGCAGGTCGCCGGTAAGAAGAGGGCGGCCAAGAAGTAATGCCGGCACCGAGACGTCCTCAGCGCGGCCGGCGCCGCGTGCGCAAGAACATCCCCATCGGACAGGCCCACATCAAGACCTCGTTCAACAACACGATCGTGTCGCTGACCGATCGCGAGGGCAACGTGATCGCCTGGGAGTCGGCCGGCGGCGCGGGCTTCAAGGGCTCGCGCAAGTCGACTCCGTTCGCGGCCCAGGTGACTGCCGACGCCGCCGCCCGCAAGGGGATCGAGCACGGCCTGCAGAGGGTCGAGGTGTTCGTCAAGGGGCCCGGCTCGGGTCGTGAGACCGCGATCCGCTCGCTGCAGGCGGCAGGCCTCGAGGTCAGCGGCGTCAAGGACGTCACGCCCCAGGCGCACAACGGCTGCCGGCCGAGGAAGCGCAGACGAGTCTGATGGCCCGCGACACCTCCCCCCAGTGCAAGCAATGCCGCCGCGAGGGCCAGAAGCTGTTCCTCAAGGGCGAGCGCTGCCTGACTGACAAGTGCGGCGTGGAGCGGCGCTCCTACCCGCCCGGCGATCACGGCCGCGGCCGCCAGAAGCAGAGCGAGTATCGCGTCCAGCTGCGCGAGAAGCAGAAGGCCAGGCGCTACTACGGCGTGCTCGAGAAGCAGTTTCAGGGCTACTACGAGAAGGCCTCGCGCCAGCAGGGCGTCACGGGCGAGAACCTGCTGCGGATGCTCGAGTGCCGATTTGACAACGTGCTCGTCCGTCTGGGCTTCGCCGCCTCCCGCCGGCAGGCGCGGCAATTGATCTTGCATGGCCATTGGACCGTCAACGGTCGTCGCGTGAACATCCCCAGCTACCAGCTGCGCGAGAATGATGTGATCGCGATCCACCAGGGGTCCACGGCGAGCCAGGTGATCCGCGATGCGACCGAGTTGACCGGGCAGGTGCCGGCGTGGCTGCAGGCCGATCACGATTCGCTGACGGCGAAGGTGCTGCGCAAGCCCGAGCGACGCGAGATCGCGGCGCCGGTGCAGGAACAGCTGATCGTCGAGCTGTACTCCAAGTAGCGACGAGACTTAGTCGCGGGCGGCCAGGGGGCTACGCGCGGCGCGATTGCCGCCCCCCACGGGCGGCCTTCAACCAACGAAGTTAGGATAAAGATGCTCGATTTCCAAGTCCCCCGAATCTCCAGCGAGTCAGTGGACGACACGCGCGGCTCGTTCACGATCGAGCCCCTGGACCGGGGGTTCGGCTACACCTTCGGGAATTCACTGAGGCGGGTGCTGCTGTCCTCGCTGGCCGGCGCGGCGGTGACCAGCGTCAGGATCGAGGGCGTGGCCCATGAGTTCTCGACGATCCGCGGCGTCAAGGAGGACGTCACCGACATCGTCCTGAACCTGAAGGGGATCGTCTGCCGCATGCATAGTGACGCCAGTGAAATTGAAGCGCCGCTGGTCGTCACCGGCCCCGGGGACATCATGGCCAAGGACATCGATCTGCCCTCGGGCGTGGAGATCCTCAACCCCGACGCCCACATCGCGACGCTCGAGAAGAAGACCAAGCTCGAGGTCTATCTCACGATCGGCCGCGGACGGGGCTACCGGCCGGCGGAGGAGAACAAATCGCCCGATCAGCCGATCGGCGTGATCCCGATCGACTCGATCTTCTCGCCGGTGCGGCGCGTGGCCTACAACGTCGAGCAGGCCCGCGTGGGCCAGAAGACCGACTTCGACAAGCTCACGCTCGACATCGAGACCGACGGCTCGATCGACCCCCACGCCGCGCTGCGCGAGGCCGCCGAGATCCTGATTTCCCAGTTGGCGATCTTCACCGACGCCGACCGCGTCGTGGAGTTGCGCGATGTGGGGACGCCGGGTGTTCTCGACGGTGGTCTGGTCGGTGCCGGGCAGGTGGGGGCCAGCTCCCGTCCGCCCAACGCGATGGACGACATCCTGATCGAGGAGCTCGAGCTCGGCGTGCGGTCCTACAACTGTCTCAAGCGCGCCGGCATCCAGACCGTCGGCGATCTCGTCTCCAAGACCGAGGGCGAGCTCAACGCGATCCCGAACTTCGGCAAGAAGTCGATCGACGAGGTGATCGAGACTCTGCACGCGCGCGGGCTCGCGCTCCGCGACGACTAGCCGCCACGCCATGCGCCACCAGCGTCAGCGATATCAGCTCAGCCGCAGCGCCTCGCACCGCAAGGCGCTGCTGATGAACCTGAGCAAGGAGATCATCGAACACGAGCGGATCAAGACCACCGAGGCCAAGGCCAAGGCGGTCAAGCCCGAGGTCGAGAAGCTGATCACGCTGGCCAAGCGCGGCGATCTGCACGCCCGGCGCCAGGCGCTATCGGCCCTCGGACAGGACAAGTTCGCGGTCTACAAGCTGTTCGAGGAGATCGCGCCGCGCTACACCGGGCGCTCGGGCGGCTACACGCGGATCATGAAGATCGGTCCGCGCCGTTCGGACTCCACAGAGATGGTGCTGCTCGAACTGGTCTGAGCGGTGGCCGGGCTCGGAGCGGTCACGGCACGGTGACGACCTCGCGCCTGACGATCGAGTACCGAGGGACCGAGTTCGCCGGCTGGGCCCGCCAGGACGACCAGCGCACCGTGCAGGGGGAGCTCGAGCGGGCCCTGGGGGTAATGCTCCGGCGGGCGGCGGTCCCGCTGACGGTCGCCGGGCGCACGGACGCGGGCGTCCACGCCTGGGGCCAGGTGGCCAGCTACGACGGCCCTCCCGCGGGCCTGGCTTGGCTCAACGCGCTGCTGCCCGACGACATCGCGGTGCTGGAATGCGTCGCCGCCGAGCCCGGCTTCGATGCCCGTCGCGACGCCACCAGCCGCGCCTACTGCTACCGGCTGCTGGCCCGCCCCGCCCGCAGCGCGCACGAGCAGGGACGGGCGCTGCACTGGCCGCACGCCCTAGATCGCGACCGGCTCCACGCCTGCGCGCAGGCGCTGGGCGGCACCCACGACTTCAGCGCGTTCACCCCCACCGAGACCGAGCACGTTCGCTTCTCACGCGAAGTTCTCGCCGCCCGCTGGAATGACGCAGGAGATGCCCGGCTCGAGTTCTGGATCGAGGCCGACTCGTTCATGCGCCATATGAACCGGGTCCTGGTCGGGACCATGCTCGAGGTGGCGCGAGGCCGACGCACGGTGCAAGACTTCACAGCGCTGCTCTCCGGGCGTCCCCGTTCGGCGGCCGGTTTCACCGCCCCGGCGCACGGGCTGTACCTCGCCGGGGTGGGCTACGCCGGCGAGCGCGTGCTCGAATCCACCTAGTGAGGCCCACTAGCTCCAGGTTCTGGACGAATGTTCGATTTGGATCTCCTGCGCAAATACGTAGTATTTCCGCCCACGAGAGGGGCGCAGGCGCATCGTTGGGGGGTAGCCGCGGCCCGAGCGGTGAGAGAGAAGTTCACCACTCGGGCCGCGGCGGTGCGCATCCTGTGATCGATTGGCCAGGCCAGGGACGGCCGAACCAGCGGGGCCGGAGGCCGGGGCGCCTCTGGGCCTCCTAGCATGCAGCGGGTGCGAGTGCTGCTCACAAACGACGACGGGATCGAGGCCGCCGGCCTGCAGACGCTGCGCCGCGCACTGGCTGAGATCGCGTCGGTGGAGCTGGCGGTGATCGCGCCCGACGGCAACCGGTCGGCGATGGCGCGCTCGATCACCACCCGGCGCCCGCTGTGGGTCCAGGAGGTCGATTTCGATGACGGCACCGTGGGCTATGCCACCGACGGCACTCCCGTCGACTGCGTGCGCCTGGCCAACCTCGGCCTGATCGAGAACTTCGAGGCCGAGCTCGTGGTGTCAGGAATCAACCATGGTTCCAACCTCGGTGACGACATCACCTATTCGGGGACGGTGGCGGCGGCGCTGGAGGCGATCGTCCTCGGACTGCCCGGGATCGCCGTCTCGCAGCAGTCGAGCGCCATGGAGCTCGACTTCCACACCGGGCTGGGATTCGATTTCACGGTCGCCGCCAGGTTCACCGCCCGGCTGGTGGCCGAACTCCAGAGCGTTCCCCTGCCCGCGGGCACGCTGCTCAACATCAACGTCCCCGGTAGCGAGCCCGAAGGGGTGTCGGTGGCGCGGCTGGGCAAGCGTCTCTATCGCGACGAGCTGGCGCTGGTCGACGAGGATCCGGATCCCACCCACCCGCGGCGTTTGTATCGGATCTACGGTGACGCGAGCTATGAGCGCGACGAAAGCGGGACTGATCTGGCCGCCGTGGCCGCGGGCCGGATCGCCGTCACCCCGATCCACTTCGATCTGACCGACCGCGACGGGCTCGACGCGCTCCAGCGCCACGACCTGGCGCGCCTGGTCGCGCCGGCCGCCGACGAGGTGACCTGAGCGTGAGCCCGCGCGCCGCGTCAGCCTCGCCGGAGCCTGCCGCGCGTGCGGCCGAGCTGCGTCGGCTGCTCGAGCACCACGGTTACCGCTACTACGTGCTCGACGACCCCGAGATCGGCGACGCCGAGTACGACGCGCTGCTCGACGAGCTGCGCGCGCTCGAGGCTGCGCATCCCGAGCTGGTCACGCCCGACTCACCGACGCAGCGGATCGGCGGCGAGCCGGTCTCCGACCTGGTCAAGGTCACCCATCCGGAGCCGATGCTGTCGCTGGCCAATGCGCGCTCGGCCGACGAGCTGCGGGCCTGGATCCTGCGGATGCGAAACCACCTGCTGCGCGAGGGGATCGCCGATCCGGCGTTCGAGTTCGTGGCCGAGCCGAAGATCGACGGGCTGGCCATCTCGCTGATCTACCGCGACGGGGTATTCGAGCGCGGGGCGACCCGGGGCAACGGCGAGATCGGCGAGGACGTGACCCACAATCTGCGCACGATCGGTTCGATCCCGCTGCGGCTCGAGAGCAGCGACCCGCCGGCGCTGCTCGAGGTGCGCGGCGAGGTCTACATGTCGCTGCCGGACTTCGCGGCGCTCAACGAACGCCGGGCCGAGGCGGGGCTGTCGACGTTCATGAATCCCCGCAACTCGGCCGCGGGCACGATTCGTCAGCTCGATCCCAAGCTGGCCGCGCAGCGGCCGCTGTCTTTGTGGTGCTACGGGATCGGGGTCAGCCAGGGGCTGTTGCTGAACGCGCACTGGGAGGCCCTGGAGTGGTTGCGGGCACATCGGTTTCCGGTCCACCCGGACGTGAAGAAGCTGACCTCCGAGGACGACGTGGTCGCCCAGTGCCGCTCCTGGGAGGCGCGCCGCGGCTCGCTCGAGTTCGAGATCGACGGGGTCGTGGTCAAGGTCAACCAGTTCGAGCTGCAGCGGCGGCTCGGGGTGGTCGGTCGCGACCCGCGGTGGGCGATCGCCTGGAAGTTCCCGCCGACCACGGCGGTGACCAAGCTCAAGCAGGTGGGGTGGAACCCGGGCAAGTTCGGCGACCTGCATCCGTACGCGATGCTCGAGCCGGTCCACGTCGCCGGCGTGACCATCAAGCTGGCGACGCTTCACAACGAGGAGGACCTGGCCCGAAAGGACATCCGCGAAGGTGAGGAGGTGATCGTGCTGCGTGCCGGGGACGTGATCCCGCAGGTGCTCTCGCCGGCGCCCCATGTCGCCGAGCGCCAGGATCGACCGCCCCCACCTGGTCCGCCGGAGCGCTGTCCGGTGTGCAACACCCCGACGGTCAAGCCCGAGGGGGAGGTGTTCACGCGCTGCCCGAACCGCGACTGTCCCGGTCGCCGCTGGCAGCTGCTTAAGCACTACGTGGGCGCGATGGACATCGACGGCCTGGGGGAGAAGCAGGTGAGCCTGTTCATGGAGCTGGGCTGGGTGAGGACGGCCGCCGACTTCTACCGCCTGGACGCGGAGCGGATCGCCGAGCAGAACGGGTTCGGCTCGGTGTCGGCGCAGAAGCTCGTCGACGCGGTCGACGCGTCCAAGGGCCAGCCGTTCGGGCGAGTGCTGTTCGCACTCGGGATCGAGGAGGTCGGCTACGTCACCGGACGCAACCTCGCCCAGCAGTTTCGCTCCGTCGACGCGCTGCTGGCGGCCGGCGTCGACGAGATCGAGCGGACGCCCGGCGTCGGCCCGAAGATGGCCCGCACTATTTATGACCAGCTGCACGAGCCCCAGATGGAGGCGCTGATCGCCGACCTGCGCGCTCAGGGGCTTCGCGTCGAGCAGGAGGGCCCGCCACCCGGCGAGGGTCCGCTGGCGGGCAAGACGCTGGTGCTGACCGGCACCCTTCCCGAGCTCACGCGCGAGCAGGCGACCGAGCTGGTCCTCGGGGCCGGGGGGCGCGTGACCGGCTCGGTGTCGCGCAAGACCGACTACGTGGTCGCCGGCGAGAGCCCCGGCTCAAAGCTCGCCCAGGCCGAGCGCTTCGGGGTCGCGGTGATCGACGAGGCCGGGTTGCGTGAGCTGGTGGCGCGCTGAGCGCTGGGCTAGCCGTCGTACTTGGCCAGCGCCAGCTGCATCCGGTCCTGGATCGGGTGCGCGTAGGTGGGATAGATGCCGTTCATCAACAACGCGTAGGCGAGCGTGTGGCCGTCGCGGGCGTGGCAGTAGCCGACCACGTTGGAGACGTCGTGCAGGGTGCCGGTCTTGCCCAGGCAGCGGCCCTGCGCGTAGGTCCCGCTGAGCCGGTCGCCGAGCGTTCCGGTCCGTCCCGCGACCGACAGCGAGTCGACGAACGGCGCGTTGGCGGCCTGCCGGCGCAGGAGCGACACGACCTGGCGCGGGGTCGTGCGATCAAACCGCGACAGGCCGGAGCCGTCGTCCAGTCGGGGATGCAAGCCGAAGCTCGTGGCGATCGTCGCTCGAACGACGGCCGCCCCGGCGGCGGTGCTGCCCCCGGCGCCGAAGCGCGCGCCCAGGTCCTTGAGCAGCATCTCGGCGAAGAAATTGTCCGACGGCGCATTGGTGAGCGCGACCAGCGTGGCCATGCTCGGCGAAGCCACCGCGGCCAGGGTCTGTGACCCAGGCGGCGCCACCCCCGCCCTGACCCGAGGATGTGAGGGGACCTTGATGCCCGCCGCTTTCAGCGCGGCCACGAACTGCAGGCCGGCCTCCAGGGCCGGGTGTTTGTAGAACACGCTGCCGTAGCTGTTGGCCCAGCCGCGGTTGAAGGAGAGCGCGCCCAGCTCACCTTCGACTTCGATCGATGGCGCATAGCCGGTGGCCGGGGTGCCCCGGAGCGAATCGAACATCGACTGGTCGGCGATCACCGGGCCGTTCAGCCGCTTTATGCCGGTTGCGCTGATCAGATTGGCGACAAGTTGCTGCACGGTGGCGCCGGTGCCGTAGCTGGCCTGGTCAAACCCGGCCGAGCCGAACGTGGGGTCACCGCCGCCGCGCAGGTAGAGCGTTCCGCTGTAGGTGCCGGCGTCCATCTGGCCGAGACCGAGGACGTTTGTCGACAGCGTCGCCGAGGGGCCGAAGTCGAGCAGCGCGGTGGACGTTGTCCAGAGCTTCTCCACCGAGGCCGGAAGACGCCCCACGCGAGCATTCCTGGCGTACAGAACCTGGCCGCTGCTCAGATCGACCACGTAGGCACCGCTGAAGTTACCGACGGCACGCATGCCCGCATTCAGAGCGCGATCGAGCGATGACAGCGCTGCTGAGCTTGCGCGGGCCGGGTGGGCGGCGGCCGCGCCCGTGGCGCTCGCCAGCAGTACTGCTCCCGCCAGGAACGCTGCCAGCCTGCCCGAGATCCGCAGCATCGAGAGTATGTAACCGCTCAGCGACGCGAAAGCTGCGGTCTGGTGTTTGTTAAGGGGCCCGGCTCTACGACACTGTTGAGAGGCTGGCTCTACGACACCGAGCCAGATCCGGTTGTGCGCTGGGCAGAGTTCTAAGATTGGTCGGGAATGGGCAAGGTCGTCAAGCTCGCCGCGTCTGCGACGGATCGCCAGGCCGTGGGGTCGAGCGGGGCCGCCAAGCGTCGCAGGCGTTCCAAGTCGGCCCTGGTCCTCGGCGGCGGGGGGTTCACCGGCGGCGTCTATGAGATCGGGGCTTTGCGGGCGCTGAACCTGCTGTCGGTCAACCGGACGGTCAACGAGTTCGACGTCTACGTGGGAACGAGCGCGGGGTCGTTCGTGGCCGCGGCGGTGGCCAACGGCGTCACCCCCGAGGAGATGATGCGCGTCATCGTTCAGCGGCTGCCGACGCCGTTTCCGGAGGCGCGCGTGGGCCTGCTGCTGAGGCCGAACTACAAGGAGTTTCTGACCCGGGGGGCCAGATTTCCGCTGCGACTGGTCCAGCTGCTGCGGGTCCTGGCCCGCGATCTTGGCCAGATCTCCGCTGTCGATCTGGTGCTCGGGCTTGCCGAGGCGCTTCCATCGGGCCTCTATTCCGCTAGACGCTGGTGGCGGAGCCTGTGGCTGCTCCTCAGGCGCTGCTGTCGTGCGCCTGTGGGCGCAGCTTAGGCGCTGGCGGCTTGAGCCTGTGGCTGCTGTGAGCCTGGAAGCTCGCGCAGACTGGAGATAAAGAGAGTCTTGTCGATCCGACCGTTGAAGATCGGGACGCCCAGTTCGACGCATTTGACGATCACATCGCGTCGCTCCAAGCCGGCTTCCCTGGCAAGCTCGGTGGGCGTCAGGTGATTGGCCATCGGTGGGATCCTCCTTCGCCGTTCACGGAATGGATCCAAGTATGACCCCTCGATCGGACGTGGGCAACGCAAAATGGCCGAATGAACTACGCCGATGGTCAGGTTTTCGCGGTGTTTGCGTGGCGGCGGCCTCCGTCTGTCCTTGCGTGGCCGCGGCCCACTCCGGTCTTCGCGTGGCCGCTAGGCCCAGAGCCGTCCCGTAGCCTGCTCCTTTGGCCGTTCAATACACTGGCCAGAGATTCGGGGCGTGGCGCAGCCTGGTAGCGCGCACCGTTCGGGTCGGTGAGGTCCCCGGTTCAAATCCGGGCGCCCCGATTCACAACTTGTCGATTTGCAGGGCTTTTTACCACGTAGGTGGCTTGTTCGGGGATCAAGCCTCATGAATGGTAGATAGTGGCCGCCGGAGGTCGACGGTGGTCCTGGGCGATCAACCGACGCCGGTGGCGTGGCACGCTCTCGCCGTCCGCACGAACGCGGCTCCGTGGGCGTTGATGGACTTCGGGATCCCGATCCAGTAATCGCCCTCTCCATAGAGCGTGTCATATTGGGATGAATGCGAGGGAGGTGGGTCGGGCTTCGGGTCGGGCATGTCCGGGTACCCGTGTGCGCGCAGGCAATTCGACAGCCGAAACAGCTTTGCCAGTGTCTGCGCGGACGGCGCGGCCGGCGGAGAGGTCTTTACGGGGAGCAGGTGCTGGCAGGCCGTCTGGGCGGTCTTGAACGCCGGGGAAGAGGCGTTGATCGCGGGGACGTTCTGGAAATCGAGGTCGTCGGGGAAGTTCGATATCCCGTGTGAGCGCATGCAGCGGGCGAAGTTCAGTACGTCCCGTTGGGCTTGGGCCTGGTTCGGGTTGGTCTGGCCGCTGGCGCTGGACGAACTGGGCGAGCTGGAGCCGCATGCGGCGAGCGCCGTGGCGACGGCGATGATGGCGGCCGCGGTTCGCGCGGTAGGCGGCGATGCCCGCCGTGGCCGGGGTGTGAGGCGGGTGCTGTGGATCATTGTGCGCTCCTGGCGGTTGGGTGGTGGCGCTCTGGTCGTCGATGCGCATCGGGACGCGCTGCTTTGTGATCGTCTGCCGTCCGGGAGGCGCGCCGTTGCCGGTCCCGTCTAGCGCGCGGGCGATGACACGAGCTGAACGTTGTTAGGCGGATGTCATGCGGGCGGGTGCAGAATGGGCGGGTGCGCGTGTTGGTCGTGGAGGATCATGTTGTGCTGGCCAACCGGATCGGCGAGGGTCTGCGCGACGCCGGGTTCGCCGTGGACGTGGTCTACGACGGCGCGGCAGCCCTGCAGAGCACGACGAGTACCGCCTACGACGTGGTGGTGCTCGATCGCGACTTGCCGACTGTGCACGGCGACCGGGTCTGCGCCCGGCTGGTCCGCGACGGGTCGCCCAGCCGCATCCTGATGCTGACCGCGGCCACCGACGTCGAGGATCGGGTCAATGGGCTCGAGCTGGGCGCGGATGACTACCTCGGCAAGCCGTTTGCCTTCCACGAGCTGATCGCGCGCATCCGCGCCCTGGGGCGGCGCGGACCTGGCTCGCCCGCGGTCGTGCAGCGAGGCGACTTGGTGGTCGATCGCGCGCGGCATAGAGCCAGCCGCGCCGGTGTCCCGCTGACCTTGACGCGCAAGGAGTTCGGCGTGCTGGAGTGCCTGGCGGGCGCGGACGGCGCTGCGGTCAGTGCCGAAGAGCTGCTCGAACACGTGTGGGACGCGCACGCCGACCCGTTCAGCAACACGGTTGCGGTGACTGTCGGGCGGTTGCGGCGCAAACTCGGCGACCCGCCGCTGATCGAGACCGTCGTCGGCGTCGGCTACCGGTTGTGAGGAGGCATCTCAGCGCTCGGTCGCGGCTGACGCTGCTCTATACGTCGCTGTTCGCGCTGGGCGGGGCCGCGCTGGTATTGATCACCTACCTGCTGGTCGGGCACAGCTTGCACAGCACGGCGACCACCACGACCCCGCGCGCGATCCAGCCGGCGCTCGCGAGGTGCCTGCAGGCGGCATCGCAGCGTGGTGGCGTCCGTTCTGACGTCATGCAGAAGTGCAGCGCGCTGTATGGCAACGGTGTCCAGGCGGGCGCCGCTGCGCAGCGCAGCACGACGCTCGCTCAACTGCTGACCTACTCGCTGCTCGGCCTGGCCGGCGTCACACTGCTGGCCGCGGTCGCGGGCTGGATCGTCGCCGGACGCATCCTGCGGCCGGTGCACCGGCTGACCGCAGCTGCCCGCGCGGCAAGTGAGCAGAACCTGTCTCAGCGCATTGCACTGCGGGGCCCGCGCGACGAGCTGCGTGAGCTCGCCGATACGTTTGACACGATGCTCGAGCGCCTCGACCGCGCGTTCACCAGCCAGCGGCAGTTCATCGCCAACGCAAGCCATGAGCTTCGCACGCCGCTGACGGTCATGCGCACCGCGATCGACGTCGTCCTCGCCAAGCCCGAGCCGACGCCCGACGAGCTGGTGTTGATGGCCGCCGAAGTCCGCCAGGCCGTCGATCACGCCGAGCGACTGATCGAGGTACTGCTGATGCTCGCGCGCAACGAGCAGGCGCGCGTCCTCACCGACCCGCTGGATCTAGCCGCCGTCGCCGAAGACGCACTGGAGGGACGTGCGGCCAACGCCATTACGACGATCACCACGCTCGACGAAGCCCCGGTGACCGGCGACGGGGTGCTGCTCGAACGGCTCGTTGCCAACCTGCTCGACAACGCCGAGCGCTACAACATCACCGACGGCACCGTGTCGATCTCGACCACCACCGACAACGGCGTGTCGCTGGTGCGAGTCGTCAACACCGGCCCGGTCATACCACCCGACCAGGTCGACCGGCTGTTCCTGCCGTTCACGCGCCTCGACGACCGTACCCGCCACGAGGGTTTCGGTCTCGGCCTCGCGCTGGTGTCGGCTATCGCCACCGTCCACAGCGGAACCGTGCACGCCACCGCCGGCTCTACCGGCGGCCTTGACATCACCGTTCGCCTACCTCGCAGCTACCGCCAGGAAGCAGCACCGGCGGCGGCGCGGCCACGTCGGAGCCAGGGTCATGGTCCATAGGCCCGAGCTGCGGTCTTGCCATCGGCGCTTCAGGGCGCGTTCCTGCTCGTCCTCTGCGACCAGCGGGCCGACTGACAGCTCACGCCTGATAAACGATAGTAGACGTTGGCCCATGCTCGATCTCGATTCAACTTCGCCCACACAGGTGTTCGTGCCGCGAATACTGACCGGTGATCGCCCGACCGGCCAGCTGCATCTCGGTCATCTCTTCGGGAGCTTGCAGAACCGGGTCCGCCTTCAGGAGGATGGGCTGGATCTGCTGGTGCTCGTCGCCGACTACCAGACGATCACCGACCGCGACAGCCCCGCGTCGCTCCCTGAGGACGTAGAGGAGCTCGTCGCCGACTACCTGGCCGTCGGGATCGATCCGGCGCGCGCGACGATCTTCGCTCACTCCCTGGTGCCTGAGCTCAATCAGCTCCTGCTTCCGTTTCTGAGCCTGGTCACGTTGCCCGAGCTGCTGCGCAATCCGACGGTCAAGGACGAGGCAGCTGTCGCCGGGATGACGGCCCTCAACGGGTTGATGCTCACCTACCCCGTGCATCAGGCCGCCGACATCCTGTTCTGCCAAGCCACGATCGTGCCCGTCGGGGCCGACCAGCTCCCGCATGTCGAGCAGACCCGCGCGATCGCGCGACGGTTCAACCGGCGATACGCGCCGGAGCATCCCGTGTTTCCCGAGCCCGAGGCGATGCTCAGCGACGCGCCCATCCTCCTGGGGATCGACGGGCGCAAGATGAGCAAGAGCCGCCACAACGCGATCCCACTCGCCGCCACCGCTGATGAGACCGCACGCCTGCTGCGCCGGGCGAAGACCGACTCTGATCCGAACATCACCTATCACCCCGTAACCCGACCCGAAGTCTCCAACCTGGTCTTGCTCACCGCATTGTGCGAGGAGCTCGACCCGTGCGAGCTCGCAGAGCAGATCGGTAGCCGCGGAGCCGCGGAGCTCAAACGCCGGGCCATCGAGGCTGTCAACGAGCGTCTACGCCCCATCCGAGATCGCCGGGCCGACCTCATGCGTGACCGCGGCTATCTCAGAACGATCCTGCGCGACGGAAGCACCCGGGCTCGGAGTATCGCCCAGGAAACGCTCAGGCAGGTGACCGCCGCCATGCACACGAACTACTGACGCCTGCCGGGTCAACGTGTCCCGCACACCGACTCTGCCCGCTTATAGGCGGGCGACTGCGGGTCGGTGCCGGCGTCCGTGATCGCGATCCCACCGCTGGCCGGGAACGCGGGTCCTGGTAGCCCGGCACCCCGTGGCTGCGCATGCACTGGGCGTGGGCGATCCGCGTTGCCTTCATGCTCGCGCTGATGGCCGGCCTGCCTTGCCGTGAGAGGGCTGCTGAAAGCAGCCCGTGGCACGCGTTTTGGGCGGTCTGGAACGCCGGTGACTTCGTGTCGATCGCGGTCGGGATCTCGATGGCCCCGATCGAGTTATACGGACCGCTGATGCTTGACCCCGGGTCGGGGAAGTTGGGCACCCCGTGTGCGCGCATGCACTTCGAAAACTTCAGGGCGGTGGCCGTCCGCGAGGCCGCGGTGCGGGTTGGGGAGCTGCCTCCGCATCCGGCCGCGAGCAGACCGGTCGCGATCGCGGCTGCGACAAACGGGGACGCACGGCGGGCACGGACTGCGGCGCGATCCGGTTTCGCCATGCGGTTGGCAATGAACTCCATCGTCAGTTACCGGGCGGCTCTCTGGGCTGTTGCATGCTCAGCCCCCGATCGCGACGTTGCCGCTGCCGCCAGCACCGCACCCGCGCGCAGCGGATCGAAACGCCGGGGACTGCGGGTCGACCCCGGCCGGTAGTCCGGCCGGAGCGCCGCCGGAGAACGTCGGGTCGGGGAAGCTCGGCACACCGTGTGCGCGCATGCAGCGCGCGAAGGCCAGCGCCTGGCGCCGCTGCTCGGCGGCGACCTGTGGCGGTGGGCCGCCCGCGGGGGGCAGATATACCTTGCACGCCCGCTCGGCGGACCGCAGCGCAGGTCCCGCGAAGGTCTTACCTTCGGCCGTCAGGGAGCCGTCGGTGCTCACGGTCAGGGTCAAACCTTCGCCGCCGGGCCCAGCGATCGGGTCGGGGAACCCGGAGACCCCGTTGGCGCGCATGCACCTCGACAGGGCGGCCGGCGAGCTCGCCGGGCCGTAGCGACCAGCGGACGCGCGTGGCTTGGAGCCCGAGCTGCCGCAGCCCGCGAGCATGACCGCGCTGCTGGTTGCGAGCGCCGCGATCAGCAGCGTGCGAGTCCGCGGTCTCGTTGGACGGCTGGAACGCGCCCCATGCACCCTTCTCGTTGTACTTGACCGCACATAACACGGAGGTAACGTGAGACGCGTCAACCGTGATCGTCCGGCACCGGGCTGATGGCTGGGTCGCGAGATCGCACCCAGGGACGAGGACCAGCGACACGACGGTGCCTACCTGGCTTGCGTGCGCGGCAGCCCGAAGTGGGAGAAGAGGCTGCGCTCGCCGAACCAGGTGATCGCCGAGACCCGGTCTTCGGTGAGCGTGAGCACCATCACTCCGTAGGCGCGTGCGATCGGCGCGTGCGGATCGGGGAGGTAGCAGCCGAAGGCGGGCTGGCCGTTGGCGCGGGTTGACACCAGCCGGTAGTGCGCCCCCCGCCGCGCGGCGCGGTCCTCGAGGAACCTGGCGATCGCCTCCGCGCCTTGGTATTCGTAGGGCTCGGGGGGCATCGTGAGCCAGGCGTCGTCGGTGAGCAGGGACACGATGCCTTCGGTGTCGCCGCGCTCGACGGCGGCGGCGAAATGACCGACTAGTTCCCGCTCGCGCGCGGAATTCGGCAGGGGTGCGCGCTCGAGACCGCGAGGCAGGCGCTCGTCGAGCGTCGCGCGGGCCCGCTGGAGCGCCCCTTTGACCGAGCCCTCGCTGCTGCCGAGCATCGCGGCCGCTTCGGTTGTGTCAAAGCCGAGCGCGTCACGGAGCACGAGCGCGGCTCGCTGGCGCGGCGGCAGGTGTTGCAGCGCCGCCACGAACGCGAGCCCGACCGACTCTCTGGTCTCGTATCGGGCCGCGGGGCCCGCCGCGGTGTCCGCGACTCCCTCGAGCAGTGCATCGGGGTAAGGCTCGAGCCACGTCGGCTCGGCCATGCGGGTGGGCTCGGGCGGCTCGACCATCGAAGACACCTCCTGGGGGCGGCGCTTGCGGTCGCGAAGCGCGTTCAGACAGCGATTGGTCGCGATCCGGTACAGCCAGGCGCGCAGCGACGCCCGGCCCTCGAAGCGGTCAAGCCCCCGCCACGCCGCCAGCAGCGTCTCCTGCAACAGGTCCTCGGCATCCTGGACGGAGCCAAGCATCCGGTAGCAGTGCAGCTGCAGCTCTCGCCGGTAGGGGTCGACGAGCTCCCGGAAGGCGTGCTCGTCGCCCGCGCGGGCGCCGCTGAGCAGGTTCTCGGTCACGCGCCCACGTCGATCTGGCCGTCACGTTTCGGTCGCATCACCTCTAACGACACCAGTCGGTGGCAAAACGGAACGCTCGCTCGGCTCCAGAGGTGACCGTGCCGTTCCTGACCACGGCGGTGTCTCAACGAGCGCAACGGCAAAACGGCCACTGGAGAACCGCATGACATCCACACAAGGAAACACCAACCGCTGGCGGGCCTTCGCGCTGTTGGCGGTGTCGTACTTCATGACGATCGTCGACTTCACGATCGTCAACGTCTCGCTGCCGACGATCGGACGCGATCTCCACCTGACCGCCACCGGCCTGCAGTGGGTGGTGACCGCCTACGCGCTCACGCTCGGCGGCTTCTTGCTGCTCGGCGGGCGGGCCGCGGATCTGCTCGGCCGCCGCCGGATGCTGATGCTCGGGCTGGCCCTGTTCACCGGCGCGTCGCTGGCGTGTGGGCTTGCCAACCGGGACGCGTTCCTGATCGCCGGCCGGGCGGTGCAGGGCGTAGGTGGCGCGATCATGCTGCCGGCCGCCCTGTCAATCGTGATGAACATGTTCGACGAGGGCGCCGAGCGCAACAAGGCGCTCGGGATCTGGGGCGGGCTCGGGGCCGCCGCCGGGACAACCGGGCTGATCGCCGGTGGCGTCCTCACCCGGTACGCCGGGTGGCAGTCCATCTTCTTCCTGAACGTCCCGATCGGGGCGGTGGCGCTGGCGCTCGCGCCGCGACTGATTCCGGACAGCCGCCTCGCGGTGACGCGCCGCCGGTTCGATGTCCTGGGCGCAAGCGTCGGCACGGGCGGGCTGGTGCTGCTGGTCGACGCGATCTCGCAAGCACCGCAGTACGGCTGGGACGCCGCGAGAACGATCGCGGTGCTCGCGGCAGCCACCGCTCTGCTCGTGGCCTTCGTGGTGATCGAGGATCGGGCCACCTCGCCGCTGTTGCCGCTGTCGATCTTCCGGCTGCGCACGGTCGCGGGTGCGAACGTGGCGGGGCTGCTGTTGGGCGGCAGCTTCTTCGCGTTCGTGTTCGTCGGCACCCTGTACATGCAGGACGTCCTGCACTACAACGCGCTGCAGACCGGGGCGGCGTGGCTGGCGGCGTCGGTGACCTCGCTGGGCTTGGCCGGCCTTTCACAGTGGCTGGTCACCCGCAGCGGGGCCAAGGTCGTCATGGCGATCGGGATGACGTTGATCGGGGCCGGGATCATCTGGGCGACCCAGGTGCCGGTCCACGGGCACTTCCTGGCGAACCTGGCGGGTCCGTTTCTGGTCGCCGGCGCCGGGACGGCATTCGCGTTCATCCCGATCTCGATCGCCGCGCTCGCGGGCGTGGCGGAGCAGCAGGCCGGGCTCGCGTCCGGACTGCTGAACACCTCCCAGCAACTCGGAGGGGCGATCGGGGTCGCGATCGCCTCAAGCGTGGCCGCGAGTCACACCAACGCGCTGCTGCATGTCGGCACCGCCGCACCCGCCGCGCTCACCGGCGGGTACCAGCGCGCGTTCTGGGTGCTCGGTGCGATCGCCCTGTTCGCCCTGCCGGCGATCTTCGCCCTCATCCGACGCAGCGCGCTCTCACCGGGCGCGACCAAGACCGCGATCCGCGATGCCCAGCCCGCACTGGCAACGACCGCCGGGGTCAGCTCGTAGACCTCAGTAGGGATGCGAGGTCGCCGACCGGCCCGAGGTGCGCGAGCTTGTCGGGGTTGACGATCCCGCTGATGCTTGTGATCTGACCGGCGGCGATATCGAGCGCCACCACGCCGATCAGCCGCTGCTGTCCGTCGAGATACAGCGCTCCCGGACCGCCGTTGATCTCGACCGGCTGCACGGACACACCCGGAGCGCGGGCGGCCCGGCGGACCCAGTTGATCACCGCGCGTGCGACACGGTTGCGTCCGCGAAGCGTCCGGGCGAGCGCCGGAGCCTTGCCGCCGCCGTCGCCGGTCAGCTGGACGTCTGAAGCGAGCAGCGCTTCGAGCCCGGCGAGATCGCCTTGCTCGGTGGCCGCAAAGAACCGGGCTGCCAGCGCCGCTTGCTGCTCACGGGTGGTTTGGAAGCGGGGCCGGCGCTGCTCGAGATGCTTTCGGGCGCGGGTGGCGAGCTGGCGGACGTTGGTCTCGCTCTTGCCGACGATCTGGGCGATCTGCGCGTGGTCGTAGTCGAACACGTCGTGCAGCAGCAGCACCGCGCGTTGCTCGGGCGAGAGGCTCTCCAGCAACACCAGCATGGCCAGCGACAGCGAGTCGGCCATCTCCGCGTGTTGGGCGGGGTCGTCGGTGCTGTCGGTGATGATCGGCTCCGGCAGCCATTCGCCGACGTACCGCTCGCGACGGGCGCGGGCGGAGCGCAGCTCGTTGATCGCCAGGCGGGTGGTCACGGTGGCGACAAACGCGCGCGGCGAGGCGATCTGCTCGCCGCCGTCAAGTGCCTGGTGGACGCGCAGCAGCGCTTCCTGGACCACGTCCTCGGCCTCGGACACGCTGCCGAGCATCCGGTAGGCGATCGCAAACGCGGTCGGCCGCAGCTCGTCCAGCAGTTGCTCCCGATCGGTCACGCTGTGGCCTCCACTCGCCGCTCGCCTGACGACGGCCGCGTGCGTCGTCCGGCTGTCTCGGCGAACCCCTGCCGCCAGCTCGGGTGGGCCGGGCTCCACCCCAGCTCGCGCTTGGCCTTGGCGTTCGACGCACCGCGGATCTCGGTCATCATCACCACGCCGGCCTCCCCGGCGAACAGCCGTCCGATCAGGCGGGGCACGCGCATCGGCGTCTTGGCGCCCAGCTCCTGAGCCAGCGCCGGCAACCACTCCGCGACCGCGGCCGGGTCATCGTCGACCACGTTATAGACACCGCGACTGCCGTGCTCGACCGCCGCCAGCGTCGCTTCGGCGGCGTCGGCGACGTGGATGAAAGACCACACCCCGGCGCCGTCGCCGACCAGCGGGAATTTGCGCCTGCGCACCAGCTCAAACTGCGCCTCGCCCGGCGCCAGCCCGGTGCCGGGCCCGTAGAAGGCGCCGTAGCGCAGCACTATCCCCTCCGTCCACTCAGCCCCCAAAACCGACTCCTCGAGATGACGGGCCGCAGCGATCGTCTCGCGCATATCGCTCACCGGCGTCGGATCCAGCGGCTCATCCTCGCTCTTGACCGGCCCGCCGCTGCGCCCGTAGGCGCCATAGCCCGAGATCCCCTGGGCCACAAACCGTCGCACCCCGACCGCGTGGCCGGCCGACAGCAGATGATCAGTGCCCACGGTTCGCAGACGATTGGTGAGCGCGAAATCACGATCGAAATGACGCATATCAAGCGGACCGATGGCGGTCAGCTCATGGACGATCACGTCGGGCCTCGCCCGCGCCACGACCTCCGCGACCTGATCGGGATCAAGCGCGTCCGCGACCACCGGCACAGCGCCCAGCTCATACAGCAACGCCTGTTTTGACTCACTCCGCGTCATCCCATGAACCTCATGACCCGCGCCAATCAGGCGCGGTACCAGCTGCCTCCCAATCGCACCCGTCGCACCTGCCACAAACACTCTCATCGTCAACTCCTTGATCGAGATCACCTGCACTCCACAAGACAAAACAGCAGCCCCGTCTGTGACATCTCCGAGCAACCCGAGTGAGCTGCGCCCGTTTGCGGGTCGGGCCGGTCAAAGCTGAAACGCCGGTTCGACTAGGGTTTCCGCGCGAGACGCGTGCTTGATGGCGTGTTGAGGATGAGCCTGAGGTGCACGACCCGCTGTCAGTAGAGGCCCTCGCGGCGGGCGTAGCGCTCGGCGCGCGCGCGCTCGTGCTCGTCCACGTCGAGGTCGGGCAGGCTGATGGCCTTGAGGATTTCCCCGTGGCTCGGGAGCTCAGTGCGCTCGACGCGGCGCTCGGGGTTCCACAGGTCGGAGCGGATCAGTGCCTTCGCGCACTGGGTGTACGCCTCGCGGACCGAAACGACGATTCCGAGCCGCGGCGCCTTGCCCTCCACGGCGCTCTTGGCCAGCAGCTCCTCGTCGTCGGTGATGACCGCTGTCCCATTGATGCGGAACGTGTCGCCGATGCCGGGAATCAGAAACAGCAACGCGATCCGTGGGTCCGACAGGAGGTTGGTCAACGTGTCGGCGAGGCGGTTGCCGGGTCGCTCGGGCAGAAGGAGCGTCCGCTCGTCGATCACTCTGACGAACCCCGCGGGGTCGCCGCGCGGCGAGACGTCGATACCTCCGGTGGTGTGCCCGGTCGCGACACAGACGAACGGCGAGCGCTCGACGAACTGCGCCGTCAGCGCGTTCAGTCGGTCGGCCAGCTTCGCCTTGACAAGCTCCGTCGGCTCGCCGAGGATCGCCCGCAGTCGCTCCTCCGAGGCGATCGTGCTAAAGGAGTGCATGGATAGACGGTAGCTAGTCCAGGACATGCTGGAGGGCGAGCTCGATCACCTCGGCGCGGCTGCGACCAGGGTGCCGGGCGGCGATGAAGTGGCTGCCGATTGCCAGCGAGAAAGCGAGCATGCTGCGCGCCTCGACCTCGTCGGGATCGGAGCAGAATGTGGCGATCAGCGAGCGCAGGTAGTCCATGCGCCGGTCGTCGACATGACGTAGGCGCGCCGCCACCGCCTTGTCGCGACGCGCCCAGTCCCGCACGGCAAGATCGATCGGCAGCAGCGCTCGTGAGAAGGTCAGCATGCCGGCGCGCCGGACCTTAGCCTGAGCCTCACCGCCCTCGCGTTCAACCCTCTCCAATACCTCGTCGGTCGCGCGCCGCTCCCAGGTGTCGAGCATCGCCTCGAGCAGCGCCTCTCGATCCTCGAAGTTCCAGTAGAACCCTCCACGCGTGACCTCGAGCTCCTGCGCGAGGGGCTCGATCTTGACGGCATCGGGACCTCCGACGGCCAGGGCGCGCAAGCCGGCGTCGATCCAGCTGCTGCGCGGGGTTCGCGTCTGTGCGGGCATGCGCGCAGTATCGCCCCTCGCACGGACTTTCACCGCAGTCCGAAACTCGCGCGCCCGCCGGTCACATTCTTCGAAAAACGCGTGTCTTAAGAGGTATGCAATCGACCACCCGTGTGCCCTGAGCCGCGACCGTGCACCTCGCGTACATAGTGACCACGATGATGGCGGCGCTCGCGAACGGTTACGCCGCCTCGATGAACTTCGTCGGCACCGAGTCGGTGAAGGTTGTCGCGAACCGAGTGCAGGTGTCGCAGAGATGGATGATCCCGTTCGGCATCCTGCTGGCCGCAGGCGCGCTTGGTCTGCTGATCGGCTTCGCCGTCCCAGTGCTCGGCACCGCCGCCGGGATCGGCCTGGTCGTTTACTTCATGTGCGCGGTCAGCGCGCACATCCGGGTGCGCGACCCCGGGATCGTCGGGGCGGTCAGCTTCCTGGTGATCGTCGCGGCCGCTCTGACCGCGGATCTCGCTTACCGCAACCACTGGTGACCATGACACTCTTCCCGGGGGCGCTGCCAGCACGCGAACCTCAATCGAGCATGGTCACGGGATCCTTCCGATCTCAGCGGATAACAGCGTGGTGCTGACGATCGACGAGCGCGAATGGTTGGCGCATCGCTTCGAGGAGCACAGATCCCACCTGCAGGCCGTCGCCTATCGGATGCTCGGATCGGTGAACGAGGCCGAGGACGCACTGCAGGAGGCGTGGCTTCGAGCCTTCCCTGCAGAAACGAGCGGCATCGAGAACATGCGCGAATGGCTGACCACGATCGTGGCGCGTGTCTGCCTGAACATGTTGCGCTCGCGCAGGTCGCGACGCGAGGATTACTCGTTGCGGGTCCCGGACCCGGTGGTGAGCTTTGACGATCATGTCGACCCCGAACACGAGGCGCTGCTGGCCGACTCCGTAGGGCTGGCGCTGCTCGTGGTGCTCGACAGGCTTGCCCCCGCCGAGCGGCTGGCGTTCGTGCTGCACGACATGTTCGCCGTCCCATTCGATGACATCGCCACCCTCCTTGACCGGTCCCCGGCCGCGGCGCGGCAGCTCGCCAGCCGAGCGCGGCGCCGCGTACACGGAGCCCCGGAACCGGACGCCGACCTGACGCGGCAGAGAGCGGTGGTCCAGGCGTTTTTTGCCGCCTCCCGCGATGGCGATTTCGAGGCGCTCGTGGCGGTGCTCGATCCCGACGTGGAGCTCCGCATCGATGGCGGTCTCCTGCGCGCAGACGCCTCGCTCGTGCTTCGCAGCGCGGACGCCGTAGCCGCGCACGCGGCCACCTACTCCAAGCTCTATCCATTCGTGCGGCCGGCGTTGGTCAACGGCGCCGCGGGAGCCGTGATTTCCCCGCGAGGGCGACCGTTCTCGGTCATGGCGTTCACGGTCAAGGACGGGAAGATCGTCGCGATCGATGCTCTCCTCGACCCCGAGCGTCTCGCACAACTCGAGGTCACGCCGCCCCGAGCTTGAATCGCACAATGCTGGACCTATGTATACAGTACTGTATAGATACATCACCGTATGGATCGAGGTCCCGCAATGAGGCTCCCGAACGTCGCCCATAGCTCCCTCCCGAACGTCGCCCACACCTCCCTACCGTGGCGCATCCACGAGTTCACGCGCGACTTCCGGTTGGAGGACGTGTGGGCGCTGCCGACGGTCGGCGATTCAGATGAGTTCCCGCGCGTCGTCGATGGGTTCCTGGCCGGCGATCCGTCGCGCAGCCCCTCCTGTGCCGCCCGTGTGCTGTGGGCGCTGCGGTGGCGGCTCGGGCACATCCTCGGATGGGACGATCCCGAGGATGGCCTCGGCGCCAGGGTCCCGACCCTGCGGGATCGCCTGCCGGCGGATCTCCAGGCCACTCCCGCTCCGCCGTTCGCAAGGCTCCCCTTCAAATCGCTGTACCTGCTGCAGGACGAGTTCGCCGCGGAGATCGCCAACCGGACGATGCACGGCATCATGCATCTGGGCTGGGTCCCGGACGCACTCGGCCGCTACAGAGGACAGATGGCCGTCCTGGTAAAGCCCAACGGCCTGTTCGGAGACGCGTACATGGCCGCCATCCGGCCGTTCCGGCACCTGATCGTCTATCCGCCGATGCTCCGGCAGGTCGAACGCGACTGGCGCGACCGAGGTCGGGACACGTCAGGCGCCACGGCGTGACCCTTCCACCGGGACAGCGCGGCATTTCCGGATCGAGCTGCACTGCCAACTTGCCGCTTCCGGATCCTGGCAGGCCGTACGCCGCAGCTGTCCGGCGCGCGAGCCTCGCGCTCGAGCGGCTGTTCCGACGCCCGACGGGCGGCGCTCCCAGCCCGTAGCTCCGGGTCTCGAAGGTCCCTGCTCAGCTTGCCAGCGCCGCCCGGATGCGCTCTGCCGTCGCCGCAAGCTGTTCATCCTCTGCGGGAGCGGCGCGATGGAAGTCGAGGTCGTAGAGCCCGTCGATCGGGACCAGATGGATATGGGTGTGGGGAACCTCGAGCCCGACCACGGCGATCCCGACGCGCGCCGCTCCGGTCACCTCCTGGATCGCCTTCGCGACCGGCCTGGCGAACGGCAGCAACCCGGCCAGCAGCGGCCCGGGCAGGTCGAACATGTCCGCAACCTCGGCCTTCGGAATCACCAGGGTGTGGCCCTCGCGAATCGGACGGACATCGAGGAAGGCCAGGAAGTCGTCATCCTCACGCAAGATGTGGGCCGGAATCTCGCGCGCGATGATGCGGGTGAAGACCGAAGCCATCGCTCAGCAACCGTAGCCCATTCGGCGCTCACCCTTCGCGGAGCAGCTCGGCAAGCACGACCGCGTTGTTGTGCTCGCGGTCGCGAGCGGCGTACACGATCGTGAGCCGGCGTCCTCGGGCACGGGACCCCAGCTCCTCGAGATTGTCGCGATGCGCGCCGAGCTCCGTGCGATAGCGGGAGCGGAACTCCTCGAAGCGGTCTGGAATGTGGTTGAACCAACGGCGCAGCCCGTCGCTGGGGGCGAGCTCGCGTGCCCACTCATCGAGCTTGGCGCGCTCGCGCGAGACCCCGCGCGGCCAGATGTGGTCGGTCAGGACGCGGTAGCCGTCGTCCGGCTCGGCCGGGTCATAGACGCGCTTGGTGCAGATGTCGAGGCTCATCCGGCGGACTCAGCCCCGTGCCAGGTACCGTCGAACGTGTTGAGCTCGGGCAGCTCGGCACCGGGATCGTTCGGGAACCCGACATCGATCTTTCCGTCGCGCTCGCGCGTCTGCAGCCGCGGCTGCGTGAACACCGCGGGCCCTTCGGCGACCGCGCCGGTGCGTAGGTCAAAGCGCGAGCCATGCCACGGGCAGCTGACGGTGTCGCCGGCCCGGGAGCTCTGGGATCTCCCCGACCGCCAGGCCGCCGATCTCGACCCCAGGGCCTCCGGGTCGATCGCGTCGGCAAGCCGGTTCAGCACAGCTTGCACCGTGGCTGGAGCCGGCGGTTGCACGTCGCGTGGTTGGGCGACGCTGTGCGATGACACGAGCGCTCGCCTCGATCCTACCGCCGACCGCCCACTCCGCCGCGTCGCCCGGAATGGCGGCGGTTGCGAACCCGAGCACGCCGGATCGGTGTACAGACGTTGCTCGTCGCGAGCTGACGCGTCTCCCTGTCGAAGGCCCGCGAGGGCGCGCGACGCGGCGAGCGCAAGGCAGCGCTAACTGGCGGGCTGCCCCCGGTGCTTTCCGAACCGCAGCCCCCGGGGCGTCGCGTCGGGGTGATAGTGGCGCCCCTCACCCTTGCGGAACATCGAGATGACGCCGTTGGTCTCGAGAATCGCCGTGTATACCTCGCCGAGGTCGGCAAAGCCCTGTCGGCGGGCCATCGAGCGCAGCTCGGGTAACGAGATCTGCGCGTGCCGTAGTGCGCCGCGATTGAGCCGCCCGTCTGAGATCAGCGTGCTCGGATCGCCCTCCAGCAGCCAGCTCATCCACTGATACCGGAACGCGGCCCGCGCGAACACGGCGTTGAGCCCGAACAGCACCACTGCGCCGATCACCGCGCCGGTGACCGAGACATCGTTGCCGATGATCCCGTTCTGGACCGCGTTGGCCACCAGCACCAGCACGGCGAGGTCAAGCGTGCTGGCCTGACCCAGCTCCCGCTTGCCGAACACGCGGAAGGCCACCAGCAGGAACAGGTAGATCAGCACGCTGCGGATGACCTTCTCGCCCAAGCTCACGCCCAACGCGAACATGTTGTGCCACATCAGTCCTCCAATGCTCGAAATGGATCTCTGGCCGGTCTATCCGGCAACGGAGTTCGCTATGGGCTCGCCCGAGGCGCTCCCGCCCGCAGCCACGGCTCGATCCAGGCGGCGAGCTGTCCCTCGGGCGCGGCGCCGACCTGGCGGTCGACCTCGCGGCCGTGGTCGATGAGCACGAGCAGGGGGATGCTCATCGCGCCGTAGCGGGCGGCCGTCGCGGGATTCTCGTCGACGTTGACCTTGACCAGCTTCATCTGGCCGGCGTGGCCGGCGGCGAGGCGCTCGAGGACCGGGCTGACCATCCGGCAGGGTCCGCACCATGGAGCCCAGAAGTCGACCAGCACCGGCACCGAGGCGGTGATCTCGGCCTCGTAGCCGGTGTCGTTAGTGGCGACCACCCAGGGCAGCGGCCGGTGGCAGTTCGCGCAGCTCGGGATGCCCTGGGCCACCGGGCGCACGCGGTTGGCCTTCTGGCAGTTTGGACAGCGGATGATGGTGGCGTCGGACGGAGCGCTCATCGTTCTCAGCGTGGGGTGCCGGCCAGCTCGGGCTGGGGCTCGGTGGGCGGCGCGTGGTTGGCCCAGCGCACCACGAGCTCGCCGTCGTCGGCGCCGAGGGTGATGGTGGCGCCGTGGTGGATCTCGCCCGACAGCATCGCACGGCCGATCTGGGTCTTGACCTCGTCGGAGATGAAGCGCCGCAGCGGCCGGGCGCCGTAGACGGGGTCGTAGCCTTCGCGGGCAATCAGTGCGCGCCCGGCGGGGGTGAGCCCCAGGGCCAGCCGGTGGTCGGCCAGGCGGCGGCGCACATCGGCGATCTGCAGGTCGACGATCTGCTCGATCTCGGGGAGCGTCAGCGGCTTGAACATGACGATGTCGTCGACCCGGTTGAGGAACTCGGGCGGAAGTGCGCTCGCAGCTCGCCCATCACCTTGTCGCGGGCCTGCTTGGTTATTTCATCATCGGCACCGACGCCGTCGAGCAGGTACACCGAGCCGATGTTGGAGGTCATGATGATGACCGTAGTGCGAAAGTCAACAGTGTGGCCCTGGGCGTCGGTGAGCTTCGGCGCCAACCGGCCTACGGCGACCACCACTGCATGCAGCGACTCCACCCGGTAAGACTTAGCGCCCATGCCCGCCGGTGAGCCCCAGGCGATCCTGACTCCGATCACCCAGGCCGCGATCTTCCTCACGCTGACGGTCGACCCCGGAGCCGAGGACGAGGTCCGCGACGCGCTGTCGGACGTAAGCGGGCGCAAGCGTTCGGTGGGCTTCCGGATCCCGGAGGCGCAGCTGACGTGTGTGACCGGTGTCGGCGCTGCCGTCTGGGATCAGCTGTTCGGCCGGCCGCGGCCAGCCGGGCTGCACCCGTTTCGCGAGTTGATCGGCCCGAGGCACCGCGCGCCGGCCACGCCCGGCGACCTGTTCTTTCACATCCGGGCTCATCGACTGGATCTGTGCTTCGAGCTCGCGCAACTGCTCACCGAACGGTTCAACGGGTGCGCGCGGGTGGTCGACGAGGTGCACGGGTTCAGGTCCTTCGACGATCGCGACCTGTTGGGCTTCGTCGACGGCACCGAGAACCCGGAAGGGCTGGCCGCGCCCGCCTCGGTCCTGGTCGGCGACGAGGACCCGGCGTTCGCGGGCGGCAGCTACGTCGTCCCTCAGAAGTACCTCCACGACCTCCAGGCGTGGAATGCGCTGACGGTCGAGGAACAAGAGCAGGCCTTCGGCCGGACCAAGCTCTCAGACGTCGAGTTCCCCGACGACGAGAAGGCCCCCGACTCCCACCTCGCACTGAACACGATCGTCGACGAGAACGGCGACCAGCACCAGATCATGCGCTTCAACATGCCGTTTGGCCACGTCGGGGCCAAGGAATTCGGCACCTACTTCATCGGCTATGTCGGCACTCCGGAGGTGATCGAGCAGATGCTGGAGAACATGTTCATCGGCAAGCCGCCGGGCAACACCGACCGGATCCTCGACTTCTCCACGGCGGTCACCGGCAACCTGTTCTTCGTGCCCACCGTCGAGTTCCTCGACGATCCGCCCAGCCCGGCTGCGGCGGTCGCGTCTGCGTCCGAGATTGCGCCGGGGGTCGAGGATGCGTCGCGGGCCGCGGGCGAGTCCACCGACGGTTCGCTTTCGATCGGAAGTCTGAGGGAGACCGTGCGATGAACCATCTGCTTCGTGGGCTGGCGCCGATCAGCGACTCGGGCTGGCAGCTGCTCGACGACGAGGCCAAACAACGGCTGGCGCCGGCGCTGGCCGCGCGCGGAGAGCTCAGCTTCCACGTGTCCAGGCCCGAGGCGGCGGTGGCGCTCACGCCATAGGTAGGGTCTCCCGGACATGAGCGGCGCGGACCCCCATCGCGTGGTGGTGATCGGCGGCGGCTTCGGCGGTCTCGAGGCTGTGCTCAAGCTCCGCCACGCCCCGGTGGAGGTCACGCTCATCGACCGGCGCAACTTCCACCTGTTCCAGCCGCTCACCTACCAGGTAGCGACGGGCGCACTGTCGCCGGGCGAGGTCACCTATCCCCTGCGAGCGATCTTCAAGCGCGATCCCAACATCCACGTCCTGCTGGCCGAAGTCACCGACTTCGATCTCGACGCTCACGAGGTGCACCTCCGTCCGGTTGGCGACATCCCGGCTCCGGCGTCGGTTCCGTACGACACCCTGATCGTCGCCGGGGGATCGCGCTACTCCTACTTCGGCCACGACGACTGGCGCGCGTTCGCGGCCGAGGTCAAGTCGCTGGAGAGCGCGCTGCACGTCCGCAGCTGGATCCTCAGCGCCTTCGAGGCGGCGGAAACCGAGCTCGACCCGGAACGGCGATCGGCCTGGCTGACGTTTGCGGTGGTCGGGGGAGGGCCGACCGGCGTCGAGATGGCCGGCCAGATCGCCGAGCTGGCTCGGGATACGCTGCGGCGTGACTTCGACACGATCGATCCGCGCGCGAGTGGTCGCATCCTCCTCATCGAGGCCCTGGATCGCATCCTGACCAGCTTTCCGCGATCGCTGTCAGCCAAGGCCGTGCGCTCCCTGGAGCGACTCGGCGTGACCACGCTGCTGAGTTCGACGGTGGTCGGGATCGACGGCGAATCGATCACGGTGGACTCGGGTGGGGGCAAGCTCGAGCGCATCCCTGCGCGCACGGTCATCTGGGCCGCCGGCGTGACCGCATCGACGCTGGCCGGGAAGCTGGGCGAGCTCACCCGAGCCGAGGTCGATCGGTCGGGTCGGGTGGCGGTTGAGCCAGACCTGACGCTGCCCGGGCATCCCGAGGTGTTCGCGATCGGCGACATGGTGCGGGTGCGACGGCCAGACGGCTCGGTACAGACCATGCCCGGCGTGGCGCCGGTGGCGATGCAGCAGGGCCGCTACGCCGGACGGGTGGTGGGAGCCCGCCTCGACTCGCGGACGACGCGACCCTTCCACTATCTCGACAAGGGCAACCTGGCCACGATCGGGCGCGCCGCCGCCGTCGCCGACATCAAGGGACTCAAGCTCAGTGGGTTCATCGCGTGGATCACGTGGCTCGTCGTCCACCTGTGGTACCTGGTCGGGTTCCGCAACCGCGTGCTCGTGTTCACCGACTGGGCCATCAGCTTCTTCACGCGCGGCCGCGGTACTCGCCTGATCACCACGCAGGCGACCTCCGCGGTCCCCGACGAGGAGTAGCGGCTGGTTAAGACCGTGGACTGCTCATCGCCGGACGGCGCACTAGCCGGCGGGCGCGCTCGCGGTGGCCGGCGCCGTGCCCGCCGAGTTGTCGTGGACGAGCTCGTAGGTGAGGTAGGCGAGGCCCTCACCGATGGTCCGGCTGTCGACGAGGCGCATGGGCTTCTTGTCGCTCGTCTCGCCGAACAGCCGCTCGCCGGCCCCGAGCACGACCGGGAAGACAACCAGCCGCAGCTCATCGACAAGGTCGTGCTCGATCAGCGTGCGCCCGAGCGCAATGCTGGCAGGGACGACGATTTCGCCGTTCAGCTCCTGCTTGAGCTTCGAGACCTCGGTCACCACGTCGCCCTTGATGACCGTCGTGTTGTTCCACTCGGGATCTTCGAGGGTCGAGGACACGACGTACTTGGGCATGCTGTTCAACCGGTCGGCAAGCTCGCCCGTCCGAGGTCGCCACCGCTCCCCGAAGAACTCGTAGCTTCTGCGACCCAGCAGCCATGCCTCGGCATGTAGCGCCTCGTCGAGCGCGACCTTGTTCCACGCTTCGAGGTCCTTGCCCCCAAACTCGATGAACCAGCCGCCGAGCCTGAAGCCCTCCTGACCGTCCGGGTCCTGGATTACGCCATCGAGGGAGATGTTCTGCGGGCCACTGATCACGATCTTTCCCATGCCGGTTCTCCTTTTCCTTGGTGCTTGTGCACTTCAGCCCTCCGGTTGCCTTTGCACAACGAGACACCGCCCGCGCAGAGAACGGACCGGTCCGCTGGCTCTGTTGTCAAGGCCCGGCGCGAGCGCGGGGGGCGTCCCACTGGTGCGAATCCCGCCACGCCGGGGCTTGCCGGGCAGCCGGTGGCGGATCTGCTCGGCGAGGACTGGGGCGCCGGTCAAGCGGGCTTGAGAAACAGTGCTGTGGCCAGGT
>CAVWQA010000017.1:0-235723 GCA_963757015.1 uncultured Solirubrobacterales bacterium
GCCCACGCTCGAGCTCGCGCAGCGCTACGCCGCGTCGCTGCCGTAACCCAGGGGCTGGCAGCGCCCTTGCCGGCCGCTTTCCACATCAACGCGAGGGGTAGGACGACACGCAAAACAGCCGATTCGCTTGTCGGAACCGTACGGAGGCAAGTCATGCAATCCGTCGGCTGGCGGATGAGTCACCCAGCAGACTGATAGCTCGCCAACCCTTGTGGCTCTCATCAGCCCGTCCCGCGGTTCCACGGATCACGCACCTGGATTCTTTGTGCAATGAACTCAACTCACCGCCGACCGGGTGCTCTCGCCTGTGTCACGGCGGCACTCGTCGCGCGGTTTTCGCCCCGCCTACGTCGGTGGAGCGGTCTCCGCTCGAATCCAGTCGAGGTAGCCAGGATTACCGGCGATGAGGGGAACAGCCGTGATGTTCGGCACGTCGTATGGGTGGCGCTCGACGACGTAGGCGACGATCGCGTCGACGAGCGCCGTCCGGGAACGGAGGAAGGCTCGTGCCTCCTTGGCGTCGTGGACCGTGCCCTGCCATCGGTAAATGCTCCGTACGCCGTGCACGACGTGTGCGAGGAGGCAAGCCGAGTCTCGACCAGCTGCTGGCACAGCGCGCCCAACCACTCCGCATCGGGCGCTGTGATGATGATCTCGCAGAGGTCGTACTCGGTCGTCATGCGGGCGTCTGTTCAGCGGCACGGAGACGGGTCATCACTGCCTGGGCCTCTTCTTGCGTGCGGCCGAGTGCGGCGTATCCGGTGACGATGGGCCCGTCGTAAGAAAGCCCGACCCAACGACCCTCGGCGAACTCGCCTTGAGGGTGAAGAACGAAAAACATGGTGCCCTTAGACCTGACGTTGCCGTCGGCTGCGGCGTAGTGGCCCATGAGGACCTGGCCGTCCCACAGACGGAGTTCGCCGCGCCAGAGATAGCCACCGCGTTCGTTCTCCGAGCTTCGCTCAAGCGCCTCGATCTGTACGGCAGAGCCGCTTTGGCTTAGCCCGACGGGTTGCGTTGCCACGACTTCCGCCCCCTCGTTGAACGTCTGCCACGCGGCCCACCAGGCGCCGTCGAGCTGAATCCGCTCGCTTGCCAGACCGGCAAGCTCGCTTACGCTGATGCCCAGGGCGCCGGCTAGCCGAACGGCAACCGGAAGGACGGGTTGTTGCTCGTTGCTTTCGTAACGGCGGATCTGGCGCAGGTGCACACCGGCGGCCCGCGCAAGTTCTGCCTGCGAGATCCCCAGCTCTTGGCGTCTGTGTTTGATGATGTCGCCGAGCGCGTCCATTGGTACCAGGGTCGAATATAGGGGACTAATTCGGCCTTGACAATGGGGCGGACTAGCCCGTAGAGTCCGAAGGGGACGTATTAGTCCGCCGCAGCGTGGCGAGAAGGTCCGTGAGGCGCGAGCTTGCGTCCAGTGCTAGGGCGGTTTGTCCGTGAAGCTCCCGATCGATACAAATTGGCTGCACCTCGTAAGCCTCGGTCGAGGTGAAGCCTGGCCAGTGCGAGCAGTGCAAGCCGGGAGGCATGGGCTCCGCGCAGACTGCGAGCTGGAGGCCCGGCAACGGGCTCGGCTCGCCGCGCGCGCCGATGGCCCGGCACACATCAAGCTCGTCCAGGAGCACGACGGCGCGTCATGACCACGAGTGGGGAGTCCGCGGACCGCAGGATCCAGGCCGAGCCCGACGCCTCAATGCTGGCGCTCGTCGTGGATCGAATCGCAGAGGGTGTCGCGCAGCGCCTCGTTCCGAAGATCGCCCATGTCGTAGAAAACGCGCCGCTGAGCGCTGGCGCGTCTGTGGATGCGAACCGCATCGATACTGAGCTGCGTCCTGTCGGCGAAGGAGCCAGCGTCGGCAGCGGCAACTCGGAGCACGTGGCACAGCTGTGGACCGCCCGACGGGTGGCCACGCATTACGGCGTGAGTGCGGGGTTCGTTTACGAGCACGCCGACGAGCTTGGCTGCATCCGACTTGGCGGCGGAAAATCTCCTCGGCTTCGTTTCGATCCAACGCTCGTTCGCCAGCGTTGGTCCAGGCTCGGCGTACCGACGCGTGTGCGGCCGAAGAGCTCCGGGCGTTCAAGATCGCGTTCCGGCGCCAGTCGACGGAACACGGCCCGTGAATCTCAGCTGCTCGACTTCGACCGAGAGCCGTGACTCTCAACCACCGTAGACTCGCCGCGCACGGCCCGGATGCCCCCGGGGACCGGGCGAAAGGCCCACATCAAGGAGGCGAGATGGAGAAACGCGCGCGTGGCGAGATCCGCGTGCATGAGCGAGTCCGCGACGGGAAGCTGACGTTCAGCATCCGGTTTCGCATTGATGGCAAGCGCCACAGCATGACGCTGGGCACCGACGCGGACGGCTGGACCTATCGCAAGGCCGAGCGCAAGCTCGAGGACGTCCTGGCGCAGGTCCGTGCTGGCGTCTGGCTGCCGGAGGTCGAGGCGAGGCCCGTGAGCATCGGCGACATGACGTTTCACGAGTTTGCGTCTCGCTGGTGGGCCGCCCGCAAGGGTGAGCTTCGGCCAAACACGCAGCTCGACTACGAGTGGCGTCTGTGCAAGCACCTGTTGCCGTTCTTCGCCGACTTCGCGGTTGGCGAGATCGATGTCGCGCTCGTCGACCGTTACCGCGAGGAGAAGGTCATCGAACGAGAACGGATCAAGGCGGCCGCCGCGGCCGGGCATCGGTTGCGAGACAAGCGGGGCCAGCGCCGGGTGGCAATGAGCAACGAGAGCATCAACAAGACGCTGGTGCTGCTCGCCAACATCCTCGACACGGCCGTCGAGAGGGGAGCGCTTCCGAGCAATCCCGCGCGGGGGAAGCGTCGGCGGCTGAAGGCGCCGCGGCCGCCGCGACGGGTGCTCGAGCCCGATGAGCTCAACGAGCTGCTCGCGGTGGCAGGGGAGATGGATCGGGACCACCGGCTCGATCGCAGGATCGGCCGCCGGCCGATGATCGCCGTGATGGGGAAGGCGGGCCTGCGTGTCACCGAGCTCTGCCAGCTCCGCTGGCGAGCGGTCGACATACATCACGAGCGGTTGATCATCGAGCAGGCGAAGACGGAGGCCGGCAAGCGGGAGGTCGAGCTCACGCTGGACGTGATTGAGGAGCTGCTCGCATGGCGCGCCTACCGCGGCCAAGTCCACATGGACGATTTCGTGTTCGCGACCGCCAGTGGCCAACCGCGCGACAAGGACAACGTCCGCACGATCCTCGGGCGTGTTGTGAAGCGCGCCAACGAGGTACGGGCGAGACGTGGGCTGATCCCGCTCCCGCCGGTCGTGCCGCATGCGTTGCGGCGCACGTACATCAGCCTGATGCTTGAGGCTGGCGCGCCGCTGCACTACGTAATGGATCAGGTCGGCCACGAGAACTCGAAGACGACGCTTGAGATCTACGCCCAGGTGCAGAAGCGCCTGAGCCACAAGCAGGTCAAGCGCGCGTTCGAGGAGCTGCTCTCCGACACTGAGCCGGGCGGCCCCGGCATTCTGGCCGAGGCTCGCGCGAATATGTCCGATCAGGCCCAGGGGACCAGCGAAGCTGCTCCGCACGCGGGCCTAGAAGTACCTGGTGGTCCACGGAACTGGTCCACGGAACCACAAACCACGCCTCGAGGATGACCCTCAACTCCCTTCACACAACACGAAGGCCCCGGATTTCCAGGGCCTTTGAGGATGGGCACGGCTGGGCTCGAACCAGCGACCTCTCGCGTGTGAAGCGAGCGCTCTCCCACTGAGCTACGCGCCCGGTCGGGCTCGATTCTACGCGGTCGCCGGTGCCTGGCCGGCGTCTCCGACGGTGCTGAGCAGCGGAGACGCCCAGCCGGCGCTCAGCAGCGGACGGGACGAGTGCGGCCCGGGGCCAGACAGGAAATCTTGACTCGCGGCCCGTGGCCCGAACGGACTGTGAACAGGTAGTACTTGCCGATCCAGCCGGGCCGGACGACGTCGACGTTGAGTCCGCGCGCCGACGTGCAGCCGGTGGTTCTTGAGCGAGCGTGTGAGATCGATCCTCCCGTGAGTGGAGCATTTCCGCTTCGCCTTCGAGCCGCACCGCCTGGTACGGGTAACTTTCTTGGAGCGCTTGGCAAACGGACAACCTCGGCCATGGCATTTGACCCGTACAGTCGCGCCGCGCGAAACGCCGTTGACGACCAACGCGAGCACCTTCGTATAGCGAGGGCGTGTAAAAGAAGCTCCACTGCATCGTCGCGGTGATGGTGCCGCGGGCGTGCGCCGGCACCACCTTCACCACTCGCGCCGATGAGCCCGAGCCGGTGAAGTTGGCGTCGCCGCCGTAGCGGGCGGTGATGCTGTGCTTGCCGACCGACTTGTAGCTGACCGTGCACGTCGCCCCTCCTCCGATCAGCGGCTGACTGAGGCAGGCCGCGATCGGCCGGCCGTTGTCGAAGAACTCCACCGAGCCAGCTGGCCCGACGGGCCCCGGCCGGGCTACCGGAGGTGTGACGGTGGCGGTGTAGGTCGTGCTGGCTCTCACGTTCACCCTGCTGGAGGCGTCAAGCGAGGTGGACGTTGTGTCTTGCGTGACGGTCACGAAGGCCACGGCGCTGGACGAGCCCGCCACGGTTGAACCCGCGGCGGGGGCGAACGCCGCGGTGAGCTGCTCGGGCGAGGTGGAGGCGGCGAACGAGGTGGTGCACGTCGCTGACGCGTTCGACGGCGAAATCGGCTCGGCCACGCAGCCGCCGATGGGGACGCCACGGTTCCTGAACGTGATGGTTCCCGATGGGGACCCCGAGGTTGCGGTGACCGAGGCAAACAGCGTCACGGGCTGGTTGGTGACCGCCGCTGATGGCGCCGCCAGAAGCGACGTGGTCGTACCAGTACCGGTCTGCGCCAACGTGGCCGTGGCCGCGAGGTTCGCCGCAGCGTCTCGTGGCAGTGATCGTCACCTGACCGGGTGTCGTCGAGCTGGTGATCGTTGCCGTGTACGTACCGTTTCCGCGATACTGTCACGGCGCTGATCTTCTCCGCTTCGGTCGCTGGAGGAGATCGTCACGTTCTCGCCGCCGACGCCGGCTCCCGTCGCGTCGGTGATCGTCACAACGGCCGTGCTGGTCGAAGTGCCGTTCGCGACGATCGATGATGGCTGGAGGGCCAGGGCTATGGCCGTCGCACGCGAAGTTTGGGTGAGAGTCGCCATCGCCGACAATGGGTCGGGTGGGCCGTCGTGTCCGTGGCAGTGATCGTCGCCTGACCAACCCTCGGCGAGCTGGTGATCGTTGCCGTGTATGTACCGTCGCCGTTATCGTTCACCGCGCTGATCCTCTCGCCTCGATCGCTGGAGGAGATCGTCACGGTCTCGCCGGGGACGCCGACTCCCCTCGCGTCGGTGATCGTCACCGTGGCCGTGCTCGTCGAAATGCCGTTGGCGACGATCGATGGTGGCTGGAGGGCCAGGCTTATGGCCTTCGCGCGCGAAGTTTGAGTGAGAATCGGGGAGCGGACGTGAGGGTCGCCGTAGTGTCCGTGGCAGTGATCGTCACCTGACCGGGCGTCGTCGAGCTGGTGATCGTTGCCGTGTACGTGCCGTGCCGTTATCCGTCACCGCGCTGATCGTCCCGGCCTGGATCGCTGCGAGGAGATCGTCACGCGTCTCGCCGGGGACGCCGGCTCCCGTCGCGTCGGTGACCGTCACTGTGGCGGTGCTCGTCGAGGTGCCGTCGGCGACGATCGAAGTCGGGCTTAGCGTCAGCGTGATGCTTCTGCCACGGCTGCGGTCGACGTACCAGCCAGCCCCCACCAGCTCAAACAAGTCGCCAGCAGCGCCACCCCGATAAAGCACTGAATCCGCTGGCTCTCAGCAAGCAGCCTGAAATGCCTGATGCGCCGCGGGTTCTGATCCGTCGCAAAACTACCCCCAACATGTGATTCGTCTTAGCTGCCCCGGCCGAGCCGGGCTAAGGCTACGCAATCCTCCACCGAATGCAAGTTCCGAGACATGATCTTTCCAGATCGCTCCGCGCGGCGTATCATCGTCAGCTTGGCCGACGTGAGGATGAAGGGAAAGTGTTAGATGGGGCAATGTTCGGCGGTCGTTACTAAGCGCCGTGCCGCGTCATAGCGATCATCTCGAAGGGCAACTTGGTGCACCGCCGCGGGACGGGGTGGCGTGACGGCGACGCGGGACGCGTACGGGTTCGCGGACCAGCCCGGCGACGCCGACGGCGCGTTCGATCTCGGAATCCAGCTGGAGGATCGCGGAGAGCTCGCCGAGGCGGAGGAGGCCTACCGTCGCGCCGATCAGTGGGGCCATGCGGCCGCCCCTTCCAACCTCGGGATACTGCTCGAAGAGCAGGGCGACACGGACGCCGCGCTCGACGCATACCAACGCGCGTACCAGCGCGGCGACCCCACCGGCGCGTTCAATCTCGGAGTACTCCTCGAGGAGCGGGGTGATTTTGCTCCGGCGCTCGCCGCCTACCAACAGGCATGTGATCGCGGCGAGGGAAAAGTCGCGGAGCTTGCCGGTCTGGCGCTGGTCGACCTCCGCGGGAGCATGCCTGCGATCGAGGACGATCGGTCGGAGGATGAGGACCGTGGCGGCGCCGAGGATGAAGACGAAACCGCAGCCCCGGCAGTAGCCGGCCCGTCTGAAGTGGGCGCCGGCCCACGCTTCCGCCTTCCCCGCGCACGACGGCTGTTGCTGGCAGGATGCGCTGCCTTCCTGGTCCTCGGGGTCGCGGGGGCGCTTGCAGCGGGCATAGGGTCGAATGGCGCCGGACACGACTCTACGTCGCACCAGCGCAACGCGACCGGGACTCCCGCCAGCACCGCCGCGGCGTCCGCCGCGCCACGCCCGGCACGGAAGGCGCAGACGAAGCCTCCGAAGGTGCAGTCGAAGCCTCCAAAGGTGCATAAACACCCTAAAAAGGCGAAAGCTCGGCCGAAGTCGCGAGCGAGCGCCAGTCGAGCGGTTGCGCACCAACCTGCGTCCTCCTCGGGGAGCGCACCTTCCAGTGCGCCCGCGAGCGTTTCGTCCCCTGCCACCGGGCAATCCAGCGCGAGCAGCCCACCCGTCAGCACCGGCGGTTCGGAGAGCGGCACGGCGGGCAGTTCTGGGAGCTCGAGCAGCGGATCCCCCGCACCCGCGCCCCAACCCGCGCCCCAATCCGCGCCCCAACCTGCGCCCCAACCCGCGCCCCAAGGCAGCGGTGTCGCATCGGGCTCCTCCGGCGGCGGGTCGGGGGGCAGCACCGGTGGAGGTGGCGGCTCGACGGGCGGCACCGGAACCTCGAGCGGAGGCGGCTGAGGCCGCCCGCCGCTCTCAAAGGCGGACGCCTCTCAGAGGCGGACGACGTTCTGGGCGCGCAGCTTGCGGGTGGCCCCGCGTAGATCGACGAATAGGGACGCGCCCGAGACGACCGACCCGAGGTCGACACCCGGGTGCGCGGTCACCAGCACGACCGCGTCGGAGTCAGTCACATCCTCGAACGGGATGCTGCTCATGGCGAACTCGGGCAGGTCGGGTACGAACGGATCGTGGTAGCTCAAAAGCGCGCCACGCTCGGCCAGGACCTCGATGATCCGCAGCGCGGGCGATTCGCGCAGGTCGCCGACGCCTCCCTTGTAGCTGACCCCGAGGATCACGATCCGCGACCCCTTGACCGGCAGCTCGGCGTCGTTGAGCGCATGCTCGATCCGCTCGACGCAGTGGTAGGGCATCTGCTGGTTGATCTTTCCGGCCAGCTCGATGAACTCGGTCGACATGTGGAACTTGCGCGCACGCCAGGTCAAGTAGAAGGGATCGACGGGGAGGCAGTGGCCCCCCATGCCGGGCCCGGGCTCGAAGCGCATGAAGCCGTAGGGCTTGGTCGCGGCGGCGTCGATCACCTCCCAGATGTCGACCTTCATCCGCTCGGCCAGGATCGCGAGCTCGTTGACCAGCGCGATGTTGACCGAGCGAAAGATGTTCTCGAGTAGCTTGGCCATCTCGGCGACCTCGGGCGAGGAGACCGGCACCACCTCGTCGCACACCAGGCCGTAGAGCTCGGCGGCGCGCTCGGTGCATTCCGGGGTCAGCCCACCGACGACCTTGGGCGTGGTGCGCAGGGTGTAGTCGGTGCGTCCCGGGTCGACGCGCTCGGGCGAGAAGGCGACGTTCAATCCGTCTCCGACCCGCAGGCCGCGGCGCTCGAGCAGGGGGACCAGTTCCTCGCGCGTGGTGCCCGGATACGTGGTCGACTCGAGCACGATCAGCTGCCCCCGCTGGACGACCTCCCCCAGCGCCGCCCCGGCGGCCAGCAACGGCGCCAGGTCGGGCTCCCGGTTCGCCGTCAGCGGCGTCTGTACGCAGATCAGGACCGCGTCGGTCTGGGCCAGGGTCCTGAAGTGGCTCCAGGCCTCGATGTTGGGCAGCGCGGCGCGCACGCGGTCGGAGCTCACGTCCTCGATGTAGGACTGGCCGGCCCCGATCGCGCTGATCTTGCTCTCGTCGATGTCGACGGCGACCACGTGCTCGCCGGCCTCCGCAAACGCCACCGCCAGCGGAAGCCCCACGTAACCGAGGCCTATCACCCCGACGGACATCTCGCGACCGGAAGATACAGATGGCGCAACTCGCTACGATCCGGAGCGGACCCGTGCTAGGCGGGGCGCTAGCGGTGCCCTGTAACCCACAATCCGCTCAAGTGGGGCTGAATTCCCTCTCGAGGGGCACAGGCCCGGGGTCAGCGCCCCATTGAAGGCGGTGATGGTCAGGTCCCATGGCGATGAAGACCCGTGAACCAGGTCAGGTCCGGAAGGAAGCAGCCTTAAGCGGCCACCTTCAGGCGCCGTGGGGGTGCCAGATCGGAGTCTTCAAGCGGCGGCCGCGCCCTGGGTACGGCTTCGACGGAGGGTGCACGGGCCACTGATCCGCGCCGGCGGCCGGGCCACTGATTCCGCGTTGGCGGCCAACTGGTGCCGCTCCCGTCAAACGTGCACCGGCCCGGCAAACGTTTCCGATCGCGGCACTAGACTCGAAGGCTCGTGTCGACCGGCCCCTCGCTTTACCGCCGCCACCGCCCCCGCACGTTCGCCGACGTCGTCGGTCAGGAGCAGATCGTGCGCACGCTCGCCAACGCCATCACCCGGGGCAAGGTGCATCACGCCTATTTGTTCGTCGGTTCGCGCGGGACCGGCAAGACGAGCACGGCCAAGATCCTCGCCGCCTGCCTGAACTGCGAGCAGGGACCGACCATCGAGCCCTGCGGCGTGTGCGAGTCCTGCGTCTCGATCGCCAACGCGACCTCGCTCGATGTGATCGAGATGGACGCCGCCTCCAACAACTCGGTCGACGACATTCGCGACCTGCGAGAGAAGGTCGGCTTCGCCCCCGTCTCCGGCCGTCACAAGGTCTACATCCTCGACGAGGCCCACATGCTCTCCCCGCAGGCCTGGAACGCGTTTCTCAAGACGCTTGAGGAGCCGCCGCCGCGAACCATCTTCGTGCTCGCCACCACAGAGGCCCAGAAGGTGCTGCCCACGGTCGTCGACCGCTGCCACCGGTTCGACTTCGGCCGACCGACCGTCGAGCAGGTGGCCAAGGTCCTGCACCGGGTCTCGGCCAAGGAGCAGATCGAGATCGAGCCCGGCGCAGTCGCACTCATCGCCCGCCACGCCACCGGCAGCTTCCGCGACGCCCTGGGCACGCTCGAGCAGCTCGTCACCTACGCCGGCGGCGATCAGATCACCTCCGCCGACGTGCTGGCGGTGCTGGGGGTGGCCGATGCCGAGCAGCTGTTCGAGGCGATCGATGCCGTGATCGCCCACGACCCCGCGCAGGCGCTGCGGGTCGCCGCCCAGCTGACCGGCTCGGGTCGAGACCCGGGCCAGCTGATCCGTGACCTCGAAATCCACAGTCGCGAGCTGCTGGCCGTGCAAGTGCTCGAAGAGGTGCCCGAGGAGCTGCGGGTGACCCCCGAGCGCGACGCGCGTCTGCTCGAGCAGGCCGAGGCGATGGCCGGCACCGACGTGGTGCGGCTGCTCGACCTCGTCGCCGCGGCCCTCGAGGCGACCGCCAACGGCGCTCAGGGCCGGATCCAGCTCGAGCTCGTGCTGATCAAGGCCGCCGCGCCCGAGATCGACCCCTCGACCAAGGCGCTGCTGGCGCGGATCGAGCGGCTGGAGCAGGCGCTGATGGAGGATCAAGCGGCGCCCCGCCGGTCGCCACCGCCGCCCGTGGACGCTCCGGAGCCAGCTCCGCAGCCAATCTCCGAGCCGGCGCCCGACCCACTCCCCGAGCTCGAGACGCTGGTGCAGTCGTGGCCGGCGGTTGTCGACTTCGTGCGCCAGGGCAACGCGATGCTGGCGGCGACCCTCGATGCCGCCCGCCCGGCCGCGCTCAGCGGTCAGGCGCTCACGCTCGCCTTCCCCCCCGGGGCGGCCTTCTTCAAGCGCAAGGCCGAGCAGGACGACTACCGCCGCGCGGCCGCCGAGGCGGTCAAGTCAGTGACGGGCGCGAAGCTGGCCCTCCACTACGAGCTCCGCGACGAGGGCCCGGCAGCGCCCGATGCCGCCTCCAACCTCACGGGCGAGGAGCTCGTGCGACGCTTCATGGAGGAGTTCGACGCCGAGGAAGTACTCGACGACACCGACCAGGAAGAGGCCAACTAATCATGCCCCAGCCAAACATGCAGCAGCTCCTTGCCCAGGCCCAGAAGATGCAGGCGGACATGATCGCCGCCCAGGAGGCGCTCAAGGACGAGATCGTCGAGGCCTCCGCCGGCGGCGGGATGGTGACCGTCAAGGTGAGCGGTGACGGGGACGTCAAGGAGATCAAGATCGATCCCGAGGCGGTGGATCCCGAGGACGTCGAGCTGCTCCAGGACATGGTGCTGGCGGCGGTCAACGAGGGGCTGCGTTCCGCGCAGGAGCTGGCCGCCGCGAAGATGGGCGGAATCGCCGGCGGGCTCGGCGGCGGGCTCGGCGGTCTCGGCCTTCCCGGCCTCTAGGCTCCAGGCGAGCTTGTACGCCCCGCCCGTCCAGCGGCTGATCACCGAGCTGTCGAAGCTGCCCGGGGTCGGCGGGCGCACCGCCCAGCGGCTTGCCTTTCACATCCTGCGCGCCTCCGACGACGAGGCGGGCGCGCTCGCCGACGCGATCAAGGAGGTCAAGGCCCGCATCGGCTTGTGTGAAGAATGCTTCAACCTGGCCGACGGGCCGCGCTGCCGGATCTGCTCCGACGAGCGCCGTGATCCCGAGCTGATCTGCGTCGTCGAGGAGCCCTCGGACGTGATCTCGATCGAGCGCACGCACGAGTTCGCGGGCCGCTACCACGTGCTCGGGGGCGCGCTCTCGCCGATCGACGGCGTCGACCCTGAGGACCTCAAGATCGCCGAGCTCTACGAGCGCGTGCAGACGGGCGGCGTCGGGGAGGTGGTGATCGCCACCAACCCGACCACGACCGGCGAGGCCACCGCGCTGCACATCGCCGCCGGACTGCGGGAGCGGCTCCCTGAGCTGGCGGTGACGCGGCTGGCCAGCGGACTGCCGGTCGGCGCCGACCTGGAGTACGCCGACGAGCTGACCCTCGGGCGGGCGCTCTCCGGGCGCCGCGCAGTCTGAGCTACCTTACGGGACAGATCCCGGGCCCCGCGGTCGAACGATCACGCCCGTGGTTCCAGCTCGCCGTTGGCCCGCTCGAGCACCGTGCTCAGCACTCGGGCCGTGGCGTCCACGTCAGCGGCGGGCAGATCGCTCCACAGCCGCTCGGTGATGCGGACGATTTCGCCGTGCACCTGCTCGAACACTCGGCTTCCGACCGGTGAGACGCGGAGCCGGGAGCCTTCGGGTTCGCTCTGGACCAACAGGCCGGCGTCTGCCAGCCGGTCGAGATGCTCGCCGGCGCGGGCCGCGTCACACTTCAGCGCACCGGCGATCCGCGCGGCGACGGTGTCACGCTCGAGGTCGGGGCCGGAGGTGACGCTGACCGTCAGCGCCACCCAGTCGTGCGCGGTCAGGCCGGTCCCGGCGAGCTGCCGGTCGAGGATCGCGCCGAGCGCGTTCTCGGTCTGGCCGATCAGACGCGTCCCGAAGCTCTGCGGTCTGGTGGACATGTGTTTCTCCTGTCGTGTTGGGTTTGCGAACGGCGGTGCGGCCTCATCCAGCGGCCGGCACGGGCGCGGGTTCGTCGGGAGCGACGATGAAGTCGCGCTCGCGGATCAGCATGAACGAGGCGAGCGCGCCGATGAAGGCGAGGATCGCGCCGACGAGCAGGATCTCGTTCAGGCCGCTCACGAAGCCGGCGCGCGCGGCGTGGGCTACGAGGCGGTGGGCGCCGGCGTGCGTGCCGTTGAGCACGTGCCCGGCGCCGCCGGCGGAGATGGCGTCCGCGATCCGGTGCGCGTGGGGGGCGAGCGGCGTGTGGACGAGGTCCTTGACCGCGCTCGAGCGGACGCGGGCCGCGAACAGCGCGCCGAGTGCGGCGACGCCGGTGGCGATGCCGACCTGGCGTAGCGTGGAGTTGATCCCGGATGCCATCCCGGCCCGGGCCGGCTCGACGACCCCGACCGCCGTCGAGACAAGCGGCACGTTGACGAGACCGGCGCCGATCCCGGCGACGATCATGCCGGGCAGCAGGTGCGACCAGCCCGAGGTGGGGGTGAGGCCGCGCATGAGCAGCATCCCGGCGGCGATCAGCACGAACCCGGGTGCGATCAAAAGCCGCCTGGGCACGCGCCCGGTGAGCTGGCCGGCCACCCCGGCGGTAAGGAAGATCGCTCCGGTGAGGGGGAGAAACCTGATCCCGGTATCGAGCGCCGAGAGGCCGAGCACGTTCTGGAGATACAGCACGAGGAACGTCAGCGCGGAGAACACCGACGCGGACACCGCCCACGCCGCGATCAGCCCGCCGTCGAAGGTCGGGACGCGCAGCAGGCTCAGGTCGAGCATCGGCTCCGACTGGATCCGCTCGGCGACGACGAACGCTGCCAGGAGGATGCCGGTCGTGGCGAGCGAGCCGGTGACGGTGGCCGACCCCCAGCCATCGGCGTTGGCGTGGATCAGGCCGAAGACGAGCGCGGCGAGCCCGGCGCTGAAGGTGGCGAAGCCGATCCAGTCGGGCCGGCTGGCGTGCGGGTCACGGGACTCGTCAACGTGCACCAGGGTGATCAACAGGGCGAGCACCCCGATCGGGACGTTCACATAGAAGATCCAGCGCCAGGACACCCCGCTGGTGAGCGCCCCCCCGAGAACCGGGCCGACGGCGATGGCGACGCCGGTGATCGCCCCGAACGCCCCGAACGCGATGCCGCGATCGGTGCCCTGGAAGGCCTGGGCCAGAAGCGCCAGCGAGGTGGCGAACATGATCGCGCCGCCGACGCCCTGAGCGCCGCGGGCGAGGACCAGGAACGTGGAGCTGGTCGCCAGGCCGCAGGCGAGCGAGCCGAGCGTGAAGATCGTGATCCCGACCGCGAACAGCCTCCGGCGTCCGTAGATGTCAGCGAGCGAGCCGGCGGTCAGCAGGAAGGCGGCCAGGGTCAGCGCGTAGGCGTCGACCACCCACTGCAGATCGGACAGCGAGGCCTGGAACCCCCGCTCGATGTCGGGCAGCGCGACATTCACGATCGTGATGTCGAGCAGGAGCATGAAGACGCCGGTGCAGACCGCCGCCAAGGTCCACCATTTGCGTGTCATCGGTCACTTCTCACAGGAATTCATCGTCATTGACTTTACGCTGTTGACTTTACATCGTTGATATGGTTTGTCAAGCTGTTCGCCTGTGAACACGCGCACGCCCCGCACCGGCCGCCGTCCCGGCGCGAATGACACGAGAGAGGCGATCCTCGCCGCGGCCCGTCGCCTGTTCGCCGAGCGCGGCTACAACGGGGCGTCGATGCGCGCCATCGCGGCCGCCGCTGGGGTCGACGCGGCCCTGATCGTTCACTTCTTCGGCACCAAGGCCCAGCTGCTGATCGCCGCGACCGCGTGGCCGTTCGACCCCGCGTGGGAGCTGCCCGGGCTCCTGGCCGACCCGGAGCGGGTCGGCGAGCGGCTCGCACGCCTGTTCGTGGGCTCGTGGGACCGGGCGGGGAGCGGCAACCCGCTGATCACCCTGTTGCGCGCGGCGACGACCGAGCCCGCGGCCGCCGATCTGCTGGCCGAGTTTCTCCGCGTCGGCTTGCTTGGCCCACTCGTCGCCGGGCTCGGCTCAGACCAGCCGGAGTTGCGCAGCAACCTAGTGGCGGCTCAGGTCGCCGGGGTGGCGCTGGTCCGGTACATACTTGGCTTCGAACCGCTCGTCTCCGCGGATGCGGAGCAGGTCGTGCAGTGGGTCGGGCCGGCGCTGCAGCGGTATCTGACCGGATCGCTGGGGTAGGCGACGCCGCCGCGCCGGCCGCCGGGCCGCCCGTGGGGGTGCCCTGGGGCAACCGTGGCCGTCACAATGGTGGCCGTCGCGGATCTCCTACAGTTCGACGCCGTGCCCGAGACGGTTGTCATGAAGTTCGGCGGCACCTCCGTCTCGGACGCCGAACGGATCAAGCATGCCGCTCGGCGGATCGTGGGTCAGCGCGAGGCCGGCAAGCGGGTCGTGGCCGTTCTGTCAGCCCGCGGTCAGACCACCGACGAGCTGATCGCGATGGCCGAGGAGGTCTCGCCCGACCCCGACCGCCGCGAGATGGACATGCTGCTCTCGACCGGGGAGCGGATCTCGTGCGCGCTGTGCGCGATGGCCATCAACGATCTCGGCCACCGGGCCATCAGCCTGACCGGTTCGCAGGCCGGGATCGTCACCGACACCTCGCACACCAGAGCCCGGATCATCGACGTGCGGGCCAAGCGGATCAGCGAGGCCCTGGGTCAGGACCTGATCGTGCTCGTGGCCGGGTTTCAGGGAGTGTCGACCAGCCTCGACGTGACCACGCTCGGCCGGGGCGGCTCCGATACCACGGCGGTGGCGGTCGCGGCCGCGATCGGGGCCGAGGTGTGCGAGATCTACACCGACGTGGCCGGTGTGTTCAGCGCCGACCCCCGGCTCGTGCCCAACGCTCGCAAGCTCCCCCAGGTCAGCTTCGAGGAGATGCTCGAGATGGCCGCCTCGGGCGCCAAGGTCCTCCAGCTGCGCTCGGTCGAGTATGCGCGTACGCACGGGGTGCGGATCCACTGCCGCTCAAGCTTTGACCCCGGTCCAGGTACCTTTGTCCTTGGAGAAGACGAGACGATGGAACACCCCCTGATCACCGCCGTCACCCATTCGACCGACGAGGCCCGCATCACGCTGGTCGGCGTCCCCGACCGGCCTGGCGCCGCGGCGACGATCTTCGGCGCTCTGGCGCAGGCAAACTGCAACGTCGACACGATCATCCAGAACGAGCCCCTGGAGGAGGGGCGCGCCGCGGAGGTGTCGTTCACGATCAACACCGAGGATCTGCGCGCCGCCGAGCAGGCGCTGGAGCGGATTTGCATCCATTTGGGCGCGACGGCCGACACCGACACGCAGATCGGCAAGGTCTCGATCGTCGGCGCCGGGATGCGCTCGCACCCAGGCGTAGCCGCCAAGGTGTTCGAAACGCTGGCCGGCGAAGGGATCAACATCGAGATGATCTCGACCTCGCCGATCAAGATCTCGTGCGTGATCCGCGCCGATCACGTGCCCCAGGCCGTGCGGGCGCTGCACGCCGCCTTCGAGCTGGGCGAGGGCGGGATCCAGCCCGAACAGGGACCCCGATGACGAGGCTGGCGGTAGTGGGCGCGACCGGCGCCGTCGGCCGGACGATGCTGGCGCTGTTGCGCGAGCGGGGGTTCGAGGCCGACGAGATCGTGCTGTTCGCGTCCCCGCGCTCGGCCGGCACCGAGATCGACGGGCGCCCGGTGCAGGTGCTCGACGAGCACGCCAACCTGAGCAATTTCGACCTCGCGCTGTTCTCGGCCGGCGCCGGCACCTCGCGCCAGTGGGCGCCGCGCTTCGTCGCCCACGGCGCAACCGTGATCGACAACTCCTCCGCCTTCCGCCGCGACCCGGAGGTGCCCCTGGTCGTGTCTGAGGTCAACCCCCACGCGCTCGCCGACCACAAGGGGCTGATCGCCAACCCCAACTGCTCAACGATGCAGCTGATGGTCGCGCTGGCGCCGATCCAGCGCGCGGTCGGTCTGGAGCGCCTGGTGGTGGCGACGTACCAGTCGGTGTCGGGCACCGGGCGCAAGGCGATCGACGAGCTCGAGGGCCAGGCCCACGCGTCGCTGCACGGGATGGAGATGCCCGCGCCCGAGGTGTATCCAGCGCCGATCGGCTTCAACGTGATCGGGGCCGCCGGTTCCTTTGCGCCCGGCGACGACCACACCGACGAGGAGCGCAAGATGATGTTCGAGACGCGCAAGATCCTCGAGGACGACTCGATCGGGATCGCCGTGACCTGTGTGCGCGTGCCCGTGCGGGTCGGCCACTCGATCGCCGTCAACCTGCAGACCCGGGAGCGGATTGGCGTGCCGCAGGCGCGCGAGCTGCTGGCCCAGGCCCCGGGAGTGATCGTCGAGGAAGTGCCCACGCCCTTGGCAGCGGAGAGCCGCGACGAGGTGTTCGTGGGGCGCCTGCGGCGCGACGAATCGCACCCCCGGGCACTGTGGATGTGGGTCGTGTCCGACAACCTGCGCAAGGGCGCGGCCACCAACGCGGTCCAGATCGCCGAGTTGCTGGTCGCCCAGCGAGTGGCCCCGTCGGTTGCCTGACGATCTCTACGAGCTGATGCGGTGCGCCCCGTCGACGCGCCGCTTCACCTCCGAATCGGTACCGCGCGAGCTGCTGGAGCGGGTGTTCGACAACGCTCGCTTCGCTCCCAGCGGCGGCAACCGACAGGGATGGCGGGTGATCGTCGTCGGCGACCGCGAGCGGCGCCGGCGCCTGCGCGAGCTCTACCAGCAGCCCTGGGACGACTACATGGTCAAGACCGGCGGCCGCGCCGCCCTGGATGCCGGCGAGGCCAGCGGTCTGGCCCCCGGGCGGCTGCGGATGCTGCGCGGCGCCGACGAATACGCCCGCAATTTCGACGCGGTGCCGGTGCATCTGGTCGTGTGCGTGGAGCTGTCGGCGCTCGCCATCACCGATGCGGAGCTGGCGCGGCCCAGCATCGTCGGTGGAGCGTCGGTCTACCCGTTCGTGCAGAACATTCTGCTCGGTCTGCGCCGAGAAGGCCTGGGCGCCGCCTTCACGACGCTGCTCGTGCCCGCCGAAGAGCAGGTGCGCTCGCTGCTGGGGATTCCCGAGGGGCTGGCCATCGCGGGCCACATCGCGGTCGGCTACCGCGCCGACCCGTGGCCCACGCGGCTGCGGCGCAACCCGGTCGATCAGTTCGTATTCAAGGAGCGCTACGGCACGCCATGGTGAGCGCGCTGGGTGCGGGGGCGGTGAAAGCTCACGGCTGCGTGCGCAGCTCGCGGCGCGAGTTGACCCCCAGCTTGCGGTAGATGTTGCGGGCGTGGGTGCGGATCGTCTCGATGCCCACGTGCAGCGTGGCCGCGATCTCGGCGTTGGAGCGCCCGCCCTGGAGCAGCTCGAGCACGTCGGCCTCGCGCTCGGTCAGCGGGGCCGGCCCCGCGGACTCGTGGGCCGGCTGGGCCTCCCCGGCGGAGGGAAGCACGTGCAGCCCGCGGGAGGCGAGGTAGATCGCGTGCAGGACGTCGCGGGCCTCGGTGTTCTTGGCCAGACACGCGGTGGCGCCGAATCCGATCAACTGGCGGCACTCCACGCCCGAGGGGTTGTTGGCGAGCACCATCAGACGCGTGCCCGGGACCGACGAGCGCAGGTCGCGCAGCTCGGCGGGACTCGACAGCGACCCGAAGTTGAGGATCGCCACGTCGGGCTGGCATTGCGCCAGAGTCACCGCCAGGCGCTCTTGCGAGATGTCGGCCGCGACCAGCTTGAGGTGATCGTCATCGTCGATCAGCGCCTGCAGCCCGCGGCTGACGATGTCCTCGAACTCGGCAAGAGCAACCGTGATCGGCTGTCGGCTGGCGATGGTCATCGGGGCGGATGCAGCGCGGCCCGCGCACGTTATCGGGCGGAAAAGAATTGTCCTGGTTTTGTGCGCCCGCGGGTGGGGGCTTTCTACCCCATCTGCACCGCTCGCTTCCCCCTAATTTCACCCGCTCGAGGGGACGAACAAAAGCTCCCTCCCCGCGATCATGGTTGGCCATACCTTCCCGGTGCCGTGGCGTTCACTGCCCCCCAGCGCACACACGGGACGGGCAAGGATAAGGCACAGCGCGAGGCCCCCGGGCCTCGCGCTTCATTTTGGGGAGCCGGCGAGGCGGCCGCGGCTGGCGCGTGGACCTGCGCCCGGCCCAGCGGGACTCGGGTCCCGCTAGGCGGCGGCCGCGACCACCGAGCTCGACCAGTCGATGACCGAGGTCGCCTTGACGACGTGCTTGCTCATCCCAAGCTCCTTGGGGCTCAGCCCGAGCGCGAGCCCGAGGAGCTGCGGCAGGTGCAGGACCGGCAGGCCCAGCTCGCGGCCGGTGGCCTTGGCCGCCAGGGGCTGCTGCAGGTCGAGGTTGAGATGACACAGCGGACACGGCACCACCAGGCAGTCGGCCTCGGCGTCGATCGCGTCAGCGATGTGGCGCCCGGCCATCTTCAGCGAGGCCTGCTTGTTCATCGTGATGATCGGAAAGCCGCAGCACTTGTAGACGCCCGCATAATCGATCACGGTGCCGCCCAGGGCCTCGATGACCATGTGCAGGTAACGGTCGCGGGGGTGCTCGGCATCGACGCCCAGGCGGTCGACCGGCCGCACGATATAGCAGCCGTAGAAGGGACCGATCTTGAGGTCGGTCAGCGGGCGCTTGACTTTGGCCGTCAGCGCGTCGAGCCCGATCTCCTCGACCAGCAGCCAGAGGAGGTTCTTGTTGGTCAGCCCCTTATCGTAGGAAAGGCCTTCGTCGGCGAGGTTGGCGTTGATCCGCTGGCGGTATTCGGTGTTGGCATCGAGCCGCTCCTGGCACTCGGACTGCGACCCCTGACAGGTCGAGCAGATGTTCATCATCAGCTCGCCGTCGGTCCGCTGGGCCAATGCAAAGGTGCGGGCGTTGAGCGTGTCGGCCAGCTCCTGGTTGTGCTCGGCGATCACGCCGGCGCCGCAGCAGGCCGCCCGGTCGAGCTCGATCAGCTCGATCTCGAGCAGCGGCGCGACCTTGGCCATCGAACCGTGCAGCTCGGGTGTGAACCCGCGGCTCACGCAGCCGGGCCAGTAGGCGACCTTCATCGTGGCTGCCTTTCGCTGCGGGCGGTTTCCGAGCTGCTCTCGTCGTCGTCGCCCTCGTCCGGTTCTGGGAACGTGGGCGACTTGTCGGGTTCATCCGGCGGGGCGACCGGGGCCTCGGGCTCACCTGAGGGAACCGAGGGCTCGGGCGGAGGTTTGCGCTCTTCGCTGCCCTCCCGCTCGGGCTCGGGCTCGTCCTCGTAGCCGGTGACGTACAGGTTGAGCTCGTCGCGCGGCCCGCGACCTTCGACGGTGCCGTAGATGCGCTTGAGCGCGCTCAAATCAGGCTTGGCCAGCTTGTGACCGAGCATCGCGATCTTGGGGCTCACCTTGCCCCGGACCAGACCGGTGACCACGGTTGACAGCGATGACAGCAACTCCATCCCCGCAGCGGGATGGAACTTGCCAAACCACGAGTTGCCACCGTAACTGCGCGGTAGCAGCTCGGCTTCGTTGAGCAGCCCGTAGTCGCGCACGAGGGTCACGAACGCCTCCTCGTGACGGTGACCGTTGTTGCCATCGACGATTCCGTAGTCGGTGCCGGCCCGGCGGCGTAGCCGCATGATCTGACTCATGGGGGCCACACCCTTGGGGCAGGCGTCGATGCAGTTGAAGCAGTGGGTGCAGTCGTACATCCCATGCTCGTCCTGGGCGAGGTAGTTGAGCCGCTCGTAGTGCTCGGCGTCACGGGGATCTCCGACGAACCGGTAAGCCTTGGCCAGCGCCGCGGGCCCGACGAACAGCGGGTCGATCTCCATCGACAGGCAGTCCGACACACACGCCCCGCACTGGATGCAGGCCATCGACTGAGTGACGTCGACCATGTTCTCGTGCGGGACGATGTACTCGCGCTCGGGGACCGGCTCCCGATTGATCAGGTACGGCGTGACCTGCTGGATCTTCTGCCAGTGCACCGCATCCATGTCGACGATCAGGTCGCGGATCACGGGCATGTTGCCCATCGGCTCGACCTCGATCACCCCGCCCGGGGTGGTGTCGCCGCTGCCGGCGCCGCCGTCGCTCGTACCCGCGTCGACGTCGGGGTTCCAGCCGGCGCCGTGGGCTCGCGCCGCCGCCACCTCCAGGTGCGTGTTGCAGGCGAGGCCCGGCTTGCCGTTTATGCGCACCCCGCACGACCCGCAGATCGCCTGCTGACACGAGCAGCGGATCCCCACCGAGCCGTCGATCTCGTCGCGGATCTTCAGGATCGCATCCAGCACCGAGCTGCGCTCGCCCATGTCCAGCGTGTGCTCGTCCCAGTACGCGGCCTCTCCGGATTCTGGGTCAAAGCGCCGGATCTTCAACGTGTAATCGGGCATGAGCGATTCAGTAGGTCCTTTCCTGGGGCTCCCATTTGGTGATCGTGACCGGCGAGTAACTGACACTGGGGACGTCGCCGCCGTTGACCGAGATATCGACGTGCTTGAGCCAGTCGGTGTCGTTGCGTTCGGGGAAGTCTGTACGGAACTGAGCCCCCCGAGACTCCCGGCGCTCCTGGGAAGCGACCACGATCGCCTCGGCCACGTCAAGCATGTAGCCGAGCTCGATGGCTCCGATCACGTCCTGGTTGAAGACCGTTCCGCGGTCGTCGATCGACGCCCGGGGAGCCTCCTCCTTGAGCCGGCGGACAATCTCATGGGCTTTACGCAGGCCGTCGGCGTCGCGGAACACCGCCACGTACTGGTTCAGCGCCTCGCCCAGCTCGTCCTTGATGGCCGCGATCCGCCGGCCGCCCTCGGGGCGGTTGATGATCGCCTGGATCTCGGCGGCGGTATCTGACAGGCGGGTGAGCGGCGTGCTCGGCATGGGCATCTGAAGGGCGTGCTTGGCGGCGTGCTCTCCGGACCGCCGCCCGAAGACAAGCGTGTCAAGCAGCGAGTTGGCGCCCAGGCGGTTGCCGCCGTGCACGGACACGCAGGCGACCTCGCCGGCCGCGTACAGCCCGGGGATCGTCGTGCGGCCGTCGGAGTCGGTCTTGACCCCACCCATGATGTAGTGCTGGCCGGGGTGGATGTGGATCGGCTCGCGGGTGATGTCGACCCCGGCGAAGTCGCGCCCGATGTTGACGATCTCCCGCAGCGCCTCCAGCGTGCGCCGGCGCGGGACCTTGGTGATGTCCAGGGCGACGGTCCCGTCCTCAAAGCCGCGCCCTTCGTTGATCTCGGTCTGCTCGGCGCGCGAGACGACGTCGCGCGAGGCCAGCTCGAGCTTGTTGGGCGCGTACTCCTCCATGAACCGGTCGCCCTCGGCGTTCAGCAGCCAGGCTCCCTCCCCGCGTGCTCCCTCGGTGATCAACAGGCCGTTGCCGGCCAGCGTCGTGGGGTGATACTGGATCATCTCCATGTCCATCAGCCGCGCGCCGATCCGGTAGGCCTGCGCAATCCCGTCGCCGGTCACGATCAGCCCGTTGGTGGTGGGCTTGTAGGCCTGTCCGGCGCCACCGGAGGCCAGGATCACGGTCTTGGCGTTGAAGATCTCCAGTGCGCCGTCGCGCAGGTCGCGGCAGATCGCGCCCACGCAGCGGCCGTTGTCGTCCTGGAGCAGATCGGTCGTGAACCACTCCTCGTAGCGGTCGATCTGGGCGCTGTGTTTCATCAGCTGCTCGTAGAGGACGTGCAGGATGGCGTGGCCGGTGATGTCGGCCACGTAGTAGGTCCGGGCCGCCGAGGCGCCGCCGAAGGCGCGCGTGCCCAGGTGGCCGGTCTCGTTGCGGTGAAAGGTCACGCCGGCGTGCTCGAGCCACAGGATCTCGTTCGGGGCCTCCCGGCACATGATCTCGATCGCGTCCTGGTCGCCGAGATAGTCCGAGCCCTTGACGGTGTCGAAGGCGTGCGACTCCCAGGTGTCCTCCGGGTTGAGCGCGGCGTTGATGCCGCCGGCGGCGGCCACCGAGTGAGAGCGCACCGGATGGACCTTGGAGACGATCCCCACCGTGGCGCCGGTCTGAGCCGCCGCCAGCGCCGCGCGCTGACCCGCGAGCCCGGCGCCGATGATCAAAACGTCGTGTGACGGCACGTCAAGCGATTCTATTCGGCGCGGTCGGCGGGCCGCCCCGCGCGGTCATCCAACAGACCTGGCCCGGTGTCGAGCGCCGGACGGTTCAGGCCGCCATCTGGCCGAGGCATTGCTGACGGGTCAGGCCGCCATCTGGCCGAAGGCATTGCGCAGCACACGGCGCACCTGCTCCACTGTGACCACGCCCCGCAGAATCCCGTCGCCGTCCACCGCCATCAGAGCGCCGAGCCGGCCGAGCGACTCGGAGGCGAGCAGCTCGCTGATCGGACGGTCCTCCTGCACCCGCCAGCTCGCGACTCCGTCTGAATCGAGCACCGCGGCCACCGTCAGCCACCCCTCACCGCCGTCGACGGAGGACTGCGTGCGCTCCCGTCGCGCGATGCCCATCAGATGTCCCGCCTCGTCGACGACCGGAAACCATTCCCAGCCGTAGCGCACGAAGTACTCCTCGAGCGCCTGTGAGACCGGCATGTGGGCCGCGATGGCAACCGGGTGGGCGTCCATGATGTCGACCACCCGGAGGCTGTCGATCCGCTCCGTCAGTGCGGACTGGAGCAACGCACCCCGGGCCGCTTGACCGAGCAGGTAGGCCATCGCGATCAGCCACAGGCCGCCGAAAGTGTGCAAGGAGATCAGCAGCCAGAGCCCCACTCCGGCCAGGATCACCGCGAGGCCCTGCCCGAGCCTGGCCGAGACCCGGGTTCCGCGGGCCTTGTCTTGAGTGAACCGCCAGATGATCGACCGCGTGATCCGCCCACCGTCGAGCGGGAAGGCGGGCAGGATGTTGAAGGCCAGCAGCAGCACGTTCATCGGCAGCAGCAAGCTCAGAGCCAGAAGGACCGGCGTGATCTTGATGCCGCTGTCGAGGGCCACCGCGTGCACCAGCCGGTGCTCACCGACGATGGCAACGTCCACGGCCAGACACACTAGGATCACGCCCAGCGTGGCCACCGGGCCGGCGACCGCGATCTTGAAATCCTCCCCGGGCGTCGCCGCATCGCGGCTCATCTGGGTCAGTCCACCGAACAGAAACAGATCTATGCGCTTGACCTCGATCCCCTGTCGTCGCGCCACCAGAGCATGGCCGAGCTCGTGGACGATCAGCGACGCGAACAGCAGCAGCACGCTCACCACCGTGGTGATATATGCGACCGCGTCGGAGCTGTGCAGGGTGGCCCGGAACGGCCCCGAGAGCAGGAAGATCAGCAAAAACAGGATCAAAAACCAGCTGGCGTCGACTCCGACGCGGAAGCCGAACAGATCCATCAGCTTGATCGACCCATACCTTCGGAACATGCTGCAATGGTCGCATAGCAACCAGCCGCAGCCACCGGTCGCCTACCTCCCGTGCAGGAGAACCCGATGAGTACCCGTCTTGAGCAGCTGAAGGAGCGCATGGCCCAGCTGTCAGATCTGCGCCACGTCTCCTCGCTGGCCCACTGGGACCAGCAGACGATGATGCCCCCGCGGGGAGTGGTCGGCCGCGCCGAGTCGCTGGCGACGCTGCAGCGGATCAGCCATGAGATGTTCATCGACGACGAGACCGGCAGGCTGCTCGAGGGAGCCGCGTCCGAGCTCAACGGCGCTGATCCGACGTCCGACGACTACTGCCTCGTCCGGCTCGTCCGCCGCCAATGGGACAAGGCGCGACGAGTCCCTACTGATCTGGCCGCCGACTTGACCCGGGCGGCGTCGATCGGACAGGAGGCCTGGATCGAGGCCCGGGGGAAAGCGGACTTTGCCATGTTCGCTCCCTACCTGGCGCACAACTTCGAGCTCGCGCGCCGCTACGTCGAGTGTCATGAGGGGGCGGATGGCTTCGAGTGTGCTTACGACGTGGTGCTCGACGACTTCGAGCCGCAGATGAAGACCAGCGCCGTGGCCGCGCTGTTCAGCGAGCTGCGGACGGAGCTCATACCGGTGATCGCGCGCCTGACCAGTGAAGGCGTCCCCGTCGACGACAGCCTGCTGCATGGTCACTTCCCGATCGAGCGTCAGCGCCCCCTGATCGCCGAGACCATTGCGCTGATGGGCTTTCACCGCGATGGGTGGAGGCTCGATGACACCGTGCATCCATTCGCGACCAGGATTGGCCGCGGCGACGTCCGGATCACAACCCGCTGGGACGAGACGTACTTTCCCGGCGCACTGTACGGCGCCATGCACGAGTGCGGCCACGGGCTCTACGAGGCCGGTATCCCGTCCTCGCTCGCCCGCAGCCCGCTCGGCGCGGGCGAGTCACTGGGCATGCACGAGTCGCAGAGCCGGTTGTGGGAGAACATGGTCGGACGGGGGCGGCCCTTCTGCACGGTCCTCGCGCCGCGGATCGCCGAGCACCTGGACGGGGCGCTGTCCACGCTTGACCCCGATGTGCTCTACCGCGCGGTCAACCAGATCAAGCCCTCATACATCCGCGTCGAGTCAGACGAAGTCACCTACGCGCTGCACATCGTGCTGCGGTTCGAGCTCGAGCAGCAGCTGATCGACGGCACGCTTGCCGTTGACGACCTGCCCGAAGCCTGGAACTCGCGCTTTGAGGAGTTCTTCGGGATGACGGTCGACAACGACGCCAACGGCGTGCTTCAGGATGTGCACTGGTCCGCCGGTCTGATCGGCTACTTCCCGACATATGCCCTGGGGAACCTGATTGCCGGACAACTGTGGGAGCGAGTCCAGACCGACTTGCCGGACCTCCAGGAGCGGATCGCGGCCGCAGAGCTGGCGCCGCTGCGCGACTGGCTCGGCGAGCACATCCATCGCCACGGCTCCAAGTTCACCACCACGGAATTGCTCGAGCGCGAAGCCGGCGGCCCCATCTCGGTGCGTCCGTTCGTCAGCTATGTGAAGCGCAAGCTCGGCCAGATTTACCAGCTCGACCTAGGCGCCTGACCGCCCGCCGGGTCCGTACCCGGATCGCGACGCGCCCGCGCGATCGCGGGCTATAGCATCGACAAGCATTAGCTCCCGGCATCGTCAAGGAAGGAACCGACAGTGAGTACCGACTCGATCGACAATTCATCCCCGGTAAGAGTGGCTGTGACCGGCGCCGCCGGCCAGATCGGCTACGCACTTCTGTTTCGCATCGCCAGCGGACAGCTGTTGGGGGCCGATACGCCGATCCACCTGTCGCTGCTCGAAATCCCGGATGCGGTGAAGGCCACCGAGGGAACGGCGATGGAGCTCGATGACTGCGCTTTCCCGTTGCTCGCCGGGATCGATATCAGCGATGACCCCAATCACGCGTTCGACGCAGTCAACATCGCGCTGCTCGTCGGCGCCCGCCCGCGGACCAAGGGAATGGAGCGCGGTGACCTGCTTGAAGCCAACGGTGGCATCTTCAAGCCCCAGGGTCAGGCGCTCAACGACCACGCGGCGTCTGACGTCAAGGTGCTGGTGGTCGGCAATCCCGCCAACACCAACTGCCTGATCGCGCAGAGCAACGCGCCTGACATTCCAGCGGAGCGCTTCACCGCGATGATGCGCCTGGACCACAACCGGGCCATCGCCCAGGTGGCGAAAAAGACCGGGGCACCGATCAGCAACGTGACCAACGTGACGATCTGGGGCAACCACTCGGCGACCCAGTACCCGGACGTGTTTCACGCCAAGGTCGAGGGTGCCAGCGCCGCGGAGGCGATCGGGGATCAGTCCTGGATCGAGGAGGAGTTCATTCCCACGGTGCAGAAGCGGGGCGCGGCCATCATTGAGGCCCGAGGTGCATCAAGCGCCGCGTCGGCCGCCAACGCGGCCGTCAACCACCTCCACGATTGGGTGCGTGGTACGCCCGGTGGCGACTGGGTCTCGATGGCCATCTTCTCCAGGGGTGCCTACGGCATCCAAGAGGGAGTCTTCTCCGGTTACCCGTGCACCTGCTCCGGTGGCGCCTACACCGTCGTCGAGGGGCTCGATATCGATGAGTTCTCGCGCTCGCGGATCGACGCCACGGTCAAGGAACTCGCCGACGAGCGCGAAGCGGTCAAGCAACTGGGCTTGATCTAGTGCACCGGGCCCGTGTGGTACGGGACCGCTGCGATCGACCTATCAGACGATCGCGGCGGCGGTCCCGTGAGCTTCCGCGTCGACCAGGGCGTCGACTCGGACGTCGACTCAGGATGACGACGTCGGATGCCACCCCTGGCCGTCTCGTTTGACCGAGCCGTCCTCGACGAGTTTGGGCATCACGCGATACAGGTAATTAGGCTCGATCTTCAGCGACTCGGCGATCTGCGGAATCGTAATCCCGGGCTTGGAGCGCACCAATTCGAGCGCCTGGGTGGCGCGGGTGTTACCGCCGCGCCGGCGGCGGGTGCCGGTGCTCCGCGTGGTGCGACGGCGCCGAGTGGTGGTCGAGCCACGGGGTCGCCCGGGCCCGCGGCGGCCACCGACCAGAGCCGCCCGAGCTGCCTGGAGCTTGCCGACCTCATTTGCAAGCTCCGCTAACCGGTTGTCGATGTCCTTGACTGCGCTGTCTACGAAATCAGCCAACTGAAGCCACCTCCAGGTGCTTCGTTTTCCTTATTGTGGACACGATACACGGAGTTACTGTCCCTGTCATTAGTGGTCCGAACCTTTCTCGAGCAGGAGCTTGAGCCGTGCCAGTGACTTTCTGGCTTCCCGCTCCGAGGTGGCTCCTACGATGAACCGCCCGGCGACGTTGCCAAGGCGGCCTCCGGGAGGGTGGAACTCATTGGTGTACTCAAATACCGTCGCCCCGTTGTCGCTGCTCAGGGCATAGCAGATCCGGGCGCGCGAATGGGCGGGACCCAGGCCCTCCCACTCCGCCTTATGGGGCTCGTCGACGGCGACAAGTGTCCAGTGGACCCGGAAGGTGACTCCACGAACCACCATCGACTGGTCCATCGACGCCCCGCGCCGGAGCGGGTTTTGCGAAACGTCCCGGACGGCTCTATGTATCGTGACCCAGTCGCCGAGCCTGTCGGGGTCCATGACCGTCTCCCAGACCTGCTCGATCGGCGCCTGAATCCTGATACTCGCGTTAACGGTGGCCATCGCTGGCCGCACACTAACGGGCAGGGCAGCGGGGGTACAGCTAACGGGCCGTTAGCGGTTCGCTTGCCTCCCACATACGGAGCGCGTGCTCGATCGCGGCATTGAGGGTGTGCAGCCTGGCCCCCAGGAGCTCGACGACCTGAAGATCGCGTGGCAGCAGATCCGTGGCCAGGCTTTCCATCAGCGGGCCCACCAGTTCGTGTTGCTCGCCGGCGATCAGGGCCGCGATCCGGCTCGCGATCGGGGTCACGGTCAGGCGCTGGAAGCTGATCGTCGGTCGGGTCACGAGCATCAGGTCGCGGATGCGCTCGATCAGCTGCCCATAGGTGACGACATCCGGACCCCCGACGTCGAGTGAGCGTCCCCCCACCCGTTCGCTGGTCGCGACCCGAGTCAGCAATTGCACGATGTCACGCTCGTCGATTGGTTGGGTGCGATTGCTATGCCAAGCGGGAACTGCCAGCACCGGCAGGCGCTCGACCAGGCGGACCAGGAAGCGGAACGATCGCGACCGAGCGCCGATCACGATCGAGGCGCGGAGCGCGACCGAGTCGGGGACCCGCGCGAGCAGGATCTGTTCGACGTTGGCCCTACTGGCCAGGTGCGGTGACAGAGGCCCGGAGCTGGGAACCAGGCCGCCGAGATACACAATCCGCCCGACCGAGGCGCGTGCCGCCGCGTCGGCGAACCGCTCCGCGGCGAGCTGCTCGACGGTCCCGAAGGGCCCGTCGACGATCGGCTCCATCGAGTGGATCAGGTAGTAGGCGACGTCGATTCCGGCCAATGCCCGCTCCAGTCCGTCGCCGGAGACGGCGTCACCCTGCACGATCGGAATGTCGAGCGCCACGCGCTCGCGATCGCGGGCAAAGCCCCGAACCGCATGACCGTCTCGCGCCAGCGCGGGCACCAGCGCCGCCCCGACGTAGCCGGTGACCCCGGTGACGAGGATGTTCACCTGGGTGTCGCCACCCACGGTGCCCGCGTCACACAGCTGCGGTGAAGTCGAGCCGCCTGTGGTGTGCCGGCCAGCTTGAGCACGTTGTCGAATTCGGCCAGCAGGATCTCGAGCACGCGCTGTGCGCCGGCGCTTCCGTCGACGGCCAACCCGCAGACGACCGGCCGGCCCACGAGTACCGCCCGCGCTCCCAGCGCGAGCGCCTTGAGTACGTCGGTCCCGCGCCGGACGCCGCCGTCGACGAGAACTTCGCTTCGATCACCGATCGCGTCCACCACCTCAGACAGCGCATCAGCGCTCGACAGCACGGTGTCGAGCTGACGGCCACCGTGATTGGAGACGATGACTGCGGCGACTCCGTGGCCGGCGGCCCGCCGGGCGTCCTCGGCGGTCAAAAGCCCTTTGACGAGCACCGGCAGCGGGCTGTCGGAGACGATGTGCTCGATATCGGCCCAGGTCAGGTCGGTGTCAATCTGCGCCCCAAACGTGGTCGGCGTTCGGCGCTCGATCGCGGCGATCGCCGGGTCGTCTTCCAGCGGCTCGGCGGTCGAGACCTCGACCGGCGCCCGCAGCTCGCGCTCGCGGATTCCCGGCACCGGTAGATCGACCGTCACCACGAGCGCCTCGTACCCGTGCTGCGCCGCCCGCTGGACGAGCTCGCGGCTGAGCCCCCGGTCTCTGAGCACGTACAGCTGAAACCAGCGCGAGACATCCGGAACGGCTTGTGCGAGCGCCTCCAGAGACACGTTGGAGAAGGTCGAGAGGCACATGATCGTGTGGGTCGCGGCGGCTGCCCGCGCCATGGCCAGCTCGCCATCGGGATGGGCCAGGGCTTGGAAGGCCGTTGGTGCGATGAGGATCGGGTGCGCGCGCCGGCGGCCCAGCAGCTCGATGCTGGGGTCCGCGTGCCCGGCCCCGACCAGCGCCCGGGGTCGGATCGCGATCCGGTTCCAGGCGGCGACGTTGTCGCGCATCGTCAGCTCGTCGCCGGCGCCCCCGGCCAGGTAGCCGTGCGCGCCCGGGTCGAGAACCTCGGCGGCGGCGCGTTCGTAGTCAGCGAGGGAGATCAGCCCCTGGGGGCTCGGGCATCGGCGCCGACGGTGGGAGTTGTGCTCTGGCATCGCTGCAAAGCTACGGAAAATGCGACCCGCCCTGGGGGCGAGACGGGAATATGCCGCAGTTTGCAGGCATTGCGGCGATCCGGAAGTTCCTGCGTTTTCCGACAATCGTCGTTGCACGAGGGGGGTGAGATTCGCTTTGATGCTCGCTGTCGGCGGTTGGTCAAATCTCTATCGGGGTGTGGATCGGCAATGGCGAATGGTCGCGCCGCGGCCGCGAAAGCGAGCTGCGAAAACTGCTTCTTTCATCAGAATCTCCTGTGCGCGATCGAGTCGTGCGGGCCGTGCGCGACCTTCCGGCCGGCGCATCCCGAGGGGCTGAGACCCCCCAGCCAGCTGCGGTTCGTGTTCCGTCAGGAGCGGCGCCTGCAGGTCGCCTGGGCGTTTCCGTCGCCCAGCGAGCAGGTTGCCCTGCACGCCTAGCGCGATGCCGGCCGCCTAGCGGCCGTCCGCACCCGCCCGCTCATATATGTTTACGGTCATGTACTGGCCGTTGGTCGGGGGGTTGATCGCGTTCATTCTGCTCGCCGTCTTGATGGGCTGGATCTTGGACACAGACCGCCACGGCCCCTCCGATCGCGACGGCCACTGAGAGCCCGCTCAGACGCTTTGCCGCCGTTGCGCCGGAAGGTCACCGGCACCACTAGAGTGTGAGGCGCGGTGCTCCCCGCGCCAGCGGGGGCCCTACGACGAGAGGAGTGCAGTGCATGTAACCGTGCTGGGTAAGTCGCCGTCTTGGCAAGACGCGGCTGGTGCCTGCAGCGGATATCTGGTCCAGGAGGACGATTTCACGCTGGTCCTGGACTGCGGCAACGGGGTGTTCTCGAAGCTGCGCCCGCGGTGCGACTACGTCGACGTCGACGCGGTTCTGATCAGCCACCTACACGCCGATCACTTCCTCGACCTGGTCCCGTACAGCTACGCCCTCTCCTACGCGCCGCGCCAACAGCCGGTTCCCGTGGGGGGCTTTCCCGGGACGGAACACCCCGCCCGCCCGGACCTGTACCTGCCCAGCGGCGGGACCGAGGTGCTGCGAAGGATCGTCGGCTGCTGGGGCCCCGACGACCTGATCGAGAACGCGTTCTCGATCAAGGAGTACGAGGAGCACGACGAGCTGTCGATCGGACCGCTCCAGGTTCGCTTCTGCGAGGTGCCGCACTTCACCGCCACCTACGCGGTCGAGCTGTCGAGCAACGGATCCCGGCTTACCTTCAGCGCCGACTGCAGCCCCAACGAGCAGCTGATCCAGTTCGCGCGCGACACTGACCTGCTGCTCATCGAAGGCACGCTGCCGCGGCCCGAGCGCACCGGGATCCGCGGCCACCTGACGCCGGGCGAGGCGGGCGAGCACGGGAAGAAGGCGAGCGCCCGGCGCCTGGTTCTGACCCACTATTCGGATGAGTTGGACCCGGAGTGGGCCAGGGCCGAAGCGGTGAAGACATATGGGGGACCGGTGGAGCTGGCCCGCGAAGGCGAGGTCTACACGCTCTAGCCAGCCCGAGCCCTCGCGGCCCACGGGGCTACTCTTCAGCTCCATGCCCGAGCGGGATCTGTTCGCGAACTTTGACCGGATGCGCCGCGAGATGGATGAGATGTTCGGCGATATGTTCGAGCGCACCGGTCTCTCCAGAAGCCGCAGCGGGGGCTGGCCGGCCATCGACGTTGCCTACACCTCCGAGCCTCCGCGGGCCGTGGTCACGGCCGATCTGGCCGGCATCGAGATCGATCAGCTGGAGCTGCAGATCGAAGGCCGGACGCTGATCATCGCCGGCGTGCGGGGGCCGGCGCGGCCCGAGGGCGACGTGTATCAGCAGGTGGAGATCGCGCGGGGCCGGTTCCGGCGCGTGATCGAGCTGGGCACCGATGTGCGCTCCGAGGAGGCGACGGCGCGCTACGAGGACGGCATGCTGCGCGTCGAGCTGCCGCTCGCCCAGCGCGCCCCGCGCCTGCGCGCGGTTCCGATCGAGAGCCAGGAGAGGCGATGATCGAGGTCGGCGTCCCCGCCGACGGAGCACGCGAGGTGGCGGTCGAGCGGACCCGGCAGTTGCCCGATCAGATCGCGGTGCTCCCGCTGCGCGACACCGTCAGCTTCCCCGAGATGCCGGTTCCGCTCAACATCGGTCAGGAGCGGAGCATCGAGCTCGTCAACGACGCCTTGCGCGGGGATCGCTCGATCGTGCTGGTGGCCGGCCGCGATCCCGAGGTCGAGTCGCCCGGTCCCGACCAGCTGTACCCGGTCGGCGTGCTGGGCACGGTCGCGCGGATGATCCGCCTCCCCGACGGCTCGCTCCGGGTCCTGGTCCAGGGCGGTCAGCGAGTCCGGATCGAGAGCTGGGTGCAAACCGAGCCCTACCTGGTGGCGCAGGTCGCGCAGGCTCCCGACGTGGTCTCAGAGAGCGCCGAGCTGCTGGCGCTGATGCGCAATGTGCAGCAGACCTTCAGCAGCATCGTCGGCCAGGTTCCTTACCTCCCCGAGGAGCTCCAGATCATGGTCGCCAACGTCGACGACCCGATCGTGCTCAGTCACGTGATCGCGGGCGCGCTGCGGCTGAAGACGTCCGAGAAACAGGCGCTGCTGGAGGAGCTCGACGTGGCCAAGCGTCTACGACGGCTGTCGGAGATCCTGGCGCGCGAGCTGGAGGTGGTGGCGCTCGGGACCAAGATCCAGTCGCAGGTCCAGTCCGAGTTCGACAAGGGCCAGCGGGAGTACTTCCTGCGCCAGCAGATGAAGGCGATCCAGGAGGAGCTGGGCGAGACCGACGAGGTCGCGGCCGAGGTCAACGCCCTGCGCGATCGGCTGGCGGCCATCGAGCTGCCGCAAGAGGCTCGCAAGCAGGTCGACCGCGAGCTCGGCCGGCTGGAGCGCCTGCAGCCCGCGATGGCCGAGTACGGGGTGGTCCGCAATTACCTGGAGTGGATCGCCTCGCTGCCCTGGGACACCTCCACCGATGACAACCTTGACCTGCGCCACGCGCGCCGCGTTCTCGACCAGGACCACTACGACATCGAGCAGGTCAAGGACCGGATCCTCGAGTTCCTCGCCGTCCGCTCGCTCAAGCCGGACGCCCGCGGGTCGATTCTCTGCTTCGTCGGCCCCCCCGGGGTCGGCAAGACCTCGCTCGGTCGCTCGATGGCGCGGGCGCTGGGACGGCGGTTCGAGCGGATCAGCGTGGGCGGCGTCCGCGACGAGGCCGAGATCCGCGGCCACCGCCGCACCTACATCGGCGCCATGCCGGGCGTGATCATCCGGGCGATGCGCGATGCGGGAGCCAACAACCCGCTGCTGATGATCGACGAGATCGACAAGATGGGCGCCGACTTCCGCGGCGACCCCTCCAGCGCGATGCTCGAGGTGCTTGACCCCGAGCAGAACGTCAGCTTTCGCGACCACTACCTCGACCTGCCGTTCTCGCTCGCCGACGTGATGTTCGTGACCACGGCCAACACGCTCGACACGGTCCCCACGCCGCTGCGCGATCGCATGGAGGTGATCCAGCTGGCGGGCTACTCCGCCTCCGAGAAGCTCGAGATCGCCAAGCGCTACCTGGTGCCCCGGCAGATCGAACGAAACGGCCTCAGCGATCGCCGGATCGCCTTCACCGACCCGGCCCTGCGCACGATCATCTCCGATTACACGCGCGAGGCGGGCGTGCGTCAGCTCGAGCGCGAGATCGGAGCGGTCTGCCGCAAGGTGGCCAGACGGGTTGCCGAAGGGCAGCTCGATCGCAAGCTCTCGATCACCGAGCCGCGCGCCCGGGAGCTGTTGGGCAAGCGCCGGTTCTTCTCCGAGGCGCGCCGGCGGACCTCCCGGCCCGGGGTCGCGACCGGACTGGCCTGGACGCCGGTCGGGGGCGAGGTGCTGTTCATCGAGGCCAGCGCGATGCCCGGCCGCGGCCGGTTGACGATCACCGGCCAGCTCGGCGAGGTGATGCAGGAGTCAGCGCAGGCCGCGCTGTCCTACGTTCGCAGCAACGCATCCGAGCTGGTCCCGGAGCTCGCCCAGGACTGGTTCGGAACCCACGACATCCACATCCATGTGCCCGCCGGGGCGACGCCCAAGGACGGTCCGAGCGCCGGCGTGGCCATGGTCGTCGCGCTGGCGTCGCTGTTGTCGGGGCGGCCGGTGCGCTCCGATGTGGCGATGACCGGCGAGGTCACCCTCACCGGCCAGGTGCTGCCGATCGGAGGGCTCAAGGAGAAGGCGCTGGCGGCACAGCGCAACGGCATCCGCATGGTCATCGCCCCGGCGCTCAACGAGCAGGACATCGACGAGATCCCCGCCCATCTGCGGCGCGCGATTCAGTTTCAGTTCATCGCGTCAATCGACGAGGTGTTGGCGCTTGCGCTCGCGCGAAGACGGAGCGCGGGCTATCGCGTATCCTGACGGTTCATCCGCCTGCCAGCGTCGAGGAGTGATATGCCGTCGCGAAACAAGGCCACGGTGGCGTCACGCGCCAGTGAGTTGGCCAACATGACCAAGACCAACCCTTACGTGCAGCGCCTGATCCAGGACGCGAAGCTGCGCGCCGACATCGGCCACGCGCTCGAATCGGGCAAGAGCGCCTACAAGCGCCTGTCCAACGGGAAGGTCGTTCACAAACAGTTGCTCGAGGACAAGAAGCTTCAAGCCGACCTGCGTGATGCGGTCGAGGCCGTCCGCGTGGCCTCGGTGAAGCTCAGCGAGGCGCCCAACCCGCCCAAGAAGAAGCGCCACCTCGGACGCAAGCTGCTGATCCTGCTCGTCGGCGCCGGCGTGGCGCTGGCGTTGAGCGAGAAGCTGCGCTCCAAGGTGCTCGACACCCTGTTCGGCGCCGAGGAGGAGTTCCAGTACACGCCGCCGGCAGGAGGGACTACGACCCCTCCGGCTACGCCGGTCACCGCTGCGTAACCGCCGCGCCGCGGTTCACCCTCCCCGTACGCGAAGGCGTCCCGTTCGCGGGGCGCTTTCTCGTTTCGGGACGGAGCTTGGGGGATTTTGGGCGTATAGCGCCAAAGATCCCCCAACGATTGTTACGAGGTCGTGGCGGTCTGCGAGGTCGGCAACTGCCGGGCCAGGAAATCCCTCGTCAGCACCCAGGCGCGGGCGGCGGCGTCAGGCTGGTGGAACATCTCTGAATCGTGATTGTCGAAGGCGTGGCCGGCGTCGGGCTGGATGTGACACTCCCAATCCGGTCGCTGCGCTGCCGCGGCGGCCACCTGTTCGGACTGCGCGAGGGGGATGTAGGAGTCCTTGGCGCCGAAGTGAAACTGCACCGGGCAGCTGATGCGATCGCTGTCTTGCAGCGCGTCGGCGATCGTGGATCCGTAGTAGCAGACCGCGACCGCCGGGTCACTCTCGGCTGCCACCCCGAAGGCGAGCGAACCGCCGAGACAGAAACCGACAACTCCGACGGGGCCGTCCACCTCTTCGAGCCCCCGCAGATGCTCGAGCGCGACGATCGAGTCCGGCACGGCTCCGGCGGGGTCAAAGTCGCTCATCGCCCGCATCGCCGCCTGCAGCCCGTCCTGATCGTGTCCGAGCTCGAGGCCGGGGTGGGTGCGCCGGTACAGGTCGGGAGCGAGCGCCACGTAGCCGAGCTCGGCGAGCCGCTGCGCGGCGCGGCGGATGTAGGAGCCGACGCCGAAGATCTCCATCAAGACCAGCAACCCGGGCCCGCGTCCCGCCTGCGGCAGCGCGACGTAGGCGCCCATCTCGCCGCCGTCGGGCATCGCGATCGTCTCGGTGCGGGTGCTGCCGGCCATCTGCCGGGCAGCCTACACATGTGCTGCCAGCGCACTGCCCGCTGGGTAAGCGCCCGGCCGGAAATCAGGCCCGGCGATCAGCGCAGGTAGATCGCGAAGAAGTCCCGATCGTCGGGCGTCAGAAAGCGCTGGGGCGAGCGCACCATTGTGGGCAGCAGGTTGGCCGCCCCAACCGCTCCGGGACGGCGGTAGGTGATGAAGCTGGGCCAGTAGGTGTTGATATCGAGCTCCATGGCCCGGACGGCGCCGGCACGCTTGAGGATCTCGGCCAGCGAGGCGACCGTCTGAATGTTGGCGGCGGCGTAGATCAGGTTGCCGTGACGGTCGATCCCGACCCCCGAGCGCCAGACCAGGATCGCGTTGCCGAGCGTCGCGCCCCACTCCGGTCCATTTGACAGGTTGGGCGTGAGATGGCCGTTGTTGACGATCAACGGCAGGTTCTGGCGCGCGAAGACGATGTTGTGCCCGGCGACGGGACCGCCGTACCAGGCTCGGATGTCGATCCTGCCGTCGCGGTAGCGCAGAATCGTTGCCTGTCCATTTTGCAGCGGTGCGTACGTGTGGCCGCCGAGTGTGACGCCGCCGCCGGAGTCGGCGAGCTTGAAGCCGCTGTTGAAGGTTGCCACCAGCCGCTGGCGCCGGTCGAGTGGGACCTCCATCGGGCCCCGAGAGGGCAGCGAGACAGCGGGCTCGGACAGGCCTGGATACAGCCACACCGAGGTCCGGGTGTGATCTATCCAGGCGACACCGGCCACGTTCTGGGGATAGTTGGGGTCCGAGCGAAAGCTCGTCACCAGCACCGGAGGCCGACTGCCGCCGCCCGCGAACGTCGGACGCCACACGCCCTCACCCTTCAGCGCCGGGTGGATCACCGGGCGGATTCGCGGCGGTCGGTAGTAGTGCTTGTGGGCATGGGGCTGGAGCGACACCGGCTCGGCCGCGGTCCCCGGCAGCTTCGGCAGCGCACGCAGCGGGGGACCCCCCTTGGCCGGGGCGTTGAGCGTGTAGTAGATGGTCTCGACCCGGTTGACCAGGCCGCGCAGACCGTTGTCGCGCAGCCACTCGACCGTCCTGATCGAGAGGCTCGAGTCAGAGCGCTGAGTGAGCATGCTCGCGTAGGAGACGAGGGCCGGCGCAGCCAGAGCGATGGCCGCGATCGTGGCGATCCGTCGTATCCGTCGGGTCCGTCGCCGGCCGGTGCGGCGAGGCGTGCGCGCGCGGCGAGGCGTGCGCTCAGGGCGAGGCGTGGGCCCAGCGCGAGGTGTGCGCCCAGCGCGAGGCGTTTGCCCCTGGCCAGGCGTGCGCGCCCGGAAGGGATGCTCATCGAGCCCTTGCAGCCAGCGGGGGGTGTCGGGCTCGGCTGGGCCGGGCTGTGACTCGCGCCTGGTCGGAGCCAGCATCGGGCGATCGTGCCAGCGCAGACCAATCCTTTTGCTTAAGGAAATCTGAGAGGTCCCTCATCAGGGCAACACCTGCAATTGATGACCCGCGCCTACCCTGGCGCCGATGACGTCGTCGGGACGAGGGTCGCCCACGCCCTGGCCGCCTCCGGGTCGCCCGTTGCCGGCCGCTGCTTCGGCCACGGATCTGGGCGCGGGCGCTAACGAGCTGGAGAGTGCGCCACCGGCCGTTCCAGGCCGGGGGCGGCTGCGCGCGGTCGTGGTCACCGCCCGACCACGGCAGTGGATCAAGAACGGGCTTGTCATCGCCGCGGCCGGCGCGGCCGGAGCCCTGGGCCGGGATGACGTACTGGGACGCGTGGTCCTCGCCTGCCTGGCCTTCTGCCTGATCTCGGCGGGGACCTATGCGCTCAACGACAGCCGCGACGTGGCCGAGGACCGACATCATCCGCGCAAGCGCCATCGTCCGGTGGCCGCCCGCGAGCTCGAGCCGCGCGACGCCATCCTGATCGGCACCGGGTGGCTGCTCGCCGGGCTGGCCTTGTGCTTCTCGATTCGGCCCCTGCTGGCGGTGGTGGGAGCGGGTTATGTCGCCCTGACGGTCAGCTACACGCTGGTCTGGCGTCACGTAGCGGTGCTCGACATCGTCGCCGTCGCCGGTGGCTTTATGCTGCGGGCGCTGGCGGGCGGCGTGGCCGCGCCGGTCGCGCTCTCGGTCTGGTTTGTCCTGGTGGTGACGACGGTGGCCCTGTTCGTCGCCGCGGGCAAACGCCAGGCTGAGCTGCTGCGGACGGCCGGGGTCCGGCGAATGCCGGGTGCTGGGACCAGGCGTGTCCTTGGGCACTACTCCCCTCGGGGTCTTTGGCTGCTGCTGGCGGCCAGCGGCGCCACCGCCACCGTTGCCTACTGCCTGTGGGCGCTTCAGGTCCCTGACATCGATGGGGTGCCCTGGAGGATGTTGACCCTGATCCCGTTCACCGTCTGTCTGGTGCGTTACTGGGGGCTGGTGCGCCGGGGGGCGGGGGAGGCGCCCGAGGAGGTGCTGCTCGCCGACCGTGTCCTGGCCGCCGGCGGCTTGGTTTGGCTGCTGCTGTTCGCGTTGGCGGTCCATGCCGCCGGCTGATCTGGCGGCCCGAGGCGCGCGACACGATTCGCCGCCCGACATCGTGCCCACCACCTGCGTCTCGGGTTGGGGCGGGGGTGCGCGTACGCCGGTGACGCTCGTGCGTCCGCACAGCATCGACGAGCTGCGCGAGTCGGTCATGCGCGCCGGCGCCACTGGGGCGATCGCGCGAGGGATGGGACGTAGCTACGGCGACGCTGCCCAACTTCGGCGCGGAACCGTGGTTGACATCACTGGCCTGCGCGCCTTCGAGCTCGACGCCGCCAATGGCACCCTGACCGCGGACGGCGGAGCCACGTTCGCTGCGCTGCTCGCCGCTCTGGCCCCCGCCGGCTGGACGCTGCCGGTCGTTCCCGGGACCCAGCACATCACGATCGGCGGGGCGATCGCCAGCGATGTGCACGGCAAGAACCACGCTGGCGCCGGAACCTTCGGCTCACACGTGCTCGAACTCGGGCTGCTGACCGCATCGGGCGAGGTGCGGGTGTTGACGCGGCGTGAAGGCGGCGAGCTGCTGGCGGCAACGATCGGCGGTATGGGACTGACGGGCGTGATCGTGTGGGCGCGGGTGAAGCTCACCACCTTGCACAGCGCGTGGCTGTCGGTCGATACCGACCGTGTCCAGACGCTCGATGACGCGCTGGCCGTGCTCGATGGACCCGGCGGGGCGTACCGCGTCGCCTGGCTGGACCTGCTCGGTCGCCGCCCGGTCAGAGGTGTTGTCACCCGCGCCGACCAGCTCGTACAGCCATCCCATAATGACCGCGGCGAGGCCCGAGCCACCTTCCCGCCCCGGCTCACGATTCCGTCCTGGTGGCCCGGCGGTCTCCTTCGCCCGAGCGTCGTCAGAGCCTTCAACGAGCTGCGCTTCCGCCGCACGCCGCTGCGCCAGGCCGGGCGCATCGAGTCGTTCGGCGCCCACATGTTCCCGCTCGACGTCGTACACGCCTGGCCCCGTTTGTACGGCCCGAGCGGGTTCGTCCAGTACCAGCTCGTCGTGCCCCGGGGCCGCGAGCGCACGCTCGAAGAGCTCATCGTTCGCCTGCGGCGCTCGCCGGTGCCGTGCTACCTGGCCGTGCTGAAGGACTTCGGCACCGCCAACAGCGCGCTCCTGTCGTTCCCGCTGGCCGGCTGGACCCTGACGCTTGACATGCCGCGCTCCGCCCCCGGCCTCGAACCCCTTCTCCGCAGCTTCGACGAACTCGTCGCCGACGCCGGGGGCCGGGTCTACCTGGCCAAGGATTGGCGCTTGAGCCCCCAGGTCCTGGCGGCCATGTACCCGCGGCTCGACGAGTGGCGGGCGGTGCGCGATCGGGCTGATCCCGAGCGCCGGTGGCGGTCTGACCTCGCCCTGCGGACCGGGCTGGTCGAACGCGACGATGAGCACTCATCCTGATCGGACCACCGTGCTGCTGGCCGGCGGCAGCTCCGAGATCGGGCTGGCCATCATCCGGCGGCTGGCCGCCGAGCGGTTGGTCAGCGCCGTGCTGCTCGGCCGCGACGCCGAGCGCCTGCACGTCGCCGCCGGCGCTGTGCAGCGGTGGGGCGTCGATCCGGTCGTCATCGAGCTCGTCGATGCCGACGACATCGCCGGACATCAGCAGGCGGTGCAGACCGCTTTTGAACGCGCCCAGGGCGTCGACATCGTGGTGCTGGCGGTAGGTAGGCTCGGCGCCCAGGCGGGTCTCGACGCCGACTCCGACGAGGCCACCGAGGTGATGCGAGTCAACTTCCTCGGCGCGGGCTCGCTGCTGCTGCACTGCCTGCGTCGGCTGCGGGTTCAGGGCCACGGCACGCTGATCGTGCTCTCGACCGTGGCCGTCGAGCGACCGCGGGCGTCAAACGCGATCTACGGCGCCGCCAAGGCGGGACTCGACGCGCTCGCCCAGGGACTCGGTGATGCCGCGGCCAGCGATGGCGTTCGGGTGCTCACCATCCGTCCCGGGTTCGTGGCCACGAGGATGACCGCCGGTCTGAAACCGCCACCCTTGGCCACCACGCCCGACCGGGTCGCGCAAGCCACGGTCGCGGCCCTGGCCGGCCGCGCCCATACCGTGTGGGTACCGTCGCACCTGCGTTGGATCTTTGCTTTGCTGAGGCTCATGCCCCGTGCGCTGTTCCGGAGGCTCGCGCTGTGACCCGGAGTCCCGCCGTGATCGACATTGCCGTGGCCGTCGCGATTGCCGCCTTGATCCTGGTGATCGAGCCCGGAGTGGCCGTGGGGGCGCTGCTCGCGTTGCTGCTGCTCGTCGTCTGTGGGGTGAGCCTGGCCTTCGATCGCCGCCGCGCGCGGCACGCGCCGGTGGCGCGCCCGAGACGGCGATGAGCGACAAGGCGCCGACAATCACCCGGCGCACGGTGCTGGGAGGCGCTGCCGCCGCCGGGGCCGGAGTGATGCTGGGTCCGGTGGCGGAGGCCGCGGCCCGCGCGCCCCATCGGGCGGGCGAGGCCAGCGGTGCCGAGCGCGTGTTCAGCCTCTGGGTGGGCGCGATCGATCGGACTGTGACCGTCGAGGCACCCCGCCGGTTCGCGCTCGCCGGCGTCCAGTGGTCGGGGGCGGCGCGCGGTGTGCGGATCGAACTGCGCACGCGCACGCGGCACGGGCGCTGGGGTCCGTGGGGGCTGGCCTCGGTGACCGGCCACGACGCTGATGCGAGCGCCCAGGAGTCGTCGGCTGCGTTCGGCGAGCCCGTCTGGGTGGGAGCCGCGGACCTGCTCCAGCTTCGCAGCTCACACCCGGTCGACGACGTGCGCGTGCACTTCGTCGCTCGGGCGCCGACGGGCGGCGTGGCCGCCGCGGCCGCAGCGACGACCCTGGCCCAGCCAATCCTCGATGCCGGTCCCGGTCAGCCGCCGATCATCGCCCGCTCGGTGTGGGCGCAGAACCGCGCTCGGCCCGCCGGTCCGGCCAGCTACGGAACGATCAAGCTCGCCTTCGTCCATCACACTGACAACCCCAACGGCTACTCGCGCGCCGACGTCCCGGCGCTCCTGCTGGGGGTCTTCGACTACCACCGCTTCGTCCGCGGCTACTTCGACGTCGCCTACAACTTCATCATCGACGCGTTCGGCGGCATCTGGGAAGCCCGCGCGGGCGGCATCGACGAGCCGGTGGTGGGCGCCCACGCCGGGGCCTACAACTTCGAGTCCACCGGGGTCGCGGTGCTGGGGACGTTCATGTCAGTGGTGCCCCCGCCGGCGGCCATCAACGCGCTCGAGCGGCTGCTGGCCTGGAAGCTGGCCCTGCATGGGCTCCCGTCGCTGGGCAAGGTCAGGGTCGAGGTGGACCCCGCCGACGCGTTCTACACGCCGTTTCGCCCCGGCTCGCACCCGTTGCTTCCCCGCGTCGCCGGCCACCGCGACGGCGACCTGACCGACTGCCCCGGGACCGCCTTCTATCGCCGGCTGCCGGAGATCCGCCCTCGGATCGCGCTGCTCGAGGGCGTGCCCGCAGTGCTCACCCTGGTGCCCGCCAGCCAGTCGGTGACGCCGGCCACGCCGCTTGTCCTCAGCGGGAACCTGGCCGTGCGCCACGGGGCCCCGATCGCCGGCGCCCCGATCGAGATCCAGCGGCTGAGCCGGGATCGCGCCACCACGCTCGCCACCGCCGCCACCGCCGCCGACGGAACCTGGACGGTCACGGTGCCGCTGGCGCGGACGTCGGTTCTGCGCGCCCTGCACCCGGTCGCGCCGGCGGCGGCGTCGAACGTGATCGCGGTCGGCTTGGAACCGGTCTTGACGCTGGTGCTCGCGGCTTCGGCGCCGGTGACCGTCAGCGGCACCGTCAATCCGTCCAAGCCGCGGGTCACGCTTTACATCTACCGGGTCGTCAACGGCCGCCGCCGGCTCGTGCACCGCAAAAGCATCAGAGTGCGTGCCGGCCAGTTCAGCGCCACGGCGTTGGTGGGGGCCACGCCCGGCAGCTACGTGCTCGTCGCGCGCACGTCCGCGGGGGACGGCACGCTGGCGGGCGCGTCGGCGCCACTGCCGGTCACGATCTGAGCGGCCGCTTCGGTGCCGCTGCCGGTCACGATCTGACCAGGGCGACCCTCAAATCTTGGGCGAGCTCCACGGCTCGCGCAGGCGCCGCTCGAGCTCGGCGCCGAGCGCGTCGATCGCCACCCGGTCCTGGGCCAGGCTGTCGCGATCGCGCAGCGTCACGGTCCGGTCCTCGAGCGACCTGTGGTCGATCGTCACCGCCCACGGGGTCCCGATCTCGTCCTGGCGGCGATACCGGCGCCCGATGGCGCCGCCCTCGTCGTACTCGGCCTGCATGAGCTCGCGCAGCTCCCGGTAGACCTCGCGGGCGAGCTCCGGCTGTCCGTCCTTGCGGACCAGCGGCAGGACCGCGACCTTGACCGGCGCCAGCAGGGGATGGAGGCGCAGAACCGTGCGCAGCTCGCCCTCGATCTCGTCCTCGTCGTAGGCGTCGACGAGGAACGCCAGCATGGTCCGATCGACCCCTCCGGCGGGCTCGATCACGTGCGGCACGTAGCGCTCCCCGGTCGCCGTGTCGACGTACTCGAGCTTCTGCCCCGAGTGCTGGGCGTGCTGGGTCAGGTCGAAGTCGCCCCGATTGGCGATCCCCTCGAGCTCCTGCCATCCGATGGGAAACAGGTATTCGATGTCGCTGGTGGCACTCGAGTAGTGCGACAGCTCGTCGGCGTCGTGTGCGCGCAGGCGCAGATGGTCCGCGCGGATCCCGAGCTGGACGTACCACCGCATCCGCTCTCTGAGCCAATGCTCGAACCACTGCTGGGCGTCGGCGGGCGGGACGAAGAACTCCATCTCCATCTGCTCGAACTCCCGCGTGCGGAAGATGAAGTTGCCGGGGGTGATCTCGTTGCGGAAGCTCTTGCCGATCTGCGCGATCCCGAAGGGCGGCCGTTTGCGGGAGAACTGCAGGTAGTTCTTGAAGTTCAAAAAGATCCCCTGCGCGGTCTCGGGCCGCAGGTACACGGTCGAGGCTTCATCCTTGACCGCGCCCACGGTGGTCTCGAACATCAGGTTGAAGTCCCGGGCCTCGGTCAGGTCGCAGTCGGGTGTCTCGCCGGGATGCTTGGAGGGCTTTCGCCCGCAGGCCGAGTATTCGAGGTGGTCGGCCCGGAAGCGCAGCTTGCAGGTGCGGCAGTCGACCAGCGGGTCGGTGAAGCCGGCCAGATGACCGCTGGCCAGCCAGGTCGTGGGATGCTGGATGATGGCCGAGTCGAGCGCGACCACGTCGTCGCGCTCTTGCAGCAGCGCCCGCCACCACTGGGCCCTGACGTTGTTGCGCAGCAGGACGCCGTAATGGCCGTAGTCGTAGCTCGAGCTGATCCCCCCGTAGATCTCGCTGCTCTGAAACACGAACCCTCGGCGCTTGCACAGGGAGACGATCTTGTCCATGGTGACCGGGTCGCGGGTCATGGCACCGGAGTCAGCGGGCGTCGGAGGGGCGTCAGCGGGTGTCGCCGGGGCGTCGGTGGGGATCGCCGGGGCGTCGTCGGGCACGGCCGGAGCGTCATCGGGCATCGCCGGCCGCATGCTAGCCGCCGGCGGCAATGGGCCGATCTTGGCACTCGACCTATGAGAGTGCCAAGCAGGTTCGCTATACTGACTGAAGCGATGCCGATTTACGAGTACCGGTGCAAGAAGGGCCACACCTTCGAGGTGCTGCAGCGCTTCTCCGACGACCCGGTGAGCTCGTGTGAGGTGTGCGGGATCCCCGTGCAGCGCGTCTTTCACCCGGTGGCCGTGCACTTCAAGGGCTCGGGCTTCTACAACACCGACTACGGCACCCGTAAGCGCTCGCGCGAAAAGGATGCGGTGAGCGAGGGTGGGGCCAGCGACGGCACGAAGGAGTCCAAGGAGGGCAAGGACGCCAAGAGCACGTCGAGCTCGGACTCCGCCAGCTCCAACGGCGCCGGTTCCAAGAGCGACTCCGGGTCGAGTAAGGCCAAGGCCCCGACGGCCGGCTGAGCTGAGCCCCGCTCAGCCGTGCATGAGCTTGGCCACCGCGTGGTGGACGTCCGCGGGCGAGGCCACCAGCGCGTCCTCGCCGTCGGGCAGCACCTCGGATCCGGACGGCTTGAGGATCCGGGTGGGCGCCGAGCCGCCCATCTCGGCGGCCGCGAACAGGCTCAAGAGCGTGAAGCCGCCCATGTCGGTGCGCAACGTCTGCGGCGCATACCAGGAGGCCCAGGGCAGGCGGAAGAACGTCATCGGCGACAGCAGCTTGGACTTGATCGCGTTGAGGATCTTCTGCTGGTAGCCCTCGCGAGTCAGGTCGTTGCTGGCCGCGTTGCACGAGTTCTCGCGGGTGCGGGCCAGCGTCAGCGCCTGGATCCCGTTCAGATGGTGGGTCCCCGGATGCAGAAACAGCGAGAAGCCGCCGTTTTTGGCGCCGCCGCTGATCTGCGAGCAGATCCGCCCGGTCGTCACGGTGACGCCGCCGATCGCGTCGATGAACTTGGGGAAGTTCGCCAGGTTGACAATGATCAGGTGGTTGATCTTGATGCCGGTGAACTTCTCGACGGTCTTGATCGCCAGCGCCGGCCCCCCGTAGGCGTAGGCGGCGTTGATCTTCGCGCTCCCGAAGCCGGGGATCTCGGCGACGGTGTCGCGCGGGATCGACAGCCGCCGGGAGACGCCGCCGCCGATCCGCCACAGCATGATCGTGTCCGACCGGCTGCCCTTGTCGTGGGTGTTGGCACCCGGCTCTTTGGATCCCTTGGGGCGCTGGTCGGTTCCGAGCACGAGCACGGTGTCCGTCGAGGTCAGCATGTTGCCGCCCGGGCTCAGCGCCTTGGTGGCCGAGCTCGGAAGCGAGCCGCTCTGGATCTGAGCGCTGATCAGGAACAGCACCAGCGAGAGCAGCAGCCAGCCGACGATCGCGCCCGCGATGTAGATCAGCACCCGCTTCGGGGTGATCCACCGGCGCCAGCCCTCCCTGGTCTCCTTAGGCCGATCGTCCTTGCGAGGCGGAATGCGCTCGCCGGGAACTGCTGTGTCTTCCTCGCCGCGCAGGCGCGACTTCAGCCCGCGCGGGGCCGAGCGGTACAGGTTGTAGGGGCGGTCCTTGGGGTCCGAGCGAGCCGCTGACTCACTGCGGTAGACCCGGTAGGGACGGTCCTCGTCGGGCGCCCGATTGCGGGAATCGTTGGGCATCTAACAGTGCATATAGTGCCTGCATGCCGGTGCGGCGCACTATCGGCGTCGACCTGGGCGGTACCAAATTACTGGCCGGCGCGGTTGACCCGCGGCTCGGTGTCCACCACCGAGCGCAGCGGACCGTCACGGGTCTCGATCAGGCCGCGTTGCTCGACGTGGCCGTTGATGCTATCCAAGAAGTGCGGCAAGCCGTCGGGGATGAGGTCGATGCGGTCGGGTTCGGGGTCCCCTCCCAGATCGATCAGCGCAGCGGGATCGCGGTCGTCGCCGTCAATCTCCCACTGGCCGATATCGCGTTCGCCGACGTCATGTCGGAGCGCCTGGATCTGCCCGTATTCGTCGATAACGACGGGAATCTGGCGGCCATCGCCGAGCACCGGGCCGGCGCCGCCCGCGGAGCCACCGAGGCCGTTGTGATGACGATCGGGACCGGGATTGGCGGCGGGCTGATCCTTCGTGGCGAGCTCTACCGTGGTGCAATCGGCGCTGCAGCCGAGCTTGGTCACATCGTGATCGACTTCAACGGGCCGCCCTGTCAGGGCAACTGTCCCAACTACGGCTGCGTGGAGACGTTTGCCTCCGGAACCGCGTTGGCGCGCGAGGCGCTCCGGATCGCGGCCGAACGATCGGACTCCGGCTTGGCCCTGGCGCTGGCAGAGGGCCGCCAGCTCGCCGGGCCGCTGGTCACCGAACTGGCCCACGATGGCGATCCGGCCGCCGTCGAAGCGATCGAGCTGATCGGCTCGCGGCTGGGGATCGCGATCGCCAGCCTGGTCAACATCCTCAACCCCGAGGTGGTGGTGATCGGAGGGGGCGTGATCGCGGCCGGCGAGCTGTTGCTGGCGCCGGCCCGGGCCGAGGTTGCCTGGCGGGTGCTCCCGCCCTTGCGCGACTCGGTGCGGATCGTCCCGGCCCGCTTCGGGATCGAGGCCGGGATGATCGGTGCGGCCACGTTTGCCTTCGACTGTCTGGCCGCCGCCGCCGAGCAGGAAGGAGGATGACCTGAGCGCCGGACGGCTGATCGTCTGCCCGACTCCGATCGGCAACCTCGAGGACGTGACCCTGCGCGTGCTCGCGGCCCTGCGCGAGGCTGACCTGGTGGCCTGTGAGGACACCCGACGCACGCGCGTGCTGCTGGATCGCTACGGCGTCGCCGGCAAGCTAGTCAGCTACCACGAGCACAACGAGCGCGCCCGCGCCGGGGAGCTGGTCGCCCGCATGGAGGACGGCGCGGTCGTGGCCCTGGTCTCCGATGCCGGCATGCCGCTGGTCTCAGACCCGGGCCTGGTGCTCGTGCGAGCGTGTGTGGCGGCCGGATTGGGAGTCGAGGTGTTGCCGGGCCCGTCAGCGGCGCTGAGCGCGCTCGTGGCCAGCGCCCTGCCGGCCGACCACTGGCGCTTTGAAGGTTTTCTGCCCCGCAAGCGCGGCGAGCTGCAGCGGGTGTTCACCTCGCCCGAGACCGTGGTCGCGTTCGAGTCCCCGCGCCGGCTGGCCTCGTCGCTCCAGACGCTGGCCGCCGTGGACCCGGAGCGCCCGGTGGCGGTGTGCCGCGAGCTGACCAAGGTCCACGAGGAGGTCGTGCGCGCAACCGCGGCCGAGCTCGCGGCCCGCTACCAGGCCCAGCCGCCGCGAGGCGAGATCGTGCTCGTGATCGGCCCCGCGGCGGCGCCAGAAGTGGGACTCAAACAGCCGCTGGCGGCGCTCGAGCGGCTCGTCAACGTCGGCGCCAAGCCTCGGGTCGCGGCCAGCGTGGTCGCCGAGCTGACCGGGGTGAGCGCCAACGCGCTCTATCGGGCCCTGACCGACGTGCCCGATCAGCGCTCGGCGGAGTGGAGCTTGCAGCCTCGGGCGGAGCCCTAGTGGCGATGAGCGACGAGGAGGATCAATGAAGCGAGTCCGGTTGCTGGCCCTGGCGGCGGTCGTAGGCGTGGCGGTCGCCTTGACGGCCTCGGTAAGCGGCGGCGGGTCGACCGCCCGCGCGGCTGGCGGGAGCGCGGCCCGAGGTAGCTTTGTCGGCGAGGTTCCGATCGGCTCGGGGCGCAAGCTGTATCTGCGCTGTGCGGGACGGGGAAGCCCGACGGTGATCCTGGAATCGGGGATCCACGACTCTTCGGACACGTGGACGCTGACGCAGACCAGGCCGCCAGTGCTCTCCTCACCGTCGGTCTTCCGGGGCGTCTCGCGCTTTATCCATGTGTGCATGTACGACCGGCCCGGGACGATCCGCTACACCAATCCGCCTGCGCTGACGAGGCGCAGCACGCCGGTCAAGATGCCTCGGACGCTGACCAGCATGGTCTCCGACCTGCACGCGCTGCTGAACCGCGCCCGCGTGCCGGGGCCGTATCTACTGGTGGGGCATTCCTACGGTGGCATGATCGTGCGGCTGTTCGCCCAGACCTATCCGTCCCAAACCGCGGGGCTGGTGTTTGTCGACGCGTTTGGCACCAACATCCGCCGGCTGTTCGGCCCGCGGCTGTGGCCGCGGTATGTGAAGGTTCTCAACCATCCCGGTACGCCCCTGGACGATCAGCCGGGATTCGAGACCGTCAATGTCGACGGCGCGATCCAGGCGATCCAGCGGGCCCGGCCTCTGCCTCACGTGCCGGCGGCCGTGATCACCAAGACAGAGCCGTTTGCGGTCTCACCCACGGTGCCCAAGGTTCTGACGGCCAAGCTCGAGCAGGTGTGGCCCAGGGTCGCCGACGCACTCGTCAAGCTCGAGCCCCAAACGCCGCACGTGTTTGCCACCGGCTCGAGCCACTATGTGCAGATCCAGGACCCCGATCTGACGACCAGCGTCATTCGGTTGATCTTCGATCGCGCCCGGGGGCGCCTGCGTCTCGATGGGCGATCTCGCTCATAGGCGTTTCGAATCCTGACGCCCGCCCTCACCGCGCCGCCGCGCGTGATCAGCGCTCGACGAAGTAGCTGCCGCTGCCCTGGCCGCTGGAGAAGTAGCGGCTGGTGACCGTCTTCTTGCGGGTGTAGAACTCGACCGCATCGGTCCCGTGCGCGTGCAGGTCGCCGAGGAACGAGTCCTTCCAGCCCGAGAACGGAAAGAACGCGACCGGCGCCGCGACGCCGATGTTGACCCCGACCATCCCCGCCTGCACCTCGTGGCGGTAGCGGCGGACCGAAGCACCCGATTCGGTGAAGATCGATGTTCCGTTGCCAAACCGGCTGCCGTTGACGATCTCGATCGCCTCGTCCAGAGATCCGGCTCGAATCACGCACAGCACCGGGCCGAACACCTCCTGCTGGGCGATCTCCATCTCCGGTCGCACCTCGTCGAGGATCGTCGGGGCGAGGTAGGCGCCGTTTGGATCTCCTTCCTTGTACTCGCGGCCGTCGACGGCCAGCGTGGCGCCGTCGGCCAGCCCCCCGTCAATCCAGTCGCGGATCCGGTCGCGGGCGGCGTAGGAGATCACCGGGCCCACGTCGGATTGCTCGTCGAGGCCGTCGCCTACGCGCAGCCGGCGGGTCGCCTCGATCAGCGGCGGCATCACCTGCTCGTGGGCGTCGCCCACCGTGACCACGACCGAGCCCGCCATGCAGCGCTGACCGGCCGCTCCGAACGCCGAACCGATGATTCCGTCGACGGTGCTGTCGATGACCGCATCGGGCATCACCACCATGTGGTTCTTGGCGCCGCCCAGGGCCTGCACCCGCTTGCCGGCCTTGGCCGAGCGCTCGTACACGATTCTGGCCACCGGCGCCGAGCCCACGAACGAGACCGCGTCGATCCCCGGGTGGTCGAGAATTCCCTCGACCACCTCCCGGCCGCCGTTGACGAGGTTGACCACCCCCGGGGGCAGCCCCAGCGCGTCCAACTCCTCAAAGGCGATCTGCTGGGTGAGGGGAACCTGCTCGGAGGGCTTGAGCACGAACGTGTTGCCGCAGGCGATCGCGAATGGCAAGAACCAGAACGGCACCATCGCCGGGAAGTTGAAGGGCACGATCGCGGCGCACACCCCGACCGGCTGACGGATCGTCTCGGCGTCGATGTTGCGTGACACGTCCTCCAGCACGCGCCCCTGCATGGTCGTGGGGATCGCACAAGCGGCTTCGACCATCTCGATCATCCGCCCCACCTCGGCTCGCGCATCGGCGAACGTCTTGCCCATCTCGGTCGTCACCGAGCGCGCCAGCTCCTCGCTGCGCCCCACCAGCCGCTCGCGCAGATCGAACAGTTTGCGCGCCCGCGCAATCGTCGATACGGCGCGCCACTCGGGCAGCGCCTCGCGCGCGGCGGCGACCGCGTCGTCGAGGTCGGTGGCCCCCGACAGCGGGACGCGCGCCAGCACCTCGCCGGTGGCCGGATTGGTGACGTCGAGCTCGCCGGTGGCGGCGGCCGCGGGCGTCCAGCGGCCGGCGATGTAGTTGTCGAGCAAGCGGGTAGAGGTGGTGGTCATATTCGTGCTCCTACGAAGTCACACCGTCGCAGGTCTGGGCGACGAGCCTCGGGCTGCTCCACCAAGCGCAGGATAGCCTTGGGGCCAGGTCTCCGCATGTCCTTCTACATCACCACCCCCATCTACTACGTCAACGCGCAGCCTCATCTCGGCCACGCCTACACGACGATCGCCGCTGACATCCTGGCCCGCCACAAGCGCCAGCGCGGCGAGGACGTGTTCTTCCTCACCGGCACCGACGAGCATGGTGAGCCGATCGCCGACGCCGCGCGCGACCAGGGCGTGGCTCCACAGGAGCTGGCCGACCGCTACGCCGAGCGATTCAAAGCGCTGCTGCCGAAGCTCGAGTCCTCCAACGATTTCTTCATCCGCACCACTGACTCCGAGCACGAGCGCCGCGTCCAGCAGGTGCTTGAACGGGTGCACGACAACGGCCATACCTACAAGGGGCTCTACGAGGGCTGGTACTGCCCCCGCTGCGCCGATTTCAAGGTCGAGAACGAGATCCTCGAGGGAAATCGATGCCCGATTCACGAGATCGAGCTCGAGCGCCACCAGGAGGAGAACTGGTTCTTCCGGCTTTCCACGTTTCAGGAGCCGCTCGAGCGTCTATACGCCGAGCGAACCGACTTCGTGTTGCCCCGGCGCCACTACAACGAGGCGCTGTCGTTCATCAATTCGGGCCTGCAGGACATCTCACTGTCTCGCTCGCACCTGAAATGGGGCGTGACGGTTCCCTGGGATCCGGGTCACGTGTTCTATGTCTGGTTCGACGCGCTGCTGAACTACTACACCGCGCTCGGCTACGCGTGCGACGGGGATGATCTGACCGCCCGCTTCTGGCCAGCCACGTTTCACATCATCGGCAAGGACATCCTCAAGTTTCACACTGTGTTCTGGCCGGCGATGCTGATGGCCGCCAATATCGCGGTGCCCCAGCATGTGTTCGTGCATGGCTTTCTGCTCGGCGCCGACGGGCGCAAGATGAGCAAGTCACTCGGCAACGTGCTCGACCCGTTCGAGGTCATGGACGCATTCGGCACTGACGCACTTCGCTTCTACCTGGTGCGCGACGTGTCATTCGGCGGCGACGGCGCGGTCGGGATGGACGCGGTCCGCGCGCGCTACGACTCCGAGCTCGCCAACGAGTACGGCAATCTCGCCAGCCGCACGATCGCCATGATCCACCGCTATCGGGACGGTGTCGTTCCCGACGTGGTTGTCGATCCGGCGCTCGCAGAGGAATTTGCTGACCTGCCCCGGCGCGTGTCCGAGCTGCTCGATCGTGCCGACATCACGACGGCGCTCGAGCAGATCTGGCAGCTGGTCCGGCGCTGCAACCGCTATGTCGAGGAGCGCGCGCCGTGGCAGCTCGCCCGCGACCCGGCCGCCGCCGGCGAGCTCGATACGACGCTGGCCACGCTGGCCGAGGCCGTCCGGGCTGTGACGGTTCTGCTGCATCCCTACATGCCGGCCACCACCCAGCGGCTGCTGGCGGCGCTGTCGGCGCCCGAGCTTGGGTACGAGGGCGCGGCGTTGGCGGCCACCGGAGGCGGCCGGACGATTGCCTCGCTGGAGCCGCTGTTCCCCAAGCGGGCGTGACCGACAGCCCCGGACGTGATCGACAGCCACACCCATCTCGACGCCTGCGAGCCGCCGACCGCCGACCTCGTCGCCGCCGCCGATGCCGCCGGGGTGACGCGGATCGTGACCGTGGGTACCGACGGCGCCTCCTGCCGGGCGGCCCTCGCGGCGGCCGAGGACTTTCCCCAGGTGTACGCCGCGATCGGCCGCCACCCGAGTGAAGCGACCGGCTTCGACGACGCCGACTACGCCGAGCTCGAGGCGCTCGCCAGCCATGACAAGTGCGTGGCCATCGGCGAGACCGGGTTGGACTACTACCGCGACTACGCGCCGCGCGAGGATCAGAAGCGCGCCTTCGAGGCCCAGATCGAGCTCGCACGCAGCACCGGCAAGCCGCTGGTGATCCACACCCGTGCCGCCGAGGACGACACGCTGGCGCTGCTCCATCCCCGCACCGACGGGCTACGAGTGATCTTGCACTGCTTCTCGATGACCAGCCGGCTGCCCGAATGCCTGGCCCACGATCAGTGGTGGTTCTCGTTTGCCGGCAACTCCACCTATCCCAAGGCCCAGGACCTGCGCGATGCGGCGCTGGCCATCCCGGCGCAGCGGCTGCTCGTCGAGACCGATGCGCCCTATCTGTCTCCGCAGCCCGTGCGCGGCAAGCCCAACCAGCCGGCCAATGTGGTCGCCACCGCGCGGGCGTTGGCGATCACTCGCCGGGTTCCGTATGACGAGCTCGAGCGGGACATCGAGCGCAGCGCGGCGGCCGTGTTCGGATGGTGAGCCCGCGCCCGGCCCGCCCCAGCTCGCGCTCGGGCCGCCCTAGCTCGCGCTCGGCCCGCCCCGGCTCGCGCTCGGCGCGCCAGCGCGAGCTCGGCCAGAACTTCCTCGTCGACCGCAACATCCTCGACGTGATCGAGCGCCTCGCCGCCCTCAGCGAGTGCGACGTCGTGCTCGAGATCGGCGGCGGGCTCGGGGTTCTCTCACAGCGTCTCGCCGCCCGCGTGCGGCACTTGCACGTGGTTGAGCTCGACGACGGTCTTCAGGCGCCGCTGCGCCAGGCGCTGTCCGCGTTTGCCAACGTCAGCCTGCACTTCACCGATGCACTCCAGATCGACCTCGGGGCCCTTCGACCGCCCCCCAACAAGATCGTCGCCAACCTTCCCTACGGGATCGCCGCCACCGTCATCCTGCGAACCATCGACGAGCTAGATGATGTCGAGCAGTGGGTGGTGATGGTCCAGCGCGAGGTCGGCGAGCGGTTCGCCGCCGCGCCGGGAACCCCCGCCTACGGCGTGCCTTCGGTGCTGGCCCAGCTCGCCTGCGAGGTCAAGGTGCTGCGCCCGATCGCCCGGACGGTGTTTCGGCCGATTCCCAACGTCGACTCGGTGCTGCTCGGCCTGCGTCGCATCGGGCCCGCCGCCGACCCCCCGTTGCGCGCGCTGGTGCACGGCGCGTTCGCGCACCGGCGCAAGGCGCTGGCGGGCTCGCTGGCTCTGGCGGGCGGGCCGTGGGCCCCTGGCGCGCGCGATCGGGTGCGGGCGGAGCTGGTGGAGCTGGGCCATCCCGCCGACGAGCGCGCCGAGCGATTGTCGCCGCAGGAGTTTCGAGCGCTGGCCGGCCGGCTCGCCCGATGACGGTCATCAGGGCGCGAGCCTTCGCGAAGGTCAACCTGTGCCTGCTGCTGGGCGGCCCGCGCGCCGATGGTCGCCACGATCTGGTGACGCTGCTCGAATCGGTCGAGCTCTCAGACGAGCTGCGGATCGTGGCTCCGTCCCCCAGCGGCGGTGACGAAGTCGTGTGTCGGGCTGTCACGGGGCCGAACCTGGTCGCCACCGCGATCGCCGATCTCCGCGCCGCCGGGTGGGAAGCGCCGCCCGTGCGCGTGGAGATCGACAAGCGGATTCCGGTCGCGGCGGGGATGGGGGGTGGGTCGGCCGACGCCGCCGCCCTGCTGCGCTGCGCTCCCGAGCTCGCGCCCGTCTCGCCCGCCGTGATTGATGGGATCGCCGCTGCGCTCGGGTCAGATGTGCCCAGCCAGCTTCGCCCCGGGCTTGTCCTCGGGGTCGGCGCCGGCGATGTCGTGCAGACGATGCCGGAGCTCGCCGAGCATGCGCTGCTCGTCGTGCCCCATGGGTTCGAGCTCTCGACCGCCGACGTCTACCGGGAGGCGGACCGGCTCGCCCTGGGGCGCACCGGCGACGAGCTCGCGCGGCTGCGGGCCGAGCTCGAATCCTCGCTCGCGAGGGTGGACGCGACTCTGCCCGAGCACCTGGTGGTCAACGATCTCGAGGCCGCGGCTGTGTCGTTGCGCCCGGAGATCGCGGCCGCGCTGGCGGCGCTTCGAGACGTGGGGCCGGGGAGCGCGCTCGTCTGTGGTTCGGGCCCCACGGTGATCGGCATTTTCTGGGGGCCGGAGGCAGCGGCGCAGGCCGAGGCGGCCCGCGGGCGGCTGGGGCAGGGCTTCCCGGGGGCGCTCGCCGTCCGGCCCCTGCGTAGAGGGGTCGGTGCGCCGGCGGCGAACCCGTGAGCGATTCCCGCAAATTGCGCACACAGCCACCGCTCGTATCCGGCCGACGCCGGCTTCGGGCACAATCCTTACTTTAAGTCGTGAGCAACCAGTCAGTCACTTACCTAGTCGGTGCGTGCCTGGGCGTGCTTGGTGTCGCGGCCTTCTGCACGTTTGTGCTCGCGCCGGCGATCACCGCCTACCGGCGCCCGCTCGAGCGAGTGGCGGTCGTGATCCTGTCTCTGTATGTCCTGGCGGCATTGATCGGCATCGGCATCGTCCTCGGGGCACTGATCATCGTCGAGTGGCCGCGGGTGTTCTGACCTCGTCGAGAGCGAACGATTTGACGGGCGCGGACCACGAACGGGTGCGGTCACCCGATCTCGGCGCGTTCGCCGCGATCACCGACGCGGTTGAGGCCGGAGCGGGCCTGCCCGAGATTCTGCGCGCCGCGGCGCGAGCACTGGACGCCAGCCTGATCCTGATCGACCGCTCCGCCACCGTGCTGGCGGTGGCGGCCCGCTCGCCTGCCGACGAGCGCTCCCTGATGCGAGACGCCGACGACGTGACCACGATCGAGCTCAAGGTCGCCGACGCGCCCGTCGGTCGGCTGCGGATGCGGACTCGCGCGGGCACGCCCGACGGAGCGCTGCTGCGGCTGGTGACGACGCTGATCGCCTCCGAGGTCGAGCGCGTGCGGGCGCCCGAGCGCGCTTCGGAGGAGGCCGCCACCGGCTTTCAGCGCGCCGTGCTGTCGCGGCGGATCGAGGACCGCAACGACCTGATCGCGCGCGGCAAGGAGCTCGGTACCGACCTCTCGTCCGGGGCTGTGGTGGCGGTGGTTCGAGCCCACGCCCGCAACCCGACCGAGGATGACTGGCGCCCGCGCCTGCTGGCGGTCGCCGCTCGTGGCGCGCGCTCGGCGGCGCCCGGCTCGATCGCCTCGCCCATCGAGGTCGACGGAGGCGAGGTCGTGGTCCTGGCGCCCGCCCCCGACGGCGATACCGGCAGGCGGGTGTCGGCGGCGATGCTGCGCGAGCTTGAATCGGGACTGGGCGGGTTCTCGCTGGCCCTGGGCCGCAGCCGCCGGGTCCAGGACCCGCTCGACCTTCAGCGCGCCTACGACGAGGCCCTGCTGGCCCTGAACGTTGCCGAGGGCGACAGCGAGCGCACCGAGCTCGCCTACGAGGAGACCGGCACCTACCAGCTGCTGCTGCCGTACATGAGCGACCCGGCCGAGCTCAAGCGCTTCTACGACCAGACCGTGCGCCCGCTGGTCGCCTACGACGAGCAGTACGAGACCGACCTGCTCGGCACGCTGGCCACCTTCCTCGAGTGCGACGCCAACGTAAACGCGACCGCCGCGCGCCTCATCACCCACCGCCACACGGTCCGCTACCGCTTCGAGCGCGTCCGCGAGCTCACCGGCCTCGACGTGTCCTCGACGGACGGGCGCGAGAAGCTGTCGCTCGGGCTCAAGGCCATGCGGGTGCTCGGCTTGGCCGCGCCGCGTGGTCCGGCCAGCGAGCCGGGCGCGGAGGGCGGTCGCGTCCCCCGTTAGCTTCGGGCGAGGATCTCCTCGATCAGCGGCCCCTTGGCGTCGGCGTAATGGTTCATTTCGGGCCACTCGCGCCCGGCCAGCGAGCGCTTGAGCTGTGCGTAGCGCTCCCGATCATCCCGCGATCGGCGCAGGTGATCGCGGAAAGCGAGGTGGCGGTCGGCCTCGAGCCCGCCCTCGGCGAGGACGTGGACGTGCACGTCCACGTCCGTGGTGCGGAACATCCGGTGCCCGGGCTCTCTGACCCGCAGCTCGTAGCCGGCCCGGACCAGCGCCGGGCCAAACGCGACTTCGTCATCGGGATCGGCGACGGTCACGAGGACGTCGATGATCGGCTTGGCGGCCAGGCCGGGAACCGACGTCGAGCCGATGTGCTCAATCCCGCATGCCACCCGGCCGAGCGCGTCGTCGATGCGCGCGCGCTCATGCTCGAACCGCTGCGGCCACGCCGGGTCATAGTCGACGACGACGATCTCGCGGCGCTCCCGGCCGCCGATCAGGACGCGGTCGAGGTACTCGTCTGGCTCGCTGTCTTCCAATGCCTCTCGCGAGCGCGCCGCGATCAGGGCCGTCGCTCGGCGCTTGGCGCTGCTCGGCAGGAGCCGGCTGAGCTGCGACCGGTGGTCGGCCACCCAATGGTATCCCCGCGCGGTGGCGTCCGGAAAGCGCTCGAACAGAGCGGCCGGGGCGCCGCCACGGGGCAGCAGTTCGAGCACCCTGGGGAGCGCGGCACCGGCGGATTCGCGCCGGCCGTCGCGCGCCACGAGATGCCATGATGCGGCGCGCTCGTGTGGTTCGAGATCGGCGAGCAGCTCGTCGGCTTGCGCTGTCCCCAGCGCGAGTGGTCGCAGCCGCCGGTGGCGGTCGGCACGCAGCAGCAGTCCCAGAGACCACCGGCAGAATCCGCAGTCGCGGTCATAGATCACGATCGCCTGGCGTTGTCCGACGGCTGGGGGCGCGTTCATGGGCTCGGATAGGATCGCGCGCGATGGCGATCGGCGTGATCACCGGCTCGGGGACGTACGCGCTGCCGGGATTCGAGCACGCCGAGGTCGAGGCGGTTCAGACGCCGTTCGGGTCGATCGAGGTATCGCGCGGGGAATTCGGCGGCGTCGATCTGCTGCACGTCTCGCGCCACGGTGTGGGCCACGTGCGCCTGTCCAACCATGTCGAGCACCGGGCCAACATTTGGGCCCTCAACGACCTCGGTGCGCGCGCCGTGATCGGTTGCACCGCCTGTGGCGCTGTCGACCCCAGCCTGGAACTCGGGTTGCTGGTGGTGTTCGACGATCTGCACTTCATCTCCAACCGGCTCCCTGACGGTTCGCTTTGTACCTTCAGCACCGAGCCCGGCGACCCGCGGCGGGGGCACTGGATCCTGCACGGCGGCCCGTTTTCGCCCGGGGTGCGCGCGGCGCTGCTGGCGGCCGCCGCCGACGGCGGCCACGCCGCCCGCGACGGTGGCACCTATGGCCACGTCGACGGTCCGCGCTTCAACACGCCCACCGAGATAGCGCAGCTGGCCGGCTGTGGAGTGGCGGCGGTCAGCCAGACGGGCGGCCCCGAGGCGGTGCTGTGCGGCGAGCTGGAGGTTCCATATGGGCTGGCAGGTTTCGTGACCGACCACGCCAACGAGGTGGTGCCGGGCGAGCCGACTTCGGTGGCGACGCTGTTCGAGCTGATGGGCCGGAGTCCGGCTGTGTTCGCCGACGTTGTCGCCGGTGCGATCGGTCGGCTCGAGCGCGAACCGCCGGCGCCGGCGGGCACGATGTACCGCTTCGAGCAGGGCTGAGTCGGCGTTGGCAGACCAGTCAGGACCGAGCGCCGTGCTGGTGATGGCGCGTGCTCCGCGCGCCGGCTCGAATCGGCGCCCGCCGGTCGGCGAGCTGGAGCGGTATCTGGGGCCACGGCGATGGGTTGCGCTGCAGACGCTGCTGCTGATGCGCGCGATTGGCTGGGCGGCGGAGGTTGCTGCGCCCGGGACGATCCAGGTTGCCTATGAGCCGCCGCAGGGGTTCTCCGAGCTGCGTTCGCTGCTGGGATACGGCGTGGAGCTGTTCGCGCAGAACGGCGCGGGCCCTCGCGGCCGCCTGGCCAACGCGGCCGTCCGGGCTCTGCGTGGCGGCGATGGCCCGCTGCTGATCGCCTGGCCCGACCTACCGAGCTGGCGTCCCGAGCACGCCGCCGCCGCGCTGGGCGATCTGCGCGATGGCTGTCAGCTGTCAGTCGGTCCGGTGTTCGACGGCGGCTTCTATCTGATCGCTTTGGCGCGCCCGCTTTCGGCTCTGCTGGGGTTGCCGGCGCGCACCTGGCGCAGTCCCGATGCGATGTCTATCGCGCTCGCCGCGGGCCACGACGCCGGGCTCGAGGGCGGGTTGCTGCGCGCCGAGCGCGGCCTGCACAGCCTCGAGGACCTACGGGCGGCGCTGGCCGATCCGCTGCTGGACCCTGAGCTTCGGGCGCTGCTCGACGCCGGCCGCTGACAGGGTACGCTTCTGGCGCGCCACCGCCAATGCACTGGGGAGTGGTGTAACGGCAGCCCGCCGGCCTTTGGAGCCGTGAGGTCCCGGTTCAAATCCGGGCTCCCCAGCTGTAACAAATTGCTGGAAATGGGGCCTTTCCGTCCGGCAAACGAACTAGTGTTCGGACATGCCGTGGCCGCCTCCCTTTTCCGAAGCCGACCTTCGCGAGGCCATTGCCGCGGCGACGAGTTGGTCCGGAACCCTCCGCTTACTCGGCTACACCGTCAAGGGGGCGAATCATCGCACTGTGCAGCGATGGGCAGAGCGCTGGGACATTCCGTCAGACCACTTCGATCCAAACGCTGGCCGCCGACGCGCGTCTCAGGCTCGTGCGAAGCCGCTCGAAGAAGCCCTCGTCGAGAACTCGACCTACCACCGCGGGCAGCTGAAGGATCGGCTCCTAGCTACGGGGATCAAGCAGCGCGTTTGCGAGATGTGCGGTCAAGGCGAGCTGTGGAACGGACGGCCGATGTCGCTGGTGCTCGACCACATCAACGGCATTTCCAACGATCACCGCTTGGAGAACCTCCGGATCGTGTGTCCCAACTGCGCCGCCACGCTCGATACACATTGCGGACGCAACCTTCCGCGGGAACGGGTATGCCCACGTTGCAGTACGCCATTCGCGCCGCGGACTATGCAACATCGATACTGCTCCCAGAAATGCGTAGGGACGGTGAACGGTGACCGTCTGCGAGGCCTTCCGCAGCCGGACCGGCGCAAGGTTAAGCGGCCGTCGTACGCGCAGCTAGTCGAGGACCTTCGGTCGATGAGCTTTCTAGCCGTCGGGCGCAAGTACGGCGTGTCAGACAATGCGATCCGAAAATGGATTCGGTGCTACGAGGCGGGCATCGCGCGCGGCAATGCAGAAACCGCCTGAACCCTGCCACCACCGGCAATGTCGAGTGGATACCGCGCGCATGGCGGATCACGCGGATGACGGCGATGCCTCGCCCGAGGAGGCGGCGTGCGGAGATATCCCGCAAGCGTTCTGCACGATTGTGGGGAGGCGCATACACGAAGGCTCGGCCGAGATCTGGCTGCTGGTAAACGATCAACCGCCATTTGAGCCATATCAGGTCAGTTGCGTACGCGTGGACGGCAAATGGCACGTCGACTCTCTGGCACCGGCGGCTTCGGCATCGGCACACAAGAAGAGGTGCTCGAAGAGGCGCGTCGTCTCGGGTGGCGCTGAGCCCATCCTGACAGCGATGGATCGCCTACGATCCTCCCAGTGAGCGCACCCGTCGTCGTGATTCTTGCCGCGGGGCAGGGCACTCGCATGCACTCCAGGGTGCAGAAGCTATTGCACCCGCTGTGCGGCCGGCCGATCATCGCCTGGCCGATCGCCGCCGCCCAGGCGGCGGGCGCCGCCAAGATCGTGGTCGTGGACTCGCCGAAGCGCAGGCTCGAGGCCGCGCTTGGTGACCAGGACGGCGATGTAGTCCTGGCCGTACAACAACAACCGCTCGGGACCGCGGACGCGGTCAGGGCGGCGACGAGCGAGATCGGCGCCTCCGACACGGTGGTGGTGCTCAACGGCGACGTGCCGCTGATCACGGGACGCACGCTCGCCGAGCTGGTCGCCGATCACCAGCGCAGCGGCGCCGCGGGGACGATCGCCACCGTGGTGCTCGACGATCCGGCCGGGTACGGGCGGGTGGTGCGCGCGCCCGACGGGACCGTCGAGCGCGTGGTCGAGACCAAGGCCGCGGGCGACGCGAGCGAGCTCGAGCTCCACATACGCGAGGTCAACACCGGGATGTTCGCGTTCGAGGGTGCGGCGCTCACGGCCGCGCTGCAGAAGGTCCGGCCCGACAACTCCCAGGGCGAGCACTACCTCCCCGACGTGCTCCCGATCCTGCGTGAGCACGAGCGCACGGTCATGGCTCACGAGCTCGCCGACCCGCTCGAGCTGCTACAGATCAATGACCGCCGCCAGCTCGCCGAGGTGACCGCGATCGCCCAGCGCCAGATCCACGAGCGCCACATGCTCGCCGGGGTGACGATCGTCAACCCGGCCGCGACGGTGATCGATGCCCAGGTGCAGCTCGGCCAGGACACGGTAATCGCTCCGTTCACCAGCCTGCACGGCAGGACCACGGTGGGCGAAGGCTCGACGATCGGCCCGAGCTGCACGCTGATCGACACTGAGGTCGGAGACAGCGCGACGATCCTGCACTCCTACCTCAGGGGCGCCGAGATCGGTGATCGCGTGAACGTGGGGCCGTTTGCCTACCTGCGCCCCGGGACCGTCCTGCGCGAGGGCGCCAAGGCGGGCACGTTCGTGGAGATCAAGAACTCCGACGTCGGCCCCGGGAGCAAGGTTCCACATCTCTCATACATCGGCGACACCGACATCGGCGAGGGCACGAACCTGGGCGCGAGCACGATCACCGCCAACTACGACGGCTATCGCAAGCACCGAACGACAATCGGCAACCGGGTCAAGACCAGCGTCGACACGACCTTCATCGCCCCGGTTTCGATTGGGGATGATGCCTACACGGGCGCCGGGTCGGTGATCGGCAAGGACGTCCCGCCAGGGGCGCTGGGCATCGCCCGCGCGCGCCAGCAGAACATCGAGGGGTACGCGCAGCGGCGCCGGGAACGCGCGGCGGCCGAGTCCAACGACCCGGAGCAGAACGAGTCCGAGGACCGGGAGCAGAACGTGTCCGAGGACCGGGAGCAGAACGTGTCCGAGGACCGGGAGCAGAACGTGTCCGAGGACCGGGAGCAGAACGAGTCCGAGGACCGGGAGCAGAACGAGTCCAAAGAGCGGGAGGAGAACCAATGACCACGGGCACGTTCACCGAGCCGTCGCCATCCGGGCGTAGACTCGCGGGCACCTTGGGAGTCGTGGAGACCCGTACTGCCCCGACTGCGATGAGGCTCGGCTACGACAAGCGGTTGATGCTCGTCTCGGGACGCGCCAACCGCGAGCTGGCTGCCAGGATCGCCTCCAAGCTGGGCGTCGAGCTCGGCGGCGTGACCCTGAGGACGTTTGCCAACGGCGAGGTCTACTGCCGCTACGAAGAGTCGGTCCGGGGCGCCGATGTGTTCATCGTCCAGCCCACCTGCCAGAACCTGGCCGAGGGCATGACGGCCAACGACACGCTGTTCGAGCTGCTGGCGATGATCGACGCGGCCGTCGGCGGATCGGCACACCGCGTGATCGCGGTCACGCCGTGGTACGGATACTCGCGCCAGGACAAGAAGTCCGCCCCGCGCGAGCCGATCAGCGCGCGGTTGGTGGCCCGGATGCTCGAATCGGCCGGGATCGACCGGATCCTGACGATGGACCTCCACTCCGGTCAGATCCAGGGTTTCTTCCAAAAGCCGTGCGACCACATGACGGCGCTCCCGATGCTGACCCAGTACTTCGCCGACCTCGGCCTCGAGGACCTGGTCGTGGTCGCCCCGGATGCCGGCCGGGTGAAGCTCAACAAGCAGTTCGCGGCCAAGGTCGGGGCCGATCTGGCGATCCTCAACAAGGAGCGGCCGGCCCAGCAGGTCGCCGAGATCGGGTACGTGATCGGTGACGTCGCCGACAAGACCGCGCTCCTGGTCGACGACATGATCGGCACCGCGGGAACGCTCACCGCGGCCGCGCAGGCCGTCCGCGGAGCCGGCGCACGCCGCATCTACGCGGCCGCGACGCATGGCAATTTCAGTGGCAACGCGTGGGAGAATCTCGCCTCTGCCGGCTTTGAGCAGGTCGTCGTCACAGACACGATCCCGCTGCCGCCCGGCGCGCCCGACAACGTCCGCGTGCTGTCGTGCGCCGACCTGCTGACAAACTCGATCCGCCAGATCTTCACCGACGGCTCGGTCAGCAGCGTGTTCGGCGGCGAGAACCAGCTGTTCTAAAACCCGCCGCCCGCACGCCGTTTCTCATCCGGCGATCGGCATCTGCAGTTCGGTCACGCTCGGCCCGTCGGGTCCCATCTCGTGGTACAGCTCGCGGCTGTACCCGGCGAACCCGTAGCCGCTGTTCTCGATCCAGCGGATCAGGGCCTCGTATACCGGCCCGACGCTCTCCATCGCGCCGCGGTGGATGACCGACGCCACCTCGACGACCGGCAGCTCGACGATCTCGATGCCGTCGCCCGCCGGCACCGCTTGCTCGCCGATCTCGTAGGCGATATGGACGCCCACGCTCCCATCCTCCGCGGGCTTGTCGTAGTAGTGGACCAACACGCCAGGCTGCGCGCGTGCCTGTTGGATGTGCCCGGTCAGCTTGGGCGCCAGCTGTACAAACAGCTGTCCTATGTGCTTCGGGTCCAGTCCGCTGGCGATGCCGAAGGCCTCCGCGACCCGTAGCGGCTCGGTGCGTTTGATGACTACGCCCGGGTCCTCCATGGCATTGCTCCCTTCGATGTTCGGCATGACCATCCCAAGTGATACGGCTTCACACGGTGTCAAGGTCAAGAGGTCCTTGACGGAAGGGAGGCACACCGCGTCGGTCAGCCCACCCGGTACACGCCGCGCGCGTTCTCGCGCAGGATCATCCGCGCGGCCGACACCGCAGCGTCACCGGGCAAAAGCGCCGGCAGCACTTCAGCGAGCGCGTCGCGCCACCACACCGAGGCCAGCAGGTACAGCTCGGGGGCGCGGGCAGCGTCGGAGGCGTAGAGGAGCTTGGAGACCGGCGCCAGCTCGAGCGCCTCGGCGAGGGCGATCGCCGGGCGGGCCACGTGGGGGATCGTCAACGAGAGATCGAAATACACGTTGCCGTACACGTGCGCCAGCCAGCCGGCCTCGCGCACGAACGGGTAGCAGTGCAGCAGCACGAACGTGGTCTCGTGGAAGCGCTCGATCAGCGGCTTGAGGTGACCCGGGCGGGCCGCCGGGAGCGACAGGTCGGAGTCGCCAAAACCGGTGTGGACCTGCACGGGAAGGGGATCGCCGGTGGCCTCGTTGGCCTCCAGGGCGGCGATCAGCACGGCGCGCAGCGGGGTGCCCTCGAGTCGGTCGGTACGGACGGGAGCGGGCAGCGCGTCCAGGTCGAGCCCGCCCCGGTAGGCGACGATCGTCTTCAGCGCCACGTAGCCGTCGGCGCGCGCTGTCGTGACGGTCTCGCGGACGCCGCTGAGCTGGTCCTCGGCACAAGCCTCCGCGACCCGCTCGATGCGCATCACCGGCCGTGCCGGGCAACCGGCAAGCTCACCGAGCTGCTGGCACGTCGTCCCCACCCCGGGCGGGGGAAACCCATCGTCGACGAACAGCAGCTCGGTGCCGGTGGCGCGCAGCAACCGCGAGGCGTAGGCGCTGGGCTCGGTCGCCAACCGGCATTCGTAGACCGCCTCCTCCGTCGCCTGGCAGCCGAGGCGCTCGGCGAGCAGCGGCAGCGCGCGCTGGTACATGACGCCGGTGGCCACGTGGGGCCACTGGCGAGGATCGGTGCTCTCAGAGAACAGCCCCCGGAACTCGTCGAGGCTCGCCGGAGGGCCTAGCAGCAGGCCGTGTGCGTGGTGGTCGACGAGCGGGGTCTCGCTCAGTACTTCTCGAAGTGACCCTGTTGCTCGAATGTCTCGTCTCCCGCGCTGTAGGCCTCCCACTCCGACCGGCGGACGGCCAGGTAGGAGTCGGCCAGGGTCGGTCCCAGAGCCTCACACAGCAGTCGGTCACCGGCGAGCGCCTCGAGCGCCTGCCACTGGGTGGCGGGCATCGGCAGGATGCCGCGCTCGGTCCGCTCGTGCTCCGAAATCGTGGCCGGGTCGACACCGACCGGCTCGGGCGGCGCCAGCCGGCGCTCGATCCCGTCCAGGCCCGCCGCCACCAATCCGCCGAGCGCCAGGTAGGGGTTGCAGCTCGCGTCAGAGGACTTCAGCTCGACGTTGGTGGATCGCTCCTCGGCGTTGCGAAACGGGGAGGCCACGCGCACCGGGGCTTCTCGGTTGTCATATCCCCAGCACACGAAGGCCCCGGCCCAGAAGTGAGGGACGATGCGGTGAAACGAGTTGAAGCTGGGCGCGGTCAGCCCGCACAGGCCCGGGAGGTGCGCGAGCACGCCAGCGATGAACGATCGCGCCGTGTCCGACAACCGGTCCCGGCGGGCACCGTCATAGAAGACGTTGCGGTCTTCGTTCCACAACGAGAAATGCACGTGGCAGCCATTGCCCGCGTTGTCGGGCCACGGCTTGGGGGCCAGCGAGGCGACAAGACCCTGGCGCGTGGCGATGGCGCGGATCGTCTCGCGCACCAGCAGCTGCTCGTCGGCGGCCTGGAGCGCCGGCGCATGGCCGGTGGAGATCTCCTGCTGACCGTGGCCGAGCTCGGCGTAGTACTGCTCGAGCTCGATCCGCTGCGCGGCGAGCGCGCCGGCGAGCTCGTCGGCGTAATCCTGAGAGACGTTCATGCCGATCGTCGAGAAACACAGCGAAGCGTCGACGGGCACATACGCGCCGTCGATGACGGTGGCCAGCGAGAACTCGTTCTCGAACGCCGCCCGCAGAACCAGTCCGTGCTCGGCCAGCCGTGCCTCCATCCGCTTCAAAAACGAGCGCTGGCAGACGGCGGCGGGGGAGCCATCCAGGCTCATGTGGTCGGTGAGCACCGCCCCCGCATGCGGTGCCCAGGGCAGCACCCGAAACGTGTCGGTGTCCGGAACCAGCCGGTACTCGCCGACGGGGCCCATGGCCTCGACCGGCTGCAGCTGGTCGAGCGAGTTCATCGCCTGCATTGCCACGGTGACGCCGATGCCCGCCTGGAGGCGCCCTTCCAATCCATGACGGGCGGAGGCCTTGGCGCGAACGGTTCCGTCGTTTCCACACCATAGGAAACGGACGAAGCGCAGGCCCAGCTCATCGGCGGTGGCGACGAGCTCCTCGACGTTCACGTGGCGATGATCTTCTCGGGCGCGTGTTCGCGGCGGTGCACGAACTCGCTGATCGCGTAGATGACGACCGCGGTCAGCGCCGACACACCGCACAACAGCGCCAGCCACAGCCGCCAGCTCGCGGAGCTGAACAGGGGCGTCCAGGGGCTGCGGAACGTGACATAGGCGCCGAATGCCGAGGCCAGGATCCCGATCACGCCGCTCGCGTACAGCAGGTAGGGATGGGCGGCGCGCACCTCGGCGAATTTAGCCGGGAAGGCTCGCTTGACCAGGAAGATGTCAGTGAACAGCAGCACCATCGACAGGCACCAGATCACGGTCACGCCCGCCTGGAACAGCCAATAGGCCTTCTGTGTGTTGTCGTTGCCGACCCCGGGGTTGAAGATCGCGACCACGAACAGCGACGAGAGGACCGTCTGGGTGATGATCGCGTGGACCGGCACCTTGGTGCGGTCGCTGACCCGTCCCAGCGCCCTGGGCATCCGCTGCTCCAGTCCCGAGACGAACAGCAGCCGTGAGAACGAGTAGTTGTAGACGATCGTGTTCGAGACGAAGAACCAGATCAGCACCAGTCCGATCACGCTGGCGATCACGTGGGAATTCGAGAACCCGACCTGGACCGCGCTCAGGATGTCGGTGGTGGCGGCCTGGCTCTTGGCCGCGTTGAGCGCGAGCATGGTTCCCAGCGTGGCCCATAGATAGGCGGCCATGACGACGATCGAGCCCCAGAACAGGTACTTGCGGATCGAGCGCAGATGCACGATCTCGACGCCGAGGTTGAGCGGCACCTCGATCCCGAGCAGGGCCAGGATCACCAGCCCGAACAGCGTCCAGCTGCCGGCGTGAAAGCTCCAGTTGGAGGCGACGCCCCACCCACCGGTGGCCGGGTGACCCGAACCGAACAACCACAAGAAGCCGGCCAGGCCGATGACGAACACGGCGGCGCCATAGAACACGACCGCGAGGTTGACGTAGGACTGGGTGAAGCGCAGGCGTAGCACCGACATGCCCGCCGAGAACCACAGCACGACGAGGATCACGAGCCCCTGTTCCCAGGCCTTGGTCAACGAGCCGCTGTCGACGAACTGCCAGATCGTGACCACCGCATCGCCGGTGGCCACCATGACCAGCACTCCCGGCCACCAGGCGCAGAAGCCGGCAAAGAACCCCCAGAAGGGCCCGAGCGCCTTCTGTGTCCACACGTACAGCGATCCTTCCTGCGGGAACATCTGTCCCAGCTGAGCTGTGACCAGCGCGCCGGGGATCAGAAACGCCAGGAAACCGAGAATCCAGTACGTGAACGCGCTCTGCCCCGCCGGTTGCAGCGCCGAGGCATTGACGATGAAGAGGACGATCGCCACGAAGATGATCGTCATGTCAAATGAGTTGAGAACCCGCGGAAGCATCCCGGGAGCGATTCGCTCCGATGCCATCACGCGCTCTTCTGCGTTGACCGACATATGTCCACCTCCTCCCGTGAGGGCCTGACGGAAGCCAAAATACGACCGGGAGGAAGGTCGCGCAAGACCCCCAGCTGGCCATCATCGATCAGGACGTGAGCCCACGATGCACGACGACGACCCTCAACTCGGCAGCCGCGTGCAGGGCGATCGCGCCCAGCGGCTGATGGAGCTGCTCGGCCTCACCGAGGAGGAGCTGTGCGCGGCCCTCGACGTCGACGCGCTGACGCTGCTGTCAGGACAGCTCGAGCGCAATTCGGAGCTGCCGATCCTGCTGGCGCTGTTGGATGAGGCGGCCGATCGCGCCGGCGCCGCTGTGCTCAAGCGCTGGGTGCGCGCCTCCGGGCCCCAGGGCCGCCCGATCGACGCGCTCGTCGGCCGCGACTTCGCCACCTTCGAAGATGCCCTCGCCTTGCTCGCCGAGCGTGGCTTCGTGCTGCGTGGCCGAGCCGACAGCGATCGCTGAGCCGTGTGGGCGCTACTGGTGCTTTTCCTCTTCCTCTTTCTTGGCCGGCTTGCCCGGCCAGGCACCGACCAGGTGATGGAACAGCTGGGCCCCAAACCGGTCGACCGCCGCCGCCACCGCGGCCATCACGCCCGCCTCCAGGGCCCGCGCGCCCACGACCTTGCTCGCTGGGGCGTCGCCGGCGGAGGGGTTGGGCGGCGGGGCGCTGTCGATCTGACCCCAGATACCGTCGAAGACCTTCTTGCCCAGCCGGGCCGCGATCAAGCCGTTGATGAGCTTGAAAGGCAGGTAAAGCAGCTTCATCCGGGTAGCAGCCTACAGGCGCGCGCCTGCGCCTGTCATAAGCGTTATGGGGACGCGCGTACGCGCCTCTCATAACCGTTATTGCCTGTGCAGGCTCCCGGAAAATCGTCAACGACCGACGCTGGTGGGTAAATGAGGCGCTATAAGTTGCCGATCTGAGGAACAGGCGATGCCCGAGGAGGATCAGAATCGGGAAGATGGTGGGGCCGAGGCGCTGCTCCGGCGTGCGCTGCTCGACGACTCCGCGGCTGTCGCGGTCTCGCTGCGGGTAAACGGGCTGCCGCTGAGCGAGGCGCTGACGGTCATCTTCCACGGCCGGCGCGACCTCGGAACGCTTCAGACCTACGTCACCTGGGGAAGCCGCGGGGCCGGGGCCACGGTCGCCGCCGGCGATCTGCTGCGCGTCCCCTGCGATCTCGATCTGGCCGAGGCCGAGGATCGCGACGAGGCCGAGCGCCTGTACGTCGAACAGGCAACGGCATTGCGCGACGCGCTGGTCGGTGCGGACACCGTGCTCGACGTGTGGCGCGAGCCCCTGGGCGAGCTGGCCGGCAGCGGCGTCGCCGTGGATCACTCGGTCGAGCTCTCGGTGCGCCTGCCCGCGCCGCGGTTGCTGCCGACGGCGCTGGTGGCGACCGAGTCCCAGCTCGTGGTCACACCGGTGTGCAGCGCTCGGACGCTCGCGGATGGCCGGCCGCCGATGGGGATCGCGTGCGCTCAACAGGATCTGACGCGGGTGTATCCGCTGGCCGACGACCCCGAGCGGTGCGTGCAGGACTTCCTCGAGCTGGCCGCCGAGCACGCGCTCGCGTTGGCCAAGCGCCTCGAGCACCAGGAGGCGTCGGTGCAGCGCTTTCTCGAGCTCAGCGGCGACAGTTAGCCCCCGGCGCCGGCCCCGGGCCGGCCCGCTACCGTGCGCGCCGATGCGGCGCGCCCACCTGATCTCGCTGATCGCCGCCGGGGTGGTCGTGTTTCTGGTCGTGAGCGCGCTGCTGGCCCGCGCCTTCAGCGTGGGCGGGGCCGAGAACGCCGCCATCACGGCACTGGTCAAGGCGGAGGCAGGCGGTGACCGCACCGCGGTCGTGTCGGCGATCGACGGTTGCCACGCCAGCGCCGCCTGCCGGGCCCGCGCCGCCGCGCTCGCGACCCGGCTGCGGCACCCCGGCAGCGTGTCGATCATCCAGCTGCAGCCGTCGTCTCAGTTCTCGCTCGGCTCGACGCTCGGCACGGCGCGAGTGGCCTGGCTCGCCGGCGGCTCGTCACCCCGGGTTCAATGCATCCGCGTGCGCCACGCCGGCAACGTGCTGTCGGGCTTTCGGGTGCAACTACTCGAGGTCAGCCGCCGGATCGCGGGCGGCTCGGTGTGCCCGACCCGCTTCTAGTCGCGGGTCGCGGCTAACGCTGCGGAGTGCGCGTCGGCTGGCGGCCGGGCTCGCGAGCGGGGCGCCGCTCGCGGCGGGGGCGCTGGTCGGTGAGTCGTCCGGGCTCGCGCAGGCGAATGCGGGACTGCACGGCGTCGCGAAGCGGGATCCCGCCACGCGGAGGCGTCGGTGGCGTCGGTGGGAGCTTGGGGCCGCGGCCCCAGCCGTCGTCGCTTTCGCCGTCGTGACGGCGCGATTTATCGGGCTTGTCATCGCGCAAGGCGGGGAACAGCAGGATCGCGATGCAGCCCAGCCCCAGCAGATGCACTCCAGCAATCCACAGCAACACCTGGGCGTCGCCCGACATGGGTTAAGGTTAGCGCAAGGTTAGGGGCCCACGCCAGCCCTTTGTGGCGCTCGCCCGCTACCATCGAACGCCGCCGATGGCCAGAGAATCGACCACGCTGAACGTCCTGGCGCGCGAACCCGCTGGTTCTCGCGGCGCACGGCGCCTCCGCCGCCAGGGCAACGTTCCCGGCGTCGTGTACGGCGGCGGCGAGGACCCGATCTCCTTCCAGGTGCCTGCCGGAGAGCTACGCCAGGCGCTCGCCCACGGCGGCGCGGTAATAGATCTGGCCGTCGCCGGAGCGCCGGCCACTCCGGTCGTGGTCAAGGAGCTCGACCGGCACCCGGTGAGCGGCGACACGATGCACGTCGACCTGCTGCGGGTGCGCCTGGACGTGAAGATCGAGGCCACCGTGCTGCTCGAGCTGACCGGCGCCGAGGATGCGCCCGGGGTAAAGGAGGGTGGAGTGCTCGAGCACGTCACCCGCGAGCTGACGATCGAGGCGTTGCCCAACGATATTCCCGACTCGATCCAGCACGACGTCTCGGCGATGGTGATTGGCGACACGCTGACGCTGGATGCTTTGATCCCGCCCGCCGAGGTCGCGCTCCTCGACGACCCCGAAACCGTGATCGCCACGCTGACCCCGCCCCGGCTCCAGCTCGAGGAGGAAGCGGAGATCGAGGAGGAGACCGAGGTCGTGGGCGAGGGCGAGGAGGGGGCCGAGGCGGCGGCTGAGGGCGCCGACGAGGGCGAGGGCGGCGGCGAAGCGGACTCCGGCGCCGAGTAGGCGCCGGTCTTGCGACTGCCCCGTCGCGGCGCGCCCGCAGACTGGCTGCTGGTGGGCCTCGGCAACCCAGGCGCGGAGTACGAGCGAACCCGGCACAACATCGGCTTCCGGATCGCCGAGACGCTGCTGGCGCGCTGGGAGCTGCCCAAGCCGAAGTCACGCTACCGCGGGCTGCTGAGCGAGGGCCGCACCGGCCCCGGCGGCCCTCGGGTTGCCGTGCTGATGCCTCAGACGTTCATGAACGATGCCGGTACGTCGGTCGGACCGGCGCGCGGCGCCCTGAAGGTGGCACTCGACCATGTCGTGGTGCTCCACGACGAGATCGACCTCCCGTTCGGGGAGATCCGGGTCCGCCTCGGCGGCGGCCTAGCCGGGCACAACGGACTGAAGTCAGTCAAACAGGGGCTGGGCTCGCCCGACTTCGTCCGCGTCCGCGCGGGCGTGGGCCGACCCCCGACCACCGATCCCGACCGCGTCGCCGCCTATGTGCTCGGTCGCTTTCGGGAGCCCGCCGCCGACGTCGAGACGCTGATCTTGAGCGCCGCCGATGCGGCCGAGCAGGTCGTGCGCGAGGGCCCACCAGCACCCTGAGAGCGCGCGCGGGCCGCGCCTAGACTCAAAGGAGCCCCCGAACATGCTCCGGCCGCTTCTCGCCAACGCCTACGAAGACCCGCAGACCGCCGCGCTCGCGCGCGACGGCGGCAGCGCGTTCGTTTCCCAGGCGGTCCGGTCCTACGTCGTAGCCAGTCTGCTCTCGCCCTTGCCACCCGCTCGCCATCCAGGCTCGCCGGAACGGGTGGCGGGCGAGTCATCCGGCTGCGACGCCGAGCGCGCCGCGATCGTGGTCGCCGGCGACGACCGGGCGGCCCGTGACCTAGCCGGCGGCCTGCGTGCCTGGCTGGCGCCCCGGCCGGTCCGCTATTACCCCAGCCGCGGGGTCACCTACGAATCGCATCTGGTTCCGCCGCCGCACCTGGTCGGGCTGCGCATCGCGGCCCTGGACGCGTTGCTGGCCGGCGGCGATGGCGCCCCGGTCGTGGTCGTGAGCGCAGTGGCGCTGTCGGAGAAGGTGCCCGACCCGGCGATGCGCCCGCACGGATTCGAGCTGCGCGTCGGCGAGCTGCTCGACCTCGACGAGGCCGCGCTGGACCTGGTCGCGGCCGGCTACGAGCGCGTCGACCAGGTCGAGGACCGGGGCCAGTTTGCCATCCGGGGCGGTCTGCTCGACCTGTTCTGTGCGACCGAGGATCGCGCCGTCCGGGTCGACCTGTTCGGCGACGAGATCGAGTCGCTGCGCTGGTTCTCGACCTTCACCCAACGCTCGCTCGGCGACGCCGACGTGGTCGAGGTCGCGCCCGCGGCCGAGCTCGCCCCCGAGCACCGTGAGCTGGCCGAGATCGCTGCTTTGGAGGACGCTTCGGAGCGCCCCGACATCGCCGAGCTGCTGCCGGTCGAGAACTTCCACTCGTTCCTCGCCCTCGCCGGCGTCGACGCGAGCGTGATGGTCGCCGGCGACGAGGACGTCGCGCCGGTGCTCGCCGACCACTGGCAGGACGTGACCGCGGCCTTTCACGACGAGGACGCGCACCACCTGTACGTCGCCCCGGACCAGATCATCTCAGAGCTTGACCGCCGCGTGCGGATCCGCCTGTCCAGCATCGATCAGGATCAGCCGTTTGCCTTCCGCGCCCAGACGGCAGAGATCGCCGCCCGCGGCCTGCGGCAGGCCGAGCCCGAGCTCGAGAAGCTCGCCCGGTCGGGCTACCGGACCGTGCTCACCTTCCCGCGCCGGGGGGAAGGCGAGCGCTTCGCCTACAACCTCGGACGCCTGAAGGTCAAGTGGCTGGCCGAGGGCGAGGAGTCGGCGCCCGGGGCGGGGACGATCACGCTCGCCCAGGCTCGCCTGCAGACGGGATTCATCGCGCCGCAGTTCCACCTCGCGGTGATCCCCGAGCACCGGCTGTTTCACCGCCGCCGGGCGCCAGAATCGCCGACGCGCGAACGCCGCCGCGGTGTTCTAAGAAGCTTCGCCGACCTGCGCACCGGCGACATCGTCGTTCACGAGGACCACGGCATCGCGCGCTTCGCCGGCTTTGACACCAAGACGGTGGCCGGCGTCACCCGCGATTACCTGTACCTCGAGTACGCGGGTTCTGACCGCGTGTTCGTTCCCGTTGATCAGCTGGCCAAGATCAGCCGCTACGTCGGCGCCGGCGGCACCCACCCGCCGCTGTCGAAGCTGGGCGGCTCGCGCTGGGAGACGCTGAAGGCGCGGGCCCGGCGCGCCGCCCAGGAGCTGGCGGGCGAGCTGCTCAACCTGTACGCCGAGCGCAAGCGCCGCGAAGGTCATGCCTTTCTTGTCGACACCGACTGGCAGCGGGAGTTCGAGGATGCGTTCCCGTACACCGAGACGCCCGACCAGCGCGACGCGATCGAGTTCGTCAAGTCCGATATGGAGGCCCCGCGGCCGATGGATCGCCTGATCTGCGGCGACGTCGGCTACGGCAAGACCGAGGTCGCGCTGCGGGCCGCGTTCAAGTCCGTTCAGGACGGCAAGCAGGTGATGCTGCTGGTCCCGACGACGATCCTGGCCCAGCAGCACTTCGGCACCTTTACCGAGCGCCTCAACGATTACCCGGTGACGATCGAGCTCGTCTCCCGCTTCCGGCCGGCCGCGGAGCAGAAGCAGACCGTGGCCCGCTTTGCCCGCGGGGAGGTGGACATCCTGATCGGGACCCACCGGCTGCTGTCGCGCGATGTGCGTGCCAAGGACCTGGGTCTGCTGATCGTCGACGAGGAGCAGCGCTTCGGCGTCAGGCAGAAGGAGCTGCTGCGACAGCTCAAGCTCAAGGTCGACGTGATCTCGATGAGCGCCACCCCGATCCCCCGCACGCTTCAGATGTCCCTGGCTGGGGTGCGGGACATCAGCGTGATCGAGACCCCCCCGGAGGGCCGGCGCCCCGTCAAGACCTATGTCGGCGAATACGACGAGGAGCTGGTGCGCCGCGCGCTGCTGCGCGAGTCCGAGCGCGCCGGACAGGCGTTCTTCTTGCACAATCGGGTCGACACGATCGACGAGACGGCGGTTCGGCTGCGGGGGCTGTGCCCGGGGCTGCGGTTCGAGGTCGCCCACGGCCAGATGGACGAGCGCCAGCTCGAGCGGCGGATGCTCTCGTTCTTGCGCGGCGACGCCGACGTGCTCGTCTGCACCAGCATCATCGAGTCGGGGATCGACATCCCGCAGGCCAACACGCTGATCGTCGAGCGCGCGGACACCTTCGGTCTCTCCCAGCTGTACCAGATCCGGGGCCGCGTGGGACGCTCGCACGAGCGCGCCTTCGCCTACCTGCTGTATCCGAGCGCCGCGGCCCTGACGCCCGAGGCGGCGCAACGGCTCTCCGCGCTGTCGGATTACACCGAGCTCGGGGCCGGCTTCAAGATCGCGATGCGCGACCTCGAGCTGCGCGGGGCCGGCAACCTGCTCGGCGACGAGCAGTCGGGTCACGTGGCGGCGCTCGGCTTCGAGCTCTACATGCAGATGCTCGACGAGGCCGTGGCGGCGTCCGAGGCGGCCGCCGCCGGCGACGGCCGCGGCCCCGATGAGGAGTGGGAGCCGGTGCGCCTCGATGTCAACGTCGACGCCTACGTGCCCGCCGATTACATCCCCTACGAGCAGGCCAAGGTGGACGTCCATCGCCGGATCGCGGCGTCGCGCGAGGTCGCCGATCTGGCGCTGCTGCGCGATGAGCTCCGAGACCGCTTCGGCGCGCTTCCTGAGCCCCTGCAGAACCTGATCTCCTTGCAACAGGCGCGGATCAAGCTCGGGCAGGCGGGCGCGCGAGCGGTCACCTTCCGCGGCGACCGGCTGGCCGTGACGCCGATCGAGCTCGATTCGGTCCGCGCCAAGAAGATCCGGGCCGAGATTCCCGAGGCTCTGTATGAATCTGGCAAGTCGCAGCTGTCAGTCCGCGTGCCCAACGACCCGCGCCAGCGCTTTCCGGCGATCGTCCGCGCCGCCGACGTGCTACTGGCGGTGACGCGAGAGGGCGAAGCCGAGGCCGAGGCGGCCGAGGCGGCGGCGTAGCCCCGCTCAGCCTGGCCAGCAGCCAGATGTCGCCGCGCGGCGACATAGCGCGTCGCCTTGCCCGCGCCGCGCTTATGGGTTGTGTAAGAGCTGGCAACAGAGCGGCTCGCTCCCGCTACCATCACGCCAGTCGCATGAAGTCTTTACGGTCTATCCCGGCGCTCGGCGCCTTTTTTGTGGCCATCGCCGTGGCCGTCTCGGCGTGTGGTAGCAGCAGCGGGGTCCCGGGCAACTCGGTCGCGGTCATGGCCGGCAACCCGATCACCACGCAGGCCTTCAACCACTGGATGTACGTACTGGCCAAGACGCAGGCGGCCCAATCGCCCGGTCAGCCGGTGATCGTGCCCAATGACCCGCCCAACTTCACCAAGTGCATCGCCCAGGTGAAGGCGGAGATCCCGAGTTTGGCCAAGACCAGTGACAAGACACTCAAGTCCGATTGCCAGCGGGTGTTCACCTCGCTGTCGAACACGGTTATGGACTACCTGATCAAGGCCTACTGGTACCAGGCCGACGCCCACAAGATGGGGATCAACGTCACAAACGCGCAGGTCCAGCAGGCGCTCGACAAGGCCAAGAAGGGTCAGTTCTCCACCAACGCGCAGTTCCAGGCGTTCCTGAAGTCGACCGGGCAGACACTGGCCGACGTGAACTACCGGATCAAGGTCGAGAAGATCTACAGCAAGCTGTTGGCCAGGCACCCGACGAAGGTCACCTCCGCCGATATCGCCAACTACTACAAGGCCCACAAGTCGCAATTCGGCACGCCCGAGACACGCGACATGAAGATCGTGCTGGCCAAATCCACGGCGCAGGCCGACGCGGCCAAGTCGGCGCTCCAGCACGGCCAGAGCTGGACGGTCGTGGCGAAGAAGTACTCCATCGACCCGACGACCAAGAACAAGGGCGGTGTGCTGACCAACGTGACCAAGGGACAGCAGGACGCTGCGCTGAGCCAGGCTGCCTTCGCCGCCCCGGCCAACAAGCTGATCGGTCCGGTCAAGGGACAATTCGGCTACTACGTCCTCGAGGTGACCAAGATCAACCCGGCGACGCAGAAGAGCCTCGCGCAGTCCAGTGCCGCGATTAAGCAAGCTCTCACCAATCAGGTTCAGTCCAGTGCCGCCAACGCGGTCGTCAACCACGCCAAGAAGGACTGGCAGAGCCAGACCAAGTGCCGCAAGACGTACGCAATGGCGGACTGCGCCGGCTTCAAGGCGCCGAAGACCAGCACGACCAGCGGCGCCTCGACGGGCTCGCCCTAGTCACTCCTACTCTAGGTAAGTGGCCGACGTCCCTCAGGATGTTGCCAAGTCCATAGCGCGCCTGGACGCGATCACCCGTCGGCTGCGGCGCGAGTGCCCCTGGGATCGTGAGCAGGATGAGCGCACGATCGTGCCCCACACCGTCGAAGAGGCCTACGAGCTGGCCGACGCCGCTCATCGCGGCGACGACGCCAAGCTTCTCGATGAGCTCGGCGATGTCCTGTTCCAGGTTCACTTTCTGTCGCTGCTGCTCGAGGAGCGCGGGACGGGATCGCTGGCCCAAGTCGCCGAGCAGGTGACCGAGAAGCTGATCCGCCGTCATCCGCACGTGTTCGGGGAGGTCGACGCGCCCACCGCCCCGGATGTACTGCGCAACTGGGATGCGATCAAGCGCGAAGAGCCTGGACGCGAGCCGGGGCTGTTCGGCGACGTGCCGGAGAACCTGCCGGCGCTGCTGCACGCGCGCAAGGTGCAGCGCCGGGCCGCTTCGCGAGGTTTTGACTTTCCGGGGATCGAGGGTCCGCTCGAGGCGCTCCGCGAGGAGCTGTCCGAGCTCGAGGCCGCCGACGGAGGCGACGAACGCTTCCACGAGCTCGGGGACCTGCTGTTCGCAGCCGTCAGCGTGGCCCGCAAGCTCAAGCTCGATCCGGAGCTGGCGCTGCGTGCCGCCTCGGGGCGCTTCCGGGCGCGCGTGCTGGCCGCGGCCGAGCAGGCGACATCCGAGGGCCGGAGTTGGGACGATCTCCCGCCTGACCAGCAGCTCGCCTACTACGCCCGGGCACGGATGACTGAAGGAGACGACGAGTCGACATGAGCCACATTGAGCACGTGCACGCCCGCCAGATCCTCGACAGCCGCGGGAACCCCACGGTTGAGGTCGAGCTCAGCCTGGATTCGGGGGCCTGGGGACGGGCGGCCGTGCCCTCGGGCGCGTCGACGGGGGAATTTGAGGCCACCGAGCTGCGCGACGGCGGCTCGGACTGGCTCGGCAAGGGCGTCACGCGAGCGGTCGACAATGTCAACGGCGAAATCGCCACTGCCGTCCGCGGACAGGACGCGTCGAGCCAGGCGGCGCTCGACCGGATGCTGATCACGCTCGACGGGACGCCCAACAAATCGCGGCTCGGCGCCAATGCGCTGCTGGCCGTGTCAGTCGCGGCCGCCCAGGCTGCGGCCGCGCAGGAGCGACAGCCACTGTGGCGCTATCTCGGGGGGGAGACCGCGCACGTGCTGCCGGTTCCGATGATGAACGTGCTCAACGGCGGCGTGCACGCCGACAACCGCCTCGACTTCCAGGAGTTCATGATCGTCCCCGTGGGCGCGCGAACGTTCTCCGATGCTCTGCGCATGGGAGCCGAGGTCTTTCACCATCTCAAGCGGACGCTGCACGAGCGGGGGCTTTCCACGGCGGTCGGTGACGAGGGGGGCTTCGCTCCCGACCTGCAATCCAACGAGCAGGCGCTCGAGGTGCTGATCGACGGCATCCGGGCGGCGGGCTTCATGCCCGGAGATCAGATCGCGGTGGCCCTCGATCCGGCCGTCTCGGCGCTACACCACGATGGTCACTACGTGCTCGGAAGCGAAGGGCGCGAGCTCACCCCCGACGAGCTCGTGGCCTACCTCTCGCAACTGGCCGATCGCTATCCGATCATCTCGATCGAGGACGGGATGGGCGAGGAGGATTGGGACGGCTGGTCGACGCTCACCGACCAGATCGGCAGCCGTATCCAGCTCGTCGGCGACGACCTGTTCGTAACCAATACCGAGCGACTCAAGCGCGGGATCGACGCCGGCGTGGCCAACGCGATCCTGATCAAGATCAACCAGATCGGCACCCTGACCGAGACGTTCGCGGCGATCCGGATGGCGCGCGAAGCGGGCTATGCCGCGGTCATCTCGCACCGCTCGGGCGAGACCGAGGACGTCACGATCGCCGACCTCGCGGTGGCCACCGGCTGTGGCCAGATCAAGACCGGCGCGCCCTCACGCAGCGACCGCGTGGCCAAGTACAACCAGTTGCTGCGGATCGAGGAAGCCCTCGGGCCCGAGGCGCGCTACCCCGGCCAGTCGGCATTCCGGCGCTGAGTGCCTTCCGTCGCCCGCAGGTACCGGCTGCAGCCCGCCATGCAGCAGGAAGGACGATCGAGGCGTCGAACGAAGGGCGCAGGCGATGCCCTCAGCCCGCCCCGCAACCGCCGCACCCCGGCGCCGGCCCCGGACACAGCCTCCGCGACCCCGTCGCGTGGCCTCGCGCGGGCCACGGTTGCGGGTCCGTTGGGACCGCGCGGGGCGCGTCGGCCTGCTGATCGTGCTGGCGGTCGTCGTCGGCCTGTACGTCCAGCACACGCTCTCGTATTTGTCGACCAGCGCCCAGGCCAGCACTCAGGCGGCGATCGTCGATCGGCTGGCGCGGCAGAACGCCCAGCTCGAGCGCCAGCAGCGGTCGCTCTCACAGCCGGCGACGATCGTGCGCGACGCTCGCGCGCTGGGGATGGTGCGCCCCAACGAACGGCCGTATGTGATCACCGGCCATTCGGGCCACTAGGCGCTTCACCGGCGTTGCGTGGGCCGCGCCGCGGAGAGCGGTGAGCGTGCCCGAGCCGCCCCGCTTCGAAGAGCTGATCGGGCTCTGGCAGGAAGGGCAGCACCGCCTTCAGGATGCCCAGCCCGCCGAGCGGGCCGTGCTCGAGCGAGTCGTCGAGGCGATCATGGTCGAGCTCCGCCGCCGGCTCGGAGGACCGTTCAGCGTTCAGGAGCTGGCGCGCCTGTACATCGACCAGGGAACCGACTGGTGCTTTGCCATCGCCATGCGCGAGGCTCCCCACGACCCGGCCGCGTGGGACATCACAACTGTGGCGGGGGCCGCCTTCGCCGGCTACGCGCGCCAGGCCTCCGACTACACGCACGGACGCCGGATCGGCGAGCTCGAAGACGGGCGCTAAGCGTCTTCGGCGCCGTCGGACTCGCCGGCGCGCCTGATGATGATCTGGTCCTCCTCGATCACGACCTCGACGGGCCGGTGGCCGGCCCAGTACTCGGCATAGATCGGGTCGTCCTGGACGGCGGGGTCGAGCCACAGGCCGTAGCCCTCCTCGCCGTGGTCGAAGGTGGCCTCGAGTGTCTCGGGCGTGCGCCTGCGGCCACGCCCGCCGCGCCCTCCCCGCCGGCCCCGACGACGGCGGGCCGGCTTCTCGTCGTCTGACTCCTCTTCGTCCGCTTCTTCTTCGTCCTCCTCCTCGACGCGCTCGGCCTCGGCCGCCTCGAGCTCGGCGGCAATCAGCGCATCGTCCTCGGCTCGCAGGTCGATCTCATCGTCGAAGTCACCGGGCACGCTGACGCCCTCGGGCTCGTCGGAGGGTTCGAGCTGCTGCTCGCGCTTGAACGTCTGGATCTGCTGCACGGTGACCTCGAGCTGGTGCGCGATCCAGGCGTCGGTCCGCCCCTGGCGAACCCAGCCGCGGATGCGATTCAGCTCCGGTCGAAGAGACTTGCGGGGCATTAGAGCGCGGAGACTAGTACAGGAACCGGCCGCGACTCAGCCTAGCCGGATCTAAACAGTCCTGAGCTTTTCGCGGGCGCGCGTTCGCTGTATGCTGGCAGCTGGGTGGGTCGGGCGCTCGCCTGCGCACCGACCGCAAAGAAACGCAGGGAGGCAAGGCATGCTCGTCCTGACCCGGAAATCGAATCAGAGCATCATGATCGGTGACGACATCGAGGTGTCGGTGCTGGCCATCATGGGCGAGAAGGTACGGATTGGGATTCAGGCGCCGCGTGATGTCCCCGTTTTCCGCAAAGAGGTGTACCTCGAAATCCAGCAGGAGCGCGCCAATGGGCCGAAAGGGGCTCGGGAAGAGGTAGACGCCGCTCTGCGAGGGCTCCAGGACAACTCCGGCGAGTAGCCGCCCGCGCCGGCCCGCCGCGCGTCGCGCATCAGCCCGCCGTCTCGGGCATTAAGTGAGCAGTAGGTACAGCGACTCGAACATCGCGGCCGTGACGATCAGGGCGGTCGCGATAAGAGACAGGACCAGCAGCCAGTAGCGGACCGAGCTGCGCTTCTTCTGGCGCTCGTGCGTGCGGCGGCGAGACCTGCGTACGGCCTGGCGCCGGAGAGACTCCCGGCGATTGCGGTCCAGTTGCGCCTCGTGCCGGAACTGCTGCTCGAGCTGCGCAAGGCTCTGGCGCATCTTCATCGCCATCGGCGCCGAGCCTACCATTCTGGCGGGCGGCGGAGCCTCACGCGGCACGAACATCGCCCGGTGGGCAGCCGAGCTCTGTCAAGCGGTTCGGCGAACGCTCTCAGTGGACCTGCTGGCCCTCGTACACCTTCACGAAGTGGAGGTAGTTGTCGGCGATCTGGGAGGCGGCCGCGGAGCGCTCGAGCTCGTTGGCCAAAAAGCCCTTGAGCGCGTCCCACCAGATCGACCGGCCAATGGCAAAGCCGATGAACCCGTCGACGCTGGTCGCGGCCTCTAGCCACTGCTCGACCTTGTCAGTCGATGCGCCGCGCCCCAGCACGATGCAGGTCACGCCCTCGCGTCCCTCGCCGGAGCGGGCCTGCTCGGCCAGCATCACGTCGTCGTCGCGGGAGTCGACGCCCTCGATCTTCCAGATGTCGACCTCGATCCCGAACTGCTGGATATCGGCGATCGCGCGGCGCATGAGCTCGGGGCGCAGCTCGGCGTCGTAGCGGTCGCTGTCGCCGTCGACGCTGGCCAGCTGGTCGTCGGTGGCCGGCACCAGCAGCTCGAACAGGAACTTTCGCTCGGGCTGCTCGTGAAGCCAGTCGGAGAGCCGCTTGAGCCGCTCGAGCTGGCGCTTGTTCATGGTCGGGTCGTCGTCGGGGTTGTAGCGGACGAGAACCTTGGAGAAGTCGGGGTCGAAGCGCTCGATGTGAGCTGCGAAGTCATCGCCGTACTCGAAGTCGAACTCGTCCTGCCCTGACTTCTCGACCGGCATGGCCAGCTTGAGCCCCTGCTCGCGGGCGAGTTGGGGGATGTCTGACCCAAACTGCTCGTCGACCAGCACGCCGGTCGCGGAGGCCTCGGCGCCCCGCGATACCGCGTCGAGCATCCCCTCGAAGATCAGTTTCTTGGCGTCGGCGATCGTCTCGGTCTGCTCGGGCGTCGGGTCTGCATCGATCCCGAACATCTTCTTCTGGAAGGACCCGCGGTGGTCAAAGGCGAGGAAGTAGAGCTTGCCGTTATAGCCAAGGGACATGGCACCGTCCTTTGTCAAATTTTGCTGTCGGAGTCGGAGTCTAGGGACGTGCTGGCGACATCGCGTACGGGAGGGAACACTTAGGCTCTGCGCCCGTGGAGCATCGCTTCGCCGGACACGCCTACACGATCGGCATCGAGGAGGAGCTGATGATCCTCAACGCCGAGTCGCTCGAGCTCGTCAACGCCATCGAGGCGATGCTCGAGCCCACGCCGCTGGGCGAGATCAAACCCGAGCTGATGGAGTCCGTGCTCGAGATCTCGACCGATCCGTGCCGCAACGTCACCGAGGCCGACGAGCAGCTGCGCGCGCTGCGCGGTCAGGTGAGCCAGACCGCGGCCAGCAAGGGCATGGCCATCGGCTCGGCGGGGACTCATCCGTTTGCCATGTGGGAGGACCAGCGCATCGTGGCCCGCCCCCGCTACCGGGACCTGATCTCGGCGATGCGGTTCGTCGCCCGCCAGGAGCTGATCTTCGGCATGCACGTCCACGTCGGGATCGACAACCCCGACAAGGCGATCCACGTGGCCAACGGAATGCGGGTCCACCTCCCGGTGCTGCTCGGGCTGTCGGCCAACTCGCCGTTCTGGCGCGCCGACACCACCGGTCTGGCTTCGACCCGGACGCCGATCTTTCGCGCCTTTCCGCGGGTGGGGATTCCCCCCACCTACGATGACTGGGACGACTACGAGCGCCGGATCGAGTTCATGGTCACGGCCGGAGTGATCGAGGATTACACCTACCTCTGGCACGATGTCCGTCCGCACCCGAACTTCGGGACGGTCGAGATCCGGGTGATGGATTCCCAGACCCACGTCGAGCACTCGGTGGGGCTGGCGGCGCTGGTGCAGGCCATGGTCCGCGAGCTGGCCGTGCACTTCGAGGAGGGCAAGCGCCTGTCCAGCTACCCGTTCGAGATGCTCGACGAGAACAAGTGGCTCGCCGCCCGCCATGGCCTCGACGGTGAGCTGGTCGATCTGCCGCGTTCGGAGCGGATCGGGACACGCGCCCTGGCCCGGCGCTTGCTCGATCGGATGCGTGAGCACAGCGCCGATCTGGGCTCGCTGTCCGAGCTCGAAGCCGTAGAGGATCTGCTGTCGCGTGGCAACGGCGCCGCCCGGCAGGTGGTCGTCTATGAAGCCAACCACGATTTCCGCGAGGTCATGGCGGAGATCGCGGCCGCGACGCCGCCGTAAGCCCCGATCCGCGCGGCAGCTTTTTGGCGGTTCTACAATCGGTTCGTGAGCGCTGGCGGTCCAGATCTGTTCGTCGTCTGCAAGAGCTGTGGATCGGAAGTCAGCTCGTACATCACCGAGTGCCCGTACTGCGGCACCCGTCTTCGCAAGCGGGCTCCGAAGCTCGATCGCGACGGTAAGGTCGCAGAACGGCGACCGCGCCGTACCCCGCCGCCACTGCTGACTCGGCTGCGCCGGGACGAGATTCCGGGGATCAGGCCCGACACGCGGCCGTACGCGACGATCGCGTTGGTGCTGGCCGGGCTGGCGGGCACGCTGCTGTGGCGCACCGGCCTGGGCGGTAACAACCAGCTCGAGATCCTCGGCAAGCCCGGGTCGCACTGGTGGCGGCTGTTCACGGCCGTGTTCACCTACAACAACATCGGCTATGCGTTCGTGACCCTGACCGCCATCGCCCTGTTCGGCTGGCTGCTGGAGCGCCGCCACGGCCCGATCGTGGTGCTCGTGCTGTTTCTGGTCGGTGGTGTGGGGGGGATGGCGGCGACGGCCGCGGCCTACCCGGTGCCGGTCGCGCTGGGTGGAAACGGCGCGGCGCTGGCGCTGCTGTGCGCCTGGGCGGCCTCGGACCTGTTGGCGCTGCGCAGCGGGGAGGAGGTCGACGCCGATCTGATCGGGGCCGCGGCGATCGGCGTCGCGGTCGCCTTGATGCCGCTTGCCGTCGCTCAGGCGAGCTGGATCGCCGACGGAGTGGGCGTCCTGGCCGGCTTCGCGGCCGGGCTGCCGCTGGCCCGGCTGACGCTCCGCTGAGCCTCGGACGACGCTGACCGTCTTCGGCTCGCGCTGCGCGCGCGTCAGACGACGCTGATCGTTCCCGGCTCGCCGGGTAGCAGCCGCCCGATCACCGTGCCCGGCACCGCGGCGGCATCGCCTGGCGCCACCGCCGCCAGCAGACCGCCCGAGGTCATCGCGTCGCACACCAGCCAGGCCCGGGAGGCCGGGACGTCGGGCGCGAACGTGGCATAGCTCTCGGCGTGGGCGCGATTTCGTCGCGTCCCGCCGGCCACCGCGGCCTCATCGGGCGCCGCCAGCAGATCCAGCACCTCGTCGATCGCCGGGACGGCGCCCGCGTCGACCTCGGCAGCCAGCCCGCTGGCCAGCGCCAGCTCGTGCAGGTGGCCGAGGAGCCCGAACCCGGTCACGTCGGTCATTCCGTGCACGCCGGCGACCCGGGCGGCGGCGGAGGCGTCGCGATTGAGGGTCGTCATGACCTCGACGGCCTCGTCCAGGGGCGCGTCGAGGCCGCGCTTGTGGGCGGTCGAGACGGCGCCCGCCCCGAGCGGCTTGGTGAGCACGAGGGCATCGCCCGGTCTGCCGCCTGCGTTGGTGAGCAGCTCGTCGGGATGGACGACCCCGGTGACCGCCATCCCGTACTTGGGCTCGGCGTCGTCGATCGAGTGACCCCCGACGATCGCCACCCCGGCCTCCGCGGCGATCTCGGCGCCGCCGCGCAGGATCTCGGCCAGGATCGCATCCCCGAGCTGCTCGATCGAGAACGCCACCAGGTTCAGGGCGCATACCGGAACCGCACCCATCGCGTACACGTCCGAGAGCGCGTTGCAGGCCGCGATCCGCCCGAACTGGCGAGGATCGTCGACGATCGGGGTGAAGAAGTCGACCGTCTGGACGATCGCCAGGTCGTCGCGGAGCTTGTAGACCCCGGCGTCGTCGGCGTTGTCAAACCCCACCAGCACGTTCGGATCTGGGGCTCCGGCAAGACCAGCCAGCAGCGGCGCGATCGAAGCGGCCGGGAGCTTGCAGCCGCAGCCGGCCCCATGCGAGAGAGATGTGAGCGCCACGGCCACACACGTATGATGCTCCAAGCGCGTGCCGGACCGCACCTACACCGATCAGGAGCTGGATGCCGCGATCGCGGATATCACCGACCCGACCCGGTTTCGCGAGGCCCAAGAGCTCGTCATGCGCGCCGCACCGCAGCTTCAGCGCGTGCTCGCTGAGGCGCTGGCCGAGGGCGGCTGGTTTGACGCCGCCCACGAGCAGGCGATGCGCGAGGCGGTCGCCGAGTCCGACCCCGAGGCTCGCCTGCGTTCGCTCCGAACGCTGCTGGCCGAGGAGACGCGGCTCGGGATGCTGGTCGGGGTCGCCGTCGGCTTCGAGCTCTGTCGCGCGCTCCCACCACCCACACCCTGAGACCCGACTGGAGGGACTGACCCACCATGGATGTCCGCTTTCTTGGCCATGCCTGCTTCACGCTCTCAGACGACGACACGACGCTGCTGCTCGATCCGTTTCTGACCGGCAATCCGAAGGCCGCTGCCAGCGCCGACGAGGTCGCCGCGACGACGGTTCTGTTGACCCATGGCCACCAGGACCACTACGGGGACACGGTTGCCATCGCCAAACGCACGGGGGCCACGGTGGTGGCGATCACCGAGGTCGCCGGCGAGCTCGGGCAAGAGGGGCTGGACGTGCGCGACTGCAATCTCGGCGGCACCGCCAGCTTCGACTGGGGATGGGTCAAGCTCGTCCCCGCCTGGCACACGTCGACGACACCGAATGGAACCGTCAACACGCCCGCCGGCCTGCTGATCAACTTCGGCGGCAAGTTCGTCTACCACCTCGGCGACACGTGTCTGTTCTCCGATCTGCAGCTCGTCGGCCGGCGCAATCCGATTGATATTGCGCTGATGTGCATCGGGGGCCACTACACGATGGACCGCCATGACGCGGTCGACGCGGCTGAGTTCGTGGGCGCCGAGACCGTGATCCCGTGCCACTACGACACGTTCCCGCCGATCGAGAGCGACGCCCAGGCGTTCAAGGCCGAGGTCGAGGCTTCCACGAGCTCCAAGGTCGTCGTGCTCTTGCCGGGTGAAACGCATTCGGCATGACCCACGCCATCGTCCTGATTCAAGCCGAGAGCTCGGCCCTGCAGACGTTGGGTGGCGAGCTGGCCGACATCGAAGGCGTCGCCGAGGCCTACTCGGTGACCGGAGAGTGGGATTTCGTGGCGATGCTGCGCCTGCGAGAGCAGGACCAGCTCGCGCAGGTGGTCACCGGCAAGCTCTCGCAGCTGGCCGGGGTGCGCCGGACGCAGACCATGGTCGCGTTCGAGGTCTACTCGCGCCACGACCTCGAAGCGCTGTTCTCGGTCGGTCGCTAAGCATCGCTGGCGGCGCTCCGCGCGACGTCGAGCGCGCGCGCAAACGCGGCCACCATCGCGTCGTAGGTGTAGGCGGCCGCCGCCTCGCGGGCGGCCGCGCCCAGCCGGTCGCGCAGCGTTTGATCGTCGAGCAGGCGATCGATCGCCGCCGCGAGCGCCATCGGGTCGCCCGGGGCGACCACGAGCCCCGTCTGCCCGTCGCGCACGAGGCCGCCGGCCACCGCGCCGACCGCGCTCGTGGCCACCATCGGCCGGCCCTGGTGCATGGCCTCGTTGCACACCAGCCCCCACGGTTCGCGAAAGCGCGGCGTCGGGATCGACGGGAGCAACGCCATCGCGGCCGCGCGGTAGGCCACCGGGAGCTGATCGCGCGCCAGCGGGCCTAGCAGGCGCGTGCGCGGCAGCGGCCGGAGGCGCATCGCCAGCGGCCCGTCGCCCACCACCACCAACGTCGCCGGCGAGCGGGCCTGCGGCCAGGCTCGGGCCAGCACCTCGATCCCCTTCTCGGTCACCAGCCGCCCGACGTACAGCACCAGCGGCCCGGGCGGGAGGTCATAGTGGGTCCGGAACTGTTGCACCTCCTGGTCGCCGACCCGCCGTCGGAACAGCTCGGGCTCGACCGACTGGGGCGCGACGAAGATGTCCTCGTCATGGCCACGGACCCGCCCCACGAACCGCCGGGCGTGCTCTCCGTAGGCCACGACCGCGTCGGCGTGGCGGTAGATGTGGCGGGTCACCGGCAGCGCCGCGGCGTGCGCCGGCGACCGTGGCTGGACCCACACCGACGCCCAGAGCACGAACGGGCGGCGGTGCCGCCTGGCGCCGAGATACGAGGCCGGAAGAATGGCACCGCCGGCGTAGGGGGCGATCACCGCCTGGTACTCGCGGCCGATGTCCAACGCCTCACCGAGCCCGAAAACTCGACTCGAGTAGCGTTTGTGCGCCTCAGGAGCACTTCTGCTGCTCGAGTCGCTTCCCGGATCAGCCCGGCTGGTCCGTCGGCCCAGCCGGCGTGCCGGGAACGGCGCCTGCCCGAGCTGGTTGTCGAGGTCGGCGAACCACGACGGCATGTAGCGCTCACCTCCGCCGTAGCAGAGCACCTCGACCCCGAGGTCGGTCGCCAGCCGCTCGTACAGGGGCATCCGGTAGGGGACGAGATGGTTTGTGAGCAGCGCGACCGGCATCGCCCGGGGATGATGGCGGGTCGCCGCTGGCAGAATCGGCATGCGCGGGCGCCTGCCCCGCCGTCCGCTCACCGCTGCCCATGCGCGTCCTGCTGCTGCACAACCGCTACCGCTCAGAAGGAGGCGAGGAGCGGGCGGTCGCCGACCTGGAGGCGCTGCTGACCGCGCGGGGCCACACGGTCGCGCGCCTGGAGTGCCGCAGTGCCGAGATCGGGGCCGGCGCGGCCACACGGGCCCTGACGAGCGGCGGCCTGCACCCCGAACGGGTGGCGCGCGCCGTCCGCGACCTGGGCGCCGAGGTCGTCCATGCCCACAACATTCACCCGATGTTCGGCTGGCGCGCGCTGGCGGCCGCCCGGGCGGCAGGAGCGCGGACCGTCCTGCACCTGCACAACTTCAGGCTCTTCTGCGCGATCGCGGTCGGCTATCGCGACGGCGCACCGTGCTTTCGCTGCCGAGGCGCTGACACGTGGCCGGGGTTGCGGCTGCGCTGCCGCGGGTCGCTGGCCGAGGCGGCGGTGTACGCGTTCGGTCTGCACCGGCAGCAGCCGCACACCTTCGACCACACCGACCGTTTCCTGGCCGTCAGCAACGCCACCGCGCAGCGCCTGATCGACCTCGGCCTGCCCGCCGACCGGACCTCGGCGCTCGCCAACTTCGTGACCGGCAGCCGCTTTGCCTCCGCGTCCCGCGCCCGGGAGGGGGAGTTTGCGCTGGTCAGCGGCCGGCTCGTGGAGGAGAAGGGGTTCGATACCGCGATCGTCGCGGCCCGCGCGGCGGAACTGCCCCTCGTGGTGGCCGGGGCGGGACCCGACGAGGCGCGGCTGCGGTCGCTGGCCGCCGGCAGCGATGTGCGCTTCATGGGCTGGGTGTCCGCCGGCGAGCTGGCGCAGCTCCGGGAACGCGCCGCGGCCGTGCTGGTGCCGTCGCGCTGGGAGGAGCCGTGCCCGTACGCGGCGCTGGATGCGCTCGCCGCCGGGGTGCCGGTGCTGGCCAGCGACCGCGGCGGCCTTCCGGAGCTGGTCGAGGCCGGCGGCGTGCTTCCGGCCGACGACGCGGCGCGCTGGAGCGCCGCGCTGGCGGCGCTGTGGGGCGATCCGGCGGCCCGGGAGCGCGCCGGCAAGGCCGCGCTCGCCAGCGCCCGGCTACGGTTCAGCGAGGAGCCGTATTACGAGCAGCTGATGGCGGTCTACGGGGAGTCACGGGCGAATTGAGCTGGCGAGTTTGGGCAGGCGCGTTGCTGGTCGCCGTTGCGGTCGCGGCATGCGGGTCGGCCGGCCGTTCCCACAGCGTGACCGCGAGCAGTTCCAGGAGCGCTACCAGCACTTCCGCGAGCGCCAGCCTCCTCTCCAGTTCTTCGCGGAGTGCCAGCAGCAGCTCGAGTTCCACTCCGAGTACCAGCACCGCTCAGAACACCACGACGTCAGCGAGCTCAACCAGCGCTTCCACGACTACGCGTCCACCGACCAGCTCAACGACCCGCACCGAGGCCGACACAAACGTGCATCTGCCCGCGATCTTTGCCATCAAGACTGGTGGCGTTCTGGATCCGCCTCAAATCGCGGCGCCCGCGCGCACAGCCATCGCGCTGACGATCACCTCGCGGGATGACAGGACGCACCTGTTCGTGCTGCAAGTCCCGCATCCCTATCGGGCAACCGTCCGCCCGGCGGGCCCCACCAGGCATCTGCTGAGCGGGATCCCGAAGGGGACCTACTCGATCGACATAGATCACGTCAAGCGGGGCAGCCTGATCATCGGCGTCGCCCCCGGACCGTGACCGCCGGCCAGGGCCGGAGCGCGCTCAGCCGATCCGCGCGCCCGGCTCGGCACCGCGGTCGGGACGCAGGAGCACCACGCCTCGCTGCTCGTCGAGCGCGCCCAGCACGAGCACTTCGGACGCGACGGGCCCGATCTGGCGGGGCGGGAAATTGACCACTGCGACGACCAGCGTGTCCTGCAGCTCCTGGGGCGCGTAATGAGTGATCTGAGCCGACGACCGCTTGACGCCGACCTCGGGCCCGAAGTCGATCGTCAACTTCCACGCCGGTTTGCGCGCCTCGGGAAACTCGTCCACCGCGATCACGCGGCCGACGCGCATGTCGACCGCCTGGAACTGCTCGAAGTCGATCAAGTCGAGGGGTGGGTGGCCGTCGGCGTCGACGGCGTGGAACTCGACGGGGCCGGATCCGTGGGTGGCCCGGGGGTCGTAGTCGGCGGCGGGGAGGAGGTCGGAGGCGGGGACGAGGTCGGAGGCAGGGACGAGGTCGGGGGCGGGGAGGAGGTCGGAGGCGGGGAGGAGGTCGGAGGCAGGGAGGAGGTCGGCGGCGGGGAGGAGGTCGGCGGCGGGGACGAGGTCGGCGTCGGTGTCGTCACCGGAGAGGTGGCGACCGGCTGGGTCACGGGCGCCGTGGGTTGGGTGGTGGGCTGGCCGCTGATCGGCGTCGAGCCGGTCGCCGTCGCCGGGTCAGAGCTCGTGACCTGGGCCACCGTGGGCTGCCCGGTGGAAGGGTCAACGCCGGCCGGCGGCGCGCTCGTCGGGATGGTGCTCGTGGGTGCCATCACCGTCGGGTCCTGCTGGGTCTGGCTGCGGCCGGCCAAGGTGACCTTGGTGTTGACGGGCACCGCGGCGGCCGGATCGGGCGGCGTGGCCGTGGCGGCCGCGGGCGTCTTGGCGGCGGTGGTCGCCGAAGCCTTGGTGGCGTCGGCGGGCTTGGCCTTGGGATCGGTCGCCTTGGCCTGAGACTTGGAGGTGGTCGACTTGGGCACCGTCGTCTTGGGCGCGGGGGCGGCGGAGACGCGCTGGGGCTGCTGACTGGAGCGGGGCTCGGGCTGGGAGTGCAGCGGAGTCGCCAACGCCTGCTGAGCCGGTGGGTTGACGGGCCCTATGGAGGCCACCGTGGCGTGGTGGTGGTGATGATGAGCCCGGTTCATGCTGTGATCGGCCTCGACGGCGCCCGCGGTGACGAGCGCGGCAGCCGCCAGGCCGGCCGCGGCCTTGGTGGCGATCGCACCCAGGCCGGCCGAGATGAAGCCACCCGAGCCTGCGGCCATGCCCGAGCCGGCAAGGGCCGCGCCCCCGGCTCCCGCGCTCGCAGCGGCCCCCGCACCGGCGGAGCCGGCGGCAGCGCCGGCGCCCGAGCCGGCCGCCGTCGCGCCCGAGCCCGCGCCGGCCGAATGCCCGAGGTGGACGAGCGCCAGCTTCTTGAGGATCACGAGCGGCCCGATCGGCATCAGCGCCGCCAGTGCCTTGTTGGTCTCCTTGAGCTGTCCGCGGAACACCGTGCAGCGCTCGCATGAGCGCAGATGGCGGCGGACCAGCGGGCTGGGACGCCGCCGGAGCCCTTCAGCCACTTCACCCAGCTCGATTCGAACCTCGTCGCAGGACAGCAGGCGGGCCTCGGAGGCCTCGGCCAGCGACACCCTCGCCCGGACCAGCAGCGACTTGACGCTCGGCACGGTCGTCTCCATCGCCTCGGCGATCTGCTCGTAGGAGAGCGCGTCCATCTCGCGCAGCACGAGCGCTGTTTTCTGTGTCTCGGGCAGCTCGTGGATGTCCCCGACGAGCAGCCGGAACTCCTCGCGTTCGTGGACCTTGTCGGCGGTGCTGGCGCCGTTGTCGGAATAGTGCAGGTCCATCGAGTCGACCCCGATGGCCTGGATCCGCCGCAGGTGATTGAGGCTGCGGTTGCGGGCGATCCGGTACAGCCACGGCCGGACGTTGATCGGGCGGTCGTCGGCGAGGATCGCGTTGAAGGCGGCGGTCATCACCTCCTGCATCACGTCCTCGGCGTCCTCGCGAGACCCGAGCAGGTGCCGGCAGAAGGCGAGCAGACGCACCTCGTAGCGCGAGAGGAGCACCTCGAAGGCCGCCATGTTGCCCTTGCGCAGGTAGGCGATCAGCCGCTCGTCGGACTGGAGGCGGAGCAGGGGGGAACGCCCATGCAGGCTGATTCCCCCGGAATATTTCAGTGCAGAGACTTCCATCCGGGCCGCAGCGCAAGACTCCCTGTCGATCGCTGTGGACACCGTAGCAGCGCAAAAGTTGCGGGAGCAGGAATGCGAAGGTCCGATTCCGGTTCGACCAGCGCTAAACAACGACGGGTGAGTACCGACGGAATGCACACTCCATCGGCGACGCGTCGAAGTAGCCCGAGCGCTGGTCCTTGGCCCACGCGTGCGGTCACCAGGCGGTCGTGCGGATCGCCGTAACCGGCGCAGGCGGCCGGCTGGGCGGCCAGGTGGCGGGGCTGCTCGCCGCAGAGCCGGCGCATCAAGTTGTGGCGTTATCTCGGCGGGCGATGCCGTCGCGGCGATGGCCCCCCAACGTGAGCGCAACGCTCGCGGACTACGGAGAGCCCGAATCGCTTCGCGCCGCGTTCCGCGGCGTCGACACGCTGGTGTTCGTCTCCAGCGACGGCGAGACCCACCAGGTTCTCGTTCACCACCAGAACGTGATCCGGGCTGCCGCCCAGAGCGGCGTCAGCCACATCGTTGCCCTGAGCGGGCTCGATGCCGACCCAGGTTCGCCATTTTGCTACGCGGTCACCTACGGCCACACCGAACGGCTCCTGTTCGAGAGCGGCTGCTCGGTCTCGATCGCCCGGGCATCGATCTACTCGGAGTTCTTCCTGGCCTTACTGGCCCCGGCTCGCGTCAGCGGCCAGATCCGCTTGCCGGCCGCCGACGGTGAGATCTCGCTCGTCTCGCGGGCCGATGTCGGGCGCTGTCTCGCTGCGCTCGCTGTCGCCGCGCCGACCGGCCGACCCCAGGACATCACCGGGCCCGAGTCGCTCGACCTGGCCGCGATAGCCAGGCTGAGCGGGCGCGCGTGGGGCAGGCCGGTCGAATACATCGACAGCACTCCAGCCGAGTACCGCGTTCAGATGGCAGGCGACGGAGTGGCGCCCTGGTGGATATACGCCTACTCCACGATGTTCGATTCGATCCGCCAGCAGCGGTGGGCCGCCGTCTCAGACGAGGTCGCGCGCCTAACCGGATCACCTCCGATCTCGTTCAGCAGTGTGCTCACCACCCAACCCTAGCCACCACCACCCATGACGTGACCATCAACCGCCCCGGCACCGCCGGCCGGCGTCGGGGACGAGGGAGGGGGAGTACCCGGGGAGGGATTCGAACCCTCACGCCACAAAGGGCAGTCGCTCTTAAGGCGACCGTGTCTGACCTGATTCCACCACCCGGGCGGGACCGAAGGGACGCTAGCGAAGCCGGCGCCCGACGCCAAGCATGACGAACGCCCCCATCCAGCCCGCCCGGCGTAACCAGGCTCACCGCCGGCACGAGCCGCAAATTGACAGTGCAACGAACCCCTTGGTAGCGTCGAACGCTGGATTCGAGCCCGCCGGGGCATTCGCCTAGCGTTCGCGGAGGAGCGCAACTTGAACCTTCGGGGCGGTGCGTAATTCAAGCGTGATCGGCCGGGTGGCCGCGGTGGCGGCGCTCGTTGTCGTACTGATTGCGGTGAGCGTGATCGTGCTGTCGAGCGCCAGCACGTACCAGGTTCGGGCGATCTTCCAGAACGCCGGCCAGATCGTCACCGGCGACCTCGTCGAGGTGGCCGGCAACCAGATCGGGACCGTGTCGAACATCGCGCTGACCCCGAACGGGCAGGCCCAGTTGACGTTGCAGGTCACCAACGGCGCGTTTACGCCGCTGCGCCAGGGCACGACGGCCACGGTTCGCGCGGTGTCGCTGTCCGGAATCGCCAACCGCTATGTCGATCTGCGTCTGGGGCCGTCCAACCGGCCCGCGATCGCCAACAACGGGGTCATCCCGGCGACCAAGACGACCAGCGCCGTCGACCTCGACCTGCTGTTCAACACGCTCAACGGACCGACCCGACGGGGGCTGCAGAACGTGTTCCTGGGATCGGCCTCGCAGTACCAGGGCGCGGGCCACCTGGCCCAGGCAGCGTGGGCGTATCTGAATCCCGCGGTCGCCGCCAGCAGCACGCTGTTCCGACAGATCAACCGCAACACGGGCCAGTTCACGAACTACCTGGTCAAGACGAGCCGGCTCGTGACCAATGTCGCGCAGCGCAGCGCCGACCTCAGCGGTCTGGTTGCGCATCTCTCGACCACGACCGGGGCGCTGGCGGCCGAGCGCGTTCCGCTGGGACAGTCGCTGCGCCAGCTGCCGGGCTTCATGCGCCTGGCCAACACCACGTTCGTGAACCTCCGCAGCGCGCTCGACGACCTGACGCCGCTCGTCAACGCGACCAAGCCGGTGGCGCCCAAGCTCGAGAAGCTGCTGCTCCAGCTGCGCCCGCTGGCGCAGGAGTCAGTCCCGACCGTTCGCGACCTGGCCCGGATCGTCAGCCGCCCGGGAGCCAACAACGACCTCACCGACCTGACCCGCCTGGGCGTCCCCCTGGCGGCCGCCACCGTGCGCGACACCCGAGCCCACGGCAAGCTGCGGCCGGGGGCGTTTCCACAGACGGTCACGGCGCTCAACGACGCGACTCCCGAGCTGGCCGTGGCCCGCCCCTATGCCGTCGACCTGACCGGCTGGTTTGAGGGCTACACCCACCCGGGCACCGAGGATGCCAACGGCGGCTCGAGCCGGATCGCGCCGGTGGTCGGCGTCGGTTCGATCCAGAACGGAGCCCTCAACGTCCTGCCCCCGTTCGCCAATCCCGCTCTGCGGGAACCGTTTGCCTTTGGCGGCGACGGCCAGCCGGGCCTGCTGACCACCGGTCAGGGTGACCGCTGCCCGGGCTCGATGGAGCGGGGCGCGATCTTCTTTCCCGAGAGCGGCTTTCCCTGCAATCCAAGCCAGGTACCGACCGGGAGATGAAGCGGCTCCTGCTCAGCGCCGCGATCCTGCTCGCCGCGGGCACCTTGATCGTCATCGCCACCGGCGCCTCCAACGGCAGCGCACAGGGCAGCTACAAGATCGAGCTCGACAACGCATTCGGGCTGGTGACGGGGGCCGACTTCAAGGTGGCGGGGGTTCCCGCCGGGACGATCAGCGCCATCGATCTCGACCGCGAGACCCTGCACGCCGTCGTCACCGTCCAGGTCACCCGCGGCGGCTTTGGTCAATTTCACCGGGACACGACCTGCCAGACCCGGCCCCAGTCGCTGATCGGCGAGTACTTCATCGACTGCAATCCCGGCAGCTCCGGACCGGTCCTGAAACCCGGCAGCACGATTCCGGTCTCGCACACGCTGTCGACGATCCCCTCCGACCTGTTGCAGAACGTGATGCGGCTTCCCTATCGCCAGCGCTTGACGGTGATCATCAACGAGCTCGGAGCGGCCGCCGCGGCCCGTTCGGACGACCTGCAGGCCGCGCTGCGCCGCGCCGTTCCGGCGCTGTATGAGACAGACAACCTGCTCGGCCTGCTGGCCCGGGACTCGAAGACCCTGCAGAGCCTGACCACCGACGCCAACTCGGTCATCACCGCCCTGGCCGACAACCGCCGACAGGTGCAGCGGTTCATCGTCGAGGCCAACCGGACCGCCACGGCAACGGCCAACCAGGAAGTCAACCTCCGCCTCACCTTCCAGAAGCTCCCCGGCCTGCTCGAGCAGCTGCGCCCGACGATGGCCAAGCTGGCCATCGCCGTGACCGCCAACCAGCCGGTACTCGCCAATCTGAACTCCGCCTCGGGGGAGCTCGATCGCCTGTTGACGAACCTGCCGCCGTTCTCGCGCTCGGCCGTGCCCGCGATCAGGTCCCTTGGACACGCGTCGGTTACCGGCCAGACGGCGGTCCGGGCTGCCACCCCGACAGTGGCCGCGCTGAACCGCTTCGCCAAGCCCACGCCCGAGCTGGCGCAGAACCTGGCCATCGTGCTCGCCGACCTCGACACCCAGAAGCGGGCCGTGGAGCGCGATCCCCGCAGTCCGGGCGGTAAGGGCTTCAGCGGGCTGCAGGCGCTGCTGGGCTACGCCTTCAACCAGGCGCTGGCGATCAACACCTTCGGGCCCTTCGGCCACCTGCTGGCGGTCGACGCCTTCTTTTCCAAGATGTGCTCGCCGTATGCGACGCCCGCCACGATCGCCATGGCGCTCAAGGCCTACGGCCCGCAGTATCGCCAGTGCTACGCCTGGCTGGGTCCCAGTCAGCCGGGCGTCAACGAGACCGATCCGACGAACCCGAAGGCCCCGATACCCGATCCCGGGGGCGCACCTCCCGGCCACAAGGGGCCGGGGACAGGCGCCGTAGCGTCGGCCGCCCGGGCGCAGACCACTCCGGTGCCGGCCGCCCGGGCGCCGACCGCCCCGGCGCCACCCACCCGGGCGCAGACGGCCCCGGCGCCAGTCGCGCACGCCACGACCGGCAACGTCAGTGGCTTACGTCCGCCTGCCTCCGCGGGCCAGGCGCAACGGCTCCTCAACTACCTGCTGGCCCCATGACCGCGACCAGCGAGACACCACCCGCCCCTCCCGCCCCGTCCGGCGGTCCCCGGCCGCCCAGGCGTCAGTCGGCGTTTGCCAACCCGGTCCTGATCGGCGCGGTCACCGTGCTCGCGATCCTGCTGGCCGTGTTCCTGGCCTACAACGCCAACAACGGGCTTCCCTTCGTGCCCACCCGGGAGCTGAAGGTGGATATGGCCAGCGGCTCTGACCTCGTTCCCGGCAACGAGGTGCGCGAGGGCGGGTTCCGAATCGGGGTGGTCTCGGCGCTGAAGCCGATCGTGCTGCCCACCGGCCAGGTCGCCGCCCAGCTGACGCTGGCGCTCCAGCAGAGCCACGGCAAGCTGCCGGTCGACTCCACGGCGACGATCCGGACCCGGTCCGTACTGGGTCTGAAGTACGTAGATCTTCACCGCGGCACCTCCAAGCAGGTGTTCGCCGACGGCGGCACGATGCCGATCACCCAGACCCACGTGCCGGTGCAGTTCGAGGACATCTTCCAGATGTTCGACACCAGGACCCGGCGCGCGATCCAGGGCAACCTGGTCGGTATCGGCAACGCCCTGGCCGGCCGCGGGTCGTCGCTCAACGACACGATCGCGACCCTGCCGGCGCTGTTTGCGCACCTCCGTCCGGTGGCCAGGTACCTGTCGGCGCCGAGCACCGGGCTGACGCCGTTTCTGCGGTCGCTTCAGGGCTTCATGAGCACGGTCGCGCCCGTAGCCCCGACCGCCGCCAGGTTGTTCACGGAGATGGCGACGACGTTCGCCGCGATCTCGTTTGACCCCAACGCGCTCCAGGCCACGATCCGGGAGTCGCCGCCGACACTCGACGTGACGACCCGCTCGCTCGAGGTCCAGCAGCCGTTCCTGGTCAACCTGACCAGGCTCTCGAGAGAGCTGACTCCCGCCACCGCCGAGCTCAAAGCCGCGCTGCCGGTGATAAATCCGGCGATCGAGATCGGAACCAGGACGCTGGCTCGCACGCCGACGCTCAACGCCAACCTTCAGCAGGTGCTGGAGGCGCTCCAGAACCTGGCGCTCGCCCCCGGCACCAACGTGGGCGTCAACGCCCTCACCGACACGGTCTCGACGCTCAACCCGATGGTCAAGTACATCGGGCCCTTCCAGACCGTGTGCAACGACTGGAACTACTTCTGGACCTACCTGTCAGAGCACCTGTCTCAGCAGACGAGCTTCGGGTTTGCCCAGCGGGCGCTGATCAACCTCGCAAACCCCGCGCAACCCAACAACGTCGGCCAGCAGGGGGCGACGGCCCCGGTCAACGGCGGCGGAACCGACTCGCTGCTGACCGGCGGCAACGCGTTCTTGCACTCGCAGCCCTACGGCGCCGCGATTGACAGCGCCGGCACCGCCGACTGCGAGACCGGCCAGCGCGGCTACGTCCACAAGCTCAACGCGTTTGACCCGCAGGGCCGCACCCTGGCGGTCGACCCCCACACCCCCGGCAACCAGGGCCCCACATTCACCGGTCGCGCCCGCGTCCCCAAGGGCGAGACGTTCAGCCGCAACCCGCTGACCGGCCCGCAGCTCCCCAAGCTCCCGGGTAGCTCATGAAAGCCAAGGGCCGCCGCCGCAGAGGGCTGAGCACGTTCGCCGCCGGGGCGATCGGAATCGTGGTCCTGATCGTGTTCGCCTACGCCGTCTACACCAAGTTCGCCAACCCGTTCGCGCGTCCGTTCACGATCCACGCCGTGTTCTCCAGCGCCAACGGTCTGCAGTCGGGCTCGCTGGTCCGGATCGCCGGTGTCAACGTCGGCAAGGTGACCGGCGTCTCGATCGAGCCCGGCTGCCAATCCGCCGACCAGACCCCGGTCGCCTGCCGGGCCGCCGATGTGACCATGCAGATCGACTCAGACGGCCTCCCGATCCACCAGGACGCCAGGTTCGCGATCCGGCCGCGGATCTTCCTCGAGGGCAATTTCTTCGTCGACGTCAGCCCCGGCACGCCGTCGGCGCCGATCGCTCCCGATGGCCACACGTTCCCAATCCAGCAGGGCGTCGAGCCGGTCCAGCTCGACCAGGTTCTGACCAGCCTGCAGGCCAACACGCGTCGCAACCTCCAGACCCTGCTCCAGCAATACGGCAAGGCGGTCGTCACGGCCGGCCCGTCCTATAACCGCTCGATTCGATACTGGCTGCCGGCGTACCAGTACTCGGCACTGGTGGCCCACGACGCGCTCGGGATCGCGCCCAACGACCTGTCGAACTACATCGCCGCCCAGGGCACGGTGGCCGGCGCGCTGAACGCCAACCCCGCGGACCTGCGGAGCCTGATCACGGATCTGAACACCACCGCCAACGCCTTCGCCCGCCAAAGCGCCGCGCTGCGAGACACGATCATCCAGCTGCCGCGAACCCTGTCGGCAGCGATCCCCGCCTTCAACGCCCTCAACGCGGCCTTCCCGCCACTGCGCCAGCTCGCGGTCGCGCTGCTCCCCGGGGTGAAGTCCACCGGCCCGGCGATCGACGCGAGCCTCCCGTTCATCACCCAACTGCGGCGGCTCGTCGCACCGTCGGAGCTGCAGGGTCTGGTCAGCGACCTGAGCCCGACCGTGCCTGCGCTCGCCCAGCTGGCCCACGAGACGATCCCGCTGATGAAGAACCAGGTCCGCCCGGCCTCGAGCTGCGTGGCCAACGTCATCTTCCCGTGGTCGCAGCTGACCGTCCCGGACCCGCACTTCAACGCCGCCAACGGCTTTCCGCCACGCAAGGTGTACGTCGAGGCGGTCGACTACCTGCCGGGCCTGGCGGGAGAGTCACGCAACTTCGACGCCAACGGGCCCTTCATCCGCATCCTGGGTCCCGGGGGCGCCCACACCTATTCGCTGCAGCCGGGGCTGTTCGGCCAGTCGCTGGCGCCGCTGCTCGCCGTCCAGCCGCAACTGCCGCCCGGGGGCCGGCGTCCGCCCTATGAGCCCACCGTGCCCTGTGAGACGCAACCGCCGATCAGGAGCCTGTTCGCGGCCACCAGCGCGCCACTGCACCAGGTCAGCACCACTGCCCCGGCGCTGGCGTTGAGCGCGCGCGCACACGAGATCCGCCAGGCGCTGACCACCGTGGAGCGCGCGGCCCACGCGGCCGGTCTCAAAGTCCACCTCACCAGCGGAATGCGACAGCGATGAAGCGCGCGATCAAGACCCACCTGGTGGACTTCGCGGCGATCGTGGCCCTGCTCGTCCTGGCGGTCGCCGTCGCCGGCTACATCCTCAACCACGAGCGCTTCCGCTTCCCGTTCATCCAGGGGACCCCGTTCACGATCGACGCGCAGTTTGCGACCGCGCAGGCGGTGACTCCGGGACAGGGACAGGCGGTCCGGGTCTCGGGCGTGCAGATCGGCGAGATCGGTGGCGTGACGTTGAACGACGGGATGGCCACCGTCCAGCTGAAGATCGACCCCAAATACAAGAACCTGATCCACACCAACTGGACCGCCCTGCTGCGGCCCAAGACCGGGCTCAAGGACATGTTCATCGAGCTCGCGCCCGGGCCCGGGAAGGCGCCGGTCGCCAAACCCGGCTTCACCATCCCGGTGGCCCAGACCAATCCCGACATCAATGTCGACGAGATCCTCTCCTCACTCGATGCCGACACCCGCAGCTACCTTCAGCTGCTGGTCAACGGCGCCGGTCTCGGGCTCAAGCGCCCGGGCGGCACCGAGCTGGCCCAGGTGCTGGAGCGCTTCGAGCCCACCCACCGCGATCTGGCCAAGGTCAACCGGGCGATCGGGGCCCGGGGCGCCGACCTTCGCCAGCTGGTCAACTCCCTGCGGCGCCTGAACACCGCCCTGGCCACCAACCAGACGCAGATCGAGCAACTCGTCGTCTCGAGCTCGAGGGTGTTTCGCGCCTTCGCCTCGCAGGACGGCAACATCTCCCGGGCGCTGGCCGACCTTCCCGGCACGCTGAGCCAGACGACCGCGGCGCTGCACAAGGTCCAGGCGTTCGCCGAGGCGCTGGGACCTACGGCGAGCAACCTGCTGCCGGCGGCCCAGTCGCTGCCGTCTGCCAACGCGGCCCTGGTGGCGCTGGCCAGGCCGAGCACGCCGATCGTCGAACACCAGATCCGTCCGTTCGTGGTCGCCGCCCGGCCCCTGGTTCGCCAGCTCCGCCCGGCGGCGATCAACCTGGCCACCGCGACACCGAACCTGAGCAGGACGTTCGTGGTCGTCAACCATCTCGCCAACATGCTCGGCTACAGCCCCGGCGGCGGCCAGCACGGCTACCTCTGGTGGCTGGCCTGGCTGAACCACAACGCCCGGACGGTGTTCTCGATCCAGGACGCAAACGGGGTCCTGCGTCCGCTGTTCCTGCAGGCGAGCTGCACCTCGCTGAACCAGATCGCCAACGCCATCAGCGGCTCGGCCCTGCTGCTCAACCTGACCCCGATCCTCAACGACCCAAACCTGTGTCCGCCCTCGTCGACGGCAGCCTCCTCGGGAGCGACCGCGAGCGCGAGCCACTGATGCAGACCGGCAGCCCCTCAGTCACCAAGATCGTCTCGATGGTGCTGTTCACGCTTTCCTGCGTGGGGCTGCTGCTGTTCCTATGGCTGTCGTTCGGCGGCACGATCCCGTTCAACCCGCAGGGCTACCGCTTCCGGGTCGCGTTCCCCAACGCCGCTCAACTCGCCGACCAGGCCGATGTCCGGATCGCGGGCGTGTCAGTCGGCCAGGTGATCGGCAAGTCGCTGGATCCGCAGGGCAACCGGACGCTCGTCACGATCCAGATGCAGAACGCGTTCGCTCCGATCCGCAGGGACGCGCGGGCGATCCTGCGCCAGAAGACGATCCTCGGCGAGACCTACGTGGAGCTGACACCGGGAACGCCGAACAGCCCGATCCTTCCCGACGGAGGGCTGCTGGCGCGCGGCAACGTCAAGCCCGCGGTGCAGCTCGACCAGATCTTCAACGCGCTCGACCCGCGGACCCGAAGAGCCTTCCGCATATGGCAGCAGCAGCTGGCCATCGCGGTGCGCGGCAATGGCCAGAATCTCAACAACGTGCTCGGCAACCTGCCGCAGTTTGCGGCGGACTCGACCGACCTTCTGCAGGTTCTCGACGTCCAGCACACCGCCGTCGTCAACCTGGTCCGCAACGCCGGCACGGTGTTCGCGGCACTCAATCGCAACCAATCGGCGCTGCGCAACCTGATCACGACCGGCGAGCAGACCTTCGCCACCACCGCGGCCAACAACAACTCGATCATCCAGACATTCCACGTCTTCCCGACCTTCCTGAACGAGACCAAGGTGACCATGGCGCGCCTGCAGAGGTTTGCTCAGAACACCGATCCGCTGGTTACACAGCTCGAGCCGGTGGCCCAGAACCTCGGGCCGACGCTCAAGTCGGTCCGGATCGTGGCTCCCGACCTCGAGTCGCTGTTCACCAACCTCGGCCCGCTGATCGACGCCTCCAAGACGGGCCTGCCCGCGATCAGCGACGTCCTCCACGGAGCGACCCCGCTGCTGGGCTCGCTGGGACCGTTCCTCGAGCAGCTCAACCCGGTGCTGAACTGGCTCTCCCTGCACCAGCAGCTGATCTCCGACTTCATCTCCAACGGGGCGACCGGGCTGGCCGCCACCACGCACATGTTCGGCGGCAACGGCACCGGGCACTACCTGCGCCAGTTTGGACCGGTGGGTCCCGAGACGCTGTCGTTCTCGACCAATCGAGACAGCGACAACCGGGGCAACACATACCCGCCGCCTCTGTGGCTGGCCGAGCCGCAGTCGTTCAGCGCCGGCGGAAGGTTCCCGGGCAGCTTCGCGCTGCCGGCCTGGGACTGCAACAACACCGGCGCGCCCGGCAACGGAGGCAAGGGCGCCAGCGGTGTCCCATCGATGTTCACACAGGGCTCGCAGGCCTGCTGGGTGGCGCCGCCGCTCGGGCCCCTGGTGGGTCAGTCGGGCAGGTTCCCGCACATCCTCGCGGCCAGGTACTCCAACCGGTAGGTGGGTGAGGCGCCGGCGGCTCTCTATACCGGCGCCGCGACCGGGCCCGGTTGCACCGCGGGGCCCCGGCCCTCGCTGAGGTCGAGAATCGCGAATATGGCATCGGCCAGAGGGCGATCGCCGCTGCTGCGCAGCCCGTTGCGGCTGCCCTGAGGCGAGAGCGCCCGCACCCAGGCCTCGGCGGGACCGCGGATGTGGGCGTTGGCCTTGCCCCGTTCGCGCTCGGAGATCGTCGCCGAGCCCGGCGCAAACATGACCGTGTAGGACACCGGCTCGCCACCGTTGCCGTCCGAGACCGTCAGCTCGATCTTTCCGCTCACGGTGCTGTCGGGACTGACCAGCCCCGGGATCAGCCTGAAGATCGCGCCCAGATCGACCCGCTCGGAGGGGCGCGGTGGTCCCCACGCCCAGACGTACCCCCAGCGCGCGAGCTCCCCCAGCACCGGGGCAAGCTCCCGGGAGCGCTCGGTCAGCTCATAGTCGACTCGCGGCGGAACCTCGCGGTAGCGCTGGCGGGTGAGCATCCCGTCGGCGACCATGCGGTTCAGGCGCGAGCGCAGCTGCTCGGTCGATATCCCCGGCAGCACGCGCTGCAGCTCGACGAACCGGCGGGGACCCGAGACGAGGTCGCGAACGATCAGCAGCGTCCACTTGTCACCCACCAGATCGAGCGCTCGAGCGTCTGGCGACCACTGGTCGTAGGGATGACGCTTAGGCGGCGGTACGTGTGGAATCTGTTGGTCCCCTCGGTTTTGGCGGCGCCCTCCTACCGAGTTTCAGCATAACGGATGAATGCTGCTCAGGACAACGGTTTTCAGCCGTTTCTGCGCCTCCGGGTCCGCGGCCTTGTCGATGGCCAACCGACCTACCTCGGGCGCACGGCGGGCGCAGCGCGCACGCCGTCAACGGCGGCGTTTTTTCCGGTGCGACGGGATCCGCTGCCAGACTGTGGCCATGTTCGGGCCCCCAGACCGGGTCGGACGCGCGGCCCAGGCCGGGCGCACGCGGGGGCGTCCGCTCCAGATCGGGGCCCAGCACCGGGGCCATGTCGCGCTCGCGGTGCGCCGCTTCTGGCACTTGGCCTGGGATACCAACCTCACGGGACAGTCGGCGATGGTGGCCTACAGCATGCTGCTGGGGATCATCCCGGTCGCGCTGCTGGGGCTGTTCATCGCCGGCCAGGTGCTGTCCAGCACCGCGGTGCAGCACAGCGTGCTCGGAGATCTGCGTGAGGTGTTCCCGGGCACCGCCGAGCCACACGCTCGATTCGCTGCTCGACGAGATCACCAACTCGACCACCAGCACCGGCGTGCTGGCACTGATCGCAAGCCTGTGGCTCGGATCTTCCTTTTGGAGCGCGCTCGACACGGCGTTCGGGCGCATCTACGGGTATCGGTCGCGGCGCTGGCTGGAGCAAAAGCGCTTCGCGCTGTTGATGCTCGGCGTGGTGCTGGTGTTCATGATCGCGACGGTGGCGATCCCGGCAGCCCAGAGCATCCTGCGCGCAGGGGTCAACCAGCTTCCGTTCGACCTCGCGCACGTTGCCGTGTTCGTCTACGGCGGCTCACTGGTGATCGGAATCGTGCTCGTGTTCGGCTCCCTGGCCGTGATCTACTCGCGAGTCCCCAACCTCCGCGTGCCCTGGCGGGCGGTGTGGCCGGGGGCGCTCGGGGCCACGCTGGCGATCGCGGTGGTCGACTACGCGTTCCCGCTCTATCTGACGAACATCTCGACGATCGCGCGCTTCGGGACCACGCTGGTGTTCATCCTGATCGTGCTCGGCTGGTTCTACGTGCTGGCGCTGATCATCCTCAGCGGGGCGGTGGTCAACGCCATCCGCCTGCGCTAGCCCACCCCGCTAACGGCGGCCGCCCCGTACTCGGTGTTAGCGTGCCGCGTGTGGCCACCGACACCGAAACGAAGCTCCACGGCGGACGCCTGATCGCCCACGCCCTGCGCGCGCACGGGGTCAGCAAGCTGTTCACGCTCTCGGGCGGTCACCTGTTCTCGATCTATGACGGCTGCCGGGCCGAGGGGATCGAGATCGTCGACGTGCGCCACGAGCAGTCGGCGGTGTTTGCGGCCGAGGGCTGGGCCAAGGTGACGCGCACGCTCGGGGTGTGCGCGCTGACTGCCGGCCCCGGCGTGACCAACGGGATCAGCGGGATCGCCTCGGCCCACGAGAACCACTCCCCGGTGCTGGTGCTCGGCGGCCGGGCGCCGGCGTTTCGCTGGGGCCAGGGCTCGCTGCAGGAGATCGATCACGTTCCGTTGGTCGCTCCGCTGGTCAAGTTCGCCGCTACTGCGCAGGCCACCGCCGAGATCCCGGAGCTGCTGCGGGGCGCCATCGATCGCGCGCTGACGCCGCACATGGGTCCGGCGTTCGTCGACTTCCCGCTCGACCATGTGTTCAGCGAGGCCGACGCCCCGGCGATCGCCGAGCCGTTGGTCGAGCCTGCGCCGGGCCCTACTGCGGACTCGGCCGAGCTTGACCGCGCCACGGCGCTGCTGTGCCAGGCCGAGCGCCCGGTGGTGATGGCGGGCAGCGGCCTCTACTGGGGCCGCGGTGAACCGCAGCTGCGGGCCCTGGCGCAGGCGCAGCGCCTGCCGGTCTTTCTCAACGGCCTTGGCCGGGGCTGCGTGCCCGCCGACCACGAGCTGTTTTTCTCGCGGGCGCGCAGCGCCGGCCTGCGGCAGGCCGACGTGGCGCTGGTGATCGGGGTGCCGCTCGACTTCCGGCTGGGCTTCGGGACCGCGTTCGGCTCCGAGTGCCAGGTGATCGCGATCGACGTCGCCGAGCCCGAGCGCGAGCACCCCCGCGCCGTCGCCGCCGGGCTCTACGGTTCCCTGCCCGCGACGCTCGACACGCTGCGCGAGGCCGCTGCCGGTGCGGCGGGGCCCGCGCGCGAGGAGTGGGTGCGCTCGCTGCGCGGGATCGAGGACGAGACGCGCGCGCACGAGGCCGGCGAGTTCGCCGACGACCGCGCTCCGCTTCACCCGATGCGGATCTACGGCGAGCTTGCCCGGATGCTCGATCGCGACGCGATCGTGATCGGCGACGGGGGCGACTTCGTCTCGTTCGCGGGCCGCGTGATCGACTCCTACCGGCCGGGCTGCTGGCTCGATCCGGGCCCGTTCGGCTGCCTGGGGTCAGGGCCGGGCGCGGCACTGGCGGCCAAGCTTGCCCATCCCGACCGCCAGGTGCTGCTCCTGCTCGGCGACGGCGCCTTCGGCTTCTCGGCGATGGAGTTCGACACGCTGGCCCGCCACCGCGTGCCGGTGGTGGGCGTGATCGGCAACAACGGCATCTGGGCGCTCGAGAAGCACCCGATGGAGTTCCTGTACGGCTACTCGGTCGCGGCCGAGCTACGACCCGAAACCCGCTACGACAAGCTCGCCGAGGCACTGGGCTGCCACGGCGAGCTGGTTCGGGAGCCGGCCGAGCTGCGGCCCGCGCTCGAGCGCGCGTTCGCCGCCGGTAGACCGGCGCTGGTCAACGTGCTGACGGATCCGAGCGTCGCCTATCCGCGACGCGCGAACCTGGCGTAACTCGGAGCCGGGGCCAGCCTCGACGGCCCCCCGCCGGGGGACGGCTGCGGCCAGGCGAGCGGCAGCGCCACCGCAATCCCGAGCAGTTCGATCGCCTTGCACACGAGCGCGATCGATTCGACGGGCTCCGGCGTCCCGCTGAACCCGGGGACCGGCACGGTGACAAACAGCACCCAGGCCAGCACCTCGGCGGCCAGAAACAGTGCCGCCAGCTTTGCCGTCCGCCGGTCGGCAGGCCTGACGATGAGCACGCAGGCAAGGGCCGCGCCCAATGCCGCCGCGCCGATGAACGACCACCCCAGCGGCGGCATCTCCTGCAGATGCTCGGGCACCAGCGCCGCGTGGATCCCGGCGCTGAACATCACCGCCAGCGCCACCAGGCCCGAGCGCAGGCCGCGCGACCGAAGTCGCGCGGCCTCCTCGGTGGCCGTCATTTGACGACGCGCACCAGACGCTCCATCCCGAGCTGGGTATGCTCGCGCCCGTCCTGGGTGTCCATGAAACAGGCCTCGACGTAGTAGCCGGACTTGGTGTTCAGGACCTCCTGCTGGAGCGCTCCCGGTGACGCCGGACCCATCAGGTTCACGAAGTTCCGGCTCGCGAGTCTCATCGCCGCACGATCCTTGCCCGCGCGCAGCAGAACCATGACCTTACGTCCCGTGGCCGCGTTGCGGACCCCGATGAGGTCGATCATGTGCACGAGCCAACCACCGTTCTGCGCCCGTACCATCGTCCCGTTGTGGAGCACATTCGGTCCCTTGAAGGTGAACTCGATCGCGGTCTGCGTCGTCCTCGCGGCCGGCAGCGCCGCCGGAGACGACGAGGCCGTGACCGTGAATGGAGCAATCGCGGGCTTGTTGCCACTGACGTTGAGCGCTGCGTAGTTCCCGGGCGTCAGCGTCGTCTGGATGGTGCTGGGCGCGCTGGCGTCGACGAACAAGCTGCCGTACGGGGTAAGTGCGTTGATGTCACCGTGGTGGCTCTGGACCGCCCCCGCTGCCTGCTGGATCGAGACGCCCGGGTTCAAGCGGACCAGCCCGACCTCGCCCTGGCCCTTGCCCGTAAACGTCGAGACGACATTCACCGCGCCAGATACGGTGCTGCCCGAGACCGATACGCCCGTCTTGCCGGTGAGCGCCACCTTCAGCGTCGGCAGGTTTGCGGCTGCCGACGCGCTCGGTGACGCCATCGCGGCGCCTCCACTCAGGGCCAGCGCAGCGGCGCCGGCCAACGTGCTCGCGATCGCGAGCAGCGAAAATCGCTTCACAACAAACTCCCTTCGTTGGTTTGCCCTGTGGTTCGGCCGCTGCCGCGGACCCTAGGCAGCCCGGCTAGCGCGATCAACCGGTGAAACCACGGGATTTGCGCCCCAGGCTGCTGTCCCACGCCGGGCCGGGATCGTTTAGGCTTGATCGCAGCAACCGGATTCGGGGCTGGCGAATCCGTAGCAAGGAAGCCCGTGGGCGCATCGGTAAAACCTCTGGACCCTGAGTCACGTGCCGCATCGCGGGCCGAACCTGACGCTGGGATGCGCCTGTTCGGGCGCGAGCAGGAGCTGCGAAGCGCCCTCACGCTGCTCGACGGTGCGCTCGACGGCGCCGGACCCCGGGCGCTGACCCTGGCCGGCGAGCCCGGGATCGGCAAGACCGCCATCTGGCGCGGACTGCTGCAGCGCGCACGCGAGCGCGGGTGGGAGGTGCTGTGCGCGATGCCGTCGAGCGCCGAGGTGCAGCTCACCTTCGCCGCCCTGGGTGACCTCGTCGACGATCTCGGCCCATCCGCGCTCGCTCGGCTCGCGCTGCCCCAGCGACGCTCGCTCGATGTCGCGCTGCTGCGCGCCGACGGCCCGGTGGTTGACACGCGCGCTGTCGGGGTGGCGCTGCTCGAGATGCTTCGGGGCCGCGCCGCGCAGCGACCGGTGCTGATCGGCATCGATGACTTGCAATGGCTCGACAAGCCGTCCGGCCGGGCGCTTGGCTTTGCGCTACGGCGGCTCGGCGGCGCGCCGGTCGCCGTGGCCGCCACGCTGCGGACCGCAGATGATGAGGGTCATCTGGCGCTGGACACTGCGGCCGCGCTGGGCCCCGAACGCACCCGACGTCTCGATCTCGGACCCCTGACCCTGGCCGCGATCCACGAGCTGGTCGTGGCGCGGATGCAAACCGAGCCGCCCCGGCGCACGCTCCTGGCCCTGTTCGACGCTGCCCACGGCAACCCGTTCATGGCCGTCGAACTGGCTCGCGAACTGGCCCGCCGGGGGGTCTGGCTCGAGCCCGGCACGCTGGCGCCGGTCCCGCCCAGCGTGCGCGAGCTGGTGGCCACGCGCCTCGCGCGGCTCGCGCCGGAGGTCCGCGAGCTGCTGCTGGCGGCCGGCGGCCTGGCCCGGCCGACGGTCGAGCTGCTGGCCCGGCTGCGGCCCGACGCCGAGGCCACGCTCCGCCAGGCGGCCGAGGCGGCCGTGATCGAGCTCGGCTTCGAACGCGGCGAGGTCCACTTCACGCATCCCCTGTACGCGCGCGTCCCCTACGAGGCACTCGGGCCTGGCCAGCGTCGCCGCCTGCACGCCCGGCTGGCGGGAGTGCTCGACGAGCCCGAGGAGCGAGCCCGCCACGAGGCGCTGGCGGCCAGCCGGCCGAGCCTGACGGTTGCCACCGAGCTCGACCGCGCCGCCGCGGCCGCGGGCGGGCGCGGAGCCCCGGCGCGGGCCGCCGAGCTGTGTACGCTGGCCGTTCGCCTGACTCCCACGCAGGCAGCCGTAGAGCGGGCGCAGCGATCGATGGCGGCGGCGCATTGGTACCAGCAGGCGGGAGAAATCGACCGCGCCGACGCGTTCGCCCGGGAGCTGCTGGATTCCCCCTGCGCCGGCGGCGATACCCGGGCTCGCGCGATGTCGCTGCTGGGGTCCGTGCGCGCCGACACCGAGGGCGTGGGGGCGGCATTGGCGCTGTATGACTCAGCGCGCCATGTGCCGCAGGCGAGCCCCGACACCCGCGGAGAGGTCCACCGCCGGATCGCGTGGCTGCGGCTCGGTGGTGGCGACACGGTTGCGGCCGGTAGGCATGCCCGGGCCGCGCTTGTCCTGTCCCGTGGCCGCGACGCCGCCGGGGAGGCCGGCGCGGCCGCGATCGCGGCCCTGGCCGAGGTGATCGCGGGCGCGGAGCTGTCCGAGGGCTTGCTCGCGCTGGCGACCCCGTCGACATCGGCCGCCGTGCCGCCAGTGGATCAGTGGCCGGAGACAGCCCCCGAGATCGTGGCGGCGGTGACGCTCTTGTGGGCGGGCGAGATCGAGCAGGCGCAGCCGCCCCTGGAGCGCGCGCTGGCGCAGGCCACCGAGCGCGACGAACCGTGGCTGGCCATGCACGCGCTTTCCTATCTCAGCGCGATCGCGACTTCGGCGGGTGAGCTCGATCTCGGCCTCGAGCGCGCTCGACGCTACGTCGAGCTCGCGCGGAGTACCGAGCAGGGACCGCAGCGCGCGGCGTCGCTGTGGCCGCTGGCCGTCGCCCTGGCCTGGATCGGCGACGAACCCGGGGCACGAGCTGCGGCCAGCGAAGGCCTGCGGCTCGCGCGGGAGAGCGGGCACGCGCTGTACGAGGTCGGTTGCCTGGGCGCGCTGGGGCTCCTGGATCTGTCCTTGCAGCGCAATGCCGAGGCGGCCGGGGTGTTGGCCGATGCGCGCCGGCTCGCCGACGAGCGCGGGTTCCGAGCGCTGGGGCGGCTGCCGCTGTTGCCCGACCTGATCGAGGCGCTGGCCCTGACGGGCGATGCCGATGCGGCGGCGGCGCTGGCGATCGAGCTGGCGATCCGCGCCGGCAAGCTCGGCTCCCCCTGGGCGCTGGCGCTTGCCCGCCGCTGCGAGGGGCTGGTCGCCGAAGCCCGCGGCGAGCACGAGCCTGCCGTCGCCTTGTTCGCCCAGGCGCTGGACGAGCATGCGCGCCAGAACCGTGTGCCCGAGCGGGCGCGTACCGAGCTGGCGCTGGGCCGGGCGCTGCGGCGTCAACGGCGCAAGCGCGATGCCCGCGCGGTGCTCGAGGCTTCGCTGCACGGGTTTGAGACGATCGGCGCGGAGCTGTGGGCGCTTCGCTGCCGGCACGAGCTGGCGCGGATCGGTGGCCGCTCGGCGAGCGCCCAGGGGCGGCTGAGCGCGACCGAGGCCAGCATCGCCGAGCTCGTCGCCGCGGGCCGTACAAACCAGGAGGTCGCCGAGGCGCTGCACCTGAGCCCTCGCACCGTGGAGTGGAACCTGTCGAAGGTGTATCGCAAGCTCGGGGTCCGGGGCCGAACCGGGCTGGCCTCGGGCCTGGCGGCGGAGCTCAGCGCAGGCGTCGTCGAGCCGGCGGGGAAACCCGGGGGTTTCACCGGTTGATCGTGCCGGCGGCGGCGCCTACCGTCGCCGCGATGGCGGTCTACCTGGTCGAGCGCTACCTCGCGGACATCGGTCCGGATGAGATCCGCACGCTTCCCGGGCGGCTGGAGGCCGCCACCGCGCAGCTGCGCGCCAGCGGCACCGAGATCCAGTACCTCGATTCGACGTTTCTGCCCGAGGACGAGTACTGCTTCTGCCGCTTCGAGGCACCGTCGGTGCGCGCGACCGAGATCGTCAACCGGCTCGCCGGCGTCCCGTACGCCCGCATCAGCCCGGCGGTCGCGCTGCCGTAAGCCAGACCGGGCGCCGCCGGGCGGTCGCGCTGCCGCAGCCCAAACAGGGCGCGCGTCAGCGCGCCCATCTCCACATCGGCCCCGGAAACGAAAACCGCCCGCATAAAGCGGGCGGCTTCCGATCCAGGTTTGGCCCCGTCGGAACGGGCAGGGGTACGTACCAGAAAGGGCCATTTGGGTGGCTCGGGCGGCGGGAGGCGCCGATGTCTACGGCTTCGCCCGAACCTATGTTGCGGTGTGAAGGATCGCGAGGCGATCCTGCACCCCTGAAACATGATGATACCTCACCATTTAGTCAGCAATCAAACATTTGTCCAATCGTGCCTGGAGATCATCCGCGGTGGCCATCGCCGAGCCCGAGGGCGGCCCCGCGGAGGATGTCGTGCTCGGACACTTCGATCTGATCGAGGCCGAAGAGGCCCATGACCTCGCGGAAGATCAACACCCCGGCGATGATCGTCGGAGCACGGTCGGGGTGCAGCCCGGCGACGTGGCGGCGCTCCGGCAACGGCAGGCTTGCCAACCGGGCCAGGATCCGCGCGCATTCGTCGCCGCTGAGCTTGTAGCCGTGAACCCGTTGGGGATCGTAGGGCTCCAGATCCTGAGCGATCGCGGCCAGCGAAGTGGCCGTGCCCGCGACGGCGATGCCCCGCTCCACGGCCCGCTGCTGGGGGCTGGGCACGGAGTCGGCCAGAATCTGGCGGACGTCGTCTGACAGCGCCTGCTGCTCGGACTCGGTGGGGGGATCGCTGTGCAGGTGGCGCTCGGTCTGGCGCACGACGCCGGCCTGGGTCGAGACGTGAAATGACACCTCGGTCCCCGCCCCGATGACCATCTCGGTGGAGCCGCCCCCGATGTCGACCACGAGCGTCGGCGCCACGTCCGACGGGTCGCGCTCGCTGGTGGCGCCCAGGAATGTGAGCCGCGCCTCGTCGTCTCCGGACAGCACATGCGGCTGCAGGCCGTAGCGCTCCTGCACCTGATCTGCGAACTCCTCGCCGTTGGCGGAATCCCGCACCGCGCTCGTCAGCACCGCCAAACCGGTGTCGCAGCGGCGGCGATCGATCTCGGCCTTGTACTCGTCCAGGGCCGAGAAGACCCGCGCCATGGCGTCGTCGCGCAGGCGGCCATCCTTATCGACGCCGGCGCCGAGCCTGGTCACCGTGGTGCGCCGCTCGAGCTCGGCGGTCACCCGACCCTCCTCGAGATCGGCGATCAGCAGCCGCGTCGAGTTCGAACCTATGTCGACGACCGCTGTTCGCACGGCGCTAACGGATCTCGTGAGGCATCGGCCGGCCGTCCAGCGCGGCGAGCAGATTCTCGACCGCGAGCATCGCCATCTGCTCGCGTGCCGCGTGGGTTGCCGAGCCGATGTGTGGCGCCACGATCAGATTCGGGGCGCTCAGCAGCGGGTCATCGGGCGGCAGGGGCTCGGGCTCGGAGACATCGAGCGCCGCCCCGGCGATCGTCCCCTTGACGAGCGCGTCGCGTAGCGCCACCTGGTCGACGATCGGGCCGCGCGCGGTGTTGATCAGGATCGCGGTCGAGCGCATCTCCTCCAGCGCGGCCGCGTCGATCAGATGCCGGGTCTCGGGAGTCAGCGGGCAGTGCAGCGAGACGAAGTCTGAGCGTGCCAGCAGTTGCAGAAGGGGGATCCCGTCTCGCCCGGTGTGGATCACGGTCATGTCAAAGCCCGTGGCTCGTTTGGCCACGGCGCGTCCGATCCGTCCCATGCCGATGATCCCGAGCGTGGCGCCGTGCACGTCATAGCCGAGGTACTTGTCGGGCTCCCAGGTCCTCCACTCGCCCGCCAGCACCGACGCAATCGCCTGAGGCAGCCTGCGGGCGGCCGCCAACAGCAGCGTGAAGGTCAGGTCGGCGGTCGCGTCGGTGAGTACATCGGGCGTGTTACCGACCGGGATGCCCCGCGCTCTGGTCGCCGCCAGGTCGATGTTGTCGTAACCGGCCGCGTAGTTGGCGATCGCCCGGAGCTTGGGACAGTCGTCGAGCAGCTCGGCGTCGATCGTGTCCGTCAGCATGCACAGCAACCCGTCGGCCTCCGAGGCGCGCCACGTCAGTTCCTCGCGGCTGGGCGCCCGGCGCTCGTGCCAGACGGCCACCTCGTGCGCCGCGCGCAGGCGGCCCAGGGCCGGACCGGGAAGCTCGCGGGTGACAAAGCAACGGGCCATAGGGCGAGGATTGTTACGGGTCGCGCCCGGACGCGGCGGCTCGTTACCCCGGGGTGCGCGACGCCCGGGGTGCGCTACGCCCGGCGCGCTACGCCGAGACCTCGACCGCGACCCGTCGGCCGCCGCGCTCGTCCCGCTGCGCAGAGCGGGGCAGCGCGACCAGCGCCACCAGGCCACCGACGAGCGCAAACCCTGCGGCCACGACGAATGCGAGCTTGAACCCGCTGGTCAGGGCGGCGTGCACAGTGTGGGCGGCGCCGCTTTGGAGGGCGTGGTCCGTCTTCGCGGTTGCGATGGCGGCGAGGATCGCCAGCCCCAGCGCGCCGCCCACGAGCCTCGAGGTGTTGACGAGTCCCGAGGCCAGGCCGGCCTCGTCGGGCGCCACGCCCGCCACCGCCAGCAGCGTCGCTGGCACGAACGAGAGCCCGATCCCAATCGCCACCAATAGCGACGGAGCCAGTATCGCGCCCGCGTACGTGCCATCGACGGACACGCTCCCGAACAGGAGCAGGCCGGCCGTCAGCGCAATCAGGCCGGCGAGCAGCAACGGCTTGGCACCGACCCGGATCACCGCGCGCGAGGCCACCGCGGACCCGACGACGATGATGATCGTCATGGGCAGAAAGGCCAGCCCGGCCTTGATTGGTGAGTAGCCGAGCACCTGCTGGAGATAGAGCGAGACGAAGAACCACATCCCGAACGTTGAGCCGCCGATCAGCATCACCACCACGTTGGCGGCGCTCAGGGTCCGCGACGAGTAGATCCGCAGGGGCATCAGCGGTGCCCGGGCGAAGCGGCCCTCGATCACCAGGAACACGATCAGCAGCGCGATCCCCGAGCCGATCAGGGCCAGTGCCTGGGTCGAACCCCAACCTGTCACCTCGGTGCGCACGATCCCCAGCACCAGCAGCGAGAGCCCGATGGTCGCGCTCAGCGCGCCGGGGAGGTCGAACTTCCGGGCACGCGCCGCGTCGCGACCCTCGGCAATCAGGCGCTGCGCGAACACGCCGGCCAGCAGCGCGATGGGGACGTTGATGAACAGGATCCAGCGCCAGCCGAGGAGATCCGTGAGCACGCCGCCGAGCAGTACCCCGGCGGCCCCGCCGGCGCCGCCCATCGCGCCCCAGATCCCCACCGCGCGGTTGCGTTCGCGGCCCTCTTTGAACGTCGTCGTCAGGATTGACAGCGAGGCGGGGGCGATCACTGCTCCGCCCAGGCCCTGGACCGCCCGGGCGGCGATCAGCTGGAGCTGGCTGTCGGCGAGCCCACCGGCAAGCGACGCCAGTCCGAACAGGGCCAGGCCGCTGACGAACACCCGGCGCCTTCCGATCAGGTCAGCGGCCCGCCCCCCCAGCAGTAGAAAGCCCGCAAATGTGACCGTGTACGCGTTGACGACCCACTGCAGGTCGACCTCGCTGAAGTTCAGACCGTTGCGGATCGAGGGCAAGGCGACGTTGACCACCGATACGTCGAGGATCACCATGAACTGCGCCAAGCACGCCAACAGCAGCGTGGCGCGCAGGTGGGGGTGGGTCTCTTGTCGGGTCGCGGAGTGCATAGTGGAGTCCTTCCTCGTACGACGACCATCGTACATGTCCTGGCCGTTCAGTGCCGTTATCTGATCTGTAGACGTACAACGGCCGGCCGAGGGGACACGTGAGACGGCTCAAATCCGGCGGGAAGGATTCCCGCTCCGGGGCGTCACACCTTTCCAGGGGGACCCACTGCGCGCCCGGCAGCCCGGCCCCGATACCCGAAGGAGGACCTCCATGCAGACCCTCGCGTCAGTGCGCCTGCGGGCGCTGATTGTCGCGTTCACCGCCTTCGCCTCGGCTGGCGGGGCCGCGCTGGCGGTCGCGCCAAAAGTTCCGGCGATGCCCGCCGCCCCGGCGGCGGCGGCGTTCATCACCAGCTTGCACAAGGTCAGCACCCTTTCATCGGCCGTACCCGTCAAGGGGCCGGCGAAGGGAGACGAGAACCCTTACGGGGTCGCTGTCGTATCGAAGAGCATGGGCACTCTCGCTCGTGGTTCCGTGCTTGTCAGCAACTTCAACAACTCCAAGAACGAGCAGGGCACGGGCTCGAGCATCGTCGAGATTTCCCCCAGCGGCCAGCTGGGCGTGTTCGCGATCGTGCCGCGCCCCACCTCGACGCCGGCGGTTGGGCTCACCACGGCATTGGCCTACCTCAAGCGCGGGTTCGTGATCGTGGGCAGCCTGCCTGCGCCCGGCGGCAACTCAAGCCGCGCGCGTGCCGGCGCACTCACCGTCCTGAACTCCAACGGTCGTGTCGTCGAGACGATCAAGGCGCCCGACATCGACGGACCGTGGGACATGACCGCGGTCGATCATGGCAGCACCGCTGTGCTGTTCGTCACCAACGTCCTCAACGGCACGGTGGCGGCGAAAGGCAAGGTCGTCAAACGAGGGACGGTCGTGCGGATCAAGCTCGCGGTGCCCGCCGGCGGCAATCCGCGGGTCCTCTCCAACAACGTGATCGCGACCGGCTTCTCCGAGCACACTGACCCCAACGCACTGATCGTCGGCCCGACCGGAGTCGGTCTTGGAGCCAACGACACCCTGTACGTTGCCGACTCCGCCACCAACCGGATTGCGGCGGTTCCAGACGCCATGACTCGCACAACCGTCCTGCACGGCGGCGGCACGACCGTTTCGGCGGGCGGGGCCCTCAACGACCCACTGGGGCTGATGATCGCGCCCAATGGCCACGTGGTTTCGGCCAACGGTGGCGATGGCAAGTTGGTCGAGACGAGTCCGGGCGGACATCAGGTTGCCGTCAAGAACCTGGTGCCAAACGGCGCCGGTGATTTGTTCGGTCTTGCCCTTGCGCCGAATCGACACGGGATTTATTTCGTTAACGACTCAGGAAGCGGTCGCTCGGCCAACTCGCTGCAGTTGCTGGACTCATAGTGGGGGAGCAGCCCGAGCGTCGCGAGCCCCGAGGCTCGCGGCGCTCCCGGCCGCTGAGTTTTCGACGTTCACCGGTCGTAGGTTGTACGTGGCCCCAGCGCTTGCATCTCACCCCCCGAGGTTGATCAAATATCCAACGTCGTGCTGGCGCCGCTCGAGATCGAAAGCCGGCCGCTCGGAAGGGCCGGGCTCTCGATTCCCCGCGTCGCCCTTGGCTGCGGCAACTTCGGCGGCATCGGCTCGGCGCTTGACCTCGTGGGTCGGGGCCTGACCGACGATCAGACGGCGGCGCTCATGGACGCCGCCTGGGAGCTCGGGATCACCCACTTCGACACCGCCGATGCCTACGGCGCCGGGCGCAGCGAGATGGCCGTCGGGCGGTGGATCGCCTCCCGCGGCATCCGGCCGACGCTGACCACCAAGACCTTCAACGCGATGGCTCCGGGGGCGGACTCGGGCCTCGCGCCGAAGCGGGTCGAACGCCAGCTCGACACGAGCCTCGAACGCCTGGGAGTCGATCACGTCGAGCTCTACCTGGCCCACGATTACGATCCGGATGTCCCACTCACCCGCACCCTTGAGACCTTCCAGGCGCTTCAGGACGCCGGCCGGATCACGGCCTACGGGGTCAGCAACTTCACCGCCGAGCAGTTGCGCCAGGCGCTGACGGCGGGCGCCCCGGTCGCGGTGCAGAACGGCTACTCGCTGCTACAGCGCACCGACGAAGCCGAGCTGCTCCCGCTGTGCGCAGCCCACGGACTTGCCTACCTGGTCTTCAGCCCGCTGTGCGGAGGATGGCTGACCGGCAAGTACCGCCGCGGCCAGAGCTATCCGGATGCCTCGCGGATGACCCAGCGCCCCGGTCCCTACGAGCATCTGGTCACGCCCCAGACGTTCGATGCGCTCGAAGCGCTCCAGTCGCTTGCCGCCGGGCGGGGCACGTCGATGGCGGCCGTCGCGCTGGCCTGGCTGCTGGCCGACGAACGCGTCAGCCAGGTCGTGGTCGGGCCGGGCAGCGCCGAGCAGCTCGAGCCCCTGCGCCAAGCCCTCGAGCAGCCGGTCACGCCGGCCGAACGCGACCAGTTGGGGGCTATCTTCCGATTATGAGCGTGCTGATCCTCAACCACGCCGACGTGCATGCGGCGCTGACCCCCGAGGACTGCGAACAGGCCATGGCGGCGGTCCTGGCCGCACACGCCCGAGGCGAGGCCTACTACCCGCTGCGCTCGATGATGCTGCCTCCGGATGCCCCCGGGCTGATGGGCTTGATGCCCGCCTACACCGCCGGCAGCTCCGACGACGGGGCGCCAGGGGTGTTCGCACTCAAGGCGATCTGCCTGATCCGTGCCAACCCCGCCCGCGGGTTGGATGCCCACCAGGGGATCGTGGCCCTGTTTGACCACGACACGGGGATCCCGACGGCAATCATCAATGCCTCGGCGATAACCGAGATCCGAACCGCGGCGGTCACCGCCGTGGCCACGCGGGCACTCGCTCGGGAGGACTGCACGGTGCTCGCGATCCTCGGTGCCGGTGTCCAATGCCGGGCGCACCTGCGCGCCTTCCGCGACGTCCGTCCCTGGCGCGAGCTCCGAGTGTTCGCGCCCACCGTCGAGCACGCCCGGGCGATCGCCGATGAGCATCCCTCGGTAACGGTTGCGCCCAGCGCCCGCGAGGCCGTGGAGGGCGCCGACGTGGTGGTGACGGCAACCAGCTCGTCCGAGCCGGTGCTCGAGCACGGGTGGCTCAAGGGCGACGCGCACGTCAACGCGGTTGGCGCCAGCAGCCGCAACGCCCGTGAGATCGACGTGCCGACGGTCGCCGCGGCGGCGCTGTTCTGCGACAGCCGCGAGTCACTGCGCAACGAGGCCGGAGAATTCATCCTCGCCTCTGAGCAGGGCGCGATCCCCGGAGAGGAGCATGTGCGCGCGGAGCTCGGCGAGCTGCTGACCGGCCTGCGCCCGGGCCGCATCGACGACGGTGAGCTGACCCTGTTTCGCTCGCTCGGAGTCGCTGTCGAGGATCTCGCCGCCGCTCAGCTGGCGGTGGCGCGCGCCCGAGATCGGGGCGTCGGCACCGAGGTCGAGCTTTGATCGAGCTTGCCGCGATCGGGGCTGCGTTTTGATCGAGCTTGCCGCGATCGAGGTTGCGTTTTGATCGAGCTCGCCGCGATCGAGGCCGCGCGCGACCGGATCGCCGACGTCGCCGTCCGCACGCCGCTCGTGCGCCTGATGCTCGACGAAGCCCCGGCTCAGATCTACCTGAAGCTCGAGACGCTGCAGCCGATCAACTCGTTCAAGATCCGGGGAGCGGCCAACGCGGTCCGCAGCGCCTCGCCGGCGCAGCGCGAGCGGGGACTGCTCACCGCCAGCGCCGGAAACATGGCCCAGGGCGTGGCTTGGATCGGTCGAGAGCTCGGTCTGAAGACGACGATCGTGGTGCCCGAGCATGCTCCCGAAACCAAGCTGACCGCGATCGAGCGACTCGGCGGACACGTGCTGCGCGTTCCCTATGACGAGTGGTGGCAGGCGATCGTCGACGGGAGGATCGAAGGGCAGGAGGGGCTGTTCGTGCACCCGGTCGCCGATGAGGCGGTGATGGCCGGCAACGGCACGATCGGTCTCGAGATCCTCGAGGACCTCCCGGACGTGGATGCGGTGGTGATTCCAGTCGGTGGGGGTGGGCTGACCGTCGGGATCGCGAGCGCGATCAAGGCGCTGCGACCGCAGGCGACGATCTGCACCGCTGAGCCCGAGACGGGGGCGGCGCTGCAGGCGGCGCTCGCGGCCGGCGAGCCGACCGACGTCGATTATCAGGTGTCGTTCGTCGACGGCTCGGGCAGCCGCCGCGTGCTCGACACGATGTGGCCGCGCCTGGAGCCGCTGGTCGACCGAGCTCTGTCGGTCTCGATCGCCGACACCGCCGCGGCCGTGCGCACGCTCGCCGAACGCGTCCGGGTGATCGCCGAGGGCGCCGGAGCTCTGGCCACGGCGGCCGCGCTCGCCGGCGACGCGGGGTCGGGGAAGGTCGCCTGCGTGGTCTCCGGTGGCAACATCAACCTGGCCACGCTGAGCGAGATCCTGAGCGCCCCGCGGGCCGCGGCGCGATCAGACGGAGGTGAGCGATGACCAGCGATGCAGGCGCCTCGGCGGCGAGCGATCCCAGCGTCCCCATCCTGCCGGGCACGGCCCCAAGCGACTACGAGCGCTACCTGCGCACCGACGAGCTGCTGGCGCTCCAGAAGCGTCCCGAGGACCGCGTGCACCGCGACGAGCTGCTCTTCCAGACCGTGCACCAGGCCTCCGAGCTGTGGCTCAAGCTCGCCGACAGCGAGGTCGAGGAAGCCACCCGGCTGGTGGACACCGGTGAGCTGACCGAGGCCAGCCGGCTGCTGCGGCGGGCCCTGCTCTGCCTGCAGTTGGTCACCAGCCAGCTCGACATGCTCGACCAGATGGACACCTGGGACTACCAGCTGATCCGCGTCGCGCTGGGCCACGGCAGTGGATTTGACTCCCCGGGCTTTCGCAACCTCGCCCACGCCACGCAAGCTCTGGGGGCCGCGTTCGACCGGGCGCTGCAGCGCGCCGGAGTCGAGCTCGTGGCCGTGTACCGGCAGCGCTCCGACCACCGTCACCTGCACGAGCTGGCCGAGCTCCTGACCGACTGGGATGAGCGGATCCGGCTCTGGCGCTTTCGCCACTACACCGTCGTGGCGCGCGCGATCGGCGAGGAAACGGTGGGCATCGCGGGCATCCCGGTGCCCATGCTGCCCAAGCTCATCGTCCAGCGCCAGTTCCCCAAGCTCTGGCAGGTGCGCACTCGCCTGGTGGACGAGTTCGATGCCGAGCGGGATCAGAGCGAATCATCGGACAGCTAATCAGTAGGCCGGGGCGACCGTTCAGCCCAGGGCAGCCCCTCCCAGCTCGGCGGGGGCCCGGGCTGCCACGGCGGAAACGGCGCGTAGGCCTCGGCGGGCCGCGTCGTCTCGATCTCCACGCCCGCACCGTGACGTAACGCCAGCTCCGAGCGCGGGTAGACGATGCCCTTGTCCGGCCACCCCTGGCGGGCACCGGTCATGAAGATCACGCAGGGGCCGTGGCCGGCGCCGACGACAGCGTGCTCGGTGTTGGGGGGGAAGTGGGCGAAGTCCCACGCCCGCATTGGCCGCTCCTCGCCCTCGACCAGCAGCAGGCACTCGCCGGCCAGCACCAGGAAGTCCTCCTGGTTGGCCTCGTGGTGGTAGCGCCCGCCCGCCTGGCCGGGCTGGAGCACCGCGATCGTGTAGCCGATATCCGGAAACGGCGCCTGGTCGCCCTCGAAGATGCAGGCCGCGCCCAGCATGTCATTGGTCACCCAGGGGGCCTCCGGGATGCTGACCACGAACCAGCCGTCGGTGACCGCGGTCAGTCCCTCGTCGCGTGGCTCGAGGCGCGCCTGTTCGACTCTCGGCCGGGCGTCCATGGGTCAGCGCCGGGCGGCCTCGAGACCGGCGATGAGCCGGTCGACCTCGTCGGTGGTGTTGTAGTGGATGAAGCCGATCCGGATCGCATCGTGTTCGTAGCCGAGGCGCCTATAGAGATTGAGCGAGTACCACGAGTCGTGCGCCCACACTCCGATCTCGCGCTCGGCCAGCGCCCGGGCCACCTCGGCGGCGGGGGCGCCGTCGACGTTGACCAGGAAGGTGGGCACGCGGCCGTCCATCGTCTGGCGGCCGTAGACGGTGACCGCGTCGGATATGCCCTCCAGAAACCGCTCGCCGAGCGCGCGCTCGTAGGGCATGATGGCCTCAAAACCGCCGATCGATTCCAGGTAGTCGAAGGTCGCATTGAGACCGGCGAGCAGCTCGTACGGGGCCGTGCCGGTGGCAAAGCGGCGCCCCAGCGGATCCATGGGCGCCGGGCGCGCCTTGTAGGGACGCCACTGCTCGAGCACCTCGGCACGCCCGTAGGCGATGCCCAGGTGCGGCCCGCAGAACTTGTACGGCGAGCAGATGAGCACGTCGGCCCCGACAGCCCGGACGTCGATCGGCTCGTGGGCGGCGTAGTGGACCGCGTCGATCCAGGCCAGCGCACCGACCTCGTGCGCCAGGCGGCACACGCGCGCTGCGTCGACGATCGTGCCCACCGCGTTCGACGCCCAGGCGAACGCCACCACCCGGGTGCGATCGCACAGCTTCGCCTCCAGATCGTCGAAGTCCAGCGTCGTGTCGGCGTTGAGCTCGATGTGCCGGACGACCAGATCGCGGTCCTGGGCCAGCTCGAGCCAGGGCGCGACGCCACCGTCGTGGTCCAGCGACGAGACCAGGATCTCATCGCCGGCCTCAAAGTCGCGTCCCGCGGTTCGCGACAGCGCGAAGTCCAGCGAGGTCATGTTCGGTCCGAAGGTGATCTCGTGCGGCTCGCACCCCAAAAAGCGCGCCGCGCCCGCCTCGGCCTGCTCGAGGATCGCCTTCACGCGCAGGCTGGTCGCGTAGCTGGCGCCCAGGTTGGCGCTGGCCTCGCGCAGCGTACGGGCGATCGCCTCGCCGACCTCGTCGGGAACCTGTGACCCTCCGGGCGCGTCGAGGAACGCGAAGCCGCTCTGCAAGGAAGAGAAACGGGAACGAATGTGGCTTAAGTCGGTGGGCGCGTTGAGGACGTCAGCCATCGCCGGCTCCTTGATCGAGGCCCGTCACCGGCGCCGTCCAAACGGTCTTAACCGCTAACGAAAAGCTAAGCGGTTCCCGGTTGCGCGCGCCAGATGACGATGATTTGATCAACACTACAAAATCAGATCGGGGGAAGGGGAACGCTGTTGAGTGTTCGCGTCAGTCGAAGCGCGCAGGCAAGCTGGCAAGGTACCGTGCCAGACGGTGGAGGCCGGCTGGCTCTGGGCAGCGGTGCCTACGAAGGGTCGTTCTCGCTCAAGGCGCGGATCGAGGACGTGGATCGGGCCACCAACCCCGAGGAGCTGATCGCCGCCGCCCAGGCGGGCTGCTTTACGATGTCGCTGGCCAACCTGCTCAGCGAGGCCGGCTCGCCGCCGCGCGACCTGCGCACGACCGCGCGGGTCCGCCTGGAGCAAAAAGATGAGGGGTTCCGGATCACCCGGATCGCGATCACCACCGTCGGCGACGTACCCGGCGTCGACGGCGATCGGTTCGCGGCGCTGGCCCAGAAGGCAAAGGACACGTGCCCGGTTTCGCTGGCGCTGGCCGGGACCGACATTACGCTCGAGGCGAGCCTCGAGTGAGTTGCGCTGCCTTGCAGGCCGTTGGCGAGCTTCGGGCGAATATGGGAGGGTGGCTCTTCTGTCGAATGTGGCCGTAATCGACTCCAGCGAAGTGCAGCCGCGGGTCAACCCCGAGACCGGCCTGACCGTGCGCCCGACGCTCGGACCGCAGACCGGCTTTGCGGCGCTCGAGCAGGCTGTGCTCGAGCTCGAACCCGGACGCTCGCGGCAGATCGAGGTCGGCGACGCCGAGGAGACGCTGTTCGTGCTGGCCGGCCGGGGCACGATGTTCGTCGCCGGCGAGGAGCACGCGCTCGAATCAGAGGTGGGCCTCTACCTGCCACCGGGCACCACCTTCGAGCTCGACAACCCCGGCCCCCAGCCGCTGCGCATCGTCGCCGTACGCGTGCCCGGTCCCGAGTCGACCGCCGGCGCCTGTGGCCCTGCCGTCTGCCGCCTGGCCGACTCAGAGCTCGAAGCCGCCACCACCGAGCGCGAGTTTCGGATCGTGGCCGATCCCGCGACCGGGCTTCGCTCCGCCACGCACTTCGTCGGTTACATTCCGCCCGCGCGCGCGCCGGACCATTTCCACACTTACGACGAGGTGATCTACGTGATCGACGGCCAAGGCGTAATGCACGCCGGCGATTTCGAGCAGCAGGTATCGCCCGGGGTGTGTATCCAGCTTCCGGCGCGAACCGTGCATTGCCTGCACAACACGGGCCCGGCGCCGATGCGGGTCGTGGCCGTGTTCAGGCCGGCCGGCTCACCGGCCGCCGCCTACTACCCAGATGGGACGCCCGCATACCAGGGCGGTAATTTCGAGCAACTCCAGAGGAGGAGCGAAAACTGATGAAGGGACGAACGTTCCTGGCTGCCGCGGCGCTCATGGGTCTGATCGCGGCTGGCTGTGGAAGCAGCAGTAGCAACACGACATCGAAGGCGACGGCCACCAAGAGCGCCGCCAACACCACGTGCAAAGCGTCGATCGCGATCGAGGCGCCGCTGACCGGCCCGGTGGCCCAGCTGGGCCAGTACCAGTTGCACTTCGCCCAGCTGGCGGTCTCAAACAACAACACCGCAAATCACACCCAGGTCACCCTCGCGCAGGACGACACACAGCTGACACCGTCGATCGCCGTGTCCAAGACGCAGTCGATCATCGCCTCGCCGGCCGTCGCGGCGGTCGGGCCAGCGGGCAGTCAGGAGGTCGAAGCCGTGGGGCCGATCTTCGGCAAGGCCGGGCTGCCGTTCATCTCCGGCTCGGCGACGCTGCCGGCGCTGGCCAGCGACGGAAAGAACCCGACCTTCTTCCGCGTCGTCCCCGACGACAACGTCCAGGGGCCGCAGGACGCCAACTATGCGGTCAATCACCTGCACCCGAAAGCGGTCCTGATCATCGACGACGACGAGGCATACTCGCAGGGCCTGGTCAACGTGATGATCCCGGTCCTCAAGAAGGCCGGGATCAAGGTCAACCACCAGACGATCAACGGCACTGACACCGGCGCAACGCTGTCCAACGCGATCAAGTCGCTGGTGAACTCGCAGCTGACCCCGAACGAGACGGTCACGTTCCTGCCCTGGCAGGCGGCCACCAACGCCCAGATGTTCGGTCTGGCGGCCAAGCAGCAAGGGAAGAAGACGATCCTGTTCGGGACAGACGGCACCAACTCCCCGACGCAGTTCAAGATCCCGGGCAGCTACGTGTCGGCGTTCGGGCCCGACATCCAGCACAACACGAGTCCGCTCGATAAGTCGATCGTCAAGGGAGTAGCGAAGTACGGGCCCTACGGAGCGTTCGGCCTGCCGACCTACCAGGCGACCGACGTCGTCATGAAGGCGATCGCGTCGGTCTGCAAGTCGGGCCAGACGCCGAGCCGCTCCAACGTCATGGCGGCGATCAAGAACACCCACATCCCGGCCGCCCAGAACCCGCTCGGGATCCCGATCGCGTTCCAGCCGAATGGGAACCTGGCCGGCAACTACGGCTACCTGTTCCATATCAACAACGCTGGTACGTACGTCGAGATCCCACCCAAGTGATGAGCTGGTGAAGGATCTCCCGTGACGAGTTGGATGGCGCCGCTCGCGGGCACCACGGGCGGCGCCTCCGCCATGAGATAGAACCCGCACACCGCCGTGACGGTCTTCATCCAGACAGTCGTCAACGGGCTGATCACCGGGTGCATCTACGCGCTGATCGCGCTCGGCTACACGATGGTCTACGGGATCCTGAAGCTGCTCAATTTCGCTCACGGCGATGTCTACATGGTCGGGGCCTACATCGGCTACTTCGTGATCCAATGGTTCGGCGGGCCGAACGCGCTGGTGATCCCGGTGCCGCTGCTGATCTTCCTGATGCTCCTGCTGGCCGCCGCGGGCACCGGTTTGCTGGGCGTGGCCATCGAACGGTTTGCCTATCGGCCGTTACGCGACGCACCACGAATCGCGCCACTGATCACCGCGCTCGGCGTCTCGTTCGTACTCGAGAACACGGTCCTGTTGCTGTTCGGCGGCTTCGTGCGCAGCTACTCGACCGTGAACTTCATCTCGTCGACGAACGGGATCAGCTTCGGAAGCGTGCACATCGACAGCGTCGAGATCATGATCATCGTCCTCAGCGCGCTGATGATGTTCGGTCTGCGGATGCTGGTCGACCGCACCACGCTCGGCAAGTCGATGCGCGCGGTGGCCTCCGATCGGGAGGCCGCCGAGATGCTCGGCATCGACGTCAACCGGACGATCGCGTTGACGTTCTTCATCGGGTCGGCAATGGCCGGCGTAGCCGGGGTGATGTCAGGGCTGGAGTTCAACTCGATCTCGAACACGATTGGCTTCCTGGCCGGGCTGAAGGCGTTCACCGCCGCCGTCGTGGGTGGCATCGGAAGCATCCCCGGGGCGATGGTCGGGGGGATCCTGATCGGCCTGTGCGAGGCCTTCAGCCTCAGCTACATCTCGACTAAGTACTCGGATCTGATCGTGTTCGGGATCCTGATCTTGACGATGCTCGTGCGCCCGACGGGCATCTTCGGCCGGCAGGCGCTGCAGAAGGTCTGATGGCGAAGATCGGCGTAGACGAATGGGTCGCCCAGTCCGGCGCGCGCCGCGAGCAGGGCTCTGCCTGGGATCGGGCCCTGGCGCGTGTCGATGCCCGTGTGGGCTGGTGGCCCCGCCTGGCGCTGGCCGCGGCCGCCGGCCTGGCCTTCGGCCTGGTGACCGGTAACGTCAACCTGCTCACGGTCGGCTTCACCTGCCTGCTGTACGCGATCCTGTCGCTCGGCCTCAACATCGCCGCGGGCTGGGCGGGGCTGCTGGACCTTGGATACATCGCGTTCGTCGGATTTGGCGCATACGGCTATGCGTTGCTGTCATCGACGGCGCTGGGCACCGGTGGCTTGGGCGGGGCCCATCTGCCGGCGCTGGAGTCGCTCCCGATCGTGATGATCACCGGCGGTCTGCTGGGCGTCGTCATCGGCCTGATCGCGCTGCGTCTGGAGGGCGACTACCTGGCGATCGTGACCCTGTTCGTGGGCCAGGCGTTCGTCGAGGTGGTCAACAATGTCGATCCGGGAACGCTCGGCGGGGTCAACGGCATCTTCGGGCTGGACTCACTGCACGGCCTCGGCGGCGACGTGACGACGCCCCGCGGCAACTACATCGTCGCCCTGGGGATCATCATCGTGCTGGCCGCGGTCCTGCATCTGCTCGATACGTCTCGAACCGGGAGAGCCTGGCGCGCGTTGCGCGATGACCCGCTGGCGGCGGCGGCGATGACCGTGCCGGTCAACAAGCTCAAGGTGATGGCCTTCAGCTTCAGCGCGGCCATCGGGGCGCTCGGTGGAGCGTTGTTCGCGGCGCAGCAGTCGAGCGTCTTTCCCACCAACTTCACATCCAACATCCTGATCTTGATCTACGCCTGCCTGGTGTTGGGCGGAGCCGGAAGCATCGCCGGGGCGATCGCCGGCGGAATCATCGTCTGGGCGCTGGAGCAGATGCTCTCCAGCCCGCTCGACGCCGGCTACCTGTTCTACGGCCTGATTCTGCTGACCCTGGTTCTGAAGATCAGGCCATGGCGCAACCTCGCTGCCGTACTGGTGGGGATCGTGGTGTTCGGGTTTGTGGCGAACCTGATCGCGGGGGCGATCTCGAGTTCGTTCACGGCCGGGTCACCGGGTAGCTCGGGCTGGATCGGTTCGGCGGTGAACGGCTGGGTGATCGTCCCCGCCGACCCCGTGGGATACGGAAACATTCTCTACGTGGTCATGATCTGCCTGGTCATCGCGCTGATGCGTGTGCAGGGAGTCGCCAGGCAGGCGCTGGTGGTCCCGACGGTGTACGTGGCGGCCTGCTGCTGGGAGTCGCGGCTGATCGTCAATCCGGCGGTCACCACCCAGATCATGCTCGGCGTGATCCTGATCGTGACCATGGCGGCGCGACCGAACGGACTCTTGGGTACCCCGCGCGTGGAGATGCTTTAGTGACGCCCCTGCTCGAGCTCGACAAGCTGTCGCTGTCGTTCGGCGGCCTGCGCGCGCTGTCGGACCTCGATCTAAACGTCGACGACCACGAGATCGTGAGCGTGATCGGCCCCAACGGAGCGGGCAAGACGACGGTCTTCAACGTGATCACCGGCGTCTACCGGCCAACCGCCGGCGACGTGCGGTTCGCCGGGCAGAGCATCGCCGGCATGCGCCAGCACAAGATCACCCGGCTGGGGATCGCCCGCACGTTTCAGAGCCTGCGGCTGTTCTTGAACATGTCAGTGAAGGAGAACGTCAAGGCGGCGACCTACGGACACACCAAGGCCTCGCCGCCGGAATCGATCCTCCGCCTCCCGCGCGCTCGCCGCGAGGAGAGGGAAGTCGATTCGTTCGCCACCGAGGTGCTGTCGTTCTTCGGCGAGCGGCTGATGGGCTACCGCTGGAACCAGCCTGCCTATGTTCTCTCGTACGCCAACCGCCGACGGCTCGAGATGGCTCGGGCGCTGGGGACCCGTCCCCGGCTGCTGCTGCTCGACGAGCCGGCCGCCGGAATGAACCCCAACGAGACCCACGAGGTCACCGAGATCATCGGCCGCCTGCGCGACGAGCTCGGGGTCGCGATCCTCGTGATCGAGCACGACATGCATGTGGTCGAGGGGATCTCCGACCGCGTGGTGGCGCTCGACCACGGGATCAAGATCGCCGAGGGCAGCTTTGAGATGGTCGCCTCGCACCCCAGCGTCGTCGAGGCCTACCTCGGCCGCGACCCCGAAGCGCTCGCCGAGGCTTGATCATGCTCCTGGCTCTGGAAGACGTCACCACCTACTACGGACAGATGCGGATCCTCGAGGGCATCTCGTTGCAAGTGGGTGCGGGCGAGCTCGTCTGCCTGCTGGGCGGCAACGCCTCGGGGAAGTCCACCACGCTGAAGACCGTGCTCGGGATCGTCCGCCCGCGCGCGGGCCGGGTGATGATCGACGGGGAGGTCGTAAACGGCTTTGACGTTCCCAAGCGGATCTCGCGCGGTCTGGCCATCGTGCCCGAGAACCGCCGCCTGTTCGGGCAGATGACCGTGCGCGAGAACCTCGAGCTGGGAGCCGTGCTCCAGGACGGCTCGACCTTCGACGCCGATCTCGAGCGCGTCCATACCCTGTTCCCGCGCCTGGCCGAGCGCCGCGACCAGCTCGCCGGCACCCTTTCGGGCGGCGAGCAGCAGATGGTGGCCATGGGCCGGGCGCTGATGTCGCGGCCGCGGCTCCTGTTGATGGACGAGCCCTCGATGGGGCTCTCGCCGGCGCTCGTGCAGCAGAACTTCCGGATCATCAAGGAGGTCCACGAGTCGGGCGTGGCCATCCTGATGGTCGAGCAGAACGCGGCTATGGCCCTGTCAATCGCCAACCGCGGCTACGTGCTGGCCACGGGCTCGATCGTGCTCGCCGGCCCGGCCCAGGAGCTGCTCCACCACGAGGACCTCAAGCGGGCCTATCTGGGGAGGTAGGAAGGCCGGGGTGCATGCCTCGGGCTGGCGGCCCGCTCGGCATCCAGCCTCGCCTGAACGGGCCGCGCCCGAGTCATCCTGCTGGCCCGGCGGGCCGCATGCGGCCCGCCGCGGGTCGGCGCATGCGCCGACCCGAACACCATGACTACCCCGCGAGCTGGTACAGCGGCTCGCCGCCCATGGCCACCGCGATGTTGTTGGCGGTGGTGGCGAGATGGTCGTGGAGCGCGAGCACGGCCCGGTCGGGATCCTGGGCCACGCAGGCGGCCAGGAGCTCGTCGTGCTCGCCGCCGCGGGCCTCGAGCTGGCGGCACTGGGGCTGCTCGAGGCAGTAGCGCTCGCTGGTCTCCCAGACGGGGCGGATCAGGCGCATCAGCCAGACCGACCCGGCGGCGGCGTAGAGCGCGAAGTGAAACGCCTCGTGCGCCTCGGAGGTGGCGGCGGAGTTGTCGTCTGACATTTGTTTGAGGACCCCGAGCCGGTGTGTGGCTTCGGCTTCACGCGCCGGGGGGAAACGCTCGGCGGCCCGCCTGATGGCGAGCATCTCGAGCGCCATCCGCGCCTCGTAGACCTCCCTCAGATCGGTGATCGACAGCTGCGTCACCCGCGCACCCCGGTGCGGGATGTTCTCCACCAGCCCGGCCGCGTCGAGGCGGCGGACCGCCTCGCGGATCGGCATCGGGCTCATGTCCAGCAGCTCGGCCAGCTCCTCGATCGGAAGCCGCGCCCCCGGCCGCAGGCGCCCGGTGATGATCGCCGAGTGAAGTGTCTCGAAGGCCTTCTCGGCGAGCGTGCGATGACCGCGGGGTGAGCCATCGTCGGCGAGCACGGCGAGCGCGGACACCATCGCGAACTACGTAACCCGATCAATGATCAAAAGTCAAGATTGGGGTGGGCGCCCGAGCGCCGACGCGACTCGGAGTCAGATCGTGTACGTAGCGTGCACAAAATGACTCCGAGTCGTGGACACCGGTCCTACGCCGCCGCTGGCACCGGCGCCACCGTCAAGCGGCCACGCCCCGGGATGGCCAGCGCAGTCAGCACACCCGCGAGCGAGAACGCCGCCGACACCGCGATCGCGGGCACGAACCCGTTCGCGAACGCCCCGGCCGAGCCGTAGCCGCCGGCGCCCGAGAACACCGCCACCGCCATGGCCAGGCCGAACACGCCGCCGACCTGGCGCATCATCGTGAACGTTCCTGACGCCTTGCCGATGTCGGCCGGGCCCACCGCGCTGATGACAGCGTTCTGAGCCCCCGGGATCGACATCGAGATCCCCGCGCCGGCCAGCATCAGCGGCGGCACCATCTCCCAGTAATCCAGCCCGGTCTTGGCCATCAGCGCGATCCAGGCAAACCCGACCGCCTGAAGCGTGAGCCCCAGGACGATCAGCGGCCGGTCCCCGATGCGGTCGACCATCGCGCCGGCGATGGGCGCGACCACGAACAGGCATCCGGTCCACGGCAGCAGCCGCAGCCCTGACTCCAGCGGGCCTTCCCCCAGGGCCAGCTGCAGGAACTGGGCCATGAAGAACACCGCGCCGAACAGCGCGCACGCGAGCAGGAAGTTGGTTGCGCTGCCGGCCGAGAACGAGCGCGACGCAAACAGGCGCATCGGCAGCATGGGCTCGCGCGTGCGCAGCTCGAACCACACGAACGCGCCCAGCAGCCCGGCTCCCGCCGCCAGCGTGGCCAACACCTCGAGGCTGCCCCAGCCGGCGCTGTTGCCGCGCATCAGGCCCCACACGAGCCCGAACATGGCGGCGGTCACCAGGGCCAGGCCAGCCACGTCGAGCCGCGCCCGCGGGCCGTAGCTCTCCTTGATCTGCGACAGCACGAACGGGATTGCCGCCAACCCGATGGGAACGTTGAGCCAGAAGATCCAGCGCCAGGCCAGGCCCTGGGTGATGGCGCCGCCGATCACCGGCCCACCGAGCACGGCCAGACCGGTGATGCCGCTGTAGAGGCCGAGCGCCCAGCCGCGCCGCTCCGGCGGGAAGGCGGCGCTCAGAAGCGACAGCGAAAGCGGCGCCACCAAGGCCCCGCCGGCCCCCTGCACGGCTCGCGCGGCAATCAGCAGACCGACGCTGGGGGCCAGTGCGCACGCCGCCGAGGCGGCGGCGAACAGCCCCAGTCCGGCCGCGAACAGCCGCCGGCGCCCCAGCCGGTCGCCCAGCGCCGAGGCGGTGATCAGCAGCACGGCAAAGCTCAAGCCGTAGGCGTTGACGGTCCACTCGAGCTCGTCGACCGACGCGCCCAGCTCGTGTTTGATCGAGCTCAGCGCGGTCGACACGACCGTCACGTCGAGCGCCACCATCAGCGACGCGATCGAGCACAGCGCCAGTACCCAGCGCTGCGCGGTTGTGGTCTTGGGGGAGATGGGCACGGTTCCTCCTGTCGTTTCAGTTCGGCTGACGGTTTGCTCCTGCCAGACGAAGAGACCCGCGACAAGAGGACAAATTGAGCGATGAATTTCGCCGCGCCGCGGTGTCGGGGCTAGTTAGATGTGCGCCGTGACCGATGAACTGCTCAGCCGCAACCGTCTCGCCCGTGCCCAGCGCGGCGACGAGGCCGCGTTCGCGGAGCTGACGGCGCCCTATCGCCGTGAGCTTCAGCTGCACTGCTACCGGATCCTGGGCTCGCTCCAGGACGCCGAGGACCTGCTTCAGGAGACCCTGCTGGCCGCCTGGCGAGGGCTCGAGCAGTTCGAGGGCCGCTCGTCGCTGCGGGCATGGCTGTACACGATCGCCACCAACCGCTGCCTGAACGCGCTGCGCGACCGGAGGCGGCGGCCGCAGGCGGTCGTGGCTGCGGGGTCCGGAACACACCCCGCCGAGAGCTTTGCCGAGATCTCGTGGCTCGAGCCCTATCCGGACATCTTGCTGGAGGGGATCGCCGACGTGACGCCGGGTCCCGAAGCCCGCTATGAGGCCAAGGAGGCAATCGCGCTCGCGTTCGTGTCAGGCCTTCAGCACCTCGCCCCGCGCCAGCGCGCGGTGCTCGTGCTCCGCGACGTGCTCGGCTTCCACGCCGAGGAGGTGGCCGAGATGCTGGGCTCCTCGGAGGCGTCGGTCAACAGTGCCCTGCAGCGGGCGCGGGCGACGCTCGAGAGCCGGATTCCGGCGGCGCGCGACCGGCTGGCGATGCCGCTGACCGGAGCCGAGCGCGAGCTGGTGGGCCGCTTCGCGGACGCCTTCGAGCGCGACGACATCGAAGCCGTGGTCGAGATGCTGACCGACGATGCCGTGATCAGCATGCCGCCCGAACCGCTGTGGCGCCGTGGCGGCCCTGCGATCGGCGAGTTTCTACGCGAGCGCCACCGCCACCGTGGCGGTCCCTGGCGATTCTTCGAGACCGCGGCCAATGGGCAGCCGGCCTTCGCCTACTACCTGCCTGAGGGCGAGGGCTTCGTTCGCGCCGGCATGTTCGTGGTCGGATTGCGGCCCGACGGGATCGCCTCGATCACGCGCTTTCGCGACGGCGGCCTGCTCACGCGCTTCGATGTCCCGGAGCGTCTGCCGCCCGCGACCGCGCATCCCTGAACATCGCCCGGGCGATGATCTCGCGCTGGATCTCCGACGCTCCTTCGTAGATCCGGGTGGCGCGCACGTCGCGGTACAGGTGTTCGAGCGGGTGGCCCTGCTCGAGCGCGACCGCGCCGTGGAATTGGATCGCGGCGTCGACGGCCCGCTGGGCCACCTCGGTGGCCAGCAGTTTGGCCATCGCCGCCAGCGCCGGGTCGTGCTGGCCCTGGTCGTGGGCCAGCGCCGCCTGGTGGACGAGCAGCCGTGCGGCCTGGGTCTGCGCCTCGAGCTCGGCCAGCCGGTGGGCGATCGCCTGGTGCTCGGAGAGCGGCTTGCCGAACGTGCGTCGATGCAGTGCATGGTCGGTGGCGAGATCGAGCGCGGCGCGGGCCATCCCGATCGCGAACGCGCCCACGCTGGGACGGAACAGGTCGAGCGTCCGCATGGCCACGCGGAAGCCCGCTCCGGGCTCGCCCAGCACCTGCTCGCGGGCGACCGCGACGCCGTCGAACGTCAGCGACCCGATCGCGTGCGGCGTGAGTAGCTGCCTGGCTTCGCCGCTCAATCCGTCGGTGTCGCCGGGAACCGCGAACGCCGTCAGGCCCCGCCCGCCCCGCTCACCAAAATCGGACGTGCGTGCGAACACCGTGTAGATGTCGGCCTCGGGGGCGTTGGAGATCCACAGCTTCTCGCCGGTCAGGCGATAGCCGCCGTCGCCGTCGGGCTCGGCCTTGAGTGACAGTGCCGCCGGATCCGAGCCCGCCTCGGGCTCGGTCAGTGCGAATGCCGCCACGGCGCTGCCGTCGGCGACGCGCGGAATCCACTCCGCCTTGGTCTGGGCCGTGCCGGACTGGACAATCGGGCAGGCGCCGAGCCCCTGAAGCGCGAACGCGGTCTCGGCATCGGTGCTGTGTCGGGCCAGGGCCTCGCGGATCAGGCACAGGGCGATCGCGCTGACGTCGCCCTCGGGGGCGAACAGGGTCTCGAGCAGTCCGTGCTCGGCCAGCGCCCTGACCAGCGGGCGGTTCACCTCTCCGGCTGGGCCGGCGTCGGCGATCGGCTGCAACGTCTCCCGCGCCAGCGCGCGGGTGCGCTCGTAGAGCTCGAGCTGGGCCTCGCTCAGGTGCAGGTCCAGAGCGCCGGACATCGCCTCACCGGCGCGACAGCACGGCCACGCCCATGAGCTCGATCTTGGCCGCGGGCTCGAACAGCTCGGTGACGCCGAACAGACCCATGGCCGGATAGCGGCGCCCGAAGTGCCGGCGCCACACCTGGCCGAGCTGCGACAGCGAGTCCTTGTACTCATCCACCGAGGTGACGAACACCTGCAGCGAGACGAGATCGTCGGCTTGGCCGCCGGCGGCGCGCAGGGCCGTCATCAGGTTGGCGGCGGCCTGATCGAACTGCTCGGCGACCGTCTCCCCGACGACCGCGCCGTCGGGTGTGGCGGCGATCTGCCCGCCCAGATACACGGTCCCCTCGGCGACCACCGCGTGCGAGAAGCCCACCGGTGGGGCCAGCTCGGGAGCGTTGACGAGCTCGCTCACCGCCCCTTCCAATCCGGGCGGCGACCTTCGCTCCAGGCCACGTAGAACTCCTCGAAATCCTCGGACTGCATCAGCAGTGCCTGAGTGATGGCCTCGAGCTCGATGGCGGCGCCGAGGCTCATGTCGAGCTCGCGGGTCAGCAGCGACTTGGTCGTCGAGAAGGCAAACGCCGGGCCGTCGGCGAGGCGGCGCGCCATCGCGGTGGCGTGGCTTGAGAGCTCGTCCTCGGGCACCACGTCGTTGGCGAGACCGATGTGCAGCGCCCGCTCGGCGGTGAGCTTGTCGCCCAGCAGCAGCAGCTCGCTGGCGCGGCCCAGGCCCACGATGCGCGGCAGCAGATAGGCCGAGCCCATGTCGGCCCCGGCGAGCCCGACGCGCGTGAACAGAAACGCGAACGAGGCCGAGTCGGCCATCAGGCGCAGGTCGCAGGCGAGCGCGATCACCGAGCCGGCCCCCGCGGCCACGCCGTTGATGGCTGCGATCACCGGCAGCGGGCACTCGCGCATGGCCTTGACGACGCCGCCGGTCATGCGCGTGAACTCGAGCAGTTCGGCGGTCTCCATCTCGAGCAGCGGGGCGATGATCTCCTCGACGTCGCCTCCCGAGCAGAAGCCGCGTCCCTGTCCGGTGATGACCAGCACGCGCGCCTCGCCGCGCTGGGGCAGCTCGGTGACCAGATCGCGCAGGTCGGCGTAGACATCGAAGGTCAGCGCGTTGAGCTTCTCGGGCCGATTCAACGTGATGGTGGCCACCCCGTCGTCGACCGCGTAGTCGAAGTGCTCCCACTTGGAGGTCAGCGGCGCGCTGGCGCGGTGCGGGCTCATGGGCGCGGGCTCGTCGTTGACCGGTGCGGGCTCATGGAGAGGCGACGATACTCGACATAGAACTCTGCCGCAATGTTATGTATGCTCCTGCGCCAACCGCGATGGTCTCCGAAAGCCCCTACTGGAACCCGAAGACCGAGACCCTCGGGCGCGAACAGCTCGAGGCGCTGCAGCTGGCCAAGCTCCGCCGCCAGGTGGCATGGGCGGCGGATCGTAGCCCCTGGTTTCGGCGAACGCTGTCGGGCTTCGACGTCGAGGAGCTGAGGTCGCTGGCCGACCTGAGGCGGCTGCCGCTTCTGACCCGCGAGGACTGGATGAGCTCCCAGTTCGAGCATCCGCCGTACGGCGAGCTGCCCGCAATCGGCGGCGACGGCGCGATTCGGATCCACACCACCTCGGGCACCACCGGGAAGGGCCCCCTGCGCGCGCTGGATTCCCGCAAGGACTGGGCCTGGATCGCCGAGATGTGGGCCTATGGGATCTGGGGTTGCGGGGTCCGGCCCGGCGACACCGCCTACATCGCGTTCGGCTACGGGTCGTTCATCGGCTTCTGGGGGCTTCACTACTCGATGGAGAAGATCGGTGTCCTGAACGTCCCCGGGGGCGCCCAACCCACCGACGCGCGCGTGCGCCAGATCATCGACTTCGGGGCCACGGTGGTCGCGTCCACGCCCACCTATGCGCTGCGGCTCGCGCAGGAGGCCACGACCTTGGGGATCGATCTGCCGGGCTCGGCGGTCACCCGGTTGATCCTCTCCGGAGAGCCGGCGGGTTCGATCCCGCAGACCAAGGCGCTGATCGAGGCGCAGTGGGGAGCCAAGGCTTACGACACCGCGGGGATGACCGAGATCGGCACGATCATGGTGTTCGAGTGCGAGCACCAGCCGGGGGGCACGCACATCATCGAGGACCAGGTGATTGAGGAGGTGGTCGATCCCGACACGCTCGAGCCGGTGGCGTATGGCGAGCGCGGTGAGCGCGTCGTGACCTCGTTCGGGCGGGGGGCGATCCCGCTGCTGCGTTATCGGACCGGCGATCTCGTGTGCCGGATCCCGGCCTCGCGCTGCCCGTGCGGCCGCGGCTTTGACATCTACGAGGGCGGAATCCTCGGGCGCGTCGACGACATGAAGATCATCCGGGGCACCAACGTGTACCCGCGGGCCATCGAAGCCATCGTGCGCGAGTTCTCAGAGGTCGACGAGTTCCAGACGGTGATCACTCGAGAGGGCGTCCGCGACGAGATCACGCTGCGGGTCGAACTCAAGGCTGACTGCGCGCCGGAGGGCTGGGACGGGCTCGAGGACACGCTGCGCAAGCGGCTCGCGCAGGCCCACGAGGGCCTCAACTTCCGCGTCGAGCGCGCCGGCGCCGGCGAGCTGCCGCGCTTTGAGCTCAAGGCCAAGCGCACCGTCGACATGCGCGACGCGCCGATCGGGGCCGCGACATGACCCAGGACCTGCTCGGCAACGAGATGAGCACCTCCGAGGAGCGGCTGCTCGCGGTCTACGAGGAGCTCAAGGCGCTGTGCGCTGAGGACCTGCCGCCGGTCGCCGCCGGCAACGTCCGCGCCGCCCTGGCCCTGATGCACAACGTGGTGAACGGCTTGGCGCTCGAGTATGAGCACCTATCCGATCTGGGCGTGTGACGCCTCCCGGTTGACGTCATGCGAATCGCTGTAGTCGGAGGCGGACCGGGCGGCCTGTACTTCTCGATCCTGATGCGCCGGGCCGCGCCCGAGTGCGAGATCACCGTGTTCGAGCGCAACCGTGCGCAGGATGCGTTCGGCTTCGGGGTCGTGTTCTCAGACGAGACGCTGACGGTGTTCGAGCACGCCGATCCGGCCTCGTATCGCCAGATCACCGAGCGCTTCGTCCACTGGACTGACATCGACATCCATCACCGGGGCCTGCGCACGCGCTCGGGCGGCCACGGGTTCTCCGCGCTGGGGCGGCGCGAGCTGCTCGGGATCCTGCAGCGCCGCGCGCTGTCGCTGGGGGTCGACGTGCGCTTCTCGTGCGAGGCTCCTTCGCTTGACGAGCTCGGGTGGGCGGATTTGATCGTCGGCGCCGACGGGGCCTCGAGCGCGGTGCGGGCGGCGCGGGCCGAGGATTTCAAGCCTTCCCTGGATCCCCGTTTCTGTCGCTACATGTGGCTCGGCACCGACCTGGTCTTCGACGCGTTCAAGTTCTACATCGAGGAGACGCCCGACGGCGTCTTTCAGGCACACGGCTACCCCTACGACTCGCGGATGAGCACGTTCATCGTCGAGACGCACGAGTCCGTGTGGCGCCGGGCGGGGCTCGACGCGGTGCCCGCGGAGTCGCTGCCGCCGGGGGTCAGCGACGAGGCCAGCGTCGAATTTTCGCGCGAGCTGTTCGCCGACGCGCTCGACGGCCACCGGCTGTTCGCCAACAACTCCAAGTGGATCAACTTCGTCACCGTCCGCAATCAGTGCTGGCGCTCGGGCAACGTGGTGCTGCTCGGCGACGCGGCGCACACGGCTCACTTCTCGATCGGCTCTGGGACCAAGCTGGCCATGGAGGACGCGGTCGCCCTGGCCTGGGCCTTTCGGTCATTCGGCAGCGACGGGGTGGCCGCTCCGCTGGCCGCCTACGAGGCCGAGCGCCGCCCCGTCGTCGAGAGCACGCAGCGGGCCGCCCAGGCATCACTCGAGTGGTTTGAGGGTATCTCGCGCTATGTGGGGCAGGAGCGGATGCAGTTCGCCTTCAACCTGCTGACCCGCAGCCGGCGCGTGACCTACGACAACCTGCGGCTGCGCGACGAGGACTTCGTCGGTGAGGTGGATGGCCGCTTTGCCACCGCCCAGGGGTTCAGCGAGCGCCCGCCGATGTTCGCGCCGATCCGGCTGCGCTCGCTGGAGCTGCCCAACCGGGTGATCGTGTCCCCGATGGACATGTACTCGGCCGTCGAGGGCACGCCCTCGGACTTTCACCTCGTGCATCTCGGTGGGCGCTCGCTGGGCGGGGCGGCGCTGGTCTACACCGAGATGATCTGCGTCTCGGACATCGGGCGGATCACCCCCGGGTGCGCGGGCATGTATCGCCCCGAGCACGTGGCCGCCTGGAAGCGGATCGTCGACTTCGCCCACCACTACGGCGACTGCGCGATGGCCGCCCAGCTCGGCCACTCCGGGCGCAAGGGCTCGACCAAGCTGATGTGGCTGGGGATCGACGAGCCGCTCGAGGAGGACAACTGGGAGGTGATCGCGCCCTCGCCGATCCCGTACTCGCCGTTGAACCAGGTCCCCCGCGAGATGACCCCCGAGGACATGGAAGTGGTTCTGGGGCAGTTCGTGTCCGCCGCCCGCGGCTGCGTCGAGGCCGGCTTCGACCTGCTCGAGATCCACTGTGCACACGGGTATCTGCTGTCCAGCTTCCTGTCGCCGTTGACCAACCTGCGATCCGACGCCTACGGCGGGGACCTGACGGCTCGAGCGCGCTATCCCCTGGAGGTGTTCGACGCCTGCCGCGAGGTGTGGCCGGCGGAGAAGCCGATGAGCGTTCGCATCTCCGCCACCGACTGGGTGCCGGGCGGCTTTGATGTCGACGATGCGGTCGCGTTCGCGCGGATGTTGCGAGACCACGGCTGTGACATCGTCGACGTGTCCTCGGGCCAGGTCTCGCCCGACGAGAAGCCCGCCTTCGGCCGCAGCTTTCAGACCCCGTTCGCCGACCGGATCCGCAACGAGGTCGGAATCCCCACGATCGCGGTCGGCGCCATCGCCAGCTACGACGACGTCAACACCAGCGTGCTGGCCGGCCGCGCCGATCTGTGCGCGCTGGCGCGACCGCACCTCTATGACCCCCACTGGACGCTGCACGCGGCCGCCGAGCAGGAGTACGCCGGCGACGGCGTGGCCTGGGTCCCGCAGTACCAGGCTGGGTCGCGCAGGCCCCCGACCGGTCGTGGCGATGGGCTGCGCAAGGAGCTCGAGCGGTCGTTTGAGCCCGATTCGCCGGAGGTGCTGGTGGCGCCGGAGGGGTGGTCGTGAGGGAGGGCTCGGTCGTGAGGGAGGGCTCCCAGGTTGCGCTCCACCCGGTGCGCCCGGCGGGTTTCGCCGCTGGCGGCGGCCTGCCCGCCAGCGACCAGCTGCAACCGCAGGAGCTCGCCATCACCATTCTCGGCACCTACGTGCGCCCGTTCGGCGACCGCGTGTGGTCGGGGGGCCTGGTCGTGCTGCTCGGCGAGCTCGGGTTCTCCGAGGGCGCGGCGCGCGTGGCCTTGACCCGGCTCGTGCGCCGGGGTCTTCTGGATCGCGTTCGGGACGGCCGTCTGGTCCACTACCGGGTAACCGAGCGCGCCGACAGGCTGCTGGCCGAGGGCGACGTGCGGATCTTCTCGCTCGGCGATCCCCGCGACGACGAGGGGACCTGGACGGTGCTCTGGCACCAGATCCCCGAGGATCGCCGGCTGGAGCTCAGCCGCCTGGCGCGGCGGCTGCGGTTCTTGGGCTTCGGCTCGATCCAGGGCAGCGTCTGGGTCTCGCCCCACGACCACTCGGCCGAGGTGGCGCGGCTGCTCGCCGAGCTGCGGGTGGCCGAGTACGCGACGCTGTTCACCGCTCACCCTGACGCGGTGGTCGGTCTGCCCGCGTTGGTGGGGCGTGCCTGGGACCTGACCGGGCTGGTCGAGCGCTACGAGGCTTTTGTTGGGCGGTTTGCGCCGCTGTGCCGGCGTCGCGCCCTGGCCTCGCTGTCTGATCGCGACGCGTTCTTGACCCGCACGCGCCTGGTGCACCAGTTCCGCGGCTTCCCGGTGATCGATCCCGAGCTTCCCGAAAGGATCGCCCCGGTGGCTGAGCCGCGCGCTCGGGCCGCGAGTGTGTTTCACGAGCTCTACGCGGTGCTCGCCGATCCCTCGCAGCGCCACTTCGACGCCGTCACCGACGCCTACGCAGCGGCCAGCGTTAGCTGAGGATGTTCTTGAGGCGCTCGAGGCCGTCGTAGACGTCGACGAATCTCGTCGTCAGCGGGGAGAGGCCCAGGCGGATCACGTCGGGGGTGCGAAAGTCGACGACGACGCCGCGGTCTGTCAGCCTTCTTGACAAGGCTCTGGCGTCGGGATGGATAAGCGCCACGTGCGATCCACGCTTGCTGATGTCTCTCGGCGAGCCCACCTCACACCCCTTTTCCGCTAGGCGCTCGTCGATCAGCGCGATCGCGTACTCGGTCAGGGCTGTTGATTTTTCCCGGATCGCGCTGATCCCGGCTTCGATCGTCAGGTCTATGCCTGTGGCGGCGGCGGTCAGGGCCAGGATCGGCGGCGTGCCCGACAGCATTCTCTTGATCCCCTCGGCGGGGACGTAGCCCGGGGCCATCTCGAACGGGTCGGTGCGGCCGAGCCAGCCCCAGATCGGCTGCATCAGGTGCTCCTGGTGCTCTTGGCGCACGTAGAGAAACGCAGGGGCTCCGGGGCCGGCGTTGAGGTACTTGTAGGTGCAGCCGACCGCGAGGTCGACCCCGTCGTGATCGAGCGTGACCGGGATCGCGCCGGCGCTGTGGCACAGGTCCCAGAGCACCAGCGCGCCGCTTTCGTGCGCGATCTCGGTGATCTGTTTGGTATTCAGGATGTAGGCGGAGCGATAGTTGACCTGGCTGAAGGTGACCAGGGCGGTGTTGTCGTTGATGAGCGGTTCGAGGTCGCGCGGCTCAGGCCCCCTGTGGGGGTCGGCCTCGATCCACTTGATGGTTAGCCCGCGCTGGTGGGCGAGGCCCTCGAGCACATAGCGGTCAGTGGGGAAGTTGTCGCGGTCGGTGATGATCTCGGTGCGGCCGGGGCGAGCATCCAGCGCCGCGCTGGCCAGCTTGTAGAAGCAGACCGTGGTCGAGTCGGCGATCGCTGTCTGACCCGGTTCCGCGCCGAGCAGCTGCGTGGCCAGCCGGTCGCCGATCGCGGTGGGCAGCTCCATCCAGCCCTCGCTCCAGGCGCGGATCAGGCGCTCGCCCCATTGCTGCTCGATCACGCGGTGGAGTTGTGCCGGAGTGTCCTTGGGGAGCCGGCCGAGCGAGTTACCGTCCAGGTAGATCGTCTCGTCGAGCGCGACGACGAAGCGGTCGTAGAAGGCACGGAGCGGGTCGGCGTCATCGAGCGCCGCTGCCTGCTCGCGGGTGGGCGCGAGGCTAACCCCGGGGGACGAAGGCATATACGCGGCTCGGGCTCCCGGTGCCGCCCATCAGCTTCAGCGGCGACACCACCAGCAGCGCGCCGCTGAGCGGCAGCTTGTCCAGGTTCGCCAGCTGGGTGAGGCCGAGTCGGCCCGCACCGAGCAGGAAGTTGTGCACCGGGAAGGGCGGGTCGAAGCCTCCCGCCGCGCCCGCGTCGATCCCCACCGTCTCGACGCCGAAGCCCGAGATCCCGCGCTCGGTGGCCAGCCAGCGTGCGGCCTCGACGTCGGGACCGGGTGTCACCGGTCCGTTCTCGCCGGCGTTGAGGAACAGGACCTCGTCGTGGGCCCGCGAGGACCAGCCGGTTCTGAAGAGCACCCAGGCGCCGTCGGGGACGCGGCCGTACTCCTGCTCCCAGGCCTCGAGGTCGGCGGTCGTCAGGAGGTAGCCGTTGTCGGCCTCGGTCTCGGCGGTCTTGTCGATCACGCACGCGGGACCGATGAGCGTTTGCGCGTCGATCGAGCCGACGTCCTGGCCGTCCTTGCCGGTCACCCAGTGGATCGGCGCGTCGAGATGGGTTCCCACGTGCTCGCCGATCGTCAGCGTGTACCACGCCCAGGCCGGGCCGCGGTCGTCATAGTGGCTGATCTCCTCGCGGCTCAGTCCCGGGGTGTTGGCGAACGGCGGCGGCAGCTTGATCACGGGCGTGGTCTCGGTCAACGGCTGGGTCAGATCGACGATCTCCACCGATCCGGTAGCCAGGGCGCGCATCAGCGCCGTGACCTCGCTGACGCTGGCGTGGCCGACTTGGGTGACCTGGCTGCTTTCCATTCGTTTCCTCCTTCTTGGGCGGGATCGGCTCTAGCCGCCGCGGAATGCCTCCGCGAGCCATTCGGCACAGATTGTCGGGTTGACCTTGGCGTCGAGCACGAGCGGCTGGGACTCTGGCCGTGGCTCTTTAAGCCAGCGCTCGACGATTTTCAGATCTTCCGTGTTGCGGACCGTGGCGCCCTGGGCGCCGGCGGCCCGGGCGATCGCGGCCAGGTCGGCGTCGGGGAACTGCACGGCGGCTACGTCGTGACCCATGGGCGCGAAATGGTGGACCTCGGCGCCGTAGGCCGCGTCGTCGTAGACCAGCACCAGCAGCTTGAGCTTCAAGCGGGCCGCGGTCTCGATCTCGGGCAGCGCCATAAAGGCGCCGCCGTCGCCGACCGCGGCCACCGTGGGCTGATCCGGGCGTGCCACCGCGGCTCCGATCGCGTTGCCCAGCCCCAGACCCACCGACTGAAACCCATTCACGAACACCCACGCCTGAGCGTCGGGCACGTCGAGGAACATCGTCGGGTAGCCCATGAAGTGCCCGGAGTCGACTACCACCGCCTTGTCATGCGGGAGCATCTCGTTGAGTGCGATGGTGAGCGTGCGCGGGTCGATCCATTCGTCGGTGGAGGCGTCGTCATAGGGATCGTCGCGCCAGGTGTTGGCCGCGATCTCTTTGGCGAGCTGTGGAGTCCGGAAGCCAGTGTTGGTGTGGTGGCGGTTGTCGAGCTCGGCGATGAGCTTTCGTGCGCTCGCCTTGGCGTCGCCGATGATCGCGCGGTCGCATTGACGATGGCGCGCGATCGCACCGGGGTCGACGTCAATCTGGACGAACTGCGCGTCCGGCGCGAACATCTCGCCGTGCTTGGTCGTCCAGGCGTTGAGCGAGGCTCCGACCGCCAGCACTACGTCCGCGCGGGGAAGCAGTTGCGTTGCGTATGGCGACGCCAGCCCGCCCGAGACCCCGAGCGAATAGGGGAGACCCGAGAACAGCCCGTTGGCGGGCGCTGAGGTGGCGAGGACCGCACCAGTCATCGTGCCCAGGCGCTCGAGCTCCTCGCGCGCGTCGGCAAGCACGGCGCCGCGTCCGGCGATGAGCGCCGGACGGCTGGCCTGCACGAGGAGGTCGGCGACCGCCTCGATCGAGACGTCCGACGGCTCGTAGGCCGGCAGCGGCGGCGGTGGCGGCTGCGCCGGCTCGGTGCCGACCGGCGGCTGCGGCTGGATGTCGATCGGGAGCATCAACACGACCGGTCGGCGCTGCAGGGCCGCGCGATGATAGGCGCGCTGGGCGTCGTCGGCTGCCGTACGGGGGCTGTGGACGCGATCGGCGATCGCCCCCACTGATTCGACCAGGTCGTGCTGGTCGATCCGGAAGTTCGAGGTCAGCGCCGCCGCCGGGGTGTCGCCGGCCAGAACCAGGAGCGGGGTGCGGCTCTTGGCCGCCTCGGTCAGGCCGGTCATCAGGTTGGTCAGCCCGGGTCCCTGATGCACGCTGCACACGCCCACCCGGCCGCTGACCCGGGAGTAGCCGTCAGCCATGCACACCGCGCCGCATTCGTGGCGCGCGTGGTGAAACCGGGCTCCGCCCTCGCGCAGCGCGTTGGTAACGACCAGGTTGCCGCTGCCCAGGACGCCGAATGCGTCCTTGACGCCTTGCGCCGCGATGGTCGCGCCGACCACGTCGGCGACCGACTTGACCGGGGTCTTCACCTGGGCAGCCGTCATGGCTTATTCATCCTCCCCGCGCTGCTGTCGCCACCCGCTGGCGTGCTCACAGGGCGATCATGACATCCCGGGCGCGGCGCCGGTTTCGTTGCGCTTGTTTGCTGAGCGACGATCGCGGTGATAGTTACATATAGATGAGCACGGGGCGTGACCGCGAGCAAGAGACCAGGCTTCCCGAAGAGCCCGGCTATCGGCTTCCCGAGGAGCGCGGCCACCGGCTTCCCGAGGAGGAGGCCGGCCTGGCCGCGCCGTCGACGACCGAGACCGCCCCCCGGGCCAGCCGCAAGGCGCAGCGCCGCGAGGCGCGCGAGGCTCGCCGCTCGATGTTCGAGGACATGCTCGTGCGGCTGGTGGCAACCTGCGGTGTGGTGGCGATCGGCGTGGCCATCGCCGCGATCATGACCTCGAACAATTCGGCCGGGTGGATCGTCGGTCTCGTGGTGTCGGTGGTCAGCGTCGTGCTGGCCGGGATCCTCTGGTCTTCGCGTCGGCTCTGACTCGACGCGCCGGATCTGACCCAGTCGGCGCCCCCCAGGTCTCCCCGCTGACACCGCTTAGAACAGCGAGCGCATGATGTCGTAGATCGTCTGCGAAGTCTGGTGGTAGCTCGGGCAGCACGGGGGGCCGCCGGGGGCGCTGATCCCGATTTCGAGATGGGGGCCGGTCGAGATGCCGACTTCGCCGCACCCGACCTCGGCGATCGGCTGACCGGTACTCACGTGAGCACCGACCTCGACCAGCGCGGGCAACGCGTGCCCGTAGTAGACGTAGCGGCCCGCGTACTCTCCGCTGGCCACCTTGAGCACGGGAGCGGCAGGGCCGAAACCGCTGATCCCCTCCTGGACGATGGTTCCCGAGGTGACCGCGACCTCGACCGCTCTTGACCCGCAGGCGCCGCCGATCGTGGCGATGTCGACGCCCTGGTCCTGGTTCCAATGCGAAGGTGAGACGACGCGGCTCTTGGGCCGCAGCGGGAACACCCAGCCCGAGCCCGAGCTCGGCGGAGGGTTGGGATGGGTGGCGCCCGAGACCTTGCGTCCGCGCTGGGCCCACGACTGAAGCGCACTGGCCGTCAGGCGACCGACGGTGCCGCTGACGGGGGCCAGGTGCGCGGCCTGCTGAAACAGGACCACCGCGTGCTTGGTCCCGGGTCCGAAGCTGCCGTCAACCTGGGTGGGGATCCCGACTCGCGTCAGCCAGGTCTGCAGCGTCCGCACGGCACGGCCGCTCATCCCCAGGCGAAGCACTGGGCCTAGCGGATCGGCCGTGTCGACGCTCTTCCTCCTCGGCGACCGGCGCCCGATCGAGCGGTGCCTCAAAACCCACCGTTTGAGTGTCGTCGCCGTGTGCCGACCGACTGTGCCGCTCGGCGGCGACAGGTGCGCCGCTCGTTGGAAGCGGATCACCGCCCGCTTGGTGCCGGGGCCGAAGTCACCGTCGGCCGCGGTTGGAATCCCCACCTCGGTGAGCCATCTCTGGAGGGTCCGCACGGCGCCGCCATGGCTGCCGACGCGCAGCACGGGAAGGGGGGAGGCCGAGGCCGCCAACGCGTCGTTTGAGCTTGCGGTCGCCGCGGCTGCGGTGACGATCGCGGCCACAAGAACGATCCGCGTGCGGCGCCCGACCCGCGCGCGTCCCACGCCCTGCGCGCGCCGCCCCAACCGCCGTCGCAACGGAGGGTCGGCAACGGGCGCATGAGGTTTTGGCACGCGAAGATCCTTGGCGGCTAGGGACTCGCTCGGTTCGCCGGTGGCCTGCGGGGTTAGCTGACGGGCTAGCGCTCTGTGGCGAGCGCCTCCGACGGATCACCGCGGGACTCGCCCCGTACTACTCGGGTTCCCCGCTCTCCGGGTTGGCGGCCCGGGGATTCGGCTCTGTTTTGCGCGGGCACACTATTGGAACCGAGGTTGCGCTGCCACTGCTGGTACTTCGGTTGCAGGGTGGCCGCGGCGCGCCTAATCAGGCCCGTGCCCGCGCGCGCCTAATCAGGTCGTTTGACGCGGCGCGTGAGCTCGTCCACGTCTTCGAGCTGTTCGCCGATCAGCTCGAACCCCTCCGGTGGCTCGTCGATGTCAACCACGAGCATCAGCTTGGACTGTTCCCAGAACACCCTGATGCACGTGTGGCCGTACTCGACCCGGTCGGGCTCGGGCAGCCCCTCGCTCTCGATCAGTTCGCGCATCCTGTGCTCGGCGGCGATCTTCTGCTTGAGCGTTGCCATGCTGCGGATGGTGCCGAGAGAGGTGTGTCCGATCTAGACGGAGATGTAGAAAGTGCGTGCCAAAGCTGCGACATCTCCGTGCCGGTTTCCTGCGACATCTCCGTGTCAGTTTGGGGTGTCTTTGGGCGGGGCCGCGGCCATGCTCGGCCCGTCGCCGGGATGCCCCTACCGCTCGGCGTCCGTCGTGCTCAGCTCGCTGCCGCCGAGCCAGAGTTTCCCGCCGTGGCCAGAACCGCTTTGACGATTCCGTCGTATCCGGTGCAGCGACACAGATTGCCACCCAGCGAGATCCGTACCTCTTCCTCGCTGGGCGCCGGCGTGCGGCGCAACAGCGCAGTCGCCGAGATCAGCATGCCGGGCGTGCAGAAGCCGCACTGCACCGCGCCGTGTTCGAGGAACTCCCTTTGCAGCTCGCTCAGCTCGCCGGGAGGCGCCAGTCCCTCGACGGTGGTGATCTCGCGCCCCTCCGCCTGCAGCGCCAGATACGAGCAGGCGTTCACCGGCTCGCCGTCGAGCAGCATCATGCAGGCACCGCACTCGGAGTCATCGCAGCCTTCCTTGGCGCCGGTCAGGCCGATCTGCTCCCGCACCGTCTGCAGCAGGCTTGCCTGCGGCTCGATCTCGATCGGGTAGGCGATCCCGTTCACGTGCAGTGTCGCGGCCACCTTCACCTCAGTCCTCCATGCAGTGCCGGGCTGGCCGGGATCGGGATCTCCTCGCCCCGGGCGCGGGCCGCGGCGACCTCGATCGCGCGCCTGCCCGATCACCGCCGCCATCGCGCTGCGGTAGTCGGCCGAGGCCCGAACGTCGGAGATCGGCTTCGATGCGCCGAGCGACGTGTTCGGACGCGGCTCGCGCCGCCTCCGCGCCGCCATCGCTGCCCAGCAGCGCCTCCTCCGCGCCGGCAACGCGCCGGATGGTGGGGGCGAGCGCGGTGATCGCCACGCGGGCGTGGTTCACGCGGCCGCGCTTCGAAGCCGAGCACTGCCGTCGCGCCGACGACCGCGATCTCCATCTGGCGGCGGTACTCGAGTCTGAGATAACAGCTGCCGATTCCCCGCGCCGGCGACGAGCTGTCGATCCCTTCGGGCGGGAGTGGCACCTCGACCTCCTCGAGCAGCTCGCCGGGCCGCGCCGTCGTCTGACCCGGCCCTGCCAGCAGGTCGTCGAGCCCGATCGTGCGGGTGCCAGACGTAGACCGCAGCCTGACCTTGGCGTCAAAGCACAGCAGCGGGCCGCCGGTCTCCATCGCCGGCGACGCGTTCATCAGGTTGCCGCCGATCGTTCCAAAGGCGCGGGTGGCATGCGAACCGACTATCGCGCAGGCGTCCGCCAGCGCCGTCAGCCGCCGCCGCACGGTCGGGTCTACGGCGAGATCGGCGTGCGTGGTGAGCGCTCCCATGCGCAAAGCGCCGTCGGTCTGATCGGTGCTGCGAAGCTCCTCGAGCCGGTGGATGGCGACCAGGTGCTGAGGCAGCGGCGCCTTCCCCTGGCGCGCACCCACGACCAGATCGGTGCCGCCCGCCACCACCCGCGCACCCTGGTCTAACTCGTGCACGGCCTCCTCGACCGACGTGGCCACCTTGAGCCTGACGTCTGCCGGTGAGGCCACCTGGACCGTGGCGCTCACCGCCCCGCCTCCCAGACCCGTTCCGGTGTCATCGGCAGCCGGCGCACGCGCCACCCGGTCGCCCGCGCGATCGCGTTGGCGATCGCCCCCGGGGTGGGCACGCACGGCGGCTCGCCCATCCCCTTGGAGCCGTCCGGGCCGCCGTCGAGCGCCGGGGTTTCCACGAAGGCGACCTCGATCGGGGGTGCGTCGGCCGAGGTCACGAGCTTGTAGTCGAGCAGGTGGGGGTTCAGCTGGCGGCCGGCCCCGTCGAGCTGCATCCCCTCCGACAGCGCCTGGCCGATGCCCATGACAACTCCGCCCAGGACCTGACCCCGCGCCCCGATCGGGTTGAGGATCGTGCCCGAGTCGTGGGCGGCGGCCACCCGCAGCACGCGGACCACGCCCGTGTCGGGGTCGACGCTCACGTGCACGGCGTGCGTGATCAGCTGCGGCTCCAGAAACGATTCCATCCCCAGCCGGCCCAGGCAGCCGCTCTCGGGCTGGCAATCGGGCTGCGCGGGCACCGGACCCGAGCCCTTGCCGAGGATCGCTGTGCCTGTGCCGGCAAGCTCGGCGATCGATACCGATTTGTGCGGCGAGCCCTTGACGCGCACCGTGCCTTCCGCGAGCTCCATGTCCTGCGGGTCGATCTCGAGCTGCTCGGCGGCGAGCTCGCGCAGCTTGTCGCGGACCTCGCCGGCGGCCTCCTTGACCGCGCGGCCGTTGTTGAACGTGGTCTGCGAGCCCGAGGAGCCCATGTCCCACGGGCCCGCGTCGGTGTCCTGGTAGAGGACCGAGAAGTCCCCGGGCTTCATCCCCAGCACCTCGGCGGCCAGCAACGGCAGGCCCATCACGGCTCCGCTGCCGTTCTCCTGCGCGCCGGTCACGATCGTGCCCGAACCGTCGCCGTTGAGCTTGACGTAGGCGCCCGACTCGACCCCGAACGACGGCCACCAGCCGCAGGCCACGCCGATCCCCTCGTTCTCGGGCAGCTCCCGTCCGTAGCCGATCAGCTCCACCGCGCGCTCGAGCGTCTCCTTCATCCCCACCGGACCGTAGACCTGGCGCATCGGCCCCTCGTCGCCTTCCTGAATCAGTGTCCGGCGCCGGAACTCGACCGGGTCCAGGCCGAGCGCCTCCGCGACCTCGTCCATATGCTGCTCGAGCGCCCAGCAGGTCTGCGGCGCGGTGGGGGCACGGATCGACCCCGACGGCTGGTTGTTGGTGTAAACCAGCTTGGAGTCGATGTCCACGTTTTCGATCACGTACGGACCGCAGGCGTGCATGGCCGCGATCTGAGCGAAGAAACCACCCTCCCCGCAGTAGGCGCCGCTATCGAGCACGAGCCGGCCCGTGCGCGCCACCATCGTGCCGTCCTTGCGCACGCCGGTTTCGAGCTCGATCAAGATGCTCTCCCGCCGGTGGTCGGGAGCCACGAACTCCTCCTCGCGCGAGAACACGAGCTTCACCGGCCGCGCGGTGGCGCGGGCCAGCGCGGCCACATGGGCCTCGTAGTGAAAGTCGCACTTGGACCCGAAGCCGCCCCCGAGCAGCGGCACGATGATCCGGACGTTGGATTCGGGGATCTTGAGCGTCTCGGCCACGCCGCTGCGCGCGGCGAACGGGGTCTGGGTCGAGGACCACACCGTGACCCGGTCTCCCTGCCATTGTGCGACCACCGCCCGCGGCTCGATCGGCACCCCGTGGGAGCCATCGGCCAGGTAGCGGCTCTTGACCACGACGTCCGCCTGCGCCATCGCCTGCTGTGCGTCCCCCTTGACGATCGTCGAATGTCCCAGCACGTTGCCGTCGCGAGCCAGGTTCTCGTCCGCCTCATAGGAGGCCCAGTCCTTGTGCACCAGGGGGGCGTCGTCGTCGAGCGCTTGCTCGGGGTCGGTCACCGGCGCAAGCGGCTCGTACTCGACATCGATCAGGCCGACCGCCTGCTCGGCCAGCGCCGGCGTCATCGCCGCCACGGCGGCCACCACGTCGGCCTCGAAGCGCACCTCGTCCTTGGCAAACAGCCGCCGGTCCTTGGCCATCTGGCCATAGAGCACGTCGGGCACGTCCTCGTGGGTGAGGACCGCCAGCACGCCCGGCACTTGCTTGGCGCGGGTCGTGTCGATGCGGATGATCCGGGCCCGCGGGTGGTCGGCGTACCGGAACCGCGCATACAGCTGCGCGGCCAGGGAGACATCGGCGGTGTACCGGCCGGCACCGGTGACCTTTTCCTTGCCGTCGGGCCGGATGAACGTCGCCGGCTGCGTAGTTGTGGCCACCCCGCTCTCCTCCTGGTCGTGCCGCGCGAGCCCGCGGCTGGTCTGTCAGCGCTCAGTCTCTCATGTTGGGGTTACAGGCCGCAGTGGAGGCTGGAAGAGCTCCATTGTGATTCCGTCCGGGTCTCTGAGATACAGAGCCAACCCGCCGGCATTGATCCCGGTGTCGATCTTGACCGGGGCGCTGTAGAACTCGATTCCCGCTGCCAGCAGGCGCGCGTATGTCGCCTCTAGGTCATCGACCAGGAATGACATGTGAGCGGTCCCCACATTGCATGGCTCGAGTCGGGGATGTTCCGTTTGCGGAGTTAGATATTGGAAAAGCTCGATGATGTGCCGTGAGTCGGGCGCACGCAGGTGAGCCATGCGGACATGGGCATTGGGATAGCCCACTATCTCGGCCAGGTAGCCGCCTCGCTTCTCCTGCGTGGCCACCACCTCGCAACCGAGCAGGTCTCGGTAGAACGCCAGTGATCTATCAAGATCTGAGACCGTGTATCCGGTGTGGTGGAGCCTGGTGACCTCGCTCATCGGGCAGGCATCCTAGGCCGGGTTGTCGCCAACGTGAGTTTGACGTCGGCCTGAGCTAGGCACTACGTTCACACAAACGATTGTCCCACGTCGGCGGAGCGGTGGTTCCGAGGTCTCCAGCGGCAAATGCCCGCAACGGCGATGCGGCGGCTGATGCTCGAATTCCTGTGATCTACCTCACTTCCAGGTCGGTAGCGCTTGGGATCGATCCCCATCATGGGGGTGAGGTCCGCGACCTCGTCGATCTGCGAACCGGCCGACAGCTGCTCGGCCGGCCTCCGTTCGCCTCCGATGAGCCAGTTTCAGGGGAGCTCGACGAGACCGCCTGGACGCGCTGCTACCGGGGTGGTTGGCAGCTTTTGGTGCCCAACGCCGGGAATGCCTGTGTCGTCGACGGCGTGGCACACGGCTTTCACGGGCGGGCCTCGACAGATCCCTGGGGGGTCAGCGATCTGGCTTGCGAGGCGGTCACGCTCTTCTGGGAAGGTCATGGGATCCGCGTCGAGCGCCGCTTCGAGCTGGGAGACGACACCGTCACCGTGCGCTCGACGGTGCAGGCGCTGCGCGCGGTGTCGCTCGTATGGGTAGAGCATGTTGGGCTCGGGATCGAGCTGCTCGACCCGTCGGTCGAGATCGTCCTTGCAGGGGGGCAGGCATATGAGGTCGACGAGCGCACTGGTCCCCCGCAGCCACCGGTGGATGCTCCGACCTGGCCAGAGGTCCGCCTGCTAGACGGCACCCTCGAGCGCGGGGACCGTGCACAGCTGCCTGCGCCCCGAAGTCGGATGTTCGTCGTAGCCAACGTTCCCGAAAGCCGCCTGGTGGTCCGCAACCGCGACCGCCGCCAGGGACTTGAACTCACGTGGGACCCCGCCTGGCTGCCACACCTATGGATCTGGCACGAGGTACGGACCAGCGGCGGAGTCTGGCGCGGGCTCGCCGAGACGCTGATCATCGAGCCCGCCTCGGTGCCGCACACGCTCGGACTCGAGACCGCGCGCAGGCTTGGCCAGGCTCACCGGCTCGAAGCTGGACAGAGACGCAGCACCGAGGTCGTGCTTCGACCTCTGGCCGATGCACCGTGAAGCTCAACCCCGATCGGAGTGGATTACGCCCATGCCTGACGAACGACTGATCACGACGCTGGAACTGCTCGATGTTTACGGCCTGATCTCGGCTGACCCCGGCATCGTGAGGATGCTGACGGGCCATTTCTATGACATCGAGACCGGCCCCAACGTGTTCTCGCTGCCGGCGATCGTGGTCGCATCGCCCGAGGGCGAGCCGGTACTCGTCTGCTCGGCGGACGAGGCTGGGGAGTCCGCGACCACGATTACCTACGAAGGGTTCACGGTCAGACCGATCGAGCGGATCGCCAATGCCCGGCGGTCGGTTGCAGCAGCGATCGAGCGGATGGCCGGCGACCGCGTTCGATGGGCCGTCGACGGCGCCTCGGTGCCGGTCGGGGCCCTGCCTGAGCTGCCCTACAGCACCGCGGCGGACGGCGCGCTCGCGGGTCTGACCGCGATCAAGATGCCCGACGAGATCGCAGACATCGAAACCGCGATCGCGGTGTGCGACGCGGGCCAGTCTGCGGCGCGGGAGGCGGCGATCGATGGCGCTACCGAACTGGACGTGTGGCAGCACGTCCGCGAGGCAATGGAGTCACGCGCCGGTGGGAGGATCCCCATCCTGGCCGACCTCGTCGCCGGTGCACGGACGGCCGCGGTCGGCGGACCCCCATCCATGGCAGGCATCGGAGTGGGAGATCCGGTGCTGGTTGACCTGGTGCCCCGTGTCGCCGGATTGTGGGGAGATTCGTGCTCCACGTTCATCGGGGCCGAGCCGAGCGCTGAGCAGCGCCGTGCCCATGCGGCGGCCCGCGCCGCGCTTGAGGCAGGCCTCGAGATGCTCCGACCCGGTACCCGCGGCAGCGACATTGACGGCGCCGTTCGGGCAGTGCTGGCGGACGGCGGCTGGGAGTATCCCCACCACACCGGGCACGGGGTCGGCTTCGCGTGGCATGAGGAGCCGCGGATTGTCGCCGATAGCGAGATCACGCTGCGTTCGGGAATGGTTGTCGCACTCGAGCCCGGCGCATATGTGGCCGGCTGGGGCCTTCGGGTCGAGCAGGTCGCGGTCGTGACCGACAGCGGACCGCGGGTTCTCTCCGGTCACGCGCTGGCCTTCGAACGCCTCCCCAGCTGAACCGTTCGTGCTATCCCACCTCGATCGTCGGGTACGCGTAGCAGCGAGCCGTAGCGCCTCCGTCGACTGGTATCGCGGCGCCACTCACATATGACGCACGCTCCGACAGCAGAAACGCGACCACCTCGGCGATCTCGGCCGCCTGACCTATGCGCCCAAGCGTTGCTAGCTCACCCTCGCCTCGCAGCGCATGGCTGAGGTCGCCGCCGACATCGCGCGCGAGTGCCTCCCTCGTCATCGGCGTGTCGACCGCTCCTGGAAGCACCGCGTTGCAGCGGATTCCGTAACGACCGTAGTCGGTGGCGATTCCTTTCGAGATCATCGCGACCGCTGCCTTGGCCGCCTGGTAGGCGTAGTACCTGGGGAACGCGTAGGCGCCCTGAATTGACGAGATGTTCACGATCGAGCCGTGGCCCCGCGCCAGCATCTCGCGCACCGCGACCGAGCAGCCGAACATCGGCCCGAGCTGCAGCACGTCGAGGGCTCGCCGCAGCGCCCCCTCATCCACCTCGTGCGCCGCGCCCACCACGTCGATGCCCGCGTTGTTGACCCAGCCCGCCAGCTCGCCTGCTCCGCGCGCCGCCTGCGCGGCCCGCTCGTGGGTGTGCCACATCGCGATGTCTCCAGCGAGCGGGATGCAACCGTCGCCCAGCGAACGGGCCACTTCCGCAAGCCCGGGCTCATCGATGTCGACGGCGACCGTTATCTGCCCCTCCTGCAGCCGCTCGCAAATCGCCCGCCCGATGCCCTTCGCCGCACCCGTGACCACCACGACACCGCTCATACGAACAACCTCCGTTTGCTGGGCTTTGGAAACCAGTTGCGACTAATGACCACGGTCGGGCTGGGTGGCTGCCCCGCCACCCGCTTTCTCCCGCGCGCCTGCGGTGGACGCGGTACCGACTGACAAGCCGAGATAGGCTGCGGGATCGCGCAGACGTGCAAGCATGGAGGAGTCGATTAGCGGCCCCGTCTGCGGATCTTCGACCAGGACTTCGAACAGGTTGCGGTCGGCGGCAAGCGCTTCTCTGCTCGCGGTCCGTACGACTGCGTGGGCATGTTCGCGACCAAGCACAGGTGCGAGGGCCATCATCGCCGCCTCCGCCAGAATTGTGCCGTCGGTCAGATCGAGATTCGCGCGCATCTGGTCCTGGTCTACCTCCAGCGAACCAACGAGCTCGGCGAGCTTCTCGGCGACGCCACCGACGAGGATGAACGCCTGGGGCACCGCCAGCCATTCGACCGCCCACAGTGACATGTCGCGCTCGCCCGCATGCGCGGTTGCATTCGCTAGCGCGTCGATCGACCCTCGGAGGAGGCGAGCCGAAGCGACCAGGTACTCCGCCATCATCGGGTTACGTTTCTGCGGCATCGTGCTCGAGCCCACATGCGCGTCCCCGTTGTCCTCTGCGAGTTCGCCCACCTCCGTGGCTTGGAGGCGGATCACCTCGGCGGCGATCCGCTCGGCGCACGCGCCGAGCTCTCCGAGCGCGTGGGCCACGTCGCGGACTCGGTCGCGGGCGGCAAACCACGGCAGCTCGGCGCGCCGCAATTCGAGCTGTGAGCAGAACGCGTCCAGGACCGCATCGGCGTCGTCACCGAGGCTGGCCAGCGTGCCTCCTGCGCCACCGAGCTGCGCCACCGAGATTGCCTCGTGCGCTGCCGCCAGGCGTGCCTGCACGCGCGACAGCTCGTCAGCCCACCCGGCCGCCTTGAGGCCAAACGTCATCGGGACCGCCTGCTGACCATGCGTGCGCGCCGCCATTGGGGCGGCGGCGAACTCGTGCGCGAGCTGCAAGCATGAGTCGCGCGCTGATCCTGCGCGGCGCATTACCCACGGCAGTGCTCCCCGGATCTGGAGAACCATGCCTGTGTCGGTGATGTCCTGCGTCGTGGCGCCCCAGTGAACGTACGCGCCATGCGCTGCACAACGTTGTCCCAATGCGCGGATGACCGGGACGAGAGGATGGTGCGACTCCGCGATCCCACGTCGAAGCTCGTTTAGGTCGTAGTGCCGAACGTCGGCTTCGGCCCGGATCCGCTCCGCCGCCGATTGCGGAATCACTCCCACATCGGCTTGCGCCGCCGCCAGTGCTGCCTCGACGTCAAGCCACCCTTGAACCATCGCGCGCGTGTCGAACACGCGCCGCATCTCGGCGCTTCCGAATAGATCCCGAAAGAGCTCGCAATCAAGCGTGGTCGGCATCACCACCATCCTCCGTTGAGCACGACGACCTCGCCAGTGATGTAGCTTGCGTGCGCCGAGCTCAAAAACGCGACAGCCGCGGCCACGTCATCTGGCTCCCCCAGCCGCCCCACCGGTGTCTGCCTCGTGAGCTCGTCCTCGAGCCCGGCGATCATCCCGGTGCGGATATTGCGCGGCGCGACGACGTTCGCGGTGATACCCCGCGTGCAATGTTCCTTGGAGATCGACTTCGTGAACGCGATGATGGCGCCCTTCGAGGCGGCGTAGTGTGCGCATGCCTGGGTGCCGCCGTCGATCCCCGCCATCGACGCGAGTGTGACCACGCGACCGTAGCCGCGCTGGCACATCGCGGGGAGGACCTGGCGAACGCACGTGTACGTCCCCGTTACGTTCACGTCCAGCGTCTGGCGCCAGTCCGCTAGCTCGAGCCGGTCGAAGTCGCAAGGTGTGAAGATGCCCGCGGAGGTCACCAGGATCGAGCTGGGGCCGATCTCGGCCTCAGCGCGCGCAATGCTCGACCTGACCGACGTGGGCTCGGTGACATCCATCTCGATTCCCAGTACTCCGGGTACCTCGGGCAGATCGAGGTCAAACGCAGCGACGCGCGAGCCGAGCGCGAGAAAGGTCTCGGCGACCCGGCGGCCGATCCCTCGGGCCGCCCCGGTAACCAGCGCGGCCCGACCTTCGAACCCCTGCAATGAAATCTTGGTGCTGTCGTGCTCGAGCATCACGCGCCGCATCCATGCCGCTCAGCCGGCCGGGATCGAAGTCAGCCCACCGTCGATCGTCAGCACGGAGCCGCTCATGTAGGAAGCGTGGTCGCAGCACAGGTAAGCCACCAGGCGACCGACGTCCGCGGGATCGCCGAGCCGTCCAGCGGGCACGACGTCGAGATACAGCGACTCGTCGATCGCCCCGGATGCCACGTCAGCGTCCCACATCGGTGTCCGCTCCACGCCGGGAGCGACGGCGTTGACCCGGATGCCCTGTCGCGTCCACTCGCCCGCTGCCACCCTGGTCATCATGATCACCGCGGCCTTGACCGCGCAGTACGCAAGGCGACCGGGGTTTGGAGAGAACCCGCGGATCGAGGCGATATTGACGATGCTCCCCGAGCGCTGCTCGAGCATCAGCCGCCCTGCCGCCCTCATGCAATAGAAAACGCCCGTCTGCATGACGGCGATCGTCTCTCCCCATGCCTCGTCGGTGACGTCCTGCGTGAATGGCCCTACGTGGCTCACGCCGGCGTTGTTCACGAGGATGTCGATCCGCCCGAACTCCGTTTGCACATGCTCGAACGCTCCGTCGACGGCGTGCCTGTCGGAGACATCGGTCGGCACTGAGAGTGCCTTCACATCGTGCTGCGCCAGCTCGGTGGCGGCCGCCGCGCTCCTCTCCGCGTTGCGCTCCAGTACCGCGATGTGCGCGCCGGCGCGAGCGAGCTGGTCGGCGATCGCCAGGCCGAGACCCATCCCGGCGCCGGTCACGACGGCGACGCGGTCGGTCAAATCGAAAGCCGCACTCATCGCAGCCCGGGGAGTTGTGCCGATCTGCGCAATCGATTGCGCACCCTATCTCAACGTCCTGAGCCTGTCTAGCGCCTGGGTCCGAGGGCGATTATCCGCGCGCTCGCGCTGCCGCCTCGCGGAATTCCTCCAGTGCCTGGTCGTCGAGCTCTACACCCAAGCCGGGGCGCTCCGGGAGCGTCAGCGTGCCATCTGCTCGCAGCGACAGCTCGTCGTGTACGAGTTCACGCCGAAGCCGCGACTCGGCTACGTCGGGCGGCACGAACTCGAAGAACGGCAGGTGCGGTGTGACCGCCGCGAGGTGGGCCGTCGCGGCAACCGTGATCCCGGTCTTCCAGCCGTGCGGCACGACTGTGAGCTCGTGAGCCGCAGCCAGGCGGGTCACGCGACGCGCCTCGGTGAGGCCACCGACCCGGCCGACATCCGGCTGCAGCACATCCAGCGCTCGACGCTCGGTATACGCCTCAAACTCGAACCGGGTCGCCAGCCATTCACCCGCGGCGATCGGCACCGGCGAGTGCGTTGCCAGTTCCGCGTAGCCGTCCAGATCATCGCTCCACAACGGCGTCTCGGCGAAGAACACATTGTGCTCGGCCCACGTCTCTATCACCGCCAGGGCCTGGCGCCAGTCGTCCCACGCGTAGGCGACATCCACCATGATCGCGAACTCAGGACCCGCGACACCGCGCACGGCAGCGATTACCTCGACCAGCTTGTCATCGGGAACGTTCAGCCCGGTATGCCTGTACGGTCCCCGCGTCAGAAGCTCGAGCTTGGCGGCTCTAAATCCGCGCCGGGACGCGTCGATCGCCTGGCCACCGAGGGCCTCGGCGAACACCTCCCAGTCCGAGCCGGCGTTTGGGAGCAACGAGGCGTAGGGCACGAGCCTCCCCTCGGGGCGCCGCTCGCCGAGCAGCTGCCATACGGGGACGCCGGCGGCCTTCCCGGCGATGTCCCACAACGCCATGTCGATCGCGCCCAGGGCGTGGATCAGGGCGCCCCGCCGCCCCGTCATCGCGGTGCCCACATACAGCGCGTCCCAGCATCGCTCTGGGTCGGTCGGGTCCATGCCGATCAGCATCGATCCCAGCCCGCGGTCCATCGTGTGCGTTCCCGGGGCCTCGATGCACGCCTGTGCGATCCAGGCGTTCAGGTCCGTCTCGCCGATGCCGACCAACCCTTCGTCGGTCTTGATTTCCACCACGATCGTGTCCTGGTTGGAGCTGGTCGCGTCGATGTCGAACCCGGGATCGAGCAGGACGTGACACTTGACGCCGGTGATCTTCATAGCCTTGCCTGCTGACTCACCGCGGCTGGCGTCTCGCGCCCGCGTGGATCACTCCCCGGCGGCGTCTGGCGCACGCGCGGATCACTCCCCCGGCAGCGTCTCGACCACGTACAGGTTGGCGGTCGTGCCGCCGTCGACGGTCAGCTCGGTACCAGTGATGTGCTGTGCTTCGTCGGAGGCCATGAACATCACTGCGGCGGCAATTTCCTCCGGCTTGGCCATGCGTCCCTGCGGCACCCGCGCAAAACGGCTGGTCATGTACTCGAACATCTGCTCGCCGACATATCCGCGGGTCAACGGCGTCGCGACGTAGCCGGGATTGACGATCGTCGACCGGATGCCGTGCTGCGCGAGCTCCATCGCCATCGTGCGGTTGAGCCCGCGCAGGCCCGCCTTGGCGGCGTTGTAGGCCACCTCGGTCCCATCGGCGCCGAGGGCGTCGATCGACGCGATATGAACGATCGCCCCCCCGCCGCTGCGCGCCATGCTCTTGGCAACCCGCTGGGCGCACAGGAAGGGACCGGTCAGGTTGACGTCGATCACTCGCCGCCACTCGCTTTCGGGGAATTCGAGGAACCCGCAGTCATAGTCGACGCCCGCGTTGTTCACGAGCACGTCGATACGGTCATCCCACAGCTCCTCGGCGCGACTGACGATCCGGTCGACGTCGCCGGCACGGCTCACGTCACCGACCTCGTGCTGTGCGATCCCGCCCGCGTCACGAATCGACTCCGCCACCGCCGCCACCTCGCTCTCAGTTCGCGACATCAGCAAGACGTCGGCTCCCTCGGCCGCGAATCGGCGCCCGATGGCCTCACCGATCCCGCGTCCGCCGCCGGTCACGATCACGTGCTTTTGCTCGAATCTCATCTGGCGCTCTCGCTTGGCTCGCATCGCGCGCTGCCGGCGGTTGTCACGCGTCGACCTCCTCGGGTTCGTCATACCAGCGTTTGCGGTCGCCGATTCGGTCCCGCAGCCGCCAGCCGCGCGACTTAGGCTCGGCCTCGATCCGCGCCCACAGTCGGTTGAGCCGCTGCTGCACCGCCTCGCGCTCGTCGTGGGCGATGTCGTAGCTCTCGACGCCCTCGCGGACGCGCTCGACGTTCATCTTGCAGGTGCGCCACAGCCCCCAATCCTCGGCGCACAGCTGCGCGACTCGATCCGCGTTGATCGTCTCCCCATCGTGGTCGGCAATGTCGTGGTGATGCAGAATCGCGATCACGTCGCGCAGGTCTTTCTCGTTGAGGTTGACGATCTGGAGCTTGGTGAGCAGCAGCTCGGCCAGCGGCAGGGTCATCGGATCGAGCGTGATCCGGTTGTTGATCGGAATCTGGTGACACATGCGAAACGCGCCCACGAAGACGTCCAGCTGCCGCTGGTTGCTCAGGTCGTGGAACAGGAGCCGCTCATGGCCGTTCATCGCGTTGAACTGCTGTTGTGGCTCGTAGCCCATCTCCTCAATGAACCCTGCGACCAGCTTGGTGCGGCCTTTGAGCGTCACGAAGTCGATGTCCTTGTACTCGCGGGTTAGACCCGGATGGAACGTCTCGTCGACCCGAATCCTGACCGCGAGCCCCCCTACAAGACGGATCGGTACGTCGCGTTCCAGCGCCGCTGTCGCGAGCCGGCGCGCCTCGTCGATGATCTGTGGAAGCGGGCCCTCGGTGCTCATCCGAGCCACCCTAGCGCCACACTGGCCGCCCGGCGCGCGGCGACGCCGAACCGCTCCAAAGCGTTGTGATCGAGCTCGAGGCCGAGCCCCGGGGCACCCGGCAGCGAGAGACTGCCGTGGTCGAACGCGAGCTGGTCGCGGACGAGCTCCTTGCGCAAGCGCGACCCGCAGAGCTCAGCCGGCAGGAACTCGAAGAGCGGCATGTGCGGCGTGACCGTGGCAAGCTGCGCCGCGACCGAGATCGAGATCCCCGTCTTCCATGCGTGCGGGACCACGAGGACATCGTGCTCGGCGGCCATGTGCGCCACCCGCCGCGCTTCGGTGAGGCCGCCGACGCGGCCGATGTCCGGCTGCGCCACGCTGACGCAGCGGCGTTTTAGAAGCTCGGCGAACTCGTGCCGGGTGGTCAGCCATTCGCCTTGCGCGATCCTCACCGGCGAGCGCCGCGTAAGCTCCGCATAGCCCTCGAGGTCGTCCACCCAGAGGGGTGTCTCGAGGAAGAACACATCATGGCGGGCCAGCGCTTCCGCGGTCCGCAGCGCTCGTTCGACGGAGTCGAAGGCATACTGCACGTCGACCATCAGCGTCATCTCGGGGCCGGCCGCCTCGCGAACGGCGCGCACCACCTCGTCGACCCACTCGTCCGGCCCCTGAAGCCCCTTGTGAGCGTACGGTCCGGAGAACGTGGCCTCGAGCTTGGCCGCGGTGAACCCAATCTCGTGCGCCTTCCGGGCCCAGGTGACCATCGACTCGAGATAGGCGTCGAAAGACGACACCTCCGGCTGAAGCGACGCGTACGGCACGAGCTGGTCGTGGGCCTGCGGCCCGAATAGCTGCCACGTCGGCACCCCGGCGGCCTGACCGGCAATGTCCCACAGAGCGATGTCGATTGCGCCGATCGCATTCACCACCGCGCCTCGGCGACCGGTCATCGCGCTGCCGACGTAGAGCTCCTGCCACAGCGCCGGCGGGTCCCGGGGATCACGGCCGATCAGCATCGACTTTAGGCCGCGGTCCATCGTGTTGGTCCCTGGCGATTCGATGCATGCCCGCGCGATCCAGGCGTTGAGGTCAGTCTCGCCGATCCCGACGATGCCCTCGTCGGTCATGACCTCGACGACGATCGTGTCCTGAGCCGAGCTCGTTGCGGCGACATCGAACGCCGGGTCGAGCAGGACGTGCGTGCGAACGTCAACGATCCGCATCGGCGCGTTATTCAGACTCGGGAGTAGCCGCCGTCGATCGAGATATTGGCCCCGGTCAAAAAGCCAGCCTCATCGGCGCACAGAAAGACGCACGCATCGGCTACGTCGCCAACGTCTCCGAAGCGCCCGATTGGGTGGCGGCCCAGCAGCTCTCGCTCGAACGCCCGACCATCGTTCATCGCCTCCATGACCGATTCGTGCAGCTCGGTCCGGATCACCCCCGGCATCAGCGTGTTGGAGCGAATGCCGCGCGACCCGTACTCGACCGCGATGTGGTCGGAGAGCATGTTGAGCCCCGCCTTGGAGATGTCGTACGCGCAATCGCCCGCCCACACCGTGATTGCGCACACGCTGGACATGTGGACGATCGCGCCGCGCGTGGGTCGGTCGTTCTCGAGCATGTGCGGGATCGCGGCGCGGGCGACCAGGAACGGTCCCCGCAGGTTGGTGGCCATGATGCGGTCGAACTCAGCAATCTCCCAGTCCGACATGTCGGCCCAGTCGGTGGCGTCTGTGCCGGCATTGGAAACGAGCAGATCCAGCCCGCCCATTGCCGCGACCGCCGCCGCGACGACCTGCGCGGCGCCCTCGGGGGTCGAGACATCGCCGCGGGCCTGAAATGCTTTGCCGCCACCCGCTCGGATTTGATCCACCGTATGTTGTGTTCGCTGCGCGTCGCGGCCACCACAGGCCACCGCCGCACCCTCGGACGCGAACCGACACGCTACCTCGCGCCCGATGCCGCTCGACGCTCCCGTTATGAGCGCGCGCTTGCCTGAGAGACGACCTGCGGTGGCAAACAAACGATTGCGCATCCTAGGGCCCGTGACGGCTCTGGTCAAGCGCGTCCGGCCAGGGCAGCACCACTACCCGCCCGGCCTGGCCCGATGTCGTTGTCGCGACTGCCTCGTTGATGTCGTCGAGGGCAAAGCGATGGGTGATGAGCGGCGCTAGGTCGAGGATGCCGGCGACCGCCAGACGCGCCAGCTGCGGGATGTGCAGCGCCGGCACGGCTCCGCCGAGATTCGAACCGAGGATCGTGTGCTGGAACTGAGTCGCGGTGTAGACGTCGATGCCCACCTTTTGCCCGATCGCGGGCTGGCCGATGAGGACTGTCGTTCCGCCGTCGCGGACGCTCCGAAAGGCCTGCTCGCCGACCTCTGGTTCGCCAAGCGCCTCGAACGCGAAGTCGACCCCATCGCCAACGATGGCGCGCACCTGTTCGGCCGGATCGCCGTCGGCCGGATCGATCACGTGTGTCGCCCCCAGCCGGGCTGCGAGCCTGCGCTTGATCGGCACCGGATCCACGGCGAGGATCGGCAGCGCCGATACCAGACGCGCGCCCAGCACCGCCGCCAACCCGACGCCACCGCAACCGAAGATCGCCACCGCCTCGCCGGGCCGCACGGCGGCGCGCCGAGTGACGCTGAGCAGGCCGGTGGTCACCCCGCAGCCGAGCAGGCAGCCCAGCGCGGGATCGAGCTCGGCCCCTACGGCGAGCGCGGCGTCAGCCGGCACGACGGCGTGGGTGGCAAAGCTCGACACGTACGCGAGGTGGTGCACCGGCCGCCCATCGAGAGTGAGGCGGCTCGTTCCGTCGCGCAGGAAACCGCTGTCGAGACCACCAGCCGCGTCGAGGCACAGGTTGGAGCGCCCCGACAGACACATCCGGCAGCGACCGCAGGCCGGTGCAAACGTCAACACGACGGGCTCCCCGATCCGCTGCGGGTCGACACCTTCGCCTACCGCTTCGATTGTCCCGGCGCCTTCGTGGCCGAGCACAATCGGTACCGGGATCGGCCATTTGCCCTCGATGTACGAGAGATCGCTGCGGCAGATCCCGGTGGCGAGGATCTTCACGCAGACCTCGTGACGAGCCGGGGGCGCCAGCTCGAGCTCGCAAACATCGAGCGGCTGGACCGCGGCATGCATGACCGCAGCCCGTATCTTCATGGTCGCTCCGCGTGGGAGCTGAGCAGCGGCGTTGCCGTTGCGGGGATGAGACGCTCGGGTGGAGGGGCGGTCGATGCGCGCAGGACGAGCTCCGGCGGCGTCATCACCTCGAGGTCTCTTGCCGGCTCGCCGTCGATCTGGGCCGCGAGTGCACCAATCGCGGCGCCGCCGAGCTCGCCGAGCGGCATCCGGATCGCGGTCAGCGGTATCTCCAGGAACTCGGCCAGAGGATCGTCGTCGTAGGTGACAAGTGATAGGTCGTCTGGCACTCGCAAGCCGGTGCGCCGCACACACGCGAGCACTCCGATCGCCTGGTTGAGATTTGACACATACACCCCGGTCGGACGGGCGCGTGCCTGCAGCAGGCGGCCCATCGCCTCGAACGCGCCCCGCTCCTCGAACGGAGCCTCGACGAGCGCGGGCAGCTCCAGACCGGCGGACACCACCGCGTCGGAGAAGCCGGCGGCGCGGCGGCTTGCGGTATCGAGACCCAACGGCCCCGCGACCTGGGCGAGCGCTGTGTGGCCAACTCCGATCAGATGTTCTGCGGCCAGGCGGCCGGCGTCGCCCTCGCGCATGTACACGTTTCGGCCGCTGCCCGGGACGCGGCGGTTGACGAATACGTACGGCACCCGACTCCCGGCTACGAGCTGGAGGATCGGGTTACCGGGCGCTGCGCTGGCAACGATGATCCCGTCGATCCGCCCCTCCTCGACGAGCCGGTCCCACGCCTGCTCGGTGACCGTGCTGTCGTCTTCGGCCAGCACCATCACGTATCCCCGTCGCGCGGCCTCGCTCACTGCGCCCCGGACGATGTCGGCATAGACGGGGTTTCGAAGTGACGGAACCAGCATCCCAAAGGTCGCAGTGGCCGCCGTCTTGAGCCCTCGCGCGAGGACGTTTGGCCGGTAGCGGAGTTCGCGCGCGGCGGTCAGGATTCGCTCTCGCGTCTCGGGTCTGACTGCCGCTCTGTCGCTGTCGTGCAGGACGCGGGAGACGGTCGAGGGGTGCACGCCCGCGGCGCGGGCAACGTCGACCAGACGGATGGAATTTCGTGCTGCCACGGTGCTCGATCTGGGGCTGTTCTAGCCGTTTAGCCTAACGTTTGCGTAGTGCGGCATGGAGGTGCCACCGCCCGGATCACCACAGCCGCGCCGTCGCGATACGGGCACCCTCCGCGAGCGCGCGGAACTTGGCCCAGACGACAGCGGGGTGGATCTCTGGTTTATATGAGGCCTGTGATGCGAAGCCGCAATCGGCGCTCGCGATCACGTTCTCACGACCGACTCGTTCGGCAAACCGCACGATCCGCTCCGCGATCAGCTCGGGGTGCTCGACGATGTTTGTCGAGTGTGTGATCACGCCGGGCATGATCGTTTTCCCCTCGGGCAGCCGGATGCGCTTCCAGAGGTGGTACTCGTGCTCATGGCGCGGATTGGCCGCTTCAAACGAGTATGCGCCGGCATTCACTCGCAGCACCATGTCGATGATCTCCGCGAGTGCGATGTCATGCACGCGCGGTCCCTCGTTGATCCCGTAGCACGTGTGGAAGCGAATCCGGTCGTCGGGGATGTTCTGGGTCGCGCGGTTGATCGCCTCCACGTAGACCTCGGCGCGGCGTTGCCGCCGCGGCATCGGTGTTGTTGGATCGCTGTAGATCTCGGTAAGGAACGGGTCATCGATCTGAAGCAGAAAGCCCGCCGCGACGATCGCCTCATACTCCGACTGCAGCGCATCGGCGACCGTGAAGAGATACGCCTGCTCATCCCCGTAGTACTCGTTATCGCCGGCGCCGCTCGGGGCGATCGCCGGCATGAACACATCTCCGGACCAGTCGTCGCCGAGCGCATCGACTGCCGCCCGGAGATTGGCAACGTCCCGTTCGAGCGCCTCGAAGCCTGTGTAGCTGACGGGGCCGGTACACACGAGTCTCGCCGGGGGCGCTACGGCTCCGCCGAGCATCGCCACCTTGAAGTACTCCTCGTAGTACTCCGGAAATTGCGCTATCTCCGCCCGGAACAGTGCGCTCACCGAGGACTGGGCGTCCCCGCGCGGTTCGAAGCCGGTCAGCCGTTCGCCGATATAGAGTGCGTGACCGAGCTTGCTTTGCTCTCCGTCGGACACGCTATCCAGCCCCGACTCCGCTTGCCGGCGCACGCACGCAGTTACAGCTGCATGAACCACAGTCCGATATGCCTCCGCGTCGTACGCCTCGCCGTGGGCCCTGGAGCGCATCAAGTCGAGCAGCTGTTTGGGACGCGCGAGACTCCCGACGTGGGTCGTCAGGATTCTTTCCGTGCTGTGCCGCAAGACAAAGCTCCCCTCACGTGGCATTGGCTCGGGCGCCGCTGCTCGACTGTTTCCACGATTTAGCCTAACGTTTGCGTAATGAGGAGTGGCAGGGCCGTCAGCGAGGAACGCTTTCTCGTCACCGGCGCCTTCGGCTGCATCGGAGTCTGGGTCCTGCGAGAGCTCCTGGCGCAAGGAGCGGTGGCGGTCGCGTCCGACCTGGCGACCGGCTCATCGCGGCTCGGGCTCGTCCTCGAAGACGAGTACGACGAGCGCCTCCAACGTGCTGTGGTCGACGTCACTGACATCGCGCAACTCGAGCACGTCCTGGACGAGTACGGCATCACGCGCGTCATACACCTCGCGGCGCTCCAAGTGCCGTTCTGCCGCGCCGACCCTCCGCTCGGCGCGGCGGTCAACGTCGTCGGGACCGTCAACGTGCTCGAGGCCGTACGACGTCGGCAGGATCGGATCGCACATGTTGTCTACGCATCGTCGATAGCTGTGCTCGACTATTCGGACCGTCTCCGGAGCTCGATGACGGCCCTTCCGGGAACCGCGTACGGGATTTACAAGCAAGCCGGCGAGCAGATGGCGATGCGATATTGGCTCGACCACGGTTTACCGAGCATTGGGCTGCGTCCACACACCGTGTTCGGGCCGGCTCGCGATCAGGGGGTGACGTCCGCGCCGACGATGGCGATGCTCGCTGCTGCCGCCGGGCGTCCGTACAAGATTCCCTACGGCGGAGGCGCTCAGTTCCAGTACGCGCCCGACGTGGCCGGGGCGTTCGTCCAGGCAGCGGTCGCCGACGTGCGTACTGCGAGCGTGCACAATCTGCGCGGTGTCACGTGCTCGATTGCCGAATTGATCGAGACGATTGTTCGCGCATGCCCGGACGCGCAAGGGTTGATCAGCGCTGCTGAGATGCCGCTCTCGTTTCCGACTGCGGTCGATAGTGATGGTCTCGAAAGCGCGATCGGACGGGTGCAGGAGACCCCACTGGCGACGGCGGTCGGCGAGACGATCCTGCGCTTTCGAACGGCGCTCACCGAGCGCAGGATCGATCCGTCGATTCTCGAATACAAAGCGTGAACTCTCGCAAAGCGGCTGACAGGCCCGCGACGTTTGCCGTTGGATTTCGGCTTGACAGGCGCGGCGCAAGTCCCGTACGATCGCGACCGAACCGCGCAATCGTTTGCCCGAAACAGAATCCAGCCTTGGCACTGTTTGGCAAGAAGAAGCGTTCCCCACCGGAAGATCAGACGCTGTCGCTCTATTACGCGTCCGATGTTCACGGCTCCGATCAATGCTGGCGAAAGTTCCTCGGAGCCGGGCGCTTCTACGGCGTCGACGCCTTGGTCATGGGCGGCGACCTCACCGGCAAGGCGATCGTGCCGATCGAGCGTAACGGTGCTGGTTCGTTCAGCACGACCTTTCTCGGCGAGGTCCGAAGCGGCAGCTCGCAGCGCGAGCTAGACGAACTGCTGGACGCGGTCCGCTACAACGGCATGTACCCGTGGCTGGCGACCGCCGAGGACATCAAGGCCCACTCCAGCGATACGGATGCCCAGTCGGAGCTGTTCGACTCGGTGATCGTCGACGAGCTTCGCCGCTGGATCGAGCTCGCCGATGAACGCATGGCCCAGTACGGCATCGACGTGTACGTGATGCCCGGCAACGACGACCCCTGGAGCTGCGACGCCGTTATAGAGCAGGCCTCCCACGTGATCGCCTGTGACGAACGCCTCGTTCACGTCGGGCCGCACGAAATGATCTCGTGCGCGTATGCCAATCCCACTCCGTGGGACAGCCCGCGCGAGCTCGACGAGAACGCGCTGTATGAGCGCATGAAGCCGCTCGCGGATCAGGTCGAGACGCCGAGCCGCGCGATCTTCAATCTCCACGTCCCGCCGTATGACTCAGGGCTCGATACGGCCCGGGAGATAAACCCCGACCTCACGGTCGTCTACAAGAGCGGTGCCCCGCACGAGATACCGGTTGGGAGCACCGCCGTGCGTCAGATCATCGAGGAGTACCAACCCCTGTTGGCCCTCCACGGCCACATCCATGAGTGCAGGGGCGACACACAGATAGGGCGGACTCTCGCAATCAATTCCGGATCTGAGTACAACAGTGGCCGCATTCACGGGGTCACCGTCGCACTAGGTGGCGATCGCGTGCTCTCACACCAGTTCGTCATCGGCTGACATCACATATTTCTGAGGAGGCTCCGTGGCTGAGACCCAATCTGCACCAGCAACCACCACCGAAGCGCCGCGGTCGAATTTGTTCGTCCGCAACGCGACCGGCCTCGTCCGCGGCGTGCCCTCGAAGTCGTCGATCATCATCAACTTCATCCCGGGCCACCCCACGCAGACGCTGGCAGCGGTGTTCTTCTTCGCGCTCACGCTTGCGCCGGGAGGCAATGTCTATCTCGGGATCCTGCTCGTGCTGCCGATGGTGCTCGCCTTCTCCTACGCGTTCGGCTTGCTGACCAGCATGATTCCTCGGTCGGGCGGCGACTACGTGCTCGTAAGCCGCGTTATTCACCCTGTCGCCGGTCTCATGTCCTCGTTCTGCCTCACGATGGCGGGCCTGCTCTCAAACGCCTTCTTCGGCCTCGCCTTTGTGACTGTCGGTCTCGGCCCGGGTTTGACAGGAATTGGGTTGATCGGTCACAACCACACGCTGGTCAAATGGGGAACGACGCTTTCCAACAGCCACAAATGGCAATTCATCTTCGGCGGCTTGATGATGGTCGCCGCGGGCTTGATCATGACTGGCGGCTGGCGCCGGGTGCTGCGGATCCAGAACACCCTCTTCTGGATGGTCACGGGCAGCCTAGTCGTGTGCGGCCTGGTTGCGCTGTTCACCACCCACAGCACGTTCATCAACAACTTCAACGACTTTGCGCGTCCGTACACTCACTCTGGGAACACGTACGGGTCCGTTATCGCCGCCGCCCACAAGGCCGGTGTCAATACCAATCCTCTGTTCTCGTTCGGCAACACGATTCCGGTGATCGGGATCCTCGCCACGACCGCGATCTACAGCTACTGGACCACATTCGTGGGCGGCGAGCTACGCCAGGGAAGTAGTCGCAGGACGGCGAACAACATGGCGATCGGCGGGACCTTGGCCCTGGCGGCGGTCGTGGTGTTCGGCTGGATCTTCTTCCGCACCTTCGGCCACAGCTTCGAGATCGCGGCCAACAGCGGCAACATGCCCAGCCAGATCGCGATCGCCAACACGCCGTTCTTCTTTTTGATCTCGGCGTCGCTGGGCAGCACGATCTTTGCGGTAATCGTGTTCGCGTGTTACATCGTCTTCTGGCCGCTGATCATGTACATCTCGATGCTGCAGCAGACGCGCATGCTGTTCGCGTACTCATTCGACGGCATCCTGCCCAAGCGGGTCACGACCGTCAGCCGCGCCGGCTCGCCATACATCGCGGTGATCATCGCCGTAATCGGATCGTTGATCGTGCTCTACTGGGGGATTCACTCCTCGAACTTCTTCCAGGTACTGGCCTATGCCACGCTGATCCAGCTCGTTGGCATGATGCTCGTAGGTTTCACCGCGCTCGTCGTGCCATGGCGCCGGGCGGCGCTCTACCGCGCGTCGGCAGCCCAGTTCAAGATCCTCGGTGTTCCGGCAGTCGCTGTTGCCGGTGTAGCGGCCATGATCTCTGGCATCTTGATCTGGATCATCTACCTTCATTACTCGGCGCTCGGGCTGTCGGACAAATCGAAGTTCTTCACGTTCGTGGGCGTGACGCTCGGACTGGCGGTCGTGTACTACATCGCCGCAAAGCTGATACGTCGCGCGCAGGGAGTCAACATCGACCTCGCGTACGCCGAAGTGCCGCCCGAGTGATCCGCGGCCGGCGTCGTGAGCGGTTGGACGTTCGCTGAGCGCCGGTGGCCGGCGACCCGGTGACGGTCGTGCCGACTGCGGACGTCGAGGCCGTCGCGCTCAATCCGCGGCCAGCCCCGACCACTGCGGCGGCGCGGCCGGCACGGTGGTGGTACAAGTCACCCACGCGGACGACGGCTCCAGCATCCGTGAGGCCGATGCTCCCGGCACGATCATGCGCGTTCATCGAGACGGCCGCCCGGCTGCTGCAGAATCTGGACAGGGGCATCTTTCACCACCTCTATCTCGCTCGGATGGACCTTGCTTCGGATATGTATCGAGCCGGCGCCGGGGTGGCGTTGCTCGGGCTGCTCGACGTACTCGCGGTTGTCCGAGCGGAGTCCGGGGCGTGAGCCATTGACCAAGGAGGCCATGCCTTGGGATCAGGTCCGCTGCTGCTCGCGACCGCGGAGTTGGATCTGAAAAGGCCTCGAGGCAGAGCGCCCGAATGAAGATCACTGGGGTTGAGCCGATTGTCTTGCGACTGCCGAGGGTCGATGTCACTCGCGCCGACGGCACCCAGGATGCCTTGCTGGTCAAGGTTCATACCGATGAGGGGCTGGTGGGCCTGGGGGAGGCCGACTCGTCTCCGTACCTGGTGAGGACTGCGATCGAGATGCCGTCGTCGCATCTGATCGCACGCGGGATCGCGGAGCTACTGAGCGGCCAGGACCCGCTTCAGATCGATCGCCTCTGGCAGTTGTTGTATCAAGGCACGAGCTACTACGGGCGAGGCGGGGTCGCTCTGCATGCCATCAGTGCGATCGACATCGCGCTTTGGGACCTGACCGGTAAGGCGCTCGGAGTGCCGGTGTCAGAGCTGCTGGGAGGTCGTCGGGTGGACCGCGTGCGCGTCTACGCGAGTGCGGTGATGCCCGAGACAGCGGAGGAGGCGAGCGCGCTGGCCGCGCGGGCGGGCGCAGATGGCTACGGGGCGTTCAAGCTGGGTTGGGGACCGCTGGGTCAGGACGTGGGTCGTGATGCCGAGTTGATCGCGGCCGCTCGCAAGGGCCTCGGCCCCGGGCGGCGTCTGATGGTCGATGGCGGCCAGGCATACACGGTCAAATCGGCGATCCAGCTCCTGGACCGCGTCGGTGATCAAGACCTGTTCTGGTTCGAGGAGCCCTTCGCCCCTGAGGACCTTGATAGCTACCGCCGGCTCAGCGCTGCCGCGGATGTCATGATCGCCGCGGGCGAGGTCGAATCCGGGCGTGCAGCGTTCGAGCGCCTGGTGCGCTCGGCCCATCTCGACGTGCTCCAACCCGATCTTGCTCGCTGTGGCGGCTTCACCGTCGGACGTCAGATCCGCGACTTGTGCCGCGGAGGAGGGCCACTGATCGTCCCCCACTGCTTCTCCTCCGGGGTGCTGGTCGCAGCCTCGATTCACTTCGCGGCCGCGCTCGACCAGCCGGTTCTATCGGAGTACTCGATCGCCGATTCTCCGCTGGTCAATGAACTGCTCGAGGAGTCTTTCACGCTCCAGGACGCCTGCCTCGCGGTCCCGTCGGGGCCCGGCCTGGGGATTGGCCTCGATGAGGAGACCGTTGAGCGTCTGCGTGTCCAGTAGCGGCGCTCTCGCGGTGTGTCAGCGAGCCCTCAGCTTGGACACGGCAACCGATCCGCGCTGACTCAGCGCTCGGCCGGGGCTTCGCATCAGACTTGACAGACCGGACACCAATACGTCGTCCGGCCACCGACCGTGTCTCGCGCCAGCGGGGTCCCGTCACGCGGGCAGGTGCCATCGCCCCGCCGTGAGCTGATGAAGCTGCCGGTGTGAGCGCCACCCTTGCGGATCGCCGAGCGGACGGCCGCCCGGATCACGCGCCGCAGGCGATCCAGGTCGTTCTGGGAAAGCTCTGAAACGTTGCGCTTGGGCGAGATCCGTGCCTGCCAGAGCGCTTGGTCGGCGAGCAGGTTGCCGATCCCCGAGATCGCATGCTGGTTGAGGAGTCGGGCCTTGACCGCGGTGTGGCCGGTGCCGATCAGCCGGCGGAAGGCGTCTCGCCCGACGTCGGCGGCGTCCGGCCCGACATGGGAGAAATCTGGGTTGAGGACGGCCCGACCCAGGCGACGCTTGTCTCTGAGCACCAATCGCCCGCCGTCGGCGAACTCGAGCGCGAAGCGATCCCAGCGGGAACCGTCTTCGGGATCGACGAGGATCCGGCCGGCCATGCCCAGGTGCAGCCCCAGGGTGGGGCCCTGGTCGGTGTCCAGCCACATGAACTTGCCCCGTCGGTGGGCGCCGATGAGCGTGTGGCCGCTGAGCGCGTCGGCGATCTCACCGGGCGCGTGCGGGCGGCACACGTATGAATCTTGGTCGTCGACGCTCACGATCTGACGACCGACGGCCGACTCAAGGGTCAGGCGAGCTCGCTCGACCTCTGGTAGCTCGGGCATGACCCGCAGCCTAGACGCCGATCAGTCGGGCGGCCCGTATACCCACTCGCCACCCACCATCGTCCGGCAGCACAGCAGATCCTCATCCAGCACCACCAGGTCGGCGTCCATACCGACTGCGACCGCCCCCTTGCGATCGCCCAGTCCGAGCAGCTGAGCTGGATTGGCAGACGCCAGCCTGACCGCTTCGGGCACCGGTAGCTCCAGAAAGCGCACCGCGTTGCGCACGGCCACATCCATGGTCAGGGTGCTGCCGGCGATCGATTCGCCACCGGCGACCCTGGCCACGCCTTCGCGAACCTCCACGGTCGCGGCCCCCAGCCGGTAGCGCCCGTCGGACATGCCCGCGGCCGCCATGGCGTCGGTCACCAGGCGGACCCGGGCGGGGCCCTTGGCGCGGTACACGAGGCGGAGCGCCACGGGATCGACATGGACTCCGTCGCAGATCAGCTCGCAGCTGACCTCGGGCAGGTCGAGGGCGGCGCCGAGGACGCCGGGCTCGCGATGGTGAAAGGGTCGCATCCCGTTGAACAGATGCGTCGCGGCGTGGACGCCAGCGGACACGGCCGCGCGCGCCTCGCCATAGCTCGCGTCGCTGTGGCCAAACGAGGGGATCACCCCCTCACCGACCAGCGCGCGGACGAGCTCGAGCCCACCCGGCAGCTCGGGAGCCAGGGTCATCATCCGCACCGCCCCGCGGCCTGCACCAAGCAGCCGCTCAAGGATCGAAGGATCGGGAGCTACGAACACCGATGGCTCCATGGCCCCCGGCCGCGCCGGACTCAGGAACGGGCCCTCGAGGTGCGCGCCCAGGACGGTCGGCTCGGAGTCCGCACAGCGGGCAATCGCGCCCAATACCCCCAGCAGCTCGTCGACCGGCGCGGCGACGGTCGTTGCCAGCAGCGCGGTCGTACCGTGGCGGGTGTGGAAGCGGGCCACCGCGGCGACCTCATCCGGGTCGGTGGTGTTGCACTGAGCCCCGCCGCCCCCGTGCACGTGCGTGTCGATGTAACCGGGGACAAGCCATCGCTCTCCAAGCTCAACGGCATCCGGCGTTGCCTGGCCAGACGCCGCTGAGATCGCGGAGATCCGCCCGCTGTCGATCGCCACCTCCCCGGCCAGCGGTCCCGCGGGCGTGGCGATTCGTTGCGAGCGCAGCACCATCGCCGGCCTACGGCTCCCAGGCGGAAAACTCGGCCTCTTCCAGCCCCGCGACGCGCCAGGCAGCGATCGCCGCTCCGTAACGTCCCGCCTGTTCGCCCAGTTCGGCCGCAACGACGCGCGGCGTTTGGCCGAACCTGGTGTGGGCGGCCAGGCGGTGGCGCAACACGTCGAACAACCGTTCGCCGGCTGCGGCCATTCCGCCGCCGATCACCACGAGCTCGGGATCGAGCAGGGCCGCATAGTTGGCGATCCCGATCGCCAGCGCATCGATGGCCTGGTTCCAAACCTGCTCCGCGATCGGATCATCGCCGGCGGCCGCGCGCTGGGCGACGGCCTCGGCGCTGACCGGCTCTGGGCTTCCTGCCATCGCGCCATAGCGGACCGACACATGCCCGGCCGAGGCCAGCGCCTCCAGGCACCCCGGCCGACCGCAGCCGCACATCGGACCACGCGGCTCGATCGCCATGTGTCCAAGCTCGCCGCCCAGGCCGTGCGCGCCGACGTAGGGTTGCCCGCCGATCACCACCGCCGCGCCGATACCAGTCCCCAGCGTGATCAGCAGGTAGTCGTGGCAGCCGCGTGCGGCGCCGAGCAATCCTTCGGCCAGCGCTCCCGCCCGGACGTCATGACTGACGGCCACCGGGACCCCCAGCCGCTCCTCGGCCACCGCCCCGATATTGAGGTCGCGCCAGCCGAGATTGGCGGCCGCCCGAACCGTCCCGCTGGCCTCATCGACCAGACCCGGCACGGCGATCCCCGCCGCAGCTACCTGCGAGCCATCGCCGGCGCCCGAGTCCTTCAACTCGACCGCCAAACCGATCACGGCATCGACCACCGCCTGCGGCCCGTCCTGCGCGCCAGTGTCCCGTCGTGCTGAAGCGACCGCCCGCCCGCCCCGATCGACCACCGCCCCCTTCAGATTGGTGCCGCCAACATCAATGGCCACGATCCGATCTTCCACGAGCGCATCAGGTCAGGTCGCGGTGACCTTGGAAAGACCCTCGGGACTGTCGGGGTCGTATCCCAGCCGGAGCGCCAGGCCATGAGCCAACTGCTGTCCGCGAACGACGGCGACGATCGGCATCAAGGATTCGGGAACATCCACCGGAAGAGACACGTCGGCGTCCGGGTCCGAACCGATCGTGACCACGGCGGCGCCGCGCTCCTGCAGCTCTCCCACCAGCGAGACCATGTCATCGTGCGCCGGACCGCCGACGTTGAGCGCCACCACCGGAAGGCCTCGGGTGACCGCAGCGATCGGGCCGTGGCGAAGATCGGCCGAGGAGTATCCATCGGCGAGCAAGGAGCAGGTCTCCTTGACCTTGAGCGCGATCTCGAGGGCGGCTCCATAGAGAAAGCCCCGAGCAGCGACGATGAGGTTCGAGGCCTCGGCGAGTGACTCGGCCGCCGTTGCCGCGGGATCCGGATCGTCGAGGACCTCTTGGACCGAGTCGGGCACACCGGCGAGCTGCTCGCCCGTGAACGGGACGTCGCCCAGCGCCCACGCCAGCATCGCGAACGCGACCAGCTGAGCGGTCACTGTCTTGGTCGCCGGCACCGCGCGCTCCTCGCCGGCGCCCAGCTCGATGACCGTGCCGGCCGCCTGCGCCAGCTCGCTGGCCGGGTCGTTGGTTATCGCCAGCGCACATCCCCCGGCATCGCGCAGCGAGGTCAGAGTGGTGACGATCTCGGGCGTGCGGCCGGACTGACTCACGCCGACCACGAGCTGACCGCGGTAGTCGACGCGGACGTGATAGAGCGTATGCAGGCTGGGGGCGGCCAGGCTGACAGGTTTGCCCGTGGCCGCCTCGAGCAGGTAGCGGCCATAGGTGGCGGCGTGATCGGACGAGCCCCGCGCGACGATCGAAATCCCCGCGATCGTTCCTGGGGTGAGAGCCCGCACCCGGGCGGCAATCTCGTCGGTGTGCCCGATCAGCTCACGTAGGCGAGCAGGTTGCTCGGCCATCTCCTGCGCCATCTGCCGCCCGGCGGTGACGGCGTCCGTGTCGCCCTGCGGCTCGTCGCTCATGCCGCGGACGCGCGCTCGTCGCGGCGTTCACGTTCCAGCGCGGCCACGGTCTCCTCCTCCGATGGCCAGCGGCCACCGTTCTCCCAGTAGACGCGGATCGCCTCCAGCGGGCGTCCCTTGGTCTCCGGCGCCATCGCCCAGACGAACACAAAGGAGAGCACGGCCAGGCCGAGGAACAGCGCGAACGTACCAAGTCCCCCCAAGCTGTTCAGCACGGTGAGGAAGAACCGAGATATCAGGAGATTGGCCAGGAGATCGGCGGTGAGCATCGTCGAGGCACCCGCGGTGCGCAGTCGTGCCGGGAAGCTCTCCGACGCGTACACCCACACCATGGCGCCAAAGCCGAAGTTGAAGCCCGCGGTGAAGAACATGATGCCGATGAAGCCGAGCACCGATTTCAGGCCGCTGAACGAGCTCCCGCTGGCGTACAGGGTCACCATCAGGGCATTGGAGGTAACCATGACTCCGATGCCGATCAGCAGTGTCAGACGACGCCCGATACGGTCGACAAGGAGTACCGCCGCCACGGTCGCAAACACCGAGAACACCTCGATCAGCCCCTGAATGAGTAGGGCAACGTGTGAGGACCAGCCGATGTCCTTGAAGATGAACGGGCTGTAGTAAGTGATCGCGTTGATCCCGGTGATCTGCACCAGGAAGCCGAGCACGAGCACGAACACGGTGGGCTTCAGGTACGGGAGGCGAAGCATCTCCCGCAGATGGCCGCCGCGCGCGGCCTGAAGGTCGCCCTCGATCTCGCGCACGCTGCGTTCGGCGTCGGAGGTGGGATCGACTTTGCGCAGCGTTTGAAGGGCGTCCTCGCGCCGGCCCTTCATCAGATACCAGCGCGGAGTGTCGGGAAGCCGCAGCAACACGAAGAGCACGAGCGTGCTGGCCACGGCCGAGAGCCCGAGCATGATCCGCCACGACCCGCTGCTGGCAAAGATGTAGTCGGCGAAGTAAGCGACCATGATCCCGACCACCGTGGCCACCTGATAGCCGACGATCAACGCCCCTCGGATTTTGACCGGCGCCGACTCGGCGATGAACACGGGGGCGGCCACCGTCGAGATGCCGATGGCGACGCCGAGAAAGAACCGCGAGATATCGAGCCACACGATGTCCTGGGCGGCAGCTTGGGCCAGGGCGAATACCGTGAAGCCGACGGCGATCATCACCATTGCCGGCTTGCGGCCGAAACGATCGGCGACCTGGTTGGCCATCAGGGCGCCGACAATGAGGCCGATACCGGTGAACGTGGTGATCCACTCGGTCGCCGACGTCGACAGGTGAAAGTGCGCCGGTACGAACAGGAGTGCCCCGGCGATGCTCCCGGTGTCATATCCGTAGACCACGCCGACGGTCGCCGCGGCGAGCGCGACCGTAACGGCGATTCCGCGTCCCGTGCGAACTTGGGTGGTAGCCATGGGGCCCTCCGTTGCTGTGCTGGCTTTAGATACCCCGATCGTTCTGCGCGGCAAACTTGAGCGGCGCCGACCACGGGCGGCCCGGTGGGAGGGCTCGCGGCGGTGTTGAGCAGCCCCGGCGTGACAGCGCGGTTCTGTAGCGTTGGGCGCGTGGCGACCATCGCGACCCTGGACGGTCCCCTCGATACCTCTGAACTCGGCACCGTGCTCATGCACGAGCACGTGTTCAACATCACGGCTGAGATCCAGATCGCGCATCCCGGGTTCAACGGCTGGGATCCGGAGGTTGAGATACCCAAGGCCCAGCAGACCCTGCGCACCGTCAAGGAGGCCGGGATTGACACGCTCGTCGAGCTCAGCCCCATCGGTCTCGGCCGCTCGCTCGATTGGATCCGCCGTGCCTGCGAGGGCAGCGAGCTCAACGTCGTGCTCGCGACCGGGCTCTACACCTACGACGTGCTACCGCGGCCTTGGCACTTTGTCGGTCCGGGAACCGAGCTCGGCGGCGACGAGCCCCTGGATGAGCTCATGCGCGCCGACCTCCGCGATGGGATCGAGGGCAGCGGCGTCAAGCCCGCCATCCTCAAGTGCGCGATCGATGCGGCCGGCGTGACCGACCACGTCGAGCGTGTCCTGCGCTCGGTCTGCCGCATCCACCGGGAGAGCAGGAAGCCGATTTGCATCCACACTTCTGCACCTACAGAGCGTGGCCGCGACGCGCTGCGCGTCCTCGCCGAAGAAGGGATCGACCCCGCGCGCGTAATGCTCGCCCACTGCGGAGACACGACCGATCTGGAGTACCTGGAGGAGCTGGCCGCATCCGGAGCCCTGCTCGGCATGGACCGCTTCGGGCTCGACGTCCTGCTGCCGTTCGAGGACCGGGTGGCCACAGTCGCGGCCATGTGCGAGCGCGGCCACGCCGACAAGATGATCCTCTCCCAGGACGCCAGCTGCTTCACCGACTGGTTTCCGCCCGGGCTCCGCGAGCAGATGGCTCCCAACTGGCACTTCCTGCATGTGCTCCAGGACGTCCTCCCGGCGCTGCGCGCGCGCGGCGTGAGCGATGCCCAGGTGGACCAGATGCTGCGCGAGAACCCTCGGGTGTTCTTCGAGCGCTGACGGCCTTCACGCTCGAGTCTGCTCACTTCATCAACGTAGCCGGGGGTTGCCCCAGACCAGTCACCTCTCCGGCGCCGGACCAAGCGCCGTCAAACACCGTCGGCCGCCTCAACTACGAATCCCGATCTGGAGTCACGATTTCCAGGTCTCTTGGAGTAGCGGGGGCGAGACTCGAATCTTGGGTGTGAGCTCGCCGAGGTGCCGGCAACGAAATCTGACCTTCAGCATGACGGGCCCGCGAGGCTCGCGCGACCAGGGGCCAACACCACGCTGGCCAAACTCTGCGACGAACCGGCTAATTGCTGGGGGAGAGGACGGAGCAATCAATGCCCGGCGCCCCTGCGATTTGCCGATCTAGCGTGATCAGAGGAGCCTCTAGTCGCTCAGCGACTGCAACATAGGTTGCGTCATAGATCGTCAGATTCAGGCGTAGCTGCCATGCGCGCTGACTTAGCAGCTCATAGGGCCAGCGTTCGATGGTCAGGTCAAGAAAGTCGGCGTGGGCCTGCGCGGCCTGGTCGGCGCTGATGATTCCGGCGAGCTCCAGGCGCCGGATTATGTTCGCGGTCTCCCATCCGATCAACGCCGGCGCGGCGAGGTGGGCGTCAGCTAGCGCCTCGGTAACCCAGGTGCCGTCAGGTCCGGGGTCGAGCAGGAGGGCGACCAGCGCTGAGGCGTCGCAGACGACCAGCTGGCTCAACGGCGATCGGCGTCGCGGGCGGCGAGAGTGGCCGCCGCGTCCACTTGCGAGCCGGTCATCTGCACGCGAGCACGGGCGCGGGCGATCACGTCGGAGACGGGCGGGCGCGCCACGGAGTCCAGGAGCAGCGCGCGCAGGTATTCCTGCAAAGACTGGCCGGACCGCGCGGCCCTCGCGGCGAGCTCATCGCGCACCTCATCGGGAACGTTCCGTACTGTGATGGCCACGGGCATGGTGCTGGCAGTTTAGCTGCATTGCAGACGGAATGCAGCTGACGGTGTGCTGGGGTGTCGGGCCATATCCCGTCCTTTGAGCCGCGGTCGGCTCCTGGCAACAAAATGTGCCCCGAGCCGGATCGGCAGCCGACTTACTCGCTAGCACCGACGCGCAGCCGCATGCGGGACAGCGTTAGCAGCCGGGCCGAACGCCTGGGGACCGCTTCTCCGAGCCACCTCGCGGTGAGCCGCCGCGTATGGCCTCAAGCTTGCTCTGTTTTAACTATGACCATGGCCCGCCGCTAGGCCGCGATCACGCCAACAAGTGCTTAACGCTGCAAACCCTTGAGTTCGCCTCCCTCGGTTTGCTATGAATAAGAGTCCGCCGCGGGGTGGAGCAGTCTGGTAGCTCGTCGGGCTCATAACCCGAAGGTCGCGGGTTCGAATCCCGCCCCCGCTATAAGAAAGCCCCGGAAATCCGGGGTTTTTCTTTTGCCTAAATGCAATCCAGGCGTTGCGGGTCCCCAATAGGTCCCGAAAAATGCCGTAGAATTGCATTTCTTGGGACCCGCTTTTGACCGTTCTCGCGCATCCGGCGGCGTGAAAATCGCGCCCTCGGAGGGACTTGCCAGGGCGGCCGGGACTGCGGACAGGACGGTCAGCGCGTCTCCGGGCCGGGGCCGGCCTCGCACGGTTCGCCGCCCGACCGGTCACGTGTATCTCGAGGAGCGCAAGCGCGGGCCGGTCTGGTACGCGAAGTACAGGCCGCCCGACGGCAGCCAGGTCAAGAAGATGCTCGGGCCCGCCTGGACCGGTCGTGGCCGGCCGCCCACCGGATACTTCACCAAGCGCCTGGCGGAGGACTGGCTCCGCGACACGCTCGACGAGGCCCGCTTTGCCGCGGGCCACGCGACGAGCCGTCCGTTCGAGAGCGGGCTCGGCGATCCGCGGAAAGCTCACGGCGTCAACGAGTCCGGGGCCACGTTCGCCGATGCGGCGAGCGAGTACCTGCGCTTCTCGGAGCAGGACCGGGGGTGCAAGCCATCGACGATCCGCAACTACCGCAACGCGATCAACGTCCATCTGCTGCCGGTGTTCGGTGCCATGGCTCTGGAGGACATCACGGTCCAGGAGATCGAGCGGTGGCGCGCGGGGATGTCCAGCGCCCGCCAGCAGCGCGAGCTCTCCAACAAGACCAAGAACAACCTGCTCGTGCTCATGCACGCGAATCTTCAGGCGCGCGGTCAAGCTCTACGGGCTCGCCGCGAATCCGGTGGCGAACGTCGATCGGTTCCGCGTCCGGAGCAGCGGCGACATCCAGGTGTTCTCGCCCGAGGAAGTCTGGGGCCTGGTGCGCGCGGCGAGCTCGGAGACAGACGCGGCGATCTTCCTGACCGCCGCCTTCACCGGCCTGCGGCGCGGCGAGCTGCTCGGGCTCCGCTGGCGCGACGTCGACTTCGCCGGCTCGACCATCAGAGTCCGCGCGAGCTACGCCGCCGGACAGCTGACGACGCCCAAGTCCGGCAAGGTCCGCGCCGTGCCGATGGCGCCCGACGTCGCGAGCGCGCTCGCCCGGCTCGGCGACCGAGAGCGGTTCACCGGCGATGACGACTTCGTGTTCGCCGGCGAGGCCGGGCTACCGCTCGACGGTGACGCGCTCAGCAGCCGCTATCGCGACGCACTCGCGCGGGCGGCCTCCGGCCGCTTCGCTTCCACGACCTGAGGCATACTTTCGGAACCCGGATGATTGCCAAGGCAGACATCCGCCGCGTGCAGGAGTGGATGGGGCACGCAGACATCCAGACGACGATGAAGTACCTGCACTACGCGCCGCGGGAGCAGGACGCAGAATTGGTCGCGCAGGCGTTTGAGAGCACGTCGCCTCACGCTCTGCGCCACCGGATTGATCCGCCGTAGCGATGGCGTCAGCAATTGCGCGACGGCTGACCTAGCCGATTACGCATGGGAGAGAGATGCCGCTTAGCTCCAGCCGAAGGCGCTCGCGAGGAAGGTGTGAGTGCGGGAGAACCGCGACGCCGGAGCCTGTAGGGCATATGTTGTGGGCGAATCCAATCTTGGCGCGCCGGCCCGAGCCGGGTCTATCCGGACGATTCCTCCGTCGCCAAGGGGAGTCATAAGCACGCCGGCCGACCTCGCGATCGCGTTCGTGGCGAACCACTCGTGCCCGACGTAGCGCCGACGGACGAATCCTGCGTCGCGAGGCTGTCGGAATATCGGTGCTGTCTGGCTGGTTTAAGACACTTGTGGTATGGCTCTTGAATTCGCTGGGGTTGATCGTGGTCAGTTGTTGTTGATGCCGCCGTCGTTGGGGGAGTGGCTGCCGGAGGATCATCTGGTGTGGTCGGTGCTGGGCGCGGTTGACCAGATGAACCTGGATCGGTTCCGGCAGGCGTATCGGCTGGGTGCTGCGGGTCGCGCGCCGTTTGACCCGCAGGTGATGGTGGCGTTACTGCTCTACGCGTATGCGCGCGGGATCAGGTCTTCGCGGGGGATCGAGCGGGCGTGCCTAGAGGACGTGGCGTTCAAAGTGATCACGGGGATGCGGTGCCCGGATCATTCGACGATCGCGGAGTTCCGCCGTCGGCATGAGGTGGAGATCGGGGAGCTGTTTGACGAGATCCTTCGGTCTGTGCCGGGAGGCCGGGTTGGTGTCGGTGGGGGTGATCACGATCGATGGGACGAAGATCAAGGCGAACGCGTCGATGGATCAGAACCGCGACTATCGGGAGCTGGTTAGCGAGATCCTGCGCGAGGCCGAGGAGGTCGACCGGCGCGAGGACGAGCTCTATGGCGAGGATCGCGGTGATGAGTTGCCTGAGCAGCTGCGGACGGCCGCGGGTCGTCGGCAGGCGCTGGCGGACGCGAAGCGTCGTCTTGCTGAGCGCAAGGGCCGCCCGCCGGGTGATGAGACAAAGCCCGAGCCTGAGAAGCTCGAGATGGACCTAGCGTCGTTGGTCCTCGGTCGTCGGGTGCTCAAGCGCGGCGGTCGGATCGAGTGGCTGCGGGTCGCCCGGCGCGAGCTGGAAGCCCACCGCACACGCCAAGGCGCCGCGGTTGCGCGCGATCGTGACGACCGGATGATCGGTGCGCTTGAGCGCCTGGAGGAGAACCACCGGGTTGATCTCGCCGCCGTTGAGAGTTATGAGTGGTGGCGGGCGACGGCGCGCGACACGAAGGGTCGGGTGCTCAAGGGCAACAGCAAACCGTTCGTCGCCCCGGAGCTGCCGGAGGGCAAGATCAACCTGTCAGACCCGGACTCGCGGGTGATGCGCACGCAGGGGACCCCGCCCCGCCAGGCCTACAACGCCCAAGCCACCGTCAACGACCGGCAGGTGATCCTGGCCGCAGAGATCACCAACGCCGCCCCGGACTTCGGGCAGCTCGCGCCGATGTTCGACGCGACGATGCGCCAGCTCTCCGCACAGGGCCTGACCGACACGCCGGAGGTGGTGATCGCCGACGCCGGCTACTGGCATCACCCGCAGATGCAGGCCATCAGCGAGCACGGGATCGAGGTGCTCGTTCCGCCCGACGGGAACCTGCGCGAGGGCAAACGCCGCGGCTGGGAAGACGGCGTCTATGAGCAGATGCGCGAGAAGCTGAGCACCGACCGCGGGCGCAAGCTCTACGCGCAGCGCAAGATCACGATCGAGCCGGTGTTCGGCCAGATCAAATACAACCGCCACATCGACCGGTTCATGCGAAGAGGCAGATCCGCCGCGCAGTCGGAGTGGCGGCTCGTCACCGCCACCCACAATCTCTTGAAGCTCCACAGCCACTGGATCGCCACACCGGCCTGACACGCCGGGTCGGCGATCTACACCCTGCCGGCTTCGCCTCCGTCGGTGACACGCCGCCGAGTCAGCTTTCTCGCTCGTTGCGCATTTTCCGACGGCCTCTCGTCATTGCACTCGCCCTGACCGCCCGGCGCCGCGCGACTGCCTTCGTGGCGAAGCACTCGCGCCGCGCCGGCGATCGGCGTGATCGAGTTGTCGCCAAGGCAATCGTCCGACGCGAGATGGGCGCGAGTCCAAAAGCGATTGTGGTACCTGGGCAGTGTGACGGTCCGAGCTGGGTCGTCAGAGATCTCGGGTCGATGGGTCAGCAAGCCTTTGTCCCTGCTGGACGCCGCCCAGCCTCACCGCTCGAGCTCGGTCGTGATGCGCGCCAGTTGAGCGAGAGCCGCCGTGACACGACCGCCGTCGATTGGACGCTCGACCGGCACCACTGCGGGGATTTCGATCTTGCGTTTCGGCCCGTCAGCAGTCGGGATCAAACGGGAGTCCATCAGGCGGTCGGAGGACACGAACCCGCTTGGAGGGACCAGGAAATCCCCAATGCAGCTCCTCTGAGATTCTTTTGGAAAGGACAGCCGCTTCACGGATCTCGTAGCTGCTTCCAAGGATCTCGAAAGCGCCGGCGAAAGAGACCCGCCAAGCAATGAGTTCGAGGCGAATAGCTTCCCAGCGTTCGCTTTGGGCTGCTCGCCTTTCAAATGCGAGCCGGCATGAATTGCAGGTGTCCCGGAGGTGAGAAAGAAGCTCGAGGCTGGGCGAGCCTTCTGGAAGCTGCAGCATGGTGTCGGTGATGCGGCTTCGGATCTTGTTGATCGCGCCCTTAGTCCGAACCTCGTCTTCCAACATGACCGGAGCGATCAAGACCGGGGACTCGCTGATGCCGAGGACCAGCCGTCTCAGCATCTCGCGCTCCCCAGGACGCACCTTGAGGTTGACTCCCAGCGCGACCGGACCGAGAGGAACCGCCGCGCTGACGCTCTCGAGCTCCACACGCCTCGATTTACGGCGCTTTCGTGGTCCCATCAAATGAAAATCATAGTCACGACCAGTCGACGCGAACTGGAATGGCACGAGGCGGGAGTGGTCGGCAGACTGTGCGCCATGCCGCGCCGCCCTCGCCACCGAAGCCGATCGCCTTCGCACTCCAGCCCAATGCTCAGCGCGGTGGAGCTTGTGCGGAAGGGGTATCTCGCGCGCGAGCTGCCTCCGGCGTTCTCAACTGAGAAGCTCGCGGCGCTCCTCAAGCGGAGCCCCGCGGCGCTACCGCGGACCGGTGGCAGGACGGAGTCGGTGCGACATAACCTCGCGCGACCAGGCGGATTCCGTCGTCCGCTCCAGGTGCCTAACCCGCGCAGCTTTGTGAGACTCGCCGACGAGTGCGAGAGTCAATGGAAACGGATTTCTGCTCACGTCGCCTCCAACCCCTTCTCGATGTCGGCGCCTGTTGTTACACGAACCCTGGAGCGCGCTTTACGCCCTCGGTTCAGATACGGCGAGCGCGATCGTCTTAGACCCAGGGACTGGCGCGGTCAAAGGTTTGTGCTCCGAACCGACGTCAGCCAGTTTTACGCATCCCTGTACACGCATTCAATTCCTTGGGCGCTCGAGGGCAAAAGAGTCGCGAAACAGAACCTAGGTAAGACGCCAAGCGACAAACTCGATCGGGCGCTTCGTGATGTCTCGGATGGACAGACGATGGGGGTACCGATCGGACCTGATACCTCTTTCCTTGCTGCGGAGATCGTGTTGACGGCCGTTGACAGAGCCCTCGACAAGAAGATCAGTATGCGAGGGCATCGGTATATCGACGACTACGAGCTTGCATTCCGGAGTCGCTCCGAGGCCGAAGAGGCCCAAGCAGTACTCGAGGAGGAGCTTGCACATTACGAACTGGCCATTAACCCAACGAAGACTGAGGTTCTCGAGCTACCACAGCCGTTTCTTGAAGGCTGGACCCATGAGCTGGCGACCTTTCCGATTAGGAGTGCCAATTCATCTCAGACCTTGACTGATCTCATTGCACTGTTCAGCCGTGCGGCTGCGCTGACTCGCTCGCGTGCTGGTCCGCTGAAGTACGCCCTTCTTCGAAGCCGGAACGCGGACGTTGCGGATGCCGATATCTGGGGACCGTTCCAGAATCTGGTCTGGTCGGCCGTTTCGGCCGAGCCCACCACGATGGCCACCGCGCTGGACGTGCTTGGCGAGAAGACGGCGCCGCCCGACCTGATGGTGGATAAGGACGGTGCGGGAGAGACAATCGAGGGGCTCATACTCACGCACTCCCCGGTTCGAAACGCGAGCGAGGTGGCGTGGGCGCTCTGGGCGGCAATGGCGTTGGACATCCCGCTTAGCGGAGAAGCTGCAAAAGCGATCAGCGTTATGGAAGATGATTTTGTTGCGCTCCTTGCCCTCGACGCCGTCGACCGTGGCGTCTTGAAGAAGCGCGAGCTCGATCTCAGCGGTTGGGAGACCTTGACGGACTATGACGGGGTCTTGCAGGGACCCCACTGGCTCCTTGCCTATGAGGGCTCGGTCCGAAAATGGCTTTCCGCTCCGACCAACCGCGTGCGTGCAGACGAGTTTTTCCAAATCCTCAGGCGACGAAGGGTGCGCTTCTACAACACCACACCGAGAAGGAACCCATTTACGGGCCCTGCTGGACCTTTGCCGGGTGGTTTGGTCGCTGATGACTACGGATAGGTAGCCTGCGCCGGCACCGTCCGGCTGGCAATACGGCCGCAGGGCTAGGGGCGGTGTGTCTGCCGGCCTTGGAACCCGCACTCACGATTCGCCTCGATCACGCTGCCGGCGTCACCGGCGCGCGGCTCGCGATTGTCTTGGCGACGAGTCGGTCGCCCCAGTCGGCCTGGATGGGACACGCGGCCAATGCCCGCCTCGCCACGAGACGTCTGCGATCGTCCGACCCCCACTCGGCGTCGCTCCGTTCGCTGACATCACTTTGGTCGACTCGCGGCGTTAGTTCCCCGGTGTACCACGCGATACCGGGCGTACCTTGGAGCCCATTCGCGCGGTCTGTGTTTGCTCACGGCGAAAGAGCCACCAGCGTGTGAGCGAGTTGCCGAAGCTATCGAGACTGTCGGACTGCGGACATTGGACGCTGCTGATCGGAAACCGCTAGAAAGTGCTCGTGACGTTTCCGCAGGAGTACTGGGTATCTTATGAAGGAGTCGTCGCTTCATCTGCCGAGTTCTTCGTAGCGGTCCAAAAAATCTCGGCTTACCAGAAGGCAACGAATAGCCGCTTCGTGTGGCGCGGGGTTGCCTCCGCTGACTGGGCGCTGCACTCCTCTTTGGTGCGTCGTTATAGCGAGACGCACGGCGGCGAGATCCCGATGGAGCGAACGCTCCGAACGTACGAACAGACCGTTCTGGAGGAAGCTCGCGAGTGGGGACTCGACTGGCACTCAGCTGGCGGACGGCTCACGGCGCTCGAGCTTTTAGCAGCGCTTCAGCACTACGGCGTTCCCACACGACTCCTCGACTTCACGTTCAACCCGTCATCGCTCTGCGGTTTGCCGTCGAGCAGGAGGATGCATCTGCCGGCCGCGTCTTTGCGGTCGATATCGCCAATCAGGTCGTCGCTAGGGAGGACGCGTCGAGCGACGAGCCTTGGTGGCTCGCCACGGATGGAGGGACCACATCGGAGTGGTCGACGCGTCCGTGGATCTGGCGGCCACCACCCTTCGAGCCGCGCATCGTGCGGCAGGACGGCTGCTTCTTGATGGGTGGGGTTCCGTCGACCAACCCGGCGCGCAACGTTCGAGTCGGTGGAACGTGGCGGCTGCTACGCGCTGCAGAAGTACGAACGTCGATGTCTGTCCCAGTGGTCCTGATCGGCTACGAGCAGGCGGAAGCCGCCTACGCTGGCACCACGCTTGCTGTCCAGCCTCCGAAGGCTCGGACTTTCACACTGCGGGTCGCAGTTGATAAGGAACAAGCGCGTGCAGAGCTCGACCGGATGCTTGGGCATCGTCACCAATCGCTCTTTCCGGATTACCCGGGATTCGCGCAGTTCGGCCGCAGTTTCGCGACATGAGGCACCGGCCGCTTGCGGACGACGGATCTCTGTCCCACGCATCAGGGGACGCACAAGCGGTTGAGCGACTCTCCGCTGTCGCGCTGCAGACGAGCGCTTCACCGCACACAAGCAGCGGTTGCTTTGCACCACCTCCGCGCTCGTCGTTTCGTGTTGAAGGCGTCGTGTCAATGGCCATCGGTTTCTCCCCACTGGCGGCCACCAGCGGGGCGATTCGATGGCCGCCTACGGGGAGACTTTCATGGCCACCGTCAGCGCCGGCGCGGGTACGCGAAGGCAGCGCCCCAAGACGCAGCTTCAGTCCCGCGGGCGACTGCTCTGATCGGTTTCCCAGCCCCGAGCTCACGATTGGATCGGCGACACAGGACTCGTCCACCGGCGCCGACGCGGGCGAGTGCTTCGCCACGAAGGCAATCGGCCGCCGCCGCCCGGCCCGCACGAGCGCAAAGGCGACGATCCGAGCGGTTAGGCCGAATCGAGCACGGCAATCCCGAGGCCCGCGATGCCGAGGGAGTCGGCCAGGTTGGGCCCGTGGGCGAGGCGCGCACAGACGATATGCCCTCCCCGTGCACCCCGAGCTTCGTGCGACCCGTGCGGCAGCCGGATGTTGACGGTTGAAGCGTACGGGTCAGCGGCATACGATCCGCGCCGGAAGCTACTTACTAGGATTAGCTCGTGGCCCATCGGAAGTCCAACAATGGTCAGACCCCGCCGCGCGACTGGGGTTTCGCGATGGCCGCTGGCGCGAGCTCGGCTTTCGATATCACCGGCATGCGCATGCTGGACAGCGATCTTCTCGGCGCCAACCGTCGTGGAGTGCTCGATCCGCCCGGACGGATCGCAGCCGACATTGCGCGCGTGATGCGCTCCTTCGGCGGTAGTGCGTGGTGCGCAGTGCAGGCGCTGGCGACCGACGACGAGACCGAGAACGGCAGCGCGTCCGCTCGGTCTGACGGCGGGAGCGTCGTCGGCCGCCCTCGAGAATCGGATTAGCCGGTGGCCCCAGAAGCGGGCTCACCGCCAGGCGAACCGGAACAGCAGCCTGAGGATGAGCCTGTGGTCGACGGGGAGGTCGTCGACCATGAGCAACCGCCTCGAGCACGAGTGGTCGCGGGCGAGGTCATCGAGGCGGTCAGCTTCCGGAGCGCGCCTTATCCGACGCCAGACGACCTCGCGAAGTACGAAGAGATCCATCCCGGCTTCACGGACCGCATTCTCCGGCTGACGGAGCAGGAAACGGCACATCGCATCGAGCGCGAAAAGAAGCAGGACGACGCCACGATTAAGCTGGCCACGCGAGGCCAACTGCTCGCCTTCGTGGTTGTGATGACGCTCGTGTGTGGCGGGATCGCCGCGATCCTCACCGGCCACTCACTCGTGGGCTTCGCCGGACTCATCATCGCGGCCGCCACGCTTGCGGGGTCGTTCATCGCCCCCCGCATCTTCGGTCCGAAGCAGCCTGATCCGCCACGGCCGGGGACGGCCATTGAGCCGTCTCCCGAACGCGATCGCGAACCGGACCGCTAGCGCGACCAACGTGCCTGATGGACTTCGTTCACTACGACCTGAAGGAACTATCGGGTGGAGCGGTAGTCGAGGTCACCCTTGCGAACGCTGCCAACGTTCGCCTGCTCGACGCGCTCAACTTCGGCCTCTACCGGCAGGGTAGCCAGTACCAGTTCTACGGCGGATACGTCACCCACTCGCCTTACGCGGTCCGTGTTCCAGCCCCGGGGCACTGGCATCTCGTGCTTGATCTAGGTGGCTACGCGGGCCAGATTCGATCCTCCTTGCGCGTGCTGCCTCCAGCAAGCACCTAGCCCCGCGTGATCCTCGGAACCAGCCTCCGGGGTCCTCCGGCTCGGACCGGGGCGCACGATCCGATTCGCCCACGAGCAGGCGTTTACCTGAGCCAGGCCGGACAAGCGCGAAGAAACGCTGAAGCACACGGCACCCGAGATCGAGCGGTACCAACTCGTCCCACGTGAAGGGACACGTGTCCGGATCAAGGTCCCCTTCGGGGTCCGGACCCGATGACGAACCAGTTGGCACGCCCGCAACCTTATTTTGCGTGCGGTGCGAGCAAGCGAGCGGCCCAATGCAGGCTTCGACGTCCGCCGAGTTATACTGACAAGGTATGACTCATCGTATTGGAGCCAAGGGCCAGGTAGTGATCCCACAGCGGCTGCGCGACCGCCAGGGCCTGACGCCGGGCACGGAGGTCGTGTTCGAAGAGCGCCCCGATGGTGTGTTGGTCAAAGCCGAGCCGGTTAGGCACGAGCTGCGCGGCCGCTATCGCGCCAGCGGCATGGCCGGCAAGCTGCTCGAGGATCGAGCTGTCGAGCCGCGGTGAGCGACTGCCTGGATTCGTGGGCGGTGCTGGCGTGGCTTGATGGCGAGGAGCCGGCGGCGGAGGTCGTTCAGCGCAGTCTCGACCGGCGACGGCCTGCGATGAGCTGGATCAATCTGGTCGAGGTGGAGTATCGGATCCGCCGGCAGCACGGGCCATCGGAAGCCGAGAGCACGTTGTCGCGGATAAGAGAGCTGGTGAGCGAGGAGTTGCCCGGTGTCTCGCGGATGCGTTCGGTCGCCGCATTGAAAGCCAATCATTCAATCGCGCTCGCGGACTGCTTTGCGATCGCGACCGCAGCAGCCAACGGCGCCACACTGATCACCGGCGACCCTGAGATAGTCGATCGCGCCGAACAGCTCCCCTGCCGGGTTGCCGACGCGCGCGTTTCGCTAGACGCGCAGACGGCTTGACGGATCTCGACCTCGCGGTCCGCGTCGACGCGAGTCAAGATGAGCCGATCGTTTAGCCCGGCCCGACTTCCTAGTCATCAGGAGGGCGTTTTCAGCGACGACGGAGTGATCGACGAAGCGACGCCCGACAGCTGGGCAGATCGCTGACATCGGGAACGCGCGCCCAACTAGATGAAGCCACATTGGGCGGATCGTCCTCGCGATTGGCTCGCCACAACTGTCCCAAGAGCAGTCAGAAGGCACAGCCATCTTGGTCGTGTTGACCGTCAAAATCGCGAGCAGACCCTTGCATTTGAGAATGCTGTGGGCTAACGTGGCGTTTGTGGAATCATGTGAGACGCCCGAGTCGCTGTTCGTGTCGAGCGGTTGGCCGGTCTACGCCGAGGGTGCTGGCCGGCGGCGGTGCGGTCGGAGATGATGCGGCCGACTGCGATCAAGGGCGATCACGCGGTCGCTTATTACGACGCGTTGGTGACCGATCCGGTCGTGGCTCAGAAGCGAAGCAGGGTCGAGGACTACTACCTCTCGACGGGTGAGCAGCCGGGGCTTTGGTGGGGGCAGGCGGCGCGTGAGCTGGGGCTCATGGGCGTATGTTCGCGTCAGGATTTTCGGGCGTTGATGGCGGGCTTGGATCCGCGGTCGGGCGAGCCGTTGGGGAGGGGGTTGCGGCGTGATGGGGTGCGCGGGTTTGATCTGACGTTTTCGGCGCCCAAGAGCGTGAGCGTGCTGTCGGCGTTGTGCGGCGGGGAGGTGGAGCGCGAGGTGATCGCCGCGCACGATGCGGCGGTCGCGGCGGTGATGCGGGTTATCGAGGAGCGCGCGAGCACCAGGCGCGGGATCAACGGGGTATTTCGCGTCGACGTGGCGGGGGTGGCGGTGTTGTTGGTGCGACATCGCACCTCAAGGGCGCTTGACCCCCAGCTCCACACCCACGCGGTGGTTGCCTCGAGAGTCCGGGGGGTGGACGGGGTTTGGCGGGCGTTGGATGCGAGCATGCTGTACCGCGATCAGCGGATGCTGGGCGGCCTGTACCAGGCGGGGCTGCGGGCGGAGTTGACAGCACGGCTGGGGGTGGCGTGGACGCCGGTGGTCAAGGGTCAGGCCGAGATCGCCGGGATGCCGGCACAGTTATTGGAGGCGTTCTCGCGCCGCGCGGCGCAGATCCGCGACGTGGTGGCATCGAAGGCGCAGCGGTTCGGTGCTGGGAATGGCCGGGAGCCGTCGCGGCGGGAGTGGGCGATCATGATCAGAGACGCGGCGCGCGAGTCTCGGCCGCCCAAGCAGCGTGGGCGGGGCGCGGATCGGTTGCGCTCGGAGTGGTTGGCGACGGCCGGTGCGCACCGCTACCAACCCAGAGATGTCTGGAGGGCGGTCGTCAAGGCGGGGGAGACGCAGGCGGTTGGAGCGCGGCGGTGGCTGCTGGGCGCGGCCGGGCGAGCGATGCGCGCTGGTGAGCGGCAGGAGGAGCGGCTGGCCGACGGAGTGCTGGCCGCGCTGGTGATCGTGGGGTCGGCATGGACGCAGGCGGACATTGAGCGCGAGGTAGCCGCGCGTCTGCCGATCGTGGACGGTGCCGGTGCGCTTGATCAGATCCGGGAGGTGCAGCTCGCCGCGCAAGAGATCATCGTCGATTGGTGCGTGGATCTCGCCCCGCCCAGCGTGGCGGGGGTGGTGCGCGCGGTGTTGGACGAGCCGGGGGTGCAGCGCTACAGCACCCGGGGGCTTGTGGAGCAGGAGCAGCGGATCGTGCGCTGGCTTGCTGAGGCCGCGGCCGGTGGTGGGGAGCCTGCGGTGCTCGATGCGCGCGTTGGGGCGGGGCTTGACCCGGAGCAGGCGCAGGCGGCGGCGCTGGTCGCTGGCACCGCCGGGGTGGTGGTGGTCGTGGGTCCGGCGGGGGCGGGTAAGACGCGGGCGATTGGTGGCGCGGTGGCGGCGCTCTCGCGCCAGGGGCGGGTGGTGTTGGGCTTGGCGCCGTCCGCGGCGGCCGCCGGGCAGCTCGAGCGCGAAGCGGGGGTGGGTGCTGAGACGGTGGCGCGGTTTTTGACCGAGCACGAGCTCCCCGACGGTCAGCGCGGACCGCTTGACCTGCCGGCTGGGGCGACGTTGATCGTCGATGAGGCCGGAATGCTTGGCACCGGTGACATGGAGCGGCTGTTGGCGATCGCGCGCGCGCGTCGCTATCGCGTGGCGCTGGTCGGCGACAGCCGCCAGCTCGCCGCCGTGGGCCGCGGCGGGATGTTCGAGCACGCGCGGGCGATCGCCCCTGCGGTGCAGATGGCCGAGGTCAGGCGGTTCACCGACGAGTGGGAGGGCCGGGCGTCGCTATCACTGCGCGACTGCGACCCAGGGGCACTCGACCTCTACGAGGAACACGAGAGGATCAGGTCAGGTACCGCGGAGCAGATGCGCGCCGCGATACTCGAGCACTGGTGGCAGAGCAGACGGGCGGGACGCTCGCTGGCGTTGACGGTGGCGTCTAACGACCAGGCGCGCGCGCTCAACGAACGGGCCCACCAGCGGCTAATCGAGGCCGGATTGGTCGACGATGGGCGGGTGATCCACACAAGCGGGAGGGAGCGGGTGGGGGTCGGCGACGAGGTGCAGACGCGCCACAACGAGCGGCGGCTTCGCACCGAGACCGGCAGGTGGGTCAAAAACCGCCAGCGCTGGCACGTCGAGCAGATCAATGGCGACGGAAGCCTTCAGGTGCGCGGCCCGAGCGGACACGTCACGCTGCCCGCTGACTACGCGCGCGAGCACGTGCAACTGGCGTACTTTCAGACCGTGCACTCAAGCCAAGGCGCCACCCGCGACGAAGGCGCGACGCTCATCGACCAGCTCTCGGGGTGGCGGTCTGTGTATGTCGGGATGACCCGCGGACGACACCAGAACACCGCCTACGTCGTCGTCGAGGACCCCGACGAGACCGCACGCGACGTGCTCGACCGAGCGCTTAGACGCGACCGCGCGGATCTCGGCGTGCTCGCGATCCAGCGCGCATTAGTCGCCGACGCGCGACGGCTCACCCAGCAGCGCACACGCGAACTGCAAGCCGAGCGCGACCGGCTCAGCGCCACTCCCCAACACCAAGCCCGGCTGCAAGCCATCGACCAAGAACTCGAGCAGCTCACGGCAGCCAGCCAGCAGCGAAACGACCGACGCAGGCAGGCCAGGACGCCATCGCGCCTGCTCGCACGTCAAGGTCGCGCACTCCGCCTCTAGCCACCGCCCACAGCCGACGGCCTTTCCCGGCAAAGGTTCAGCACGCGATCGCGCAGGACGCAGTTCCCACGGGAGCTGCTCGACCGGGCACTAACGGAGCTGTCCTTCGCGACTCGCGTGCCGCCGGACGCGTGTGCGTCGGGCGGGTGAGCCCAACAGGCTACAGAGGCGCGGTCGCCCAAATGTGCATCATGTCATGTGAGGGTTTACGTGGCTTTTGATAGACATTGCAGAGGAGCGCCGAGCACATGGCAGACCCAGACGATGACCCGCTCTTGCCCGTCAGTGAGGTGGCGAAGCGCTTTAGCGTGTCCGACCAGACCATCTACCGGTGGATCGATGAAGGCCTGTTGCCGGTAGTCAAGGTCCGCCGGCTCTTGCGGATCCGCAGAAGCGACGTGGAGCGGCTGCTTGCGGATGCATCGCGGCCTGCGCCGGCGCCGACTGGGAGCTGGACCGATGCGCCCCCCGAGGGTCCGAGGATGCGGTGAGCGAGGCCGAGGATCTAAGCGATCCGGTGGATTTGCGTGAGCAGGCGTTGTCGTCGTCTGATGCAGCTGAGCTTGCGTGGGCGGCAGCGATCCGGGGACATTTGTTGGCGCCGCCGGATGCCGGCTTCCCGGACCGGTTGCGGGCGTTGGCGGCGGCGGCGCGCCAGCGTGCGCGGGCAGCGCGCATCGGGTCCGAGGCGGGGCTTCGCTGGGTACCGAGCCCGGACGCGGCCCGCAGCCAGCCGCCGCCCGAGCTTCGGCCCGGTAGCGGGCGCGTCGGCGCGCCGGTCCTGTGGGAGGCGTTTGATGACGCTGTCGCGGCCGTGAACCGTGCTGATGCGGGCACGGTCCTGACCGCGGTCGCCGGCGCGGCTGAGGCGCTCGCCGATGCGGCTGAGGCGATCGCCGCCGATGTCGAGCGCGAGCGCAGTGACGCGGCCGGGCGCGCCGCGGGCGCGGGCTAGGAGTGGTCGCGGCTGGAGATCGAGCTCGCGGTCGCCCGCGAAGCTTGGTGATGGTCTGCTCGACCACGAACAGATCCCGCTGTCCGTGATCGCCGCGGTTCCGGGCTCGTGTTAGCGCGGTGAGCGCAGTGTGTGCTGACGCTCTCGAGCTCGAGCAGACTGCTCTCCTCGAGCACGAAGGGGTCTCTGCGATTGGGTGCGGGTGGTGGTCCGTGCATCGCATGCCCACGGGAGATCGCCGGCCCGGCTTTGACAGCCGCGTTTCAGCTCAGCCTGCGCGCAGCGGCTCCGGGTGCTGTCGTTCGAGCTCGGGAGCACGCGTCGCTCGCGCTCGATTTCTTCCAACGCGATGGCCGCCGCGCTCCGCGCCTAGCCAATACGAGTTGCCCTCAGGCAATCAATTTTAGTATTGACCACAATAACCACGTAAGCTATATTTTTCCATCCTAGCGTTATGATCATCATGCAAGCGCTTCTAGTCACAGGTCGGGCGCAGGGGCACAGATGCCGGCGTCGCACTGGCCGCCGCCAGCACGGCGCTGCAGGCCGAGATCGCCGCCGTCGGCCTGGCGGGGTCGTCGCAGCTCGGAGACGACGCCAGCATCTGGCCGAACGGGGGCGGTGGGCCGGGCGCGCAGCTCACGGCGGACCACGGATCCTGGTCGGCGCAACCAACGAACGCCCGCCCGGCAACCCGACTGCGCATGGTGACCCCGCCCCCCAAGCGCCCCGGGGACGTCGCCCGGCGTCACTCCGCGCCGCCGGGTTCGCCCACGTCATCGCGCAGGTCGCTGCTACGCGTGACTGGGGCGACGGGCCGACCGGTCGTAGCGTGGGCGGCGGGCTGGGAGAGCGACAACTCGACAACGACCAACCCGCCACAGCCCGATACATCTCGGCGGACCATGAGGACGCTGGAGCTACAACCCACCACCCTGGGAAGCAGGACGGTCGGCACGGCACATGCACTGTGAGCAACATTCTCGTGGCATTAACCACCATCCTGTGAGGCGACGCGTAACTATCCGAAGCCACCACGGATCGACCGATAGGACAAGTCTAATGGCAACAGCGCTCGACCGAGTTACATTCGACGACCAATTCCCACCTGACACCCGTCGTTCCTTGCTGGACGAGCTGATGACCGCAAGCGATGTTGCTGCGCTCCTGCAGATGCGGTTATCGACCGTTGAGGACTATGCAAGACGCGGGTTACTGCCAAGCGTCAAAGTTGGTCGTCATCGACGATTCATTCGCTCGCAGCTCGAGGGAGTGCTCGTCGCGCTATCGACTCGGCGTTGAACTACGCGCTCCAACTCAGGTCGCGTCTCGGCGTGAGCGTAGGCGGACATCGATTCTGCCTTCCACCGAGGTAGATACGCTCGAGTGCCACAGGACCCAGCATCGGGTTGAGGACCCATTGGCTGACATTGCGCCGCTGTCGGGCCCTCTCGATCGGGCGGCTCCGGTCACCTTGTGAAACGCACATCGGCTGAGGCGGCCACACCGCGACCCGCAGCGCCGGCAGCCGATCGCCGCTCGGTGCTCGCGTCATGCGCCTTCGCCTTGGCTCTCTGGGCCGCCCGCGTCGCGGCCGCAGCCCACGCTGCTCAGCCCTGGCCAGGCAGCGCAACCGTCTTGAGGTTCTCGGCGCTGGCCACGGCGAGAACGTCGGGGTCGGCGGTGGCGATCTGGTCGCTCTGCCGGGCCGTTGCGATCAGCACGGCGTCGGCGAGCGAGATCGGTCGAGACGAGCGCTGGTAGTGCCTCGCGCGAATCTCGGCGGCCCGCCGCGCCACGGGAAACTCCAACGATATCGCCAGAAGCGGTCCGTCGAATAGGGGATCGAGAATCTCCATTGTCCGTTTGATCGGTAAATCGTGGACGCGCTCGCAGACGTCGAGGACCTCCACCAGATTCGCCGTCGCAACAGCCGTAGCGCCGTCGCGCAACAACGAGCGCACCTGCGCTGCCGCAGGCCCCCCGATCAGAAACGCGATCAGCGCATAGGCGTCGAGCAGCGTCACCGCCCGCGGCGACGTTCAGCTTGACGCTCGTCTTCTCGCGCGCGACGCCGAAGCCGCCCGACGTCGAGCCGACCGAAGTCCTCAGCTAGCGCGCCGTCCGCGGCGGCAATCGGATCGTCAGCCGCCGGCTCGAGGACGATCCGATTGCCCTGGTCCTCCAGCGTGACCGTCGAGGTACCCCAGCGGTGCCTGATCGGTGCGGGAATCGACACCTGTCCGCCTTTTGAGATCTTCATTCGCGCCTTCATGACCATGAAGGCTATCATGAGCTTTTCTGACATCGGGGAGAGACCGATCCTGGAAACTCGGCTCACGTTCGCGCGACACCTAGCGTCCACGTTCGCTCGAGCGTCGGGTTGAAGACCCGACGAGCCGGCAGCCTTGTGATGTGGCGGCTTGGGCGAGCCACTTCACGTGCTCGCGCGGGTCGAGAGCGATCGCGAGCTGTCGAGATCACCCGGAAGGAAGCGCCACGGGGCGTCGGCAGATGCGCCTGCCGGGCGTGCACAAGCGAACTCGGCGCGCGGCCGAGTCATGAAAGCAAGCGCGCAGTACGCTCACCATACATTGCGTTGGTGTCGTATCCAGCGGCCGGCTGGTTGCCGGTGGTCATGCGGACCATGGGTCGATCAGCGCGATCCCGAGGTCGGTGAAATGGCGGGTGTTTCGTGTCGCGAGTTGCGCTCGTCGCGCCAGCGTGATCCCGGCGATTTGGACGTCGCGAATCTCCACTGGTCGGCCCGTGCTCTGGCGCTGCGCGGCGATCTGCGCCGCGGCTGTTGCCGCCGCGGTATCAAACGACTGAATACGTCCGTCGAGCTCCTCGGTAAGGAGCGCGTCGAATGCGTGCTCGAGCTCGCGGCTGCGGCGTCCCGGTGTGAGAAGGTGCAGACCGGTCTTGACCTCGAAGACGGTGATCGATGTCGTCCACACCGATTCCGCCGGCTGCGCGTCGAGCCAGTCCACGACGACCGCATCGGGATCCCGACGCATCAAGGCCGAGACCACGTTGGTGTCGAGCAAGATCACCGATCGAACTGAGCCGGGCGCACCTCACCGCGCAGCTCGGCGATGTCTTCACGCAAACCGATCCTGGCGAAACGAGCCGAGATCCGCGAGCCGAGCGCCGCGGGTGCTTGGTCTTGATCGCGCACGGAGTTGCGGAGGATTTCGCGGACTTCCTCCTCGGTACTGCGCCCGTGCTCCCTCGCTCGCCGCTGCAGCTTGGCCTTCACGTCGTCGTCGAGCTGTCGGATCAGAATCTGCGCCACACCACTATGCTATCAAGCTAGCACTGCTGCTGCCGAACCGTTGACCCAAGTGTGTACGGGTTCTTGATGGGATTCGTTGGGTCCGAGGCGGACTTTTAGCTTGAGTTATTGGGACTTATTCAGACGCCGTCGGATAACTGGCGATAACTGTAGAGAGCTCGACGGCCCGCGCCGCGGCGACCGGCCGAGCCGCCGAGCCCGCCCCCACCCACACCGAAGGCAACGTCAAGTTCCTGGCAAGCCGGTCGATCGGGCCTGGCGCTTCCGCCTGGAAGGAGTCGGCGGCCGACTGCCGAGCCGACCGCTCTGGCTGGCCGGTCCGACAGCCCTCGATCCCCCTAATGCGGAGCGGGTCGTCCCAGGTGGACGGGCGGTAAGCGACCCGATTGGTCGCCACAAGGGGTCGCTTGTGAAAGGCGTCGGGTTCAGGACCCGACGAGCCTCAGTGGGGTCATTAGGTGAGTGCGGCACATGCCTCACAACCGTGAGCCTTGAAAAGGGGGCGACGGGGTGCTGGCTGGCGAATTGCGCTCCCCGCTTCTCTCGTTGTCAAAGGCGGACGAGCGACGAGAGATTGTATCTGGGTCACGAGCGATAGTTGCCTCGCGCTGAGCGAGATCGAAGCGGTCGTGCCTGGCGAGCACAGTACCGTCGAGCCGCCGCGCCTGAGCGTGCCAGCTCAAGCCTACGGTCCGGCGATAAGAATGGCTATACCAGCGAGGAGGTTTACGACTGCGGTCATCAAAACGACAGGGGTCCAAATCCAGAGTGGAGGCACACCAATGAAGCGGCCGCGGATGCGACCGCCTAATCGCCGATTTGGGTACCCCCGTGGCTCGACAAAAGCGACAAAGAGCGCGAAGCCGCCGACAATTAGCAGGATAACGACCGTGTACACAATAAACACGGCTTCTTGAAAGCGGTTGTAAAGGATCGCTAAACCGATAACGGGTCCCACTAGTGCTGCGAACATGCTTCCACCGTCGATGATCCAGTTGCCCATATCGGCTAGATTCTCGGGCTTCAGGCCGACCGTCTGTTGGCCCGAAGTCACATTCGCCTTCTTCAAGATCTCGCTGTACTCGAGACGAGCTCTCCACAGCACGAGCGTTGACAATGCCGCCCCGACAATGATCAATAGAGCGGTAAGGAGAAAGGGTGCGGCCGCTTGGAGATGGGAGGGGGGCGGCAACTCAGTTGTTGAAGCGGCGGCACTCGTCGTCTTGACCTAGAGCAGACTTAGGCGATGCCGAACATGGACGCTACTTTCACGCGGTCCCTCTTCGTCTTGTTCGAGCCAGCGAAGGTCCGTACTCACAGTCACGTCGCGGCGCTGCGGACGAGACATGCCTTCAGGAAGTTTTCGTACTCGCATGCGCTCTTCGCGCCAATCGCGCCTACGTCTGCGCGGTTGGGATGATCCCGGGAGGAGTATCTCACCCACCCACGTGCAGTCAGATGCATATGTGATCAGTACATCTTCCGGAACCGACTGGAAAGCGACTTGGATATCGCACAGGGAGTAATTCTCGAAATCGAGCCTGTGCTGAAGTTCTGTTGGGCAGGTGAGCTCACCTGAAGCATGATTCCTCAACTCCGAACCGAGCCCAATAGTTCCGTCCCAGGCGTGCTCTCGTCCACTCATTAGCGCCGCAGCTTACCGGCCAGCGCTTTAGAATCGCGGAACGGCGATGCGGTAGAGACATGGCGTAGGCGACCGCGCTGCACTAGAGAGTTGATCGACACAGGACAATATGCTCGACCGGGTTAAGTGCTCGCTGATTCCGGTTCGGACGTCCCGAAAGATCCACGATCTCTCACCGGCGCTTCACTGGGGGAGTCGATCAGTAGTTGGCGCGCCCGAGCGACGAGGAAGTCAGCGTGGTCACGCACCGAACTAGCGGCCGTCGCGCGCATGAGCGAAACGAATAGATCGTCCTCGAACGATTGGGTGCCAACGCCGAGTTCGTGGAAATCATCGCTTCGTGATGCACGGGGGAGATTGCGGCGCGCGCGAGTCCAGGTCAAGACCATGCGATCGGAGTCGAATCGCGCGAAGTCGATGTCGGAGGCCCTAGTCTTGAGCCTTGATAGAGCCTCACGTGACGACAGTTCTGTTGGCGGATGGCCTGTGCCGGCAACCGTAACATCGCCAGTCCACGCGTTGTGCTCCAACAGGAGGGCGACGTCTTGAAGGGAAGTGATGGCAGGCCAGACCAAGGCGAGCGATCCTGGATGTTTCTCCGCGCGGACGGCAAGTCCCGTTTCCGTCTTGAATATCCCTGATCTGCCCCCGCTAGCCGTATATGTGGTCAGTGATATAGCTTCGCTGGAATCCTGGAGCTCGTCTTTGATCTTGCCTTCCAGCTGCGACATCACGTCGGGGTCGCGCAGCGTGGTCACGTCGCCCAGCGCGCGGCCCTCGGCGATGTCGCGCAGCAGGCGGCGCATGATCTTGCCCGAGCGGGTCTTGGGCAGGTCGTCGGCCCAGATGATCCTCCGTGGTCGCGCGAACTTGCCGATGCGTTCGGCGACGCAAGTGCGGATCTCCTCGATCAACTGGTCTGACCCGTCGAGATCGCCCTGCAGGGTCACGAACGCGCAGATCGCCTGACCGGTGTCCTCGTCGACCTGGCCGATCACCGCCGCCTCGGCCACCTGCTGATGGGAGACGATCGCCGACTCGACCTCGGCCGTCGACAGCCTGTGCCCGGAGACGTTGACCACGTCGTCGATCCGCCCGATGATCCAGAAGTAGCCGTCGTCGTCCTTGCGCGCGGCGTCACCGACGAGGTAGGTCTCCTTGCCGAACCTCGAGAAGTACACCTCGACGAAGCGATCGTCCTCCTTGTAGAGCGTGCGCAGCATCGACGGCCAGGGGCGGGTGAGAACGAGCAGCCCCTGCCCCGAGTCCAGCGGTTTGCCCTCGCGCTCGTCGACGACGTCGGCCGCGATACCCGGAAACGGCCGCGTCGCCGAGCCCGGCTTGGTGGCCACGATCCCCGGCAGCGGCGTGATCATGATGCAGCCGGTCTCGGTCTGCCACCAGGTGTCCACAACCGGGCAGCGCTCGCCACCCACGACGACGAAATACCAGGCCCAGGCTTTGGGGTTGATCGGCTCCCCCACGGTCCCCAGCAACCGCAGCGAGTCGAGGTTGAACTTCTCCACATGCTCGACGCCCCACTTCATGCACGCGCGAATCGCCGTCGGCGCGGTGTAGAACAGGCTCACCTTGTAGCGCTCGCACAGCTCCCACCAGATCCCCTTGTGCGGGTAGTCGGGGGCGCCCTCGTACATGACGCTGGTGGCCCCGTTGGTCATCGGCCCGTAGACGATGTAGGAGTGTCCGGTCACCCAGCCGACGTCGGCCGAGCACCAGTAGACGTCCTCCTCGGGCTTGAGGTCAAACACGTAGCGGTGGGTGGAGGCCACCCCGGCCAGGTAGCCGCCGGTGGTGTGAACCACGCCCTTGGGCTTGGCCGTCGAGCCGCTGGTGTAGAGGACGTAGAGCGGGTGCTCGGCCTCTAGCTCCTCGGCCGGGCACTCGGCGTCGGCCTGCTCCATGAGCTCGTGGAACCACAAGTCCCGGCCGTCCTTCATCTCGCACTCGGCCTCGGTGTGCTTGACCACGACGATGTTCTGCAGCGAGTCCAGGTCGGCCATCACGGCGTCCACCTGCTGCTTGATCGGCGCCGTCTTGCCCTTGCGGCGAGCCCCGTCGACGGTGATCAGCGCCTTGGCCTGCGAGACCTCCATCCGCTCTTTGACCGAGTCGGCCGAAAAGCCGCCGAAGACCACGTTGTGGGGTGCCCCGATGCGCGCGCACGCCAACATCGCCACCACCACCTCGGGGATCATCGGCAAATAGATGCCGACGATGTCGCCCTTCTCGATCCCCAGGCCCTTGAGCGCGTTGGCGAACCGCTGCACGTCGCGGTGCAGGTCGGCATACGTGAGCTCGCGCTCCTCGCCCTCCTCACCGCGCCAGTAGAACGCGACCCGGTCACCGTTGCCGGCCTCGACATGGCGGTCCAGACAGTTGTAGGACGCGTTGAGCGTGCCGTCCGAGAACCACTTGTAGAACGGCGGGTCGGAGTCGTCTAAGTCCTCCGTGGGCTCCTTGAACCAGTGCAGCTCCTTGGCCTGCTTGAGCCACCACCCCTTCCAGTCTCGCTCGGCCTCCTCGTAGATCGCCGGGTCACTCAGCAGCGCATGCTCGCGGAAGCCCTCCGGTGGGTCGACCGAATTAATCTCGGCGACGGCCTCAATCTCCAAACCAATGTCGTCTTGTCTTCCGATCTCTGCGTCGACGGGCATGCTTAGATGGTAATCAGGGCGGCAAATCGCGCTGAGGTGGGCGTTGGCGCTCCCAGGACCATTGGGAGTGTTGCCCTTACTCGGATGGAGCGGATCTGATGCGTTCCGCAGCACACAGCCCAGCCTTATTTCCGGAAGCCTCTCGTCGGGTTCAAGACCCGACAGACGAGCACCTCGTGACGTGGCGGCTTGCGCAAGCGAATTCGCATGCCGGCCTGCGTCGGCAGCGATCGTGCGCTACGGAGATCACGCCCAAACTGGCAACGAACGTCGCTCATGGGCGAAAGAGATCCGCCCTTACGGCTACTAGCTCGAATCCCGGTAAGCGGATCGTCGCCGATGAGATCGCGCGACGAGAGGGGCTGGGAGCAGGAAGGCGATCGTCCGGCCTGAGCCAGTCGGCTTGAATTTGGGCTAGCGCGAGTGCGGCGACTAGAAAGGACTTTACCCAGCGCGTCATGGCTGCAGGCACCCCACTGATGCGCTGCTTGCAGGGATTGCCCATCCCGGTCTAGATCGGCGCCCACCCAGCCCTAGGTTCGGAACCTCAAGATCACCCATCTGCGTCATCGAGGAGATCCGTTGATCGTCCGATCAAATCACTAAGTCGAGCCACCGAGTGAGGAGTCACGTTGAACCGGAAGATGATCAGCCTCACCATAGCCTCGCTGGTGGCCGTGCTGGTATTGGCGGCGGCGGCTCAGGCTCAGACATCGTGTCGGCCCTGGGAGCCGTCGGTCGAACCGCACCTCATCACCGGCCTCGCCCACTTCATGTTCTTTCACGAGGCGTTGGATGGCGGGTTCCGCTGGCACGGTCGCCCGTGGCTCGCTACCGTGCTCGATCCAATGCACGACAAGCACCAGCTGTACGTGTCGTCGGGCCGACCGACAAGCAGAACTGGATCGACTTTCACGGTGTCTCCAACTGATCACTCGGCCGGCGTCCGCCAGCCCGACCGATGCGCAGCGGGCGCGCTGTGCCCCGTGCAGCGGGGCGTTGTGCAGGCTGGCGATCAATCCCCAGGGTCGCCAGCGCGCCCGCTAGAGACCAGAAGGGAACCACCAACTATGCGATGTATCCGCAAGATGACCAGCTGTAAGACAATCGCGAGGCTCGCGGCCATCGGTCTACAGGCCGCGGCTCCGGTTGCCGTCGCCGGTTGCGGCGGCAGCAACAGCGGTCGGCTCTCGGACACCCACAAGACGATCCGCAACACGGCGATCGCGCTCGCGATTGCACTGGTCGCTTTTAGGCGTCGTCGCTCGTGTTGCATCCGCGGCGATCTCGTCTCATACGTGCATCAGCGCACCGCAGGGATCCACGTTTATCCAGAAGCTGACGGCGACGAACCTGAGCTGTGCAAAAGCCAAGGCCGTGGAGCACGTTTGGAGCCGCGACACCAAGCTCAACTCCGATCCACATTCGCTTAGCCACCCCTTCCGCTTTCGCGGTCATTGGTGGCACGTCCACCACTGGGACAGCCGGAACCGCATGTATGCCGTGACCAAGTTCGTGCACGGCGATCAGACCGTGACGATGCACTCCTATTCCTACGACGGGACGCCACCATGAAAAGCATGGCGACGAGCGCGCACCGATCGCAAAGCCTGTTTCCACGCCTAGGCCCACCAGCCGAGTGCTGGTCGCGAAGCCAATGCCGCGCCCCTTTGGCCGGCAATGCTCCGCGTTCGGATTGGTGCACCGTCGATCCAGGAATTGGCCTGCCGCTGGCCTCTCGGATAGCGGGGCGATCCGCTGATGGCGCGCGCTGGCGACGTAGGGTCACGTGACGCTGTCCTGGCCGCGATGGCTGAATTCGAGGAGATCGGTCGGGAGGGGTTTCTGGACCAATATGGCTTCGGCCAAGCGCGCCACTACCGAGTGCTCCACCGCGGTCGCCCAAAAGCTCTGCTGGGAGCGGCTTATAGCCACCAGTTCCCCGACGCTGAGCCCCTGAGGTCGCAAGACTTCAGCAGTGGCGACGAGACTCGGCGCGCGCTTGACAAACTTGGATTCGAGGTCAGGTCGTTGGCTGACGGCAATGGGAATCGACGGAGCCGCTGGTGCTAGGGATCTGCGATGGGATCGCACAAATCCTCGATACGTATGATGCGGCTCGAGCCGGCCAGTTTGGGTCAACGGCGGACATCTGGAGAACCTTCGAAAGCCTGAACGAGGCCTTCGAAACGTCATCTCCAGTGACGTCACGTCCCACCGTCTCGGCCCGCTGGTCAGCCGGCCGCGGGAATTGGGCGCGCATTCCCTGGATCTCGTTTCTCGATGCCCGAGAGACGCGGACAACGCAACGCGGTGTCTACCCCGTGCTCTTATTTCGCGAAGATCTGTCTGGGGCGTATCTCACGTTGGCGCAGGGTGTGACGGAGCCAGGAAGACTCGGTCGGGCCGGAATGGTCGCGCACCTGGAGTCGGTCGCATTCGAGGTCCGCCGGCAGTCCCCCGAGCTGCGAGCCGCGGGCTTCCAGCTCGACTCCGCTGTCGACCTCAAGACGAGTGCGAGCTTGGGACGGAACTATGAGCACAGTGTTATCGCGCACAAGCTCTACGAGAAGGGGCGGGTTCCCCGAGACGACGAGATCCTGCGGCACTTGGAGGCCGTTCTCATCGCTTCCGACCGCTACATCGAGAATCGGCCGGGCGCGGAGTCTCAGGCCGGGCTGGATCAGTCGAACGCCTTCCTGATCTATGTGGGCGCCGGCTCCGAGACGAACCTCCGGATTGGTCTCGATCGAGGCGTTTGGGGATTCCCAACCGCTCCTGCCGACCTGTCGAGCGTCCGGGTGGGCGATCTGGTCGTCTTTGCGTCCGGGTACACCGGAGGGAGCCCGCGAGTAGCCGCCGAAGCCTGGACTAACCACAGCGTCCGAAGGGTCGTGCTTGGTCGGGTCACGCGGTCGGCGTACATGGACTCGTCGCCGCTCTGGCCGGACGAAGGAACGGACGGTCGCACCTACCCGCACCGATTCACGTTCGACGAGCTCACAACCTATGAGGACATCCCGCTCGGACCCGGACAGCAGCTTTCCACTCTCGCCGCAGAAAAGCTACGGATGTCGGCGATCAATCGAGGGCACGGCTACTTGGCGCCCATCGCCGGATCGGCGTTGCTCGAAAGCGTTCATCAAGTCGAGGCTGAGCTGCCGGTGATCCCCCTGCCTGAGATCGCTCAAAGATTCAGCCGGGAGATCGAGAACTCTGGTCTCGTCCTTCCAGAGGAAAGAGCCGTCGCGTGCCTCGCGGCGCTGATGGCGAAGCCGTTTGCGATCTTCACCGGGTTATCGGGCTCGGGAAAGACCCAGCTTGCGCTCCGGCTCGGAGATTGGTTCGGCGCGGCCGGCAGCGATCCTCGACATCTCGTCGTCGCCGTGAGACCGGACTGGACCGGTCCGGAAGCGCTCTTCGGCTATGAAGACGCGTTGCAGCCACGATCAGCTGACGGCAGAGCGGCCTGGCACGTTCCACCGCCGTTGGAGTTCATGCTTCGGGCGGTCGGCGACTCCGAGCGGCCGTACCTCATGATCCTGGACGAGATGAACCTTGCGCATGTCGAGCGGTACTTCTCGGACTACCTGTCCGCCGCCGAGTCAAGAGAGCCGGTTCTTCCAAATCTGGTCGTAGAATCAAGCAGCGGACTTCAGTCGTGGCGCGTGCGCCCCGGCGCACCTGGGCTTCTACCAATCCCGCGGAACCTATGGGTCGTCGGGACGGTCAATATCGACGAGACCACGTACATGTTCTCCCCGAAGGTTCTTGATCGTGCGTCTGTATTTGAGTTTCGGGTGACGACAGACGAACTGGCTGCCGAGCTAGCCCGACCGTCCTCGGTACCGGCGGCCGATCCGGCTGTTCTGCGTTCTCTGCTCTCGATCAGCCGAGATGATCGGTGGCATGATTCTGAACCTCACGTTGCCCGGGAGCAACTCGTTGATGAGCTGAAGAAAGCACATGCTCTTCTCGCCGCTTCGGGACATGAATTTGGCCACCGGGTCATGGCCGAATCGCTCCGGTTTGCGGCGATCTACTCGGGCAGCGGGAGGGAGGACCTGAACGAGGTTCTGGACCTAATCTCCATGCAGAAGCTCCTTCCGCGGCTCCACGGTTCTCGCCGGCGGCTCGAGCCTGTGCTGCGGGACCTCATGAGTTGGGCTAGGGTTGAGGCGGCCCAAGGAAGCGGCGAGGAGCTCATCGTCGACAAAAGCGCCCGCCTACCTCGAACTGCGGCGAAGCTCGATCGAATGCTTGCGTCTCTTCAGGCGAATCAGTTCGTCAGCTTCACCGACTAAGTCGCGATGGCGTTGACTGCGATTCTGCCGCTGCGAAATGCTCACGGGGCGAGCGTCGGCAGTCTCTCGATCACCGCGCTTCCGCGTTCCGCTGGGCCTGAGGACCGCTCCGACGACCCCACGCGATCTCGGCACGAGCCAGCTGTTCAATTGCGGGAGGCGTCGTCATATCGGTACACGATCGATGTTGTCGACGCACAGGAGGTCCGGCTAGAACCGGCGGAGCTGTTCGATGCCGACGACCCCTCGGCGATGACTGGCCGGCTATTCACCCGGCAGTACGTGGGCGATGTGTGGCTAACAGCTCTCGACCCCGATGGCGATGAGCTCGGATCTGCGGCGGTCCTTGTAAAGGCGGCGAAGCTGGAGCATGAGCGCGAGTACCAGCGCATGCTCAGAGACATTGCGGATCTAGCTGCCGAGGCTGTTCTCCAAGGCTTTGCTCCGGCATCGACGAGCGCAGCGGTCATGTCAGCCAAGGCGCCGCGTCTCCTCTACCAACAGTTCGCCATCCTCCAAGCGCGGCTTGCGGATGACGAGCTTCAGGATGCAGTTGCTGAGGTCATTCACCGACCCCAGCGCGGATGGGTGCGCGAGACTGAGTGGCGAGCCCCAGGACGACCCCTGAAGGTCGGCGGTGACGTGGCGCGGTACCTCACGAGACCCGGACGGCGGGTGCGAGTCGCGACAGCAGTCGGCTCGCTCGACACACTTCCAAGCACGATCGAAAGTCGTCGGAGTGATGAGACGGTTGACACAGTCGCCAACCGGTTCGTCAAGTTCGCATTCACGCATTGGCGCCAGCTGGCGGCGCGCCTGGGAGACATCCTCGCCCCACGCGCCGGCGCGGCTTACGGAGTGAGAGGAACAGCTGCCGTCGACCGAGTCATAGACGGGCTCGACGACGTGCTTTCGGAGCCATTCTTCCGACAGGTTGGCCAGCTGCAGGAACTTCCCACGTCCAATCAGGTGCTCCTGAAGCGCGAGGGCTACCGGCAAATTTTGTCGACCTTTGCATTGATCGAGTCGAGTCTGGATCTGCGCTTAGAGCTGGAGGATGCGATCCATCCCTCGCAGCGAAATATCGCGTCTCTCTATGAGTACTGGACATTCGTGAAACTCGTTGAAGTGTTAGGCGTGGCGTGTGGAGACACTTATGCGCCGCTCAAGCTCTTTGAGCAGGACGGAGACGGATTGTCCCTCGGCCTCAAGCGCGGGAAGCAGTCGAAGCTGCGCTGGGACGTGTCGGTCGCTGGGCGGCGCCTGGCGGTGAGCGTCTATTTCAACCGTACGTTTCGCGTCACAGACGGCCAGGGTGGTGACGGCTCGTGGTCCCGACCAATGGTGCCCGATGCTTCCGTGCTCATCCGGCCTTCCGAGGGGCGGGTCCGCGTCGAAAGCGAACGAGACCTTGACGTGTGGCTCCATTTTGACGCCAAGTACAAGCTTGATTGGGAAAGCTCCCAATTCGAAAGGGTGCTCCGTGAGCGCGAGGAAGCGACCGCGCTGAGCGACGAGGACGAAGAGAGGGTTGGGAACAGCCGACGGGACGATCTGCTCAAGATGCACGCGTACCGTGACGCGATTCGACGCAGCGCCGGCGCTTATGTCATGTTCCCGGGGACTGCCGAGCCGCTCGAATTCAGAGAATTCGTGGAGCTCATCCCAGGACTTGGGGCATTCCCACTCCGCCCCGGGAGCGACGAGGGGCCGCTGGCTCTAGGACGCTTCTTCGATGATGTGCTTCTCCACGCGGCAGACCAGACAACGGCGGAGGAGCGCAATCGGTACTGGCAGGCCCGGATCGTCGGAGGGAAGTCAGGCTCTGAACGAGGCGCGGTGGACTTCCTTGATCGACCGCCTGCGGACACTTTGGTGCTTATTGGTGAGGTACTGGACGACGACCATTGGCAATGGACTGCCGAAACGCAGCAGTACGTCGTAAGGCTCGGACGGGGAAATCGGGGGATTGCCTTCCGAGCGGAGGAACTGGCGGCTCCGCTCGTCTTGCTATCCGGGAACGGACGCGTCGCAATCTTCGAACGCCATGGCGCCTGGATCGTGATCGACGAGCATGACCTGGACGTCCTAAGTCACCCAAGCCCGTCCGAGACCCCGGCGCTTCTCTGTCAACTTATCCCGATTCAAGGCCAGCCCCCATGGTTAGGCGAGCTTCCATTGGCCGACTTGCTCGCCCGATCGAGGACTCCCGGTGAACCGGTCGCTGTGCAGTGGTCGAGGTTGGTGCAGACCTGGGGCGCACCGGCACCAGCCGCTGGGGTGTCTACTGCTGGGCGGCGCGCAACGCCGCTGATCGCCGGCGTGCCGGAGGAAGCTCGGTCCGAGCGGCGAGCGGCGACGGCCAGCACGAAGCCGAAAGATTCGGATGGAACTTCACAGGTCTGACCGCGACGGTCCGCTCGTGAGGACTCGAGAGCTCACTGGCCGGAGGGGCGCGATCGCTCTCGCCCCGTGAGCGCGCGCGACTCAAGGCTGTTCTGCCTGAAAGGAGCACCTACCGAGCGACCGGGCACCACTACCGGACAGGAACACGACGCTCAACTCGCTTGGGCGAGCCTCTGCTGGACCTGACGGTAGCCTACATAGACGCTGCGACCTGCGAACCTGGCGCCGAACGAAATTGCACCCGCGTCTGGGGGCCAAAACGGGTACCGAACCGGGTACCAAGATGAGCAAATTCAGCCTCAGGCGTCCCGACTTAATTTCAGAAAATACCTGCAAATTGAGCGTTAGGTGACCGACTGAACGCGACTCATAACCCGAAGGTCGCGGGTTCGAATCCCGCCCCCGCTACTGCGAGGTCCTCACGCGCGTCGCGCGTAATCGCCGACTACAGCTTGTCCTTCTTGCCCGGTCCCGCCGGCCAGGGTGAGCCGTTCGCTCTTGGTCGCATCCCACATGTCGGCGAGGACACCGATCGGGGTTGTGAGCAGTGCTTCGACGCTGATCTCGCTCAGTTGCTGATCGTCGAACGTGCTGTCACTCTCGATGACCGCGCTGGCGAGGGAACTCAGGCGTCGCCTGTAGCCTTCGAGCACGCGACGCATGCGGTCCGCTTCCAAGCGCTCAGGGAGAACAACGTGAAGCAGGACCATATTCGTCGTGACGCCGGCGGCGACCTCCGGCACGAAGATGACCAGCCGTCCATCGCCACGACCGCGTGCCACCAGTACCTCGCGCTCGTCGGCAACAATCCTCTTCGTACCACGGAGCGTGTGGTCCGAGTCGGTACGCGACCGCATTCCCTCCACCGATCCTCCCTGCTCGATGAGTCTGATACCAGCGTCTTCTCGACCCGGGATCCGTTCTATCTCATACCGGCTGTGTCCGGTGACCTCGAGCACGGCGGGATTCAACGCAGCAAGGGTTCGGAGGTTCACGTAACTGAGACGCTCTCGCTCGCCGCCGGCGTTGAGCACGGACGTGACGAGCGGAATTGTGAGCAGTTCTTCGTCGGACCTTGAGATTCCGACGGTCACGGTCTTCGCTTGGTGTCGGATCGTGTCAATCGTGCGCGTGAGATCGTCGATTGCACGCGTCAGGGCGGAGATCAAGTCCTCGATCAGATTGCCCGGGGTACCGGGGCGACCGACCTCACGATCGTAGACGTCAAGCGGCGTTGCTCCCTCGACATACCCGAACAGCGACGCCAGCCGCGCCATGGTTTGGGGTGCCGCCGTCGAGTCGTAGAGCCCTGCCCAGAGTTTGCGGCGAAACGCACCGATGTGCGGTGTGAGTGCGGTGTTGAGTTCGGCCAAGACACCGTAATCATCGTCGGCAACTTGAGTCGTTGCATCGATCGACGCGCGCGCCTCCCGGAGAGGATCTGCCTGGGAGTCGATGGCGAGCGCGGCCTCGTAGCCAAAAATGTGACCGGCCATGGTGGACAGCACGTACGCGAGGTCCGTGTGCACGGGTGGCACCGGGATAAGGTTCTCATCGTCTGCAAACGCCTCGGCGCCGGCGGTCGCGACGACCACGGGCGCGCCCCTGTGCGCGCGCAGGATTGCGACCTCCTTGGCTACATCCGCCGCAGCTGACCCAGTCAGGCCAGCTGCGCAGATCAGCGTCAGGGGCTCAGAGGACAAATCAATGTGTTTCTTGTCCTCCGTTACGTCCAGCGCGATTGACTTGTAGCAGAGCTCCGACAACTTGATCCGAATCTCATGCGCGGCGATCAGGTTTGGTCCGTTTCCGACGACGGCCCAATGTCGCTTCCGTGGCGCGAGCGCTTGCGCCAATGCGTGAATTCTCGGCTGGCACGCCAGCACTTCGTCCATCGCCTCAGGCAGCTTCAAGAGGGCCGTCAGAACCGCCTCGCGGCTGGAGGATTCACCACAGCCGATCGCATCGGCGAGCGCGAATCCAAGGAGAAAGCCTGCCGCAATCTGGCTATAGAAGGCCTTCGTGGAGGCGACGCTCATCTCGATGTCGCGCCCGTCGGAGGTGTATAGGACCCCATCCGCCTTGTGCGTGATGTCGCTGTTCCGGCGGTTGACGATCGCGATCACCGCCGCGCCCCGGCCCCGGGCCAGATCGATCGTCCGATTTGTGTCGGTCGTCGTACCCGACTGGCTGACCGCGACGATCAGCGTGTCGGACATGTCCTCTCTGAGGCCGAAGGCAGACAACTCGCTCGCGGGCTCTGCGAGCACTTCGAGCGGTGCGGCCCGGGTTGCGGATGCGATCGATGCCGCCACGCCCTTGCCGGCAATGGCGGCGGTGCCCTGACCGACGACGATGATCCGGCGGATCGCCCCTGAGCTGAGGCGGGCGCGCACAGCATCCGGGATCGTGTCCTCGCCGAGCACGATGCGTTTGTGGCCATCAACGTCGCGGATTCGGCCTCGGAGGGTCTTGCGCATCGCTCTTGGCGACTCGGATATCTCCTTCAGAAAGAAGTGCCGATGGATGCCACGATCGATGTCGCGGGTCGTGATCTCGGTGCTGAGCAGGTCCTCCGCGCCGACAGGCAGTTCCGCGCCGCCATAAGTGAGACGGCGAATTCGATCCGGTTCGCCCGCCGAGTCGGCGTCGAGTACGACGATCTGACCCTGGCTCCCATCCACGTCGCTGATCACCTCGCCGTCCATCCTGAGATAGCTCGAGGTCACCTCGACCACTCCATAGGGCTCACTCGCGACTATGTACACGTCCTCGTCGACGCCGATGCAGAGGGTCTGCCCGCTGCCGCGCAGGGCCAGCGTCAGCTTGGACGGCTCGAGCGCGGCGGTTGCGGCGATCGCCACTGACCCATAGAGCTGATCGACCGTCCGCCGAAACGCTTCCTCGGACGTGCAGCCAGCGGCGAGCTCTCGCCCGGCCAGCGATGGGATCACCTTTGCGTCGGTGGTGATTTCCGGTGGAAGGCCGAGTCCGTGTGCGTCGGCGAGCGCGCGATGGTTGTCCACATCTCCGTTCAGCGCCGCGACCACATAAGGCGGCTGCGGTCCGCTCGCCGCCTCCTGATTGACCGGGTGAGCGTTGGCTTCGTTTATCAACCCGATGCTCGCCCAACGTGTATGGCCGAGCACCGTTAGCTTGGCGTTGCCACTCTGCAGCGCACGGCGAAGCAGATCGTCGGTTCCGATCGCATTCCTCAAGTGGCGAGTGTTGTCGCCCAGTTCCCCGACCTCTCTCGCGACCTTGTACACGAAACAGAGATGCCCCGACGGAGTGCACACCGCACGATTGCGAAAAATCGGATCCGAACGTCGCTCCAACTCCGCTGACAGCGCCGGGTCCCGCAGGGCAAGTCCATGATCGCGCACGAGCAGGTGAAGGCCGGCAGAGTCGCGGCCTCGGACTTCGAGCCGGTTCAGCGATGACAGTGCTAGCTCGATTGAGGAGAAGGCCTCAACTCCCGCAACCGAGGCGTCGGATCCCGCGAGCTCTGCGACCGCACGGGCGTGAGCCACCCGATCCATCCTGATTGCCCAGACGGCATCTTTCAGCTTCAGCAACCTCGCATTGACGTCCTCCAGGTCGTCGTCAAGTAGCTGACGCGAGCCACCGTCGATGCGGAGTTCGAGCTGCCCGACCGCCGCCGCGAGACGACCCGCGCGAGCGTCGAGATCGTCGATCAGATCCGGATGTCCTAACAGGCATCGAAGACCGGGAATCCCGCGCAGTGAACGGTCGACCGCGACCAGATGCTCGTGGGCCCGCTGAAGGTCCGAGGCAATCGAGCGCGCGGCAGTGGCGGCTTGCGCCAGCGCCGCCTCGCCCTGCTCCATGCTCTCTCGCAGGTCACCGGGAACCGGGGGCCTCCGGATGCTCGCCCTGCGCATCACCGCGATGATTCCGCACATTTGGCCCTCTCGATCAACGGTTCGCGGCTTCGAGGGGATCGAGTCCCATGCCCTCGTGCCGATTATGGTTATTCCCTGCAAATCCAGCGGTCCCCGGCGGCACGGGAACCGTGCAGATGCTCCGGCAGCTACCGGACGGTCGTTCCCCGGTCATCGCGCGGTAGTGCGCGTTGATCTGCACCTGGGTCAGTAGGTAGTTGTAGATGGCGACCTTGCCAACGGCCCCCGCAAACCAGGTATCCATGGCCGTTGTGCCGATGTCGAGCGGAGAGCTCGAAGCCTTCGGCTTGACGCTGTACTGGCTCATGCATCCGGTCGGAGAGTGATACGACCGATTCCAGGGCACGCCATCTACCCAGATCTCGATCGTGCCAGGCGAAGAATTCCTGCAGCCGGGCGGCGTCTGCAGCGTCTGATACTCGCCGACAACGTATAGCCATCGCCGCGCAATCAGCATCCCGCACCGGGGCTGCCAGTCCGCGCCCGACCCCAAGCCAGCCTCCGGATTGAATACGTACGCAGCGATACGGCTACAGCGCCCCTGCGAATTGACACTCGAGTACATGCGCGCTTCCCATTCGCACGTCGGCGAGTACGCCTCACATTTCCCCATCCAGTCCACGTAACCGTATCGGTGTGGGTCGGAGCTCGAACTCCATCTAAGCGTGTCAGGGCGAATCCATCCCTCGAAGCTCAGACGTCCGGTGCGTGTAATGGAGAACGAGGTGCTCGACGGTACCCTGAGCAGCTCACCGGAATGGTCGAAGTCGACGGCGGTCTCGCCGTCGGGCAGAGTCGCCCGTCCGGGCCGCCGCCCGACGTAGGTTCCGAGATGCCCGCCACCGCTCAAGTCGGGCTCGGCCCGGACGCTTGCTCGCATATCCCAGAACGCCGAAGGATTGGCCGCCGTCACCATGGCGTCATACCGCGAGGCCGCTCGCGCGCATGGCGCGGCCATCGTCAGCGCAAGCAAGCCCGCCGCCAACCCGGCCAGGCATTTCATCAAGAACCTTGTCAGCATGAATCCGGCGGGCCTTCTTGCTGTTGCGGGCAGCGCGCTCCCATCCTCGTTCGAGCGGCGTCGGCACGGGAATCGTACAGCGCCCCGGAACGCGGTCGGCCTGCTGGGCGAGCGCCACCAGGCCGCGCAAGGCCGCGAGTTCGCCGCGGCAGGAGAGGGTCACCTCGGTGTGGCCCACGGCGGCCTGCGGCAGTGCCGCTAGTGCTTGGCGCACACGGGGGACGAGCTCCTTGCTCCATGCGCGGGCCGAACCGCCGGCAAGGCGGACGTCCTGCGGGCGGAAGTTCATCACTGCCATCTGGGCGAGCCTGGCCACCGCTTGGAGTGCGTGCTCGTATGTGCGCGCGAACGGTTGCTCCCCGGCTTGTGCGCGATCGCGCAGCTCGTCAGCCGACACTTCATGTCCGAGCTGATCGGCCACGCCTCTCATGGAAGCGTGCGTAGAGGCGCAGCCGCGGGCGCCGCAGCGTGCACATGGCGCTCCATCCAAGAGCAGCGGCAAGTGCGCCATCCACAGTCCGACAGGGTCGCCGCTGCTGTCGGACAGCATCGCGCCGTCGACCGTCACGCCGCAGCCGATTCCGGTGCCGAGCTGAATCAGCACAATCGACCGACCGTCGGCTTCGCCCGCGACCGCAGCCTCGCAGTCTCGGCAGCAGAACGGGGCCGGCAAGCCCCGCTGTAAGAGCATTTCCTCGATCGGCACGGGGCCTTTCGGGAACGGTTGATGAGCCGACCAGACCCCATCGCGCACCGGTCCGGGCAGGCATAGCGCCCAGCGCTCTGGCGAGCCGTACGCCGCATGAAGCTGCACGAGTTGCTTGACCAGCCCGTGGGGTGTGCGTTCCGTTCGCATGACCACATGGCTTGGGTGTGGGTTGCCCCAGAAGGCAGCCTTGACCCGGGTGCCACCGACATCCACCGCCAGCAGATCGCCACCGGGGAGCCGAGCATGATCAAGACGCGCTACAGCGACCTCGCGGGGCGCGGCATGCGGTCTACGCGCGTCAAGACTGACAGTGCGCATGATCATCCATTACGTGGTGGGACGGGAATCGTGCAGCCCGCGCGTGAGCAGCTGCCTGACGGCGCCCGGCCGGTCATCGCCTTGAAGTGCGCCGCGATTTCTGCCTGACTCAGCACCGAGTCATAGATTGCAACCTTGCCTACGGCGCCCGGGAACCAGCTGTCCATCGCCATCGTGCCGATGGTCAATGGCGAGTTGCCCGCCTCGGGGCGGACGCCGTACTGGCTCATGCATCCGTTGGAGCGGTAGTTCACGAGCCTGACGCCGTTGACCCAGATGGCGACTGAACCCGGGTAGGCCCGATTGCAGTCCGCCGGCGTGTAGTGCGTCTGGTATTCCCCGACCACGTACAGCCATCGTCCGGACCTGAGCAGACTGCAGACCGGTTGCCACCCCGCGCCGGCGCCGAGGCCGGCGCTTGGATTGAAGGCGTACGCGCTGATGCGATTGCAGCGCCCCTGCTTGTTGGCGCTTGCGTACATTCGCGCACTCCACTCGCAGCTGCCGGCATAGTGTGCGCACTTTCCCATGAAGTTGACGAAGCCCGCACCGGAGCGATCGCTGGTCGAGTCCCACTGCAGGGTGTTGGGACGAATCCATGCCTCGAAGGTCAGTCGCCCGGTCCTGGTGATTGAGAACGACCGGTTCGATGGCACGGTCATGTACTCGCTCCGGCCATTGAAGTCGACCGCGCGGGCTCCGTCCGGCAGCCTTGCGATACCCGGCTGGCCGCCGTTGTATTTGCCGGTGTTGTTGTTGCCGCTCAGATCGGTCTCCGAACCCCTGCCGCTCATATCCCAAAAAGCCACCGGGTGATCGGCCAGGACGGCCGCGTCGTACCCCGGTCGCCCATGGTGTGAGAGCGCCAAGAGCGCCAGCACACCGCCCGCGAGGATCGCCAGGATCACTGGCCAGGCCGGCTTCCGTCGCCCGGCCGAGCCCGCGCCACCGGCGGCGCTGCGCGAAGCAACCGGGGCGTTCAGACCCTCGCTGCCTCGCACTAGCGTGCTCACATCCGCAACGCGCATCTTAGAAGGCGGGCCCCGGCGTCGACGCTTGCGTCGTCGTGTTCTTGTTCCCGGCCAGATCGGCGGAGTTGGTGCTCGGAGTCCAAGTGAGCGTCCCGCCGGTCACTGGCTTGGACGCGACCACGCCGCTGACCAGGTTTCCGAGCGTGACCGTGATCGTTGGGCCGTTCTGAACCATCGCTGCGTTGAAGGTGACGGTGTTGGTGCTGTAAGCTCCTCCAAGGGCCAGCGGGATGGCGAGCGCGGCCTGCGTGGTGCCCGCGGCATTCCACACCGACAGTTTCGACGTGCTTCCGGAGACCTTGACCTGGACGGCCGTCTGGGACCCGTTCCAGTCGGCGAGAATCGAGTTCGGGTCCATCGTTTCAGAGTAGGTGAAGCTGACTGAGTCGCCTGTCTCCATCTTGCCGGGGGTACCGCCGGAGGCATTCTGGGTTGACACCGACCTCGCGGTCGGGCGCGTGTTGTCGACCGTGACCTTCAGCGGTGTGTTCGAGGCGACCGTGGTGTTGGAAACGCGATCAGTCGCCTGTGCCCGCAGGTCATACACGCCGTCCGTCGCGCTCTTGGTGTTCCACTTTGCAACTCCACGGCGCGGCTGTCGCGGAGCAAGCCGTGGTCCATGTGCCGCCGGTGCCGCTCGGGCGGTACTGGTAGGCAACCGTCTTCACACCTGAGCCGGCATCGGTTGGCGCAGAGGCGAGCGAAAAGCTGACCGTCCCGTGCAGATAGACGCCGGGATTGTTCATCGTGAACGGGCTTGGCGCACCAGTGTCGAGCGCGGTGCTCGCGTCCGGCGTGGAGGGTGCTGCCTCGCGGTTTCCGGCGACATCGACAGCGACGGTATAGAAGCTGTAGGTGCCGTCGCCCGCGGATGCGGTGTAGCTGAAGCTGCCCGAGGTCGCCGATGAACTGCTCGTCAGCGCCTTCATGTAGCCCGATCCACCCGGCGTCTTGACCCAGAGCTCGATCGAGGCCAGGCCTGAACCACCGGCGTTGTCCGAGGCGGTGTATCCGACACTCCAGCTATTGGTGCTCGCGCTGCTGGGCGCGGTCGCCTTCGAGCCTGGAGCGATGCTGTCGGCGAGATAGCTCGTGGTCGCGTTTGGGGTCGAGGGCGGCGTCTGCACGTTGCCGGCCTTGTCGGTCGCCAGCGCGTAGAAGCTGTACGTGCCGTTGCCCGACGCTGGCGCATAGCTGAAGCTGCCCGAGCTCTGACCACTCGGGTCGCTGGCAACCTTGCTGTAGGTGCTGCTCCCGGGGGCCTGCGCGTACAGGTCCACCTTCGCGATGCCGGAGCCGCCGTTGTTGTCACCGGCGCTGTAGGCGACGGTCACTGGTGCGGAGTGAGTGTTCTGCGAGACCGAGGCCTTTGCACCCGGCGCCACCGTGTCGACCAGCGTCTGAGCGTCCGGGTTGGAGGGAACCGACTGCACGTTGCCGGCCTTGTCGGTCGCCACGGCGTAGAAGCCGTAGCTGCCGTCGCCTTCGGAGACGTTGTATGTGAACGCGCCGGCTGCTGAGCCACTCGCGTCACTGGCGGCTTTGCTGTAGGTCGAGTCGTTCGGACCCTTGGCGTACAGGTCGACGCGCGCGAGGCCCGAGCCGCCGGCGTTATCGGCTGCCGTGTAGGCGACGGTGATCGCGGTGGTGCCGCTGAATGCCGCCGAGGAGGCCTGGGATTGCGGGGACGCGGTGTCGACCCTCGTCGAGCTGTCTGGACTCGGCGGAGCCGATTGGACGTTGCCCTGGCGGTCGGTCGCGAGCGCGTAGAAGCTGTACGCTCCATCGCCCTCCACGGCCGCGTATGTGAAGCTCCCGGAGCTCTGACCTGTGGAGTCGGTCGCGACTTTGGCATAGGTCGAGTCGCCCGGACCCTTGGCGTAGAGGTCGACTTGCGTGAGTGCGCTCGGATCGCCATTTCCAGCCACGGTGAACGCCACGCTGATGCTCTGCGAGTTCGTCAGTGAGGGCGCCTGCGCAGTTGCGAGTTGGCCGTTCTGGACGACCGTCGAGGAGTCGGGTACGGCGTGGGCGGCTTCGACGTTGCCCGCCTTGTCCGAGGCGCGAGTGTAGAAGTTGTACGTGCCGTTGCCCTCGGACGCGGTGTAGGCGAAGGTGCCGGAGCCGTTGCCGCTCACGTCGGAGGCGACCTTGCTGTACGAGGAGTCCGCGGGTCCCTTGGCGTACAGGTCGACCTCGGCCAGGCCGGAGCCTCCTTGATCATCGGTCGCCGTGTAGCCGACGTCGATTGTGTTCGAGGGCGAGGACGCTGGTGCCGAGGCCTTGCTCTGCGGCGCCGTGTTGTCGACCGTAACCGTGGCCGGCGCGGAGGTTGCGATGTTGCCCGAAGCGTCGGTCGCGCGGGCCGTTATCCTCGCGCCGGTGTAGCCGCTGGAGTTCCAGGTGATCTGATAAGGGGCAGTGGTCGAGCTGCCGATGATCTGCCCGTTGACGAGGAAGTCGACCTGCCGGATTCCGTCAGGCTGGCCCGAGGGGAGCGGCGCGTCGGATGCGCTCGCGGACAGCGTCACGTTGCCCGACACGGTCTGGCCGTCGACGGGTGTATTCAGCGTCACGGTCGGAGGCGTCGTGTCGGAGTCGCTGAGATTGAGATCGTCGGCGGTGAAGCTGCCGACCTGACGCAACGAGACGGCGACTCCGATGCCACCACACGGGCACGTGAGGCCGTTCGAGCCGAACGTCCCCGATGCCGGCACGGGGGGTGTGGTCCAGCTGGCCTGCGTGTAGCCAGAGCTGGCGGGGAAGAAGTTCGGGCTCTGCGCCCAGAAGTCCCACGCGCCGGACTGCCCCCGCAGGTAGGCGACAAGGCGCACCGGCGAGTCCGAGTGATACCAGGTGGAGAACGTATAGCTGTGCCCGGCCTGCGGGGTGGGCGCGCACCCGCCGAGGTCCTCCTTGGAGAGGAGCCGCTCATCACCGCCTGAATAGCTTGTGATCGACACGTTCGCGGCGTTCGAGCCCGAGTGCGCGTCGCTGGTCACCGTGCCGGTGCCGACGGAGTTGTAGCCACCGAGCTGCCAACAGTCGGGGAACGTGCCATTCGAGACTGTCTCGAGCGACGGGTTCTGCAACAGATTGCCGCTCGCCGCCGAGGTCGCCGTGGGCCCGGGAACGCCTGGCTTAACGGCTCCCCCGATCACCTGATTGACGGTCTTGACGGTGATCGCGTTCTGTGAGACCTGCCCTTGCAGCCAGTCGAGCAGTCCCGAGAGCGTCGAAGGGCTGATTGCGTAGGTCGGATCGCAGCCGTCACAGACGTGGTGCATCACTAGCTGCACCCAGCCGCCGCCGTGCCGCTCTGCCTGCGTGACCAGTCCCTCGATTTCCGACAGCGACTGGGTGGCCTTGATCGAGTCCGGCGTCTGGGTCGCATATGGGTCGCCGGGAGGTATCGCCTCCGCGTAGTCACAGCCGTTGCAGCTCTCCGGTGTGAAGATGCCGCCGATCGTGCGAGCCGAGTTGTACCCGCAACCGGCCGCGATCTGCTCGACCGCCGAGTTGTAGTCGCCGTACGGGTAGGCGAAGTCCGAGACCTGGAATCCGTCTCCCAGCAGCGTCACCCGGTCGTTGCAGATTTGCCGTGCGGCCTCGTCCGTCGAGAGCGTCGGTAGATCGGCGTGACTGACCGTGTGCCCACCGATTTCGTTACCCGCGGCGGCGAGCGACTGAATCTGCGACAGGCTCATGTAACCATCCGTGCCGGTACGCCCGGAGTTGATGAAGAAAGTACCGGTCATGCCGTGGGACTGCAGCATCGGTTGCACCTGATATTGGTCGGCAGTGCCGTCATCCCATTGCAAAGAGACCACCGTCGGCGCGGCCGAGGCGAACGCCGGCGTTGCCAGCACCCAAAGCAACGCGAGTGCGGCGGCGCCGATCAGCCACCGGGTCACTCGATGGTTCAGTACGGACATGGTTCTGATCACGGGTCGTGGAATCACTTGGCTTCTCAGATTTTGTGTCGTGTTCGCCCGGACTGCGAGCGGTAGGTGCAGTCAAGGACGCTTTCGCTGGCTTCGAGCCAGTCGTAGTCGACGCCCGGATGGAGCGTGGCGAGGACGACCAGGTCGTAATCGCGGGCCTCCGGCGAGGTGACGTGCTCGTAATAGCGGCCGTCGGCTTCCAGGGCGGGAATCAGTGGATCGAAGTATGAAACGTGCGCTCCGGCATTTGCCAATTGCACTATCAGCTTCATCGCGGGCGCCTCGCGCGTATCCGCTACGCCCGGCTTGTATGAGGCGCCGACGACAAGGACGCGGGCCTCCTCCACGGCGCCACGCTCCTCGCGGAGCACTTCAAGCGCGCGGTCTGCGACGCGCTGCGGGCGCCCCGAGACTAGCTCGAGCGCTTTCTCGATCATCGGCGCCGGGGCGCCCTCTTCGCGCAGGGGCGAGACCAGGTAATACGGGTCTACACCGATGCAGTGGCCACCCACTCCGGCCGAGGGATAATGGGCCATGAACGCGTAGGGTTTGGTCGCGGCGGCATCAGTGATCTCGACCGGGTCGAGACGATAGTGGCGGCAAGCGTCGGCGATCTCGAATGAGAGCGCGATGTTGACCGCCCGAAACGTGTTCTCGTAGAGTTTCGTCATCTCAGCGGCCTCAAGCGACGAGACGCAGTGAAGCTCTCTGCAGGTGTGGGTCAGCGCTTCTGACGCTCGCCGCGCACACCGCTCGGTGTAGCCGCCGACGACGCGCGGCGTGGTCGCCTGGGTGTGGTCGGCGACGCCGGGATTGATGCGCTCGGGGGAGAAGCAGACTGCCACCTCGAGCCCCGCCTTCAGACCGCGCTCATGGAGGGCGTCGACGAGCAGGTCACGGGTGCAGCCGACGTACGTCGTCGATGTCAGCACCAGAGTCTGCCCGGGCCTTGCATGTGCGACGACGGTCTCGCAGGCACGTCGGAGGATCGCGGAGTCGGGATTCAGGTGCTCGTCCACCGGCGTCGGGACGCAGATCAACACGACGTCGGCCTCACGCAGGGTCGCCGGATCGGCACTGACGCTGAGCTTGCCGTTGTGAAGCTCGTCGGCGAGCCGGTCGCACTCATGCTCGAGCAGGTCGACGCTGCCGCGGTGGATGGCCTCAAGCCGGGGTGCCGAGGCGTCGATCCCGAGAACCTTGAAGCCGTGGTGGGCCAGGGCGATGGCGGTCGGCAGCCCGACGTAGCCGAGCCCCACAACGGCAACGGTTGTGACTTTCTGATGGGTTTCGACCGTCGATCTGCCGACGGGAACAAACGTGATGCTCATGGTTCACCTCGGTGGGGCGAGGGTTTTGTGAGCGGCCCGAGAGCGACCGCGGGCACGATCGCTGCGATGACCACCGTGTCATTGACGCCGGCGCACGACGCCCCGCGTGCGCTTCTCGTCCCGGCTCCGCCGGTCGTGTTCTGTCTGTCTCGAGGTTCCGCCGTTGCGTGGCTCATCCTCGCCTCCGGACCTTTGCACTCGCCTCGGCCCGGCTCGTCGTGAGCGCTCCGCGGCACAGCGGGCCTTCGTTCGGCATGCCGAAAGAGCTTCGGCACTCCTTGCGCTCGGCGGCGATCACGGCCGGATCTGCGTGGTAGAGGAAGTGGTAGAGCGGTCCGAGTGTCGAGTCCGTGGGCACCCCGTAGCGGATGGCCGCCCTGCGGAGTCCGGCATCCCCAAGCCCGAGCACAGCTACGGTCTGAACCACTGTCTTTCGGACGTTCCCTGCTGTTGTGATGAAACTCACAATGGCTATTCCGGTTCTCCTCACGTACGTTTAGCCTTTGCAACTTGCACCTTGATAGACGGTGATCTCGAACCGCTGCTCTCCACACGTGCGCTTCATGTTCTTGATCACCGTAGGGTCGCCGTGGCGGAGGAAGTGGTAAAGCTGTGACAGCGTCGTGGACGGGTGTGGTTCGAGACGTATTGCCCTTTCAGTGGGAGCAGAATAGGGCGTGTACGCATGTCCGCTCTGGACCATGATCGAGACGAAATATCGCGGCATGATCTTGGTCAGCTCTCGTTCGACGGCCAAGTTGTAGTCGCCATCGCTTTCCGTGCTCTGACCATATTCGCCGAAGGGCATCGCCATCGTCTTTAGATCCGTGAAACCATGTTTCTGCATGATCTGCAGGCCGGACGAGATATCGTTGTTGACTCGTGCGGCATATTCCGCCATGGTCTCGATGCGGCCCTTCGATGCAAGGTACTCACGAGTCGCGTAGAACGGACCGCAGTGTTGCTTCGTTGACCTAGTTGCGGTGGCGCTGCAAACACCCGGAGTATCGTCTGAGACTGACCGCTCGCCCTGGGCATCCTTAGGAACCATGACGTGACCGCTGTAGGCGTGGAACTGGATATCCCAGCGCCCTGATGCCTGCATCTTCTTCAGCTCATCCCAAGTGGTGTAGTAATTGTTGTGTTTTTGGACCTGGCCGACGATGACGTACATAGTCGCCTGCATGTGGTACTTGGCGAGAATTCGATCGGCGCCGCGGTAAGCATCGAAGCGAGCATCATCGAATGTCAGCAAGATCGGACGTGCTGGAAGCTTGGGATGCTCACCTTCGCGCCATGCGATGTACTGATAGATACTGATCGTGTGATAACCGAGGTGTTGCAGGAATGCCAGCTCGGTCGCGAACTGCTGCGGCGTGAGCGTGGTGTCATTGGACGGATAATCGACGCCGTGGTATAGAAGGACGGGGATCTGGCCGGTATAGGCCGGCGGTGCTTTGTGCTGCAGATCAGCTCTAGTTAGCGTGATCGCGGGAGCCTTCCAGGGCTTGTCGCCTCCATGCAGACGCACTCCGGCGCCGTGGACACCTGCGGCGACGAACAGGAATGTCAGGAACGGCAGCATCGACAGCGGCAGGAGCGACAGAACCCGGGCTCTGTGCAGGAGGTGTCGAATCTTGGCGAGCATGTCAGACCCCCACGCCTTCTGTGATTGGTTCAGCGATCGGCTCAGGCATCAGTCCAGCGGTCGACGGACGTGTGCCCCACTTCGCGGTGCGCAGCGTCGCAATCGCCCAGTAGGTCTGCCAGAGCAGGAAGGCGAGATAGAACGCGACGAACACGATCCCATACCACCACCTGGATCCGAACTGCTGGTGAGTGGCCGCGTAGTACAGGCCGTAGGTCAGGGCCATCGCGTAGATGCCGAGTGGATACAGGAGGGAGAAGGTGTTCCCCAGGAGCAGGGGCGAGACAATCAGCGCGTATCCACAGACGATCGGCGCCAGCAGGGGCAGCATCACGCTCACGTAGACGGCGAACTGCGCCGGCGCCGGCTTGCGCCAGATCAGCCGCACCAGGTAGACAGCCTCGCGGGCCCAGGAGCGCTTCCAGCGTGCCTGCTGACGCAGGAACTTGTACAAGCCTGTCGGCACGATCGTCACCGCGTGAGCCGTGTACTGGTAGGTCACCCGCCAGCGGCGCAGGACGCAGTTGGTCAGCGAGCGGTCGTCGCCGAAGGTGGAGGGAACCCCGAGGAAGTGCTGGTTCTCCCACCAGTCGAGCTTGGGCATAATGGCCTCGCGCCGGTAGGCGGAGAAGCACCCCGGGCAACAGGTCACGCAGCCGAAGGTAGACTCGGCCGCCTTCATCACGCGGAATGCAATGTAGTAGCGAACAGCCTGCATCTTTGAGAGCCAGTTCTCATCCGCGTTATCGACATCCGTGTGGCCGCTGACCGCACCGATGCGTTCATCCGCGAAGGGCTGCACGATCTTGCGCAAGCTGTCGCGCTCGAGCATCGAGTCAGAGTCCACGACGACGATGATCTCGGCAGTCGTGGCCCGGATACCGGCAGCCATGGCTGCGCGCTTGCCGCGGTTCTTTGGGAAGTTGATCACTTGGATGCGACCTTTGGAATCACCACGGGCCTTGTTCATCTCTTCGAGAGTGTTGTCAGTTGAACCGTCGTTGATGGCCACGATCTCTAGTTTGGCTTCGGGATAGTCACCATCAAGCAGTGAGTTCAGGGAGGCACGCACCGCGCCTTCCTCGTTGAAGCCAGGAGCCACGATCGCGATCCGTGGTTCCATGCCGGCGTCCGGGTGTGGCTTGTAGAACAGCGACAGCGCGAAGCGCGTCAGCAGGTAGATCGCAACTACGATGCCGTAGATGGCAAGGTAGAACGTATGTTTGATTGTGTGGCTAGCTGTCAAGCGGTAGTAGAGGATCCCGCCCAGGACCGCTAGGAGATAGATCGCTGCAAACCATTGCAGCGATCGGTCGAAGATCCTCTTTTGTCTTGACTGACCCGACTGAGCGCTTTCGCTCGTCATCGTGGCTCCGTTGAGTTCCGTACCACCACGGCGAGCCCTACTGCGACTCGCATGCGGCGTAAGAAAGCTGCGAGATGATCAGTGACTTGGCGCTTGCTCCTTCGCTCGGACATGCCGGGCTCGGGTTGCGAGTCACGGTGGGTCTCCGGCGCGGCGGGAGGGCATTGAATCCGTCTACGCGGGACGGGTCGTCTCTGGGCACGGTTGATTGTCATGTCGTCGTCAGGCATGAAATGCGGCTTTGAACTTGGCGGGATCGGTTCGTCGCGCTAGCGACAGACCCCTGCCGGGCAGTTAGTGGTAGTTAAGAGGTCCGCGATACGGCAGGCGGCCCATCTCGTTGTTAGCCTTATCGGCCGGCTTGAGCCGTCACTTGAGACGGCTGAGTGAAGAAGCGGATAAGGCCACGCCGACGGGACCGTGAGCAATTGTCAAATGTTGTGGATGACTTCGAGTGAAGATGGTCAGGCGGCGACCTTCTCGTCTGTCATCTCCTCGTGGTTGTCGTCGTTGGTGACCTTTATTCCGTCCTTGTACTTCGTGCCGGCGAGCACTTCGGTGACGAGCTCGTGGCCGTTGAAGCGCCGCCAACGTTCCTGGGCGGCGTCGAGCAGTTTGTAGGCCATCGCGAGCGCGGCCTTCTTGGACCCGGCGCCTTTGGTGACCCGGGTGCGGAGCTTGACGGTCGCGAAGCTCGACTCGATCGCGTTCGAGGTGCGAAGGTGCCGCCAGTGCTCAGCGGGGAAGTCATAGAACGCGGTCAGGTGCTTCCAATCGCGGTCGAGCTTGGCGAGCGCCTTGGGGTACTTGGCGTCGAACTCGTCGCGGAACCGCTCCAGCGCTAGGCAGGCGTCCGCCCGTGTCGGGGCTTCCATGATCTCGTGCAGCAGCTGCTTCGCGCGCGGCTGCAGCCGCTTGGGCAGGCAGTCGAGCACGTTGGCGATCGCGTGCACCCAGCACGCCTGCCGGCGCGCGTGCGGGAACACGTCGCGGAGCGCCGCCCAGGTCCCCAGCGCACCGTCACCGACCACCAGGCGCGGCTCGTTCGCGCCCCGCGCCTTGAGGTCGCGCATCACGCCCGCCCAGGACTCGGTGCTCTCCCGATAACCATCCTCGACCGCGAGCAGCTCCTTGGTCCCATCCTCACGCACGCCGATCACCACCAGCAGGCATAGGCGGTCATCCTCGCCGAGGCGGACCGAGACGTGCACGCCGTCAACGAACCAGTAGGCGTACCGATGAAAGCGCAGCTCCCGCCGCCGGAACGCCTCGTGCTCGGCCTGCCACTGCTCGGTCAGCCGCTGGATCGAGCTAGACGACAATCCCGAGGCGTCCTCGCCGAGCAGATCCCGCAGCGCGGGCCCGAAGTCGCCGGTCGACAGACCGTGCAGATACAAGACCGGCAGCACCTCGGTCACCTTCGGCGACCGTCTGGCGTAGGCCGGCAAGATCCTGGAGCTAAACCGCCGGCGCTCCCCGCTCTCCTCGTCCAGGCGCTTGTCGTTGACCCTGGGCGCGCGGATCGGAACCGTCCCGGACCCGACCGTCACCCGCCGCTGACGCGCACGGCCGTTGCGAACCACCAGCCGCTTGCCGTCGTCGTCGACCTCCTCGGTGAACGACGAGACGTACTCGTCGACCTCGGCCTCGAGCGCCGCCGCGATCATCCGACGTGCGCCCTCCCGTGCGAGGTCGTCAAGCGAGACCCCGATCCCCTCGCTGTCCTCCCCAACGGGGAGCCTGCGAACATCCTCCATGGCGTGCCTTCCTGCCGGCCATCACCGGCTTCGGTCTTCAGCAACCGGGAAGGTACGCCGCCTTCCTCTTCACGCGCATCCACAACTTCCGGGTATAGCTCCGGGACCGTCAGCAACCAGCGTTAGTGAGTCTCCGGGCATGCACCGCGCGCCTTGAGGAAGGCCTATCAGCCGAGCGCGAGGGGCCGCCGCGTCGAGCCGGACGGTCCCGCACTTCGTCGAAGTCGAGAGATCAGCGTTGGTTTCCGGCACGTGCCTCTCAGAGGAGGGGTAGGCCAACAGATCGGACAGCTGTCGGCCTTCCGGATCGAACCGGTTCCCGGCGGCCCCGGGTCACCGTCCGGAGCGTTTGGTTTGTACGTTGCTTTGAGGCTCCGCTACTCGTCGCGGGCAGTCGCGGCTCGGCGAGACGGCGGCCGTCCTGCCGGCATGTAGCGGCGGCAAGTCGGTTCCGTCCTCGCGGCCGTCACGTTCGAGATGACCGCAACCGCGTCGAAGATCATCTACACGTGGTCGGCGCGGACACTGCCAGCCGTCAATGTTGTTATGACCACTACCTGGGTGTTTATGAGAACTTCGCAAGAGTTATTCAAGCGCCGGGTCGGTCGAGCCGATGCTATTGGTGTCGCCGATCGCTGACTTCCGCTCTCAGTGCGATCGACACATCTGCGCATGGACAATCACAAGATGAAAATAGCGCTGACCAAAGTGGCTCCAACGCTTGAGTCGACTGGAATCGCGATTTCCAGAGACACCCATTCCATGGTGGGCGAAAAGTCTGCGAGCGAGTGGATGAGATGCTTCGGCGATTCACGGCGGCCAGGTGGCCTGAGTGGCACCCACAGCGGCGACGGGGGGTCTCGAAGGGCGCGCAAGGTCGGGAAGCAGGCGACTTCCCCCGAGCGGAAACGGCGCTTGACGAAGGGACGCTCATGAGGCGCGTCCTATGGACATGCGTAGTAATTGCGATCGCGCTCAGTACGTATATCGCCTGCGCTGCCGCAATGGCGAGCGCCGCCACAGTGCCGCCGGATGCATGGGCCAGGCCGGGGAGACCGCCGTTGTCAGACCGTGCCGCTGCCGCGCTGGTGATCCACCAGCCAGAGCTTCGGCCCGAGAACTTCGCGGCGAACAACCACGTACCCTCGAACGCAGAGCTCAACGCGTTTTATCACGCGCGCACAGCGCAGGGCCGATCGATCCTCAAGGAGATTCCCGAATACCGGTACGTCACTGGCCGATCCGGCTTGCACAACCCTTCGACCGACGACCTAATTCAGTGGGCGGCGCGCAAATGGGGCATCCCCACCGACCTGTATCGCGCACAGATCTACTTTGAGTCGCTCGACATACAAGGCCTCCAGTACGACAGGGCCAGCGTGAGCGCGCGTGACTACTGGCGGTACCCCAGCCAATCACGTATCAAGCCCTATCAGGTCTTCCAGAGCATCGGCATTTCACAGATTAAGTGGAAGCCCTTCAATAAACTCAATCCAGGCGCCAACCCGCTGCGCTGGAAATCGACGGCCTGGGCCCTCGACTATTCAGCCGCCACGATTCGCTACTACTACGACGGCCGATGCGACTGGTGTGGCCGTGGCTACCACAAGGGCCAGCCGTGGCAGAGCATCGGCGCGTACAACGCCCCGGTCCCGTGGTTGAACAACCCGAAGCGAAATTGGTACATCCGGCAGGTGAAGTCTGCTCTTCGCAATCGCTCGTGGCTTCCCCAACCATGAACGGCAACTTCACGACACGGGCGCACGACGGACATCCGAACTGTCAAGCCCCAGAGTTCAGGCACGAACCCGAGCAGGGTCATCATCACACAGCGATGGCTGCTGACGTCCTCTTTCTCGACGTCGCCGTCATGACCATGGTCATCCACATCTCATGACGCCGGGGAAGCCGGATTAGCGAGCCATGAAGTAGCCCCGTCAAAGACGAACGCCCGCGGAGCTAGGATCGTCGAACGAGGCGACGACGATCATCGCGGAGAACATCTTTCTGGCGTCGCCGGATCTGAACTGACCGTGCCGCTCGGGGCGGTCAACGACACGAGCGGCAGCGCGCCGGCTAGCTAACAGCTCGGGCCAACGCGGCGGGAAGGGTTGCGCGGTCGATGTACAGGCGGGGCGCGCAGGCGATCCAACTATCGCCCCCGTTGTGCGAACAAGTGGACGCAAGATGTTTGCGGCAAGCCCAAGGTCCGCTGCGGAGCCTGCCCTAACCAGGCGTTCGTGGTCCTGGATGACCGCCAGCTGCTTGCCCATCTTCAGGGGCGCCAAGTCGTCGGGATCTACTCGCTCCGGGCCGACGACAATTGTCGGCTGCTCGCGATCGACCGCGACGGTTCATGGCAATCCGATGCTCGCGCGGTCCGGACGACGCGTCGGCCGCTTGACAGGCAGCCGGCGATCGAACGTTCCCGCTCTGGGAACGGCGCGCAAGAGTCTGACCATCGAGGTTGGCGAGAGCCCCGCCTGCGTGGGTCTCGCCAGCTTGAGCAGCTCGGGAACTACGTAGGTGGGTCAATGCGGCAAGACGAGCCGCAGCATCGCTCCGGAGCCGATCGAGCTGCGCCAGACTCAGCTGGACCTGCGCGATCTCGGCATCCACGTCGCGGAGCATCGCCGCAACGCTCTACGCAGCTCCGGTCTGAAAGATCGTGTTCAGGCGGGTTCCAAACTCGGCCTGCGGGCGCGAGGGACGTCAGGCGAAGGGTGTTGGCCTGGATCGCCATCTGTGATGTCGAGCCAGCTAACTCGAACCTAGAGGATGCGCGCTCAGCGATCCGCCACTGCAGGCGGCAGGCGATGCAATGGCGCCAGCGCCTGCTCGAGCTGGGCGAGCGAAAGCGTCCTATAGATTGAGTCGTCGAGGCGATTGCCAAGATCCCGCATCCCGATCGTCTCCAGCTGGTCAGGCAGCTCTCTTCGCGACAGCGGGAAGACGTTTTCTCGAAGAAGAAGACCTCGCGCGGCCGACGTTAAGGCAGCCCGGACCTGGTCTTGCGCAGCATCACGGTCTCCTATGCTGATCAAGCGCTGGGCGAGGCGGACCAGCTCGGGTATGCGAGCAATCTTTACCTCGCCATCGGGCCAGAGAGCTTCGGTTACGACGCAACGAAGGGCGTCGCGCATGATCCCGGCGTCGAAGAGGATGCAGCCACACCGAAGCGTCCACTGAACGAAATCGTCTCCGCCCCTGAGCTTGTCCCACAGCCGATCCTCGCTAGACGCGTAGATGTCAACGTCTCCTGGAAGATCCGACACGTCAGGCCGCTGTCCCACGACGTGGTAGTCGAGGTCGCTAATCCGAGTGCGGCAGTTCCGCGCCGTGGAGCCTGTCAGCGCAACAGCGAGCGCCCCGGCCTCAAGGGACCGACGCAACACGTGCTCGGTAACGTGTCGCTGCGCAACGGTCTGATTCCAGCGTGCGCGTTCGGCGTCCGCGGTGAGCCTTGCGTTCCAGCTGCGGTTGGTCCGCCAGCAGTGACGGATGTCCTCGGTGCCAAAGAACTGAGCGGTCGACGCCGTCATGACCGCTGCGCCGCCTCGACGAGCGTCTGAACTTGCGCAAGCACGTCCTCGATATCGGTATCGAACTCTGGGTCGTCCCCCTCATACCAGACGTCCTTTCTCGCCTGGTTCAACGTCCGTAGCAGCCGACCGAAGTCCTCCTCAAGGACCCCTTTCTTGTGGAGCTCGGTGGCCGCGTCGGCCTTAAGGCCGTGCTGCTGCTTCGTGTCGATGGCTTCTCGGTCAGCGATCGCAACCACGGCGGCTTCGGCCGCGTAGAACATCGCATTGATAGCGTCCTTCTCTCGCCCGGTTTCCAGATCCTCGCGGGCAGCCGTGGCATGCTCTCTCGCCAGCTGGTCCTTGGGCTTCGGGGACACGGTCGAGATCGTACGGCTTCAGTCGGCGCCCTTGTCGGAGCGAGCGAACTCCGGATCAAACGCCATAGTCGTGTCACAAACCATGTCTCAAACCAGCCAAATCCAGCCTCAAATAAGCTGACACAAAACCAAGACATTCCTGCAAAGCGGCAAGAACCTGATTCCGGTGAAACAACCCGAAGGTCGCGGGTTCGAATCCCGCCCCCGCTACTCACTCACTCAAAAGGGCTGGAAATCGGAACCTCCGAGGGATCGGAGGTTTCGCGCTTCAAGGCTCGGGGTCGGTTTGACATCGTTTGACTGGCGGTCTTGCCGCGACCGACCCAGAGGCGAACGGGGGATGAAACGGGGCCTGGCGGCTCACGGTCCTATGACCGAAGCACTCGCGTCGTGACCTCCGGACAGCGGCTGCGATCGTCAAGGAGGCGACCGACGCGATCTGCGAACACATCTTCATCGTCCCCTTCGACGAGTGACCTAGACGCTGACTTCCACGCCAGCGATGCACGCGAGTGAAGCCTGGGCATCGTGGAGCGTCACCAGGGTCCGGCCGGTCGCTGACGCGGTGGTCGGCGCACTTCGGGGGCCGCGCACACTCTGTACCGCCTACTCGGTACCGTTTTGTACGGATATGCGGTACACGAGGCTATTCGTTTTCGACCTCGATTGAGACGGCTTGATCGGCCAACGGTGACGCGCGCCGGAGCCACTCCTCGAATAGCGGATCGACGATGTACCAGCGGCCTTCTCGCTCGTCGACGAGACCGCGACGTTGTAGACGTACAAGGGCGGGGCGGACGCGCGAGTGACTGGAGAATCCGTAACGCTTCGCGCCGGGTCTGCTGCTGACGTTGGTACCGCCGCGGTCCGCCAGCAGCTGCAGCGCTCGAACCTCGTTGACCTCACCCTCGTCCCCGTTCATCAGGACGTTGAGCACCGAGGCGAATTCGGACCGCTCGATGGTCTGGACTAGCCGTTCGTGTGCGCGCACGACGATGTCGAGCGTGACCCTGTTGCCGGTAGGTGTCTCGGCCCAGGACTCCCACGCAAGCTGCTGGGTGCTTCTGGGGTGCACGCGGGTGCTGTTGAGCAAGTAATCGAGGGCATCCTCGTCGGCTGACTTGCCGGTCGCCTCGAACTGGAAGTCGAGGTATTCGAGGAAGTCGATCCGGCTGATGGCCGGGAGTTGCATCTGGGCCGCCTCGCCGAAGATTGGCTGTTCCGAGTTCTCGAGCATCATCTGCATGGCGTTGCGGATCGACCCGGTGAAGAGCAGCGATACATGATTGGCGCCAGAGCTCATGAGTGCCGAGCGGATGATCGCCAACGGCTCTCCCGGGCAGTGCCGCAGCCGCTGGAACTCGTCGAACACCACGATCAGGTGATCGGATAGCGAACGCAGCGCCACGAGTTGAGCGTGGAGCGTCTCCGAGTCCTGTGGCTGGGTGCCCGCCGGCGTTCTCACGGAGCCCTTGATCACTCTGATGTCGAACCCGATCTCCTTCTCCAGCGCACCGATCTGACGCTGGGCCGCGCGCCGCAGCCGCTTCGCCGGATGACTGATCATCGCGTCGTGGACGCAACCGATGAATCCGGGAATGCTGACCACCCGCTGAAGGTTGATCTTGACGACGTCGAACGGCGGCGCGTCGTCGCCATGCGTCTTTTCCAGCTCCAGGGCCAGCTGGTTGGTGAAGGTCGTTTTCCCGGTGTCGCGCGGGCCGAACAACGCCACGTTCGTATGAGCCTTCAGGATTAGGGCGACCTGGTTGGCGAACGCCTCCATGCCGACGATCTTCGACGGGTCATCGAGCGGGCGATCCCAGATGAACGGGTTCAGAGCTGGTATGACGTCATTGTACCGCATCCTAGGTACAGAACTGGACCGGTTAGACGGTACGAACTAGGCCCGATTGTCAGAAAGATCTCATGATAGCCTTCATGGTCATGAAGGCGCGAATGAGGATCTCAAAAGGCGGACAGGTTTCGATTCCCGCACCGATCAGGCACCGCTGGGGTACCTCGACGGTCACGCTGGAGGACCAGGGCAATCGGATCGTCCTCGAGCCGGCGGCTGACGATCCGATTGCCGCCGCGGACGGCGCGCTAGCTGAGGACTTCGGTGGGCTCGACGTCGGGCGGCTTCGGCGTCGCGCGCGAGAAGACGAGCGTCAAGCTGAACGTCGCCGCGGCCGGTGACGCTGCTCGACGCCTACGCGCTGATCGCGTTTCTGATCGGGGGGCCTGCGGCAGCGCAGGTGCGCTCGTTGTTGCGCGACGGCGCTACGGCCGTTGCCACGGCGAATCTGGTGGAGGTCCTCGACGTCTGCGAGCGCGTCCACGAGTTACCGATCAAACGGACAATGGAGATCCTCGATCCCCTATTCGACGGACCGCTTGTGGCGATATCGCTGGAGTTCCCCGTGGCGCGGCGGGCCGCCGAGATTCGCGCGAGGCACTATCAGCGCTCGTCTCGACCGATCTCGCTCGCCGACGCCGTGCTGATCGCAACGGCCCGGCAGAACGACCAGATCGCCACCGCCGACCCCGACGTCCTCGCCGTGGCCAGCGCCGAGAACCTCAAGACAGTTGCGCTGCCTGGCCAGGGCTGAGCAGCGTGGGCCCCGGCCGCAATGCGGGCGGCCCAGAGAGCCAAGGCGAAGGCGCAACCCCTTCGTTTCACCCGAGCACCGAGCGGCGATTCCTCTGCGGGCGCTGCCGGCGCTGCGGGTCGCGGTGTGGCCACCCCAGCCGATGATGCGTCCAGAAGGTGACCGGAGCCGCCCGATCGAGATGGCCCCACAGCGGCGGCGCAATGTCAGCCCATCGTGGATCCTCACCCCGAAGTTTCAAGCGCCTCCGGTGTCCCGGCCGACAAGGCGCGGGAGGACCAAGGCCCTGCGAACCGGCCGACGCGCGACCCAGGCATCGAGGGCGGCAAAAACTGCCCTTCGTCGTTCCAGGGGCAAACCGGGGTAGCCAGTTATCCCGCTCTCACTTCCGACGCGTGATCTACGCGACTTCCACGACGTCGGCAATGGCTACGGCTGTACAGCTCAGCAAGGCGCCCGACGCCGGATATGTGTACATGACACCGGCAACACGCCCACACCCGTACAACGTGCTGCCGGCCATGTACTGGTCGACCGAGCTCACCGCCATCGCAATCCCAGCGACCTCACACAGCGGCGGCTGCTCGCACACCGGCGCGGGCTCGTCGGGCGGCGGTCGGCCCAGCCGCCTAAATGGTAAGGGTAGGCTTTTAGACCCGTGCGCCTCATCACAGTGCGTCCACCCTTCAAGGTGAGATGCGCGACCGCTTGTGCCAGCTCCTGGGAGCGCGATCTCCGCCGCGTCGACGCGACCTTTTACCGCCACCAACCCGGAAAGCCGCTATCCCCGCGGTGGAAGAGTCGACGAGCAAGAGCATCGCCCCACTAACCGACCGCTTGAAGGGCCAAATCCAGCAGCGTTCCCTCACCAGTGACGCAACACCCTTGGCACGGGCCCGCCAGCCGTGGTCAGCAGCGCCTAACCCCCACCTGATCACGAGCGTCGGTGAGTGTCACGAGCCAGTATGACGAAGCGCGAAATCTCTGTCTCGGGCATAAGACAGCTACGGAGCAGACAGTGAGAGCTTCCCCAAGCCTAAAGACAGGCAGCGTCTTGCGACAACCGCCATCTTTCTCTTGCGCGATACCTCTGGCCGTTTTATCAATCGCGAACTGAAGAGCGTCTCGCCGTCGCACAAGTGCCTCGCGCTCAGCGGCCAATCGCGCCCGCTCCTCGCGCGCTGCAACTTCCTGTCGCTCGAGTTCTTTGAGCCCGTCGTCAAGCGCTGCCCGCCAGGCCTCCGCGTCGGTCCGCAGGGTCTTGGCAAAACACAGCAGGGTTGCGAACTCGGCGCGCAGGTCCAGCTGATCTTGACTTCGGGATGGCGCCTGAGCCACGTGTTCGTGTAGAGCACCGAGTTGCCGCCTCAGCTCTGTGTGCTCCATCCATCCCCACCGTGGATAATCATCATCACACGCGGACCGATGGTCGCTCAGCGTCTTGCTAACCGCCGCGGCCTCGCGACCGATCGCAACCCGCAACCGGACGATTTCAGACACAACGTGCGTTTGAGCTTCGACCCGCAAAGCCGAATCGTGTCGCCGCAACCGACACGCGTCAAGCCCGGTCGCGCACGGACTCACGCACGGATCGACAACCGACGGGAACCACGGCGCAGAGCCGGCCGCATCAAAGACGAGCACTGCTCTCGTCCAGGACGCATGATGGCATTCGCGTCTAGCCCTTCTGTGGCGACCGCGCGCGGCGATCAAGTGGCGTGGAGCGCTGTGTTTGGCGGACCCGCAGGTGGTGTCTTCCCTCATCGATTGGATGGGTCTCTTCCCGGACCCGGCCTCGAGACGTGCGCATGGATGGGGCCAATCCGAACCTCGGTCAGGGTGCGTTGTGTCCATCGGCTGAAAGTCTCAGAACCCTCGGTCGTCTTGCGCTCTTCCTCGCCGCTGGCCGAGATCGCGACCTTGCCGCGCTGTCGCCACGCACGCTGGTGTTCGAGAAGATGCTCCTCTACGGCAACCACCGCGGTGTGTACTGCGAAGAGTTTCGGATCAACGGGCGAGCAACTGAGCAACTTCTCTCAGCCTTTACGGATCTTGCCCTGATCAGCGCCGCCATCAACCTCGACCGCCAACTCGGATGATGGCCCCCGGCAGTACCGGGAACGGCCTTTACCTCTTGCATGCCAAGGACTGGCATCTGGCGGGCATCACCCGTGAGACGACGGCGGCGGAGTGGGCGGCGGCGCAGGTCGAGCGCGTGCGCGACGATCCGGCGGGCCGGTTGGCGCTGATGGGGCGCGCCTATTGCGGACCGTTCGGTAAGGCGCCTCGGCATCTGCCATTCCGGAGCGCGGCCTTGTCGTTCATGCGCTGGCAGGCCGAGCGCGGCGTGCTGGGTCCGCCCGACGAAGACCCGCCCGGAAGTCCGTGGTGGCGGGCGGTGAACGGTCGACTCCTCCTAGACGGACTTGAGGCGTTGGCGCTTTCCGGCGGCCTGCCTGGACAGGCCTCCTCGTCAACGATCGCGCTGTGGATGTCGTTCATCGCCGCGCCGACGGGTCGGAGCTGGTATCGCGCGCACAACGCCAGCATCGTTCGCGCGTACCTGGAGAACGGCGATCTCGCCGAGCAGGAGTCGATGCCCGAGCGCTTCTTCCTCAACGTTGCTCTGCTCCGCGTCCTGTACGCGCACGCGCTCAACGCGGCGCCGCGCATGGCTCTCGGTCGGTTTGCGCCTGTCGGCCGAGTCCTCGGTGATCCACGGGTGGGAATGGCTGGCGCGTTCCTCTCGCTTGGCCGGGTGCTTCCTGTCCACTACCCGGCCCGGATCGATCTGGAGACGGCCCTCAAGATCGAGCACAGGCTTGCGCGGATGCTCGACTACGGCGTGATCGCCCCGAAGCTCCAAGCGCTCTATGACTGGTCCGCGCGAGAGCTTGACATCCCGGATCTACGGGGCCTGATTCGCGACGGCAGCCCGATCTACGCGTGGTCCTACGCCGACCGTACTGTATGGAGACAAGCCCCAGAGTCGCTGCCAGTCCGGCTACTTCGGATCGCGACGTCGCCACGGTGAGCGTCGTCTGAGCACCGCGGTCACGATGGACGGGATCCTCCCCGAGGAGCTCTAAATGATCCGGTCGTCGCCCGAACGCAAGTCTCATCGCGCGAAGCGCACCGGTCCGCCTAGATGGGGTCAGAAACGAGCTTCTCCTATCGCTCAGCGGGAAGCGTCACAACCAGCCGCGAGCGGATCAGTACTTCGCCACCGATGCAGTCGCTCCGATCAGGCCAGACCGGGGGACGCGCCGGAGCAGGGTCTAGACGACCTGATCGTCACTACAGCGAGTGCCCGGAGTGCGGCGTCGGTTCCGGCCAAGGGCGGACCGCACGCCATCGGAGAGTGGTGGCGGGCCGGTCTATGTGGTGACATGAGCCGATGAGAACCGCGGGGGAGCGAGGTCTCAGTTGACGATGAACGCCGACGAGACCACCTTCTCGGCGCTCTTTGAACGCCACCGGCGCGAGCTGCGGGCGCACTGCTACCGCATGGTTGGGTCGTTCGAGGACTCGGAGGACCTCGTCCAGGAGACGTTCGCGCGCGCCTGGCGGGCACGGGCGCGGTTCAGGCGCGAGGGGCGGTGGTCGTTCCGCGCCTGGCTGTATCGCATCGCAACGAACGCGTGCCTGGACCACGTGGCACGGCGCGGCCCGCGGGTGCTGCCGGTCGACGTCGCGCCTGCGGCCGACCCCGAGGGTGACGTCCCGCCGATCGCCGCCGACGTCCGGTGGCTTGAGCCGTATCCCGATCGCTTGGTGGACCCGCACGAGGCGGCGGTCGCCCGCGAGACGCTCGAGATCGGGTTCGTGGCAGCGATCCAGCACCTGCCGCCGCGGCAGCGGGCGGCGCTGATCCTGCGCGACGTGGCTGGGTTCTCGGCGCGCGAGACGGCGAAGCTGCTCGACACGAGCGTGCCGGCCGTCAACAGCCGGCTGCAGCGGGCGCGCGATCGGCTGCGTGAGCGCCTGCCGTCGCGGCGCGACGAGTGGCTGCGCTCGGACCCTCCTGCCGAGCAACGGGAGGTCGCCCGACGCTACGTCGAGGCGATCGAGCGCCGGGACTTCGCGGCGCTCGCCGCGCTCGTCCGCGAGGACGCCCGGTTCTCGTTCCCGCCGCGCCCGCTCTGGTACGACGGGGTCGACGCGTTCCGGCGCGGCAGCGAGAAGCACGCCGCGCCCGGCGAGCACCTATTCGTGGCGGCGCGGGCGAACCTGCAGCCGGCGGTGGCGATCTACCTGCGGGCGCCCGGCGAGGCGCACTACCGTCCGCTCGCGCTCGGGGTGCTGCGTGTCGCGGAGGGGCGCGTCATCGAGGTCGTGGACTGGAGCCGGCCGGAGCTGTTTGAGGCCTTGGGACTGCCGATGAGTTTTCCGCCGTGGCACCGTTCCAAGTGGTACGAGGACAAGTTCAACGCCAAGGAGGTCCGATGAAGGTCGCGACAGAGCAGGATTGGCAGGCGGCGCGCAAGGAGCTGCTGGGCGCCGAGCGAGAGCTCGAGGAACACGCCAAGCATGTCGAGGAGCAGCGACGCAAGCTGCCGTGGGTGCCGGTCAAGAAGGAGTACAGGTTCGCGACCGAGGACGGGTCAAAGTCGTTGCCCGAGCTGTTCGAGGGGCGCTCGCAGTTGCTCATCTACCATCTGATGTTCGGGGAGGAGTGGGCGGTTGCGTGCCCGGGCTGCTCGTCGCTCGCCGATGGGCTGGGCGGCGTGATCGCGCATCTGAATGATCGCGACGTGACGCTGCTGTGCATGTCGCACGCGCCGCTGGAGAAGCTCGTCGCGTACAAGCGGCGTCGTGGGTGGACGGTGCCATACGTGTCGGCGCACGGCGACGACTTCCTGTTTGACTACGGCTACGCGTTTCGCCGCGAGCAGCTGTCCGGCATCGTCCGAGAAGAGTTCGACATGGGGCAGCTGCTCCGCGAGGCGCCCCAGTGGCTGCGCGACTACGGCGAGGACGTCGGTGCGCCAAACCTCGAGTCGGCCATGTCTGTGAGCGCCGGGTGGAGCGTGTTCGCACTGCGGGACGATGTGGTCTACAACACCTACCGCGTTTATCCGCATTCGCGCCTCATCACGCCGCTGTTCTCCGGGCTACTCGAGCTGCTGCCGAAGAAGGCCTAAATCGCCTGCAAGTTCGCGGCGTGAGCTGGCTGAGATAGCCGCGGCGGTCAAGGGTAGTGGGTGCTTGTTGGTGCATTGGCGCCCGTCGTGATGGGCGAAGATGATCAGGTGTCGGTCGCAGCTCGCACCACCGCGGACGACTGCTTGCCCTGCTCATCGTCGCCGAGCTCACGATCGAGTTGGCGACGCCCCGCACGTCGGGGTCGGGCGGCGCGGCGTAGCCGCCCACGATCGTGTTCGGGGTGCGAGAGGCTGCGGATCGGGTCGCCTCCCTCCCAGCCACGCGCGCCGCCGGCCACCGTGTCGAAGAAGCCGTCGAGCCCCGGCCCGGCGGTGATGACCTCGATGCAGTAGCCGTACGCCTCGGTCACGTCGTGTCAGAAGAACTCAACCTCGCCGAGGCGGGCGTGCATGCACAGCTCGAAGCCAAGTGATTCAAGCCGCGCGCTCTCGGCCGCGGGATCCTCGGCGGTGATCCCGACGTGGTTCATCGCGCTGCGGCCGTCGGCCGTGAACGGGCGAGCCAGCGGGCAGGTCGCAGGTCGTGCGTCTGCTGCAGCTCCACCGGCACCGCGCCCCACTGGCCGAATCCGGCGCTGTGGTCCCACACCGCGGGCGTCCCGCTCGACGTGCCCTCGTCGTACGCGACGTGTTCGTCACGTCGAACGGTCGTGCCCCGTAAACGGTCACCCATGTGTCAATGGCGGCTTGCAGGTCCGGTGCGTTGAACCCGACGTCGTGGATCGGTCGCGGCACAAAGGCGCGGTCACCGGCCTGCCGCCCGAGCGCTCACTCGCCATTGGGCGCCCCATGTCCGTCCGTGGTCGGGGCCGGTCATGTCGCGGTAGCCATCGGTCCCAGCTGGACGGCACGCGCGGGGTCCGTCGCCAGCGGCGCCTAGCAAGTCTCAATTGCGACCGGCCCGCGACCGCGATCTCGCCCGAGGAGGCCGACGCTCGCTTCGGCTTCATCGGCCAGCTCGTCGATCTCCACAGGCCTGCCTCGAGCGCGATCACGCGCGAGGCTGCCTGGGTAGAAGCCGACCGGCCCGACCCTCATCGAAGCATCGGGACCACCACCCACAAGCGGGGATCGTCCGGCCCTTCCCTCGGCGCGCACAGCACGCCTCGCCCCAACGACGCCTTGGCCTCCCGGGCCGCCTGCCCACGGGCGATCGCCTTGGCGACACCTCGGTCACGCTGGCCGCGGGCGCCTCGCTATCCCCTTGTCACGGAGCGCAATGCCGCGGTGCGATGATGCGGGGGATGACCCCGTCCACCGTTCTGGTCACCGGCGCGACCGGCGGTATCGGCTTGCACATCGCCCGGCAGTTCGCCGAGCTGGGATGGATGGTTCTCGTCGGCGCGCGCGACGAGGCGCGGGGCGCGGAGGTTGCCGCGGAGTTCGGTGGTCGCCCGCTGCTGCTTGACGTTACCGACGCTGACGCGATTGCCAGGGCGCCCGCCACCGTGCGGAAACTCGATGTCCTGATCAACAACGCCGGGATCTCGCTGGACATCGGAACTCCGGTGACCGAGGCCGACCTGGATGTCTTTCGCCGCACGTACGAGACCAACGTCTTCGGCGTGGTCGCCGTGACCAACGCGTTCTTGCCGGCGCTTCGCCGCTCGGCACATCCGCGCATCGTCAACGTCTCGAGCGGTACCGGATCGCTGACCTGGAGCACCGGTCCCAATCCGCAGTTTGACTATCGGAGGGCCGGTACAGGCTCAGGCGCCGCGTACCGCTCGTCAAAGACCGCCCTCGACGCGCTGACGGTCTTCTACGCGCAGGCGCTCGCCAACGACGGCTTTAAGGTGAATGCTCTCGCGCCCGGTTTGCGTGCGACGAACCTCAATCCCCAGGCGGCGGCCGGGGGCGACCCGGCCGAAGCGGCCGCGGGCGCCGTCCGGCTTGCCCTGCTGCCCGACGACGGCCCCAGCGGCCAGCTGTTCTCATGGGACGGGGCGGTCGTGCCGTGGTGAACACCGCAGCTGCCTTCTGCTGATCGCGTCGGTAGCGAATCGGCTGTGACATCTGCCATCGGCGTCGCGCGCGAAAACCCACTCGATCGGCGTTCCGCGCGCAAAGCGAGTCCGTGGGGACGATCGCCTTCGCCCTTCCGCGGGTAGTCGGCAAACGACTGGTTCGGCGACAACGTGCTCATCCCGGCACTGGATGCGTTACGGCACTCGCGGTCGGTCCGTGCTACCCAGCGTCGCGGCCTCGCGGACCAGTTAGGCGATCCCGATGAGGTTGCGCTCGCTGGCGTAGAAGAACGTGCCCAGTTCGCCGGTGCCCTCGCTCGGGTAGTCATCGGGGGGGCGTCGATCGTGTCGCCGCCGATCTCGAAGCCAGACATCTCGAAGCGGTCGAAGGTCACACCCGGCTCGCAGATCGGCCAGGGTTGCCTCGAGGTCCTGGGCCTGGAATGCCATCTGGCCGTCGCCGAGCTGAGGGGATGGAACGCGATCGGTGGGCCGGCATATGTAGCGCAGCGCAATCGGATTCGAGCCAGTCGAGCAGCGCCCCCGCGCTCTTGACTCTCCCGTCCCGACGGACAGTGACCCTCCAGCACGGCCTCTAGTGAGCGCCAGCCGAGCAGACGAAGATCGAGGTGGAGCGGGCCACTCGCCGCCACGTCAGGGAAGGCTGGCGTAACGGCGTCCATATACGCCGAGGTTGCACAGGTGTCACACCGCCTGGAAGGATTCCCCCCTGCGACGAACACGAGAGGGAGCAGCTTATGGCCACCATTGAGACGGGCACAACCGCCGCCCCGCCCGGTCTGCGCCGGGACGCAATCGGCCTGCGCGAGGTGCTATTTCAGAGCATCACCGACATGGCGCCCGGTGCGGCGATCGCGGCATCGATCCCCGCCGGCGCGGCCTTCGCCGGCGGCTCGCTCCCGCTCTCGGTCATCTTCGCGTTGATCGCGTGCCTGTTCTGCGCCTTCTGCATCGGCGAGCTCGCGCGTGAGCTGCCCTCGGCAGGCTCCCTAGCCACCTATGCCGCCCGCGGGCTTCATCCTTCACTCGGCTTTCTCGTGGCCTGGGCCTATGCCCTTGAGGGCGCGCTGATCCCGCCGCTCGTGCTGCTCCAACTCGGTTTTACGGTCGCTGCGACCCTGCACTCCGAACTGAGCGTCGCGCCTGGGCTGTGGTGGCCCTGGGCGATTCTCGGCACGGCGGTCGTTGGCGCCGCCGGCTACTTCGGCATCCGGGTCTCGGCCGGCCTTGGCACTGTGCTGGGAGCGTTTGAGATCCTCGTCTTCGCCGTGCTCGGCGTGCTCTTCATCATCCACGCCGGCAGCGCTAACACCGGCCGGGTGTTCACGGCTCATTACACGCCCAAGAGCTTCTCCGGCCTCACCGGCGTAATCGCTGGGTCGGTCTACACGATCCTCGCCTTCGGCGGGTTCGAGGGAGCGGCACCGTTGGCCGAAGAAGCCAGGGATCCGCGGCGTACCGTGCGGCGAGCCATCCTGCTGGCCACCCTGGGGATCGGCATCCTGTATGTGTTCACGACCTATGCCGTGACGGTGGCCTTCGGCCCAGCCAAGTTCGGCGGATTCTCGACCAGCGGCGCCGCGTCATGGGAGGGGCTCGCCAGGTCGCTCTTCGGGGCATTCTGGTTCTTCGTGTTCCTGGCCATCGTCAACTCCACGGTCGCCAATGCCAACGCCGGAGTCAACGTGGCCAGTCGAACCGCCTACGCCATGGGACGGGTGGGTGCCTTCCCCTCGTTCTTTGCGCTGGTCAGCGCTCGCCACCGCTCGCCCCTCGTCGCGATCGCGATCACGATCGTCCTCACCCTCGGTGTCACGCTCGGGCTCGGACTCGGCTACGGCCCCACGACGGCGTTCGCGATGGTCGGGGCCGGCCTGGTGATTTTGCTCATCAGCACCTACATCGTTGTCAATGCGGCGTGCATTGGCTACTTCCTACGGGTGAGGCGGTTCAACCCGCTCCGGCATGGGCTGGTTCCAGTTCTGGGCATCCTGACCTTCATCCCGGCCTGGCTGACCGCCACCGGGATCCGCGTGTTCTCGTTCATATCTCCGCTCACGCCACCGATTTCGTACATGGCCTACGGGATCGCGGGCTTCGCGGCCGTCGGGATCGTGTATCTCATAGCGCTGTGGCGACGAGACCGACGGCGGGTCGTTGATGTGGGCATCGTGCATCTCGACCTGCCGGCGGATAATGCCCAGTAGCCCAATGGCGAACGCGACGCACCGTCTGACGCGGGATCACGTGATCTGGGAGTTCGGTCCCGATCTCGATCCCGTGCTTGAAGTCAATCCCGGCGACGTCGTGACCTTCGAGACGAACGACTGCTTCAGTGGCCAGATTCAGTCCGAGGACGACCTGGTGACCGACATCGACCTGGAGCGCATCAACAGCGCCACCGGTCCCGTGGCAGTGCGCGGCGCGATGCCCGGGGACTCTGTCATCGCCGAGATCCTGGA
>CAVWQA010000018.1:0-120718 GCA_963757015.1 uncultured Solirubrobacterales bacterium
GCTCACCCCGGCTCGGGCACGGCGATCTCGCGCTTGAGGATCTTGCCCGTCGGACCCTTGGGGAGGTCGTCGACGAACCAGATCCGGCGCGGGTACTTGTAGGCCGCCACCTGCTGGGCGACGAACTCCCGCAACTCGTCGGCGGTGGCCTGCGCACCGTCCTTGAGGGCGACGGCGGCCCCGACTTCCTCGCCGTATTCGTCGTGGGGCAGGCCGAGCACCGCGGCCTCGCGCACCGCGGGGTGCTCGTAGAGGACCTCCTCGACCTCCCGCGGATAGACGTTGTAGCCGCCGCGGATGATCATGTCCTTCTTGCGATCGACGATGAAGAAGTAGCCGTCCTCGTCGACGGTGGCCATGTCGCCGGTGTGCAGCCAGCCGTCGCGAATCGTCTCCTCGGTCGCCTCGGGCCGGTTCCAGTAGCCCTTCATCACGTTGTGCCCGCGGATCACGATCTCGCCAACCTCGCCCTGGGCGACCTCGTTGCCCTGGTCGTCGACGACCTTCATCTCCACGCCCTGGATCGGGGTGCCGATCGAGCCGGGCTTGCGTTCGCGATCGGGGTGGTTGAACGAGGCCACGGGCGAGCTCTCGGACAGGCCGTAGCCCTCGAGCACCTTGCACCCGAAGGCCTGCTCGAAGCCGCGCATGAGCTCGACGGGCATCGCGGACCCTCCCGAGGCGCACACTTGGAGCGAGGAGGTGTCGAACCGCTCGCGCTCGGGGCAGTGGAGCATCGCGCCGTACATGGTCGGTACGCCCTGGAAGATGTTGACCCGGTCGCGTTCGATGATTCCAAGCGCCTTGGCCGGATCAAAGCGGGGGATCAGGGTCAGCGTCCCGCCGGCAAAGACCGTCGCGTTCATCCCGCAGGTCTGACCGAAGGAGTGAAACAGCGGCAAGGCGCCGAGCGTGACGGCATCGGCGCCGGCCTCGAACAGAGACTCGGAGACCTCGGCGTTGCGAGCCAGATTGGCGTGCGTGAGCTCGGCCCCCTTGGGTGTGCCCGTGGTGCCCGAGGTGTACAGGATCACCGCCGTGTCGTGGTCATCCACGGCGGCCACGTCGGTGACCGCTGGCGCGCGCCCGACCTGGTGCTCGAACTCCCCGCGCTTGACCAGGAGGCACTGGGCGCCGGCCTGATCGGCGCCCGCCTGCGCATCCTCGGCGAATCCCTCCCAGGCGAACAGCAGCTTGGCCTCGGAGTCCTCGAGGTAGAACGCCACCTCGCGCTTTTTGAGCAGCACGTTCATCGGCACCACGACCCCGCCCGCGCGCAGCACGCCGTAGTAGCAGACCGGGAAGTAGGGGACGTTGGGAAGCATGATCCCGACCCGATCGCCGGGGGCGAAGCCGTGCTCTTGCAGCAGGCCGGCGATGTGGGCGCTGGCCCCGTCGAGCGCGGCATAGGGAAGCTCGATGTCGTCGAGCTTGATGGCGACGTGAGCGGGATCGCGCCGGCTGGAGTCACTCAGGATGTGGGCCAGGTTCATGGCAAACGCCCCGAGGCGGGCTCAGCTGCCGGTGAAGTTGGCCGGGCGCTTTTGCACGAACGCCAGCACGCCTTCGGCGAAGTCGTGGGACTCCGCACGTCCCTGCTGGAGCACGGCCTCGAGCTCCAGCAGCTGCTCGAAGCCGGCGTAGGCACGGTCGTTGATCGTGCGCTTGATCGACGCGTATGAGCCCGGGGGCCCGGCGGCCAGCCGGGCACCCAGCTCCGTCACCCGCCGATCGAGCTGGTCGTCGTCGACGACCTCGTTGATCAGGTTCCAGCTCAGGGCCTGTTCGGCGCCGATTCGCTCACCGAGGTAGGCGATCTCGAAGGCTCGGGCATGCCCCACGCGAGCCACCAGGCTCTGCGAGGCGCCGCCGTCGAGGCCGAGGCCGATGTTGACGAAGGCCAGCAGGAAGTACGCCGAGCGCGCGGCCACGACCAGATCCGCGGCCAGGGCAAACGAGCACCCAATCCCGACCGCGGGACCGTTGACAGCCGCGATCACCGGCTTGGGGAGCGTCCGCACCCGCAGGATCAGCGGGTTGTAGACCTCCCGCAGCGCCGTCAGCACGTCCGGTCGGCCATCGCTTGAGAGCTCGCGCTCGGCCTTGAGGTCGGCTCCCGACGAGAAGGCCCGCCCGGCGCCGGTGACCACGACCGCGCGAACCTCGGGGTCGGCGGCCGCCTCGTCGAGCGCCTCGGTCAGCTCCCGCCCGAGCTGCTTGGTCCAGGCATTGAGCGCCTCGGGGCGATTCATCACGATCCAGGCGACGCGCTCGGATCGCTTGCACTCGACCGTTTCGAGTTTCAGTGCGCTCATCTCGGGCAGCCGGACAATAGCGCGGGTGGCTGCCTCGGCAGTGGCCACCACCGGGTCCGGCCGGCACCGGACCGGCTCAGTCAGACAGCGTCTCGCCGGAATAGAGCTTGTGGACCCGCACCGCCCCCGGGGGCGCGGCGCGCAGGCACAGCTCGCACAGCACGCACTCGTCGAGGTGACGCTGGACGATCTCGAGCCCGCCCGGCCCGGCCAGGAAGATGTCCACCGGGCAGACCTCCTCGAGCTTGCGGGCCAGCTCGGTGTCGCCCACGAGCTCGGGGTCGACCTCGACGTCGATGAACGTTCCGGCCATCAGAGGCGCTCCTTGAGGCCGATGAGCGTTCCGGCCATCAGAGGCGCTTCCTGACGAGCTCAGGGATGTCCTCGATCCGCTCGGCCACGGTGATCCGGGCCGAGGCCAGCCGCGCGATCTTCTCGGTCGCGGTGTCCTCCTTGCCCTCGACGATCGTGCCGGCATGGCCGAAGCTCATCCCGGGCATCTCGTCCATGAAGCGGCCCGCCATGAAGGCCACGATCGGCAGTTGCGAGTTGTTGTCGCTCACCCAGCGGGCCAGCTCGGCCTCCATCCGGCCGCCGGGCTCGGTGTAGATCACGATCGCCCCGGTCTCGGGGTCGGCCTCGAACAGCGGCATCAGCTCGGCGTAGCTCGAGCCGATGATGGCGTCACCCCCGATCGAGACCGCGGTGGATTGCCCCAGGCCGGCGGCGGTCAGCGTCGAGGACATCTCGGTGGTCATCCCGCCCGATCGCGACACCACCCCCACAGGCCCCCGCGAGTAGGACTTGGCCGCGTCGCGCGCGGGGCCGCCGATGCCGCCCATCTTGATGACCTCGGGGACGATGATCCCCAGGCAGTTGGGGCCGATGATCCGCGCGCCCCGCTCGGTGGCCAGCTCGACCATCTGGGCGACATCCGCGCGCGGGATCCGCTCGGTGACGATCACCACCAGCTTGACCCCGTTCTCGAGCGCCTCGAACACCGCGTCCTTGGTGAACGCGGGCGGCACGGTGACCACCGAGCCGTCGATCGGGGCGCCGTGGTGGGCCACAGCCTGCGCGACGGTGTCGAACACGGGCACGCCGTGGACATCTCGGCCGAGCCGGCCCGGTGTCACGCCGGCGACGATCTTGGCGCCGGCGCCGTAGTCAAGGCACTCGCGCGTTAGATTCACGGCCTCGCGGCCGGTGATCCCCTGGACGATGAACGTGGTGTTCTCGTCGACGAGGATGCCCATCAGTGAGCCCTACTTATCGGACGGTGCACTACACGATCGCTCCCTGGATCCGCTCCACGGCCCGACGGGCAGCCTCGTTGAGCGACACCGAGCGGTCGGCGTACGGCACCCCGTAGCGCTCCAGGATCTTGAAGCCCTCCTCCTCCCAGGCGCCGGGAATGCGGAAGATCGCGATCTTTTCCGCCGGGTCATAGCCAAGCTCCAGGCACGCCTTGACCACTCCCCGGGCGACGATATCGACCCGTGTGTTGGAGACGATCGACATCATCACCGCGATCTTGTCGACACCTGGCTTTGAGAGCACCAGCTTGGCCAGACCGCACGCCTTGGCCACCGACGGATTGCCGCCGATCTCGCAGTAGTTGGCGGGATCGCCGCCGTGGGCGCGGACCGCGTCAAACAGGGTCAGTGAGCCGCCACCGGCCCCGATGACCAGCCCCAGGTTGCCGTCGAACTCGGTCACGTTGCCGGCCACGCCGCGGTGATCGGTGGCATCGACCTGCTCGCCGGCGAGCTCGAACGGAGTGGGCTCCCGGGCCTGGCGAGTCTCTTCGTCGCCGACGCCGAGCTCGTGCAGCAGCGCCTTCTGTCGCGGCCGGGCCTCGTTCTCCATCTCCATGTGGGCGTCGAGGGCGACGAACGAGCCGTCCTCCAGCTCGCCCAGCGGGTTGATCTCCGCCAGCGTCATGTCGTAGCGCAAGAACAACTCGGCCAGCCGCGACACGATCGGCGTCAGCCGGTTGAGCGCCGAACCGGTGATCTGAAGCGACGCGATCAGCTGCTTGGCCTGCCAGTCCGAGAACGGGGTCCGGGTCGAGAAGTGCGCGCGCGCAACATGGTCGGGGTGCTGCTCGGCCACCTCCTCGATGTCGATCCCGCCCATGTCCGAGAACAGCATCACCGGCCGCTTGCGGATCCCGTCCCACACGACCCCCGCGTAGTACTCGTGCCGGACCGGGGCGCGGGAATCGACCAGCACGCCGCGCGGCATGTGACCCCCGATCTCCAGATCCAGTACGTACTCGGCCTTGGCCGCGGCCTCCTCCGGCGTGTCGGCGAACTGAACGCCGCCGGCCTTCATCCGCCCGCCGGTCAGGACCTGGGACTTGATCACCACCGGCCCGGCGATCTGCTCGGCGGTCCGGCGCGCCTGATCGGGGGTCTTGGCAAACCCGTGCCTGGTGACGGGGATCCCGGCCTTGGCCACGACCGCTCGCGACTCGTACTCGAACAAACGCATGGCGGCGGCTGAGGCTACAGAACGAGCCCCAGGCGGTCTTCTCTACTTCACCGCCTGGGTTTGTGCAAAACTTAGAGCCAACCAAGTCTGTAAAGACAATCGACAAACTCTGGTATAAGGCGGAAGATGATGATTCGGAAACTGAGGGAAAGGTGGCGCACGGGGTGGCGCGGAGTCGGCGCGACGGCGCTCGCGGGCGGTGCGGCGGCGCTCATGCTCGCCGGCTGCGGCGGCTCGTCGGACGCGGCCACCGGCGGTGGCTCGGCGGTCAACGCAGACGCCAAGACCAAGCTGAACCTGGTCGCGTACTCGACGCCCAAGGACGCCTACGACGCGCTCACCGCCGCGTTCGCCAAGACGTCCGCGGGCAAGGGCGTGGGTTTCGGCGAGTCGTTCGGGTCTTCGGGCTCGCAGAGCCGCGCCGTGGACTCCGGCCAGCCGGCCGATGTGGTCGCGTTCTCGACCTCGCCCGACATGACGCGCCTTGTCGATGACGGGATCGTCGCCAACGACTGGGCCGCCAACCCGTACAAGGGCATGTCCAGCGACTCGGTGGTCGTGTTCGTGGTCCGCAAGGGCAACCCCAAGCACATCACCAGCTGGAGTGACCTGGTCAAGCCGGGCGTCGACGTGATCACCCCGAACCCGTCGACCTCGGGGAGCGCGCGCTGGAACATCCTGGCTGGCTACGGGGCCCAGCTCAAGCAGGGCAAGACCCCCGCCCAGGCGCTGGCCTACGTGCGCACGCTGCTGACCAAGAACGTCAGCGTCCAGGACTCCAGCGCCAGCGCCGCCCTGCAGACGTTCACGAGCGGCAAGGGCGACGTGCTGCTCGACTACGAGTCCGACGCAATCGCCGCGCAACGAGCCGGGGACAAGATCCAGTACCTGATTCCCAAGCAGACGATCCTGATCCAGACGCCGATCGCGGTCACCAAGAAGAGCTCGCACCCCGCCCAGGCCAAGGCGTTCGTCAACTTCCAGTGGACCCCGGCGGGCCAGACGATCTGGGCCCAGCAGGGCTACCGGCCGGTGCTGGCCTCGGTGGCCAAGAAGTTCACCAGGCAGTTCCCGGTGCCGCCGCAGCTGTTCACGATCGGCTACCTGGGCGGCTGGACCAAGGTCAAGAGCGAGTTCTTCGATTCCTCCACCGGGTCGGTGACCAAGATCGAGCAGGCGGCGGGGGTGCCCACTGCCTCGAGCTAGCGCATACGCCGCGTCGGCTCCGGGGGTGCCCATTGGCTCCGGCTAGCGCATACGCGGCCCCGGCCGCCAGGTCGATCCCCCGGCGCCGGCACCGAGCCGCGCGCCCCGGGGGGCTGGGCCTGGGGCTGGTCACGCTGTATCTGAGCGTGATCGTCCTCATCCCGCTGGCCGCGGTGGCGGTCAAGGCGCTGAGCCAGAGCCCGGGCCGCCTGTGGCAGTCGGTGACCAGCGGACCGGTGCTGACGGCGCTGGGGGTGACGCTGGGGGCGTCGCTGCTGGTGTGCGCGATCGGGGCGGTGATGGGCACGGTCGTGGCCTGGGTGCTGGTTCGTGACCGGTTCCCCGGCCAGCGGATCATCAACTCGCTGATCGACCTGCCCTTCGCGCTGCCGACGATCGTCGCCGGGCTGACGATCCTGGCCCTCTACGGCCCCGACAGCCCGTTCGGCATCCACCTCGCCTACACCCGAGCGGCGGTGGTGGTGGCGCTGCTGTTCGTGACGCTGCCGTTCGTGGTCCGGTCAGTCCAGCCGGTCTTGATCGAACTCGATCGCGAGGTCGAGGAGGCAGCGGCTTCGCTGGGCGCCTCCAACGCCACCACCTTCCGGCGGATCATCCTGCCCGCGCTGCGTCCGGCGATCGTGTCCGGGGCGGCGCTGGCCTTCGCACGCTGTGTGGGCGAGATCGGCTCGCTGATCCTGATCATCGGCAAGGTGCAGATCGCCAGCATCGTGATCTTCGCCGACATCGAGTCAGACGCGCCGCAGGCGGCGGCGTCACTGTCGCTGGTGCTGATCCTGGTCTCGCTGATCGTGCTCGTGCTCATGCGCAGGTTGGGAGGCCGAGTTGCTCATTAGCCGTCGGGCCAGGCTCTCGCTGCGCACGGTCGCGCTGCTCTACCTGCTGGTGCTGCTGCTGGCGCCGGTGGCGGTCGTGTTCGGCAAGACCTTCGAGCACGGCTTCGGGGTAGCGTGGGGCTGGATCACCACCCCGGCGGCGATCAGCGCCTTCTGGCTGTCGGTGACGATGGCGGCGATCGCGGTCCCCTTGAACACCGTGTTCGGGATCATCTGCGCGCTGGTGCTGGTGCGCAGGCGGGGCCGGGCGGCCGCCGTGCTGGACGCGCTCATCGACCTGCCGTTTCTGGTTTCCCCGGTGATCGTGGGGCTGGCGCTGACGCTCGTCTACGGGATCCACGGCTGGTTTGGGACCTGGTTCGCCGACCACGGCATCCAGATCATCTTCGCCCCCGCCGGCATGGTGCTGGCCACGATCTTCGTCTCGCTGCCGTTCGTGGTGCGCGAGGTCGCGCCGCTGCTCGCGGAGCTCGGAGACGAGCAGGAGCAGGCGGCGGCCACGCTCGGGGCATCGGGGTGGCAGACGTTCTGGCGCGTGACCCTGCCCTCGATCCGGTGGGGTGTGGCCTACGGCGTGGTCTTGTCGACGGCTCGGGCGCTGGGGGAGATCGGCGCGGTCCTGGTCGTGTCCTCGCTGGTCGCCGGATCGACGCTGACCCTGCCGCTGCTCGTCTATCAGCGCGACTCCCAGCTCGGGACGGGCTCGATCACGGGTTCCTACGCGGCGGCCAGCGAGCTGGCGGTCATGTCGCTGGTGGTGCTGCTGGCGATGACGCTGCTGGGGAGCAGGAGCCACCAACCCGGAGGAGGACGAGAATGAGAATCGGTCTCAATCTCATTTCGAAGCGGTTTGGCGACTTCGTCGCCCTCCAGGACGTCTCGCTCGAGGTGCCCGAGGGGTCGCTTACCGCGCTGCTGGGCCCCAGCGGCTCGGGGAAGTCGACGCTGCTGCGAATCATCGCCGGCTTGGAGACGCCGGACGCGGGGGCGGTCATGATCGACAGCACCGACGTCAGCGAGGTGCCGCCCCAGAAGCGCGGCATCGGCTTCGTGTTTCAGCACTATGCGGCCTTCACGCACATGAGCGTGGGCGAGAACGTGGCCTTCGGGCTGCGGATCCGCAAACGGCCGCGCGCCGAGGTGCGCGCCAAGGTCGACGAGCTGCTGGCGCTGGTGGGGCTGACCAAGTGGGCCCAGCAGCGGCCGGCGCAGCTCTCCGGCGGTCAGCGCCAGCGGATGGCGCTGGCCCGCGCGCTGGCCGTGGAGCCGCGGGTGCTACTGCTCGACGAGCCCTTCGGGGCCCTGGATGCGACCGTGCGCGCCGAGCTGCGCGCGTGGCTGCGGCGGCTGCACGACGAGCAGGGCGTCACCACCGTGCTCGTGACCCATGATCAGGAGGAGGCGATGGAAGTCGCCGACCGGATCGCGGTGATGAGCGCCGGGACGATCGAGCAGGTGGGTTCACCACGCGAGATCTATGACCATCCCGCGACCGAGTTCGTGATGGGGTTCGTCGGTCCGGTGTCGAGGCTCGGTGAGCGTCTGGTGCGTCCGCACGACGTGAGCATCCTGCTCGAGGAGCAGCCGGGCTGCATCGAGGCCATGGTCCAGCGGGTCGTGCACCTCGGCTTCGAGGTCCGCGTGGAGCTCGAGCTGGCCGACGGCTCCCGGGCCCGGGCCCAGCTAACCCGTCAGCAGGCGCAGGAACTCGAGCTCGACGCCGGTGACATCGTCTACGTGCGCCCGCCCGCGGGAGTGCCGATCACGCCGCCGCTGGCCGAAAAGGTCAGCCGTGGACCAGACGGGGCCGGCCGAAGCTCGGCCGGCGTAGCCACGGTCGACGCGCCGGAGTCCTGACCTCGCGACTGGTGGCGTGGGCGCGCAGCACCGTCAGCAGCCCCGCGGTGGGGAAGAACGGGTCGGCGATGTTGGAGCCATCACGCAGTGACAGCGCCGCCCTGAGCGTGCCGTCGACCTCGGCGATCAGCAGCGGCCGGGGCGGAACGCCGTCGGCGCTGTCGAGGGCCGCCAGCCGGGCCAGCGCCTGGTAGTCGTCGGCATACGCGGGCCGGATCATTATCTGGGCGGTCTCGGTGCTCATCTCGAGGTCCAGGATGAACGAATTCAGCCATAAAGGCAAATAGGGGTTTGCTTGAGGTGGTATAACAATCAATCATGCTCGACAGCCGGCGTCTGAAGGTGCTGTGCGAGGTCGCTCGCCACGGATCGTTCTCGGCCGCCGCCGCCGCGCTCGGCTACACGCAGCCCGCCGTGTCGCGCCAGATCGCGACGCTCGAGGCCGAGGTGGGGACGGTGCTGGTGCGGCGGGTGCCGCTGGGCGCGGTGCTGACCGACGCCGGGCGCCTGTTGGCGGGCCGGTCGGAGGCGATCCTGGCCCGGCTGGCCGACGCCGAGGCGGAGCTCCGGGCCCTGTCGGGACTCGAAGGCGGCAGCTTGGGGTTCGCGACGTTCGCCTCGGCGGCCGCGTCGGTGGTCCCAATCGCGGTGGCTCGCTTCCGCGAGCGCTATCCGGCGATCGAGCTCGACATCGAGATGGCCGACCCCGACGAATCGGTGCCCCGGCTGCGGGCGGGCGAGTTCGATCTCGCGCTCTCGCACGATCGGATGCTCGACGCGTCGGGCGGGACGGCGGGCATCGAGCTGGTGCATCTGTTCGACGATCCGATGTACGTGGCCATGCCCCGTGGACACCGGTTGGCCAGGGCTCCGTCGCTGACGCTCGCGGACTTCGCCCAGGAGCCCTGGATGCTGGCCACCACTCAGACCTGCCCGGATGCGCGCCTGTTCTTGCGTTCATGCCATGCCGCCGGCTTCGAGCCCCGGATCGCCTTTCAGAATGACGACTACTCGGCGATCCTCGGATTCGTGGCCGCGGGAGTGGGGGTGGCGGTGATCCCCGACATGGTCAGCCGGGGGGCGCGCGAGGACGTGGTCATCCGCACCCTGGACCCGGCTCCGCCGCCGCGCCCGATCCTGGCCGTGCTCCCGGTCGGCTACCGCTCACCGGCGGCGTCGGCGATGCTGGCGGTGTTGCGCGAGGTCGGTGAGGAGTGGGTGGCGCGGCCGGCGCCGCTGGCCCTCAGCGCGTGACCCAGGCCTCGGGATCCTCGGCCAGCTTGTCGATCGCCTCAGGGAGCTTGGCCCGCGCGATGTCGTCGATCGTGACATGCTCGACGACGCCGCGCAGGCTGGCGCGCACGGCGATCCATACCCGCGGCAGGGTGCTGGCGGCGCCCGCGTAGTTGGCCTCCTCGGGTGGCGCCCCGCGCACGCTGGCCAGCGGCCCCTCGACGGCCCTGATCACGTCGGCGACCGTCACCTCGGAGGCGGGTCTGGCCAGACGAAAGCCCCCCTCGGCGCCGCGATGACTGCGCACCAGGCCGGCGTGGCGCAGCTCGCCGAGGATGTTCTCGAGGAAGTTCAGCGGGATCTCCTGGGCGGTGGCGATCCGCTCGGCCTTGACGGGCTTGGCCTCGCGCTTGCCGCCCGCTCGGCTTCCGGCCTCGCCTGATTGGGCGGCGCGCGAGTCATCCGGCTCAGCGGCCGCCAGCTCGACGACCGCCCGCACGGCGTAGTCGGCTTTGGCCGAGATCCGCATCTGACGCGCTTAGGCGGTGGCCGGGCGCAGGCCGTAGGCCTCGGCGAGCTCGGGGTCCTTGTCGGCCAGCATCTCGGCCAGCTCGACCATCACCTTGCACTGCTTCCAGGTGGCGTCGTCTTGCATCTTGCCGTCGATCATGTGGACGCCGCGGCCGTCGGGGATCGCTTCTAGCACCTTGCGGGCGAAGCGCACCTCATCCGCGGCTGGGCTGAAGACCTTCTTGGCGATCTCGATCTGCACCGGATGCAGCGACCAGGCCCCCACGCACCCCAGCAAAAACGCGGCCCGGAACTGCGCCTCGCAGCCCTGGACGTCGCGGATATCGCCGTAGGGCCCGTAGAAGGGGAGGATCCCGGCCGAGGTGCAGGCGTCGACCATGCGCGCGATCGAGTAATGCCACGGATCCTGCTGCGCCGTCGGGCGGGGCGCGTCCGGGTCGTCGGGATCGGGGTCGTTGATGACCCGGTAGCCGGGATGGCCGCCGCCGACGCGGGTCGTCTTCATCCGCCGTGACGCGGCCAGATCGGCCGGCCCAAAGCTCATCCCCTGCATCCGCGGGCTGGCGGTGGCGATCTCCTCCAGGTTCACGACTCCGAGCCCGGTCTCGAGGATCGCGTGGACCAGGAGCGGTCGCTCCAGGCCGGCCTTGGCCTCGAGCTGGGCGAGCAGGCGGTCGACGTAGTGGATGTCCCAGGCACCCTCGACCTTGGGCACCATGATCACCTCGAGCCGATGGCCGATCTCGGTGACCAGCGCGGTCAGGTCGTCGAGCACCCAGGGGGACTCGAGGCTGTTGACCCGCGCCCACAGCTGAGTCGTGCCAAGCTCGATATCCCGGCCCACCCTGACCAGCCCCGCGCGCGCCGCCAGCTTGTGATCGACGGGCACGGCGTCCTCGAGGTTGCCGAGCAGGATGTCGACCGTCGGCGCGATATCGGGCACCTTGGCGACCATCTTCTCGTTGGAGAAGTCCAGGAAATGGATCATCCGCGAGGGCTTGAAGGGGATCTCGAGGATCGGCTGCGGGGCGCCGATGGCCAGCGGCTTGGCAAAGGCACGGGGGTTTCGCATGAACTGAACAGTAATGCTCGGACTTGCCGTGCGCTCGGCATCCAGCCTCGCCTGAATGCACGGCGTCCGAGTCATCCGGCTGTTCGGGGGCGTGCATGCACGCCCCCGCGGGGCCGCGCATGCGCGGCCCCGGGCCGGGCCGCATGCGGCCCGGCCTTATTCTTCTGACCCCATGAGCGAAGTCGACACCGATCAGGCGGCGCGCGAGGCGAGCGGCGCGCACCCTTACGGCCGCTACCTCGAGGAGTTCGAGGTCGGGGCCGTCTACAAGCACTGGCCGGCCAAGACCGTGACCGAGGCCGACGATCACCTGTTCTGCCTGATCACCATGAACCACCATCCCCTGCACATCAACGACGTCTACGCCAGGGAGTCCCAGCAGGGTCGCAACGTGGTCGTCGGTCCGCTGGTGTACTCGCTGGCGCTGGGGATGAGCGTGTCTGACGTGAGCGGCAAGGCGATCGCCAACCTGGCCACCGAGGAGCTCAACCATCCGGCGCCGGTGTTCCACGGCGACACGCTGTTCTGCGAATCAGAGGTGCTCGAGGTCAAGGAGTCGCAGTCCAAGCCCGACCGGGGGACGGTCCGGGTTCACACCCGCGTGCTCAACCAGGACGGGGTCCTGGTGGCCGAGTTCAAACGCCTGGTCCTGGTGCCGCGCAAACAGCCTGGCACTCGGACATTGTGAGCAGTTTGTGCGATCCGCGGGTAGGCTTCCCACGCGACCGCCACCCAAGGAGCGCCCCAGAACATGGCCCATACCGCACCGAAGCACCAAGCGACGACCAAGCACTCGCGCCTGCGGGCCTGGGTGGAGGAAGTCGGGGCGCTGACCCAGCCCGACGACGTCCATTGGTGCGACGGTTCGGTCCAGGAGTACGACCAGCTGGCCCAGACGCTGATCAACGCGAGCACGCTGGAGCGCCTCTCGGAGGCCAAGCGCCCCAATTCCTACCTGGCGTTGTCTGATCCCGCCGACGTGGCCCGGGTCGAGGACCGCACCTTCATCTGCTCGGAGCGGGAAATCGACGCCGGACCGACCAACAACTGGCGCGATCCCGCCGAGATGCGCGCTGTACTCACCGACCTCTTCCGCGGGTCGATGCGCGGCCGCACGATGTACGTGGTCCCGTTCTCGATGGGGCCGCTGGGCTCGCCGATCTCCTACATCGGCGTGCAGCTGACCGATTCGGCGTACGTGGCCGCCTCGATGCGGATCATGACCCGGATGGGCCAGCCGGCGTTGGATGTGCTGGGGACCGACGGAGAATTCGTGCCCTGCCTGCACTCGGTGGGCATGCCGCTGAATGATGATCCCGCCCACCCCACGGCGGATGTCCCGTGGCCATGCAACGCCGACAACAAGTACATCGTGCACTTCCCCGAGACGCGCGAGGTCTGGTCGTTCGGCTCCGGCTATGGGGGGAACGCCCTGCTGGGCAAGAAGTGCTTCGCGCTGCGGATCGCCTCGGTGATGGCGCGCGACGAAGGCTGGCTGGCCGAGCATATGCTGATCCTCAAGCTCACCTCACCAGAGGGGGTGGTCAAGTACATCGCGGGAGCGTTTCCGAGCGCGTGCGGCAAGACCAACCTGTCGATGATGATCCCCACGCTGGCTGATTGGAAGGTCGAGACGATCGGCGACGACATCGCCTGGATGAAGTTCGGCGACGACGGTCAGCTTTACGCGGTCAATCCCGAGGCCGGGTTCTTCGGGGTGGCGCCGGGTACCGGGGCGCGAACCAACCCCAACGCGATCGAGATGATCAGCCGCAACGCCATCTTCACCAACTGCGCCAAGACCGACGACGGCGACGTGTGGTGGGAGGGACTCACCGGCGAGCCCCCCGCGCACGCGATCGACTGGCAGGGCAACGATTGGACGCCCAACTCCGACGCGACGGCCGCCCATCCCAACGCGCGCTTCACCGTCGCGTGCGCCCAGTGCCCGTCGATCGCCCCCGAGTGGGAGGACCCCAAGGGGGTGCCGATCTCGGCGATGCTGTTCGGCGGCCGGCGCGCCACCGTCGTACCCCTCGTGCACGAGGCCCGCGACTGGGAGCACGGCGTGTTCCTGGGCTCGATCATGTCCTCGGAGATGACGGCGGCGGCAGTCGGCGAGGTCGGCAAGCTGCGCTTTGACCCGATGGCCATGCTCCCGTTCTGCGGCTATCACATGGCCGACTACTTCGCCTACTGGCTGCGGATCGGCCACCGCGAAGGGGTGAAGCTGCCGCGGGTGTTCTACGTCAACTGGTTTCGCAAGGACGAGAGCGGCAAGTTCCTGTGGCCAGGATTCGGCGAGAACTCGCGCGTTCTGGCGTGGATCTTCGGCCGCGTGACCGGAGACAGCGACGCCGTGGACACACCGATCGGTCTGGTTCCGCCGATCGGCGAGCGCGGAATAGACGTCGAAGGCCTCGACATCAGCACCGAGACGATGTCCAAGCTGCTCGACGTGGACCGCGACGGCTGGCGGGCGCAGCTGCCCCAGATGAAGGAGCACTACGCCGGCTTCGGCGATCGGCTTCCCGACGAGCTCCACGCGCAGCTCGAGGCGCTCGAGCGGCGCCTGGACGACTGACGCTGCACCCTGTCCAAACTCTTATGCGCGGGCCTTTTACTCTCAAGATGTGGCGCTCCCGTTCATCCCGTCAGATGCCGCGCTGCTGGCCGTCCAGGCCGGCGTCGTCCTAGCCCCTCGTCGACCGCCAGTCATCCCGCAGCTGCGGCGGCTGTCGGGGCCCGCCTGGGCGGCGATTCCGATCGCCTCGATCGTCGTGGTGATCTTCGCGATCCGCTACATGTCGGGCACCGCCACCGGGCTCACCTACCTGGCGCTGGTGGCCGTGCCGCTGCTGGCGGCGGCGGCCCTCGGTTGGGCCGCCCGGGGGTCGAGGCCGTGGTTTGCGCTGGCGGTGGTGCCGCTGTTCGTGCTGGCCTGGGCCAGCCGCACCACGTTGGTGGGGCAGGGGGCGGCCACGCTGCTCTCGGCGCTCAGCTGCGTGACGCTGGGCGTCCTGCTGGCCACGGTCACGCCGCCCAGCTGGCTCAAGCTGGGGATCATCGCCATGGCTGCGGCCGACACCTGGCTGGTGCTCTCAGACCTGCTTCAGGCACCCAACGCGACGCTCGTCGGAGCGGCGCCCGGGGCCGGTCTGCCCCAGCTGCAGAGCGAGCTGTTCGGCAGCGTCTCGATGGGATATGGCGACCTGTTCGTCGCCGCCCTGCTGGGGGCGGTGCTGGCGCGAGAGGGCCGGCGCCAATGGCCGGTGGCGCTGCTGACGCTGGTCCTGGCGGGTCTGTTCGACCTGCTGTTCCTGGTCCTCTCAGAGCTGCCCGCGACCGTGCCGGTGGCCGCGGCGCTGATCGTCAGCGAGGTGTGGCAGCGTCGCCGCGCGGCCAGGATTCCCGGGCTGCGTGCCCGCGACGCGGTGGCCGCGTCAGTGGGCGCTAGTGCTGATCGTCGCCCGTCGAGGCGGGCGGGCGTGACTCCTCGGCCAGCGAAGTGATGGCGAGCTGCCCGCGGGCAGCCTCTTCGAGTACCTCGGTGGCCTCCTCGGCCGAGCGCGAGTAGAGCTCGACCAGCAGGTGAACGACGATCCGGTCGTCCTCATGCTTGTGGAAGCGGACGTGGGTGAAGAACTCCCGCGTTCCGTGGTCGCCGAAGGCCGCGTAGGAGAGCGCGTCACCGGCTTCGGGCCCCGAGCAGGTCTCGACGTCGTCCTGCTCGACGGTGACCGTGCACGAGGCCACCCAGGGAGTGCCGGCGATCATTCGCTCCCAGCGGTCCTCGATCGGCTCCACGCGACCGTTGTGGAATCCGAGATGGGGCTGATCGTGCATGCACTCCAGGCACTGCACGACCGCTTCCTGCATCTCGTCGACCACCTCGCCGCGCTCACCACTATCGGGGTCGATGCGGTGGATCCCCTCGTAGTGGACCTGTACTTCGAGGTTCTGAGACCAGCAGCGGTAGCAGCGTAACCAGCTGCGCACCTCGGTTGAGCCCTCCATCCGGTGGATTCTAGGACGGTCTGCGAGCACGTCGGTTCCGGCGCCTATGCTCGGCGGGTGAGCGACCGCGCCGGCGAGCCGATCGGGGTGCTCCTGGCGGGGGGAGAGGGTCGGCGCATCGGCGGTGGTAAGGCGCTCGTCGAGCTGGGGGGGCGGCCGCTGATCTCCTATCCCCTGGCGGCGATGCGGCGGGCGGTGCGGGATGTGGCGGTGGTGGCCAAGGCCGACACGGAGCTGCCTGCGCTGCCCGGGGTCGCGCTCTGGATCGAGCCCGGCTGGCCCCGCCATCCGCTGGTCGGGATCGTGCACGCTTTGCGTTGCGCGCGGGGGCGGGCGGTGCTGGTGTGCGCCGCCGACATGCCGTTCGTTATCGCGCAGGCGCTGACGGCGCTGGCGCGGGCCGATGCGGGCGGCGCGCCGGCGGTGGTCGCGACCAGCGGCGGTGGCTTGCAGCCGCAGCTGGGGCGCTATGAGCCTTTGGCGCCCTGTGGTTATTGGCAGCGGCGGAGGCGGGCGCGCCGTTGCGCGAGGCGGTCGCTGGGCTCCGTCCAGCGTTGCTCGAGGTCGCCGAGCGCGAGACGTTCAACGTCAACACGCCGGCGGATCTGGTCGCGCGCGGAGAGGACCCTTGGAACGTAATGCACGATATTCGTGCATTACGTTCCAAAGGTCCTAGCCGAACGTGAAGTCATACGCGCTGACGCCCGGGGGAACGTCGAGGGTGATCGTCTGCTGCTGGGCGCTGCGAGAGCGAGACCAAGGCGTACAGGCGCTGACCGGTGACGGTGACGTAGCCGCCGTGCACGTCGGCGCCGGCGTCGCCGGGGGAAATCGGGCGACCGTTGAGGAGCACCCGCACCCGGCGCGGCATGTTGCCGGCCGAGGTCAGCACCAGGTATACGTGCGCGGCCTGGAAGCGGCCGGTGATGTTGGCCCCGCCTGAGACCGGGGTGGCCGACTGGGAGGTCACCTTCCAGGTCCCGTGCAGCCCGAACTCGTTGACCGGAGGATCGAGCACGCCGGGGTAGAAGTGCGTCCCGGACTGCAGCGGCTGCGCGAATCCCTGGGCGCGCTGGGGATCCAGGTAGGTCTCGGGAGTGCCGAGCCCCGACGAGGGCATGATCGCGGTGGCCGTCATCGGGGGCGGCAGGTGCCGGGCGCCGGCCTCGAACAGCAGCTGGCGCACGGCGGCCTCGTCCTGCTTGTAGTTTCCCTCTCCGAACTGCGTGTGGCGGACCTGGCCGTGGGCGTCGACCAGATATTCGGCCGGCCAGTACTCGTTCTGGTAGGCGTTCCAGGTGCCGTACTCGTTGTCCTGGACGACCGGGTAGCGGATCCCGTCGGACTTGATCGCCTGCTGGACGTTGCCGGCCTCCTGCTCGAAGGTGAACTCGGGCGTCTCGACCCCGACCACGTCGAGGCCATAGCGGTGATAGGTCGCATACAGGCCCTTGACGAACGGCAGCGTGCGGATGCAGTTGATGCAGGTGTAGGTCCAGAAGTCGATCAGCACCACGTGGCCGCGCATTCCGGCCATCGTCAGGGGGCGACCGGCGGGGGTGTTGAACCAGCGCTGGGTCCTGGTGAAGTTGGGCGCGTCGCCGAGCTTTGGCAGCGCCGGCGTTGACACGCCGGGGATCGACACGCCGACCTCGCTGGCGACCGGGGTGGCCGACGCCTCCTGGCGTTGGCGGACGGCAAATCGTGACGGCGGTCGCAGCGAGGCCAGCCGGTTCTGGACCGGGCCCGAGTTCTCCAATGAGCGGGTCGGGTCGACCAGAAATGCCGGCAGGCTGGTGTCCTTGGCCAGCGCCTCCTCGAAGCGCACGTCGAGGTTGAAGGTCATCAGGACGCCCGTCGCCACCAGCACCGCCCCGAGGCTGCGTTCGACGACGTGTCCACGCGTGCGCCGGCGGACGCGATCCAGGACCGCACGACCGCCCAGGCCGTAGAGCAGCATCACCGCGCTCAGGCCGACCGCATAGGCGAGCGCCACCGCGACGATCCGGGCCGAGGCCCCGCTCGACGCGCTGACCGACGTGACCGCCGCCAGAATCGGGCCCGCGCACGGAGCGCACACGAACCCCAGGGCCCCGCCCACGGCGACCCCCGACCAGAACCCGGTTCCCCGGGTGCGCGGGCCAAAGCGGGCCAGGCGCGAGAGCGGGGCCTGGACGCGCTCGGCGAGCTCCGGGATCAGCAGCACCAGGCCGAACCCGATCAGGACCGCGATGGCCAGCGAGCGCGCGGCGCCGCTGGCCAGCCCCACGCCCTTGACCAGCTGGGCCAGGGCCACGATCGCGACCGTGAAGGTCAGGGCCAGCCCCACCACGATCCCGATCGGCCGCCGGCGGCCTCCGATCGCGCTCGCCGACAAAAGCGCCGGCACCACAGGCAGCACGCACGGGGTGATCGCGGTTCCGGCTCCCGCAAGCAGCGCGAACAGCATCAACAGCAGCATGTGCGGCTCAGATCATGCTGGCAAAAGCTTGCGTTCCTGTTAAGTCGCCGCGGGGCGGTTTCGGAGCAGGCTCTACGCTTGGGGCCATGCGGCTCGGGCGACGCGTGACGGTGCTCGTGGGCTGCGCGTGTGTGCTGGCGGGCTGCGGCTCCAGTCCCCGCCAGGAGGTCGAGGCGAAGGTCCAGCAGTTCGCGCACGCAACCGCCAGCAAGGACTACCGGGCGCTCTGCAACGAGGTGCTGGCGCCGGCCGTGGTCGCGCACCTGACGGCGGCGGGGTTGAACTGCCGGCAGGCGATGAAGATCTTCACCTCGAGCGTGCAGAACCCCACGATCAGCATCAAGCACGTGACCGTCGACGGCGCCACCGCGTTCGCCGTGGTGGTGGCCAGGGCCAGCAATCAGCGCCCCTCGCGGCAGTCGATCCGGTTGATCCAGACCAAGCACGGCTGGCGCCTTGACTCGCTGGCCTCGGCCCGGTGACGCCGGCGAGGCCGGCTGCACCCGATGCGCCGGCACGACTGGCTGCACCCGGTGCGCCGGCGAGGCTGGCTGCACCCGGTGTGCGGGCGTCACCCCGCGCCGGCGAGCCGGGCGTAGCAGATCATGTCCCGGCGCTCGTCCGCGTGGCGCATATACGAGCGCAGCACCGCTTCGCGCCGAAAGCCGCTGCGCTCCGCGACTCGCTGCGAGGCGGCGTTCTCGGTCGCCGCCAGCAGCGCGATCCGCTCCAGCCCGAGCGCGGCAAACCCCCAGGCGCAGACCAGCGCGACCGCGCGGGTGGCGTGGCCGGCGCCGCGAGCCTCGCGGGCCAGCCAGTAACCGACCTCGGCGCGCTGGTGCTCCCAAACGATCCGCATCAGCGAGACCGAGCCCAGCAGATGGCCATCCGGCGCGTGCACGATCGCGAACGTCGCCGCCAGCCCCGAGAAGGCCATGTCGTGGCGCTGCTGCAGGTACCGGCGTGCGTCGGCTTGGTTGTAGTTCGCGGGCACGCGAGTCCAGCGCGCGATCTCGGGGTCCTGGCAGGCGACGACCAGCGGCTGCAGGTCCGAGTCGCGCCACGGGCGCAGCGCCGTCACCCCATCGACAAGCGGCTCGCCGGGCAGCACGATGCGGCGGACGTCGGCGGCTCGCACGCTCATCGATGCTAGCCAGAGCCTCGCCTCCGACGCCCGCAGAGCCCGCGCCTACAACGACGCCCGCTCCTCGAGCGCCCGCTGCAGGGTCCAGACATCGGCGCCCGGATCCTGCTGGCCGAGCCAGCGCTCGGCCTCGCGCCGCCCGCCCAGCGCTCTCAGGCCGCGCTCGCCGTGCTCGGCCACGAAATCCGCCAGCGCGTGCATACGGCGGCTGCGCACGCGCCGATCGCCGACCGCCCCCGACGCTCGATGGCGCTCGAGCGCGTCCGCCAGCTCAGCGATTCCGGAAGCCGGGGCGATCGAGGAGACGGCCAGGACCTCGGTTGCGGTGGCGTGCAGCGAGCGCATCGCCGCGCGGAGATCCGAGACCGCCCTCACGGCCACCGGCCCCAGGTCCGCCTTGGTGACGACAAGCACGTCGGGAATCTCCATGATCCCCGCCTTGAGGAACTGGAGCACGTCGCCGGCGCCGGGCTGGACCACGACGGCAACCGTGTCGACGACGTCGGCCACCTCGGTCTCGGCCTGGCCCACGCCGACGGTCTCGATCACGACCACGTCGAAGGCCACGGCCAGCGCGCCGGCGGCGGCCCGGGTCGCCGGGGCCAGGCCCCCGAGGCGGTCACCGGCGGCCGTGGAGCGGATGAACACCGCGCTGTCGGCGGGATCGCGCTCGATCCGGGCCCGGTCGCCGAGCAGCGATCCCCCCGATCGCCGCGAGCTGGGATCGACGGCCAGCACGGCCACCGCCCGCCCCCGCGCCCGCCACTCCGCGACCAACCGCGACAGAAGCGAGGATTTCCCGACCCCCGGCGGACCGGTTACCCCGACGATCTCGGCGGGAGCCTCACCGCCCAGCTCCGCGGGCGCCAGCGAGGCCAGCAGCGCGCGTGTCTGCTCACGAGCGCGGGGGCTGCGGCTCTCGACCAGGTTCAGAACGGCGGGCGCGGCGCCCAGGTCACGGGCGCGCAGCCGGGCGGCGAGCTCGCGGCCGCCGGGTGCGTCGGCGCTCAAGCGTGGGCGGGGGTCTGCAAGTGGCGCTCCCCCACCAGCGCGATGATGTCGCGCATCATCGCGTTCAGATCCCAGTCCTTGGGGGTGTAGACCGCAGCTACACCGGCCTTGCGCAAGGCTGCCGCGTCGGCCTCGGGGATGATCCCACCCACCACCACGGGCACGTCCTGCACCCCCTCGCTGGCCAGCGCCTGGAGCACGGCCGGGATCAGCTCGCTATGGGAGCCGGACAGGATCGAGAGCCCGATCACGTGCACGCCCTCCTGGGCGGCCGAGCTGGCGATCTGTGACGGCGTCAGGCGAATTCCCTCATAAACGACATCCATCCCGGCATCGCGGGCCCGGACGGCGATCTGCTCGGCGCCGTTGGAGTGGCCGTCGAGACCCGGCTTGCCGACCAGGAACTTCAGCCGCCGGCCGAGCTGCTCACTGAGGCGCTCGACCTCGTCGCGCAGCTCGGAGAGCTCCTCGCCGGCCGCCGGCACGGCCTCGCCGACGCCCGTCGGCGCCCGGTACTCGCCGAACACCGTGCGCAGCGTTTGCGCCCACTCGCCGGTCGTCACGCCGGTGCGCGCCGCGGCGATCGTCGCCGGCATGATGTTCTCGCGATCGTCGCCGGCGGTCTGGGCGAGCCGGGCGAGCGCCTGATCGACGGCGGCCGCGTCGCGCCGGGCCCGCCGGCGTTGCACCTCGGCGCGCCGCTGCGCCTCGACCGCGGGATCGACGACCAGGATGCCGCCGTCTGAGCTTGACAGCAGCGGCGACGGCTCGGTGGTGGTGAAGCGGTTCATGCCGACCACCGTCAGCTCTCCCGACTCGATCGCCCGCCAGCGCTCGCGATGAGAATCGACCAGCGCCGCCTTCATGTAATCCACGGCCTCGACCGCGCCCCCCAGCTCGGCCACGCGCGCCATCTCCTCGCGGGCGCCGGTCTCGAGCTCGGCCACGAGCGCATCCATGACTTTGGAGCCCTCGAAGATGTCGGGGTACTCGAGTAGGTCGGTTTCGTAGGCGAGCACCTGCTGCAGTCGCAGCGACCACTGCTGGTCCCAGGGCCGGGGCAGCCCGAGCGCCTCGTTCCAGGCGGGCAGTTGGATGGCCCGGGCGCGGGCGCTGCGACCGAGCGTGACCGCGAGTGCCTCGAGGGTTATGCGGTAGACGTTGTTCTCGGGTTGTGCCTCGGTCAGGCCCAGGGAGTTGACCTGGACCCCGTAGCGGAAGCGTCGGTGCTTGTCCTCCTGGACGTCGTAGCGCTCGCGGCCGAGCTCGTCCCACAGCGCGGCCATGGCCCGCAGCTTGGCGTGCTCCTCGACGAACCGCACGCCGGCGTTGACGAAGAACGAGATCCGCCCGAACACGTCTCCCATCAGATCGTCGGAAACCCGCTTGCGCACGGCGTCGAGCACGGCGATGGCATTGCTGATCGCGTAGGCGATCTCCTGGACCGGGGTGGCGCCGGCCTCCTGCAGGTGATAGGAGCAGATGTTGATCGGATTCCACTTGGGCACGTGGGCGACCGTGTAGGCGATCGTGTCGGCGATCAACCGCATGCTGGGGCCGGGCGGGAACGAGTAGGTCCCGCGGCTCAGATACTCCTTGAGGATGTCGTTCTGGGTCGTGCCCTGGAGCTGGGCGGAGGCCACTCCCTGGTCCTCGGCGGCCACGATGTACAGCGCCAGCAGCCAGGCCGCGGTGGCGTTGATGGTCATCGAGGTGTTCATCTGGTCCAGCGGAATGCCGTCCAGCAGCGTTCGCATGTCGTCCAGGTCGGCGATCGAGACCCCGACCTTGCCAACCTCCCCCTGGGCGAGCTCGTGATCGGGGTCATAGCCGGTCTGGGTGGGCAGGTCGAACGCCACCGACAGTCCGGTCTGGCCCTTCTCGAGGTTGCGGCGGTAGAGCTCGTTGGATCGCCGGGCGTCGGAATGGCCGGCGTAGGTGCGCATCATCCATGGTCGGTCGCGCTCGGGAAGCCGGGCGGACGGGGCGTCTGACATGGCGCCATTGTATGAGCGGGGAATCGACCGCCGTTCATGCCACAATGCGAGTGAACCCTCCGTATGCCAGATCAGAGTTCAGCCGCATCGGAGCACGCGATCCTGCAGGAGGTCACGGCTCCCTTGGAGACACTGCCCGACGACGCGGTCGCCGCTGTGCATGCCGACTTTCCCGTGGCCCTGCGCGGCTATGACCGGCTCGCCGTCGACGCCTACGTCAAGCGGACGAGTCAGCTGGTGGCGGAGCTTCAAGCCACCAGGTCGCCCGAGGCGGCCGTGCGCCGCGCGCTCGAGCGCGTGGGTGAGCAGATCTCGGGCATCCTCCAGCGCGCGCACGAAACCGCCGAGGAGATCACCTCGCAGTCGCGTCGAGAGGGGGAGGAGCGGCTCGAGCACGCTCGCATCGAGGCGGCCGAGATCGTCGCCACCGCCCATCAGCGCGTCAAGGACCTGGACGCCGACACCGATCGGATCTGGCTCGAGCGCCACCGGATCGTCGACGACGCTCGCGAGCTGGCCCGCCAGCTGACCGAGCTCGCCGACAGCGCCGCGGCCCGGTTCCCCGAGAGCGAGGACGCCACCGAGGCAACAGCGGCGGTGCCGGAGCCCACCGGCGAGACCGTGGATGACGTGGCCGTGGACGACGCGGCCGTGGACGACGCGGCCGTGGGCGAGGATGCCGAGGCGACCACTCGGCTGGCGCCGCTCTACGACCACGACGCGGACGAGGAGGGGCACGGCGATGAGGAGCTCCGGCCGGAGTCGGAGCTCGAGGCGGCGGGCGAGCCCGAGCCGCCGCAGGACCCGCAGTCAGGGTCGGTGATCCCGCCGGCTTCGGACGCCGCGCATCGCCGCATCGACGAGTAGCCGACAGCTTCGGTCAGCTGCGGTGCGCGTGATCGATCTCATGCACCTCGGTCGTGAGCACGTGATCGGTTGCTGGCAGGTGGGCGATGCGCTCGTCGACCCCGGCCCGAGCTCGTGCCTGCCGACCCTGCTGGAGGCGCTCGGCGACGACCCCCCGCGCGCCCTGCTGCTGACCCATGTGCATCTCGACCACGCCGGCGCCGCGGGCTCCCTGGTACGGCGCTGGCCCGAGCTCGAGGTCTATGTGCACGAGCGCGGCGCCCGCCACATGATCGATCCCGCGCGGCTGGTCAGCAGCGCGAGCCAGCTCTACGGGGCCGATATGGGTCGCCTGTGGGGAGAGGTGCTGCCCGTGGCCGAGCGCAACCTCCGCGTGCTGAAGGGAGGCGAACGGATCCGAGGGGGCACCTTCGAGGTCGCCTACACCCCGGGGCATGCCAGCCACCACGTCTGCTATCTGGGCGACGGCACGGCGTTCGTGGGTGACGTCGGGGGCGTCCAGATCAGCCCGTCGTCGATGATCATCCCGCCCACGCCGCCGCCCGATATCGACGTCGAGGCCTGGCACAGGTCAATCGAGCTGATCGGGTCGTGGCGGCCGCGGCGGCTCGCCCGCACCCATTTCGGCGCCGGCGACGACGTGGCCGGGGAGCTCGCCGAACTCGACAGGCGGCTCGACGAGTGGTCTGAGCTGGCTCACGCCCGCGGCCGGGAGGCTTTCATCGCGACGGTGCGCGAGCAGATTCGCCACGGCGTGGGCGCCGAGCGGGCGCAGACATACCAGCAGGCCACCCCGGTCGAGCAGACGTACGCCGGCTTTGAGCGCTACTGGAGCAAACGGACGGCCGATTGACTCGCCAGTCGGCCGCGGCAGCGGTATCCTGGCCCAGATGTCGCAGACGGTGGAGTTGCCGCGCGTCCGTAGGCCGGGAGGCGGTCTGGGAGGACATTGGAGGGTCGTCGTTCTCAACGATGACTTCAACACGTTCGATCACGTGGCCGAGACGCTTGCCCAGGTGATTCCCGGGGTCACGCTCGCCGACGGCTATCGGATCGCCGACCGGATCCACAACACGGGTTGCGCGATCGTGTGGAGCGGAGCGCGCGAGGACGCCGAGGTCTACTGGGAGCGGCTCGACGACGCCGGCCTCACCATGGGGCCGCTCGAGGGCGGCTAGGGCACCGCCCCGGGCTAAGAAGCCGACTGGAGCGTTTTCGCCGAGCTGCCGGAAGGCAGCAGCTTCGAGGCCTGGCGCGCCGGGCTGACGCGAACCACGTTCCAGATGATGCCCAGCTTCTCGAGCACCCAGATGAGCAGACCGGTGGGGTCGGCCAGGCGCTCCCAGAAGCGCAGCCCGTGAAAGGCCGAAGTCGGGAAGGCGTGATGGTTGTGGTGCCAGGCTTCGCCCATCGACAGCGGCGCGAGCCAGAACACGTTGCGGGACTCGTCCTCGACGTCGAAGCGCTTGCGTCCGAAGAAGTGGCACACCGAATTGATCGACCAGGTCACGTGATGGAGCAGGAAGACGCGGACGAACCCACCCCAGAGGAGCGCCGTCAGGGCCGTCCCGAGGCCGCCACCGACGATCCAGCCGAGCGCGAAGGGGATCGCGAACCCGAGTAGCACCCAGAGCCAGAAGAGCTTGTCGACCGCGCGCACGACCCGGTCCTTGACCAGGTCAGCGGCGAAGCGCTCGCGCTCTGCGGTACCGACCGTCTCGAACAGCCACCCGATGTGCGCGTGCCATAGGCCCTTGATCGCGCCCACGAATCCCGGTCCGCTGAGATGCGGCGAATGGGGGTCGCCATCCTGGTCGGTGAACGCGTGGTGCTTGCGGTGGTCGGCCACCCAGGTGATCACCGAGCCCTGAACGGCCATCGAGCCCATAACGGCGACGATCGCCCGAAACGCCCGCGAGGACTCAAAGGCACGGTGGGTGAACATCCGGTGAAAGCCCAGCGTCACGCCGAGCGCGGTGATCACATACAGCCCGATCAGCAGACCCAGCTCGAGCGGGCCGATGGCCTGGTTCCACAGGAGCACGATCGCGATGACCAGGCCGATCAGGGGCAACGGCACCCCGACCAGGTTGGCGATCTTGTGAACGCGGTTCATCTCCGTGTGGGCGCCGTCCATGCTGCCGAACAGGATACGTCTCTTGTGCTCAAAATTCTCTTACGCTAACGACTAGAGTCGGCCCGGAATTTATCTGTTAGGTATGAGTTGTGGCTGATCAGCCCTGGCACGAGCTGCCCCGCGAGGTCGTCGATGTTCTGCGGCCGGCGCTTGGGGATGTCGCGAACGAGATGATGCAGGCGGTGGCGACCGTTCCCGCGTACGCGAGGCCCGTCGAGGGCCCGTTCGGGGACGGAATCCGTCAGGGGGTCCAGGAGGCGCTGCGTCACTTCCTGGCCGAGATCGAAGCGGGCGGGTACGTGGCGCGGCCCGATGTCTACTCGGCCCTGGGGCGCGGCGAGATGCGCGCCGGGCGCAGTCTGGAGTCGTTGCTGAGCGCCTACCGGATCGGCGCCCGGGTCGCGTGGCGCAGGTTCGCAGCCATCGGAGTGGAGGCCGGGCTCGAGCCCGACACTCTGTATCTGCTGGCCGAGTCCCTGTTTGCCTACATCGACGTGCTCTCGTCTGAGTCCGCCGAGGGCCATGCCCTCGAGCAGTCGGCGGCCGCTAGCGAGGCCGAACTGCGCCGCCGCCGGCTGGTGCGGATGCTGGTGCGCGACCCCGCGCCCGACCTGGCCGCGGTGCAGGCCGCGGCGGCCGAGGCCGGATGGCCGCTGCCCCGCGCGCTGGCGGTGCTGGCCATCGGGGGAGAGGAGCGATCGGCGGCCGCGTCGCGGCTACCCGACGGCGCGATCAGCGAAACGATCGGCAACGTGACCTGCGCGGTCATCGGTGACCCCCAGGGTCCGGGGCGCCGGGGCCTGATCGAGCGGGCCGTGCGGGGGGCGGGGGCGCACGCCGGGCTGGGCACCACGGTCGACTGGAGCCAGGCGCGGATCAGCTTCGCCCGGGCCCAGGCGGCGCTGGAGCTGGCGGGGCCGGGGCCGGGGCTGGTGGCGGCGCGAGATCGAGCCGGCGAGCTCCTGCTGCGCAGCGACGTGAGGCTCGCGGGCGAGCTTGCCGCCGACCGGCTGGCCCCGCTGGCGGCGCTGTCGCCGGCGTCGCGCGCCCGCCTGACCGAGACGCTGCGGGCGTGGCTGGCCGAACAGGGCCGGCTGGGACAGGTGGCGCAGCGGCTGGGGATCCACCCGCAGACGGCGCGCTACCGGCTCGGGCGCCTGCGGGACCTGTTCGGCGACGCGCTTGACGACCCCGACAGCCGTTTCTGGCTCGAGCTCGCGTTGCGCGTGGAGCGAGCGAGCGAGGACGCCTGACCGAGTTAGGCCGCGGTCTCGGGGGCCGGCTCGGGAGCCGGCTCGGGCTCGGGCTCTGGGACCGCAGGCCCCAGCGCCCCGGCTGCGATCTCGTCGTGCCAGGTGTAGACGATCGGGACCTGGTAGTGGCCCAGGTTGCGGGCCCGGAACTCGATCATCTCGGGGCCGTCCCAGTAGCGGTACCAGTCCTCTTTGCTGGCGAACCACGACATCTGGGTGATCCTGTAGCGGTCGTCGTTTGAGACGTGAACCTGGTACTGGGTGGCCCCATAACGCAGCGCCATGGGCGCGACCCTGGTGACGTCGGCGGCGAACGAGTCCTTGCGCAGGATGGTCGCGTACCAGAACACGGTGATCACATCGGCCATCGCTAGGCTCCGACCTCGGCTCGGATCGCACCGGGCCCCTCAGCGGTCTTGCCCTGTCCCTCGGCGGTGGCTCCGACCAGGATCGCGATCTTTCCCAGGTGCTTGTTGTCGCGCAGCAGCTGGTGGGCTTCGCCGACGCCGTCGAAGCCCATCGTCTGCCACAGGACCGGCCTGATCTTGGACTCTTCGATCAGCTCGTTGGCCTTGTTGGCCTCCCAGGCGTTGGCGAAATGCGAGCCGATTATCTCCTTCTGGCGCATCCACAGATAGCGGACGTCGAAGTCGAGCTGGTAGCCCGAGGTGGCTCCGCAAATCACAACCTTCCCGAACGGCTTCACGCACACCACCGAGGTCGGGAACGTGGCCTTGCCCACATGCTCGAAGACGATGTCGGGGGGGCCGCCGAGCAGCCCCTCGACTGCCTTGCAGAAGCGGCGTGACTCCTTGAACCGGGCCCGCTCCTCGTCGACGGTCTCGTCCCCGCGCCGCATCATGCCCGAGAACTCCGTGCGGTCGACGTAGCCGATCGCGCCCAGGTCGCGCACCAGCCGCCCCTTTTCGTCGCTGGAGACGACGCCCACGGCGTCGGCGCCGGTCATCGCGCACAGCTGGGTGGCGAACACGCCCAAACCGCCGGCGGCGCCCCAGATCAGGACTCGGTGGCCGGCCTGGAGGTGGGTGCGGTCCATCAGCATCCGGTAAGCGGTGAAATAGGTCAGCCCGTAGGAGGCCGCCTCCTCCCAGGCCAGGTGAGCCGGCTTGGGCAGCAGCTGCTGGGCCTGGACCTTGCAGAACTGGGCGAACGAGCCCCAGCTCGTCTCGTAGCCCCAGATCTGCTGGCTGGGAGCGGCCAGCGGGTCCAGGCCGTGGACCTCGGGGTCCTCGTAGGAGGCCTGGTTGCAGTGCACCACGACCTCGTCGCCGGGCTTCCAGCGGGTCACGCCGGGGCCCACCTTCCAGACGATCCCGGAGGCGTCCGAGCCCCCGATGTGGTGATCCTCGTTGGGGTGATAACGGAACACCGACACGGGCTCGCCGAGCGCGGCCCACACGTTGTTGAAGTTGACCCCGGCGGCCATCACCCGGACGATGACCTCGAACGCTCCGGGCTCGGGGACCTCGATCTCCTCGAGCTGAAAGGCGTCTACCGGCTCGCCGAAGCGCTCCTCGCGGATCACCCACGCCGCCATCGTCGGCGGTAGCTCGCCGGGCGGGGTCTCGATGTTTGCGACTTGGCTGGAATCGACGGCCACTCGCGCAACGCCTTCCTGGTCGGGATCGGGCTCGCTCAGGATCGTACCCGGACCGTGCTGGGCCCGAGTCGCGGGCCGAACTTAGGCGAGCGTGAGCTCGGGCTCGTTCTCGGCGTCGGCCGCGGGGGTCGCGGGCTCGGGTGCCGCCGGCTGATCGGCGGGGCTGCGGCGGATCAGCACAAACGCCACCAGGGCGCCCACGAGCGTCACCGCGGCCCCGATGGTGAGACCGACGCCGAGCGCCGACACGAACGCATCCCGGGTGACCGCGATCACGTGCGGGGAAGCTTGATGGCCGGTCACGCCCCCGGCGCCGAGGGCGTTGGCGAGCGCCGAGCGGGCCGCGGCCGGAAGGTGGGGGAGTCCCTGGTCGATCTTGGAGGTGCCGATCGCGGTCAAGAGCGCGCCCGTGACGGCGACGCCGAAGGTGCCGCCGACCATGCGGCTCATCGACAGCACCCCGGAGGCGACGCCGGCCTTGGTGCGGTCGACGGCGTTCATGGCCGCCGTGCTCATCGGCGACATCGTCAGTCCCATGCCGATGCCCATCAGGATGAACCCGGGCAGCAGCAACCCGTAGCCCGTGTGGATCGTCACCCGGGACTCGATGAACAGCGACAGCGCGACCGTCAACAGGCCGACGACCATGGGGATCCGCGATCCGATCCGATCCGTCAGGCGGCCGGCCAGCGGTCCCATGACGATGATCACAATCGTCGCGGGCAGGAAGCGCACGCCGGTCTGAAGCGGCGAGTAATGCAGGATGTTCTGCATGTAGAGAGCGAGGAAGAAGAACTGCGCCAGCATCGCGAACGAGATGATGAACGCGACCAGGTTGGTGCCCAGGAAGGTGCGCGAGCGAAAGAAGCCGAAGTCGACCATCGGCGCCGAGCTGCGCAGCTCGATGACCACGAACGCGGTCAGCCCGACCGCGGCCACGGCCAGCAGCGAGAGCACGCGCGCCGATCCCCAGTGCCAGCTGTTGCCTTCGACGAGCGCCAGCACGAGCGCGGTCAGACCCACGGTGATCGCACCGATGCCGGGGATGTCGACGGTGCGCGCCACGGTCTCGTCGCGCGACTCGCGGGCCGCGAACAGCGTCACGGCCACCGCGATCAGGGCGATCGGCGGGTTGATGAAGAAGATCGCCCGCCAGCTGACCTGCTCGGTCAAAAACCCGCCGAGCACCGGGCCGATGGCCAGCGCCAGGGCGCTGACGCCCGCCCAGGTTCCGATCGCCGTGCCGCGCTGATGGGGCGGGAAGGCCTGGGTGATGAGCGACAGGGTCGCCGGCATCATGAAGGCGGCGCCGATGCCCTGCACGGCGCGGAACGCGACCAGGGCGTTGTCGGTGGGGGCAAAGCCGATCGCCAAGCTGGAGAGGCCGAATACGGCCACGCCGAACAGGAACATCCGGCGGCGACCGAAGATGTCGCCGAGCCGGCCACCGGTTACCAGCAGCACGGCAAAGGTCAACGTGTAGGCGTTGACGGTCCACTCCAGCGCCGACAGCGTCGCGTGCAGGTCGCGCTGGATTGACGGCAGCGCGACGTTCACGACGGTGTTGTCGAGCATGATCATGAACAGCGCGAAGCACATGGCTCCCAGCGTCCACCAGCGGCTGTTGTCGTCGTTGATCAGGCGGTGGCGGTGGGCGAGGATTCGTTGCGTCACTTGGTTTTCAGATCCCTTCGGGTCGGCAGACGGCGATATCGGGGCGGCGGAGCAGCTGCTGCAGCGCTCCGGAGAGCGCCCGGCGCTCGTCTTCGTTCAAAGTCTGTGCGAACTGCTCGAGACCGTTGAGGCGCGCGGCGTTGAGCTTGCGGATGACCAGCCGGCCCCGGTCGGTGAGGCTGACGCGCTTCATCCGGCGGTCCTCGACATCCTCGTGGCGCTCGACCATCCCGCGCCTGACCAGGTCGTCGATCGTCCGGCTGGCCGCGGGCAGGGAGAGGGGGACGAGCTCGGCCGCCTCCTTGAGCGTCAGCTCCCGTGTGGCCACCTCGAGCTGGTGAAGAAGCTTGATCTGGGTGATCCCGAGCTCGAGCACGCCCATCGCTTCAAACAGATCCGAGTTGCAGTTCTTGTGCAGGAACACGACCAGCGCGTAGAGGTCGGCGCCCAGCGCGCTCGGGGCCGTGGGCTCGACCGGGGTGGGACTGGGCGCCGCCAGGGGCGAGGCCGAGGCGGACACGAGCACCTCCGCTCGAATCGCTGCTCTGATTGTGAGGTAGTTACTTGCACGCATGCAAGTATTGCACACAAGTTGTGTTTGCGCAAGCGGAAGAGTCCGCAAGCCGCGCCCGCGAGCCCAGGGTAGCGGCAACCCCTAGGGTTGCAGCAGCTCGTTGCTGCCGTTGTGACGCTCGCGCCCGATGTGGATCGAAGCCGACCGGATCGACGGCTGCCGTGAGCGCTGAGCCTCAGTCCCCCGACGTCGGGTGGCGATCGTGTAGTCGCCCGGTGGGAAGTCGACCGACACCTGGGTCGTGCCCTGCGGGTTGATCGGGGCGGTGCTGGCGATGGGGATGGCGTGGTGCCCGGCGCGAGAAATGGCCAGCTCCTCGGCCTTGCTGGCCTGGTTGGTGACGATGAAGACGACCGGCCCGGCGCCCACCCGCGAAGGCGAAACCGAGATGTGGGAGTCGTTTACGTAGACGGTGAGGTTGACCGGAGAGGGGGGTCGGGGCTGAGTCGGGGAGGTGCCTCCAGCGCTGCCACAGCCGCCCACCGCGACGCACGCGCCGAAGATCCCGATCAGCCTGATGCGCATTCGCGACCAGAGTCTCCTGTTGGAGATCGCCTCAGCGACCGTTCCGGTCGTCTTTATGGTCGATCCGGCGAGAACCCTAGCCGAACCGTGACCGCGCTTCTACTCAAGTTTTGGCAGCCGGGCGTCCCGAGTCGCGAGCGTCCTCCAGGCGCCGCAGCTCCGTCTGCAGCTGCTCCCAGGACTCCGACTCGATGCGCTCGTACTCCTCGCCAGTAAGGGTGCGCAGCCGCTCGATGTACGCAGACCACGCCTGGCGAGTCTCTGCATCCAACTCCTGCAGATGGTCGGTATCGGGTGCGACGGACGTCAACTCAGGCTCCTTCCCCTAGTGGGATACCCACGATGCTACCCCCCTCTGCGGTCAAGAACGCCAGCTCGGTGTCAGACGCGCGCGCAGCGTGTCGGCGGCGGCGCGACGCGGGTGCCGGCCACGCGACCCGCAAGCAACGCTGCACGCCGTCCGGGCCAGGGCGTATCACCGTGGCCATGGAGTTGCTCGAGGCCCCGATCGCGACCGCCGAGTTCATGGTCGTCGACACCGAGACCAACGGCCTCGGCGGCGATGCCTGCGAGCTCACCGAGGTTGGTGCGGTGCTGGTGGGTGGCGGTGAGCTGCACGACCGCTGGAGCTCGCTGGTGCGCACGAGCGCGCCCCTGCGGCGCGGGATCCAGCGCTTCACCGGCATCACCCAGGCGATGGTGGACGGCGCGCCGTCGCTGGAAGCTGTCCTCCCAGAGCTGGCGCCGCGCCTGCGCGGGCGGGTCATGGTCGCCCACAACGCGGCCTTTGACCGCCGAGTCCTGCGACAGGCGTTCTCGCGCGTGGGACTGGAGTGGCCCGCTCCGCCGGTGATGTGCACGGCGGCGCTGGCCCGGGCGATGCTGCCGCTCCAGCGCCAGCGCGGCCTGACGGTGCTCGCCGATGCGCTGGGGATCGAGGTGCACAGGGCGCACCGCGCGCTCGCCGACGCCGAGACCTGCGCCCGGGTGCTGTGCGCCCTGCTGCCGCGGCTGTGTGCCAACACGTCGACGGTGGCCGAGGCCCTGAAGGCGATCGCGCCGCGACGGCGCGCGCGGCACCGGCTCAGCGCTCGCGCGAGCAGCGGCCAGTTCCCCGCCGGCGCGCGCCGGGGAGCCGGCTCGCCGGTCGCGGCCCCCGAGTTCGCCGATCTCCCGCGCGATCCCGGCGTATACCTGTTTCGCGATGACGGGGGCCGGGTCCTGTACGTGGGCAAGTCGGTCTCGATCCGCAGTCGGGCCCGGGCGCATTTCGCCCCCTCGGCTGTCCCCGCTGCCTGGACGGTGCACGCGTCGGTGGTCGACTACCGCACCACCAGCTCCGAGCTGGGGGCGCTCGTGCTCGAGAACCGGCTGATCAAGGAGCTCGCCCCGCCCGGCAACAAGCGCCTCACGCGGCGCGACGACCGGCTGATCTATATCCGGTGCCGGCTCGACATCGCCTACCCGATCCTCGAGGTGAGCCCGAACCCGGCCGCCGGGCACGCCGTCACGATCGGGCCGCTGCGGGGCCGGCGCCTCGCGCTCGAGCTGGTTGAGCAGCTCGATTCGCTGTTCGGCCTGCGCCATTGCGGCCGGCGTCTGCCGCGGCGCGAGTATCCGTCGGCCTATGGTCAGATGGGTCGCTGCCTGTCGCCCTGTCTGGGCGACCTGGACCCCAACCTCTACCGACGCCGGCTTGATGAGATGCTGCGCCTGTTCTTGGCCGAATCGGCTGCCGAGGCACCCGGCCAGCCGCTGCTCGAACACGTCGAGCGCCAGATGCGGGCGGCCGCCGCCGAGCAGCGCTTCGAGCGCGCGGCGGCGCTGCGCCGGCGCCGGCGACGGCTGGGCGTGGTCCTGGGGCGACTCGGCGGCGTGCTCGAGGCCACCCATGCCCGTCCGCGCCTGGTGCTCGCCCCGCACCCCAACGGCGCCAAGTTCGACTGCTTCTGGATCGCCGGCGGCCGGCTGGTCGACTGGGGCCCGCTGGATGGCTGTGATCTGGACGAGCTGCAGGCGCGAACCGAGTCGGCGGTGGCCCGCAGCGGTCGCATCGGAGAGCTGGGTGCTCACGTCCCGCCCGACGAGATAGATGAGCTTCGCATTCTCGGCAGCTGGCTGGGCTCGCACCCCGCCACGCCCCAGCTTCCCTTGCGCCCGGCGCCCGGGCGGCCCGCGCTGGAGGAGTTTGTGCGCCGCTCGTCAGCGCCCGAAGGGGAGCTCGACGACGCGGGCGCCGACCTCGTCGGGGCCGACGGTCACCTCTGATCCCGGGGGCGCCTCACGGCGCACGAGCGCGAGCGCGACCGGTCCGAGGGCCGGCGATTGGGCGACGCTGCCGAGCCGGCCGATGGTGCGCTGGCCGAGCTTGATCTCGTCTCCGGTGCTCGCCGGGGCGGCCAGCCGCAGACCGCGCAGCTGGCGGTTGGGCTTGCCCCGGTAGTGGAGGCGCGCCACCGTCTCCTGACCGACGTAGCACCCCTTGGTGAACGAGACGGCGCGCTCGTTGAGACCCGCCTCCTGAGGAATCACGCTGTCATCGAGATCGATCCCGTAGCGCGGACGGCCACGCTCCACGCGCGCGCATTCGGCGACCGCCTCGGACACCGGGGCCGCGCCCGCGCGCCGCAAGGCGTCGGCGAGCGAGGCGGTGTCGGCCGCCGCGCAGAGCAGGTCGAGGCCCAGGTCGGTCCGGATGGCGCGAACCGGGATCCCGGAGATCTCGGTGGTCAGATGCGAGTGTTCGGCGGCTGGTAGCTCTCCGGTCCCTGCCACCTCGGCGGTTCCTGCCACCTCTCCGGTTCCTGCGACCTCTCGCACCCCGGCCACCTCGTCGGCGCGGGGGCCGAGCAGCGACAGCAGGCCCCGCTCCAGGGTTCGCTTGTGCAGCTCAACGTCATAACCGATGCTGAACCGGCGGATCATGTTGAACAGCTCCTGAAGCGCCACCCGCTCGGTGTCCAGCAGCAGCTCTGAGCCAGTGTCGAGGATGCGCAGGTCGCCGAGCATCTTGCCCTTGGGCGTCAGAAACGCCGCATAGCAGCCACTTCCAGGGGTGAGCGCCTCGACGTCGTTTGACACCTGGCCCTGAAGAAAGCTCCGGCAATCGCCGCCCGTAAGCGCGAGCTTGCCGCGCTCGGAGCGATCCAGGAGCCCGCAGCCGGCGGTGATCGCGTCGTATTCGGCGTTGGGGACTTCAAGCGAGGTGGTCACGCTCGTCAAAGCATAGGAATGGTCAGCCCCGGGGCGGCCAAGAAAAGCTTCAGAAGTGGCCAGAGTTTAAATTTAGGCGTGGCATAATATTGGTCATGGCGGTCCGTCAGGAAACCGATCCCCTCCACTCCTCGGCGGTCGAGGACTACACCAAGGCGATCTACGCGCTCGAGCGGCGCGACGACCAGCCGGTCAGCACCAATGCCCTGGCCGAGCGACTTGCCGTCACCCCCGCGTCGGCCTCGGGCATGGTCAAGCGCCTGGGCGAGCTCGGCCTGGTCGTGCACGAGCCCTACCACGGCGTCTCACTGACCGACTCGGGCCGGCGGGTGGCGCTCGAGGTCATGCGCCATCACCGGCTGCTCGAGCTCTACCTGGTGCAAAGCCTGGGGGTGCCCTGGGACCGCGTGCACGAGGAGGCCGAGGTCCTCGAACACGTCCTCTCCGAGGAGCTCGAGGAGGTGATCGCCCGCAAGCTCGGAAACCCGACTCACGATCCTCACGGTGACCCGATTCCGACGCGGGAGCTGCAGATCGAGGAAACCGCGACCGAGAGCCTCGAGTCGCTGCGCATCGGCGTCCGGGGGACGTTTGTACGGGTGTCGGACTCCGAGCCCGAGATGTTGCGCTACCTGGCCCAGCGCGGGATCGCCCCGGGCGCCGAGCTGGAGGTCATCGACCGCCAGCCGTTCGGCGGTCCGCTGTTCGTCCGCTTTGGAGATTCGGTGCATGCGCTGGGAGGCGAGCTCGCGCAGGCGATGCGGATCGAGGTAGCTCCATGACGCCGCTCCCCGAGCCCGCGCTCGAGGCCGCCGTCGCCGACGGCAGCGCGGCCACCCTCCCCGAGCCCGCGCTGACGCCGCTCGAGCGGGTGCTGGCCCGCGGCCGGGTGCGGGCCACCTTGGCGATGCTGGGGCCGGCCTTCGTGGCCGCGGTCGCGTACATCGATCCCGGCAACTTCGCCACCAACGTCCAGGCGGGGTCGAGGTTCGGATACGCCCTGCTCTGGGTGGTGCTGCTGGCCAATCTGATGGCGATGCTGATCCAGTACCTGTCGGCCAAGCTGGGGGTCGCGACCGGCCACAGCCTTCCCGAAGTGTGCCGGGCGCGCTTCCCCAACTGGACCAGCTGGGGCCTGTGGATCCAAGCCGAGGTGATGGCCATGGCCACCGACGTGGCCGAGTTCCTGGGCGCGGCCATCGGGCTGAACCTGCTGTTCGGCGTCCCGCTGCTGGTGGCGGGACTGATCACCGGCGTGATCGCGTTCGCGATCCTCGAGCTCCAGCGGCGCGGCTACCGCCGCTTCGAGCTCGCGATCGCGGCACTGCTGGGGATTGTGTTCGCGGGCTTTCTGTACGAGACGCTGCAGGTCGGCCCGTCGGCCCGAGAGTCGCTGCAGGGGCTGATCCCCGGCTTGGGCGGCAGCGAGTTCGTGTATCTGGCCGTGGGGATCGTCGGTGCGACCGTGATGCCGCACGTCATCTACCTGCATTCGGCGCTGACCAAAGGCCGGATGCCGGTTCGCGACGACGCCGAGCGCCGGCACGTACTGCGCTTCGAGCGGATCGACGTGATCGTGGCCCTTGGTCTCGCGGGGCTGATCAACCTGGCGATGCTGGCGGCGGCGGCGAAGCTGTTTCACGCCTCGGGCCACACCGGCGTGACCACGATCGAGGGCGCCCACGCCGGCCTCGGGCAGCTGGTCGGCGGCGGGGCGGCGCTGGCCTTCGCGGTCGCCCTGCTGGCCTCGGGCACGTCTTCCTCGAGCGTGGGGACGTTCGCCGGGCAGGTGGTGATGGCGGGCTTCATCAACATCCGGATCCCGGTGGTGGTTCGCCGGGCGGTGACGATGATTCCGGCGCTGGTCATCCTGGCCATCGGACTCGATCCGACCGCCGCCCTGGTGCTCAGCCAAGTGGTGCTGTCCTTCGGGATCCCGTTCGCGCTGGTGCCGCTGGTCGTGCTCACCGGCCGTCGCGAGGTGATGGGCGCCCACGTCAACGGCCGGCTGCTCAGCACCGCCGCGTACGCGATTGCCGCCGTGATCACGGCCATGAACGTGGTCCTGCTCGGCCAGCTGCTGCTGGGCTGAGTACGCTTGCCTGCCGATGGCCTCGCTTGTCCAGAGCTTCGACGAGGTGGTCGACTCGCTGCCCGACGATTGGACCGATCTCGAGTTCGACCTGCGGATCTTCGACGAGCGCCGCTACGTCGACGCCGCGGTCATGCTGGTCACGGCCAATCCGCAGCCCTACTCCTACGCCGACTGGCACTGGCGGATCGTGGTCGCCCACCGCTTTGGGCACGGCACCCCGGTGCCGTCGGTGCGGCTGGGGCTGAAGCTGCTCGACGACGCCGGGATCGCCGGGGAGCTGGCCGTACGCGAGGTGCGCACCGGGCGCGTGGAAGTGGTGCAGATGTGGGGCCGGCCCGAGTCGGTGCGCCAGGAGTTCAAGCGCCGCCGGGCGCAGTAGGCCGTGGCGCGCGCGGTCGCGTTCGTGCCTGACCTGCTGTTCGGCTCCAACGTGCTCGGGGCCCTGCAGGCCGGGGGCCACGACCCGCTGCTGGTCGTCGAACGAGGATCGAGCTCGATCGACGCGCTCCCCGGGGCCGATGTCCTGATCGTCGACCTGACCGCCGATCCGCAGGCCCGGATCGAGCTCGCCCGAGCGGCCCTCGGCCCGGGGCCGCCGCGGACGCTGGCGTTCTTCGCCCACGTCGAGCACGACGTGCGCGCACAGGCCCAGCGAGCCGGATTTGATCTGGTGGTGCCGCGATCGCGGATGGCGCGCACGGCCGCGGAGCTGGTCAGCCAGCTTGCCCAGTCACAAACCGCGTCGTGAACATCGCGCCCACGTCGGGGATCTGGCGCACGATCCCGAAGCGCTGCTCCCAGCGCGCCCAGACCCGTAACCGAGCGAGATCGAGCGCGCCGACGCGCCCGCCGGGGTGGTCGAAGGCGGGCAGCAGCGCGCTCAGCTGAGCGTGCACCAACGGCGCGTCCAGCCCCGGCACCCGGGACTCCAGGGCGCGCTCGCCGGCCCGCGGGTTGGCCAGCACCTGCTGGTAGCCCTCAGTCAGGGCGTGGACGACCGCCCCGGCGAGTCCCGGATGGGAGCGAAGCGTGGCCCCGGTCGCGCACAGCACGAGCTCCGGATACGAGGGGGCGCCGTAGCGCTCGACTCTGAACACGTGAAAGGCCGGGTTGTGGCGGCGCAGCGTGACCCCCTCGTCGTTCCAGAAGGCGGTGGCCGCGGCCACCCGGCCGGCGAGCAGGTCGGCCACGGCGTTGAAGCCGATCGTGATCGTCTTGACGTCGCTGGGATTTCCACCCGCCCCGGCGACCACCGAGTGCAGGACCGCGGTATCACTCAGAACGCCGGTTACGCCCACCGGTTCAGCGCCGCCGGCGAGCTGGCGCGGGTTCTGGATGCGCGGAGCCGCGATCACCGCCGCCAGCGGTTGCTGCACGATGGCCATCACGCCGACGATGTCCTGCCCGCGCTCGCGGGCGATGGCGAGGTCGTGGATGTCCAGCAGCGCGAAGTTCACCCGGCCCGTCTGCAGCAGCTTGAGCGAATCCGTCGAGGCCGAGGGGACGACGAGGTGGAGTCGCACACCCGCGTGGAGGTCATCGTGGCGCGCGAGCGCCTCGTAGATCCCAGCGTGGACGGCGTTGGGGGTGAAGTCGAGCACCAGCGTCGCGTTGTGGGTCGCCGGCCGAGCGCTGCTCGTCGAGCCTGACTGCGACCCGCAGCCGCACACCAGCGCCGGCCCGAGCGCGACGGCCAGCACGACTCTCAGCGCGACGCGACGCATCCCGCGGCCAGGATAGGCCCCAGCCGCCCTCGTAGAATCCGTCCCGAGCATGCGCCGCCGCGTCACGTTCAGCCGGAACTTCACCCTCTCGCTGTCGCGCACCTGCCGGTGCTACTGCAAGTACTGCGCGTTCGCGACCCACCAGCCGCATCTCCACGAGCCCGACGAGGTGCAGCGGATGCTCGACGAGGCCGCGCGGCGCCACCGGGTCAAGGAGCTGCTGGTGCTGACCGGCGAGCGTCCCGAGCACAACCGGGAGGTCGCCGCCCGCCTGGCCGAATACGGGTTTGACGACTTCACCGGCTATGTGGTGTGGGTGTGCGAGCGTGCGCTGGAGCGCGGGGTGCTGCCCCACACCAACCTGGGCGTACTTGATCGGCGCGATCTCGGGCGGCTGCGGGCGGTGACGGCGTCGCAGGGGCTGATGCTCGAATCGGTATCGGAGCGGTTGATGGAAACGGTGCACGCGGGCTCGCCGACCAAGCACCCGGCGCGCCGGATTCAGACGATCGCCACCGCGGGCCAGCTGCGGATCCCGTTCACGAGCGGCATCCTGGTCGGGATCGGCGAGAGCGAGGAGGAGCGGATGGCGTCGCTGGCCGCGCTCGCGCAACTGCACGCCGAGCATGGCCATCTGCAGGAGGTGATCCTGCAGAACTTCGTCCCCCACCAGAGCTATTACGGACGCGAGCCCGCGCGGATCGCCGATGCGGCGGCGCGCGAGTACTGGCGCACGGGCGTGTCGCACGGGCCCCAGCTCGACGCTCCCACCTGGGCCTGCCCGGTCACGGTCGAGGATCTCAAGCGGCTGATCGCCGAGGCGCGGCGACTGATGCCCGGGATCGGGGTCCAGGTACCGCCCAACCTCTCTGCCTGGTGGCCGGAGCTCGTGCGCGCGGGCGCCACCGACCTGGGCGGCCTGAGCGCCAACGGCGACCACATCTCCCCCGAGCATCCCTTCCCCTCGCCGGCGCAGGTTCGCAAGCGGCTGGCCGGCGACGGCTGGGCCCTCTCGGAGCGGCTGTGCGTGTATCCCGACTACATCGATCCCGAATGGATCGCCGAGCCCGTGCTCGATGTGATCAAGAGCCGCTACTGGTCGTTCATCCCCCGGCGCGGAAGCGGCCGCCGCGCCGAGCTGAGGCTCTCCGATACGGTGGCGCCACGGGCGATCGAGCGGGCGCGCGAGGGCTTGAAGCTGACCCCCGAGCAGCTGACGGCGCTGTTCGCCGAGCAGCGCCCCGAGGTGATCCAGGACATGCGCTCCGCCGCCGACGAGCTGCGCCGCCGCCTGGCCGGCGACACGGTCACGTTCGTCGTCAATCGCAACATCAACGTCTCCAATGTGTGCATCGTCGGCTGCGCGTTCTGTGGCTTTGGCCAGTCCAAGCGCTCGCCTGACGCCTACGAGCATTCGGAGGAGGAGTTCGCGCGCCGCGTGCACGAGGCCGTACAGGCGGGCGCGACCGAGATCTGCATCCAGTCCGGCATCCATCCCGACTGGGGGCTTGACGATTACCTGGGCTGGCTGCGGCTGGCCAAGCGGATCGCTCCCGAGCTGCACCTGCACGCATACTCGCCGATGGAGGTCGCGCACATGTGCGACGTCAGCGGCCTCGGCCCCCGGGCCGTGTTCGAGCGCCTGCGTGACGCGGGCTTGGGCTCGACGCCCGGGACCGCAGCCGAGGTTCTGCACGACGGCGTTCGCGAGCGCATTTCCCCCAACAAGCTCCCGGTGGCACGCTGGGTGCAGATCATCGAGGCCTCGCACGCCGAGGGCATCCGCTCCACGGTCACGGTCATGTTCGGCCACATCGAGGAGCCGTGGGAGCTGGCCGAGCACATGCGGGTGGTGCGCGAGCTCCAGGAGCGCACCGGCGGCTTCACGGAGTTCGTGCCGCTCTCGTTCATCCCGTTTCACACCCTGTTGGGGCGCACCCACGGGGTGCAGGAAATTTCTCGAGAAGAGAACCTCAAGCACACCGCGGCATTCCGGCTGGCCCTCGGCACGACGGTGCCAAACCTCCAGGCCAGCTGGGTCAAGATGGGCCTCGACGCCGCCACCGAGGCGCTGCGCTGGGGCGTCAACGACCTCGGCGGAACGCTCATGGAGGAGTCGATCTCGCGCATGGCCGGCAGCTATCACGGGGTCCGGCTCGAGCCCGAGCAGCTGATCGCCGCCGCCCATCGCGCCGGCCGGCCGGCGGCCGAGCGCACCACCCTGTACGAGATCCGCCGCCGCTACGAGCCGCGGCCGCAGGCGGCCTGAGGGCATGAGCGTAGAGCGGCCACGGGCGCTGTTCGCCGGCGTCGAGCCGCTCGAGGTGTTCGTCGAGCTGCTCGCCGATCTCGACACCGACGACTCTCCGACCGAGTTCTACGACCGGATCTGCGAGGCCATCTGCCGGCTGACGACGATGCGCCGGGCGGCGATCTTCATGGCCGATTACGCCCGTCGGCGGGTACGGGTGGTGGGTGCGCACGGGATCGCGCTCTCGCAGCTGGCGATCCTGAAGCCGTCGCCGGCGCTGATGTCGACCCCGATCGCCCAGCGCGCCCTCGCCCAGGACGAGGTCGTGGTCGTCTCAGAGGGGATCGAGGACGAGCTGCCGCCGCAGTACGCACAGCTGTACGGGATCACGACGCTGGTGTGCACGCCGCTCAGCGCCGCCGGCCACGCCTACGGGGTGATCTGCGCCGACCGCGGCGGTCGGCGGTTCGAGCTAACCGACGGCGAGCGCCACCTGCTGTGGACGCTCGGCAAGACGGCGGCGCTGGTGGCCACGGCCCGCAACGCCACCCGTCAGCAGGAGCGCAACCGCCGTCTCGACGAGCGGATCGAGCTCGCCCGCGAGATCCACGAGCGGGTCATGCAGCGCCTGTTCGGCGTCTCGCTGGCCCTCAGCGCCGAGCGCTCGTTCGACGAAACCGAGCGCGAGCGCTGCCGCGTCGAGATGCAGGAGGCGCTCAGCGACCTGCGCAGCGCGCTGGAGCGGCCGCTGGCGCCGGTCCCCGGAGAGACCGGGACGACGCTGGCCGCGGAGCTGGCCAGGGTGGCGAGCGCTCCGGGACAGCGGGTCGAGGTCGACTGGCCGTCGGCGGTCACGATCCCGCCCGACATCGAGCCGCTGGCCCAGTCGGTTCTGGCCGAGGCGCTGCGCAACATCGCCAAGCACGCGACGGCCTCGCGGGTGCAGGTCAAGGTGGCCAGCGACGCCGACACGTTCACCCTCGAGGTGCGAAACGACGGCGTCAGCCCCGATGCCCGCGGCACCGGGATCGGATTGCGCCTGGCGGCGTTCGAGGCCTTGCAGCACGGTGGCATGGTCGAGTTCGGGGCGCCCGAGGCCGGGCTGTGGCGGGTGCGGCTGGTCGCCCCCCATGCCCGCGATCAGGCCCTCGGCGCTGACCTCGAGGCGGCGCCGTGAGTGCCGTGGAGCCTCAGCGGCCCGGCTCCGAGCGCCGGCTGCGCGTGCTGGTGGTCGACGACCATGACGTCGTGCACTGGGGCTTCCGGGTCCTGCTCGGCGAGCAGCCCTGGGTGGAGCGCTACGTGGCGGCGCGGACCGGCGGCGAGGCGCTGGCGCTGCTGCCCACGCTGAAGCCCGACGTGGCGCTCGTCGACCTGTTCCTGGTCGGAGAATCCGGCGCCGACGTGTGCGCTCTGATCCGCCGTGCGTCACCGTCGACGCGGGTGCTGCTGATTTCGGGCGCCGGCCGGATGTCGCCCGCGGCCGCCCGGGCCGCCGGCGCCTCGGGATTCGTGTCCAAGGACTGGGAGGCCCACGAGGTGGCTCGCGCGGTGCGCATGGTGGGGCTGGGGATGACGATGTTCGCGCCCACCTCCGAACAGCCGGCGCCGCTGCTGTCAGAGCGCGAGCGCGAGGTGCTGGATCTGATCGCCGCCGGATCGACCAATCGCGAGATCGCCGAGCGCCTGTATCTGTCCCCGCACACGGTCAAGGAGCACACCAGCGCGCTGTACCGCAAGCTGCACGCCCGCAATCGCGCGGAGGCCGTCCAGCGGGCGCAGCGGATCGGGCTGCTCAGTTAGCGCTCCCAGCGCTGAGCTTGGGGGATTTTGGGCGTATAGCGCTAAAGATGCCCCAAGCAGTTGGTCGACTACCGCTCGCGCATCACCTTCTCGATCGCAGTTGGTCGACTACCGCTGGCGCATCACCTTCTCGATCACCGGCAGCTTGACCGCATGCGGCACGTAGCGCGCGGCCAGCATCCCAGCGCGCATCGATAGCCCGGGCACGACCACGCGCCGGCCGCCGGCCAGTCCCGAGACGCCCGCCCGGGCCACGTCCTGCGCCGAGGGCTTGACCGGCGTGGGAAACGCCTTCTCAAACGACCGGCCGCCCACCTGCCACCCGGCCTGATCCCAGAACTCGGTGTCGACGGGGCCGGGGGCCAGCGCCGTGACGGTCACCCCGGCGCCGCGAACCTCCTGGTGCAGAGCCTCGGAGAACGTCAGCACGTAGGCCTTGGCCGCCGAATAGCCCGCCGAGTAGGGCAGCGGCTGCATGCCGGCGGTCGAGGCGACGTTGAGGATCGCTCCCCGCCCGCGCCTGACCATGGCCGGCAGGAAGGCCGAGGTCAGCGCCACGGGGGCTTCGACCAGCACCCGCACCTGCTCGAGCTCCCGTTCCGGGTCAGATTCCGCGAACGGTCCCCCGGTGGCAAAACCGGCGTTGTTGACGAGCACCTCGACGTCGAGCTCCAGCGAACTCACCCGGCCGGGCAGGCGGTCCCGCGCCGAAGGCTTGGAGAGGTCGCAGCCCAGCGTCTCGGCGCGGACGCCGTAGGCGGAGCGCAGCTCGGCCGCGAGCTGGTCGAGCCGGTCCTTGCGCCGCGCCACGAGTACGACACCATGGCCTCGCTTGGCCAGCTCGCGCGCGATCTCGGCCCCGATTCCCGCCGACGCGCCCGTCACCAGCGCGGCCGAGGAGGTTTGCGGCTCGGGAAGGCTCATGCCGCGCTCACCGGCCGCAGCCTAGCGCTCCTCCCCCCGAACGGGGGGAATGCGCGTTCGGGCTGTATCCGGCCCGACCGCCTGGCGTACGTTCGATCTGGATGAGTTCTTTGACGGCGATCCTGTTCCCCGGGCAGGGAAGTCAGACCGACGACATGCGCGACGGCGTCGAGCATTGGCGGCCGGAGCTGCTCGCGCTCGCCCTCGAGACCGTGGGCGAGGACCCGTTCGCCCGCGCGGCCGAAGGGACCAACTTCGCGCAGCCCGCGATCTTCTGCGCCAGCCTGGCGGGCTGGCACGCGCTGGGCTGCCCGCGGGGCGATCTGATGGCCGGCCACTCGCTGGGCGAGCTGGCCGCGCTCGTCGCCGCCGGTGCTCTCGATGAGCGCGACGGCCTGGCGCTGGTGGCCCTGCGCGGCCGTCTGATGCACGAAGCAGGTCTGCGTGCCGGTGACGGCGGCATGCTCGCGGTGCTGGGGCGCGGCGCGGCCGAGCAGGCCCAGGAGATCGCGCAGGCCCACGAGCTCACCGTGGCCAACGACAACTCCCCGCAGCAGGTCGTGCTGTCGGGCTCCCGCGCGCGCCTGCCCGCCGCGGAGCAGCATGCCAAGGAGCTCGGCCTGCGCGCCACGGAGCTCGACGTGACCGGCGCGTTTCATTCGCCGATGATGGCCTCGGCCGTACCGGAGTTCAGGGCCGCGCTGGCCCAGACCGATTTCTCGCCGCCGCGCGTCCCGGTGATCTCGGCGGTCACCGTGCGTCCCTTCGAGGATCCGCGCACCGAGCTCGCCGACGCGTTGACGAAGCCCGTGCGCTGGCGCGAGACGATGCTGGCGCTGCACGAGCTCGGCGTGACCAAGCTGGTCGAGACGGGGCCGGGCCGGGTGTTGGCCGGGCTGGCCAAGCGCACGCTGGCCGCCGTGGAGCTGGTCAATGCCTGACTCGGCGACTCGGTCCGCACTGGTGACGGGCGCCTCCCGGGGAATCGGAGCGGCGATCGCTCGCGCTCTGGCCAGCGACGGGTGGGCCGTGGGGGTCAACTATCGCTTCGACCGCGCCGGCGCGGAGGGGGTTGTGGCCGCGATCGAGTCACAGGGCGGTCGCGCGCTCGCGCTCGAGGCCGACGTCGTGGACCCAGCTGCCGCCGAGCAGCTGTTCGCGCAGCTCGAAGCGCGCTTCGACGGTCCCGTCCTCACCCTCGTCAACAACGCCGGGATCACCGCTGATGACCTCACCCCATCGCTGGGCGACGATGCCTGGGACTCGGTGATCGAGACTGACCTGACCGCGGCCTTCCGGCTCACCCGACGGGCCCTGAAGCCGATGCTGCGCGCGCGAGCCGGGCGGATCGTCAACATCGCCTCGGTCTCGGGATTGCGCGCCAACCCGGGCCAGGCCAACTATGCCGCCGCCAAGGCCGGTTTAATCGCGTTCACAAAGACCACCGCGGTCGAGGTGGCTCGGCGCGGGATCACGGTCAACGCCGTCGCGCCCGGAGTGATCGAGACCGACATGACCGCCAGCCTCAACGGGGAGTTGCTGGCCCACGTTCCCGCCCGCCGCGCGGGACGGCCCGAGGAGGTGGCCGCGTGCGTTCGCTTTCTCGTATCCGCCGAGGCGAGCTACGTCACTGGGGCGGTGCTCAGTGTCGACGGAGGACTCGCGGCATGAAAGCGAAATCAACCTCAAAAGGAGAACTCAGATGTCTGTGACAACCGAACAGGTCGAGACCCGCGTGATCGAGACGCTGGCCAGCTTCGGCCCCGACGCCAGCCAGATCACGCGCGATGCCACGTTCGAGGAGCTCGACATCGACTCGCTGGATCTGGTCGAGCTGGCCCAGGTCGTCGAGGACGACTACGGCGTGGTCCTCAAGGGCGAGGACATGAAGGACCTCAAGACGGTGGGTGACGCGATCGACCTGATCGTGGAGCGGGCCGCCTAGTGTGCCCTGATCATTGGACGGTGCACCGGTGAGCTCTGCGCCGGACAGACGTAAGGTTGTGGTCACCGGGCTGGGTGCGGTGACGCCGGTGGGAATCGGGGCCAGCACCCTGCACGACCGCTGGGTGGCCGGTGACGTGGGGATCGCCGACGGCGCCGCCCGCTGCCGGGACTTCGAGCCCCAGGAGCACCTCTCGGTCAAGGAGGCCCGGCGGCTGGATCGCTTCTCGCAGCTGGCCGTGGTCGCCGCCGGCGAGGCCGTCGCCCAGGCGGAGTGGGACGGCGAGCCGCCCTATGACCCGCTGCGGGTGGGCTGCGTGATCGCCACCGGGATCGGCGGCCAGGCCACGATCGAGACCAACCTGTACGCGATGCGCGATCGGGGGGCCAAGGTGGTGTCGGCGTTGGCCGTGCCGCAGTACATGCCCAACGCCGCCGCGGCGGCGGTGTCGATGAAGCACACGCTGCGCGGCCAGTGCTACGGCGTGGTCTCGGCCTGCGCCTCCAGCGCCCATGCGGTGGGCTGCGCCCTGCGGATGATCCAGTACGGGGATGCCGACGCGGTGGTGTGCGGCGGCGCCGAGGCGACGCTGACCGATTTTGCCTTCGCCTCGTTTCACAAGATGCAGGCGCTCTCGCCCACCGGCACCTCGCGACCGTTCGACCTGCGCCGCGACGGTTTCGTGATGGGGGAGGGCGCGGGCGTGATCGTGCTCGAGGAGGCCGAGGCCGCCGCCGCGCGCGGAGCGACCGCGCTGGCGCAGGTCGCGGGGTACGGATCGACGTCCGATGCCTTTCATCTGACCGCCCCCGAGCCCGAAGGCGGGCCCGCCTCGCGGGCCATCGAGCTGGCCCTCGCGGACGCCGGCGCGACGCCGGCCGAGGTCGACTACGTCAACGCCCACGGGACCTCGACCCAGCTCAACGACGCGGCCGAGACCGTGGCCCTCAAGCGGGCGCTGGGCGAGGATTCCAGGCGCGTCCCGATCTCCTCGACCAAGTCCGCGATCGGGCACCTGCTCGGCGCCGCCGGCGCCGTGGAGGTGGTGGCCACCGTGCGCACGCTGATGACCGGCGTGATCGCCCCCACGCTCGGCTACGAGGTGCCCGATCCCGAACTCGACCTCGACTACGTGCCCGGGGAGGCCCGCCCTCTGGTGCGCTCCAACGGGCGCCCGCCACTGGCGATCTCAAACTCGTTCGCGTTCGGCGGCCACAACGTGACGCTGGCGATCCGGGGCGCGGAGCGTTGAGCGCGACCGCCGTCGAGGCACCACGCCGTCGGCTCAACACCCACGAGCGGCTCGAGGCCCTGTGCGATCCGGGCAGCATCCGCGTGTTGCGCTCGGGCGTGCGCTCGTCGCGGCTCGGCGATCGCGCCGTGGCCGGCGACGGCGTGGTGGGTGCGACCGGTGCCGTTCACGGGCGTCCGATCGCCTGCTACGCCCAGGACGCCGCCTTCCTCGGCGGCTCGCTGGGCGAGCGTCACGCCGACACGATCGTGCGCGTGCTCGAGCTCGCGCAGCGCGCCCGCATGCCGGTGGTGTCGTTCGTCGAGTCCGGCGGGGCGCGGATGCAGGAGGGCACGGCCGCGCTCGCCGGCTACGGTCGCGTGTTCCGACAGACGGTGGCGTTGACCGGGGTGGTGCCGCAGATCTCGATCGTCTCGGGTGCGTCGGCCGGCGGCGGCGCCTACTCGCCGGCGCTCACCGACCTGATCGTGATGACCCAGGATGCCGCCATGTTCCTGACCGGCCCGGGAGTCGTGCGCGAGGCGCTGGGCGAGGAGATCGATGCCGCCGGACTGGGGGGTCCCCATGTTCATGACCGCAACGGCGTCTGCCATCTCGTCGAGCACGACGAGGCCAGCGCCGCCGCGCGCGTGCGCGAGCTGCTCTCCTACCTCCCGTCCACGGCCGGGCAGGCGCCTCCGCGGGCCACGCCGTTGGCGCCGGTGGAGCCCGACCCAGGCGCACTCGTGCCCGCGGCTCCACGCAGTGTCTACGACATCCGCGACGCCCTGAGCGCGGTCATCGATCGCGATTCGCTCCAGGAGTTGTGCCCTCGCTGGGCGCGCAACATGGTCACGGCGTTCGCACGGCTGGACGGCCGCCCGGTGGGGATCGTGGCCAACCAGCCGCGTTACCTGGGTGGCGTGCTGGATGCCCAGGGCTCAGAGAAGGCGGCTCGCTTCGTTGGCTTCTGCACCGCGTTCGGCCTGCCGCTGATCGCGGTGGTCGACACGCCGGGATTCATGCCCGGCTCAAAGCAGGAGCGGGCGGGGGTTATCCGGCACGGAGCCAGCCTGGTGCGCGCGTTCGCCGCGGCCACGGTGCCGAAGCTGACGGTTGTCCTGCGCAAGTCCTACGGCGGCGCCTACATCACCATGAACTCACGCGATCTCGGCGCCGATCTGGTGCTGGCCTGGCCCGATGCCGAGCTGGGGATCATGAGCGCGCGGGCCGCGGTCGGCATCGTCAGCCGCCGCGAGCTGCGCCTGGCCGGCGATCCGGAGGGCGCTCGCGATCGACTCGCGGACGCGTACACGCGCGAGCACCTGCGTGCCGACACCGCGGCCGCCGAGGGCTTCGTGGACGAGATCATCGAGCCGTCGCAGACGCGCGACCGGCTCGCGGCGGCGCTCGAGGCGTTCGCAGCGGGTGGTCGGGCGTGATCCTGGCCGACAAGCGCCTTCTCATAACCGGCGTCATCACCAGGGACTCGATCGCCTTCCACGCCGCCGAGCGGGCCCAGAAGGAAGGTGCCGAGGTCGTGCTCACGAGCTTTGGACGCGTGCGCAGGATGACCGAGCGAGCCGCCCAGCGGCTCCCCGAGCCCACCGAGGTGCTCGAGCTCGACGTCAACAATCCAGACGATCTCGAGGCGGTAGCGCGCACGCTCCACGAGCGCTGGGGGGCGGTCGACGGGGTCCTGCACGCGATCGCCTTCGCCCCCCCCGACTCCCTCGGCGGCGCGTTCATGACGGCACCGGCCCAGAGCGCGATGGAGGCCTTTCAAACGAGCGCGTTCTCGCTCAAGGCGCTGGCCGCTGCGCTGGCGCCGCTGATGCCGGCCGGCTCGGGGATCGTGGGTCTTGACTTCGACGCCAGCGTGGCCTGGCCGATCTATGACTGGATGGGAGTGGCCAAGGCGGCGCTCGAGTCGGTTTCGCGCTATCTGGCCCGGGACCTGGGGCCGCAGGGGATCCGCATCAACTTGATCTCGGCGGGACCCCTGGGGACCGTGGCTGCGCGTGGCATCCCGGGCTTTGAGCAGCTCGCCGAGCTGTGGCGGACCCAGGCGCCCCTGGGCTGGGACATCGAGGACCCCCGGCCGGTGGCCAGCGCGATCTGCTGGCTGTTGTCGGACTATGCGCAGGCGATCTCCGGAGAAATTGTGCATGTCGACGGTGGCTTTCATGCCGTCGGCGCACCCGCGGTCGAGCTAGCGAAATAGGTCCTGCTCGCCCGAGCGCACCAGCGCCTGAGCCCCGGGACCGTCGTCGTGCAATGTCACATGCCGCCCGGCGCCGCTGACCAGCACCGCCGGCTGCATCCCATCCTTGCTGCGAGCCAGGTCGGCCGCGGCGGCGAGCTCGTCGGCGACCGCGATCCAGGTCGCTTTCAGGATCCGTCCGCGTGCGTCCGGGCGCCCGCGCCAGTCCTCGAGCGGCGCCAGTCCCGCGCAGCCGATGGCCACGTCGCACTGTCCGTGGCGCCAGGCGCGGCCGAACGAATCGGTGATCAGGACCGCCGGCGCGACCCCGAGCAGCTCGCGCAGCCGGGCCCGCAGGCACCGCGCCGAGTCGTCGGGAGCGGTCGGGAGCAGGATCAGCGTGTCCGCGTCGGGCGCATTGGAGGCGTCGACGCCGGCGTTCGCGCACACGAAGCCGTGGCGGGTGACCGCGATCAGGACTCCGTTGGAAGCGCGGCGGATCTCGCGCGACTCCTCGAGCACCACCTGGACGTGGCGAGGATCCTTGTCGAGCCGATGGGCCAGCGTAATGGCGCGCTCGCTCGGGAGGACTCTGGACAAAAGGCGTGTGCGGCCCTCGGCCTTGGAGACGACTTTGTGCGCGACCACCAGCACGTCGGCGGCGTCGGGCGCGCCGGCTGGCATCGCTCGGGCGATCAGCTGGGCGAGGTCGTCGCCGGGCCGGATCTCCGGCAGGCCCTCGAGCGCCACGGCGGTGATCGCAGGCGAGCTCACCTCATGTTCGCGACAACTGCCGCAGCATCCCTCGGGTGTGGGCCGCCCCGCCGTGGCGAGCCGCCAGCGCGGACTCGACCTCGGCGAGATCTTCGGGCGTGTCGACGTCGAGCGCCAGCGACTCGACCTCGACCGTCTGCACCTCGAGGCCCGTGGCGCGGGCGCGGGCCTCGTGACGCCGGCAGCTGCCCGGCCCGAACGCAGGCCTCAGCGCATCCGGGGGCGAGAGCAGCAGCGCGTTGGTCCCGGTTCCGTGACGATCGGGCACGATCACCGCCGAGGGGAGGGCCACCCGGCGTTCCGCCAGCTCGTCGAGCTCGGAGGAATCCAGGAGCGGGCAATCCCCGGGAACCAGCAGGGCGCGGCCGGCGCCGAGCTCGATGGCCCGCTGGATTCCTTTCGCGGCCGCGTCATTGTGTCCGAGCTCATCGTCCTCGAGCACCATCGCTCCGTAGCCGGCGGCGATCCGCTGCGCACCGTGGTCGCGCGAGACCACCAGCACACGCTCGAGAAGCGTGCTGCGGCGCAGAGCGACCAGCACATCGGAGAACATCGCCTCCGCGAGCACCCGGCGGGTGGTGGGGTCGAGCGCCTCGCGCAGGCGCTGTTTGGCGTCGTCGAAGCTCTTGATCGGCAGAATCGCTACCAGCTCGTTCATGGTCGTGAGGGGAACGCTAGAGCGTCAGCTCAGCGCGAGCGCGAAAGCCAGCGTCTGCGCGGCCAGTCGGCGGCGCGCGGCGGCGCAGTCCATCAAAACGTCGGTCTTCAGGACGGGCAGCGCGGACGCGGGTTCGTCGGCGACGAGGCCGTCGAGCAGTCCCTCGTAGCTGGCCACGATCCCGTCGCTCGTCATCGGCCGTCCCGACCATCTCATGAACTCCGCCGTCGGACCCTTGACGACTTCCCCCCCCACGAGCGGCGCGACGGCGACCACCGGGGCGGCGCTGGTCCGGATCGCCTGCGGCATGCCCTCGAGCGCGAGGATCGGACCGATCGAGATGACCGGATTGGACGGTCCCAGCACGATCGCTCGCGCGCTCGCCAGCGCATCGATCACCTCCGGAGTCGGCGTCGCCGCCCGGCGGCCGCGGAAGTCGACGTCCAGCACGTCAGAGTGGCCGTGCTGCTTGATCAGGAACTCCTGCAGCGGCCACCAGCGGCCGGCGGCGAGCACGCGGGTGCGCACCGGGCGGTCGCTCATCGGCAGCACCCGGGCACTGACCCCGAGCGTGGTGGCCAGCGCCGCCTGGGCATCGGTCAGCCGCTCGCCCGCGTCGAGGCGGCGCGCGCGCTCGAGACCGATGGCCAGATCGCGATCGCCGAGTCCGAACCAGACCTCGCGGCCCAGCCCGCGCAGTGCCTCCATGACCTTGAAGGTGTCGTCTCGCAGGCCCCAGCCGCGGTCGTCGATCAGGTCGGCGAGCCAGAACGTCACCAGGTCGGGATCGGGCGACACATAGGCCCCGTAGATCTCGATGTCATCGGCCGTGTTGGCGATCACCACCAGGCTGTCGCCGCCGACCACGTCGAGCATGCCGCGGGCGAGCTTGGCGCCGCCGGTGCCGCCGGCCAGGATCACCACGGGCCCCTCGCTCACGGGGCGGTCACCACGGGCACTCGATCACCCGCCGGTCGACTCCGGGCCCCGGCTCACGTGCCGGTCACCGCCTCACCGGCCCAGACCGGTGATCCGGATGCCCGCGCGGACCTTGTTGCGCACGTTGATCGAGATCAGCAGCGGCGTGAGCTGCTCGACGATCCGCGCCATCTCGAGCGGCCCGCAGTCGACCGCGCGAAGGCCGTCGATCCGGTGCACCAGCTCCGCCACGCGCGCCTTGTCCTCGCGCCTGTTCCCACACATCAGCACGTCCTCGTCGAGCTCGTGCTCGAGGTCGGTGAGGAGCGCCGCGCTCACGGTGTGAAATGCCGATACGACCCGTACGCCCTCGGGCACCATCTCCTGAGCCTGCTGGGCCGCCGAGCCCTGCCAGACGCCGAGCGTGCGAGTCGCCTTGCCGCTGACGGCAGCCGCGAGCGGCACGGTGGCGTCGATCACGAGCTGTTCGGCGGTCAGCGCAGACTTGAGGTTGGTAAGGGTCTCGGACTGCGAGCGAAAGGGGACGCTGAGGATCAGGGTTTCGGCCTCGCGCACGGCGTCGGCATTCTGCAGCCCGGTAACCGCGCCTCCGGCCAGCCGCTCCCGGACACGCTCCGCGGCCTCGGCGGCGCGCCCGGCGTCGCGAGACCCGATCACCACCGGAACGCCGGCTCTGCCCAGCCTGACCGCCAATCCGAAGCCGAGCGCCCCGGTGCCTCCGACGATGCAGACGGGTGCGGTCACAGAAGCGGCAGTCTATGTCCACCCGTCGATCTATAGTTCGCGCCGGGTGCGCGCACGCCTGCTCCTGATCTCGATCGTCGTGGCGTTCGCTGCTGTCGTTCCGGACACGGCGGCGGCCGGCAAGTCCGCGCCGCAACCGCTTCAGGTCTCCAGCTCGACACTGATCCAAGCCGGTCGGCAGCTGACCTGGACCCTGGTGCTCGCGCAACCGTTCTCACCCGGGGCACTGGCGCGCGATAAGCGGTCGGTGTGCCTGCTGATCGAACGCGCCAGGGGCGGCCGCGTCACCGCCCAGGTGTGCCTGGCCGGGCCTCGTCACGGCGGGCGCTCACCCCGCCTGGATGTGGCGCAGGTTACCCCAACGGGGACCGGGGTCCCGCACTTAATCGCCGCCACGGTGAGCCGCTCGGGCGCCCGCCAGCTGAAGGCCACGTTCACCCCCGCCAGCATCGGCATCGGCTACCGGCCGACGCGCTGGCAGGTATCGAGCACCCTGCAGGCGCCACCGTGCGCCACCGCCGGTCCGGGCCAGACCTCTTGTCAGACTCTGTTTCCGCGCCGGCCGGCACTGGCCAGGCTCCACACGCCGCGACTTGTTGGTTGCGTCGCCAGCGGCGCCCCGTTTGTTACCAGCGGTCCCGCCAATCGCGGCAAAGTGGTGGCGCTCACCTTTGACGACGGGCCCTGGGTTCAGACCGCTCAGTTCCTTCGCGTTCTCGAGCACTATCACGTGCAGGCCACGTTCTTCGAGGTCGGTGAGTACATCGCCACCTACGGCCAGGGCGGCGCCATCGAACGGCGGATGCTCGCCGACGGAGACATGATCGGCGACCACACCTGGAGTCATCCCGATGTGGCGGGCGGCGGCGCGCTCGCGCGCGGCCAGATCATCCGAGCGGCGGCGGCGATCCGGAGCGCCACACACGGCTTTGAGCCGTGTCTGTTCAGGGCCCCCTACGGGGCGGTCAGCTCGGCTCTGTTCTCGGTCACCACCTCGCTCGGCTTCAAGACGATCCAGTGGGACGTCGATCCCACCGATTGGGCGCGGCCCGGCACCGCGGCGATCGAGGAGCGCGTGCTCAGCCAGGTCCATCCCGGCGCGATCGTGCTCCAGCACGACGGGGGCGGTGACCGCTCCGAGACGCTGGCCGCACTCCCGGACGAGATCCAGACGCTCAAGCGGCGCGGCTACCGGTTTGTGACGATCACGCAGCTGTTCGGGATGCGGCTGCTGTATCGGTAGCGGACCGGGCGAGCTCGGCCTCGATGGCGTCGACGAGTGTCAGCGCCAGTTCGAGCAGCCTGTCGAGTGAGCTTTGGTCAAGCGCCTCGGGCAGGTCGGTGGGCTGGTGGGAGCGCGGCGCCAGGCCGTCGCTGTCCAGGCACCCGATGGCGATCGCGGGCAGGCCCGCCAACCGCGCCGGATAAGCCGGCGAGGTCCCCCGGCTCCGGTGAGGGGCTGCCCTCGGCTCGCTGCTCGGCCCGGCCGTCCGGTGGGCGATCTGCCTCAGCCGGCGGCTGTAGCGAAGCGGGATCGACGAGCCGTCGCTGGTCCAGAACCGGCGTGCACCGGCGCCACACGGCGCGATCCCGAGCACGATCGTGTTGGCCGCCCGGCGGTGGCCGCGCCGCGCGCGCAGGTAGCGCCCGAGCCCGAGCATCGTGCCGTCGCTGGCTCCCTGGAGGACCAGCTCGACCTCGAGGCGCTGCGGTGGCGCCGCGTCGAGCGCTCGAGCGAGCGCCAGCGCGAGCGCCACACCGCTCGCGTTGTCGCCCGCGCTCGGACCGAAGGGCGACCCGGCGAGCTCGAGCAAGAGGCCGGCCGCGATCACCAGCGCGGCGGTCGGGAGCAGCTGCAGGATGTCGATCGCGGTTGTGGTGGTGCCGCTGTCGCGCACGATGGCGATCCCCAGCAACCACCCGAAGGCGATCGCCAGCCACCCCCGCCACCCGGGCAGCCGGCCGCCGGCGAGTCGGTGCAGGCGTGCGGCCATTCGGCGGGGCGCCGCACGGTAGACAAGGCCCATGCGGCCGGCGTCGTAGTTGGCGGTGATGATCAGGCGAGCCGCCGGCGGGTCGATGCCGGCCGCGCTGACCACGTTCTGGCTGGCCCGCTCAGGTGTCAGGCGGCGGCCGAGCGAGAATCCGGTCAGGGCATCGGCGGCCAGCGACACCAGCGCCAGCAGGACCACCGCGCCGCCCAGCTGCGGCGAGCCCACCGCGAGGAGACTCCCGAGGACAGCCAGCATCGCGTGCCAGGCGTCTGTCAGCGCCCAGTTGGGACGGCACCAGAACGTCTCCACGGCTGCCTGGCGGCGAGCGCTCCGCAGCTCGGAGGCCAGCCAGACCGCCGCCCGGCGCTCGGCATTGGTTCCGGCGCCCCGGCGCTCGAAGGCCGTCAGCGCAGCGACTGTGTCGGCCGTGCCCATCGCCTGCTGATCATCTCAGGAGCGCTGTGGGGTCGAGCCGAGGTGGCGTTTGGTGTACAACCGGCCCGTGAACCAGTCTGGGCTGGAGCTCGAGCTGCTCGACGTCGCCCGCGAGGCGGCACGCGCCTCGGCGGCCGAGCTGCGCCTCCGCTTTGGTCACGACCAGAACGAGGTTCGCGCCAAGAGCACCCCGACCGACCTCGTCTCCGAAGCCGACCTCGCCGCCGAGACCGCGATCCGCCACGTGCTTACGCACCGCCGGCCTGATGACGCGATTCTCGGTGAGGAAGGCGGCGCCACCGGACAGGGCGAGCTGCGCTGGCTGATCGACCCGCTCGACGGGACGATCAACTTCCTGTTCGGGATTCCCCAGTTCGCGGTCAGCGTCGCCTGCGAGGACGGGGACGGGGCGTTGGTCGGAGTGGTGCTCGATCCGGTCAGGGAGGAGTGCTTTTCGGCCACCCGCTCCGGCCGGCCACAGCTGAACGATTCGCCGATCGCCGCCGCGGGCCGCCAGGAGCTGGGCCAGGAGCTGGCGACCGCGCTGGTGGCGACCGGCTTTGCCTACGACGCGCGCGTACGCGCCCGTCAGGCCACCGTGCTCAGGCGCGTGCTGCCGAACGTTAGGGACATCCGTCGCACGGGCTCCGCGGCCCTCGATCTCAGCTGGTGCGCCTGCGGGCGCTACGACGCCTACTACGAGCGCGGCCTCAAACCCTGGGATCACGCCGCCGGTGGGCTGATCGCCGCGCGGGCCGGGCTCGAGCTGCGCACGCTGGACGAGGTGGGGGAGGACCCGCAGGGAATCGTGGCCGCCCCGGCCACGCTGGTGGACGAGCTGCTGGCGCTCGTTGCCGGGCGCTCTTAGGGGATGGGCTCCTGGCGCTCGCTGTCGGCCGCTCCTGGGGGATGGGCTCCTGGCGCTCGCTGTCGGCCGCTCCTGGGGGATGGGCTCCTGGCGCTCGCTGTCGGCCGCTCCTGGGGGATGGGCTCCTGGCGCTCGCTGTCGGCCGCTCCTACACTAAGCGCCCCCGCGGCGGTGGTGGAACGGTAGACACGATGCCCTCAAAAGGCATTGTCCTTCGGGACGTGTGGGTTCGAATCCCACTCGCCGCATTTATCGCACTCGTGCCCGCCTGGAGCCCCGCCACGCCTTCATTCGGACTGCGCCGAGGGGCAAGAAATGCGATCCTGCGCCTCGCGAAGCGGCGGCGACTCCGGCTCGCTGGCCCAAGTTAGGCACGGGCGGCTCCCAAGGTGGGGGGTTTCACCGATGCCCTTACGTCCTGGCCGAAGCCAAGGCAGCCAACGACGGGCTCAATCTCGGACCCGTCGGTGGGCGGATCGTCACCGAGACGCTGATCGGTTTGTTGCGTGGCGACCCCACCAGCTACCTGAGCGTCAACCCCGGCTTCAACCCTTTTTTGGCAACCGACCTGCAGCTCGGCTCGACGCCCGTCCCCAACATCACCGGCAATCGCACCTATACCCGGGCTCACTTTCTGCACTACGCGGGCGTAGCCACTCCGGCCACCTACCGATAGTCGCGGCGTTGACCCGCCCCGTCAGGTGCGGGCGGACAGCACCGGCTCGCGCCGCTGACCGCTGAGTCGTGTGTGACCAATCGCACGGGCTCACAGCCGGCTGCTCTCTACTGTATGGCACAGGCGACCGAATAGGGGGTTCCGACATGATCGATGTCGCGTGTTTTTGCGGATGCAGTTATTCATTTGAAGACGACGACGGTGTCTGTCCTAATTGTGGTGAGGGTGTGAGGGTTCCTCGCATGTCCGCCAGTGAAGTGCCGAAAGCGCGCCACGAACCGGCGGCGCAGGCAACCCGGTGGGAAAGCGCTCCTCCAGAGGAACTGGCTGCCTGACGGGAGGGTCGTTGTTGGCTTTCGTCGGTCCTTACGGGTAGCTGGCGTAGGATCGTCGGGTGCTTGCGCTTGTTGATCGCGCTATGACGCCGGCGTCACACCGCGCGCAATGGCTCGCAACCTCGACGTGCTCGAGGTGCCGGTGGGTGACAGATCTGGGACGACCAAGCGCTTATCGTCAACGTGCGCGACCGCGGACCGTAGAAGCCCTGCGCGCCGCCCACGTCGACCGTGTCTTGCCTGCGCACTGCTCAGGCTGAGGGCGGTTCACGCGATCGCCCGCGCGATGCCCGAGGCTTTCGTGCCGTGCGCGGTGGGAACCACGCTCACGTTCAAAGCGGCCCCGGGCGAGCTTGCAAGCTGAGGGGGCGCCGCTGGAGCGTTCGCTTTTCTGTTTCGGGCGGTCGGGCGCGCGGGTAACCACGCGCGTGTGACAGACGATCGGCGCAAGGCGCTGGCGGCCGTCCAGCACCAGGCCTGGAACGGCGGCACGAGGGACAACTGGCTGCCCGCCCATCTGGCCGCCGACGGTCCCGACAAGGGGCCGTACACGATGGGCTATTACGAGCGGGCCGACATGATGGTGAGCTGAGGAGAACCTATGCGTACATCGATTCGGATTCTCGTGGCGGCCCTGCTGGTCCTCGGCACCGGTATCGCCGCCACCGCTGCGGCCAGTGCCAGCCGGCGCTCCGCGGCCACCGCCGGCCACGGGCCGGGGGCAAGTCCCGCCGCCAGGCCCTTGGGCCACGCCGCGCGGCGCGACCGCCGCCAGAGGGCAGACAGGAAGCCGATCAGGCATCTCGTGGTGGTGTTCGACGAGAACATCAGCTTTGACCACTACTTCGGCACCTATCCGCACGCCGCCAACACCGACGGCACGTCGTTTCACGCCAAGCGAGACACACCGGCCGTCAACGGGCTCAGCGAGGCCCTGTTGACCCACAACCCCAACGAGGACAATCCCCAGCGCCTCGATCCCTCGCACTCGGTGACCTGTGACCAGAACCACGAGTACACGCCCGAGCAACAGGCATTCGACGGGGGCCTGATGGACGAGTTCGTCCAGTACACCGAGAGGTCCTGCCCTGATGCCTTCTTCACTCCCGGGCTGGTGATGGACTACTACGACGGCAACACCGTCACCGCGCTGTGGAACTACGCCCAACGGTTCGCGATGAGTGACAACAACTACGGTTCACAGTTCGGACCATCGAGCATCGGGGCGTTCAACCTCGTGGCCGGGCGGACCGCCCAGGTGTACGCGATCGATCCCATCACGCGCCAGCCCGTGCCGCTGCCGTCGAAGATCGGCAGCCCCAATGCCCAGGGTCTGGGCACCCTGTACAGTGACGAGGACCCGGCCTTTGACGACTGCTCTTCCACGAGCGCGCCGCAGATCGTCGCCGTGGGTAACAACATCGGTGAGCTGCTGTCGCAAGCCGGCGTCAGCTGGGGCTGGTTCCAGGCCGGCTTTGCCCCCACCACACGCACTCCGGACGGCCACGCCGTGTGTGGTTCAAAGCATGCCAACGTCGCCGGGATCGTCACCCCCGACTACACGCCCCACTGGGATCCGTTCCAGTACTACGCGCCGACCGCCAACCCCCATCACCTGGCGCCGGCCAGCCGAGCGGAGGTCGGTCATGCCGGCCGGGCCAACCACAACTACGACATCCGCTGGTTCTACCGCACGCTCGCTCGCGGCGGGCTTCCCACGGTCAGCTTCGTCAAGCCCCCCAGCTACCAGAGCGGGCACGCCTTTCAGTCGGGCCCGATCGACGAGCAGCACTTCCTCGTCAAGGTGCTCAACCGCGTGCAGCGCTCACGGTATTGGCGCAGCACCGCGGTGGTGATCACCTACGACGACTCCGACGGCTGGTACGACCACGTGATGTCCCCGATCATCAACTCGTCCCGCGATCCCGCGCTCGACGCCCTCAATGGCCCCGGCGTCTGCGGCCACGGCATACCGCTGGGCGGCTACGAGGATCGCTGCGGGCATGGCCCCCGCCTGCCGCTGCTGGTGATCTCCCCCTACAGCAGGGTCAACTACGTCAACCACTCGATCACCGACCAGACATCGATCCTGCGCTTCATCGAGGACAACTGGCTGGAGGGTCGGCGGCTCGGGAACGGCTCCTACGACGCGCTGGCCGGCAGCCTCGCGCCGATGTTCGACTTCTCCCGCCCGGACGCGGGGCCGCTGATCCTCAGCCCCAGGACCGGGGCACCGATTCGGACTCGGCGCCGGTGAGCGCGGAAACCGGCCGAGCGTGACGCTACTGGTCGGCGACCGGCTCGGGTGCGTGGCCGGTCGCGGCGGCCTCCGGCTGCCCTGGGTGGGGCGGGGGATGCGGGTCAAGGCGTCGTGACAAGAAGATCCCCAGGATCGCGGAGGCGGCTCCGAGTCCGGCGGCGGCCCCGAACACGGGCGGTGACATGTCCTCTCGGGCGAGCACGCAGGCAACGCAATCGACGGTGTCCGCGAGCGCGGAACCTTCAAGCCAGCCTCGCACCGGCTTTCCGCGGTCCAGCGCGATCACCGTTCCCAGTCCGAGCGCGATGTCGCGGGCGCCGAGCATGCGAGCGAACAGCGGCGCGACCCCTTCCGACGCTCGGCGACCGCCCAGAACGCGGGCGGCCAGGCCAGGGGTAGCGACGGCAGCCGCACCGAGGGCGATCCGGCAGCGCGCGAGGGACATCGCCAGCGCGGCATCTTCCATCAGCGCGATCGTATCCCGTTTTCGCCGACCCAATCGCTGCGGGTAACTGCCCGCCGAACGAGCCAGGCACAGCGGGTGAGCGACATCACGCCTCAAAAGATGCATGAGGAGCGCCCGCCCACCGCCAATGCCGTGTTCGCGGTCGGTGTGAAGAGGGCGCTCAGGGTACGCTTGGCGTGGGGAGTGGAAGCGCGGCCAGCAGCTCCTCGGTGGGAGTTTCGGCGAGGGCACTGTGGTCGGTTTCGCCGGCCTCGGAGGCCTTGACGATGTCGATCGCCATCGAGCGGACCTGGCCGGCGATCTCGGTCAGAGCGATGTCTGAATGTCGTGCCGTGCTGGCAGTCGCCAGGCCGGCCGCCTGCAGGGCCATCCGCAGCACGTCCCCGCCGCGCCAGGGCTCCTCAAACTGCGCCGGCAGCTCCCAGGCCGCCAAACCGAGCGTGCGAACGGCATCGCTCAGCTCAGAGGGCACGGGGCGCCCGCTGCGCACATAGCCAACCACGTTGCGCGCAAGCATCCGCGCGCTTCGAGCCGCGAGCTCAGCGTGGCTTACGGTGCGGGTATAGCGCTGAAGGTCGGGACGGCTGGCGCGTCGCAGCGGTGCCCATCGGGCCGCGTCGGTCCCGACGACGATAGCCTGCCTCAGCTCGCCGATATAGACCTCGAGGCTGTCGGCCGCCCGCACTGCTGCCTCGCCGTGGTGCACATCCCCGGCGCTCAGCGCCGCAGCGCAATCGCGCAAGACCACCCCCAGTTCGCCAAACACGCTCCCGGTGGCCCGTGCCACTCCAAGCACGGGATCGGGCGGGAAAAACAGCGTGTGCACAGCCAACGCCACCCCACCGCCAATCAGCACATCGAGCAACCGCACAGTCGGGGTCGAGGACAGCGAGGCCACGAGGATCGCCGACACGGCCGCCTCGCCAACCAGGAGCTCTTCCCCGCCAAGCATCACGGCGGCCAGCATCGCCAGCACGACCAGCAATCCGATCTGCGGCAGGCCGCTCCCCAGGGCACGTATCAGCAGGTCGGCGATCACGATCCCCAGCATCACCCCACCGATCAGCTGCACCGCCCGCTGCCGGCGCTCCCCGAATGCCGCACCCAGCGAGATCACAGCAGCGATCGACGCGAAGGCCGGACGATGCTCGACCCCCAACAGGACCGCCAGATACCACGCCCCGACGGCGGCCACAGCCGTCTGCAGAATCGGCCACAAATGGCCGCGCACGCGCCTCTCGGCCAGCTGAATGAACTTTGTTCTCACCGTAGAAAGACCCCACCGCCGGACAGCCGTTACACCTCGATCCTCTGACCAGGCGGCGGCGCGCCACGCCCCAAGAGATATAGCGCGAGCAGGCCTTGTAATGATGTGTCCGAAATGGACTATGGATTGCAGGGACGCGTTGTCCTGGTGACGGGGGCCGGATCGGGCATCGGCAAGGCCACCGCGGAACTGTTCGCTGGCATGGGGGCACGCGTCGTCGGGTCGGACATCGATGCGCATCGTGGAGCGGCGACGGTCGCCGATATCAGCGAAGCTGGCCGTGACGCCGTGTTCAAGGCTGCGGATGTCACCGACGATCACGCGGTTGCGGAGCTCGTGGGATTCGCGGTCGACACCTTCGGTCGCCTGGACTGCGCAGCGAACTGCGCCGGGGTTGGCGGCGGGGACGCGCTCACGCACGAATATCCCGACGATCGCTGGGACAGGATCGTGTCCATCAACCTGACGGGCACCTGGTTGGCGATGCGCCGCGAGATCGAGGCGATGCTCGTCCAGGGCGCCGGCGGCGCGATCGTCAACGTCTCCTCGACCCTTGGCGTGCGCGGTGCGCCGATGGCATCGGCCTACAGCGCGGGCAAGCACGGCGTCCTGGGGCTCACCCGTACCGCGGCGATCGAATACGCGCCGGCCGGCATTCGCGTCAATGCCGTTTGCCCGGGTGCGATCGACACCCCGATGATGGACGAGACGTTCGAGCGTTTTCCGGGCTTCCGCGAGACTCTGCTCGGGTTCGTGCCGCTGGGGCGAATGGGACAACCCGCCGAAGTAGCCGCTGCTATCGCGTGGCTGTGCTCCGACGCCGCCTCGTTTATAACTGGCGAGTCCCTATCAATAGAAGGCGGGCTGCTCGCCCGGTGAGCTAACCGACCAAGCCACTGACGTCCGGTGCGGCCGCAGGGGCCGGCGCCGCGGCGCCGGCCCGCTCAGCGGCGGTCACCTCGCCGCGCCCACGAGAACCGGCCCCGGAGATCCGGCCACCGGCGAAGACTCGACGGCCTCGCGATCGCCAGCGAGCAAGGCCTGATCGGCTGCCGAGAGCGAGTCGACGGTCAGCGTGAACCAATGGCGGTCCGGACAGATGATCTTCACGTGCTCGACGGGCGCGGGCGATCCGGCCAGCGTGATGCGTTGGACGACCTCGGCGGGGTCCCCGCACTGCGGACAGGTGATGAAGATGGGATTTGACATGGTGTGCCCCCTTGGCATCGGTGTGGTTGATTGTGGGGTCAGTTAGGCTTGCGGGCGTAGGCGCCGACCATCAGCGGATGGCAGGTGGTGTGGTGTGGCGGTGCGGCAGCGAGCGCGGTCAGCCAGTCCTCGCTGGCGGTCTCGCTCAACAGGCCAAAGTCCAGAGCCAGCGGGAGGGTGCTGCGATATACGCCCTCCAGAATCGGCCGCATCTCGGCCATCGACTCCACGATGCCATCGGCGGTCGTGCCGTCGGGCGTCCCGACGCCGGCCTCGACAAACCAGCGCGGCAGGCGCAGGCCCGCGTCCAGCGGCCGCCCGGCACGGGCGAAGACACCGAAGACGACGCGCCGAAACTCCTCGAACAGCGGCGTCGGCGGGTCCGACGCGGCTACGCGTAAGTCGTAGTCCTGGACGACAAGCGCCCCGCCGGGGGCGGTCCAATCCCACATGCGTCGCAGAATCGCGAGCGGATCGTGGGCATGGATGAGGACGAGCCGGGCGAAGGTGATGTCAAACGGCCCCTCTGCGGGCAGCGACAGCTCGAGGAAATCGCTGGCCACGAAGCGACACTGCCGACGGCCGGCGGCGCGCAGGCTTGCCCGGGCACGGTCGCCGAGCAGGGCGTCGACGTCGACGCCGACGACATGGCCGTGCGGTCCCGCGCGCTCGGCCAACAGCCCCATTACGGCGCCGGTGCCGCAGCCGACATCAAGGCAGCGGGCGCTGGCCGGAATCCCGACCTGGTCGAGGAGCGCGGCGGTGCATGGCTCGAGCTTGCCCGCCTGGAGGTCGAGCCGGTCGTGCTCGGCGATCGTACGTCCGAGGACGTATGGTGAGGCGTCAGAGGCAATAGTGGGCGGTGCGGCGATGGCGGTCACGGGCTTCCTTGGTGTGGTCGAGGGTTGCGGTGCCTTGCATGTTGGGGCTAAACGGGCGCTTCGCACATCGGGCGATCGCTCACATTCGTACGGGGGCAGTTGAAGCGGATCCGGCAGTGTTGAGAGGACGCTGGCAAGTCTTGAGAACGCCGGCGCGTGTCTTTAGAGTTGGTGTCCGTGCCGAGCGAGCGTCCGCGGCCACGGGCTGTCCGGGGGGCAGCGCGCAGTGTCCGAAGAGCAAGACCCGGAGCAGGTGGCCAGCGAGAGCAAACGCGCCCGCGGGTCGGGGACGGGCCTCACCAGCTTGGTGGGGCGCGACGATACCCTGGTGGCGCTGGGCGCGCTGCAGCGGCGCACGCGGCTGCTCACCCTCGTCGGACCGGGCGGGTGCGGCAAGAGCCGGCTCGGCCTGGCCCAGCTCGAGATACGGCGCGCCGCTTATCCGGGTGGCGTGTGGGCGATCGGACTCGCTGATGTCCACGCCGCGTTCGTCCCTCAGACGGTGGCGCTGTGCGTAGGGGTCGTCCAGCGCTCGGTGGCACCGCTGGTCGAGACGCTGGCCCGCCACCTGCGGGGCCCGCCGCGCCTGCTCCTTCTCGACGACTGCGAGCAGGTCGCCACCTCCTGCGCCACTTTGGTCGCCGGTCTGCTCGACCGGTGCCCCGACCTCGACGTCATGGCGACCAGCCGAACGCCCCTTGGGGTTCCCGGCGAGCAACTGTGGCGCGTCGACGGTCTCGCCGTTTCGGCGGCTAATTCAGACAGCGAGGCGCGCTCGCCGGCCGTGGAGCTGTTCGTGCAGCGGGCCACGCTTGCCGAGCCGTCATTCGCCGCAACCGGGGTTGAGCCGACGATCGCTCGCATCTGCCGGTCACTGGACGGGATCCCGCTCGCGATCGAGCTTGCCGCAGCCAAGACCGCGATGCTGAGCGTGGAGGAGATCGCCGCTCGGCTGGAGCACGACACCGGTTTCCTTCGCTCCGGCAGCTCGACCGTCCCGGTCCGGCACCGCAGCCTTTCGGCGACGCTCGAGTGGAGCTTTCGTCTGCTCTCGGCGAGCGAGCAGACCCTGCTGCGGCGGCTGTCAGCGTTCGCCGGCTCCTTCTCGCTGGCCGGCGCCGAGGCGGTGTGCGCCGACTCCAGCGTGGCCGCGAGCGACGTCCTGGACCTGCTGGCCCGGCTCGTCGACCAGTCGCTGGTGCAAGTCGACGAGTCGGGGCCCGCGAGCCGCTATCGCTTGCTCGCCACCGTGCGCCAGTACGCCGCGCGCGAGCTGTCGGCGATGGGTGAGACCGCGGCCGTGGCCGAACGTCATGCCTCCTTCTGCGCCGCGCTGGCTGCGGACGCCGAAGCTCACGCGCCCGAGGGAGACCCACGGCTCGATCTCGAGCAAGACAACCTGCGCGTCGCGCTCGAAACCTGGCTGCCTGAGAACCCTGAGTCGGCCGGGAGGCTGCTCGGAGCCCTGTGGCCGTTCTGGTGCCGGCGTGGCTTTTACCGGGAGGCGCGCCGCTGGCTCGAACAGGCTCTCGCTGTGGCTGCTCGCATGTCAACCGAGGTGCGCGCCGAGGTGCTGAACGGCGCCGGCGTGCTCGCGTTCCTGCAATGCGACTACACGGTCGCCGTCGAAAGGCTCCAAGCCGCGCTCGACCTCGAGCAGGAGCTCGACGACCAGCGAGGCGTGGCCAGGACCCTGCAGCGTCTGGGCTCAATCGCCCGCGAGCAGGGACGCTACGACGACGCCCGCCGCCTGCATCAGCACAGCCAAGCCGTGTGGGCCGGGCTGGGCGAGCTGATCGAGGTTGCCGTGTCTGACGACTACATCGCATTCGCGGCGTGGCTGGCCGGGGACGTTGCCACGGCGGCGGAGCTGGGTGGACGCGCGCTGGAGACGTTCCGGCGCGCCGAGCGTCCCCACGAGATCGCCTCCGCGTTCATCAACCTCGGGGCCACGGCTTTGTGTCGCGGCGACCTGGGCGCAGCCAGCGACCATCTGGAGGACGCGCTGGAGCTCTCGCGCCAGCTCGCTTACCGCGAGGGGATCGCGTGGGCGCTCAACGAACTGGGGATCCTGTGGCGGCGGCGCCATCACCCGGCGCGGGCCGCTGAGCTGCTGCGCGAGAGCCTCCTCGTTCACCAGGAGCTCGGCGATCGATGGCGCATCGCCAGCGTGCTGGAGGAGATCGCCGGGGCCCTGCTGGCCCGAATCGACCCGCGCGCGGCCGCGTGCATCCTCGCCGCCGCCGACGCCCTGCGAAGCGCGCTCGGCGCGCCCATCCCGCCGGCGGAGCGCGCCGACCGCGACTGGGCCGTGGACACGGTCCGGCGGCGCCTGGGCGCCGCCGCGTTCACCGCCGCGTCAGCCGAGGGCGCGGCCCTGAGCACCGACGCGGCGGTCGATGGGGCCCTGTCTGCGATCGACCGCCTGTATGCCTCGACCGTCGCCCTCGAGGCCGGTCGCCATCCGCCCCTCACCGAGCGCGAGCTCGACGTCCTGCGACTCGTTGCCGAGGGGCGGACGAACCGCGAGATCGGGGATGCCCTCTACATCAGCGCGAGTACGGCCGGCGTTCATGTCTCGAATATCCTGCGCAAGCTGGGAGCGACCAGCCGCGCCCAGGCTGCCGCTCTGGCCCACGAAGGCCACCTGATATCCGGCCCTGAACCAGCGCCGAGCGCTGCCGGCCACCGAGGCTAGCCGCGCAGGCAACACTACCCCCGGGTCCGAGAACGCCAGCGCCGCCTCGACCCCAGATGTGAACAACCGGTCGGGCAAGTTCACCCCGATCGAGGCGCCGATGCTCTGGATGAAGCGAGCGCCGCGGTGGATCATGTTCCCTCAGGGCGTTTCAGAGTTGTACGCAGGCGTCCTGAAGCAGTTGAGCTTCGGGCGCGATGCGCCTGGCCATGGTGGCTACGTCGGGGACCACATCAGGATCTGCGCAGAAACCGAACGACAACTGGTCGGCGAGCGACACGACTGACACCCTGAGCGCGTGGTGCTGGCTGATCTCGGCCAGCGAGTACAGGGCGAGTACCGGGCTCCCCAGGATCCTCACTGGGTGACGGGGTCCGGGAACGTTTGAGATGTTGAGCGCAAACCGCCGCGGGTTGCGCTCGAGGCGCTCGGCAAAACGCTGCAACCGGGGTGACACGCCCGACATCCGGTGCATGAGAACCTCGCGGTGTTCGGCGTCGCGGGCCTGCTTGCGGGCGCTGGTGCGGGCATGAATCGTCTCCAGGCGCACCACCGGATTGGCTTCGCTGAGGGGAAGGTCCAGGGAGAACATTGAGTCGCGATTGGCCTCGAGGTCTCCCTCACGGTGCAGGCTCACGGGCACCTTGACGCGGATGGAGTCCAGCGGCCCGTGGTGGTTTTCGACCCAGTGACGCAGCGCCCCGGCCACAGCGCACAGCACGGCGTCGTTGACCGAGGCGCCGTCGATCGCCTTGGCCGCCCGACGCAGGGGATCCAGGGCCACCGCGGCAAACGCGATCTCTCGCCGCTCACAGATCGGACCGTCAAACGGCGACCGGGATCGGGAGCGGCGCAACTCCCGGCGCAGGTAGCCCGCGAGGTGGCTCCGCCTCCGTGCCTCATCAGCAGCGTGCTGAGCGACCGCCTGCGCAGGCGTCATGCGCTGTTCGGGGGCGGCGTCCCAAAGCAGGGCGCGCCCATAGCGCACCGAGCCGGTGCCGTCGGCGAGCGCATGATGGATCCGCCAGACCAGCGCTCGCTCCCCATTCTCGAGGGTGATCAGGTCCATGCGCCACAACGGACGGCCGCGGTCCAAATGCTGCTCGAACAGGTGGGCGACAGACCGGCACAGCCCGGCGAGGTCGAGGGGATCGTCGTGGTGGTGCTCGACCACGTGGTCGGCGAGGGCAAAGTCAGGATCGGGGATCCAGCACGGAGCCCCGTCGGGGCTCGTTCCCAGGCGGCGGGTGAGCGCCGGCGCCAGGTGGATGCGTTGCGCCAGTCGCGCCCGCAGCTCTAACAGACCAGGGGCGGGCTTGTCGAGATGGATGACCTTGCAGGTGTGCCCGACCACACTGGGGCCTTCCAGCGCCAGGATCGCGCGATCCTCTGCGCTCAGCGCCACCCAGTCGCTCGTGTCGACATTCGTCATGACAACGCTGCTGCGCCCCCGGACACCATCGCCCCGGCCCCGGGAAGCCTGACCAAAGGCGCGTCAATTGTCCAGTGAGGTGACGTCGGCGTCCCGGCCGGGCGGTTTTCTCGTCTGCGTATGGTGGCCTTCATGTGCCCAGCGGCTGCATGGGCTTAGACCACCGGCTGCAGGAGATCGATCACGTCGCGCCGCCGGTAGAACTCGATGCTCGGACGACTGCGATCGGAATCGGCTCGTTGGGCTAGGCGCGCGAACGTCGGTGCGATAAGGGCATAGACAGCCGGCGGCTCTCCGCACAGACGCTGCCGCACATACCGGCCACCCGGCAGCGTTCCAGACTCGAGTGCCAGCGTTTGGGGATCGTCGCCGTCGCGCAGCTCCACGCAGGCGTGATATTCGCGGCTCGCCGCCTGCATCACACCGTAGAACTTGCGACCTTGTAGAGATCCGAGTGCCTCCTCCAATTCAGCCCACGCTCGGGTGATCGACCGCTGTTGATCGTCAGCGCGCTTGAACATGACCGCAACCTCGGACCGTTGCACCAGCGTCTGCGGCTGTTCACCACCCACCTCGTGGAGGATAAGCCTCGCTGCGCCGTCACGGTGACCGCGAGCCGCCAGCATTACAGAACACCGATGTACTACTCCTTGGCAGGCAATTCCGCGAGCTCTCGGGCAACGTCGGTGGCCCACTGGCCGGCTCGCAACGGGTGGACCTTGACCCAGACCTCGCCCCGCCATTCGTTCAGCTCAAGCGTGCCCACACGTCCAGGAATCCGCAGATGCCAGTGCCTGCTCCCAGCCCGGCCGGCGAGCTCGCGTTTGCTTTTCACCACCAGCCCGCGCCGCTCACACTCGGCAAGCGCCTGCTTGGATGTCAGCGTCAGGGGCAGTTCCAGGATGGGCCGATCCTACTTGGCACACCCGCTTGGCCAAACGCACAGTCCCCTCGAGCTCGCGTGCACCCCTCGGGGGATGACCACCGCTACACAGGGATGTATCGGGCGCCGAGCGTGGTGGCGAGCGTTCGGTGCGCGGGAGAGCAGCCGATCACGGTCGAGCGCGACGGGTCCAGGCCGTGAGCGCGCGTGAACGCCAGCGGTAGGCCCGGCAGCGGCGGCCGGCACCAGCAGCTGGGTGGCCCTCCCGGGTGTGCGCACACCGCGACCTCCACGGGCCCGGTGATCGCGTCGGCCAGGCGAGCCCCGTCAGGGTCGAGCCTGCTCCCGTCACCGTCCGGGGTCCAGTCAAACAGCAGGTGGGGCCCGGCCGGCTCGGCGTCCGCGAGCGCCGCCAGGATGCCGGGGCGGTCCAGCGCCGGGGCGCCGACGAACACACCCGGTCGCCCACCGCTGGTCGAGATGCGAGTGAACGGCACCCGCTCGACTACGGTGAATCCCTCGTCGCGCGAAGGCGGTTCCAGCTCTCGCCGCGCCCGCATCTGGGAAGTGGGGAGCATCAACCATGGCTGTGTGCGAGCCGCCTCGCGGACCTGCTCAGGGGTCGGGAGCGTCCCGAAGCGCTCCAGCAGTCGCAAGACCAGGTTCACCTGCGCCTGGGGGAGGGGCGTGTCGAGCCACACGCACCGCAGCGGCAGCGAATGCCGCTCCGCCGCCTCGACCACGTGGCTGCGCGACGCGCGCGTCAGATAGGTGTTGTCCAGGACCGCGCGGCGAGCCCCGGCGGCAAGTTGCTCGTCCAACTCGCCGGCCAACGCACGGAGTGAGCCGCGGCGCTCGTCGCGGTTGAGGCGCACGTAGCCGCGGTCGATGTAGGCCCCGGCGGCGCGGCTCTTGCCGGCCCCGGGAATGCCCATCACCATCACCACCTCGCCGTCAGCCTCCTGTTTCGCGGACCTGCTCACCCCCGGGGCACGCAAGGGACGCTTGCCGGCGCCAAAGGCCGCCGTCAGGGCGGCGCGGTCCTCTTCGCCAAGCTCGAGCGCGGCCGCCTGCGCGGCCGAGCGCGCAGTCTGCGGCCGCCGGGCACCGGGGATGGCGACGACCACCGGCGAGATCCCCAGCAGCCAGGCGAGCGCGACCTCCGCCGGGGCGGCGCCGTGTCGCGCGGCGATCTCCTTGAGCCTTCGGTCGGCACCGAGACCGATGGCGCGGCGCGGGCCCCCGAGCGGGGAGTGCGCCATCAACGTCAAGCCGCGCTCGGCGCAGCGCGCGACGACGCCGCCGCGCAACGCGCGGTCGTCGAACGGGCTCAGCGCGACCTGCACCGCCGCGACCGGCGCCAGCTCGAGCGCCTCGTCGAGCTGGGTGCGATTCACGTTCGCGAGCCCGATACGCCGCACCAGTCCCTGCTCAATCAGGCGCGCGAGCGCCCGCACCGAGGTGGGCCAGGGTGTTCGCGGGTCGGGCGCGTGGATCAGGTACAGGTCGATGGGCAGGCCGTCGAGTGCGGCGAGACTCGCCTCGCAATCGGCGGCCAGGGTCTTCGCACGGCCATCGGGCAGCCATGCCTCACCGGGTCGCGTCATGCCGCCCTTGGTGACGATCCGTGCACTGCGATGTGCACCGGCGGCGCGCAGCCCGCGGGCCACCAGGCGCTCGTTGTGCCCGAGGGCGGCTCCCTGTGGGGCGTACGCGTGCGCGGTGTCGAACACGCTCATGCCGGCGCTCGCGGCGGCGGCGATCGTATCCAGCGCAAGCCGCTCATCGGCCGGCAGGCGCATGCAGCCAAGGCCGACCCGCAGCTCAGAAGGACCAGGCCAGGACACCGATCCCATTGGACCCCGGGTCACGATCTGGGGGAGAGGAGCGCGCGCAGGTCGTCGACCGTGTCGGCTTCAGCGGGGTTCTTGTCGGGCCGGTAGCGCTTGACGCGGGCGAAGCGAAGGGCGACACCGCCCGGGTAGCGCGTCGAAGTTTGGACGCCGTCGAGCGCGATCTCGACGACAAGCTCCGGACGGACGAGCACGGCGATCCCGCGCCGACCGACCTCACGTTCGAGCAGCGCCGCTGTCTGCCACTCCAGGAGCTCGTCGGTCAGCCCCTTGAAGCATTTGCCGACCATCACGAACTCGCGCGTGTTCGGGTCCCGGGCCCCGAGGTGGAGATTGGAGAGCCACCCCTGCCGACGCCCATGGCCCCATTCGGCGGCCAGCACGACCAGGTCGTAGGTGTGCACCGGCTTGACCTTGCGCCATGCCTTGCCGCGCCGGCCGGCCACATAGAGCGACGCCGCGTCCTTGACCACGACACCCTCGTGGCCTGCCCGCAGCGACTCCTCCAGGGCCCGTTGGCCCTCGCTGCTCTGGGAGGTGAGAACCGCTGGAATCTTCAGCCGCGGGGCGATCGCCGCAAGCCTCGCCGCCCGTTCGCGCAAGGGCGAGTCGAGCAGGTCCTCGCCGTCGAGGTGCAGCAGGTCAAAGAGAAACGTGACGATCCCCTCCGGCGGGGCGTCGCGATCGATCCGCGACACGGTGTCCTGAAACGAAGCCGGCCCTTCACGCGTCATCCACAGCGCCTCCCCGTCCAGGACCGCCTGCGTCACCGGCAGGGCAAGCACGGCGGCGACGATCCCGGGCAGCGCGGGAGTGATCTCGTTGAGGTTGCGCGTGTAGATGCGGACCTGGTCATCGCGGCGATGGATCTGAATCCGGATCCCATCGAGCTTCCATTCGACCGAGGCACAGGCAAAGCCGGAGACCGCATCGGCTACGTCGGTTGCCGTCGAGGCGAGCATGGGCAGGATCGGGCGAAAGATCTCAAAGCCAATCTGGCGGAGCTCCTGCTCCCCGCCAGTCGCGGCGATGTGGGCGATGTGGGTGAGATCGCCCGAGAGCATCAGCGCGCGCCGCGCGAGCTCGCCAGAGACGCCCGCGGCCCTTGCGACCGCATCAATCATCACCCCGCCGAGCGCGCCCTGCCGAAGTTCGCCCGTGAAGAGCCGCCTGAGGAACTTTCCCTCCTGATCGGTGGCGCGGTGCAGCAGCTCGTCGAGAAGCCGTTTGCGCGCTGTCGCCGATCCACTCCCGGTGGCCTTCTCGATCTCGGAGATCGCGCGATCCACATCGCCAACCGTGAGTGACGCCTCGCTCGCCGACCTCGACTCGAGCCCATAGACGGTCACGTATCCGACCCCCACGCGTCCCTGCCGAGGCACACCGGAGAGCAAGCCGACACAGATCGCGACCTCACTCGCGTCGAGCCTCCGCAGTAGCTGCGCGAGGATCTCGACCTTCCGCGAGCGAGAGCTGGTCGCCGCAACCTGGGTCGAGGCAGCAACTACATCGGCGAGCAGCGTCATGGCATGCGGTTGAGCCTAGGCGTTATCAGGACTCTGCTGATGATGCTCGATGAGGGCGTTGGCGGTGCCCAGTTCTGGGGCCAGTGCCTGGGGCCCGCCGGGATACAGGCAGGCAAGTTCCTCCGGGCCCATCACTGGCCGCCGCCCGGCGCAATGTTGCCGCGCCCGTTTCTATCCGCCGCCCCTAGCAAAGGCGCAGACCTTGGGAGCCGAAGCCGAGCTCGATGCTTGGCGACAACCTCCTGCTGGGCGCCACGCTCAGCGAGATCGTGCAGCCCGAGCGGGGACGATCGGATCTCCCAGATTGTGAACCTCACGTGGACATGGCTGTGCTTTCGACCGCTTGTCCGGCGAGCGCTTGCGCCAGCTCTTCGCGCGAGTGGATGTCGAGCTTCTGGTAGACGTGCCGGAGGTGATACTCGATCGTCTTCGGGCTCAGGAACAGTGCGGCTGCGGCCTCGCGGGTCGTCTTGCCGCCGGTGAGCAGCAGCGCGATCTGAAGTTCCTGGGGCGTCAGCTCGTCAATCGTCGTTGGGTTTCGGCGACGGAGGGTCTGGCCGGTTGCCTGGAGCTCAGCGCGGGCGTGGTCGATCCAGGGGCGCGCGCCGAGGCGCTCGAATGTCTCGAGGGCCGCGCGCAGGTGCTCGCGCGACCGCACCCGCTCGCGGGCTCGCCGCAGGCGCTCTCCATAGGCTAGTTGTGTGCGCGCCGCCTCGAACACGTCCGGCGTGTTGGCGTGGTGCCGGAGCGCCTTGTCGAAGTGCGCGGCGAACCGGTCGACGGTGGCAACGAGCCCCTGTGCGCGAAGCGCGCGTGCAAGCGACCAGGGCTGCCCCTTCGTGTGGGCGGCGGCGATGGACTCGGCGGCAAGCTGCTGCGCGTCTTCGCTGCGCCCCAGCCTGACGTAGGCGTCGACCAGCTCCGGCCCGGGCGAGACGTCGGCGTCGGTCATTCGCAGGTCAGCCAGCAGCCGCTGTTGGCGCTCGAACTGCTCGACGGCGGCTTGAGCCTCGCCCAGGCCAAGCTCCAGCATCCCAAGCGCCTCGACCGCCCAGATCTCGTGCAGCCGGGTCCCGAGCCGCTGGCAGAGGGCCAGCGACTCTGCCGCGCACGCCCGGCACTCCTGCTCGCGCCCGCGGCGCGCCTGAAGTCGCGCGAGCCCCGACAGTCCGAAGACAAGGTCGGTCTGCTGGTCGGTCTCGCGGGCCAGAGCGATCGCTTCGAGATACGTCGCTTCGGCCACCGCCCAGCGGTCGGTCGTGGCGTGGTCCAGGGCGATCAGGTTGAGCACGAACGGGAGCGCCCCGACCGCCGCCCGCGTGCGGGCGGTTTCGAGGGCGCGTTCGAGCAGCTCACGCCCCGCGTCGACGTCGCGCAGGAAGAGCGGCGCGACCGCCAGCCATGGAAGCAGCCGCAGGTCGGCCTGCAGCGCGGCCGAGCTCTCTGCGAGCGCAATAGCTTCCCGAATAGCTTCCGCGCCGGCCGCGCCGTCGCTGCCCGCCACGCGCGCCATCCCGATCGCGATCGCGGCGAGAAAGCGCGTGCGAACCGAAGCGCCGCCAGGCAGCCCGTCCGAGGCGCGCTGGGCGACTGACAGCATGCCGGCCGGATTGCCCGCGTAGAAACACGCCGCCGCGGCCTCAGCGAGCATCGCGACCGCGCGCTCAGGATCGGCACGCTCGGCCGCCGCTGTCAGGATCGCGTGACCGCGCATCACCGGCCCGCGGCGGGTCGCGATATGACCGGCCAGCTCGTCGATGTCGAGCGATGTGGTGGGATCGATGGTGGACGCGCGGGCCTCGTCGAGCAGCGCGACGGCGCGCTCGGCGAGCCCGGCGTGCCAGCTCGTCTCGGCCGCTGCGCGCAGCAGGCGGGCGCGGCGCTCGCTGTCAGGCGCCAGCCGGGCGGCGCGCTCGAACGCGACGGCGGCGGTTGCGTACGCGCTGCGACCCCGCGCGCGAGCGCCCGCTTGCTCGAGCGCCGCCGCCGCGGATTCGTCCACGCCGGTCGCCGCCGCGGACAGGTGCCAGGCCCGGCGGTCCACGTCGCGATCGGGAAGGGCGCCCGCGAGCGCCGTGTGCGCCTCACGGCGCGCCTCGGCGGTCGCCTCGGCATAGATCGCCGACCGCGCCAGCGGATGGCGGAACTCGACCGAGCCGGCCCGCAATGAGACCAGCCCCGCGCCCTCCGCGGCCGACAGCCGGGAAGGAATTTCGACTCCAAGTCGGGTCGCCGCGCGCTCAAGCAGGGCCATGTCACCGCTGTCGCTGGTGGCCGCGAGCAACAGCGCGCGCCTCTCGGGCTCCGCGAGCTTTCCGACCCGGCGCATGTACGCCCGCGAGATCCTCGTCGACACAAGTACGGGGGCGCCTGGCGGGACGAGCGCCAGCTCGTCGGCGTCGCTCGCCAGCTCGAGCAGCGCGAGCGGGTTGCCGGCTGTCGCCTCGTGCAGCCGCCCGGCAGCGTCGGACGCCAACCCTTCGAGCAGCAATCCCGCCTCCCGCGGGCTCAGACCGGGGATCCGCAGCGTCGGCAAGTCAGCGCCGTCGAGCAGCGACGGTTCACCTTCGCGAACGGCGAGCACGACCGCGATCGGATCGACCACCAGCCGGCGGACCGCGAACAGCAGCGCCTGGGCGCTCGGTCCGTCGAGCCAGTGAGCATCGTCGACCAGGACAGCCACCGGACGCTGCTCGGCGTACGCCGCCAGCAGGCTAAGCGTCGCCGCGCCGACCGCGAAACGCTCCTGCGCGCGCGCCGGCCTGAGCGCGAGCGCACCCTCCAGGGCGACCGCCTGCGGCTCGGGTATTCGTTCGAGCATCGCGAGCGCTGGGCGAACCAGCTCAAGCAGCGATGCGAACGGAATCCGTGCCTCGGATTCGACGCCCCGCGCGCGCAACAGCCGCATCCCGGCCGCACGTTCGGCAGCATGGTCGAGCAGTGCCGTCTTCCCGATCCCCGGCTCTCCGACCAGCGCCAAGGTCGCGCTCTCGCCCGATCGCGCTCGCGCCAGCGCGCAATCAACATGCCGCCGCTCGCGGTCACGCCCCACCAACATGGCGCGATTCTAGGCACCCGGTGCGAGCGCGGCGAAGACTAGGTGCCCCCCGGAAGCGAACACCCCTTCACCGTGCCACGCTCGGCCCCAACCAATCCCCAGGAGGCCACACATGAGCGCAAGCGCACAGGCCGTCGAGGTCGACGGCGACAAGTTGATGCAGTTCGTTTTCCGCGCGGTGGACGAGGTCGGTGCGACCCTCAACGCCGCGCTGGTGGTGATGGGCGACAAGCTCGGCCTGTACCGGGCGTTAGCGGGTGGTGGCGCGTTGTCGCCCGGTGAGCTGGCCGAGCGTACCGGCACATCCGAGCGCTACGTGCGCGAATGGCTGAACGCGCAGGCGGCCGGCGGATTTGTCGACTATGCCCCCGACAGTGGCCGCTACTCGCTGCCGCCCGAGCAGACGGTCGCACTGACCGACCCGGATAGCCCCGCGTACCTGCCAGGCTTCTTTCAGCTCGCGCTCGGATCGGTGATCGACTCGCCCACGATCGTCGAGAAGGCGCGCAGCGGCGACGGGCTCGGCTGGCACGAGCACGTCCACGACGTGCACGAGGGTTGCGAGCGGTTCTTCCGCCCCGGCTACAACGCCCATCTGGTGGCGGAGTGGTTGCCGGCGCTCGACGGAGTCGTCGAGAAGCTCGAGCGCGGCGCGCTGGTGGCTGATGTCGGATGCGGACATGGGTCCTCGACGATCCTGATGGCGCAGGCGTACCCGAACTCGACGTTCGTCGGCTTCGACTACCACGAGGGATCGATCCAAACCGCGCGTCAGCGCGCTCAGGAGGCCGGAGTCGCCGACCGCGTCAGCTTCCAGATCACGCTGGCGGCAGCGTACAGTGGCCAGGGCTACGACCTGGTGACGATGTTCGACTGCCTGCACGACATGGGCGACCCGGTTGGCGCCGCGCGCCATGTGCGCTCGACGCTGAAGCCCGACGGCACCTGGATGATCGTCGAGCCCAACGCCGGCGACCGGATCGAGGACAACCTCAACCCGGTCGGGCGCGCCTACTACGCGTTCTCGACGCTGTTGTGCACGCCAGCGTCGCTGTCGCAGGAAGTCGGACTCGCGCTGGGCGCCCAGGCCGGCGAGGCACGGATCCGAGACGTCGTGCAGGCGGGCGGCTTCACCAGCTTCGGCCGCGCGGCGGAGACGCCGTTTAACCTCGTGTTCGAGGCGCGTCCGTGACGACCGGGGTGCAATCCCGCAATGCGCCCGTGCGCGAGGCCATGCGCACGGGCGCTGCGGTGCGCGAGCAGACCCGAGCGCGCTACCCCGACCACGAGGGCTTCGTGGAGCGAGATGTTCAGCGACTTTTCTACGAGGTCTACGGCGAGGGCGAGGACACCGTCTTTCTGATCCCCACGTGGTCGCTGGTCCATTCCCGCCACTGGAAAATGCAGATCCCCTACTTCGCGCGTCACTTCCGCGTACTGACGATGGACGGCCTCGGAAATGGGCGCTCGGATCGCTGCCGCGACCCACAGCGTTACGCGCCAGCCGAGTTCGCCCGCGATTGCCTGGCCGTGATGGACGCGAGTGGCACGAACAGCGCGGTGATGGTCTCGCTCTCGCGGGGGGCGCAGTACCTCCTCGAGCTAGCGCGGCTCGCTCCCCAGCGCGTCGCCGGCGCGGCATTCATCGGCCCGATGTTCCCCTACACCCCCTCGCACTGGTCGCTTCTGTTGCACCCGCGGTTTGCTCCGTTGTTCGGGAGACCCTCCCCCGTCTACCGCTGGTGGGCCCGGATGAACGCCGTTCATTGGCTGCAGGACTATCCCGGATTCGCTGAGTGGTTCATTTCTCGATGCCTTCCCGAGCCCCACTCGACCAAGGCAATCGAGGATGGCGTGGGCTGGGCGCTTGACACCGATCCCCAGACGCTGATCGCGACGGCGCGCGGCACGTGGCTGCGCGATCGCCGCACCCTGCGCGGCCTGGCCCAAAATCTGAACTGCTCGGTGCTGGTGATCCACGGCGATCGCGACCGGATCAATCCATTGCGCGACGGCAGGGCGCTGGCCCGGATCGGCGGCGGGAAGCTGGAGCTGGTCAGGGCGGCCGGCCATTTCCCGCACGCTCGAAAGCCGGTGCAGGTCAACCTCGCGCTACGCGATTTCTGCCAGGACACGTTCGGGCACCGACGCACGCCACGAGACCCCGCCGTTCATCGGCCCGACGGCCGTCCCCGTGCCCTGTACATCTCCTCACCGATCGGCCTTGGGCACGCGCAGCGCGACGTGGCGATTGCCCGCGAGCTCCGCCGCCTGCATCCCGATCTGCAGATCGATTGGCTGGCCCAGGACCCGGTGACCCGCGTGCTCGAAGCCGAAGGTGAGCGCATCCATCCCGCCAGCGCGCACCTCGCCAACGAGTCGGGCCACATCGAGTCCGAGTCCGCAGAGCACGACCTGCACTGCTTCCAGGCGCTGCGACGCATGGACGAGATCCTCGCCGCGAACTTCATGCTCTTCCACGACGTCGTGCGCGACCAGCGCTACAAGCTCTGGATCGGGGATGAGGCATGGGAGCTCGATTACTACCTGCACGAGAACCCGAGGGAGAAACGCGCCCCGTTCGTGTGGCTGACCGACTTCGTCGGTTTCTTGCCGATGGATGACGCCGGCGAGCGCGAACGCTTCCTGACCGCTGACTACAACGCGGACATGATTGATCACATCGCCAACCATCCGGAGGTCCGCGACCGGGCCTTGTTCGTGGGCAACCCTGAGGACATCGTCCCGCAGCGACTAGGGCCGCAGCTGCCGATGATTCGCGACTGGACCGAGCGTAACTTTGACTTCACCGGCTATGTGACCGGCTTTGACCCCGCCGACCTCGGCGAGCGCACCAAGCTGCGCGCCGAGCTTGGATACGGCGACGACGAGCGCGTATGCATCGTCACAGTCGGCGGGTCGGGCGTCGGCGCAAACCTCCTCCGGCGGGTTATCGCAGCCTTCCCGGAGGCCAAGGCCCGCGTCCCGGCGATCCGCATGATCGTCGTCGCGGGGCCGCGTATCGACCCCGCCTCACTGCCTTCCCACGCAGGACTCAAGGTGGTGCCCTACGTGCACAACCTCTACCGCCACCTGGCCGCCTGCGATCTGGCCGTGGTGCAGGGCGGCCTGACCACCGCGATGGAGCTGACCGCACAGAAACGGCCGTTCCTGTATTTCCCGCTGCGCCACCACTTCGAGCAGAACCTCCACGTCCGCCACAGGCTCGAACGCTACGGGGCTGGTCGCCAAATGGAGTTCGACGACTCCCCGCCGGAGCGGATCGCCGCGGCGATCGCTGAGGAGATCGACCGAGACGTCACATACCGCGACGTCGAGACCGACGGCGCCGCCAAAGCGGCGCAGCGCATCGCAGAACTACTCTAGCCCCGGCCGGCCGGACGTGGAACAAAACCCGGCCTGAGCGGTGCTTTCTCTTTCATCGGGGAGACAGGATTTGAACCTGCGACCGCCCGGCCCCCAGCCGGAATTAGCGCGTTAGCGGAGGGTCTGATTCGGCCAGTTTACTGGGCTTTACTGTCCCGGTAAATCAGGTACGATCAGATCAGAATGGAACATGAACGGTACACAGCGCGCCTCCCGGCCCACGGTTCGGAGGTCGACTGATGCCACGTCGAGCCTACGGAACCGGGACGCTTCGGATCGTCGGTCGCTCGTGGATCGGCTCGTGGTACGGGCCCGACGGCCGGCGAGTCCAGCGGAAGGTCGGTGACGTTGGGACTGAGGGCCGCGCCGACGGGCTCACGAAGGCTCAGGCCGAGCGCGTGCTTCGGCGGATGCGCGAGGTCGATGCGCCCCGCTTGGCTCCGGGCGCCGAACGCGTGACGATGGAGCAGGCCGGCGCCGAGTTCTGTCAGCGGCTCGAGCTGAAGGGCCGGCGCAAGTCGCACCGGCTCACGGTCGCGTCGGACTTGCGCAACCACATCGCGCCGTTCTTCGCTGGCAAGACGCTCGATCGCGTGCGGCCAGAGGACATCGAGCGCTACGTCGCGGCGAAGCGGCGGGCGCTCGCGATCAAAACGATTCGCAACCACGTCAACACGATGCACTCGATCTTCGACCTCGGCCTGCGGACGGGCTGGTGCCAGACGAACCCGGTCAAGCTCGCGGACCGGCCGACGGTCAAGAAGACCGAAACGCGGATCCAGTTCCTCGACCAGCCGGAACTCGAGAAGCTGCTCGCCACGCCATATCCCGATGACGCTTTCGGTCGGATTGAGCCCACGCTGTATCTCACCGCGGCGATGACAGGACTGCGCCAAGGCGAGCTGCTTGGACTGCGCTGGCGTGACGTCGACTTCGACGCCCGCAAGATCCGCGTCGTGTCGCCGTACGTGCGCGGGGAGTTCGGCGATCCGAAGTCTGCCGGCTCGGGCCGCTCAGTGCCGATGGCCGAGCGCGTCGCCGTTGCGCTACGCGAGCTGCGCGAGCGCTCACCGTATGCCCGGGAGCGCGATCTCGTGTTCTGCCATCCCGAGACCGGGAAGCCGCTCGATCGGTCGAAGCTCGTCCGCCGGTTCAAGCAGGCGATCGACCGAGCCGACGTCCACCGGATTACGTTCCACGAGCTGCGCCACACGTTCGGCACCCGAATGGCGGCCGCCGGCACGCCGATGAGGACGCTTCAGTACTGGATGGGCCATGCCGATTCAAAGACGACGCAGGTGTACGCGCACTACCAGCCGAGCGAACAGGAGGCCGACGCGATCGATCGGGCGTTCGAGTGAACGAGCGGCCGATCCTCGCCGTGACGACGACACCTGAAGGGGTTCGCGTCGTGCTGTTCGCTGACACCTGGCACGAGCACATCCTCGAGCCACGCGAGGGTCACGGCGAGCTGGCCGCGCACCTCGACGCGGTGCTCGCCACCGTGTCGACGCCAGACCACCGCGAGCCCGACCAGTTCGAGAGGCGCGAGCGCTTCTTCAAGCGAGGTGTCGGCCCGAGTCGTTGGCTGATGGTGGTCGTATCCTTTGAGCAGGAGCCCGCGCTGATCGTGACGGCGCTGGGCTACGGACACGGACGGGCGCCAGCCGGATGGAATCAATGAACATCAGAATCGACGGACTCGTTTTCGACCGGGCGAACTACGACGCCGACGGTGACGTGCTTTACCTCGCGCGCGGCGAGTCCAACGAGGCAGCGGACGCGGCCCTAACGCCCGAGGGTCACGGCGTGCGGTACGGCGACGACGGCCAAGTCATCGGCGTGACGATCATCAACGCTCGCCGGCTGCTCGAACGCGACGGCCACGTGACGATCACGCTGCCGCACGAGGTGCAGGTGGCGGCGGGCGACCTCGCCGGCGCCCTCTCCTGAGCGTGGTGCGCTCCTAGCGCACCACTCATTGCCATCAAGCCGAAGCGGGCCGGCAGTCAAGCACGTGCGGCCATTTGAGCGCGGCAGCGTTCCGCGAGGTGTACCTCAAGAGCGCGCCGGCTGAACCGCAGCGCCCGCCCGATGCGGAGGCACGGCAGCCGCGCGGTGCGGGCGAGATCGTAGATCGTCGATACAGGCAAGCGCAGCAGCTTGGCCACGTCGTCGGCCGTCAGGAGCCGGTCTGTCAGTGGAACGATCGCGTCGCTCATCGTCGGCTGCCCCACATCGATCTGCGAGTCGCGGGCAGTTCGCCCCGCCGGGCGACAGCGCAGACCAACGACCGCGGCGCCTCGAGGCTCACCTCCACGTCGTCTGGTTTCGGCGGCCGGTGCTGCGTCAGCGGAATTGTGGTGTCAGTCGGAATAGCGGAGCAGAGTTGCCGGTGTCAAGCGCCGATGAGGCGCTGGGGTTGCCCGGGACCCGGTCCGGGTCTCCGATGGCCGCCGCGGCGCTTGACACGTCAGCACAGCTCCGCTGTTTGGCAAGGAGGTCCGGGCATGGTCCGGACCTCGCTCACGTAGGTGTGGAAGGCGTGATCGATTAGCCGCTCACCCATGCCCGCGATGTAACTCCGATCGACGGGACGCCACAACCACACATCGGGGACGCTTCGAGGACGTTGCGCTCAGTTTGCGTCGTTGCTGGCGACGACGCAGACCATCACACGATTGGTCCTAATTTTCTTTACTGGATCAAGGCGCCCGTCGGCGCGCTGCCGCGCGCCGCGGCCGCTGGGCGCTTGCGGCGCCGAGCTCGACACACCGGAAAAGCGGACGTGACAATCGCATTCAGTGGCCGAGCGCTCGTCCACCGGTCGGCGGGCTGGCGGCTTCCTGGTCGCCGGAGCGATGGCGCTGCTCAAGGTGGCGCAGGACCAAGCGATCTCGCGGCCTGCGATAGCCGAAGCTCGACCGGTCCCTGCCCTCGGCCAGACCTTGTGCTTCGTCGACAAAGAGCAGACCTGCGTCACGGCTGGTCCTCGTCGAGGCTGTTTCATAAACCGGGTCTGTCCGGGTGGGCGATGACCATTTCGGGATGGCTCAGAACTTCATTGCTGTGGATCGGGATCAGGCTTTCTTGATGCCTCCGTCGTTGCGGGAGTGGCTGCCGGAGAACCACTTGGCGTGGTATGTGCTCGATGCGGTTGCGGAGATGGACCTGTCGGCCTTCTACCGTCGTTATCGGCCGGATGGGTGGGGCCGGCCGGCGTATGAGCCGGCGATGATGGTGGCGTTGTTGTTGTACTCGTATGCGAAGGGTGAGCGGTCGTCTCGGGGGATCGAGCGTCGGTGTGTGGAGGACGTGGCGTATCGGGTGATCGCGTCGAACCTTGTGCCGGATCATGTGACGATCAATCGGTTTCGGTTCGAGCATCAGGACGCGCTCGCTGGGTTGTTCGGTGACGTGTTGACGTTGTGCGCGCGGGCGGGGATGGTGAGGGTCGGGACGGTCGCGGTCGATGGCACCCGGATGGCCGCGAACGCGTCGAGGGAGCAGACGGTGGATTACGAGCAGCTCGCGCGGAAGATCCTTGAGGAGGCTGCCGAGATCGACGCGGCCGAGGATGAGCTCTATGGGGATAAGCGCGGTGACGAGCTGCCCGAACAGTTGACGACTGGGAAGGGCCGACAGGAGTGGCTACGCGAGGCGAAGAGGCAGCTCGAAGCCGAGCGGGCCGCGAACCCCAAGCCTGTCCCGCGCGCTCGCGTGCCGCGTCTAAAGGAAGCCAAGCGCCGATTGCAGGAGGAGTTGTGGGCCGAGCAGCGCGCGAACGCTGCTTACGAGGCCTGGCGGGCGACGGCCAAGGACACGTTGGGCCGCGGGCTCGGGAAGCCGCCAACGCCGTACACGCCGCCGGAGGTGCCTGCCGGGACGGTCAACCTGACCGACCCCGACTCGCGGATCGTCCAGAGCCGCCGGGGGTTCATGCAGGGCTACACAGCACAGGCGGTCGCGACCAAGGAACAGATCGTGATTACCGCCGATGTGATCGCGGGAGGGAACGAGCGGCAAACGCTCGAGCCGCTGCTCGACAAGGCGCACCAAGAACTCGTACAGGCTGGAGTCACTGACACGGTGGGGTCGGCGGTGGCTGATGCCGGGTTCTGGAACACCGATCAGATCGCCAGACTGACTGACCGTGGAATCAGAACACTGGTCAGTCCCGACGCCGGGAACCGCAAGACACCTGGACTGACTCGCCAACGCCGAAAGCATTACCTCAAGATGCGCGAACAGTTAGCCACCGACGAAGGCAAACAGTTATACCGGCAGCGCCAAGCGATCATCGAGCCCATGTTCGCTCAGACCAAACACAACCGACGGATCGATCGGTTCCAACGAAGAGGCTTATGGGCGTGCAGGGCCGAGTGGCGACTGATCACCGCGACTCACAACCTCCTCAAGCTCTGGCAACACAACCTGGTGATCGCCACCGGATAACCGGCGGGATCAACGCCCCGCGAAACCACCCATCCGGCGACCCGCGATCACGCCAGCCAGCTTGCGCTTAAGCGCTAAACCAGCTTTACGAAACAGCCTCCGTCCGAAGGGGCGGTCGGCATTAGCTGGAACCGGGGAAGCACTTGACGTGGCCGGGCTGTCGCTCGCGCGAGGAAGCGACGCCAGCCACGCCGCTGCGGGCAGCCTATGGAAGCGGCCAGCCGTCACGCCACCAATCTCGGGCCAGCGAGAGGATTCCAAGCCAGGACTAGTGAGTCCCTGCTCGGGGCTTGAGCCAGGTCTAATCAACCTGCGCCTGTGGTGGAAAGTACGCGGGCAGGCTGAACACCGTGAGGAACTGCTCGACCCGGTAGTCGGGGAACCGAACGGTGATCGCGTCACGGGCGCTGTCGGCGTTCCCCGTTTTCACCGCGGTCGCGAACGCCTGCAGATATTCGCGGGTGCCCTGGATCAGCGAGAGCCCGCCGGCGGGCCCGTGTCCGGGGTAGAGCGTCTGGACCCCGGCCTTGGCGGCGAACCGCTCGAGCTCGTCAAGGCGCGCCAGCCACCCTTCCAGGTTGTGCTCCTGGAGGTAGAGGTGCGCTCCGTTGTAGATCAGGTCCGAGGTCACGCACGCCTGCCGGTCCGGGAGGTGAAGGCAGGCGTGGTGCTTGGCCTCGCCCGCTCCAAACTCGACGACCTCGAGGGAGCTCTCGCCCAGCGGCAGGCTTGAGCCGGCGATCGCCGTCGGCTCGATCAGGCGCTCGGCGGCCTCGGGGCCAAGCTTTCCCTTGAGCAGGTCGAACATCCACGGACCGTCGGCCTTCAGATCCTGGAGCACGTTGGGGGTGGTGAGCACCTTTGCGTTTGGGAATCGGTCGACGATCAGGTCTAGCTGCAGGAAGTGGTCGGGGTGAGCATGGGAGATCCACACCTTGCCGAGTTTCTTTCCCGAGGCTTCGACGCTGTCGGCGAGCTGCTTGGCGTCGCTGCGAAGCTGGAAGACGTCGAACAGGAGCGCCTCCTCGCTGTCGCTGATCAGATAGGAGTTGGACCAGGCGCCGGATTCGCTGGCGCTGAAGCGCTCGACCGTGACTCGGGGTGGTGCGTAGCTGCCGGTTGTCATTGGCGATCTACCTTTCGGCTGGCACCGTTGTCGTCTTGCCGTCGGTCTGGAACGCCCACGATCCGCCCGAGCGGAACGCGAGCGACACGTCGAAGGTGTTCTCGAGAAATTGGTAGCGAGCGATCTTTCCCTCGCGCCCTTCGACCAGGACGGAGAAGGCGACTCGAACCTCCCGCCCCGCCGGGCGGGCCCTCAGTCCGAACCACCCGAACACCGCGGCGCGCTGATCGTCGCCGATGATCTCTCGCGGGCCGAACCCGGTCACGTCGAGGTTCGAGTGGATGTGCGTGAGGAACGAGCGGACCTCGTCCAACCCGCGGTACATCCCCAGCCACGGAAGCGCCGAGTGAAGCTCGCCCGACAAGGCGGGCAGGTCGACCCCTTCGGCGTGCGATGGAGGTCCGTTGACGATGTAGACGATGTCCGGGTGGAAGTGGCGCTCCGCTGCGGCGGCGCCTTCTCCGCGGCTAACTGCGTCGAGATACTCCCCGGCGAGCGCGGCAACGGACGAGCGGGCCTCGGTTTTCACTCCCATGAGGAGTCCTCGGCGGGCTTGGTGACGGTGGCCCAGCGCTCGGCGATCCTTTCCGCCTCGAAGCGCCACAGGACGAAGCCATGGAAGCCCATCTTCTTGCCGGACCTCGGGTCGGTCCAGCGCCAGTGGTTCTTGCAGACCACCTTGTCACCCTCCGCGATCAGGTCTTCGATGGTGAGGTGAAGATCGGGCATCACCGAGTACATCTGGCGCATCATCTGCTCGTCGCCGGAGGCGTCGGTCGGCTCCTCGCCGGGCCCGTCGTGGTCGTAGAAGTCCGGCGTCATGTTGGTTCGAATCACCTCCGCCTTGCGGTTATTGACGAAGTCCTCGAAGTGCGATCGCACCTTCGCCTTCATCTCATCGGTGGTGAGGCTGGTAGGCATCAGGTCTCCTTAGATCAACTTGGCTTCACCAGAGCGGTCCTCTCTGAGTTCGTCACCAGTCTGATCCGGCCCCGACCGAAAGTCCAAGACAAGTTGCGGTGCTATCAATAGAGAGGGCCTATCGATACGCCGTAGGCGCGCTCATCCCACACCAGCGTGGTCAGTAGGCTAGGCCTATGGAACGGCTTGATCTTCGGGTGGTCGAGTATTTCGTTGCCGTCGCCGAGGAGCTCCATTTCGGCCGCGCCGCCGAGCGGTTACACATCGCCCAGCCGTCGCTCAGCCAGCAGATACGACGGCTCGAGCAACAGCTAGGAGTGACGTTGCTCGAGCGAAACAGCCGGAACGTCCGGCTCACCGAAGCAGGGAGAGTGTTTCTGCGGGAGGGCCGGCGTGCCCTTGCCCAGGCTCAGCGTGTGATCAACGCCGCGCGCGCCGCGGGAGCCGAGCTCCTGACCGTCGGGTTCTATGGCTCGGCCGGCAGAGCCCTGCTGCAGACGGTGCTCACGACATTCCACGACCGCCGACCGACGACCCAGGTCAGCGTCCGCGAGATCCTTTTCGGAAGCATCGACGAGATCCTCGACGGTAAGGTCGACCTCGCGTTCACGCGACTGATGCCCGGCCAGACAGAGCTCGAGGTCGAGATCATCGCGACCGAACCTCGCCTGGTCGCGCTCGCCAGCAGGCATCCACTCGCGAGCCGGCGGACGCTGACATTCGCGGACCTGCGTGGGGAGTCGTTCATCGTCAACCCAATGGCCCCGGAGGGCAGCTCTCCACCGAGATGGCTGGCCGAACAGCGACGCCACGGTCTCCCCGGATGCGTCGCCGCCAAGGCACGCAGCCCAGAAGAGATCATCACCCTCGTTGGAGCCGGTCGCGGCGTCTGCCTGATGCCCGAGGCAGCCGCGCTCCACGACCGGCGCTCCGACGTCGCTTACGTTCCGGTAACGGACGCCGAACCGGCGGTCGTCTCTCTCGCGTGGGCACCCGACCGGTCATCCCCCATGGTCCGGGCGTTCGTAGCCACCGCCCGGGAGGTTGCCACCGCCTCGGCGACGGACAAACCGACCCCTCGGCGCTAGCCAGCACGCAACGACCCCGGCGGCCGAACGAGACCGCTACGGAACAGGAGCAGCGGCGAGCGCGTCCGGCCCGGCCTGGCGATCGCCTTCTCGCGCGAGGGACCGCCCGGCCACATCGAGTGCTTGCTCGGTTCCAGCTAACGCCGATTGCCCCTCTGGAGGTTGCCCCGGGGCTCGTAGAAGTTTGAGGTGACGGCGGTCCCTCCGGCCCGTCCGCTCCTGATGGGAGCGTGGCGGGCGATCGGGCAAAGATCAAAGGAGGAACCGCCGTGACGTGCAACGTACCGGTCGCTGAGGCGATCCATGATGAGGCCGTGCTCCCAGAGCGCGTGCAGGAGGTGTTGGGGCAGCTGGTCGGGGCTGCGAAGGAGGGATTGCTGGCGCTGTCGGTCGAGGTTGGGCTGGGTGTGCTGCGCGAGCTGCTCGAGCAGGAGATCGACGAGGTGGTCGGGCCGAAGGGAAAGTGGAATCCGGACCGGACGGCGGTCCGCCATGGCCACGAGGACGGCGAGGTGACGCTCGGCGGCCGGCGCGTGGCGGTCAGGCGGCCGCGGGCACGGACCGCGGATGGCGAGTCAGAGGTGCCGCTGCAGACCTACGAGCATTTCGCCGACCGCGACCAGTTAGAGGATGTCGTGCTGGAGCGGATGCTCGGCGGCGTCTCGACCCGCCAGTACCGCCGCGCACACGAGCCGGTCGGCGAGCAGGTCAAGGCCGATGAGCGCTCGACGTCGAAGTCGGCGGTGTCGCGCACGTTCGTGCACCGGACCCGCCAGCAACTATGGAATCTGATGAACCGCCCGCTCGCCGACCTGCGGTTGGCGGTGATGATGCTCGACGGGATCGAGCTGCATGGCCGCACGAACATCGTCGCGCTCGGGATCACGACCGAGGGCGACAAGCTCGCGCTCGGCTTGTGGGACGGCTCGACCGAGAACACGGCCGTCGCCTCAGCGCTGCTATCTGACCTCGTCGACCGCGGCCTGGATGTCGAGCAGGGGATGCTGTTCGTGATCGACGGATCAAAGGGACTCAGAAAAGCGATCCGTCAGGTGTTCGGCAATGACGTGCCCGTCCAGCGCTGCGTGCAGCACAAACTACGCAACGTAGTGGAACATCTCCCCGAGCGCGACCGCGAAGCGGTCACACTGCGGCTTCGCACCGCGTGGAAGGAGATCGACCACGACCGCGCGCTTGACCAGCTCAACGCGCTGGCGGTCGAGCTCGACCACGACCACCCAGGCGCGGCCGCCTCCCTGCGGGAGGGGATCGAAGAGACGCTGACCGTGACCCGGCTGGGGATCACCGGCAAGCTCAAGCTCACGCTCCAGTCGACCAACCCGAGCGAATCGATGATCGCCACCGTCCGCGCGATCCACCGTAACGTCAAGCACTGGACCAGCGGGGAGATGTGCCTACGATGGACCGCCGCCGGGATGCTCGAAGCCGAGACGCGCTTTCGCAAGGTCCAAGGCTACCGCGGCCTCGCCCACCTCGCCGTCGCGATCGAACACGACCTGCTTCGCCATCGTCAACGTGTCACCCAACCCAGAATCGAGGAGGCCGCCACAACGGTCACCATGTAACCATTCACCCGGGGACCGCTGTCACCGAAATTCCACGCCGATTCGGACAATCTCCCCCTCTGGACGACGTGCATGAGTCTCGACGCGCCCGCGAGCTCGTCGCCGCGAGACAGCCGAAAGTCGTCCGTGGCAGGAGCCACGATCAAGATGCCGGGCACTTCTGTGCCTCCGACAAGCGGTAGCCGGTGGAATTCGTTGAGCCGGCGAGTCAGGTCGCAGGCTTCGTTGACGAGGGTCGACTAGCGGCATGCGCGATGATGCGTTGGTGCGCTACATGCTCGGAGCCCTGATCGACCATGTCCACCTGCGGGTCAGCGATCTCGAGGCGAGCCGAACGTTTTACCGCGCTTCCTTGGCGGCGCTCGGTCGTCAGCTGGCTGGTGAGGGACCCGACCACTTCTGGGTCGATGAGTTGTACGTGAGCGCCGACGCACCGCCGACGTCCAGGCTGCACCTTGCTTTCCAGGCGGCGGACCGCGCGGCTGTGAAGCGATTTCATAGCGCGGCGCTGCAGGCCGGTGGAGCCGACAATGGCGCACCCGGAGTACGCGGTTATGGTGCGGGCTACTACGCCGCGTACGTCCGCGACCCCGACGGCAACAACGTCGAAGCTGTCGTGCACGAGGGATACCGGCGCTCGGCTGATGCGATCGAGATCGAGACTGACTGAGCGCGCGGGATATCCCGTCGCGCTCTCGCATCTTCAATCTTGATGCGACAGTTTCGACGTTCGAGCCTCAGTCTCGTGCAACGGACGAGGTCCGACAGCGCCGCGTTCGCGCCGGCGGAGACGACCGGTCGCGTAGGCGGAGCGAAAGTCAGGGACGTGGGCTCTGCGCGGGTCTTTGTTTGCTCGATCAGCGACGACGAGCAAACGCCCGCGCTACTGCTCGTGTGCACGAACGCGGTCGTCATCGACAGCGCCAACCGGGCTTGTGCAAGGGAGGACTTTCGGCTGTCTCGCGGCGACGAGCTCGCGGGCGCGTCGAGACTCATGCACGTCGTCCCAAGCGATCATCTGACCGAGCTCTGGGCCGGTAGTCGCATGCCGGGGCAGAGCAGCAGCGGGCTCGCGACGACGGGGCGCTCCTCAAAGTGCTGGATACAGCCCGGAGGCGAAGCAGGGTAGTGTGGCTCGATTAGTCGGGACTGGTCCCAAGGAGGAGGGGCTGGAAGAAGCCGGAGGTTTGCGGCTCTAACCATTGGACGCTCGTCCACCCGGCTGCGAGGGCGAGAGCAGCTAGTTGGTCACGCGTGATGGCGCGATAGCGCGTGGTGTGCTCCGCAACATGCCATCCGTTCGGTTGCTCGGAGAGGACTAGAAGGCGAACTGTGTACCGGCTGCTCTCTGATGAGTCCCAATCGTGCAGCCGCACGAGCATCTTCCGCGGGGGCCCAGGAACCAATATTGGTGGTGCGGTTACCGGACGCTCGACCAACGCGCGGTCGTAGTCGCGCGTGCTCGCGATCAGTAGGCCGTGGGGACCTTGCTTTCGCTCGCATCGCTTCCAACGCTGTTTGGATCTTGTTGTCGGCGAGAAGGTGCGGGAGCGCGTTGTCGCAGCAGACAACCGCGTCATAGCGGCCGGCCACCTCAATCAGGTCCCGGAAGTCCGAGACACCGAAGGACGCCGTGACACCTAGCCGCTCTGCCTCGAGTCTCGCCCGGGCCACGGCACCCGCGCTGAGATCGGTTCCTAGGACGCGGTAGCCGCGGCGAGCCAGTCCAAGCGCCTGCGTTCCGATGCCACACGCGCAGTCCAGGACATCACCTGCCGATTCGCACCAGCCGCGGATGATCTGATCCAGAACTGCACCCTGCTCCTCTCCATGACAGCCTCCCAACAACCACCCCAGACCGGGTCGTAGTCGTCCATGAGGCCGTCATAGAACTGTTCAACAGACGGCACCGCGCGGTCATAGCACGCCAGCCCAATGACTGCGGCCCTGATTGACGATGGAGCAGCCTCGATTCGGAGGCCTCTCAGCTCGCGTTATGCTGTGCCCTGGAGCGCGAGCTCCGCCCTATGCGCGCACGCTGACCCACGTTCCCTTCCCGTCGGAGCCTTCGAAGGTGAGGTCAGCCCATGTCGCGTCCTCGTGGCGTGCTCGCTGCGCGCAGTGTCAGCAAATCTCATGGTGAGTCGGTCATCCTCGACCGCTTCTCGCTTACGGTCACGCCGGGCAGCCGGATCGGCGTGGTCGGGCCGAATGGCGTTGGCAAGACCACGCTGCTGCGGATCCTGGCCGGCGTCGAGCTGCCTGATGCCGGCACGGTCGTGCGCGAGCCGTCCGATTTGGTCGTTGTCTACCTGCCGCAGCAGCCACCGAGCAGCGGGCGCTCCGGCGGCGAGGCGGCGCGCGCCCAACTCGAGAAGATCCTTGACGCCGATGCCGACGTCCTGCTGCTCGATGAGCCGACTAATGACCTCGACTACGCGGGCCTAGCGCTGCTCGAGCATTTCGCTGACCGCTTCCGCGGCGGGGTCGTCGTGGTCTCGCACGACCGTGCGTTCATGGAGGCGATGACCCGGATCATCGAGTTCGAGGCCGAGACGCGGCGAATCGCGCAGTACACCGGTGGCTGGAGTGAGTTTGACCGGCAGCGCCGCCGCGTACGCGAGCGCCACGAGGCGGCGTACGCCAGATACGCCGGTGAGCGCGAGCGGATCCGCGCCCAGGCTCGGCGGATGCGCCAGTGGGAGGAGCGCGGCTACGGCCAGGGTCGCAAGAAGAAAAAGACGAAGGACGTCGCCAAGGGGTTTGAGCGCAAGCTCGCCCGCGTCGAAGAGGTCGAGAAGCCGTGGTCGCCCTGGCGGTTGCAGCTCGAGCTTGCGCCTGCACGCCGGGGCGGCGACGTGGTGGCGCGGCTCGAGCGGGCAGTGGTGGTTCGTGACGGGTTCCGAATCGGTCCGATCGACCTGGAGGTCGGCCAGGGAGAGCGACTGGCGTCGGGGACAACGGCGTCGGCAAGACGACGCTCGTGAGAGCGCTGGCGGGCGAGCTGCCGCTCGCCGCCGGACGGCGCTGGATCGGCCCGGGCATCGTGCTCGGCATCCTGCCCCAGGGGATCGGGCCGTTCGCTGGCGAGCGCTCATTGCTCGATGCATTCACTGCCGAGTCCGAGCTGGTCAATGGCGAAGCGCGCGCGCTGTTGGCCCGCTTCGCCCTCGGCGCCGACGACGTCACACGTCCGGGCCGCTCGCTCTCGCCCGGGGAGCGCAGCCGCGCGAGGCTCGCGCTGCTTGCCGCACGGCACGTCAACACGCTCATCCTCGACGAGCCGACCAACCACCTCGACCTCGAGGCGATCGAGCAACTCGAGCACGCCCTGCGCGACTACGAGGGCACCGTCCTGCTGATCACCCACGACCGACGCCTCCTGGGAGAGTACGCGCCGACGCGCACCCTCCACGTTGCAACCGGGCGAGTCCGGCCACGGCCTCCTGGCTAAGACAGCCTGAACTAAACCGCGCCCACGCGCTCTTGGCCTTCGTATTCTGGCGGCTGCCAGCGGGTTAGGAACTCGTGGAGCATCTCGTCGGTGATGGTCAGGGCATTTGCGTCTGTTCGGAGGTTTCGTTCTTTGACCCGTTCGCGGACCACCTCGAGGCTCGTCGGGAAGTACAAGAGCCGCCAGCGGCCGCCGGCCTGTTCGATCAGCTGCTTGTAGCGGTCGCGCGCCGCCCGGGACCAGAAGCCGTAGTCGAGCACCACCGAGCGGCCTGAGCGGATCAGCTGGACCAGTTGCCGGTCGAGGTCCCCGCGCGCTTGCGCTTCCTTCGTCGGGTACTCGTGTTCTGGGTAATCGACCGCGTGACGGCCATACCGGTCGAACACGGCCTCGTCGATCGACAGCCTGACGGCGCCCTCGGCCTCGAGCTTGCGGCTGTATGTCGTCTTGCCCGAGGCGACAAACCCGCAGAGCATGTACACCGTCGGCTTCGCGACGGCATCGTCGGTAGACGTCTGCGTGGCGATATGTGCCATCACCCGTTGGGCGAGTTCGTCGGCGGGCGCGTGGGTCTCGATCCGCAGACAATCGTCCGGTGGCCGGTAGCTGGTCTCGAGGGTGGCGAGGACCCGGCGCCAGAATCGCTCACCCTCGGTCCTCGCCGCGAGCCGTCGGTGGTGCTCGTCAGGGTCGGAGAGCACGCACTCGATCTCCAGCGGGCGGCCGCCATGCTGGGCGGTCAGGGCGCGTAGGCGCCGACGCAGCCGGTCTTCGGCGACGGCTTCGAGGATTACCGACCGCCTGTGTTGAAGATGTTCGGCGACTGTGGTCTCTAGCGCCTGTGCGGCCGCAGCTGGGTGCCGGCCAGCCGCCGGTGGGCGAGCCTCCATGCGACCAGCTCGACCAGGTGCTTGGGGCCGCGCGTGCGCAGTCCGAGGCGGGCGGCGTCGCGCGAGACGATGGCGGCACACAAGCGCGGTGCCAGCGCCTGCGCCAGCGCAGACTTGCCGACGCCCGGAAACCCGGACACAACGACCAGCCACGGATCGCCGAGCTTCGCATCCAGATCCTCGATCTGAGACGGGTCCACGCTCAGATGGTGGCAGCGCACCGCGAGCCGGGTTCACCATGCTTGGCGCCATGCGGGAGCTACCACAACGCGAGATGCTTGGTATCAGGAAAGCCATCGCTGACTGGGCGGCCCGCCAGGAGGATATTCGCGCCATTGGTTTGGCCGGTTCCTGGGCGCGAGGCACGGCCCGGGAGGATTCTGACCTCGACCTCGTGCTGTTGACCGACGCTCCCGGTCGGTACATCGACAGGAGCGATTGGATACGTGGCATCGGTGGCGAGGCGCTCGTTCGCACACGATCTTGGGGTGTGCTGACCGAGCGTCGCGTCCGGATGGCGTCGGGCCTGGAGCTCGACGTCGGTGTTGTCACCCCGGCGTGGGCGGCCATCGACCCGGTTGACGCGGGCACCCCCGCCGTCGCAACGGACGAGCTCGTCGCGCTCTATGACCCGGACGGAATCCTCGCGAGGCTGATCGAGGTCACGAGTCTCCGTCTGCGTCCCTTCAGGATCAGCGATGAGGATGAGGCGCTGAAGGCGCAAGAGGAGCTGGCCACGGAGAACTTTCCGTTCCTGCTGGACTTACACCCCGACGAACCGTGGGCGCGATACCTCGAGAGGCTCGCGAACAAGCGCCGAGGACTTGAGCTCCCTGAGCGCTGGGTGCCCTCGACGTTCCTCGCCGCCGATGTCGGCGCAGTGCTAGTGGGTCGCGTGTCCATCCGCCACGAACTCAATGAGTTCCTCGAGAACTTCGGCCGCCACATCGGATACGCCGTCCGGCCGGACTACCGGCGCCGCGGCTTCGCGACTGGGATCCTCCGCCAAGCGCTGAACGTCGCCCGAGCCGAAGGCATCGAAGCGGTGCTGATGCCCTGTGACGAGGACAACCTCGCAGCCGCGACGATCATCAAGCGCCTCGGCGGCGAGCTCGAGGACTTCGTCTCGAGCCGGGTCGCCTCCCCAAACGCCGCTACTGGATCCACTCATGCTGGCAATCGTTCGCCTAACCGTCCCTGCGGCTCATGGTCTCGCCTCGCTTTCCGACTCCTGAAAGCAAGCTACGAAGCATTCGAACACCGCAGCCGTGATTAGGAAGGCGACGGTTGCGCACGTGCGATCAGGCCGGCCATAGATCAGCGCGAGGGCCTCGCGCTCTAGCAACAGCGGCTCGGCATTACGGGAAGCCTGGTCCGAGACTGATGCTCTCCAGATTTGCGAGCGCCCCGGACGACCTCGCGCGCGTGGCTGCCTCGGACGAGGAGCAGGCGTCAGCTCGCCGGCGCCAGACTGTCGCTCGCACCCGAGAACGCGCAACGCTGCCCGGCCCGCGCGACTGCGCGGTCGCGGACAAGCCAGATCATCAGCCATTAGCGTCCAGGGCATGGAGTTCAGCCGCGAGTTGAGAAACGACGTCCTGGCCGGAGACATCACGCTCTCTGTCCGACTGTGGAAGCGGCCACGGGTCAAACAGGGCAACCGCTACCGGATCGGCCCGGGTGAGATCGAGGTCGGCGCCATCGATCTCGTCCCGTTCGCGGCAATCACCGAGGAGGACGTTGAACGAGCGGGCGAACTCGACCGTGAGGCACTACGCGAGCGCGCCCCGCACGCCGGACCGATCGATGAGGACACCCCTCATCTATCGAATTGAGTTCCACGCCGTGGACCCTGGTGACTGAGCCACCCGACGGCCGCAGGCAGCGATCAGAGAGGCCAAGAGCTCCGCGGCCGCCGAGGATCGCAGTGGCGTTTTGACGTCCTCGCAACTCACGACGGGCGTTGGCGATCAGGGTAGTGGCCAGCCTGCCGACCGGCGCACGAGCGCTCGGCAATGGATGCAATCCCCTCGTCGTCAGGGCCGGTTCCATGTCCGGACGCGTCTATGAGAGACGGCCAGCCGTCCTCCCTTTGCGCGGCACTTGAGGTGACTATCGCGCCCAACAAACAGTACACAGACAGTACACTCCGGGATTCTGCGGACCGGGGTCCTCACAAACAATAACCCCACCTGCGCGGCGCCTTCCTACAATCGGGGAGACAGGATTTGAACCTGCGACCGCCCGGCCCCCAGCCGGGTGCGCTACCAGACTGCGCCACTCCCCGTGGTCGGTCGATGATAACCGGCTGACCGCAGGCAATTGCAATGGGGTTGACTCGTTCGTGGAGAGACCGGACCAGCTCCACCAGTGAGAGCGGGCGACGGGAATCGAACCCGCCCTAGAAGCTTGGAAGGCTTCTGTGCAACCACAACACTTCGCCCGCGCGGTTGGTACATCGTATCTTGAGCCCTGGCCTCAGCCGGTCTGCCGGCGCTCCTCGGTGGGCACCAGACAATCCCGGGAGAGATCCTCGGGGGCCAAGGACCGGTCCAGTTGTCGAGGCCTCCGTCGAGCGTCACCACCGACCCCGAGAGGGTGCGGGCGAGCGGCGTGGCGAGCAGCGCGACGATCCAGCCGTACTCCTCCACCTCCCCTCGACGGCTGCCGCCTTGCCAAGATTGGTGCCGCCTCCGGTCACGATCGCGACCCGCCCATCGAGCATCCCGGCGCGAACACGCGCGATGGTTCCAGGACCTATTCCCCCAGTACCTTGATCACCAGCCGCTTGCGCCGGCCGCCGTCAAACTCGCAGTAGAAGACCTGCTGCCAGGGACCGAGATCGAGGCGGCCGTCGGTGACAGGAACGATCACCTGATGATGGACAAGCAGGTTCTTCAGGTGCGCGTCGCCGTTGTCCTCGCCGCCCCGATGGTGACGGTAGTCCCCCGGGTCGGGCAGCAGCTCACGGGCGACGCGATTGGCCGGCTCCTGCCAGCTGGGCGGCGCGAGTTTGTCGAGCCACTCGAGCGCGTCCGCCTGGATCCCGGGCTCGTCGTCGTTGATCCAGACGCCGGCGGTGATGTGCATCGCACACACGAGCGCCATGCCCTCGCGTATGCCGGCTTCGCGGACCGCCTGCTCCACGTCGTCGGTGATCCGGATGAACTCCCGGCGCCGGTCGGTGTTGAACGTGCGATAGACAGTGTGGCTGGTCATCTACCGGCATCGTACGGTGGCTCGCCGGCGGAGGTCTAGACTGCCGCAACGTACAGGGGAGTAGCTCAATTTGGCAGAGCACCGGTCTCCAAAACCGGGGGTTGCAGGTTCGAGTCCTGTCTCCCCTGTTCGTTCGTTCGTTCCGTTACCCCTTCGTGTGTCGTCATGCGGGCGGAGGGACTCGAACCCCCAAGGGCTTTCGCCCACCGGCACCTAAAGCCGGCGTGTCTGCCAAATTCCACCACGCCCGCGGGCGCCCGACGACCGACGATTCTACGTCGCTGGCCGCCCAATTGATCGGCCGAACACAGCCGCCCCTGCCCCGCTCATCGGCCGAGAAAGCGCTGCATAGCGGCGGCTGAAGAAGGTATGGTCCGCGCTCGTGGCCCAGGTGCGCAACATCAGGCCCGGCTACACGGTTATCCACCCCAACCGCGACAAGGCCTCGTGCAAGGTGACCAGGGCGGTCGTGGTCTTGATCCTGATCGTCTCGGTGCTGCTGATGCTCGCGATCACGATCGGCGGCTGGAGCGAGTTGCAGGGCCTCAAGCCCGTGAACTTCATTTGGTGCGTGGTCTACCTGGTGATTGCGTTCTATATCTGGCGCTGGTCCCGAGGCCTGCTGCCGATCGCGGCGGCGCTCGCGATCCTGCTGCTGATCATCGCGGTGATCGCGGGCACCGGGCTCTCGGGCACGAGCTGGTTTGATCGCGAGCACGCGGGCTTTGCCCCCGCTCAATCACTGTTCGGGGGCGCCGGACTCGGCGACAGCACGCTCGGACTGCTGACGGTTTTGCTGATCCCGGTCCAGGTGGCGCTGATCGTGTTCGCGATGATCGGATTCGCGCAGGGCTGGAACGTGGAGCTCGAGGTGCCCGACGAGGAGGCTCGGCGGCGAGGCAGCCCGCCGGTCGCGCGCGGCCCGCAGCCGATGGCAGCCTGACATGAAGTCCTCGATGAATGGGCGAGCGCCGGACGCGGTGACATCCGCAGACACCTTTCATCAGCGCTTCGTGATGCGCTGCTCAAGGGTCATGGAATATGGCTTCTGTCTGGGTGGGTGGTGGGTTGCCGAGGGCGCGAGAGAGGCCGGGCCTTGTCGCCAATCACCGAGCGACCGAGCCCGCAGCCAGGATCGAGCTGCGACTCGGCCGAGCCGCGCCTCCGGGCCGGGCAGGCGCGGTCAGGACTGGGGTGATCGCTTGTCGGAGGGACGCCGATGACGGTCGGGGCGCATCGTTGCCCGCACTGCGTATGCCCGGAACTCCCGCTCGAACTGCGGCCACCAGTCCCCGCGGAGCTCGGCCGGCTTCCGTCGGCGCTTGACTGCCGGCCAGAGCAGCCGCACCACCAGAGGGAGGACGAGCGCGGCGATGACGAGGAGCGCAATCACCGTCTGGCTCTTTCACGTGAATGCCTCATAAATGCGCCCTACCCCGCTGGCATGAAGGGGGAACGGTGATCTGAGCCGGTCGTCATCTAGCGAACGCAGCGCCAGCGGCGGGGCGACGATCCACGCGGCTCCCGGCCCCGGACTTGCCATCAGCTGCTTGGCGATCCTGGCCGAAGAGGTGTTGAATCGTGTCCCTGCGACCCATCCGGCAAGGACGAGGCGATGACAGACGAGGCTGTGAGATGTGTGGTGGAGATCCCCAAGGGGAGCCGAAACAAATATGAATACGACCCCGAGCTCCAGGCGGTGCGGCTCGACCGCTTCCTGTCGGCGTCGGTGGTCTACCCGACCGACTACGGGTTCGTCCCCGACACTCTGGCGCCGGATGGCGACCCCCTCGATGCGCTGGTGTGCGTCTCGGAGCCGACGTTCCCCGGGTGCGTCGTGGTCACGAAGCTCGTCGGGCTGTTCAAGATGGCCGACGAAAAGGGGCCTGACGATCACATCGTCTGCGTGCCCTGCAATGACCCGGGCTGGAATCAGATGAGCGACGTCGAGGATTTGCCCGACCAGCTCCGCGCCGAGATCGGGCACTTCTTCTCCATCTACAAGGACCTCGACCCCGACCGACATTCGGAGGTTCATGGGTGGGGCGACCGGGCGGCCGCCGTGGAGACGCTTGAAGAGGCCCGCGATCGTCTGCGCCAACAGGAGGCGTCGGCTTAGCGGCTGAGACGATCGCGCGCGCTGCGCGCGAGCGAGCGGGCCGTCTGAGGAGGGCCGACCCCGGCAACCCGGCCGGTAGCGGCGCGTCGACCGAGTTGGTTTAGAACATTGCCCGACATTTGCGCTTGGCGGGGTCGCGTTGTTGGTAGCGGTGCTGAGGAGTCACACGCTCCCTCTCCTCCGAGGGCGGGTAGGCCAAGCACGGCCGCCCGCCCTTGGCTTTTCGGCCCGGCGCCGGCTATGGCCACACGCGCGCCCTTGGCCCGAGGGCAGACGACGGTCGGGTTAGGCGCCGGCATCCGGGGAAGTACCTGGGGTGATGAACCCCTTGCTGTTTGCCGATTGGAAGCGAATTCAGCGGATGTTTCGCGGCACCATGTGGCTCGTGGCGGCGGTGCTGGCCTGCGTGATCTGGGCCGCAGCGTCGTTTCGGGCCTCCCGGGCCCACGCCCACCCGCCGGCGCACGCAACGCTCACCCACCTGACGCTGCATCGTTAGAGGGCCGGCCCGGTCCCCGGGGACTAGCTGCCCGACAGGCGCGCGGCCACCTGGCCCCGCGCGCGACGCTCAGAGCTCGGTCAGCCGGGCGAGCAGCGCGACAGCGCGCTTGAGGATCTCCCGCTCCTGCGGTGTGAAGTCCTCGTCGATGGCCTGGGCCAGCCACCCCTCGCGCCGCCGGCGGTCGGCGGCGAGCACCTGATGCCCGGCGTCTGTCAGCTCGAGCAGGGTGCGGCGCTTGTCGGTCTCGTCGGGACGGCGGCTGATCAATCCCTGGGCCTCGAGCTCGGCGAGCGTCTGACCCATCGACTGGGGACGGACCCGCTCGGCGGCGGCGAGCTCGACGGTGCTCTGAGGGCCATCGCGATCAAGGCGGCCCAGGACTGAGCCGTGCGAGAGCGAGAAGCGATGCTCGGCCCGCAGCCGGCGCATCAGCCGGCCGAGCACGACGCGCAGGTCGCTGGCAAGCAGGCTGGTGTCCACCGGTGCGACCACGACGACACTATATCGGAGAAGAGAAGGAGAACTGCGCAGTTTGCCTGTGTAAAATCCCGGGTCGTGAGCATCGGCAAGGGCATCCGATCCGGGGGCGGCAACCATGGATCCGGCGCTGGGGGCGGCAACGATGGATCCGGCGCCCCGGTAGCGAAGGGCGGGTTCGCCGGTAACGGGCCCAGCCGCACCCCGGCTCCGAGATCGGACCGCTACAAGTGGATCGCGCTGTCGAACACGACGCTGGCGGTGCTGCTGGCGACGCTCGACGCATCGATCACCCTGATCGCGATGCCGTCGATCTTCCGCGGCATCCACCTCGACCCGCTCGTGGCCGGCAACAGCTTCTACCTGCTGTGGATGGTGCTCGGCTACCTGGTCGTGTCGAGCGTGCTGATCGTCAGCCTGGGCCGGCTCGGGGACATGTACGGTCGGGTGAGGCTCTACAACCTCGGATTCGTGATCTACACAGCGGCATCGCTGCTGTTGACGATCGACTGGCTCACCGGCCGCGCGGGCGCCACCTACCTGATCGTGTTCCGGATCGTGCAGGGCGTCGGCGGCGCTTTCCTGCTCGCCAACTCGACGGCCATCCTGACCGACGCGTTCCCGGTCAACCAGCGCGGCATGGCGCTCGGGATCAACAACATCGTCGGCGTCAGCGGCATGTTCGTCGGGCTGATCCTGGGGGGCATCCTGGCTCCGATCAGCTGGCGAATGGTGTTCCTGATCTCGGTCCCCGTGGGTCTGTTTGGAACCGTGTGGGCCTACCTGAAGCTCCACGAGCTGAGCAGCCCGCGTCGCACCCGGGTCGACTGGCCGGGAAACGTGACCTTCGCCCTCGGCCTGATCCTGATCATGATCTCGATCACCTACGGGATCCGGCCCTGGGGCGGGCATCCCACCGGCTGGTCGAGCCCGCGCGTGATCGCGCTGCTGGCCGCAGGGTTGGCCTGCCTGTTCGCGTTCGGGCTGATCGAGCGCCGGGCCCGCGATCCCATGTTCCGTCTCGCGCTGCTGCGGATCCGAGCGTTCACGTTCGGGACTCTGTCGACGTTCCTGGCCGCCGTCGCCCGCGGCGGCCTGATGTTCATGCTGATCATCTGGCTGCAGGGAATCTGGCTTCCCCAGCACGGCTACAGCTTCACGCAGACGCCGCTGTGGGCCGGCATCTACATGCTGCCGTTGACGGTCGGGATGCTGATCTCGGGCCCCGCGTCCGGCTATCTCTCCGATCGCTTCGGCGCGCGGCCGTTCGCCACCGGAGGGATGCTCGGGGCTGCGGCCAGCTTCGTTCTGCTGGCGCTCCTGCCGACCAACTTCGACTATCCGGTGTTTGCGCTGGTCCTGGCCCTGCTCGGCATCTGCATGGGCCTGTTCGCATCACCCAACCGTGCCGCGGTGATGAACAGCCTCCCCCCCGGAGATCGGGGCGCCGGGGGCGGGATGAACCAGACCTTCCAGAACTCCGCGCAGGTGCTGTCAGTGGGGATCTTCTTCTCGCTGATGATCGCCGGACTGGCGAGCTCGCTGCCGCACACCCTGTCGGCGGGGCTGCAGGCTCACGGCCTGTCCGCCGTCAGCGCCGGGCATGTCGCCCATACACCTCCGGTGGCGGTTCTGTTCGCCGCCTTCCTCGGCTACAACCCGATTCAGCACCTGGCCGGTCCGCACGTGCTGGCGACGCTGTCGGCGCACAGCCACGCCATCGTCACCGGGCGAAGCTTCTTTCCGGAGCTGATCTCGGGCCCGTTTCGCACCGGTCTGCACGAGGCGTTCGCGTTCGCGATCCTCGCCTGTCTGGTTGCCGCGGCGGCGTCGGCGCTGCGCGGCGGGCGCTATCACCACGACAACGAGCCCGCCCCAGCCCGTCCCGTCGAAACCGCGCCGCTGGCCACAACGGCCTCCCCGACCCCGTAAGCACCGGCGCTGGTTGTTTCTCGGGCTCGCGCTGCGGGTATCGCGTGCGGAGACCGGGTGCGTAACTGATCGAGCATCGCCAAGCAAGCCAGGAGGCCATTTATGTCGCAGTCAGTCGGAGCATTCATGCTCGATCGCCTCAAGCAGTGGGGCGTCAGGCGCATTTACGGCTACCCGGGCGATGGGATCAACGGGATACTCGGCGCGTTTCACGAGTTCGAGGACGAGCTCGAGTTCGTCCAGTGCCGCCACGAGGAGATCGCAGCGTTCGCGGCCTGCGCTCACGCCAAGCTGACCGACGAAGTCGGTGTCTGCCTGGCCACCTCCGGGCCGGGAGCGATCCATCTCATGAACGGGCTCTACGACGCCAAGCTCGACCACGCCCCGGTGGTCGCGATCGTCGGCCAGCAGGCGCGCATGGCACTCGGCTCCAACTTTCAGCAGGAGGTCGACCTGACCACGCTGTTCAAGGACGTGGCCAGTGAATACGTGCAGGTCTGCATGATGCCCGAGCAGGCAGCGCATCTGATCGACCGGGCCATGCGGATCGCCAAGGCGACCCGCTCGGTCACCTGCGTGATCGTGCCCAATGACGTCCAGGAGGCCGAGTATTCCGAGCCGCCGCGCGCGCATGGCGCCGTTCCCTCGTCGATCGGATACCGGGAGCCGGTCATCCGCCCGCGCGACGACGATCTGCGCGCCGCCGCCGATCTGCTCAACGTCGGCGAGCGGGTAGCCATCCTGGTCGGGCAGGGAGCGATCGGCGCCGAGCGCGAAGTTGTCGAGGTGGCCGAGCTGCTCGGTGCCGGCGTGGCCAAGGCCCTCAACGGGCGCGCCGCCGTGCCCGACGATCTGCCGTTCGTCACCGGCTCGATCGGGCTGCTGGGCACCAAACCGACCTACGACATGATGGAAGGCTGCGACACCCTGTTGATGGTCGGCTCGAGCTTTCCCTACTCGGAGTGGCTGCCCGAGTTCGGACAGGCGCGCGGCGTGCAGATCGACATCGACGCCCGGCTGGTGGGAATGCGCTATCCGATGGAGATCAACCTCGTCGGTGACAGCGCCGAGACGCTGCGGGCGCTGATCCCGCTGCTGCGCCGCCAGGAGGATCGCTCGTGGCGCGAGCAGATAGAGGACAACGTCAGGCGCTGGTGGGAGATTCTCGACGCCCAGGCGCACGAGGCGGCAGAGCCGCTCAATCCCCAGCTACTGTTCCACGAGCTCAGCCAGCGACTGCCCGATCAGGCGATCCTGACCAGCGACTCGGGCTCGGCCACCGACTGGTGGGCCCGGCATCTGCGGCTGCGCAGCGGGATGAAGACCGCGCTGTCGGGAACGTTGGCCACCATGTGTCCGGCGATCCCCTACGCGCTGGCGGCGAAGTTCGCCTACCCGGATCGGCCGGTGATCGCGGCCATCGGCGACGGCGCGTTTCAGATGCTGGGAATCAACACGCTGATCGACATCGCCCGCTACAGGGACCGCTGGTCCAACCAGCAGCTTGTCGTGCTGGTGCTGCACAACGACGACCTCAACCAGGTCACCTGGGAGCAGCGGGTGATGTCGGGCGACCCCAAGCTCGAGGTCTCACAGACGCTGCCCGACTTCCCGTATGCCCAGTACGCCGAGTTGCTCGGGCTGAAGGGGATCCGCGTCGACTCGCCCGATGAGGTCGGTCCCGCCTGGGATGAGGCGCTGAGCGCCGGGCGGCCGGTACTGATCGAGGCGATCACCGATCCCGAGGTGCCACCGCTACCGCCCCACATCCGCTTTGAGCAGGTACAGAAGATGGCCCACGCGCTCCCGGGCGATCCGGCCAGAGGGCGGATCATGCGCGAGTCGCTGAAGGGCAAGCTCGACGAGCTGATTCACCGCTGAGGATGCGCACAGCTCAGCTCAGCAGGGGTCGGCTCACCCGATCGGGACCGCGAGCGCTGGTATCGGGCGCGGCCAGGAAGCTGGCCGGGCCGCTGGTGGGCCCCAGCGACCCGACGGCCCGCTGGCTGTGGAACCTGCGGGCCGGGCGCATCCAGAAGACGCTCGCGGGCACAGTGGCCGCCAGCGGTCTGCCGCTCGGCCTGGAGATGTACCTCGAGCACTACAAGGGCTCCTTCGGCGACATCTGGATGTGGAGTCCGATTCTGACCAGCCCGCTGGTCAGCGCCGCCGGTCTGGCCGGTGTCCGCTCGAGGACCGCCGCGCGCACCGTGCTGCCCTGGATCGGCGCGCTGTACGCGATCAACGGGGTGATCGGCACCTACACGCACCTGCGAGGGGTCCAGCGCAAGCCCGGGGGTTTCTCCGAGCCCACCTACAACCTGGTCATGGGTCCGCCGCTGCTGGCGCCGGGATCGCTGATCCTGATCGGTGCGCTGGCCATGCTGGCGGCGATCGTCGAGCGGGAGCGCTGAGGTGTCGCTGGACTTTCGCCTCGCCGACCATCTGCCCAACCGCCGCGAGGGGGGACAACCGGGCGATCCCTACGAGCTGCCGCGCCAGCGCAAGGGCCGCACTCCCCAGATGCACGGCCGGTATCCCGACTACGACGTGCTCGAGCAGGTCGAGCACTGGGATCCGATAACCCGCAAGGCGGTTCTCGACCGGATCGAGAATGTCCCTGAGCTGCGGTTCTTCAACCCTCGCGAGGCCGCGACCCTGACCACGCTGTGTGACCTGCTGACCGCCCAGGATGGGGAGCCGCGGATCCCGCTGATCAACTTCGTCGACGAGAAGTACGCCAAGGGCGAGCTCGACGGCTACCAGTACGCCGACATGCCCGACGACCGCGATGCCTGGCGGCTGGTGGCGCTGGGACTCGACGAGCAGGCGGCCGGACGCTCCGGCGCCTCGTCATTCACCGACGCCGACCAGGATGTGCAGCTGGCGATCGTGACTGACTTCGCCGCCGGCGAGCTGGAGGGGGGCGCCTGGGAGCAGCTCAACGTCAAGCATGCCTTCAGCCTGGTGATGCGGGTCGTGCTGTCGTGCTTCTACTCCCACCCCTGGGCCTGGAATGAGATCGGGTTCGGCGGCCCGGCCTACCCGCGCGGCTACAGCCGCTTCGGCAGCCCGCAGCTCCAGCACGCCGAACGCGAGCCCTGGGAGGGCAGAGAGGCATTCGACCGCGATCCGGTCTCGGGCCGGTTCGAATCACCGCCGCAATGAAGCTCGGCGGCAGCCTGATCAAAGGCATCAGCCGGATGCCGCGCGATAACGACTCCGCGTGGCTGCTGGATCCCCACAAGCGAGGTCTGCCCAACCTCGAGCGGATGCGCCGCTACCAGCACGACGAGAGCGTGGACATGGTGATCGTCGGCGCCGGGGCTGGTGGCGTCACGCTGGCCCAACGGCTCGCGCGGGCGGGCTGGAAAATCGTGATCCTCGAGAAGGGCCCGTTCTGGGACCCCGACCGCGACTGGGTCTCAGACGAGAAGGCGGCCAGCCCGATCTACTGGACCGACAAGCGGATCATCTCGGGCGACGACCCGGTCGAGATGGGTAAGAACAATTCCGGCGTCGGGGTGGGCGGCTCGATGACCCACTTCGCCGGCTACACCCCCCGCTTTCACCCCTCGGACTTCGAGGTGGCGACCAGGGACGGGGTGGCCGTCGACTGGCCGATCTCCTACTGGGACCTCAAGCCCTACTTCGAGCGAGTCGAGCGCGAGCTGCCGGTGGCCGGCCAGGATTGGCCGTGGGGCGATCCTCACACCTACCCGCACGCACCGCATCCGATCTCGGGCGCGGCGGCGGTGGCGTGGCGGGGCGCCGAGGACGTCGGGATCGAGATGCGCGTCGGCCCGGTGTCGATCACCAACGGACGCTTCGGCAACCGGCCGCACTGCATCTACCGCGGCTTCTGCCTGCAGGGCTGCAAGGTCAACGCCAAGGCCAGTCCGCTGATCACGCACCTGCCCGATGCCATCGAGCACGGCGTGGAGGTGCGGGCCAACTCGATGGCCGTGCGCGTGGAGATCGATGAGTCCAGCGGCCGCTGCACCGGGGTGACCTACATCAATGACGAGCAGGAGTGCTTTCAGCCAGCCGACGCGGTGGCCGTCTGCGGCTACGCGATCGAGACCCCAAGGCTTCTCTTGAACTCGACCAGCCAACGGTTCCCCAACGGCCTTGGCAACGAGTTCGATCAAGTCGGTCGATACGTGATGGTGCAGGGGGCCACGCAGGTGGGCGCGCGGTTTGCCGAGGACCTGCGGATGTACAAAGCGCCCCCGCCCGAGGTCTCCAGCGAGCAGTTCTACGAGACTGATCCAGACCGTGGCTTTGCCCGAGGGTTCTCGATCCAGACCGTGTCGCCGCTGCCGATCGGCTGGGCCGAGCACGTGCAGGCGGACGGTCACTGGGGCCGGGCCCTGCGCGAGTACATGCGCGACTACAACCACTGGACGGTGCTCGGCGTCCTGTGCGAGCTGCTCCCGCAGGCCGAAAACCGGGTTACGCTGGCCGACGAGCATGACCAGTACGGGATGCCGGTGGCTAACTTCTCGCACTCCATGTGCGAGAACGACAAGCAGAACATCGCCTGCGCCACGCAGACCATGGAGCGGATCTGGGAGCACGCGGGGGCCCAGGACACGGTCAAGATCGACCGCTACGCGCACCTGGTCGGGGGCGCCCGGATGGGCTTTTCGCCGCAGGACAGCGTGGTCGACGCAGGTCATCGGGTGTGGGGGGTGCCCAACCTGTTCCTCGTCGACGGGAGCGTGTTCCCGACCCAGGGGGCGGCCAATCCGGCGCTCGTGATCATGGCGCTGGCCGACCGGTGCGCAGACCTCCTCAAGGACAAGCGGGTGGCGCCCGATCCCGTGGCTGCGCTGGCATGACGGGCGCGCGGGCACAACCGGTGGGCTGGCCTGACGGGTGCGCTCGCACCGCCGGTGCGCTGGCATGACCGCTGACGCCATCTCGATCTCGGAGCTGACCGCCCGCGCCTACACGATCCCCACCGACGCGCCCGAAGCGGACGGAACCCTGGAGTGGGACTCGACCACCCTCGTGGTGGTCACCGCCGAGGCCGGCGGGCAGACGGGCATCGGGTGGACGTACGGCCACAAGGCGATCGCGACACTGGTCAACACCGACCTGGCCAAGGCCGTGTCCGGACACGACGCGATGGATGTGCAGGCCGCCTGGACCTCGATGGTGCACGCGATTCGAAACAACGGCCGCCCGGGGCTGACCTCGATGGCGATCGCCGCCGTCGACGTTGCCCTATGGGATCTGAAGGCCAAGCTCGGATCGATTCCCCTCAGCCGTCTGCTGGGACGCTGTCGCGAGGCGGTGCCGATCTACGGCAGCGGCGGCTTCACCTCCTATTCGGACGCTCAACTGCAGAGCCAGCTGCAGGGTTGGGCGCAGAGTGGCATGTCGATGGTCAAGATGAAGATCGGGCGCGACCCGGTCAGGCAAATTCAGCGTGTCCGGGCCGCCCGGGAGGCGATTGGCTCCAACGTGCAGCTGTTCGTGGACGCCAACGGCGCCTATCGGCCCTCGGAGGCGGTCGATGCCGCCTACCGACTGGCCGAGTACCACGTGCGCTGGTTTGAGGAACCGGTGTCGTCTGACGACCTGGCCGGGCTGCGCGAGGTCCGCGAGCACGCGCCACCGGGAATGGCCGTGGCCGCCGGGGAGTACGGCTATGACCTGACCTACTTTGAGCGGATGCTGGCGGCCGGGGCCGTGGACGTCCTGCAGGCCGACATCACGCGCTGTGCCGGCATCACCGAACTGCTGCGGGTCGACGGGTTGTGCCGCGCCCGCTCGCGGCCGTTATCGCTGCACTGCTCGCCGACGCTTCACGCCGTGGCCGGGGCGGCCATGGAGACCGTCGCCCACATCGAGTACTTCCACGATCACGTGCGGATCGAGGAGATGCTGTTCGAAGGCGTTCCCCGGCCCCGTGACGGGGCGCTGCGCGCCAACGACGAGCGTCCGGGCATCGGGGTCGAGTTTCGGTCCGCGGACGCCGAGCGCTACGCGGCCTGAGCCTGGTCTCGGCGGCCGGGGCGCTACGCGGCCTGAGCCGGTCGCGGCGGACGGAGCGCTACGCGGCCTGAGCCTGGTCCGCGCCCTCGCCCGGTTGTCGGCCAGCGGACAACCAGGGATCTGCGGCGGCGGATTGCGTTTGGCCGGCCCACCCGGCCCCGGCAGGTCAGACCCGTTGAGGGCGCCGGACGGCCGGATCGATCGGATCCAGGCCGGCGAGCGCGGCGAGACCGTTGGCTGAATCGACGATCTCATCGAGCTCGAACAGCAACGCCGCGCGGGCGCGGTCGTCGTGGTATCGCGACCGGCGCTCGAAGTCGATGTAGGCGGCCCGTAGATCCGGGACTGCGGGCCAGTCGTGTCGCGGGTGGTCGTCCATCACCGCGCCGACGATCCGCAGCATGGCGTCGAAGTCGCCGGCCAGCGGAGCCAGCTCCGGAAACGGCTGGCGATCGCGATCCTCCTGGGCGTCGAGCCTCAGAAGATGCACGGCCTGCACCAGGCGACGCATCGCGCCCAGGGAGCCCTGGGTGCGCTCACGGTCGATCTGGCGCGATGCAGGCTCGGACAGCGACTGGGCGATGGTCGCCTCGGCGTTGGTCCGAGCCAGCCGGGCGCGACGGGACAGCGAGCGCATCTCCCGCTCGGGCGCCTGGCGACCGCTGATGACGAAGCCGAGCACTCCCGCCAGGTAGGCGCGCTGGGCATCGAGGAGCTCGGCCAGCGACTGACGGGCGGGCGTCCGCGACCAGGTCGGCCACAGGGCGTAAGCCAGCAGCCCGATCGCACTGCCGATCAGGCTGTCGAGCAGCCGCACGCTCGCCGTCGCCAGCGTGGCCGGACTGACGATGTTGAGCAGGAACACGATGACCGCGGTAATGAAGCCAAAGCCGGCGGCAAAGCTGGCCGGAAACGTCGAGTAGGCCGCCCAGGCGAGCAGCCCGACAAGGACCAGCGTCAAGCCGTCGCCGGGATGAAACGCAACCACGATCGCTCCGGCCAGGGCCACGCCAGCGCAGGTCCCGAGCGCCCGCTCGGCGCCCCTGGTGAACGTGCCCGCAAAATCAGGGCGCAGCACCGCGGCCGCGGCCACCACCATCCAGTATCCGCGTTCGACCGCCAGCTGATTCGAGATCAGGTCGGCCACGGCCACGACGACCCCCAGCCGCAGCGCGTGACGACCGGCGGAGGACTGAAGCGACATGTTGGCGCGCGTCTGCGCGAGGTTCTCTCGTAGCCACGCCAGGGGCCTGTTGGCGCGCGGATGAGGCCGGCGGCTGCGCAAACCGCCTCCCTCGCCGGCCGCCGGCGCGAGCGCGGCCACGGCTCGCAACTGCCCGGCCAGGGCCGAGAGCCGTCGGGACATGTGCAGCTCGACCGACCCCGAGACAGGCGCCGCCGATACGGGATCGAGCTCCAAGGTGCGCGTGGCCAGCTCGTCAGCCAGCGCGTCGGTCTCCGCGGTGAGCTGGGCCACTCGCCGGCGCAGGGGGCCGCGCATGCCATGCTCGCCGTCGATCGCCCGGGCGGCCAGGCTCAGCGCCTCGGCGGCGAGCTCAAGGGAACGTTCGCCGGCCCTTGCCGGCCTGCCGTCGCGAGCGGCGCGTCGCTGTCCGATCAGTCCGCCGATGACGCTCAGCTGGACACGTAGCCGGTGTCCTTCGTTGACCAGATCGCGCAACGTCATCAGCGCCGAATCGCCGAACAGGTGCGGCGAGGCGAGAGACGCCGAAGCCTCGTCCAGGGCCGCCGCAACCGGCAGCGTCGAGCGGTCGGGACCGGCGGCCAGCGCCGCTAGGGCGCGATACGCGGAGGCGGTCGCGGCTCGTTGGGCCCGTAGCGGCGAAGGCCACCGCACCAGGCCGACAAACAGTAACTGCGCGCAGCCGCCCGCGAGCACAAGCCCGGCCAGCCCGAGCGCCGCCGCCGGGGGCTGACTGAAGCGCCCGAACACGACCACGGCGATGATCGCCTGTACCCCCACAACCGCGCCACGGTTCCCGACGCCGACAAGCAAGCCCGCGCTCAGCGCGGTTGCGCACACCACTGCGAAATGCAGCCAGGACACCGATCCGGTGACCGAGCCCACGAACGTGGCTGCCGCCATCACGACGGCGTCGGTGGCCATCAGCGCTAGCGGTGGCCGCCCGCCCCCGGTGCGCCAGGCGATTCCGACCAGCATCGCTCCGGCCCCCATGGTCGCGGCCGCGGTGGGATCGTTGACGGCGAGTCCGGCACCGAGGGTCGCCACCACCGGGATCGCGGCCAGGAGTCCGCCGCGCAGCGACACCAGGTCGCGATCAAAGTGCGCGGCCTCGCGGACGGCCCGGCCGACCGCGGTGGGCTCCGGAGGAGCGGGATTGCGGCGGGCAAAGGACATCGACTCGACAGTAATCTGCGCGTGCGAGACAAGCCCGCCCGCTGCGCCATCAGTTCCGGGCGTGCGTCCCTTCGCGTGCGATCTGTTCGATCGTATGCCCGCTCTTGACTGACTCGGGCCGCGTGCTCTGCGGATTGCGGCGCGCATCGGCTTTCTCATCGCGGCGCTTGATCATCAGCCAGCGCGGCTTGCCGCCGCTGTGCGTCCGTTGCAAGGTCCAGCCGCCTTGCAGCTTCTCGCCCTCCAGCCAGATCTTCACGTGACCGTCCTCGATCGCCTCGGCCATCGACCGCTCCTCATCCAGGTTGCGGTAACCCCCGAGGTCCCACACAATCACGGCCCCCTCGCCGTAGCCCTCGCCGATGACGCCCTCGTAGTCGAAGTAGTCCAGCGAATGGTCCTCGACCTGGACGGCGAGCCGCTTCTGGCGCGGGTCGGTTGATGGGCCCTTGGGTATCGCCCAGGATTTGAGCACGCCGTCGACCTCGAGCCGAAAGTCGTAGTGCAAGGTCGAGGCGCGGTGCTTCTGGATCACAAACCGGTCGATTTGGGTGCCGGGGGTGGCCACAGCTTCACGCTACCGCGACCGAGACTTGTTCGTTTGTAACCACCTGGTTTTTGGTGCAACGCGGTTGGGGCTACGAAAAGAGAGAGTGGCCACGCGCACCGCGCGACACGGCCACGCAGTTGATGGCGACACGGAGGTCACAGCCGATGATCCGATGAGCTACTCGCCGGGTCAGATCCTCGAGAGGAAGCACGACATGGATACAAGATCTGTCGACCGGAGGTCAACCGCCCGACACGACGAACCGCCGGCCAATGTCATTCCACACCGCCCCGACCTGTCCGAGCTCGGGACCGAGGTGCTGTTCCGACGCGTGCAGCAGGCCGGCGACGCCCGGGCTCGCGACGAGCTGATGGACCGGTTCATGCCGCTGGCGCGCAAGCTCGCCTCGCGATACATGAATCCCTACGAGCCGTACGAGGATCTGGTTCAGGTGGCCTGTATCGGCCTGCTCGGCGCCATCGATCGGTTCGACCCGCGACGCGGAGTCGCGTTCACGTCGTTCGCCATCCCCACGATCCTCGGCGAGCTCAAGCGCTACTTCCGCAGCACCGGCTGGTCCGCTCACGTCCCCCGCCGGGCCCAGGAGCTCGCGCTTCAAGTCGACAAGGCCGCGCGCCAGATCTCTTCGCGAACCGGCCGCGCCCCCGGCGTGGACGAGCTCGCCTCTTACCTCGAGCTCAGCACCGAGGATGTGCTGGCCGGCCTCGACGCCGGATTGGCCCACTACTCGATCTCGCTGGACGCTCCCTCGACCTCCCCGGGGGCCGACGGTGAGCCTGAGCCGCTGGTGAGCAGCATCGGCGCCGACGACACCGGCTATCGCTTCACCGAGACCACGATCTCGCTGGCTGCGGCCCTCAAGAATCTTCCTCGGCTCGAGCGCGAGGCCTTAAGCCTGCGGCTGATCGGCGATCTCAAGCAGACCGAGATCGCCGACCGCCTCGGCTGCTCACAGATGCAGGTCTCGCGCCTGCTGCGGCGCGCCGCCGCGCACATCCATGAGCTGACCGAGGCCTAGAAGCGGAGGCACACGGTCGGCGGCCCGCGGCGCTGGTCTAATTGGACGAGTGCTGGTCGGTGTCGCCGAGCGGGGAATCGTCGTCGGCGGGGAGAGCGGGCAAGGTGTCGGCAGCGGGACTTTGTGAACCGCCTTCGGCCCCCGGCTCGCCGGGTTCATCCTCGGGGGCCGTGTGCCGTCGCTCTTCGGGGGCGTGGCGGCGCTCTTCGGGAGCCTGGCGGCGCTCTTCGGGGGCTTGGCGCCGCTCTTCGGGGACTTGGCGCCGCCCCCGCTGCTCCTCGCGATCGTCGTCCATGATCAGCGCCTACCCGCCCCACCGGCCCCCAAACCGAGTCGGGCCCCGCCCCCAAACCAAGTCGCATCCGACGGTATATGGCCCCAGGTTGGGGGTAGGAGCCGAGCATGGCATCAGAAAAGCAGCGGCGTGCCGCCCGCCGAAACGTGAAGTCGGCCCAGGCCGGAGCGCGCAAGAAGCAGACGCTCAAGAACCTGCCCGCGAGCACGCGCAGCGCGCTCGGCAAGGAGGCGGCGGCGGTTCGCCGGGGAGACTCGCCGACGCGCAAGGAGCTCGAACGCCGGGCGCGCGAGCTGAACATCGCCGGGCGGTCGAAGATGGGCAAGGAGGAGCTCAGGCGCGCGGTCGCGCGGGCGAGCCGCTAGCGCTCGTGCCGCGGCCGGCGGCGAGCGCCCGCGGCGGGTGGCCGTGGCGACTCGGGTAAGCTTGCTTGGGGCTGTTTGCCAGCCCATCGGCTGGGTAGCCGAGATTCCCATGTGGCTCGCACTTCCGCTCATCATCGTGCTTGTCTTCGTGCTGATCGGAGGCGTGCTCCTCGGAGGGGTATTCACGATCGTCCTCGTCCCGCTCGCGATCGTGGTCGCTGTCTCGGCGGTCGGCTACGCCATGTGGGCTCGGGCGGCGGGCAAGGCTGGTAGCAAGGAGCAGCCGGGCGATGCTGGCGAGCCCTTGCCTCACTCACCGCACCAGAACGCTCCCGCGGCCCCGGCAACGCCGGACGAGCTGGTGGACGCCAGGCAAAAGCAGTAGGCAGTAAGTGCGGTGTCCGGTCTGGCACAACCGGAGCAAGAACCGTTGAGTGACGCACGGATGCGAAATGCGGCGCTGGCGCGTCGGCGCCGAGCTCTGCAACGCGAGGAGCGGGCACGCGCGGCCAGCGAGAAGGCTCTGCGTCTGGCCGAGTCGGCGACGACGCCGGAGGCGCGAGAAGCCCATCGCAGCGAGGCCGAACGGCACGCCCGCGCCGCCGAGCTGCAGCACGCCGCCGCCGAGCTACAGGCCGAGCATGCCCGCCAGCATGCCGCCGACTCCGAGCGCGCCCAGAATCGGTCCACCTAGCGGCCTCAGTCCGGGTGGCGCTCAGGTTTGAAACCAACTCACGCGTTCGCATGGGCTGTACGGATCGTCCCTGACGGATCATTCTCCGCGGTGATCCGACTTCGGTCACCCAGGCCCGGAGACCACGATCTGGATCGAGTCGAATGCGGGCGGGTGAGGCGCGCTACAACCACGCAATCCAGCCCACCCGCCTGCGTTCAGCGTGGCCACCGGAGCGTGCTGCTCCAAATCTGGGTGTCACACCGAGCAATATGCGCGTAGGCTTGTTGGCGTGGTCTCACCACCGGCCTCCGGAGTGCGCGAGCCCGGCCTCGTCGTCATCGGTGCGTCGGCAGGGGGGGTCGAGGCGCTGCGCCAGGTGGTGGCGGGACTACCCGCGGACCTGCCGGCAGCGGTGTGCATCGTGCTGCACCTGGCTCCGGGGAGCCCCAGCGCGCTGGCGGGGATCCTCGATCGGGTAGGTCGGCTGCGCTGCCATGCGGCCGTAAACGGCGACCCGCTTCGCTCGGGGGAGATCATCGTGGCTCCACCCGATCGGCATCTTGTGATCGCCAACGGGCGCGTGAAGTTGACCGTAGGGCCGCGCGAGAATGGCCACCGCCCGTCCGTCGATGTGCTGTTCCGCAGCGCCGCGAAGGGCCACCAGGGCCGGGTGATCGGGGTCGTTCTGTCGGGTACGCGTGACGATGGCACCGCCGGGCTGGCGGTCATCAAGGCGCATGGCGGCTTGGCGATCGTCCAGGATCCCGACGAGGCGCTTTATGACGGAATGCCGACCAGCGCCCTGGCCCATGTTCATGTTGACGAGGTCGCGCGCTCGGATGAGATGGCCGGCGTTATCGTGCGCATGGTGAGCGAGGAGTTTCCTGCTCCGGCGCCGGCGGGTGAAAATCCCAACCCCGGGTCGCCCCCCGGAAACCCGGTGACATCGGTCTGCCCCGAATGCGGGGGTGTGCTCTCAGAGCACCACTACGCCGGGATGACGCAATGGCGCTGCCGGGTCGGTCACCGGTACTCACCGCACACTCTCGCCGACGCGCAGGCCGAGGGCGTCGAGGCAACGCTGTGGGCGGCGGTTCGCGCCCTCGAGGATCGCCGCGCCCTGCTGCAGCGAATGGCCGCGCAGCTCGAGCGACGCGACCTGCAACGTTCGGCCCGATCGCTCAAGCGTCGAGCGCGGGAGGCCGAGGAGCAGGCCGAGGCGGTCAGAGCGGCGCTCGGACTCGCCGCCGAGACGACGTTGACGAGAATCGCCGACGGTGGCGGCGTCGATCCTGCCGACGAGGAGGAGAGGGGGGTGCTCGATGCCAACCAGTAAAGAGGCGACCCTCGACCAGCTGCTCGAGTTCATCAAGGCGACCCGAGGCTTCGATTTCACGGGGTACAAGCGCTCCAGCATCGAGCGTCGGGTGACCAAGCGGATGACCGAGCTGGGCCTGGTCAGCTACGAAGACTACGTCGACTACCTGGAGCTGCATGGAGAAGAGTTCGCGGCGCTGTTCAACACGCTCCTGATCAACGTAACCGGGTTCTTCCGCGATCCGCCAACCTGGGAGCACCTGGCTCAAGAGGTTGTGCCGCAACTGGTGGACGGCGTCCGTGACACCCCGCTGCGGGTGTGGTGCGCGGGCTGCGCGTCGGGTGAGGAGGCCTACACCGTGGCGATGGTCGTGGCCCGGGCGGTCGGCGATGAGGCCTTCCGCGAGCGCGTCAAGATCTACGCCACCGACGTCGATGAAGAAGCGCTCGATCATGCACGTCAGGCGGCTTACCTGCCGCGCCAGGTGGAAGACATTCCTGCCGACGCGCTCGAACGCTTCTTCGAGCGAACCGAGCAGCGTTACGTGTTCCGCAAGGATCTGCGGCGAGCGGTGATCTTCGGCCGCAATGACCTCGTCCAGGATGCACCGATCTCGCGCATTGATCTGCTCGTGTGCCGCAACACGCTCATGTATTTCACGGCCGAAACGCAGGCGCAGATTCTGCGGCGCTTCCATTTCGCTCTCGCCGACGATGGCGTGCTGTTGCTCGGGAAGTCCGAGATGCTGATCACGCACGCCGAGCTCTTCACCCCGATCGACCTCAAGTGGCGGATGTTTCGCAAGGTCGTGAAGCCGACGGTTCGAGATCGGATTCGGGTGATTGCCGCCGACCCTACCAACGGAGCCTCGCAGAGCATCACTGACAACCTGCGCGAGTCGGCGTTCGATCTGACGCCGATCCCGCAGGTCGTCCTCGACTCCGGCGGCTCGCTGGTGATGGCGAACGGGATGGCTCGGCGTCTGTTTGGACTCGGCGTGGCTGATTTCGGACGCCCGGTCCAGGATCTGGAGCTCTCTTACCGGCCGGTGGAGCTGCGCGGCCATATCGATGTGGCCACGCGGGAACTGCGCCCGGTCGACCTGCAGGGCATTGCCTGGCGGGCCGACGACCACGAGCGCGTCCTCAACGTGCACGTGACACCGCTGCTGTCGGACGGGGTCGCGCTGGGGACGAGTGTCACCTACGAAGATGTCACCGACGGGCACGCCCTCAGGCGCGAGGTCAAACAGGCCAAGGAGGGGCTCGAGGAGACCTACGAAGAGTTGCAGTCGACGGTCGAGGAGCTCGAGACGACCAATGAGGAGCTTCAGTCGACCAACGAGGAACTCGAGACGACCAACGAGGAGCTTCAGTCGACCAACGAGGAACTCGAGACAATGAACGAGGAGCTCCAGTCCAGCAACGAGGAGCTCGAGACGATGAACGAGGAGCTTCGCCATCGGACACTGGAGCTCAACGACCTCAACCTGTTCCTGGAGGCGATCCTGGCGACGATGGGTCTCGCGGTCGCCGTGCTCGACGGCCGCCAGCACGTGCAGATCTGGAATGACCAGGCTCGCGAGCTGTGGGGATTGTCGGCAGATGAGACCGAGGACCAGCATCTGTTGGCGCTCGACATCGGTCTGCCGGTGGACCAGCTCAAGCAGCCGCTCCGGGGCGTGCTGTCGGGTGAGTCGACGCGCGAGGAGCTGGTCCTGGGCGCCACCAACCGCCGCGGGCGGGCGTTTCAGTGCCGGGTCGTCTGCCTACCGCTCGGAAACCAGTCCAACGGTGAGACCTCGGGCGCGATCATCATGATGGAGTCCGTCTAGCCCGGCGATACTCGCGCACCTGCTGGCGCAGCTCGGCGCTGTGCCGGCGCGATTGAGCCGCGCGCTCGAGCCCCTCTTCAACGCGCTTGGCCGTCCGCCGCTGGTTGTCGCGCAGCGCCGTCACGGTCTCGATCAGCAGCTCGTGATGGTGGCGGTGATCCACGGGCTCGCGCGCCTCTCGCCACTCCAGTCCAGCGGCAGGCACCAGCTCTGGCGTTTTGGCGGGCCAACGTCCGTTCGGCTTGTGCAGAGGTTTCTCGAGCAGCAGCCAGCCGCGATTCTGGTGGATCATTGAACCCCGTTCGGCCAGATGGGTGAGGGCCAGCGTGACCGTGGAGCGCTGCGCGCCGACCAGTTCGCCGATCACCTCGTGGGTGAGGGCCAGCGGAAGCGAGGTACCCGACGCTGTGACGCGACCCCACACCTCGGCCAGCAGCCACATCAGCGTCAGTACGCGGTCCTCGACACGGGGCATCTGACAGATGACCATTTGGGCGGCCAGGCGTTCTTGCTGCTCCCCGAGCCTGATCTGCAATCCGCTCACCAGACGCGGAAAGTGCCGGGCGGCTACGAGCACGTGATCGTCGAGCAAGGCCAGTCGGGTATCGGACGCACACTGATTGCTGCAGTGCAGCAGCTCGGTCCGCGATGGCCCCGGGAGCGTGAACAGGTCGCCGGGTCCGAGCAGCCTGAGGGCCGATCGATCTCCGACCACCATTCGATGCAGCACCATCCCCTCGAGCACCAGCGCGGTAAACGCGCCCGCTTCGCGCAGCAGCTCGTCGAGCTCGATCGGCCCCGGGAGCACGCGCCTGACCGGAACCGAAACGGCCGCAGCGGCGTCCTTCTCCTCGTCTGAGAGAAACGCCCCGAAGTCGGGCTCGACCTCGAGCAGATGAACCCGCGATGGCGGCACGATTGTGGACTACCCACCTTCCACGGCGACTACGACGTTCCCCTATTCAAGCACGGCCCGAGAATGCGACGAGAAGGGCTTGACTGTCAGCTAAAGCGGGCCACGACGTGCTCGCCGTAGGCGGCGAAGAACTGATCCTGGTCGGGACCGATCTGATTGACGTAGAGCTCGTCGAATCCGGCCTGGGCATATGCCTCGATGGCCTCGAGATGGCGGTCGAGGTCGGGCCCGCAGGGCACGTCGGAGGCGGCGATCTCCTCGGTCACGAGCTCGGCGGCCTGTTCGAAATGGGCCGGAGTGGGCAGGACCTGCGCCAGCTCTCCGGGGAGTCCCTCGTTGGCCCACAGCCGATGGACCTGCGCTCGCGCCTGCTTCTCGTCCCGGCCCCAGCAGACCTTGAGGCCGCCCTGCACCAGCTTGCCGTCGCCGCCGCCCGCCCGAAACAACCGCACCGACTCGGCATCCGGGCCGACGGTGCAATACCCGTCGCCGACCCTGGCGGCCAGCTCCACCGAGCGAGGCCCGAAGCCCGAGACGATCACCTTGGGGAGCTGCGCGGGCAGGTCATAGATACGGCAGTGCTCGACGCGGTAGTGACGGCCGCGATGCTCCTGCACGCCGCCTTGCCAGAGCAGGCGGATCACCTCGATCGCCTCTTCGAGCATCTCCAGGCGCTCGGCGGCGCCGGGCCAGCGATCGCCGAGGATGTGCTCGTTGAGCGCTTCGCCGCTGCCCACGCCGAGGTTGAACCGCCCGTCGAGAAGCACGGCCGATGTCGCCGCCGCCTGGGCGATGATCGCCGGGTGGATTCGCATCGTCGGGCAGGTCACGGCAGTCGTGACCGTCATCCCGGTGGTCACCGAGGCGATCGCGCCGATCGTCGACCAGACAAACGGGCTGTGGCCCTGGACGTCGTTCCAGGGGTGGAAATGGTCAGAGATCCAGAGACGATCAAAACCGGCCTCCTGGGCCTTGACCGCTTGGGCGACAAGCTCCTGGGGTCCCCATTCCTCGCTGGAGAGAAAGTAGCCGAGCTTCATCGGCGGTGGCCTTTCATGATCGGTGCAGATGCCCGTTTCGGGGGCCCGCTAACCGGACGCGCCGGCCGGGCGCCGGCGGGTAGGTGGCCGCCTACCCGGGTAGCTTGTCGTTGTGGCCTCACCGGCGATCTTGAAATCGGCTCCCGAGCGCAACGAGACCGATGCCGAACGGCTCGACCGCAACACGATTGAGCTGCTGAACGAGCTGCGGGTCGCGGGCACCGGCATCCAGGTCATGTTCGGCTTCTTGCTGATCGTCCCGTTCAGCAAAGGCTGGCCCAAGGTTTCGTCGTTTGGGCGGACCGATTACTTCGTGACCCTGCTATGCGTGGCCACCGCCGCGGTCCTGCTGCTGGCACCGTCGATCCACCACCGGATCCTGTTTCGCCACGGCGAGAAGCGCTACCTGGTGGCGATGGGCAACCGGCTGGTGATCGTGGCCATGGTGTTCCTGGCCGCCGGGTTCACCGGGATCGTGATCCTGATCGCCGACGTGGTCGCAGGAGGAGTAGGACCGCTGCTGCTGGGGATCGTGGCCGCGGTGGGAATCGTCGCGCTGTGGTTTGGCCTGCCCCTGCTTCACCTGATGCGCAGCGGCCGGAGCGCTGGAGAGCTCGAACACGAAGGTCTCACCTCCGGCATGGGTGACGCGCCGTCGGCGGGGTAGCCTCAGATTCAAAGCACAAGAACTGGAGCCTCGATGAGCAATTCCCTCAAAGCCCTCTCAGAGCACGGCCAGAGCGCCTGGATCGACTACCTGTCGCGTCCGTTCGTCCGCGAGGGCGATCTGGCGGGACTGATCGACGACGGGATCGTGGGCGTGACCTCGAATCCGACGATCTTCCAGGGCGCTATCGCCTCGGGCGACGCCTATGACGACCAGCTGCGTGAGATTCTGTCCTCCGAGAGCGACCCCAAGGAGGTGTTCCTGGCGCTGGCGCGCGAGGACATCCGCGCCGCCTGCGATCTCCTGGAGCCGGTATTCGAACGCAACGAGAAGACCCGTGATGGCTGGGTGTCGCTCGAGGTCGACCCCAACCTGGCCAACGACACCTCGGCCACGGTGGCGGAGGCGCGCCGGCTGCACGAGATGGTGGCGCGCCGCAACCTGTTCGTGAAGATCCCGGGCACCCAGGCCGGCCTGGGGGCGATCGAGGAGACGATCGCCGCGGGCATTCCCGTCAACGTCACGCTGCTGTTCTCGCTGGAGCGCCATCGCGCTGCCGCCGACGCGTACCTGCGCGGGTTGCGCCGGCTGCGCGAGAGCGGGGGAGACCTCCGCCAGGTGGCGTCGGTGGCCTCGTTCTTCGTCTCCCGGGTCGACACCGAGGCCGACCGGCGGCTGGAGGAGCTCGGTGGTCACGACGAGCTGCGCGGGACGCTGGCCATCGCCAACGCCAAGCTTGCCTATCAGTCCTATCAGGAGATCTTCAGCGGGCCCGACTGGGAGGAGCTCAAGTCAGTGGGCGCGAGCGCCCAGCGGTGTCTGTGGGCCTCGACCTCGACCAAGAACCCCGACTACCGCGACGTGGTCTACGTCGAGCAGCTGGTGGGTCCCGAGACCGTGAACACGATGCCGCGGGAGACGGTCGAGGCGGTCATGGATCATGGCCGGATCGAGCGCACGCTCGATCGCGACGTCGACGAGGCCCGGCGCACGCTGGATAGGTTCGCGCAGGCCGGCATCGACTATGACGACGTGGTCGAGGTCCTCGAGCGCGAAGGCGTACAGAAGTTCGCCGACTCGTTCAAGGAGCTGTTCGACGGGGTCAAGGAGAAGCGCGAGCAGCTGGTGGCCGCGTGAGCCCCGGCCACGAGCCCGAAGTCGTCGTCGTGACCGGCGCCTCGGGTGGGGTGGGGCGCGCGATCGCGCACGCATTCGCCAAGCGGGGCGCCCACGTCGGGCTTCTAGCCCGCGGCGAAGCCGGCCTGGACGGGGCCCGCCAAGAGGTGGAGGAGCTCGGCGGACAGGGCATGGTGGTCGTCACCGACGTCGCGGACGCCGACCAGGTCGAGGCCGCGGCCGAGGCGGTCGAGGCTCGCTTCGGAGCGATCGACACCTGGGTCAACGACGCCATGGCGACGATTTTCGCCCGCTTCGTCGAGACCTCGCCCGAGGAGTTCAAGCGCGCCACCGAGGTCACGTATCTGGGCACCGTGTACGGGACGATGTCGGCGCTCAAGCGGATGACGGCGCGTGACCGGGGCACGATCGTCCAGGTGGGCTCGGCATTGTCGTACCGGTCGATCCCGCTTCAGGCCGCCTACTGCGGCGCGAAGTTCGGGATTCGCGGGTTCACCGACTCGATTCGCACCGAGCTGCTGCACGACGGCAGCAACGTCCACATCACGATGGTCCAGCTCCCCGGCGTCAACACCACGCAGTTCAACTGGTGCCGGTCCAAGCTGCCCAACCATCCTCAGCCGGTCCCGCCGATCTATCAACCCGAGATCCCGGCCGAGGCCGTGTACTGGGCCGCTCACCACCACCGCCGCGAGATGCGCGTGGGCTACAGCGCGATGGAGGCGATCCTGGCCAGCAAGATCGCGCCCGCGCTCGCCGACCGCTATCTGGCCCGGACGGCCTTCTCCGGCCAGCAGGTGCAGGACATGCCGGTGTCCCCCGACCGCCCCGAAAACCTGTTCTCGCCGGTGCCCGAGCTGGCCGCCACGCACGGGATGTTCGACAGCCAGGCCAAGAGCCGGAGCCCTCAGCTGTGGGCCAACACGCACCGGGCGCTGCTCGCCGGGGCCGCGCTCGGCGCCGCCGCGGGCGCGGCCGGCATCGCCGCTGCTCGCCTGCGATGAGCCAGACGGCAGCGGACGCGGACATCGGCGCGCCCCACATACTGCGCGAATACGCGCTGCTGGCCGACGGCGAGCGGGGGGTGCTGGTCGGCCCGCGCGGCGACTACGCCTGGATGTGCTTCCCACGCTGGGACTCCGACGCGTGCTTTGCCACCCTGATCGGGGGAGAAGGCGTGTACGCGGTCATGCCTCAAGAACGGTTCGTGTGGGGTGGCTACTACGAGCACGGCCTGATCTGGCGCAGTCGCTGGATCACCGACGGCGGGCTCGTCGAGTGCCGGGAGGCCCTGGCCATGCCCGGGCGTGCTGATCGGGCCGTGCTTCTGCGCCAGGTGCTGGCCCATACCGGGAGTGCGCGGGTCAGGGTGCTGCTCGACCTGCGGACGCAGTTCGGCGCCAAGCGAGCCACGCACCTGCGCCGCGGAGACGATGGCATCTGGCGGGCGCGGCTGGGCGACGCCCAGGTGATGTGGACCGGTGCCGCGCAGGCCGAGCCGCTCGACACCAGCGGCGGCGGAAAGCCGCTGGCCATGACGCTCGAACTCGAACCCGGAACCTCGCACGACCTGGTACTGGTGATCGACACCAGCTCCGATCCCGAGTCACCGCCGCACCCCGACCGCGCCTGGTCGGCGACCGAGTCGGCCTGGAGGGAATGCGTGCCCGAGCTGGAGGCCACCGTCGGGCGGCGTGACGCGCGCCACTCCTACGCCGTGCTCAAGGGGTTGACCTGCGACGGCGGCGGGATGGTCGCCGCCGCGACCATGTCGCTGCCCGAGCGAGCCCGCGAGGGGCGCAACTTTGACTACCGCTATGTGTGGATTCGCGACCAGTGCCTGGCCGGGCAGGCCGTGGCCGAGGCCGGCGGCCATCCGCTGATGGACGACGCGGTGCGCTTCGTGTCCGAGCGCCTGCTGGCCGACGGCCCGGAGATGGTGCCTGCTTACACCACGATTGGTGGCCCGGTGCCCGATCAGCGACGCTTGGGCCTTACCGGTTACCCCGGTGGGACCGACGTGGTCGGCAACTGGGTCAATCGCCAGTTCCAGCTCGATGCCTTCGGCGAGTCCCTGCTACTGCTGGCGGCCGCCGCTGCCCACGACCACATCGATGCCGACGGGTGGCGGGCCGCCGAGATCGCGATCGCGGCCATCGAGCGGCGGTGGCACGAGCCCGACGCCGGGATCTGGGAGCTCGAGCCCGACAACTGGACCCACAGCCGCCTGATCTGCGCTGCCGGGCTGCGGGCGATCGCCGCCCACCAGCCCTCCGAGCGCGGCGCCGCCTGGCTCGCCTTGGCCGACGCCATCGTGGCCGAGACGGCGGCCAGCGCCGTCCACCCGGAGGGCCGCTGGCAACGCTCCCCGACCGATGAGCGCATCGACGCCGCACTGCTGTTGCCCGCGATCCGCGAGGGGATCACCCCTGACGATCCGCGCTCGCTGGCCACGCTGCACGCTGTGGAGCGAGACCTGACCGAGGATGGCTACTGCTACCGCTACCGTCCCGACGCCCGGCCCTTGGGTGAGGCCGAGGGAGCCTTTGTCCTGTGCGGCTTTCTGCTCGCACTGGCCTGGTCCCAGCAGGGAGATGAGGTCCGCGCCGCGCACTGGTTCGAGCGCGGCCGGAGCGCGTGCGGGCCCGCGGGGCTGATGTCGGAGGAGTTCGACGTCGTCCAGCGTCAACTGCGCGGCAACCTGCCGCAGGCCTTCGTGCACGCGGGGCTGTTGCATTGCGCGGTCACGCTGACGGCGGACGGCCGCGAGTGACCGGCGGCCTGGTCGTTATCAGGTTTGTCTACGGCGCCGTGCTGTTGCTCGCGCCCACGCGGGCGCTGGCGGCACTGACGCGGGCGCCGATCGACCACCGGGCGCGGCTGGTCGGCCGGGTGCTGGGAGTTCGCGAGCTCCTCCAGGCCGAGCTGATCCGGCGCCATCCCAGCCCCGGCTGGTGGCTCACGGGCGCCGGGGTGGATGGTGTGCACGCGGTGAGCATGCTGGGGCTCGCGGGCGTGGATCGCCGGCGGCGACCGCTCGCGCTCCACAACGCCGCCACCGCGACCGGGTTCGCATTGGCCTCGATCGTGGCCGTGTCAAGGGCACCTGTCAGCACGCGAACCTGACGGTTTGCCATGCCCGGGAGCGGGTAAATCCGGTTGCGCTTCGTCACGTCCGCTACCCAGGGTGTCAGCCTGCCACCGTCAACGCCGCCGTCGCCGACGGCGACTAGCTGCCGCTGGAGTTGCGGTCACTGTCGCCATGCTTCTGGAGGGCTGCAGCAAGCAGTCGATGCTCTCAACACACAGCCCTCAGGCTCACAACATCATGCTGCTGTGGTGGTGGATGTTCGCTGTCGGCGTGATCGTGTTCTCGGGGGCGGTGGCGATGCTGGTGATCGCCTGGTTTCGCCGCGACCGCCCCGGGCTGCCGATTATCGGCGAACGAGAGAACGTCAACCAGGCCATGGTCCTGCTGTTCGGGATCGGGATCCCGGTGGTCGCGCTCGTGGCCCTGTTCGGGGTCGCGAATGTCTACCTGATCCGCCAGACCTCGCCGCCGGCCCCGGCCAGCACGGCGATGACGGTCGATGTGATCGGCCACCAGTGGTGGTGGGAGGTTCGCTATCCGGTCGCGCGCGACGACTCGGGCGCGGCGTCCGGTGCCGCGGCGCCGGGCACCGCCGAGGCGGTGACGGCCAATGAGGTCCACATCCCGGTTCGCACCCGCGTCAACGTGGTGGCGACGACCGCCGATGTGATCCACAGCTTCTGGGTGCCGGCCCTGAACCGCAAGATCGACATGATCCCCGGCCGCCGCAACCGGGTTTTGCTGTATGCCTCAAATCCCGGCGTCTATCGCGGGCAGTGTTCGCAGTTCTGCGGCCTGCAGCACGCGCACATGTCGCTGTACGTGATCGCCCAGCCGCTGGCTCAGTACCGCGCCTGGCTGGCCAGCAACGCCGCTCCGGTACGGTCTCCGAGCGCCTCCGCGGCCCGCACCGGGAAGCAGGTGTTCATGTCCAACCAGTGTGCGAGCTGCCACCGGATCGCCGGTACGCCCGCGCAGGCCGACGTCGGTCCCGATCTCTCGCACGTGGCCAGTCGAGGCTGGCTGGCGGCGGGCACGATCCCCAACACTCCCGC
>CAVWQA010000019.1:0-70670 GCA_963757015.1 uncultured Solirubrobacterales bacterium
GGGTTTCGGCCCGGGCGGTCGGCACACCACGCACTGGAGACGGTCAGACAGACCGTCACCTGGCGTGATAAGCAATGGGTGCTAGACGCCGACATTCGCAGCTGCTTTGACGAAGTCGACTCCTATGCCTTGGTCACTCAGATCGAGCGGCGGGTGTGCGATCGGCGGATGCTCAAGCTGCTGCGGGGCTGGCTGAGAGCGGGGGTGTTCGAGGGTGGGGTCGTGTCCGCGATTGAAGCGGGCACCCGCAAGGCTCTCCACTCTCACCGCTGCTTGCCAACATCGCCCTGCACATGCTCGACGAAGCATGGGCGGGCGGCGGTCAGCGGCACGGGGAGCTGGTGAAGTACGCAGATGACCTGGTGATCCTATGCGCCACCCGCGAGCACGCCGAACAGGCGCGCGAGCTGGTGGCGGCCATCCTGGACGGACTCGGGCTGCGGTTGCATCCCGAGAAGACCAGGATCGCGCATCTCGCCAGAGGCGCCGAAGGGTTCACGTTTCTAGGGTTCGAGCACCGGATGCGAGAGTCCTGGAGACAGCCGGGTCGCTGGTATCTGCAGAAATGGCCGTCCAAGCGGGCGATGGCCTCAATCAGAGGCAAGATCCGCGCTCGCACGGACCGCCGCTACGCGAGGCTGCCGTTGGAATGGGCCGTCGAGGACCTCAACCGCGTACTGCGCGGCTGGGGTAACTACTTCCGCTATGGAAACTCTGGACGGAAGTTCTCCCAGATCGACGGTTACGTCAACCAACGCCTCGCCATCCTCGCCAGCGCCAAGCACGGACTCAAAGGTCGTAACTGGACCACCCGCTTTACCTACGAGTGGGTCAACCAGCTCGGCATCTACCGCCTCGATGGAACCGTCAGACCAACGCTTGCGTATGCCAGCCGGTGAACGATGTCGGAGAGCCGTGTGCGGGAGAACCGCACGCCGGGTGTGCGCGCGACATGACCAGCAGCTCGGGGGTGCAAGTCCCCTGTGGAGGTTGATGGCACCAACCACAAGCCGAAGGCAACCGCTCAGTCGTGAGGCTGGGTGGGGAGGAAGTCGGAGTGCGAAGTCGCGACCCTAGGAACACATGGGGCGGCGCGATCGTCGGCGATCTCGTTGTCCTGCGCGTAGAAGGCGGGGCGGCCCGGGCGAGTCTGCACCGCGAGGCGAAGCCCGATGCCATCAAGGGGCTGTTCCGTAAACGCGGTGGGTGTGCGACGAAGGTTGTTGGTCTTACTCGCGGAGATCTCCGCGGGTGTCCCAGATGCCCCGTCCGTTTGGTTCGCGGGGTGGTGCGGGACGGCGGTGTTCGAGAGGGCGCCGCTCGCCGTGGAGAAGTCAGCAGAGGCCGTACTACCAGCCGGGATCACGATGGTGGCTGGGAAGGGCCGAACGCGAAGCCGAGCGTCAGGACGTTCGTGCTCGTGATCGTTGCGTTGACCGCAGCCAACCCCTCACGGGGCCTGGCCGGAAGGGGACGAGGGTGAAGCCCGAGGACCTCCGGTCAGAGCGCAGCAGCGATCCGGCGCCGGACCACACCGATGCTTACCCCGCCAACGCGAGCGGCCCGTGGGAGCAGTTCCTGGCCCGCGAGAATCTCGCCGAGGCGCTCAGACGCGTCGAGCAGAACGCCGGTGCCCCGGGCATCGACGGGATGAGCACCAAGGAACTGCGGCCGTGGTTGCATGACCATTGGTCGGAGGTCCGCTCAATGCTCGACGCGGGTACCTACCGGCCCCAGCCTGTCAGGAGGGTGATGATCCCCAAACCCTCGGGCGGGATGCGGATGCTGGGGGTGCCGGCTGCGGTGGATCGGTTGATCTGCCAGGCCATCGCGCAGGTGCTCACGCCTGTGTTCGACCCGCACTTCCATCCCCATAGCTTCGGGTTTCGCCCGGGGCGCTCCCAGCATCACGCTGTCGAGCGGGCACGCCAGTTCATCTCCGATGGCGCGGCGTGGTGCGCCGATTTTGATCTCGACTCGTTTTTCGATCGCGTTCAGCACGACGCTCTGATGGCCAGGGTCGCTAGGCGGGTGCATGACAAGCGGGTGCTCAAGCTGATCCGGCGCTACCTGGGAGCGGGCGTCATGGATGGTGGGCTGGTGCACACGAGCGAGGAAGGAACCCCTCAAGGGTCTCCGCTCTCGCCGCTGCTCAGCAACATCATGCTGGACGACCTCGACTGGGAGCTCGATAAGCGAGGGCACAGGTTCGTGCGCTACGCCGACGACGGACGTATCTATGTCCGAAGCGAGCGGGCGGGCCAGCGGGTCATGGAGAGCATCACGCAATACATCGAGCAGCGCCTGAAGCTGCGCGTCAACCGACAGAAGTCGAAGGTCGCCCCCGCGGTCGACAGGCCCCTGCTGGGGTTTCAGTTCTTCCGTTACCGGGACGGCAGGATCGGTGTGACGGTCGCTCCGAGGGTTCTCAAACGAGCCCAGGACCGGATCCGTCAGCTGACCACGCGCAACTGGGGCGTCTCGATGGAGCGGCGGGTCAAGGAGATCAACCGCTTCACGGTCGGGTGGACGGCGTACTTTGCGTTCGCCGACAGCATCCTGCCGTTCGAGAAGCTCGAGAAGTGGCTGCGCCGCAGGCTCAGGCAGGTGCGGTGGAAGGAGTGGAAGCGTCCACAGACGCGCTACCGGAACCTGCGCGCGCTCGGTATCCCCGACCGCGATGCCCGCTCATGGGCGGCCTCGCAGAAGGGTTACTGGCGCGTCGCCGGGTCCTGGCCACTCCAGACCGCGCTGCCGAACGCCTACTGGCATCAGACCATGGGCCTGAAAGGGTTCACCGTTCCCTACCGTCGTTTCCGGGAATGCTGAGCGAACCGCCCGGTGCGGACCCGCATGCCGGGTGGTGTGGGAGGGGCCAGGGCGAGCCTGGCCTCTACCCGATTCGAGGCGGCGGCGGGAGGGAACCACGGACCTCGGCGACGCCGTGCGGTCCCCGGACGCCTCCCGCCGACCCGAAGCGATGGCGCCGCCCCGACGCTTTGCGGTGACGAAAGCGATCGCACGCGAGATGCCCGCTTTCTGCAGCGCGGCGCATCTCGTCGGTGAGCTTGGCACCCAGGATCGCCAGCTACCCGAGGTCGAGCACCCGCTAGGGCACTGACTTCAGTTGGACGGGCGGCAGCGCCTCGATCTGCAGCTTCGTCAGGTCGACGCGGATCTCCTGATCCCCTCGGGTCATCGCACCCAACGGAATCGCGACCTGCTTGCGGCCCCACAGGTGACCCTCGGCGAGCAGCACGTGGGTCACGTGCAGATCGGCCGCGTCGACGATCAGCCCCGCGACCGAGCCGACGAAGCCGTCGGAGGCGTGCACCGGGTCACCGCGCCGCACCTCCACCTCGCCGACCGGGACCCGGTCAGACGCGATCACGTCGTGCTGGGGGCGGTGCCCGTACGCGATGTCTCGCATCCCGCCCCCGATCACGCCGGCGGACATTTCGAGCTCGTAGTGAGGCGAGTGATAGGCCTGCCCACCGGCATAGCCGGTCGGGTCGTCCACAGGTAGGAAGTGGAACTCCTCGCCCTCATCCAAGCCCAGGAACTGCGCGACAGTGCACTTCAGCCGGATCGGATCGCCGTCTGATTCGACGATCTCCACCGGAACGAGCCGCCCGAACCCCCGGTGGTGGCCCGGCTTGACGATCAGATGCGTTCTCCGGCGCGTCTGGTAGAAGCTGGCCGGTCCCCTCCCGTTGTGTTGGGGACGTTGTAGAGCCTCGCGAGTTGGCCCTCGCGTGGCGGTCCCAACTACATACGAGAGGAGCCGACCATGACGGCGAAGGCTACGCGCCTTGTCGGTCTTGACGTGCATGCGCGCCAGACGCATGCGGCGATTCTGCATCTGGATAGCGGCGAGCTGGCGGTGAGCAGGCTGCGGATGGTGCCGCTGGAGGTCGTCGGAGGTGTTGGAGAGGACTGGGGCCGGGGGTAGTGGCGGTGTACGAGGCCGGGCCGAGCGGGTTCGAGCTCGCGCGCGCGGGCAGGCAGCGGGGGATCGATGTGCGGGTGGTCGCACCGGGGTCGATCCCGAAGGGCTCCGGGGATCGGGTCAAGACCGACCGCCGAGACGCGATCTGGCTGGTCCGGCTGCTGGCCGCCGGCGAGCTGAGCTTCGCGTTCGTGCCCGGTGCGCAGGACGAGCACTTCCGCGATCTGGTGCGATGCATCGAGGATATCCGCGGCGATCTGATGCGCGCCCGACATCGGCTTGGGAAAGTTCCTGCTGCGTCGCGGGCACCGCTACGAGGGTGGCACGTGGACGGGCGTGCACATGCGCTGGCTGGGCAAGCTCAGCTTCGAGGACGCGTGCTCGCAGGCATGCTTTGCCGACTACCTCGACGACGGTTGAGCTGCTTGTGCGGCCGCCGCCAGACGCTGATCGCCACGCTCGAGCAGCAGATCCCCGACAGCTCGCACGCGCAGGTGATCGCGAGGCTGCGGTGCTTTCGCGGGATTGACACGCTCACGGCCGCCGTGTCGCCGCCGAGATCGGTCACTCCGACGGTTCGCGAAGCCGACACTGCTGTCGGGCTTCCTCGGGATCGTCCCCTCCGAGCGCACCTCTGACACCAAGCGCCGACAAGGGATCGATCACCAAAGCCGGACCCAGGCACGCCCGCCGGCTGCTGGTCGAGGCCGCCCACCACTACGCTACCCGCCCCGCATCGGCGACGTGCTCGGCTCGCCGCCAGACACGGGCAGGACCCGAGGATCATCGAGATCGCCTGGCGCGCGCAACGCCGCCTGCACGCCGCTGGCAGCACCTCCGAAACCAACGACGCAAGCCCGCCGGCGTGGTCGCGATCGCGGTCTCCCGCGAGCTCGCCGCGTTCCTCTGGGAGGCCGCCACCCTCGATGCCTGACCGCCCTACCCACGATCGCGCCCAGAACGCTGCCGGGGCGAGCACGAGCACCCAGGAAGGCCCATCACCATCGCTGAAGGCTCGCGAGAGCACTATGGGCAGCCGGCTCCTCCGGCCGCGCCCGCTCTCAGACGGCGAGCCGCGACGAACCCGGGTCTTGAGGATGAGCCCTCGAATATCAGTCTGATCCCGCAGTCGATCACACTGGACCTTCCGCCCGTGCCGCCCCGACCGGACCACCAACAACGCGACACGACGAAGGTAAAAGAGTGCTCGAGCGACCGGATCGATGATCACGCCCGTCAGCGTGCCGCAGGTCCCATCCGTCCCCGCGACTTCAGCCCCGATGCGAAAGCGTTCGGCGTTCCCAGCAGCCGGCATGGACGCGAGTCTAACCTTCGCGCCCCGCTCCCGTGATCTAGATCTCGATCGCTGATCGCTCCCCTGTGTGGGGTCGGACTCCCGATTGCGAATCGGCTTTGCATCCATTTCCGGGCTCGTTGGCTCGAGTGCACCATGCCCTATCCCAGAGCAGACACGCCGCCGCTTCCGGCCCAGCTCGACACCGAGCGAGGGCGCCCGGTTAGGGTTCATCCGACTTTGAGGGTCAGCGGTAAGGCTCTAGGATTGCGGCTACACATCGAATTCTCAGGCCCACGGGGATGAGTTCAGGGCGGCGAAGGGGAAAGGTTCACGATCGGTGCTGACGTGGACGCCACCGACGGGCGTTGCGGGAGCCTGATCCGTGTGATCGTCGATCCGACGACCAAGTCGCTCACGCATCTTGCCGTTCAGCCCGGGCGCCACGCGGAGCGTGCGCGACTCGTCCCGGTCACCGGCGGGCGTCGAGGAGAGGGATGTAGCTGCAAGAAGCAGTGCGCAACTAGCGCGAGGAATGAGTTTTTGGGATTGGTTCGAAATCTGGCATCGGGGTCGCCCTGCTGCTCGGCCACCACTCTAAGCCGAGGTTCAGCGATGTTGTGCCGACGGGCGAGGATGCGGTCCGTCGCGGCGATGCCGTGCATGCCAAGGATGGTTGGATCGGTGCGGTAGACGGTCTCGTGATCGACCCGCCAGCGATCAGGTCACGCACCTGATCCTGCAGGGGCCACCCGTGGGGCCGCGAGCAGGTCGCGATCCCGATCGGGGCTGCCAATCGTGTGGAGAACGAGATCCGGGTTGACCTCACCAAAAAAGAGACCGAAGCGCTTCCCCCGGTGACTCACCGCTCTGGCCGCTGACGTCCGATACGCGTTGATCCTTACCGCCAACCCGACCGAGGTGATGATTTAGGCGTGCTGCCGCTCTCGGCTGCTTAGCGCGAACCCAGCAGCCAGCCCCGGGTGAGCCTAACTAGTAGATGTTGGGCTGACATCATGGTTGAAGGAGTGGAGTGTGACAGTGTTGGATCTGCCCGGCAATTCAGCAGTCGACACCAGCGGCAGCCAGACCTCGTGCGCGCCGCCGTTCAGCAGAGCCCCGCTCTGCCACCCAAAGCAGCAGACCTCCTCAGGACGGCCACCTCCGCCAAGCAACAGTCAGCGACGCTTGCGCCACAGAGTTGCTCCCGCGTGAGAGCAGCACTCGGCGCCGGCATCGGCGGAAGTTGCATGTGATTGCGATACGGCACGCCCGGCTCAGCACCGGATCGGACGCTCACCGCGCAGGACTGCTAGAGCGCATTGAGCTGACGCGACGTGCGCGGGCGGAGAAGCTGCCGTTCCAGGACGTGCAGCGCGCGAGGATCCGTGGCTGATTTTGTCCGAGAGGGGCAGTCTGGAGCGCCGCGGCACGGGTCTCCGAGCCTGCCCCTGCTTGGTTGGAGCAGAAGCGAGCAGCGGCGGCTGGATGACACCCGTGGGGTCGCTCATCGACACGAGTACGCGGGACCGTGCAGGCTCTCCTGCCTCAAGACCAAGCGTCGTTAGCGCGCTCAAGGAATGAAATACCTCAGGGCCGTCCCAACGGCTGCGGCCACTTGATGGCCGGTGCTAGTTCCGATGATGTCCGCCTCTGGGGAGTAGAGGGCTACCGGCCGAAGCGGCGAGAATGCTCGTCTTGAAGAGCTTCGCCGAAATCCCGGCCGAGGTCGGTCGGTGCTCGACGCGGCGAGCGGGTGATCCTGATCCTGCTGGACGCATTCGGGATGGAGTTCCTTGAGCGCCACCGCGATCACCCGTTGATCCAGCGCCTGGACGTCACCCCGTTGACCTCCCAGATCCCGTCCGCGACGACCGCGCACGTGTCCTCTGTGCATTTCGGCATGCCCGTGCACGAGCACGGTCTCTATGAATGGAACATTCTCGAGCCGGCTCTCGGCGAGATCATCTGCCCGCTCCGCTTTCACGCGACCGGCGCCGAGGAGGAGGGCGCGCTGGTCGATCGCCTGGAGCTGTCGGTGTTGGCACCCGGCCCGACGTTCTATGAGTCGCTGGCCGTTTCCTGCGTCGTGGCGCAGCCCTACCGGCTGGCGGGCTCGTTCAGCGCCGTCGCGACTCGCGGCGCGCAGGTGATCGGCTTTCGGCGGCTGCGCGAGGGCGTGCGTGCGCTCGGGGAGGCGATCGCGACACCGAGACGCGGTCATCGCTACGCGCTTCTGTACTGGGATCTGATCGACCGGACGGGACACACCACGGCCCGGATCGTCGGAGTTTGAGGTGGCTGAAGACGGTTCTTCGATGAGCGGTGAGATGCCAGGGAGGCTCTGCGCCCGCTGACAGTGCTGGTCACGGCCGACCATGGCCAGGTCGACGTCAGGCCCGACCGCGTCGACTACCTCGACGATCTCTGGCCCGACTTGCCGACGCTGCTCTCACAGCCGCGGCCGGCGGGATCCTCGCGCGACGTCTTCTTGCACGTGCACGCCCAGCATGTCGTCACGGTCATCGACGAACTGTCGCAAGGCTTCACAGCCGCGCGCGGGTACGCCCGCGGGCGAGCCGTTTGAGCGGATCGCCCCCGCAGCAGGTCGCCGAGGTCAAGGCGATCGCCTGCGAGCTGCCGGCCACCAGGGCCTGCTCGCTCTCCAGGTGGCCAACGAACAGCGATTTCGCGGCCAGCACGGCGGCTTGCACGAAGCCGAAACGAGCACCTACCTGGCGAGGCTGACCGATTGAAGCTCGTCGCCTCCGCTGCTGTCAACACGGTGTCTCAGGTTCGACTGCCCCTCCGGGAACTCGTCAGCCGAAACCGGAACTCTCCAGCCCCGGATTCGTGCCTGGCCACAGTGCTCAGCCTTCGTTAGAGGGAACTCTTCGAGGCTGCTCAATTCATTGTGACTCGGGTTGCCGTTGTGGCGAACCTCGAGGCGTGGATCGCGCTGCACACGACGCAGCGCTCGCCGGACCGGTCGACGAGCAGGCGGTGTAGGCTGGCTATGACCCGCGGGTCCGCCCTACCCCCTTGATTGCCGGGAGCGGTGGTCTAGGCACCGCCCCGCTTGACTGCGACGTTGAGACGGCGGGTTCGGCGCATACGGACTTGGCGTGTTTGTGGCGGTACGGCATCGCCGGGGAATACGCTGCCGCGGATGGACACCGATCAAATCACCATCCGGCTTCACCGCGACGCCGCCGCCGTACTGGTACACGTCCTCGACTACTACATCCAGCGGGACTCGGGAACCGGCTACGGCGGCATCCTTCGAAGCCTCCAGACAACCATAATCCAGGATGGCTTCGGCGGGGTTCGGCCAGGCCCGCCCGCGGGCCTGCCGGCCCACGAGCAGGAGTAGGTCACACCGCGTCTCCACTTGAGCAGCCCGCGCAGCCTCCGGTCGCGCGATCGGCGAGCTCGTGCAGACCACACTGCCCCTGCGCCGCACACGCGGCAGCCTCGCTCAGACTGCCCGCCTCCGCACAGAGCAGTCGTCACGCCGGCGCGACCGCCTCAGGCGTCGAGGAGTAGCGCCCGGCGGCGCAGGTGGTCGTGCCGACGGTCGACGCCCTCGCCGACCCGTCCGGCGTGATCGATCGTGTCCGATTCCGGCAGCACACTTGTGTCTTGCGCTCGATCTCTGGCTGCTTCGGGTGCGGACCGAGTGGGCCGTCGTCGGATGTCACGCCCAGCGCTGGTGCTAGCAGCGTGTGTGACTCCCAGCTAACACTCCACCCGATCGGAACCAGCCGATCCCAGCGCGATGTGGCGGCCGCCGCGCGATGCGACGCGCCCGAGTTCCGCGCGTAGGGTGACTGTGGGCAGCTCCGCGGAGAGGCGCGTCCGGAGGTGAAAGCAGGTCGGGCCCGGGATGATGGTTCAGGTGGCAGAGCGCGCGTGGCCGCTCAGCGCGCCAGCGGGTGAGTCGATGGGCACGGCCGATTCGACGTTTTTGAGGACCTTCTCAACCTTTGCGGGTGCTGGGAGCCTTTTAAGACGTGATGAGTCCTAACGACTTCGATCGCTTTGACGCCAACAACGGCGATGGTCTGCTGCGGACCGCCTACCTGATTGTGGGCGATCTGCATGAGGCCGAGGATCTCGTGCAGGAGACGCTCTTCAGGGTCGCCCCGAGATGGCCGCGGGTCTCCCGCATGGAGCACCCGGTCGGATATACCAGGCGGATCCTCGTCAACCTGGCGTTGCATGGGAGTTCGATGCGGTCACGCGACCGAGCGGAGCTCAAAGCAACTCCGCCTGCCGAGACGGCCGCGGATGCGGCCCACCTCGACATTCACGACGAGCTGTTCGACGCGCTGGCGGCGCTTCCGCCACGGCAACGTGCGGCGCTGGTTCTCCGCTACCTCCTCGATCTTCCAGAGGCTCAGGTGGCGGCGGCACTGGGCTGCTCGCTGGGCACCGTCAAGAGCAGCACATCTCGTGGGCTGAAGCGACTTGAAGAGACCCTCCGCCTAAAAAAACACTACCGGAGGATCGCCTCATGACTGAGATCGAGAACGACCTTCGTACATGGATGCAGGAGCGCGCAGCCCGTGTTCACGCGTCCCCGAAGATCCTTGAAACCGACTACCGGCCGCGAGCTCGTCGCAGCTGGCGGCCCAGGCTGGCGATCGGCGCGGCGTCGTCGCGGTCGCAGGCACCGTCACCGCGCTGCTCTCACTCGCCGGTGGGGCGAGCACGGCATTCGCGGGCTGGAGTGCACAGCCGACGACGGCAAGCCCCGCACAGCTGCAGGCGGCGCAGAGCTACTGCAGCGCGAACATCCCCGACCCGAACACCACGACGCAGCAGCTGGTCGACAGCCGCGGCCCGTACACGATCATCGCCTACGCAGGGCCGGCCGGGTCGACACAGACCTACAACTTCTGCACGGTGGGGCCCGGCCTGCAGAACGCATCCGGCTGGACCAGCTATCCGCCGGTGACGCCTGCTGACGGGAGTCTGTTCCTGTGGTCTGACCACACCGCTACCGACAACGGCCAGGACTACGGCACCATGATCGCCCAGGCGGGCCCCGACGTCACGGGGGCCAACCTGACGCTCACCGACGGGACGGTGGTCACGGCCACGGTTCAGAACGGCTGGGCGGTTGCCTGGTGGCCAGGCAGCGGACACGTCGCCTCGGCACAGCTGATGACCGCAACAGGCACACAGACGCAGACGTTCAACTCTCCGTGCGACATCCACAAGTGCGGCGGTGGTCCGCATGGCCCTGCGCCCGGTGGCGGGCCTGGCGGCGGCTGATCGTGCCTCGGCCATCCGCGCCGTCTGTGCGCGGCGATCGCTCTAGCAGGCGGTTGCGCGGCCGGACTCGCTGCATGCGGGTCCGGCCGCAACCAGTCTGGGAAGACCAGCGCCCCAGGCGAACTCGGGTGTCAGGTTTGCGGACTGCATCCGCGCGCACGGTTACCTGACTCCCCGATCCAGGCGGCGCGTTCCCGCCCGGGATCAAACAGTCGCCAGCCTTTCGATCCGCGATGAAGACATGCCTGAAGGTGGAGCCAGCCAGCTCATCAACGGGGAAGCAGTTCAACTCCTCGCAGCGCATGGCTGCGCTCGCACAGGTGCGGTGCCTCCGCGAGCACGGGATGCCGAACTTCCCCGATCCAACGTTCCCCGCCAGCGGCGGAGAGCTGTTCCCGACGATCGTCGGATTCAACCCCCGGGTCACTAGCGTTCAGACGCGCCGCAGCCGCATGTGGGCTCAAGCGGTCGGTCGCGCAGCCCCGAATCAAATCGGCGTCCTGCGCATCCTCACGGGCACGGGCCACGATCTCCTGGGAGCTGAGCGCCGGGCGCGATGGGTCGCGATGCGCGCTGGCGGCGAGCGTGGAGGCAAGCGTTTCGATCTGCTCGGTGAACGCAAACGCGGCGACGTCGGGCTCACGACGGCGATCGGCGTGCGGCCGGATTCGCTGGCAGGCCGTACGTGCTCGGGCGCGTCCCGTAGTTGAAGACTGCACAGATGAGCTGGCGTGTCTTGTTGACGGTCCGGGGCGCGACGCCGGTCGAGCAGATCGAGCGAGCGGGTCAAAGATGAAAGGCTGGGCCGTGGCCTCTCCGCTCTACGGGGTCAGATCACTCGCTGGAGCAGAAACAAGGAAACCTACAGACCACGTCTCCGTGAAAGCCGGTCCGGCTCAGATCCAGATATCCGTCATCGGCGACTGGCTCACTAGCTGGCCAGACCCGTCCGCCTACCTCCCCGCCTTCTTCGGCTGTCGAGGATCAAACAGCAATGGCTACTACTGCGACCCTGGTCGACCGGCAGATGCAACGGGCGGAGCTCCTCGAGCTAACTGATCCACGGCAAGCACAGGCAATCTGGGAATCGGTCGACCGGCGCCTGACCGACGCCGCCGTCTGGGCGCCGACCGTCACGACCCGCGACGTCGAGCTCACATCGAGCCGCCTGCACAACTATGAATACAACCCTGTCTGGGGATTCCTCGCCGACCAAAGCTGGCTCAAATAGGCGGTCAAAGGGACAACGCTCGTTCTACCCTCGCGAGTTTCGGCAACCGGCGCTGCGAGACTCGTCGCGCGGGTACACCCACCGGCCATGCGGGTCTGCTGCGCGTTAGACATGGCGGCCCCGCTGCGACTGCTTCTGCCGGACGAGCGTTAGTCGGACCGTCGCTGACCGTCCCTGCGTCAGACGACCCGCAAACAGGTTTCGAACGCCGCTCGACGCGCCCGCCGGTTCCGGCCCGAGCCGGCTCAGCAGGACCGATCTCGGGCTCAAGAGATCTTTGATCGCGTGTGGCGGGCAGGTCGCCGACCGCGCTGCTGTTCGGTGACCAAACGAGCAACGACATATGCTCTGGCCGCCGCTCAACGCGACCCCTGTCGATACATGCAGCCACGCATCACGCTGCGGAACGCATGCGCGGCACACGATTGCAGGCCTAGACCGCGCGGTCACCGCCGGTCACTAGTCGCCAAAACGGCGCCTCGGTGCTTGCAGGCTCGCTGCTAGCGACCAGTTGAAGGCGGCCTCGGTCGCTGCCGGATCGGCCCGAGGGTTCGTTGAATGCAGCCCGGCACCCTGGTCGGGTTCGTCAATGCTCTACGTCATCCGCCAAGTGGGAGGCGGAGGAAACGCTCGAGCACGGCGTTCACCTGCTCCGGGACCATGAGCGGGCTGAAATGCCCAGAGCCGATCGTCCTGGCGATCATCAGCCCCGGGCATAGCTTGACGGCGCGCGCCAGGTCGGCGTTCGGAGTGCCGGCGTCGATGTAGAGAAGTGACACCCGGCACTCGCGCAAGGCGGCTTCGTCGTCCCAGCTGACAAGAGACTCCTCCCAGACTGAGCTCGTCACATGCGGCTCGGTCACCACGGCCTGATCGAGGATCCACGACCTGGTAGCAGCATCGTCATAAGGGCCAAACAGACCCGCAAAGTAGTCGCGAAGAGCCGAATCCGGATCACGGCCTCGGAGCCCGGCCACCAGATCACGCACAATCTTGGCCCGGTCGCCATCAGGCAGAAGCGGCGAGTCGATCAACACCGCGGCGGCGACACGGTCTGGGTAGGCGGAGGCGAAATCGAGCGCGACCAGCCCGCCGAGGCTATGGCCGATCACCACCGGGCTCTCAATCCCCGACTGCATGCAGGTCGACGCAAGGTCGTCGGCGAACAGTCGCACCGTGTACCGCTCCGAGGGGGCATCGCTCTCGCCATGGCCGCGAAGGTCCAGGGTGACGACCCGATGATCAGAGGAGAAGCGCGGGACCTGCTGACACCAAAAACGCCGACTACACGCCGCCCCATGCACGAACACGAGGGGCGGGTAACCACTCCCGGCGTCGTCATACGCCAGCACAACACCATCGCGAACCAGATCCACCACCCCAATCCTGCCACGGTTGCACCCAGACGCGAGCGATTCCCGCAGACCCGCTCTCGCGTCGCTGCGGGACTCGAGGCGACTCGTCGACGTCCCCGCAATGCGCCGGAAAGGCCCCTCACCGGTCGGCCCGCCACACCGCGGCCGCCGACCCGAGCCACGACGTGCGCGAGTTCCGCGCGTTGCGGGTTTGAGCCCCGGGGGGGCCGAGACGTGCTTTCGAATTTTGCGGGTCTCGGGAGCGCGAGCCCTGCTTTCATGAAAATGCGCTCCTCCGAGTCGGCGGTCTCGACGACGACCGCGCGGACGACGGAACGAGCCCCGCAGGTAGCGACCTGCAGGCCCGTGGCGATCTGACCCCAAACACCTCTCGGCGCAAGAAAGGGAGTCTCCTGATCGGTGCCGCCGCGACGACCTCAGCATGCCCGTCGCCGCGCGAAAGCGGGGCAGTCGGATGGACCTACAAGGGCGCTTTGTGGCCGGCGAGATAGCTGACCCCGCAGGTGGCCGGGATCAGCTGCCGGTGGAGCCGTCGCGGCGAGACCCGCTCTCTCTCGCTCGCGTGTGTTTCCCGGGCGCCCGTATAGCGTCCCGTCACCGGGCTCTAGAAACGGGCGGGGCTTTCGGGAATCGCGCCGAACACGACTCTCCGGAGCTGAGTTCGCGCCCCCGCCAGCTACTTTGCCCTGAGGACAACGACCCAGGGAGGACCGACAAGCCCAATCCGTTGACCCACGACCTGCAGGCCGAGTTCGTCAAGGCGGCAGAACGAGCCCAGGTCAGGGCGCACGAAGGTAGCGACCGATTCATCGCGTTGGCACCGAACATGTGCTCGGCGATGCTGTCTGGGAGATCGTTTCGACTCTGCTCCCGCGTGCGCGTAGTTCGTCGACCTGGGTTGTGAGATGCGTGCCCCACTCCAACGGATGCCGTGACTGCCGCCGAATGGTGACAGCACCAGCACCCGTGCGTATCCGGCTGTCAGGTCGGCATTCTCGTCGCGTCGGTAGCCGCCGTTGATGTATCGGTTGCCGCCGATGCTGTACGGAGCGATACCGAAGCCGTTGGAAGTGCTGGCGGCGACGGCGTCCACCAGGTCGACTCAGCTGTGGCGGTCGAACACGACCGGTTCACCGGTAGGGGCATCGACCGCCGGGATGAGCAACGGCCGTTGCGGCCAGTGCTGGTGGGCAGCCGGGCGGCGATGACGGCCCGCCACTGCGTTTGCACAGAACTGTGCGACGCCGCGTCCGACGCGAGGGCCGCCGCGCCCATGCTGCGGCGCATGTCGGCCACATCCTCAGCGGCACCGGTGACTTGGCTCGTCCTCTCCATATGATCCGACGCCGGGCCAATCGGAGCACGTCCACGGTCGGGTCCGACCGCACCAGTCGGTGGCTGGGGCGCAGCGGCAAGGGTGTCGGCAAGCTGTTCGGTCGGCGGGATCGTGCTGGTTATCTGGGCTGCGGCGGTCGATCCGCCCGACGTCCCGATGGTCAGGTCGGCCTTGGTCAGATCCAACCCGGCCTCAAACAGGCCCGGCGATGACGCCGATCTCCCACGCGTTGCCTGCCGATCCGGCACCGCCCAGGACCAACGCTCGCTCACCCGTGGCGCGCACCCGCTTTGTGGCGTCGACCTGCGGCTGATCCTGGTCGGACCTCGGCCGGTCGGAGGCCGTCGTCGAGGTGAAGTACAGAGTTGACGAAGTTGTTGTCTTCATGGGAGTCGCCTTTCGCGGACTGCCTGTTGGGCGCTCCCGGCTTCAACGGCGACGGCGCGGGGAGCGCGGGTAGGGGTACTGGTCTTCCGGTGGGGGTGGCGGGATCGTCGGGACGGCGAGCGCGTGTGGCGGTTACTCGAAGCGGTAGGTGAGCTTTATCGACGCTTGGCTGCCGAGCGGCGCGCGGAGTTCACCGTCTCCGGAGATGCCGCTGAGCTCGTCGGTGCCGGAGCCGGGGACGATGCGCAGGGGGCCGGTGGCTGCTTGGCCGTCGAAGGTCCCGCGGGTCTCGAGCACGATGGTGCCCGAACGCTCGCCAACCCGTCCGGCGAAGTGTTGGAGGCCGACGAAGTCGGCGGTGCTGTCTGGCCGGTAGCACATCAGCCATTGCACTTCGCCTTGTCCTTCGATGTCGCCGCTGAAGGTTTGCTTGACGTGTGCGCGGGTCAGCTTCCCTCCGCTGGCGGCCTCGTGGTATGGGTGCTCGTCCCAGCTGTCGATCGTGAACTTGCTCGTTGCCTTTGTGCTCATGACTCTCCGATCTATGTTCTGGCTCGTTGCGCGAGCGGAGCCTCCGAGGTTCGAAGGCTCCCCTCGCTGCGCGTTGAGTTCGTGTTCGCGGCCGGCTCCCGCGCCGCGAGCGCCCCGCTGATCGCGAAGGAGGGCGCGCTACCATCGCCGCCGAGATACCCGGCGGAACGGCTGAGTAGATGCCGCAGCGCGGGCCGGGGGCCCTCGCTGCGCTCGCCTCGACGATGTGCGATAGCAGGCAACGCATCGGCGTTGACCTTGATCGAAGGTCGCACTCTCTCACGGCTGCCGATTCATTACCGGTCGCGTACCGGCCTTATTGTGAGGTGGGGACGTAGGTGAGGATGACCGAGCTGTTGGCGAGCTTGCGGGCGTCGGTGAGCATGAGCTCCAGCGACGAGGTCTCCACATCTTCGAACAGGCGCTGGCCGCTGCCGACCACGACGGGCATGACCCACAGGCGGAGTTCGTCGACGAGGCCCGCGCGCAGGAGCGTGGCGTCGAGGCGGTTGGTGCCGTACTTGATGAGGTCCTTTCCCGGTTGGGCTTTGAGCTCCTGGATTGCTCTGACGATGTCGGGGCCGAGGAGGATGCCGTTCCACGTCACCTCGTCGAGGGACCGCGAGGCGATGTATTTGGGCATCGCGGCGATGCGGTCGAAGTAGGGGTTGCCGCCGCTGGAAGACCAGTTGTCGCGGAACCGTTCGTAGGTCACGCGGCCCATAAGGAACGCGTCGTAGTTGTCCAGCTCCTGCATCGACAGCTGGGTCGCCTCGTCGTCGAAGATCGCCCAGCGTTCTGGTGAGTCGATGACGCCGTCGAGGGAGACGAGTGTGGATTCGATGAGCTTGCGCATGACTTCTGTCCTCCTGCGTCGTATTCGGCTAGCGCGAGCGTTCGCCGCGTGGCCGGCGGCCGGTCGTGCCGGTCCGCCGCCGGACGCGGACGTCACGAGTTGTCGAATGTCCGGTAGTCGCCGATGAGTTCGGGCTGGGTGGGGGTGGCCGGCTGTTCGTGCCGATCCTCCGCCCCGGCTACGAAGGCTTTGAACGAGTCCAGCCCTTGCACGCCCGATGTGCTGCCCTCATCGGTGTACAGGTGTATGAATTGGCGCGAGTCCGGGAGATAGAAGACGGCGTAGCGCAATCCGGCCGGTCGTGTCTGTGCGAGCTCCTCGAAGACGGCCCGCACGAGGGCGGCGTTCTCCTCTTCGCGTCCCGGCTTGACGGTGTAGGTGACCAGTGTGTGGCGCATTGTTGCTCCTGTTCTGTGGTTTGGTTGTGGGTGTGCGCTGCGCGTCATGTGGCAGGTTCGGGCTGTGGATCGGTGAGGGCCGTGGCGGTGACTGCCGTTGCCATCTCGTCCTTGCGGATGAGTAGGAACGTGACCGGGATCGCCAGCAGGGCGATGACGCCCGAGACCCAGAGAGCGGAGTGAAATCCGCCGGTCAGCGCTGCAGGGATGGTGTCTCCGCTGCGGAGGAGCGTGGTGTAGTGGCTTGCGGCGACGCTCGAGGCGATCGCGATCCCGAGCGCGCCGCCGAGCTCCTGGGAGGTGTAGATCAGCCCGGACGCCAGTCCGGCTTCGCGTTCTGAGACGCCGGCGAGCGCGGCGATCTGGATCGGGATGAAGGTGAAGGCGGTTCCCATTCCGACAGCGACCAGGAACGGCCCGAACAGGTCGCCTAGGAAATGTCCGTGCACCGGCGCTTGGGCGGTCCAGAAGATGCCGACACCGAGCACGGTCATTCCGAACGCAAGTACCAGCTTCGCCGAGATCTTCGTCACCAGTGCCTGCGAGAGGCCAGCGAAGAGCATCGACGCGATCCCGGATGTGGCCCAGGCGAAGCCGCCCTGCAGGGCTGAGAAGCCGAGCACCTGCTGCATGTACAGGGTGCCGATGAAGATAAACGAGTAGAAGCTCGCGCCGAGCAGGAAGCCGACGGCGTTTGCTCCGGCGAGCGTCTGCAGACGGAAGATCCGCAGCGGCAGCAGCGGCGCCTCGTGGCGACGCTCGATCGCCAGGAACGCCCCGAGTAAGGCGACACCGATCGCCAGCTCGGCGATCGTCCTGCCGGCTCCCCAGCCGACCCGCGGTGCTTGCGCGATCGCGTAGGCGAGCAGCACCAGCGCACCGGTCACCGTCACCGCACCGAGCGGGTCATAGCGCCGCCGTGCTGTGTCGACGCGCGTCTCGGGCACGACCCGCCGGATCAGCAGCAGCGCGACCGCGCCGACCGGAACGTTCAGCCAGAAGATGTACTGCCAGCCGGCGAACCGCGTCAACAGGCCGCCGAAGACGAGTCCGGCGGTCGCGCCCAGAGCGGCGAGCGCCCCCCAGATGCCGAGCGCCTTGTTGCGCTCGGCGCCCTCGGCGAACATGTTTCGAACGGTCGACAGCGCGGCCGGGAGGAACATCGCGGCGCCGATGCCCTGGGTTGCGCGCATCGCGATCAGGACGGTCTCGCTGCGGGCCAGCGATGCTCCCAGCGAAGCGGCCGTGAACACGGCGAGCCCGGCGATGATCACGCGGCGGCGCCCTAGCAGGTCGGCGGTGCGGCCGCCGAGCAGCAGAAAGCCGCCGTAGGCCAGCTCGTAGGCGGTCACGACCCACAACAGGCTCGTTTGCGAGAAGTGGAGCTCTCGCCCGATCGTTGGCAGGGCCGTGTTGACGATCGTCAGATCCATGACCGTCATGAACGCGGCGACGGCGAGCAGCGAGAACGCTCGCCAGCGATGGATGGGTGGGGACTGTTGCACGACACTTCCTCTGAGTCGGAGTTCGCCGCCTCTCGGAGGCGGCCTCACCAGTCCGACGCAGCGCGAGCGGCGATTTGGACAGCCTTCTCAGAGATCCTGCAGGCGCCGCTCGAGCTCGGCCCGCTCGACGGCATTGGCACTCAGCTTGATCGCGGTCTCGTAGGCGCGCGCAGCGCCCTCGCGGTCACCGGCGCGCTTGAGCAGCTCGGCATGGGCGGCGTGCAGCGGCTGGTAGCGCTCGAGCGCCGGATCGTGCAGCAGCGGCGAGAGCAGGTCGAGGCCTGCCTGCGGGCCGTCGGCGAAGCCGACGGCGACGGCACGGTTGAGCTCGACCACCGCGGACGGTGTCAGCTTCGCCAGTGCGCCGTAGAGGTCGGCGATCTGCCGCCAGTCGGGATCCTCCGCCATCTGGAGCGCTGTGATCGCCGCCTGCAGCTGGTACTGACCGGGGTGCCGCAGACGCACCGAACGCTGCAGCGCCTGAACGCCCTCGCGGATGCGCGCCTGGTCCCACCGTGAGCGGTCCTGCTCGCCGATCGCGAGGTAGCGGCCGCGTTCGTCGACACGCGCGACGCGCCGCGAGTCATGCAGGAGCATCAGCGCGAACAGCCCCCACACCTCGCCATCGTCGGGCATCAGCTCGCGCAGCAGCAGGCCGAGCCGGATCGCTTCGTTGCACAGCTCTTCGCGCACGAGTCGCTCGCCCTCGGTAGCGGAGTAGCCCTCGTTGAAGATCAGATAGACCACGCGCAGCACGCCGCGCAATCGATCCGGCAGCTCCTCGTCTCGAGGCACCTCGTAGGGGATCCGGGCGTCGGCGATCTTCCGCTTGGCCCGCACGATCCGCTTGCCCATCGTCGGCTCGGCAACCAGGAAGGCGCGCGCGATCTCGCCGGTCGTCAGGCCACCGAGCGCGCGCAGCGTCAACGCCACGCGAGCGGACACATCCAGCGCCGGGTGGCAGCAGGTGAAGATCAGCCGCAGGCGATCGTCGACGATAGAGCTCTCTTCGATCACCGCATGGTGCTCCTGCTGGTCCAGGCGTACGAGGTCTGCAAGCCGCTCGGCGCGATCCGCCACCGAGCGGTCGCGGCGCAGGCGATCGATCGCGCGCCGCCGCGCCGTGACCGTGAGCCAAGCGCCCGGATTCGCCGGCACGCCATCGCGCGGCCACGTGGTGAGCGCGGTCGTGTAAGCGTCCTGGACCGCGTCCTCGGCCAACTGAAAATCGCCCACATGACGAATCAGAGTCGCCAGCACGGCGGTCCGCTCGTCGCGAAACGCGCGGGCGACCGCATCCGCCGGCCGATCACTCAACCCGCCCGTCACCTGACGGGGCGGACCTCGACGCGTCCGTAGCGGACCAGCGGGATCCGCTTGGCCACCCCCAGGGCCTGATCGAGGTTCTCGGCCTCAATCAGGTAGTAGCCCGCAAGCGCCTCCTTAGTGATCGCGAACGGGCCATCCGTGAGCTCCGGCTCGCCGGAAATCGCGCTGACCGTCGTGGCCGCCGTCGTCGGATGCAGACGGCCGGCCACAACCAACAACCCGGCCTCCTCGAGACTCCGGTTCAGCTCCGACCACATCGTCGGTATCTCGGCCTCGCGCTCTGCGAGCTCCTCACCTTCGACCTCGGTGGCATACAGCAACAGCATGTACTGGGACATCATCCCTCCTCGTTGACTTTGTCAATACGACGCAGCACGACCGCGCATTTGGACACACGCCCGGGCAGAAGCCGTACGGCGACCACACCCGCCCGAGCCTCTAGCCGTCAGCGCGGTCGACCGCAAGCGGCATGGCCGACGTCTCGTTGCCAGGCAGCGTTGGGCCGCGTAGGCGAACAGGGTGGTGCTAGAGGTCGAGCGCCCGCTCCTTGTCGCGATCTCGCGCTCCTTCGGACAGCGACGCCGGGCACCTCCGCCCCGGAATAACACTCGCGCACGCCGCCGACATCCTCTGGACCCACAGCTCCCCCGAGCTCTACGAGCTCCTGTCCTCCGCCGAGGCTGGACACCCCAGCGCTACGGCAGATACGTCGCAGACGCCATGATCAACGCACTCCTATAAACGAAGAGCCGACCCCTCCGAGCGGGAGCCGCGCGACCGTGCCGACAACTGCTCCTGCCCGAGGCGCGGAAACGGCGCTCTCACACCGAGCGCGCAGGGCGGCTCGGCGGTTCCCCCGTTTCGCGCGAAGCAGGTGCGCCTGCCTGGCCACCGAGATGCCCGTCGTGACCTCAGTGCAGGACGCGGCCGGCGCGTCTTTGCTGGATTACAGCGCTTGCCACAAGTGCCGCTGCCGATCACGGGCGCGTCCAAGGTCAAGGGTCGTTCCGTGCAGGTCGCTGGCCCCATACGCCGATGTGGACAAATCCGCAAGCGAGGAAGTCATCGTCGCTTGGTCGGTCGGTAAGTGCAGCCGCCTGCGCAAGATTGAGGACCCCGGCTTGCACCTTCGGATCGGCGAGCGCAGCCTGGCTGAGCCCGTAGAACTCGGCAAGATCGGTGCCGGCTTGGATGATGTCGACCTCGGCGTCTGCACCGACGTCTGTGAGGCCGAGCTGGTGAACTTGGCGCAGCAGAGATCGTCCCTGGGAGAGCGCCAGGCTCGGAAAGGTCGCTTGCGTCGTCGCTGGTGAGGTGGCCCACACCGGGTCAGCGTCGCCAATCCACATTCCGAAGTCCGGTTCCTCGAGCACCAACCACCCACCGGGAGCCAGCCACGTGACGATCCGTCGCAGCAGGTCCAAGCTCGGGGATATATGCATGAGCACCGCTCGTGTGTGTATGAGATCGAAGGAGCCAAGCGGAAACGTGTCCGTGCGGATGTCGTGACGAACGACCTCCACGTTCGGCGCGTCTATCTCGCTCAGGAAACCCAACTGGAGGTCCGTGGCGACCACGCGTCCGGTCGGGCCAACGAGCTCAGACAGCCAGCGGGTGATCGACCCTCGCCCTCCACCGATCTCCAGACACCTGTTGCCGCTGCCGACCCCAAGACGCCCAATGCGCCGCTTCGTCAGGGGGTCGAGACGTTGCTCCAACAGGTCAAGACGGCGCGATTCGTCCGCGGCCGAATGCGGGAACGCGTAGTCCGGTGCCTCACTCACGGCCAGAATCGTAAGCGTCGGATCGTCGAGGCTCTCCGCGATGACCGCGCCAGGCGCATTGCAGGTGTCTGACAGCCGGCGCGTCGCGTCTCGCTCCTCGCTGCTGGCGCCACTCTCGAGACTCGCCGCGTCGTCGCCGTCCGACCGCCGTTGCCGATCGGCTCGGAGTTTCGCTTGCCGGCAACTCGGGTGCGGCGCTGGCTCCGACGGAGAGGGGGCAATGCGCTTGCGGTTCGCCTCACCCGCCGCCAGCAAGACTCCGGCCGGGACGCGCAGGTGGTAATTGCCCTTGTCGCGCTGGGTACCGTCGACGTGCGTGTAGCTGACCCACAGGCGCAGCGTGACCGCGTAGCGATGGTGGGCGACCAGCCTGCGCCCGCGCTTGTTGGGCCCGACCGTCACCCTGCTTGTGCCCGCGCCGGCCACCCGCAGATGCTTTCTGGCAAACACAACCTTCGCGAGCCGGCTGTCGCGGTCTGCCCGTCCTTGCTGGTCGCCGCTAGGCCGGCCCGCTGGCTTGCCTGCATCGCCGGTTCACGTCAGGTGGAGTCGCTCGGGGTGATCATTCCGGTTTGGCGAAACCATGCGTAGAGCACGGCGCAGGAGGCAGCCAGGCTGCCGATCCCCAGGACGGCGAACACCCAGAAAGACGTGATGTGTCTGACGAGCCAGCCGAAGTTCATCCCGAAGAATCCAGTGATGAACGAGAGCGGCAAGAAGATCGTCGCGATGACCGTGAGCTGCTTCACGGCGTCGTTTTGACGAACGCCGATCTCATTCTGTTTGAGCGAGATCACGGCCATGTTCGCCTGCAGCACCACCGCCAGAGAATCTCGTTGCCCGAGTACCTCCTCGTTGACGAGCTTGAGGTGATCGTTGACATCGCGAAAGAACGGGATCAGATGGTCATCCACCTGCTCATAGATGCCGCGCTGCAGGATGTCCAGCGGCGCGAGAAGTGGATGCACCGCTCGATAGAAGTCAGTCGCTTCAGCGCGCAGCCGGTAGATCCTCTCGGTGGCCGCCGGTGATCCTTGAAAGACCGTCGCCTCGACCTCGTCGACATCCTGTTCCAGGCCCTCGATCACGGGCGCATAGTCATCGACGATCTTGTCCAGGATCGCCCACAGCACGGCACTGGTTCCGTGCTTGATCACGTCCGACCGGCGCTCGAGCCGCTCGCGAGCGGCGCTCAGCTCGCTGGCGGCTCCGTGTCTAACCGTGATCACGAAACGCCGAGATAAGAAGATCGATACCTCGCCGAAGTCGACCTCCTCGCGGTCTTCGTCATAGGCCGCGGTGCGCAGCACCGCAAACAGGACTTCCGCCTCGTCGTACTGCTCCAGCTTCGGCCGCAGATGAAACGACTGCGCATCTTCCACGGCGAGCTCGTTGAGGCCAAACTGCCGCTGCACCGTCGCGAGCTCGTCTGGATCGGGCTCAAACAACCCGATCCAGACAAAGCCACGTTCATCCTCCTGACGGCTGACCTCCGCGGCTCGCTCGATATCCATCGCACCTGCTTGCTGCCGACGCCCGTCGCGATAGTGGGCACAGTCGACGATCACGTCGAACCTCCTTAATCAAACCGACATTCAGGTCTTCTCATCCTCGTGCCAAGCACTCTTCCAGTTCCTCAGCCACTGAGGGAGGTCGATACCCGCTGCTAAAGGAAAGTCCTCGGTGACGTAGGGCTGAGGCGGATCAGCATCTGAGCGCAGAAATCATTCGCGACTCGGCCACGGCTCCGCCGGCTCGCTTCCGGCCCCCTACCATCGTTCTATGAGCAGCCAGGGAGTGCCAGGTGGAGTGGTGCACAAGCTGCCCGCAGACCTGCGCGAGGCGCTGATCGCCAACACCACGGCACTCGATGCCTGGAAGGACATCACGCCCTTGGCCCGCAACGAGTTCATCTGCTGGGTCGAGGATGCCAAGCAGGAGATGACCCGAGCGCGCCGCATTCGGCGGACTCAGGAGGAGCTCGAGGAAGGCCAGCGCCGGCCTTGCTGCTGGCCGGGATGCAAGCACCGTGAGCGCACCGGCAGGTAGCGCGCTGAATTGCCCATTCCCTGTGGCCCCGAGGGTCGAATCGACCCCGGCGTCACGCCGCCGGCGTGACCGCTTGAGCTTGATCGCGCGGAAGCTGCGGGTGAGGGCGTCCTTGACCCCCCCCGACCAACGAGTCCCGCACCTCCGCAAGCGCGGGTCGTGCGTGGCTCCGTGCTTGTTGAACGGCTTGGGCAGGTCGGTGTTGTCGATCCCGCGCAGCCACCTGGAGGTGATCCCGAGCCCTGCACGACCGACTTGGCACTGGATCACGATCAGCGGGACCTGCCTGCCATGTCCGTAGTTCCACGGCATCGCCGGGTGGTGCGCGGGGCGCGTCAGGCGCGCAACAATGTGGTCCTCGTGGTTGTGTTCACTCCGAGCGGGACTTCGTCATGACCCGGCTGCTGGCAGTGGCACTCGCGGGGGCGGCACTGGCTCCGTTCCATTCGCTGATCAAGCCACTGTCGGGTCCGACCCGGGCCGAGGTCAAGCACAACGCCTGGCATCGGCGTTGTCCCGTACCGCTGTCGCAGCTGCGCGTGTTGACCGTTTCCTACGTCGGTTTCGACCGCCAGGCGCACACCGGTCAGCTGGTCGTCAATCGGGATGCGGCCGCGCCCTTGGCACGCGTGTTCCGCAAGCTCTACCAGCTGCATTTCCGGATTCGGGACATGGGTCTAGACGATGCGTACGGGCCCGCCGCGTCTCACGGGGCTGACGTGAGCGCGGCGTTCGCTTGCCGCCAGGCCGTCCCGTCGCCATGTACGGGCGGCACCGGCACCGGGACCTGGTCAGAGCATGCCTTCGGCGAGGCCGTCGATATCAACCCGGTCGAGAACCCGTACGTCGGCTGCGGCCAGACGCGCGACCGAGCGAGCCGGCCGTACCTGAACCGCCGCCGTCACCGCCCGGGGATGGTGACCGCCGCCGTGGTACGCGCGTTCACGTCGATCGGGTGGGGGTGGGGTGGCGACTGGACCGGCTCGACCAAGGACTACATGCACTTCTCGGCGTCCGGGCACTAGTCCCGAGCACGGCGTCGCCCGCTGTAATCGTGATCGGCTTCTCGTGTTCCACGCCATCTGGACAGTCCACGCGCTACCGCCAACCGATGAACAGCATGAGCCTCGAGGCGCTGGGCCGGGCGTGTGCGGCGTCGCAGAGGAGCCGCTGCCGGGCTGCCGGCGCCGCGGTCGCGTTCGCGCCACGCGAACGCGTTGCCGCTGCCGGGGTTCGGAGTAGCGGAACGTCATCGGCCCGGGTGGTAGGGTCGATCCACTCGAGGAAGGGACGCACCATGGTCAAGGCAGTCGTGCTCTACGGTCTCCCGGAGAACCCGGACGCGTTTGAGCGCCACTACGCGGACACCCACACCGGACTGGCAAAGGCGATTCCCAGCCTGCAGCGATTCGAGGCGGCGCGAGCCGTGGCAACACCGGACGGGAGCGCCGTCCCCTATCAACGGATGGCCGAGCTGACGTTCGAGGACATGGACGCGCTGCAAGCGGCGCTGGGCTCCCAGGAGGGCCAGGCGGCCGTGAATGACATTCCCAACTTCGCCACCGGCGGCGTCACGATCTTCTTCGCCGAGATCGACTGACGCGTTCGCGCGCAGGAGCCGGTCGTACGACACAGACTCGACGGACGGGCCGCCCGCCATTTGTCCCACACGCCCCTGAGCGAGCGCGGTCGATCCTGATCCTTGGCGTAGTCGCGACGTAGCCGCGAGGCGACGCGCGCAAGATGACAATCGAGAAGCGGCGCGGGCGTGACACTGGAGCGCGCATAGATTTAGGTCACTCAGAGAGGACAAGCCGCGCGGCAGACCACAAGCTCCTGACGTCTGCGCTTTGCTTCGTCAGTCGCCCGCGCCGCACGACAACCTAGCGCTCGAGGACATAGTTGACCAGCCCGTGGGCGGTGACAAACCACGCAAATAGCGGCATGTCATGATGCACCGCCTCCACATCGAGTGGCTGGGCATGGACGCCGACGATCGTTCACCACCGCTCACGCCACACCGCCGGCTACCTCGCCTCGGGCACGCCCCGGCGGTCCAGTGCCGGCGCCCGTTCCCGCGCGGGATGCTTATGGTCGGGCGTGGCCAGCAGGACCGCGCCGGCGGTAACCACGACGAACGCGAGCAGCCGCAGCGCGCCGAGCAGCCCCGAGGGCAGCGGCTCCTGGAGCAGGATCATCCCCGCCGCGATGGGCAGGGCATTGGTGAACAGCGTGGCGATACCGGCGACCGTGAGGGCACCGCCGCGCTGGTAGCCGAGTTGGAGAAGCGACGTTCCCAGCGTGTAGCCAAGGACGAGCGTGATCACGAACCCAAAACGCGCCCCGCCCTGGGTGAAGAGCTTTGTAGAGATGTCGCCAATCGACAGCAACAAGCCGCCCGCGATGCCCTCGGCGACCGCCGGCTGACCGGCCCTTCGGCCGAGTTCGAGAGCCAACAGAGCGATGGCCCCCGTCGCACCCAGCCACGCGAGGATCGCGGCCGTCGAGCCAGAGCTGCCCGCACCGCTGCTGCTGACCAGCGAAACGCCAAGGGCCAGCAGCCCGGCCACGGAAAGCACGACGCCCACCAACCGACGGGTCCCGAGCTTGACGCCGCTCACCCGGGCGGACACAAAGGCCAACACCCCGATCCCGCCGGCTCCGATGCTCTGCACAAGCGCCAGCGAGGCGAGCGCCAGCGCCGCGGCGTAGAGAGCAAAACCGCTCGTCTCCATCGCGAATCCGAGCAGCCAGCTCCGGTTGGTGAGGAGCAGATGCAAAGAGTGCAGCGGACGGCGGAGCGACAGACATGGCAGCGCAGCGGCCGCGTCATGCTCGCGCACGTAGGCCAGGTTGGCCAGCGTCGTCGACCCGACCGCGAGCGGGAGCGCGATGGCAGTTTGAGCGTCCATGAGATCGAAGCGTAGATGCGAGACGCGCCCACGGCCGGCGACGTTCGGCTCGACGGCGCGGCTCCCGGCTGCTTCAGCGGGCTGGCAGCACTACATCAGCTCGAGCACCAGTCCCTGGAGGTGCCGGCACAGCCGCCGGACGTCCACGCGCCGGCCGTTGAAGAGCTCGCAGTCGTGCCAGCGATCCAGGCGTGTGCGGCGGATGACGTCCGCCAGGAAGGCATTGCAGGTGACGCTGGCCCGGGGGACTCAGGCGCTCGAGCACAGCCGGCGCGGGGGCCGCCGCGCGCTGGCAGCCCGCACTCCGGCCGTGAACGCCGCGGTATCCGAGCTCGTGCCGCCGTCGGGCGGGTGGATTCCGTACCAATCCTCCAGGTTGGCGGGATCGCGCTGCGGTGTGACCCACGTGTACAGGATTGCCGCTGCGACGCCGCAGTCCAGATGGCCGAGGGCCGCCACCGTGCGCAATATGTACTCGGGCCGCAACTGCTCAGGGAGATACGCCAGCGCTCCCGGAGGGTGCGTCGTCCACCCAAATTCGGTCACGTACAGGGGAACCGTCCCCAGGCCGAGGGACTCGAGCGTGCTGCGCGCGCCGCGCACTCGCCCCAGCACGGCGCCGGCGTCGGTGCCGTAGGGATGGATGGCGACGCCGTCGATATGCCCCAGCAGGTCGGGACGGGCGTGCACCATGGCGGGCAGGAAGGCACCGGGGTTGCTGAGCCCTCCCACGATCACCCGAGCGCTGGGGTCGACAGCCGTGATCGCGTCTCGGGCTCGCAGGTAGAGATCGACGTAGCCAGCGGCGTCTGGCGCCGGAGACCAGAACTCGCCGTTGTCGGGCTCGTTCCAGATCTCGTAGGTGTCGATGGGCTCGGCGGGCAGGCTCGGATGAGCGCTCCAGAACGAGCCGCCCTGACCGTATCGAGCCGCGAACGCGCCCGCGTAGGCGGCGTATGCGCTCGCCGGGGTGGGCGCCGATTTACTCGCGCCCGGGATCGATTCGGCCCACGGAGCCGTGTAGTCGATGATCGGAAGCCACCGCAGCCCGTGCCCAGCCAGCGAGGCGGCGATCGAATCGTCATAGCTCCAGTCATAGTGGTGGGTATCACCAACGGGCGCCTGCGGCTCGGTCTCGCCCCACCCCGAATCGGTGCGGGCGACCGTGGCGCCTGTTTGACGCAACGCCTCGAGTTGGGCACCCAGCTCCTGGTTGGTGTACGGGTAGGTCCCGTTGAACAGGTAGTTGACATTTACGCCGAACTGCTCGGTCCCCGGCGGTGGCTGCGCGGGTGGGCCGATTGAGGCCGGTGTGGCCGGACCGGTGGTGGTCGTGCTGGTCTGGCTCAGGCGGGGATTGGTTTGCGTCGGCGCCGGAGCGGACGCGGTCGTGGCTGGGGTCCGCGCGCGGCGAGAGCCGCCCGTACCCACGAGCAGCGCGATCGCGGCCCCCAGCGCCGCCACCAACAAGGCCGCGGCCACGAGCCGGGCGGCGCGGCGGCGGTCATCGGCCGCCATGTACGGGAACTCCTGCGAGCTCCCGCAGGGTCTGCCGTTCGCCAAACGTCAGCCGGCGCCAGCGATCGCGCTCCTGTTGCCACACGTACACGTTCACATCGACGATGCTCCGCACGTCCTTGAGCACCTCGATCGTCTCGCGGGCGCAGGCGCCATCGGCGAGCACCTGCCTGGTCATCACATCGATGACCCTGAACCGGAGCGGTGCTCTGGGCTCGGGCTCCGGCGGCCTGGGCGGTTGGGGCTTGGCCGGCACAACCAGCGGCTCCGGTGGGGAGGAGCGCCTGGTGACGCGTTCGAGCGGAACCATGTTCGCGCCCGTGCCCTTGGTTTCGGTGTGGAGGACCCAGGTTTTGCCCATCCCTCTAGGGTAGAAGCAGGCGCCCTGAGAGGACCGCGGTTGGTCCGGCCTAGCGGCCCGACCACGGGGTGCGGGGGCGCTTCAGTTCGGTCCCGTCGACCGCCAGATCGACGCGCTCATTGAAGAACGCGATGCGGTCAGTCACCTCGACGGCCTCACGCAGCGGCTGTGGGTAGCTCCAGGCCACGTCCTCGCCATCCAGCGACCAGTACGAGGCCTGTCCCTTGTAAGCACAGAAGGTCCTGGTTTCGCTCCGGTCAAGGACGCCCTGAACGATGTCCTCGGGCGGGAGGTAATAGCGGACCGGCAGGGGCGGCTCGAACAGCAGGTAGGGGGAGGTCGACTCCGCCAGCAACGTGCCGTCGCGCCGGACGCGGACGTGCCGGGAGCTGTGGACGATGTCAATCCGGTGAAACGGATCGCGCGGATGGGCCACGTTTGGCTCGTCCTCCTCATACCAGGCGTCGAAGGCGTTGAAGTCGACGACCACATAGCCGCTCAGCGCCGCATCTCCCGGTGCAAACGCTGCCTGGTCAAGTTCGACGCCGCCGCTGCGGAGATTCAGCGATTCACCGTCGGTGGTGTGAACCGAGAACGGAATGCTGGGGTCGTAGACGGGGCGGCCGTCCAATTGGGGTGCCTGGATCCGCACGTCAGGGGCCGCCTGGGGCGCACCGACGAGCTCCCCGTCGATGTCAGTGACGGGGACGCCATAGCTCGGTACGACGCGTTTGGGTTCCCAGACAACCATCGCCCGCGTGCTGTCGATCACGGCGCGCCCGGCGAGCATCCCGCGAATGCGCTTGTCGATTGGCTCAAAACGAAGCTCACCGAGCTCCCCCATCAGCAGATCGCGCAGGCGAGTGGCCATCCGTCAACGGTGTCATAGACGGTCACAAGTCGCAATGCCGGGGCGTTGGAGTGACCCGGCACGGCGGTATCACCGACAGCGAGCGCGCTGCCTAAAGCCGGCCCGGCCGGCGTCACCTGTAGCGCGGTGACTGCACGCCCGCCGCGAACGCGCGCGCCGCGGCCGGTGAGCTCTGGATCGGCCAGTCAGTCTGCTTGTGCATGTTGAACCACACGAGCGCTTTCACCTGCGGGTGGTGGGCCAGGTAGGCGAACATGCCCTTGATCCAGGCGGCCTTGCTGCCACCGGCTTCGGCGCTTGCGACCTCGGAGAGCTCGATCGGCAGCTTCGGCGCGAGCTCGTGCAGCTCATGAATCGAGTTGCCGCAGATCGAGGAGAAGCTCCTCCATCCCTGGTGGAACGCGGACTTGCCGCCGTTCAGGCAGGTGAGACCCACGACGTTCACGTAGCGAGTGCCCGGGAAGTAGCTGCGCGGTGCGCCCGAGACGGGGCTCCAGACCCACTTGACGTTGCTCGCTCCGGCGGCGGCGAAGATGTTGTGCACGTGCCGCCAGGCGCGTACGAAGTCGCCACGATGGTTGCCGTTGGCGCTCTCCGACCAGGGATACCAGTTCCCGTTCATCTCCTGGGCGAAGCGCAGGCGCACTGGTCGGCCCCACGCCGCGAGCGCCCGTGCCCAGCTGCGGATGTAGGGGTCGAACTTGCCGTCGATGATGTTGCGCAGGCGGAACTGCGGCTGGGGCGCGTACAGGGCCTTGGTCGAATCCCACGGCTCCCAGGTGATCTCCGGGGTGCTTCCGCGCTGGGCGACCGAGCGCAGCTGCTGCAGCGACGGCGGGCCTTGCAGCCAGTCGGAGTACCACATCACGATGCTGGCGTGCTTGTGGGCAGCCTGCTCGAAGCTGTTGACGCTCTGCAGATCACTCGGTGTCCAGGGTCGGACCGCCTGACTGGCCAGCGGAAGCGTGGTCACGCCCACGTCCACCTTCCCGCGCCGCGAGGCCGGCACCGGCCATGCCGGGACGTGGCGCTCGGCGACGGGGCGAGCCCCCGCGATCGAGGTGGTGAGGCCGTCGATGGCCTGCCCGCCGTGGAGCGCGATGCCGAGCCCGAGCGCCCCGGCGACCGAGGCGATCGCCGGGAACTTCGCGCCGGCAAAGCTCAGCATCGAACGGCGGCTCGTGTGCGCGCGGTTTTCGGCGATGTGCAGGGCAACCACCGCGATCGTCACCAGCAGGTACACGGCGCCGTTGATCAGCGCCCAGAAGTAGTACCCGCGAGCGGCACCAGCGTCGTTGACGAGCAGCGCCGGAAGCAACGATACGGCCGACAGAAACAGAAACGGCATCAGCACCCGGATCGGAAGCGGGCGCTCGCCCCCCTTGGCCTTGGGGGTGACCTTGAATCCGTCCTCGCGTCCGGTCACGCAACCCCACACCGCGTGCAGGCAGCCGATCAGCGCCCAGGGCCAGCGCACGAACTGGAACAGGATCGCCTCCCAGCTGAGCACCGGCGCGTCTGCCGGGCGCAGCAGTCCACAGTGGCGCAGCCACATCGCCGCGCCGAGCATCACCAGCCCGACGGGCACGAAGTGCAGATAGAAGTCTCCGACCTCGACGCGCGCCAGCGGCGTGTGCGTGACCACGGCCCACACCGGGAGCGCCACCATCACGGACATCACGAGCGTATGCAGCGGGTACCACAGCTGGCAGCCGGCGAGCTTGAACTTGCGGCGCGGGCTGAGGTCCTTCGAGTACTTTGGGCTCACGGTGAGGAGAACGCGCATCATGCTGCGCGCCCACTGGAAGTCCTGCGTCACGCAGTCGGCCACCGTGTCGGGACCGTCGCCGTGGGCCTCGGCGTCGATCGCGAACACGCCCTGCCAGCCGTGCGCGCTCAGGATCAGCGTGGTCGAGAAGTCTTCGGCGAGCTCGGGTCCAAGGCCGCCCGCCTGCTTCAGCGCCTCGGTCCGCACCGCGTAGTGAGAGCCGATGCAGCTCGGGGCATAACCGCCGTTGGCCCCGGCCTGGCTGGCACCGTGCAGGACGGCCTCGGAGTACAGCCGGCCGCGGGCGGACCACGATGCGTCGGCGTTGCGGTCGCACATGCTCGGCGCAGCCACGTAGCCGACGCGTGGGTCTGCGAACGGCGTCACCATCCGCCGCAGGTAGTCCGGCGCCGGGACATGGTCGGCATCCAGCTGGGCGACCACGTCGTATTCGCGATAGCCCCAGTGGTCGTAGAAGAAGGCGAGGTTTCCCTCCTTGCACTTGGTTCGCCGGGGCCAGCTTGGGTTGTGGTAGGAGGGGGCGCCCTCGCGGGTCGACATGCGAATCCCGTGGCGAGCGCACCAATCGATCGTCTCGTCGGTCAGTCGTTCGTCGGCCAGCCACACGTCATAGGGGTAGGGGAAGTCCTGGTCGAGCATCGCCTGAAGCGTCGTGCGGACGAGCTCCCAGGGCTCTGAGGGCGCCTTGGTGACGATGATCGCCGCCCGCAGCTCGGGCACTTCGAGCGCCGGATTGGGTCGGCGCATCCGCAGCACGAAGAAGAAGAACCACAGCGGCAGGACGATCAGCTCAAAGCCGAGCACGGCGCTGTTGACCAGCAGGCCGGCCAGCGTCGTCTCGTGGCCGGGCGCCAACCACCACGACCAGAAGAAGACTGCCGTCGCCAGCCACAGGCCGGCGGTGAGAATCAACACCAGACGACGGCGGTTCGACAGGGCCGGAATGAGCGGGGTGCGGCGGGCGGCCGGCCGCCGGAAACGAGGCTTGCGACGATCGGGCCGTCGGAGGAGGGACGTGCCCACCGAGTGCTCGGAGAACGCCCTGTCCTGATCGAGGGCGATGCCTTCGAAGGCGAGCTTGCGGGTTGGGCGGGGTGAGATTTCGTTCTTCATGGGTGAGCGCGTGGCTCGTCGGGGCAGGCGAAAGCGCTGCCTCGGCGAGGGCTAGATGGGACGGATGAGGGCACTCGCTCGCTCCAGGGGAGCGGACGAGCCCTGCCGCGTTCGGTGAGGACCGCGGCGGCCGCCTAGAGCCTGATGCTCTGCAACTTCGTGGGCGGCTACTTTTCTTTTCGGCCGATCGGGGCTCGGCCTTTAGCCCAGCGCCGGCGCCACAGATGACGCTTACGCGCGGCTTAATCTGCGTTTACTCGCGAACTTGAAGCCCGAAAGGTTGGCGTTTTCTGCCGTTTGAGCTCCTGAGTGAGCCAGGGCGGGAGGATGCGGGTGTCATGGACGACGGCCGCAGACGCGATTACGGGGCGCAGGGCCGGTGCGGAACGGCACTTGTTCTCGTGGGCGTGGCTTTGCTGGTCGGCTTTGCCGCGGCCGCCTACGTGATGCCCGCGGGTGCGCGCGCTGGCCACGCCCACAGCGGCGCGAAAGTCACCCCGCGACGGTCCTCGACCCAGGTGGGGCATCATCGGGGGCGCCATCATGGCCGGCGTCGGCAGGCGACAGTGAAAGGAACGCGCAGGCGCGCGGCAGCATCGGTCCCGCCGCTGGTGTTTGGCATCTATCCGGGGGGTCCGGCGGGGACCGTCGGCCCGGGGGGGACCGTCAAGCCCGAGGATCCGGCCAAGCGGCTGGCCGCACTCGAGCAGCTCCGCCCACCCGGACGTCCGTTCGTGTTGCGGCTGTACGCGGAGTACTCCGGTTCCGGCGGCTGGACCGCGGCGCAGCAGGTCGGTGAGCAGATCGAGCAGTACGCTGCGGCGGGATTTCAGACCGAGCTTGTTCTGACCTACCGCCCCGCCGGGGGTGATCCCGCTGCCGAGGTGACCGGGTTCGTGGGTTTCGTCCGCAACACGGTGCAGGCCTTTGCCTCGACCCCTGGCTTCATCTCGCTCCAGGTGACAAACGAGGCAAACGTCGGGAACGCGCCGAACGCCGCCGACGGAAGCTTTGCCGGTGCCAAGGACGCGTTGATCGCCGGGGTGATCGCGGCCAAGCAGGAGGCTCGGGCAGATGGGCTCGGTCAGCTCAAGATCGGCTTCAACTGGGCCCAGGCGGGCGATGCCCCGGCGCCGGCATTCTGGAGGTATCTGGGCCGACACGGCGGGCCGGCGTTCGCGCGCGCTCTCGACTGGGTGGGCGTGGACATCTATCCGGGCACCTGGGGCCCGACCATCGATCCCAGCGACCTGTCGGCTGCGACGGCGACGATGCTCAACGGCGCGTTCGCGGGCTTGCGCGGCGACTACATGCCGCTGGCGGGGCTAGGGCGCCACGTCGCGCTGCGTGTTTCTGAGAACGGCTTCCCCACCGGCCCAGGGCGCAGCGACGCGATGCAGGTGACGGCGATCAAGGCGGCCGTCGAGACGGTCAACCGAGATCGCGGCAAGTACAACATCACCGACTATCGCTGGTTCGATCTCCGGGATGCCGATTCCAGTGCTCCCAGCTTCGAGAGCCACTATGGCTTGCTCCAAGACGACTACAGGGCCAAGCCGGCATTTGCGGTCTTCAAGGCGTTGGTTGCGCGCCTCAGCCACGTAAGCTAAGGCTCGACCTTAGCCTAAGGTTTGGCCTACGCCCCAGCGTCCGCGGAGCCGGGCTCTGGTTCGCCCAGCGCGGCCGCAACTTCATCAATCGCCGCCTGCTCGGCGTCGCTGACGGCCGCCCCGCCCTCTCGGTGGGCCTTGGCCACTTTGTCGGCAAGCGTCAGCACGAAGCGCCGATAGGCGGCCACCTCCCCCGGCGTCGCCTTGGCCTCGAGCAGCTGGACCGCGTCGCGCAGATTCTGTAGGCCATGCTCCTTGAGCTCCTCGGGGGAGCGATAGCGCGTGTGGTCCATCTCGGGCTTGGCGGCAACGATCTCGTCCAGGAGCTCGCTTTGGCCATGCTCCTGACGCGCCTCGGCGTAGGCCTTGGCCATCGCGAAGGTCTCGCGGATCGTTCCGCCCCGTTGTGCCGTCACCACGATCAAGCCGGCGCTCGGCGGCCCCTCGAGCACAAGCTTCCATTCCTGCTCGGCGAAGTCGGTCTTTGCGGTCATCGCTTGCTCCTCTAGTTGGGTCGACGGCTCGTCGCGGCACGCGAACGCGAGCTTGCACCGGCTCGGCCATGATCATGCCTGCCTGGCTGGCTCGATCAGCGTACCGTGGCCACGAGCTCGAGCAGCCGCTGTGCCTGTTCGGAGCCCGCGACCGGAAGCGCAGACGGGTCGAGCAGCCCGACCTGTACGAGCACCGAAGCCTGGTCCCAGTAGATGTGCTCGTAGGCGACCTTGCCGTCGTGAAAGCCCATCACCACCACCGTGGGGATACGCACCTGGCACCCGGTGGGGGGGACGCCGGGGAGCATGAAGGGGATCTCGCAGTCGTGCGTGAACTCGAGCACGAACTCATCGACAACGCGATTGGCAGCCACCGTCCGCGCGATCGGACGCAGGACGGCGTCGGCCGGCGTCTGGCCGATGAGTTCAGTCGAGTAGAACCGCCGCACCTCCTGACCCCCGTCCGCGCCGGTCAGGACCGGCACGTGCCAAACGTATGGCTCGCGCACCATCGTCTGCATCGTCGCCTCCACGTCCTTGTTTTCAAACTCGGCTGCGACGTGCTCATCGAACACGGCTCCAAGGTCAGGTCCGGCGCTCATCGATGGACTCCGATCGTCGTAGGGGTGGTTTGGGTTTGGCTCGCGTTTCACGACCATGGCCGTCAGCTGGTCGGAGGGGGCGGCAGACCGAGCCGACGGCGGATCATCTTCACGGCCCGCTCGACCGGCCGGTTGGCGGCGTCCAGCTGCTGCTCGTAGGAGTGAAGCTCGCCGACCGATGTCGACTTCGCCGCGGTCGCGGTCAGACTCGCCCGGGCCTGGTTGACCCGCTCCAGGGTGCGGGCCACCTGCTCGAGCTTTGCCGGGAACGCGATTTGCAGCAGTCGGCGGTCGAACAGCCGCTCGGTGGCCGCGGCGTCGCTCAGGTCCGCCCGAGCGGCGGCCAGCCGGCTGCGGCCCCGCGCTTCGAGCGGGTCGAGGTCGGCCTGGAGCCGCCGGTTCCCAGCCCTGGCGATGGCCAGATACCTAGTCGCCAGCGCGCGCGGTGGCGAGCTGCTGGCGAGCCCATGCGCAGGGGCTGTCCCGGAGTTCGAGGTGCTGGCGAGCCCATGCGCAGGGGCTGTCCCGGAGGCCGCGCGGTGGGCTCCGGTCGTCGTCACACCGCCCCCGCATCCCACAGCAATCAGGGCCGAGCACCCCAGAACGGCGGCGGCGCTGGCACGGCCGGCTCCGGCCATGAGCGCATCGTACCGCCGACACGGCCGGCTCCGGCCATGAGCGCATCGTGCTGCCGACACGGGTGACTCAGCCCGCGGCGTTATCGTTGATCGACGATGACATCCCAGGCCGACCCGCGCGTCGACGCCTACATCGATTCGCTGCTCGAGTGGCAGCAGGTCATCTGCCGGGAGGTCCGCTCCCTGGTGCACGAGGCCGATCCAAAGGTCACCGAGACGATCAAACGGACCGACCGTCCGTACTTCGTCCTCGAGGGGAACATCTGCGCCTTGCTGGCGGCCAAGGATCACGTCAACGTGTTTCTCTACGACGGTGCGATGGTCCCGGATCCCGAAGGGATCATCACCTCGGGACACGACAACAAGACGGCGCGGACGGTGGCAATCCGTGAGGGTGAGACGATCAACAAGCGCGCCCTGATCGCCATGTTCCGGGCGATCATCGCCAACAACCGTGCCGGAGGCTGGCGCCGGCTCAAGCACGAGGGTTGACCGTTCCGCGCTGGACCCCGGCCTGTCCATCGGCAAGTCGCACATCAGCTCGACCTCGTTGAGCGGCGCCCGATCCCGGCGACCCCATATCAGTAGGCTGACGCCGCACCGGACAGATGGCGTTCGACCTGGTCATCGACATCGAGAACACTCCGGGGTCGCTGGCGCAAGTCGCGGCCGCGATCAGCGATGCCGGCGTGAACATCGCCGCGGCGACCTGTATCGGGACGGGTGAGCGAGCCGAACTGCACATCCTCGTCCCGCACGCCGAGGCCGCGAGACATTCGCTGGCGATCTCCCACCTCGCGGTCACCCGAGAGCGTGAGGTCGTCGTGGTCGACGTGGAGGACCGCCCGGGCGTGCTCGCCGATCTGACCCGCAGGATCGCGCAGGCTGGGGTGGACCTCGATCTGGTCTATGTGGCGACCCGGAACCGGGTCGTGTTTGGGGCGCCGGACCTAGCCGGCCTGCGGGCGGCGCTCGACGACGCGCGCTGACAGGGCGCGCGGCAGCCGCGGGGGGCCAGGGACCGCGATCGAGCCACCGACCTACCACGCTAGGCTGAGCCTCCGATGCCGACCAACCCACAACCGATCACGCTGTTCGAGATCGCAAGACGCGCGGTTGAGATCAGCGACCCGTCGAGCAACGACGCTCGCCTCGGCGACCTGCTCGCGCACTTCGAGGACGCCGACGAGCCCGTAACCGCTATTCAGAATCTCGAGGAACGGGTCGCGATCGCCGTCGAAGGCGTCGACGTCGAGATCGACGATCCAGCGGTATCGATGGCGGCGGCCACGATCCTCTACCTGGCTCGCCGGCGTGACGAGCTCGACGACGAGCCGGGCAAGATCCTCCGTCTGGCGGCGCGGGCGGAGTGGAAGGGCGATCCTCCCGAGCCGGTGGTGGAGTGGCTCGCGGAGCGCGGTGTCCCGGTCTGATCGGGTATTTCGCGCAGAGGATGCACCCGACGGCGCAAAGATTCAGGCAACGACTGCTGGCGCGTGGGCTTGACATCGAGGTGCGGATGCTCAGTGACTCGGCCCGGACGGCCGCTGAGGCCGCCGCCGCAGTGGGGAGCGAGGTTGGCCAGATCGTCAAGTCGCTCGTCTTCATTCGCGAACAGATGCCTGTCATGGTGCTGTGCGCCGGTGACCGACGGGTCGATTCAAAGCGGCTCGGCCTGGGTCCGGCAAACGCCGACCAGGCCCGGGCGGCGACCGGATTCTCGATCGGCGGCATTCCCCCGCTCGGTCACGACAGCGAGCTGGAGACGCTGGTCGACGCCTCACTGAGACGGTTTGCCACCGTCTGGTGCGCGGCGGGAACACCGCACGCAGTGTTCGAGGTGGCGACCGACGCGCTGATTGCGGCACTCCCGAAGGCGACGGTGATGGAGGTCGGCTGACGGCGTGGGAGCGGTAGGTCGGCCTGAGATGATGGCGCGATCGCGCAGCGCAAGCTGCGAATGACCCTCAATCAGGTGGGGTAAGTCATTGCCCACAGTCTCGGCAAAACGGATCGGGCAAGGGAGAAGCGACGCCAGTGCGCGCGCTGGTTATCTCTGACACCCACTTTGGTGCGTGGACCGGTGAGGACATCCTCAGCCAGCCGGACACGCTCGCGCTGGTGGAGCCGCACCTCGACGTGGACGAGGTGATCTTCCTCGGCGACATGTTCGACTTCCTGTTCGCCTCCCTGAAAGATGCCTTCCGCGCCGCCGACGGTCTGTTTGACCTACTGCGCGAGCGGATGCAAGGCAAGCGATTCGTATTTCTGGCCGGAAATCACGACCATCACCTCATCCGACGGGAAGAGGAGGAGCTACTCGAGCTCGAGTTGGCCACCGGCCGGCCATCGGACGAGCTTCAGGCCGAGGTGCAGCGCGTTGACTTCTTTCGCCGTTTTCTGCAGCGCCGTCTCGACGGGGTCGAGATCGATATCCGGTATCCGACCTACACGTTTGCGGGCGTGCTGTGCACCCACGGTCACTACCTCGACTTTCACGCCCGACGGGCGGGTGCGGCGCCCGGAAAGCTGCTCGCCCGGGTGCTGTGGTCAATCGCGGTCGGTGGCAAGGAACACACGCCCACGGTCGACGACTACGAGGCCACAATCACGATGTTGACCGCCTTCCTCTACGTGGTCGCTCAGCTGCCTAACGGCACCCACGCCCAAAGCCGCGCCCTGGCGGGGTTTCAGGCGCTGTCCCACGCAATTCGGGTGGGTACAGCGCCGGTGAGGACGGTCGAGCATGCCGCCGCCTGGCTGGTGTCGCGGGCCAGCGCGTACGACGAACGTCTGCGCCACGTCAAGCGCCCCGCCGGGATCGAGGCCAGCTACCACGGGGCTCGCTCGCAGGAGGCCGAGCGCCGGCGGGTGACCGGGGCCCCGGGTGGGAGCGAGGTCGCCAACTACACCGTGGCTCGCATGATCCGTCCCCGGGATCCGGCCGGCCGAGCCGTGGAGGCGTTTGAGAAAGTGGTGGCCAACCTGGGTTGGGCGCACGACACCGACAAGATCGTGTTCGCCCACACGCATCAGCCACTCGACGGGGTATCGACGGCCCAGGGGACGGTTCGCTACTGGAACACCGGCTCGTGGATCTATGAGCCCGATCTGAGCTCCTACGACGCCTACGTCAGCTATCTGCGCCACGCCTGGCCGGGAACGGCCGTGCTCATCGACTCAGACGAACCGCAGCCGCGGCTGCTGAGGCTGCGCGAGCACCTGAATCCACTGCGCGATCACTCAGACGAGCATGGGGCACGATCACGAGCCAGCTTGACTGGCCCTAACGCGAACGCGCAGTCGCGCGCGGAGCAGTCGAGTCCAGCTCGAGAACCTCCTGGTAAAGGCCCACCGACGCCTCGGCGATCCGGTTGACGATCTCCTCCTCGGGCGGTCCAACCCTGACCACCGGCAGCGACACGACTCCGCTGCGGCTGACATTCACAACCAGTTCCTGGCTCACCCGCGCTGCGGCGTCGCGCCAGCCGTGTGGTCGTCCGGCCCTGACGATCGCCGCTCCGTCGTCGGTCACCGAAACCCGGTGGGGTCGCCGCACGACGCGAACGCGGACGGGATCTCGCGGGCCGTACTCGAGCCCGGTTTCGATCACGGCCTCGGTGCGAGTCGGTGGTCGCATCCCGTCAGGATGAAGATACCCGGCGAGGCTGGGGGCGGCAATCGTCGCGCGAATCCGATCAGGGTGTCGATTCCGCCACCGCCCGTTCGTCTGATACGCGACCATTCCACAGAGGAGGACCCCATGAAGTACATGCTGCTGATCAACCTCGGACCGAAAGCTCGGGACTGGAAGAACCTGCCCCCCGAGGAGCAGAAGGAGATTGCCGCCGGTTACAAGATGCTCAACGAGACCCCCGGAGTCACCCCGGGAATCGGGCTGCAGCCGCCCGAGACGGCGACCACCGTGCGCGTCCAGGACGGCAAGACCCTGACCACCGACGGTCCGTTCGTCGAGACCAAGGAGGCGCTCGACGGGTTCTGCACGTTCGAGGCCGAAGACCTCGACGCGGCGATCGAGCTGGCGGGTCAGATCCCGGCGGCTCGGATGGGCGGTGCCATCGAAGTGCGACCGATCGCGGAGTGGTAGCGAGCCTCGAACGGATCTTCCGCGACCGGTGGGGCCAGGTCCTGGCGGCGCTGATCGGCTTCCTCGGCGACTTTGACCTCGCCGAGGAAGCTGCCCAGGAGGCGTTCGCGATTGCCGCCGAACGCTGGCCTCGCGATGGGGTGCCGTCAAACCCCGGCGCCTGGCTGATCACGACAGCCCGCAACCGCGCCATCGACCGGATTCGCCGCGACCGCACGCTGGTGGCCAAGACCCGCCTGCTCGAGGTACCGGAAGCCACCGAGGAACCTGTCGACGCCGTGGACGCCGTGGATGCCACCGCCTTCCCAGACGAGCGACTGGAGCTCGTCTTCACCTGCTGCCATCCGGCGCTCGCGCTCGAGGCCCAGGTTGCCTTGACGCTGCGGACGCTGGGCGGACTCTCCACCGGCGAGATTGCCCGGGCGTTCCTGGTCGAAGAGGCGACGATGGCCCAGCGGCTGGTGCGGGCCAAGCGCAAGATCAAAGCCGCCGCGATCCCGTTTCGCGTGCCTCCCGACCACCTGCTGCCCGACCGGCTGGCCGCCGTGCTCGCGGTCGTGTACCTGATCTTCAACGAAGGCTGGGGCGGGCGCAACGAGTTGACCGCGGAGGCCCTCCGGCTGGGGCGGGCGCTGATCGCGCTCATGCCCGACGAGCCCGAGCCGCACGGCCTGCTGGCGCTGATGCTGCTGCACGACTCGCGTCGCCGGGCGCGCTTTTGCGATGGGGAGCTGGTCCTGCTCGCCGACCAGGATCGGTCGCTGTGGGACACGGCGCAGATCACCGAGGGCCGAGCGCTGCTGCACCGAGCCCTGGGGCTGTGCGCTCCAGCGTGGCCGGCTCGGCAGCCGGCCTCGCTGACGACTGAGCCGGGCTCCAGTCATCCGGCTGGTCAGTACGTCGTGCAGGCGGCGATCGCCTCGTTGCACGCCGAGCAGCCGCGGGACTGGCCCCAGATCGCCGCCCTCTACGGCGAGCTCGCTCGCCTCACGGGCTCGCGCGTCGTCGAGCTCAACCGCGCCGTGGCCGTGGCCGAGGAGCAGGGACCCGAGGCGGGGCTGGCCATAGTCGATCAGCTCGGGCTCGAGGACTACCGCTACCTGCACTCGACGCGCGCCGAGCTGCTGCGCCGGCTCGGCCGGGTGGAGGAGGCCCGCACGGCATACGAGCGCGCCCTGGGGCTGATCCACGACGACGCCGAGCGGCGCCTATTCCAACGGCGCCTGGCCGAGCTCGACACCGGCTGAGGGCCGGTGCGAAGGCGCGCCGCTGTTGACGGGCCCTGCGGCGTCGAAGAGAATGGATTTTGAGTTCTCGCGTGAGTTTGAGGAGGGCGTATGTCCTGGAAACTTGAAGGCTCTTATTTCGAGACGTGCTCGTGTGAGACGGTGTGCCCGTGCACGGCCTCGTTTTCGTACGGCGCCACCTATGACCGCTGCAAGGTCACGCTGGTGTTCAACGTCAAAGACGGCGAGGTAGAGGGGACCGATGTGAGTGGGCTGGCCGTCGCCGCGGTCGCCGACACGCCGAAGGTGATGAGCGAGGGCAACTGGCGCCTCGGTGTGTTCATCGACGCCGCGGCGTCAGAGGAACAGGCGGAGAAGCTCGGCGGCGTGTTCTCGGGAGCGCTCGGCGGTCCGATGGAGGCGCTGGGGCCGCTCGTCGGCGAGAACCTGGGGCTTCAGCGGGCTCCGATCGAGGTGCACGAGGACGGCGTGCGCCACTCGGTCCGCATCGGCGATGCCATCGATTTCGAGATCGAGGACATCGTGCCCTTCGGGTCCCCGACGGGCGAGCCGGCGCGGCTAACCGGAGTCTTCCATCCGGCCGGCTCGGAGCTGAACGTGGCGCACGCGATCCGCTCGAGGATCGATGCGTTCGGGATCCAATACGAAGGCAACGCCGCGTTCTCGCGGTCCCCGTTCTCCTGGGCGGGATGAGCGCGATCGGATCGGCCGCGCTGCCCGAGAGCAGCTCGGAACGGCGCGAACTGGCGGCCGCTCTCGGTGCCGTCCGGGCCCGTCTCGGGCTCGTGCTCTTGCTGCTGGCCCTGGCCGCTCTGGCGTGGTGGTCGACCGCCCACCGGATGGCCGGGATGGACGCCGGGCCCGGCACCAGCCTGGGTTCACTCGGCTGGTTCCTGGGCGTCTGGGTGGTGATGATGGCGGCGATGATGCTTCCGGCGCTGTCGCCCACGGTCGCGCTCTACACGACGATGACCCGTCGCCACGGGGTGAGCCGGCCATTGCTGTTCGCCGCCGGTTATCTCGTCGTCTGGGGCGCCGCGGGCCTGGCCGCGTACGGCCTGTTTGAGCTCGGCAAGGCGCTGTTCGGCGGCGATCTGAGCTGGAACGACGCGGGCCGATGGTGCGCCGGCGGGGTCCTGGCGCTGGCCGCGGTCTACGAGCTGACGCCGCTCAAGGACGTGTGCCTGTCGAAATGTCGTAGCCCGATCGGCTTTTTGCTCGGCAGCTGGCGCGACGGCCGGGTGGGGGCCATGGTGATGGGCTCAGAGCACGCCGGCTGGTGTCTGGGCTGCTGCTGGGCGCTGATGGCCGCCTTGTTCGCGCTCGGTGTCATGAGCCTGGCCTGGATGGCGTTCGTCGCCGCCTTGATCACGCTCGAGAAGACGCTGCCCTGGCGTGGAGTTGTGACGTGGGGCACGGCGGCGATCCTGGTCGTGCTCGCGGTCACCGTCGTCGCCGTGCCCGGCTCGGTACCCGGGTTCGTGGTCCCAGGGTCACACGGCGCGATGAGCGCGATGAACTCGATGCACTCGATGCACTAGGGCGTTCAGGTCTCTGACTCGAGGCTCTTACGTCGGCTTCGCTGTGCCGTACGTGCTGACCCTGGGCTCGCATGTGGCCGGCTACCCGCTGTTGCTGGCGATCACCGCGGCGCTGGCGCTGGGCACGGCTTTGCGGGTCAGACTCACGTCCGCGCAGGCGCCGGCGTGAGGCCGGACACTAGGCTTGGGCGGCCGTGACACGTGAGGTGGCAACCGATCTCGCCGTGCTCGAGCGCCTCGTGCGGCCGGCCGGAAAGGACGTTGTCGACATCGGTTGTGGGGGAGGGGCGCTGGTGCGCCAGCTCGTCGGGCTGGGCGCCCGCGTGATCGGCGTTGAGATCTCCCAACAGCAGCTCGCCGACGCCGTGGAGCAAGATGGTGGAACCGGCGCCCGCTATCTGATCGGGCGGGCGCAGGAGCTGCCGCTCGCCGACGACGCGGTCGACGTGGCCGTCTTTATGCGGGCGCTTCACCACGTGCCCCCGCGGGACCTGCCCGAAGGGCTACGTGAGACGGCACGCGTGGTCCGCCCCGGCGGCGTCGTCTATGTGGCCGAACCGCTCGCCGAGGGTGACTACTTTCAGCTGACGAGCCTGGTCGAGAACGAGCTCGAGGTGCGCGAGGCGGCTCAGCGGGCGGTGCAGGACGCCGCGCACACCGGCCTCGAGCGGGTCACGACGGTCGAGTACGACGTCAGGATCCAGATCGACAATTTGGCCGCGTTGCGGGCACGGACGGTCAGCACCGACCCCCGGCGAGGGCCCGTGTTCGACGCCCGCGAGGCCGAGCTGGCGCGAACGCTCGCGAGACTCGGCAAGCCCTGCGGCGCGACCGGCGCGCGATGCTTTCTGCAGCCGATGCGTGCCGATCTGCTCCGCAGCGCCGGGAGCGGGGCGACGAGCGCCTGAGCTCGGCTAAGCCAGGGCCGCGGCCAGCAGTTCGCTCAGCTCGGCTATGCCGTGATCGCGGCGAGCAGCTCGCTCAGCTCGGCCAGGTCGTCCTCGCTGGGGCTCCACCGCGCTGCGGCCACGTTGGCCGACACCTGCTCGGGCTTGGTGGCGCCGGCGATAACCGAGGAGACGACGCCGCGGGACAGCAGCGCGCCGATGGCGACGTCGGTAAGGGTGAGCCCGCGTTCGTCGGCGTAGATCTGCAGCGAATCGAGCACTGCGAACTGCGCGTCGGTGGCGATCTCCTTGCGGCCCGAGAGGCGGGCGCCGGCCGGTCCGGGCTCGCCCCGGCGGTACTTGCCGGTCAGCAGCCCGGAGGCCAGGGGAAAGAAGGGGACGAAGCCGAGGCCCAGCCGTTCGCACGTGGGCAGGACCTCGTCCTCGGGATCGCGGACGAGCAGGCTGTACTGATTCTGGACCGCGGAAAAGCGGGTCAGCCCATTCTCGCGCGCAACGGCGTCGGCCTCCTCGAGCTGTTCGGCGCTGAAGTTCGAAGCGCCGATCGCGCGGACCTTGCCGGCGGTGACGAGCTCGTGGAGAGTCTCGAGCGTTTCCGCGATCGGCGTGACTCCGTCGGGCTCGTGGTACCAGTAGAAGTCGATCACGTCGGTGGCCAGGCGCCGCAGGGAGGCGTCGCAGGCCTGGCGGATGTATGCGCGCGACCCGCGCGGGCCCTTGCCGTCACCCATGTCCATGCCGAACTTGGTGGCCACGATCACCCGGTCGTGGCGTCCCCGAAGGACCTGACCGAGGAACTCCTCGCTGTCTCCCCGCCCGTAGGTGTTGGCGGTATCGAGGAAATTGACCCCTTCGGCGAGCGCCGCATCGACGACCGCTTGGGTGCCGGCCAGGTCGACACGGCGCCCGAAGTTGTTACAGCCGAGACCGACCACTGATACACGCAGCCCGGAGTCGCCCAGGACACGGGTCGGGAGCTCGGTCATGGCAGTCCGATATAGCAGAGGCTCGCCCGAACGGCGGGGCGCTCGGCGATACCCTCCCCCAGGGACACGTGCGCCTGCGGGCGCTCGGCTGCGCGGGTATGGGATCACTGACATTCACGACCACGCTCGTCAAACGAGGCCCCGGAGTGACGGTGCTGCTCGACGACGACCAGGTCGCGGCGGTGGGGGAGGGCGCGAAGCGGTTCCCGGTCGCGGCGACGATCAATGGCTACACCTGGCGCAGCACCGTCGTACGCATGCGAGGGGAGTTCCTGCTCGGGCTCAGCAAGGAGGTGCGCGCCCAGGCCCAGGTCGAGGCGGGCGACCAGGTGCAGGTCGAGCTGGAGCTCGATCTAGCCGAGCGGGCCGTGGAGGTCCCGCCCGGGTTGGCCGAGGCGCTTGCCCGCGATTCGGAAGCGAGCGTCGCCTACGGGCGGCTGGCCTACACGCACCGCAAGGAGTTCGCCCGCTGGATCGAGGAGGCCAAGCGCGAGGAGACCCGCGAGCGAAGGATCGCCAAAACGCTTGAGATGCTCCGGGCGGGCGAGACCCGCAGCTGACCGGGCGAGCGTCGGGCCAGCCCGGGGGTCGGCCCTTAGCCGGGGGCTCATGCCCCCGTGTCAGCCAGCACCTTGGAAAGGATCTGGCCGCGCCAGCCGTGTACCTCGAAGCGTCCGTCGCGCGCGAACCCCTGCCGCTCATAGAACCTGACCAGGCCGGGGGCGTCGGCCCAGCAGTCGACTCGGAGCATCCGGGCCCGGCGGTCACGGGCGAGCCGCTCCGCACGCGTAAGCAGCCGGGCTCCGATCGCGTTGCCGGCCAGGCGGCGGGCACTCAGCAGCAGCGTGACGTACAGCTCGGGGATGGCATTGGCCGGCACATACGGGGGCGAGGCACCGACGGTGAGGGCCCCCACGACGGTGCCTTGGTGCTCGGCAAGCCGGATTTCGTTCTCGCTCAGCATCCGGTGGACGCGGGCTCGCATGTCGGGCTGCGAGCTGAACGGGAGCTCGCCCCACTGACCGACGAGACCCCGGTCCACCAGCCACTCGATGGCCTCGTCGAACAGGGCGAGGACGGCGGTCTCGTCGGTCGGCGAGCCGAGACGGATCCGCAGGTCGATCACGGCCCGAGTTTTAGCGCTCCACAGCACCAGAATGAGAATGAGAATGAGAATCATTCTCATTATTGGCCGCGGGAGGCCCGTACGATCCCCGCGATGAGCCTCCTCAGCCAGATCCTCGCGCGCCGCATGCGGCTGATCGAGCCGTTGACGCTCGATGTCGTGTGCGAGCGCGATCTGCAGGTGCCGATGGATGACGGCGCGGCACTGCTGGCCAACCGCTGGGTCGCGCGGTCGCAAGCCGACCGGTCGCAGCCGACGGTCCTGATCCGCTCGCCCTACGGCCGTGACAAGGCCGTCGGGCTGCTGTTCGGGCGGCTGCTGGCCGAGCGCGGCTTTCAGACCGTGATCCAGAGCGTGCGGGGCACGTTTGGCTCGGCGGGAACCTTCGCGCCGTTCGACGAGCGGGCCGACGGGCTGGCCACGCTGCGCTGGCTCCGTTCGCAGCCGTGGCACAGCAAGCGGATCGGGATGATCGGTCCCAGCTATCTGGGGCTCGTTCAATGGGCAGTGGCGCCGGAGGCCGGCGAAGACCTGGCAGCCCTGGCCATCCAGGTCAGCGCCTCGCAGTTCTACGAGCAGACCTACGCCGGCGGGAGTCTGGCGCTCGAGAACGCCGGCTCCTGGCTGGTGCTCGTCTCGACCCAGGAGGGCCGCTTCGCCCTGATCGCCATCAGCCGCGCCTTGCGACAGCTCGGCGCCCTGATGGATGAGTTCCCGCTCGGCGACCTCGACGAGCGCGCCACCGGCACGACCGTTCCGTGGTTTCGGGAGGCCTTCGAGCACCCCGCTCGCGACGATGCCTATTGGGCGGCTCGCGACTATTCGCCCGGCGTTCCCGCGGTCCAGGCGCCGGTGCAGTTCGTGGGGGGCTGGTACGACATCCTGCTGCCGTGGATGCTGGAGGACCACGCTGCGCTGAGGGCCGCGGGGCGCCGTCCGCAGCTCCGCATCGGGCCGTGGACGCATACCGCTCCGGGCCTTGCCGCCGCCGCACACCGGGACGGGATCGGCTGGCTGCGCGCGCACCTGCTCGACGACGACCGGCTGCTCCGTGACAGTCCGGTTCGGGTGTTTGTGACCGGCGTCCCATCGGGCGGCGGCTGGCGTGACCTCGAGGATTGGCCGCCGCCGGGAATCCGCGAGCGGTGCCTGTGGCCGGGACGAGGCGGGCGTTTACAGGAAAGCCCACCCGACGATCACCCCGGCCCCGGCGACCGCTATCGCTACGATCCGGCCGACCCGACGCCCGCCGTCGGAGGTCCGGTCCTGCTCGCGCGCAAGGGAGTCCTCGACAACCGGATCCTCGAAGCCCGGGACGACGTGCTGGTATTCAGCACCGAGCCGCTCGAGGCCGCGGTGGAGGCGATCGGGCCCGTGCGCGTGGAGCTGTGGGCGCGGGCGGACTCCGAATACTTCGACCTGTTCGCCCGCGTGTGCGACGTCGATGACGAGGGTGCCTCGTGGAACGTCTGTGATGCGCTGGCCAGCGTCGCTCCGGGCCGCTTCACGCGCTCGGACGACGGGACCTGGGAGGTGTCGTTCAACCTGTGGCCGATCGGGCACCGGTTCGCGGCCGGCCACCGGATCCGGCTCCAGGTCTCCTCGGGGGCCCACCCGCGCTACGCGCGCAATCCCGGGACCGGCGAGGACCGCGCCACCGCGACCGACACCAGAGTGGTCGAGATCGAGCTGCTGCACGATCGCGAGCATCCGTCGGCGCTTGTGCTGCCTGCTCTCGGGCGGTGAGGCTCGCCAAGCGACGGGGCGCTTCGATCGTGGTGGCGCTCATCGGGTTGACGGGCGCGGGCGCCGCAACAACCGGATCGGCGGGCACGGCGCCCGCCAGCCCGGGCGCGCCGTCCCCTCCGGCCACGTCCACGCAACCGTGCTCGGCCTCCTACGCCCACCGGCCATTCAAGCCCGCCCACACACTGCGCTTCGGGATCGACCCCGAGCTGGCGGGAACCGAAGGCGCGACCCAGGAGCCTGCCGCGCCGGTCAACCAGGCCAAGACCCTGCGGGCTCTGCGGGCGCTGCGCCCCGCCGGCAAGCAGCTCGTGCTGCGCGTCAACCGGCTGTTCGAGTCCGACGGTCAAGCCGGCATCAGGCGCTTTGAGCGGATCATCGGCCGCTACACGCGCGCCGGGTTCGACACCGAGCTTCAGGTTCGCTACCACCCCTCGGCGCGCCAGCGCGGGGACATGGCCGCTTGGACGAGGTACGTCCGCCACGTTGTCGATGTATTCGGTCCCAACCGCCACGTGATCGCGATGACGATCACCAACGAGATCAACGTGCCGTTCTCGCCCAACACCTCCGACGGCGCATACCCCGGCGCCGAGCGGGCGCTGATCGCGGGGATCATTGCCGCCCATCGCGAAGCACGGCGGCGCGACTTCAAGCGGCTCAAATTCGGGTTCACGTTCGCCTATCGCTTCGATCCGACGACCGACGCGTCGATGTTCGCCGGTCTGGGGCGCGGCGGCGCGGCCTTCCGCCAGGCGCTCGGCTACGTCGGTGTCGACTATTACCCGGAGCTGTATCCGGGCCTCCAGGCCACCACCAGTCTGCCGGCCGCAACCGTGGAGATGCTCGCCACGATGCGACGCTGCTTCATGCGCCTGGGGCGCCTGGGCGCCGGGATACCGCTGTGGATCACCGAGAACGGCTATGACACCACTCCCGGACTGATCACCGGCGCTCAGCAGCGGCTCGCGCTGGTGCAGATCGTCAACGCGATCCGCGGTGCCGCGGATACCTACGGCGTCACCGACTACCGCTGGTTCAACCTGCGCGACAACCTCTCGACGAGCCCCGGCTTCGCCCAGACCACGGGGCTGCTCACCGACCACTACCGGCGCAAGCCCTCGTTCGAGGCCTACCGGGGGCTCGTGGCGCGGTTCGGGGCTCGCTCCCGGCGCCGGGGTTCACAACGCCCCAGGGCCGGCCGGGGTTAGGGGACTGGGACGGCCCAGACCTCGTCGCCGACGCGGATCAGGCCATCCTCGAGGATGTCGGCCCGCAGACCGCCGCGATGCACGAGCTCCCGCAGGACCGGACGCGAGGCGTAGCGCTGCACGACCGTGCACGGCTCACACAGCCGCATCCCACGGCAGCGCACGGCACCGATCTTGAATTCGTGGCCGACCAGCCGGTTGAGCTCGATGCCGCGGGTGAGGACGTTGCGGCGATGCTCGCCGGGGTCCAGCGGCGGCGCAAACGATTCACACACCTCGGCTTCAACGAGCGTCAGCGCGCTCCCGGGCACGCCCGAGGCGAACGTTCCGGTCCCATTGACGTGGCGATCCCCCTCGAGGCCCTGGCCGGCGAGCGCGCGAACCGACTCCACGCTCTGCGCCGGCTCGCCCGCTGAGGGCGAGATCCAGATCCGCTCGACGGCGCCCGGGTCCGGGGGCGGGGTCGGGAGCGTGGGACGGGCCAGTGCGATGTCCCCGGCCGCGATCAGGAATCCCTCGACCCGCCACTCGGGCTCGACGGCTCCGTCGCCGACGGGATCCCACACGACGCCGGAGGGCACGCCATACATGACCACGAACCGCGCATCGGGATCATCGGGCCGCCGCACCCCGGCGATCCAGGGGCCCGCCCAGCTGAACGAACTCGGGTCCGCGATCCGGGCGATCCCCAGCCCCAGCCCCCCGAGCCAGCGCGAAACCGTCCATCCTGTGGCCGCGTCCTCGCCCGGCGCCAGGCGCGGCAGGCGACTGGGCGACAGCTCGAGAATCGTCGCCAGGCAGGCGAGGAATGAGCCCTGCTGCCCCGGCACGCCAGGCTGGAGGTGTGAGCTCGGTTTCACCTCCGAGACAGTAGTGGCTGCCCGACGGCGGGATATCCTCACCGCCCGCCGCCGATCGTGCGCCTTGCGCTGATGCCCGACCCAAGCCCTGCCCACCCGCCCGCTCTTGCTCCAGTGACGCTGGATGGGCAGTTGTTGGCCCCCGACGTGGTCGCGATCGGGGCCGGCGCCCGCGTGGAGCTCGATCCCGCCGCGCTGGAGCGGGTCGCGCACAACCGCGAGGTGCTGGAGCAGATCCTCTCCACCGGCACGCCGGTGTACGGGATCAGCACCGGCTTTGGGGCGCTGGTCTCGAACACTGTGGCCCCCGAGCTCCAGCGCCACCTCCAGATCAACCTGCTGCGAAGCCACGCCGCCGGGACCGGTCCCGAACTGCCGAGCGAGATCGTACGAGGGGCAATCGCCGTCCGCGCCAACGGCCTGTTGCTCGGCCATTCGGGCGTACGGCCGGTGGTCATCGAGCGCCTGGCGGCACTGCTCAACGGTGGCTACGTCCCCCTGGTTCCCCGCACCGGCTCGCTCGGGGCCAGCGGCGACCTGGCTCCCTCCGCGCACGCATTTTTGCCGCTCCTGGGCGAGGGTCGGGCCTACGACCCGCAGGGCACCGTCGTCAGCGGTGCCCAGGCCCTGGCCACGCTCGGGCTCGAGCCGCTCGAGCTCGACAGCAAGGAGGGCCTGGCGCTGATCAACGGGACCCATTTCATGAGCGCGATCGGCGCCCTGCTGATGGTGCGCATCGGACGGCTGGTGGACGCGATTGATCTGGTCACGGCGGCGACGATAGACGCCCTGCGCGGGGCGCTGCCCGCCTTTGACGCCCGCGTTCATCGCCTCCGGCCACTGGCCGGCCAGAGCACCAGCGCCGCCAACATCAGCCTCGCCCTGCGCGGCTCCAGCCGAATCGCGGGACCGGGCTCGGCGCGCCTGCAGGATGCCTATTCGCTGCGGTGCGCGGCCCAGGTGCATGGCGCCGCGCGCGAGGCGTTGCGGTTCTTCGCTGAGCTGGTGGTCGCCGACCTCAACGCGGTCACCGACAACCCACTCGTGTTCGACGATCCGCCCGAGGTGATCTCGGCCGGCAACTTCCACGGGCAGGCCCTGGCGGTTGGATTTGACACCTTGCGGCTGGCGCTCGCCGACCTGGGCTCGATCTCCGAGCGGCGGACGTTCAGGCTGCTGTCGCCGAGTCTCAACGGTCGGTTGCCGGAGTTCTTGACCACCGACGCGGGCACGTCGAGCGGATACATGGTCGTGCAGTACACGGCGGCGGCGCTGGTCGCCGAGCTGCGGGCGCTGGCCCATCCAGTCAGCGTCGACAGCATCCCCACCTCCGACAACCAGGAGGACCACGTCTCGATGGGGATGACGGCGGCGCTGATGGCGCTTGACGCGGCCGAGCGCCTGGAGCGGGTCGTGGCCAGCGAGCTGGTGTGCGCGTGTCAAGCCCTGGACTGCGATCCCGGGACGCCGGGCGAGCCCGTCCGCTCGTTGCACGCCGCCGTTCGCGAGCTGGTCACGCCCCTGACCCGAGATCGACCCCCGGCCGACGACCTGGCCGCCGTGCTGCCGCTGATCAGCGAGGGAACGGCCGCGGCCATCATGGCCGCCGCGCGCGACCGAGCGCGCGACTGAGCCCGCGAGCGGGATACTGCGCAGGATGACGTTCGTGCCGCCCGAGCGCCACCTGATGCGGGCCAAGGACCTCGCGGATTCGCGCTACTCCGAGCCGCTCGAGGTCGACGACCTGGCCCGCGCCGCCGGGCTCTCGCGGGCCCACTTCAGCCGCGAGTTCAGGCGGGCCTTCGAAGAGACGCCGCACGCCTATCTGCTGACGCGGCGGCTGGAGCGGGCGGCAGCGCTGTTGCGGATGACGGATAACTCGGTCGCCGAGATCTGCTTCTCGGTCGGGCTGCGGAGCGTGGGCTCGTTTACCAGCAGCTTCACGCGCACCTACGGCGTTTCGCCGACCGCCTACCGGGACCGCTTCCCGCCGGCGTCCGACTACGCGCGCGTGCCGACATGCGTGATCCGCTTCTACGGCCGTCCGCAAAGCAGCACGTTTGGAGAAGACAACGGAGCCTCCCGGCACTAGCGTTGGCGACACCAAGCCACCCAACCAGAAGGGAGCCGGGATGATCAAGATAGCGACAGCGCAGGTCTGGGTACACGACCAGGACGAGGCCCTCGCCTTCTATACCAAGAAGCTGGGGTTCGAAGTTCGCAGCGACGTGACGGTGCCCGAGCTGGGCAACTTCCGCTGGCTGACAGTAGCTCCCCCGGGACAGCAGGACGTCTCGATCGTGTTGATGGCCATCCCGGGTCCGCCGGTGATGGACAGCGACACCGCGGAGCAGGTCACGGCGCTGATGGCCAAGGGCTTCGCCGGAACCGTGTTCCTCACTACCGACGACTGCCAGGCCAGCTACGAGGAGCTCTCAAAGCGTGGTGTCGAGTTCTCCGAGGCGCCGGAGGAGCGGCCCTACGGGATCGACTCGGGATTCCGCGACCCCTCCGGGAACAGCTTCCGCCTGACCCAGGTCAACGAGCTCGTGACCGCCTGAATCGCGACGCGCGGGCGCGGCGAGCTGGTCGCGCCCGCGAGCCGGGGTCGCGCCGCCGAGCCGACGTCGCGCCCGCGAGCCGGTTTTCAGCTCGACGGCTCGCCGTCGAAGTAGTCCACGTGGCCATCGGCCCTGCGCAGCATCAGCGCATCGTCGGGGTTGCCGGGCCAGACCCCGATCTTGTCGCTGTCGGGGTAGACGGCGACGGCCGGCTCCTGAGCGCTTGACCACATCAGGACCTTGGCGGTGCGTTCGCCCCGGTTGGCCACCTGGTGCGCGCCCTCGGGCCCGCGCGGGAAGCACACCAGCGCACCCGAGGCGAGTGTCTCCCAGCCACCGGGGCCTCGCACATCAACGGGCCCGTCGAGCACCAGCAGCCACTCCTCGACGTACTCGTAGTGATAGGGGCAGAGCTTCTGTCCCGGAGGCAGCTCGAACGCCTTGACCGAGTTCTCGGTCGCGCCGGCGAGGGAGCCCACGCGGGCCACGCCGCTGCGGTAGCCGGCCGGATCGGACTCGTCGTACTCAAACTCGGTCTCGAACACGTTTGGATATGACATCACCCGATATTGGCATGCCGCTGTCGGCACACCGTTGCGTCCCGCGCCACGCAGCCGACGCGTGGCAACTGAGTAGCGCTATGCGGGGGCCAGATTGACATCACGTCGTGATGGGCGCCAACGTTCGGCCCGTATCACCGGTCGTTTAGGTCGAGGACCGGGATCGGCGGCTCGATCTCGCCGCGGGAGTCGGTGGGGATGATCGCCGTGCCGAGCGCGAAGAACTCGATCACGTGACTGCCCCAGCCGTGGCTGCGCTCGGAGAGCGAGACACCGACGATGCCCTCCGCGCCCAGCTCCTGGGCCTCGGTCTGCATGCGCTGCATGGCCAGCTCGCGCGCGTCGTAGAGCGCCTGGGTGAAGTTCGGAAGCTCGACGTTGCGGCCCGTCTGGGCCACCGTTCTCAGGGGGCCGCGACGACCGACGTGGTAGACGCAGCTTCCCATCACCATGCCTACCGGCCGGTGCCCGGTGCGCAGCAGGGTCCAGAACTCCTGCCCGGACAGGTCGCTCTGAAATGGCCTACCACTCGGGGCTCGGTGGAGAACGCCATCGCGGTGCTTGACGGCGGTCCCGATGGCGATGAACTCCGCCATGTTCGCTCCCCACTCATAGCGGCCGATCTCCAGCCGCACACCCACGATCCCGTCGGCCCCGAGCTGGTCGGCCTCCTCTTCCATCCGGGTCATGGCCAGGTGGCGCGCGCTGTACATGGCCTGTGAGAGCACGGTCAGCTCGCGGCTGGAGGTCGGGCCGGCCACCTGGAACCCGATGTGGAAGATCGAGCTGCCCACGACCAGCCCTACGGGATCAAAGCCGGCCTCGGTGACGAGCAGGAACTCGTTGACGGTCAGATCCGAGGTGTAGAGACCCTCCCGGTTTTGCTCCAGCCGCTCGCGGCCCGACTCCGGGATGCCCTCGAGCGACTTGGGGTCGTAGTCGGTCACCGGGCGCCCAGCCGCACGGTGGTCTTGACCGGCTCCTGCAGGGCGTCCTGTCGGCGACGCACGGCGGTGCCGGCCGCGTGCATGGCAATCACCCAGCCCTGACGAGCGGCGTCTCCATGACCCGAGACGCGGTAGGGCACCCCGAATCGTCCCCGGTGCCAGCCGCGATGGTCGGTGGTCTGCACCGAGGAGGCGAGCCCGAGCTTGTCGTGGTAAACGGAGTGCGAGAACTCGACGCCGACGGCGCCCATCCCGTGCGCGTCGGAGACCTGGCTGCGCAGCCTGGCGCGCACGGCTTCGCGGGCCAGTTGAAACCCACGGCTGAGCTCCTCGAGCTCCTGGTTTTGGGCCGTCGTCCGCATCCGTTGCAGGCGCGTGGTCCGCGGCGGCGAGGCGAACACGATCGCGCTCGTGGCCACCAATCCCACCGGGTCGTGGCCGGCGCGCCGCAGCCGCCAGTAGTTCTGGACCGAGACGTCGGTGAGGACAGGGGCGTCTGAGCCGACCGAGTCTGGGAGTCTGATCGCGGTTCCGGTGACCAGGTATTCGATCGTCCGCTTGCCGAGATCGTGGTCGCTGCGCCGAAGGTGGACGCCGACGACGGCGTCGGCGCCGACCTGCAGCGCTTCCTCGCCCAGGCGCTGCAGGGCGCGACGCCGCGCCAGGTTCCAGGCCTCGGTGAGGACGTCGAGCTCGCACACGACCTCGGTGCGCCACTGGTAGTTGCGAACCTGGGACAGGGACGCCTCGGTGTAGCGGTTCTGCAACGCGACGCCGGTGGGCGTGGGGACATACGGCGAGCTGGGGATGAACACCGTCCCGGGCTCGAGCGGCGGCAGGTACTGCCACCCGGTCCGGACCACGCTCGCGCCCATCACCTGGGCCAAGGGCTGCGGCCCGAGCCGCTTGAGCAGCGCGAACTCGTTGACGGAGAGACCGCTGGTGAACAGCGACCCCTTCGAGGCCAGCGCTCTCAGCCGAGCCTCAGCTCCGGACGTGATGCCGCCCTGTTCGATCCGGGCCAGCGACTCCGCCTGCTCGGGATCTGCGTCGTCTTCGCGTGTAAAGAAGCCCACCTCAGTCCTCCGCCAAACGCCATCTTCAGTTCTGCACCTCGGGGTCGGGTGCCCGACTATGGCGAAGGGACGACCGGCGGGCAAGTCAGACCGGCAAGTCAGACCCGGCACGGGATATTGGGCAAGCCCGCCCGGGAAGCGACGGTGCCCGGCCGCCGGACCAACGCCCGGGCACCGTTTCCTCCTCCGAGCACGGCAGCTCCCGTGCTGCCGCAGCCGCTTTTCTGGATCGGAGCGGTACGCGATCTTCTATGCCCACCCGCGGCGGTGACAAAACACACAATCGCAGCGGTGGCCGGGTCGGGCGCGGCGCCGACCGGGGTCGGCTAACCGACGATTCTGAACACCCCCCGCATCCACGGATGGATGCGGCAGTAGAACGTGTACGTCCCGGGTTTCAGCGATGTCGGCGTGGTCCAGCTGAGGGAGCCCAGGGCGGGCGTCCCCAGCCCCAGCTGACCCGAGTCGAAGTGACCCGCTCCGTTGGCCAGCGGATAGGAGATCCCGGTGTTGAGCCCGCACGGGGCCTTGCAGGCGGTCACGGTGTGAAACACCGAGGCCAGATAGGCGGCGGTGGGGTTGATGAACGGAGTCCCGGGGTTCAGCGGGCTGGCGTCGTCGTTGACGAACTTCAACTGCTGCCCTTTGCGGATCGTCGGGATGCAGCGGTTGGCGCCGGTGGCGGTGAAGTCGCCCGGGTCAAACCGGAACTGGGCGATGTTGACCGTGTGCCTGAAGCATTGTCGGAACCTCATCGGGTTGATCCCGAGCGAATAGGAGCCACCGTGGTCGTTGTTCTGGCGCAGGTAGCCGTGGGTGATGTGGCCCTGCTCGTCGAGCTTGTGGGTGAACGGGTCTGTGCCCTGCTGGTCCCAGGCCTCCCAGACGACCATGATCCCCATGACCTCGTACCACGAGGCTCTGGTCGTGTTGTAGGTCGCGCTGATCCGCAGCACGTCGCCGGCCTTGACCTGGGGACGCCAGTTGGGCGCCGTGGCGGTCATCGCCATGTCCCACGAGATCGGCCCCCGTTTGTCGAAGTAGTGCGCGTAGGAGCGAAACAGCCGAACTGAGTTTGGCTCGCCTCCGGGGATCGCACCGCCGCGGGGGTGCGCGCCTGGACGGATCAGATCCAGGGTGTCGTACAGCCCGCCCGGGTGCAGGTGCCCGGCGGTGCCGATCAGCGTCCCCGGGTGGTCGATCGTGAACTCGTTCAGCGGGGCCACCGGGCCCCGTCCGTACGGGTCCTTGGCCATGTCGGGGAACGTGAACTTGCCGTGCACGCCGCTGTGCTGACGGACGTTGAAGACCGGATAGATGCTGTGATCCTCGACGTCCATCCAGATCGGATGGACGGCCGTGATCTGAGCTGAGGCCGGGTCGGTGAGCGGCACGAAGTCGATCGTGTAGTCGATATAGACCTTGGCCGGCTTCGAGGTCAGGTTGTGGATCATGTAGTTCAGGATCCACTTGTCGCTGGCCGCGACCGGGTAGCCGTAGCCGTGCGGGAAGGTGGTGATCGTCTTCTCCTCGCCGGTGGCCACGAACGGGTACAGACCTCCGTAGCTGTTGCCCTCACCCTCACCTGCACCGCTGCCGCCGGTGCTCAACCACACGCCGTGGTGCAGGTGGATCACGCTGACGTAGGGGATCTTGCCGCAGCATTTGCCGTTGGGGAGCGCGTAGCGCAGGTTGGGGACGAACCGCACCATGTAGCCGTCCTGGGCCGGCTTGGGCACGTGCTGGGAGTCGACCAGGATCAGGTTCGCGCCGGGATGAACGGCGTAGGGGCCGGCATTGAAGTGCAGGGTCTCCATGCCCGGATAGGAGACCGAGTAGGCCGCTGCGGATGTCGTCAGGCACACCAGCGCGACGCAGGCAGCCACGATGCCGACACAGACTCTCTTCAACCTCGTCCTTCCCTCGGCTCAGTCCGCGCGGAATTCAATCAGTTCGCGCGGGCCGGTGGTGGGTCCGGTACGCAAGCGTACTACTCGCCGCGACTGCGCGTCGCGATTGCACCACTCCAGACCGGCGATGGCCGCGCCCGCCAGGCGCTCGAGTTCACGCCGCTCGCGCTACCAGGCCTGGGTGTCGCCGCAGTGCGGGCAACCGACCGAGGTCGACACGTGGGCCTCGAACACGAACCCGCAGCCGCAGCTGTAGATCGCCTGGTCCTGGGGAGCGCCGCCTTCGCGGCGTCGGCTGGCCGCCACGGTGGCGTGGGCAGCGGCCGGACGCGTCGGGTCAGGCACGTCGGGAACGTCTCTGCGCTCCCCGGCTCGCCACAGGCGCCCCTGGCGATGGCGCCCCATCCTGCGGGCGCCGTTTTTGGATCGTGCGATCACAGTCAAATGCAGGTAACGACTTGGCCCGGTCATGGTTTCGCCGACTGGACATAAAACCCTGGCCGTTAACACGACGCTAATCTGGGCCGGCTAGCTGTCGTGCCGCCGCCCACGCACTACGCGTATGGAACAATCGGCGTCGGTATGGATCCCAGCCGCAAGCGCGCCATCCGCCTGACGATTGCCCTCACCGTCGCGCTGCTGTTGGCCTCGGCGCTGGTCTATACGAGCTTCGCCTCGGGCCGCGACGAGTACACGGCGTCGCAGCTGCTCAAGCGCGCCCAGCCCGGCAAGTCCTACATCCTGGCCGGCACGGTGCTCAACGGCTCGGTGCGTCGCGACGGCTCCGTGCTGCTGTTTCGGGTGCGCGACCCAAAGCTCAAGATGTCGGTCCCGGTGCGCTACACGGGCACGGTGCCCGATCCCTTCCACCAGGGACGGCCGGTGCTGGTGACCGTGCACGAAGGGCAAGCCGCCACCTTCGTAGGCGAGCCGAATTCCCTGACCACCAAGTGCCCCTCGAAGTACGTGGCTGCGTCAGGCTCCTATTGATGGGTATATCGAGCAGATGGCGCTAGTCGGGCGGGTCCTGCTGATCTTCGGCCTGTTCGCGTGCCTGTACGGCATCGGCGCTTCGCTGCACGGCGCCCGGGGGGGAGGTCGGGAGTGGGTCGACTCGGGGCGCCGGGCCATGTACGCCCTGGCCGGGATGACCGCGATCGCGTTCGTGATCCTCGACGTCGCGTTCATCAGCTCGAACTTCTCCTACAACATCGTGGCCACCGGCTCGAGCACCACGACCCCGACGTTCTACCGAGCGGCGGCCATCTGGGCCACACAGCAGGGGTCGCTGCTGCTGTGGGTGCTGCTGCTGTCCTCCTGGTCGAGCCTGGCGCTGTTTCTGACTCGCCGGCGGGTACCCGAGGTCGTCCCCTACGCCCAAGCGGTGCTGTTCACGGTGTGCGCGTTCTTCACCGGACTCAACGTCCTGTTCGCCAACCCGTTCGCGACCAGTGCCAATCCGCCCACCGAGGGCGCCGGGTTGGATCCGCTCCTGCGCCACACGACGATGATGGTCCACCCGCCGATGCTCTACTCGGGCTACACGCTGTTGCTCGTGCCGTTCGCGTTCGCGGTCGGGGCGCTGATCAGCGGACGGCTCAACTCCGAGTGGATCCAGGTCACGCGTCGCTTTGCCCTCGCCGCCTGGCTGTGTTTGGGAGTCGGGATCCTGCTCGGCGCGCGATGGTCCTACACCGAGCTCGGCTGGGGCGGCTACTGGGCCTGGGATCCGGTCGAGAACGCGGCGCTGATGCCGTGGCTGTGCGCCACCGCGTTCATCCACTCGATCATGATCCAGGAGAAGCGCCAGATGCTGAAGGTCTGGAACGTGTCGCTGATCCTGATGACCGGCACACTGGCGATCGTCGGTACGTTCCTGGTCCGCTCCGGGATCCTGAGCTCGATCCACGCCTTTGTCTCAGATCCGACGCTCAACATCTCGTTCGTGCTGCTGATCTCGGCCATGGTGATCAGCTCGGTCGGGCTGGTCATCTGGCGTCGCGGGAGCCTGCGTACCGAAGCCCGTCTCGACTCCCTGATCTCCCGTGAGGCGGTGTTTTTGTTCCAGAACCTGGTTCTGGTGGCGCTGACCGCGGTGATCTTCTGGATCACGTTCTTCCCGCTGATTTCCGAGGCGCTGACCGGGACCCAGGTGTCGGTGGGGCCGCCGGCCTTCAGACCGTTCGTCGTACCCCTGGCGCTGATCGTCGTGGTGCTGTCCGGAATCGGGCCGATCATCGCCTGGCGGCGGGTCACCATCTCAAAGCTCCGGCGGAGCGTCACGTTCCCGCTGCTGGTCGCGCTCGTCGTGCTGGCCGTGCTGCTGGCCTTCGGAAGCATCGGCTCGCACGTGTTCGCGCTGCTGATGTTCGTCGCGGGTGCGTTCGTGATCGCGGCCGTGGCGCAGGAGTTCTTCCGCGGTGTCCGTGCCCGGCAGGCGATGGCTGGGGAGTCGCTGCCGGTCGCGCTGGGGCGGCTGATACGACGCAACCGGCGGCGCTATGGCGGCTACATCGTGCACGCGGGCGTCGCCTTCGCGCTGATCGGGGTGGCCGCCTCGACCTCGTTCCAGGATTCGCGTACGGCCACGATCGCGCCGGGTCAGAGCGTGATGATCCACGGATACAGGGTCCGCTACGTACGTGCGACCGCCTCCGCCTCGGCGCAGAAGATCACGCTGGGGGCGATTCTCGCGGTCACCAGCGCCGGTCACCATGTGGCCACGCTCCACACCTCCTACGGGCTGTATCCCTCCCAGGACCCCACCCAGGGCCCGATCGGCCGCTTCTTCAACGGCTCCAGCGAGAGCCGCGTCGGGCTCCGGGCCGGTTTGACCCAGGACATCTGGGCCGACATCAACCCGAACATCACGCCGCTTCAGGGCCTCATCAACCAGGGAGACGCGCGCCTGCAGAAGGCCCTGAACGCCGCGCTCGGGCAGCCGCCGGCGGCTCGGGCCAAGGCGCTGAATCTGCTCTTCCAGTTGCGTGACCTGGCCATCCGGGCGCTGACCCAGCGCTTCGTCACTCACCCCTGGAAGGCCACCTTCCTGCTGATCGTCTCGCCGCTGGTCACCTGGCTGTGGCTGGGGGCGATCCTGGCCGCGATCGGCGGGCTGATCGCGCTGTGGCCGCTGCCGCCGTCGCGGCGGCGCCGCCGCCCGCCGGTGCCCCCGGCGCCGCCCCGCCCCCGCGCGGTCGTCGACGCTCCGGAGGTCCGCACCCGCGAGCTGGTCTGAGACGATGGTGTGGGCGTACGTGATCGTGCTGGTCGTGCTGGCCGCGGCCGTGTACCTGGTCTCGGCGCCCCTGAGGGCGCAGCGCGGTCGCCGCCAGCCCGACCCGACGGCCGGGAAGATCGCCGAGCTCGAGGCGGCGCGGGACGCCAAGTACCGAGAGATCCGTGATGCCGAGCTCGATCTGCGCACCGGCAAGCTCTCGTCCGAGGACTACGGAGCGATCGACCAGACGCTGCGCTCCGAGGCGATCGAGATCATGCGCGCGCTCGACGAGGCCAGCCCCGAGCAGGTCCCAGACTAGGCGCCGACCGGGCAAAGCTCGCTACCATCGGCCCATGGTCACGATCCTCGACCTCGTCCAGGTGATCCTGTGCGTGATGCTGATCTTTCTGATCCTGATGCACTCGGGCAAGGACGCCGGGCTCTCCGGAGCCTTTGGGGTGGGCACCGGCGCCGGTCCGCTGGGCGGCGGCTCGCTGGTGGAGCGAAACCTCAACCGATGGACGATCGGGTTCGCGATCGCGTTCGTGGTCAACACGATCATCCTGATTCGGATCGGCTGACGGGCGGTCGCCGCGCCCCTGAGCGGCGCGTGCGCGGCACCCGCGGTCAGTCGTCGTCGTTCAGCCCGTCGACCAGCCGCAGCAGCTCGAGCGGGCTGAACGGCTTGGTCAAGAACAGATCGGCTCCCGCCTCCTCGGCCAGCTGCGCGGTCTGACCGCCATGGGCCGCGGTCAGCATCACGATCGTCGCCTCGCTGGTCGACGGGTCGGCCCGCATCCGCCGGCAGGTGTCGATCCCGTCCATGCGCGGCATGTTGACGTCGAGAAACACGATCGCCGGCTGGGTGCCCTGGGCCACCTCGAGCGCCTCCACGCCGTCGGCTGCCTCGTGGAGGTCGAAGTCGGACACGTTTTCGAGCGTCGTGGCCACGAGCCGGCGGATGAACTCGTCGTCGTCGACGACCAGCACCGCGCGGGTCATCTGATGTCCTCCGCGATCCGCGTAAACGTCGCGTCGTCGATCGAGGTGAAGGCCTTGACGACGCTCGGGTCAAAATGGGTGCCCGAGGCGCCGACGATCATCTCGCGGGCTTCGTCGAGCCTCACTGCGGGGCGGTAGGGACGGTCGGTGGTCAGCGCGTCGAAAACGTCGGCGACCGCGAACACGCGCGCCGCGATCGGGATCTCCTCGCCTTGCAGGCCGTCGGGGTAGCCGTTGCCGTCCCAGCGCTCGTGGTGCGAGCGCACGACCTTGGCGGCCTCCTGCAGGAATTCGATTCCGTCCACGATCTCGGCGCCGATCTCGGGGTGACGAGCCATCTGCTCTCGTTCCTCCTCGGTCAATGCCCCCGGCTTGTAGAGGATCGCGTCGGGAATCGCGACCTTGCCGATATCGTGCAACAGGAATCCGAACTCGGTCTCGGGCGCGTCGGGCCGATCGAGGCCGAGCGCCCGTTGGATCTCGATCCCGTAGGCCGCGACCCGTTCTGCGTGCTTGCCGGTGTAGGCGTCCCGGGCCTCGACGGCGTTGGAGAGCGCCCGAACGGTGGCCATGTAGGAGCGCGACAGCTCCTGAGAGCGGGTCCGCTCCTCCTTGAAGGTCTCGCGCAGGTCCTCGGCATATAGGTTCAGCTGGAGCGCATTGGCCGCGGCCTCGCGCTTGCTGCGGTCCAACTCCGCCCGCAGGCCTTCTAGCTCGGCCTTCAGGCGCTCGTTTTCCTCCGTCAGCTCAGTCTTGCCTCCGAGCTCCATCCCGCTTCTTGCCTGGTTTCGCCTTTCTCCCCACGCAGGGCCTGGAGCAGCGCTTGCGCGGCGTCCTCGACCGGCACGACCTCCATGCCGAGTTTGACGATACCCGAGGGAGTGGGTGTGGCTCCGTCCGAGAACAGGATCACCGCGCGGCGCAGGCGCCGTCCGCGTAGGTCAAGGGCCTGTAGCGCGGCCTGCGGGTTGCGGATTCCGACGTCGACCAGCGCCACCTCGAAGCGGCGCTCGTGGCACACCCGGGCCGCCGCGGCCCCGCTCGTTTCCCACTCGTGCTCGATTCCGAGCTCGTCGAGCGCGGGCTCGAGCGTGAGCTGCATGTTCTCGCGTCCGACGACCAGCACTCGTGACCGACCGGCCCGCACGGCGGACCCGAGCACATCGCGCAGCTCGTCGGCGTCGATCGGCTTGGAGACGACCCATTCGCCCGACAGCTCGCTGCGGCCCGCGAACACCGACACGAACACGATCGGCATCGCTCGGAGCTCGGGGTCGGCCCGGATCTCGCGCAGCAGCTCAAAGCCGTCCATGTCCGGCATCAGCATGTCGAGCGTGATCGCGTCGAAGCGCTCGGCACGCAGGTACTCCATCGCCTGCTTACCGCTGGTGGCGATCGTCGCCGAGATCTCCAGCGGCGCTAGTTGGCCCCGGATCAGCTCGGCGATCTCGGGCTCGTCGTCGACGATCAGCACCTTGCGCCCGCGGATCATCTCGAGGGACTCGCTTATCTGTCCGGTGACCGCCGCCGGGATGAAGACGCTGAATTTGGTTCCCTGACCCGGTTCGCTTTCCACCTCGGTCTTGCCCCCGTGCAGGTCGACGAGCGACTTGACGATCGAGAGTCCCAGGCCCGTGCCGGGGGTCGAGGCACCGGCTCCGCGGGCTCGATAGAAGCGATCGAAGATCCGATCGCGCTCGTCAGCAGTCATGCCCACGCCCGAATCGGCGACCACGATCTTGACCCACGCCCGGTCGGCCTCGGCGCCGACCTGGATGCGGCCGCCCTCCTCGGTGTACAGGTGCGCGTTGGTCAGCAGGTTGGCGATGATCTGGCGGATCCGGTTCGGATCGGCGAACGCCAGTGGAAGCGCCGGAGCGACGTTGACCCCGAGCGTCTGGTGCTTGTCGCTGATCCGCGGGCCCATCAGTTCGGCCACGTCGCGCACCGCCTCGCCGACATCGATCGGCCGGCGCACGATCTCAACGCTGTCGGCCTCGATCCGGGCCACGTCGAGCAGATCGTTGACCAGCTCCACGAGCCTGTCAGTCGAGCGCAGGACGATGTCGATGAACTCACGCTGACGCTCGGTCATGTTCTCCGGGCTGCGCTCGAGCAGCTCGACGAATCCCTTGATCGAGGTCAGGGGGCTGCGCAGCTCGTGCGAAGCCGTGGCCACGAAATCGCTCTTGGCCTGCTCGAGGCGGGCGCGCTCGGTCACGTCGCGCACTGTCCAGACGACCCCGTCACCCTCCTCGCCCAGGGGGGCTGCGGTGACCGCGAGGATCCGGCCGTTGTGCTCGATCACCGTCTCCTTGGCGAGCGCCACCCGGAGCGGCGGCAGCGGGCTCGGCGGGTCGTCGACTCGATCCCCGGGTCCCAGCTCGGGGACCAGATCGGCGGCGCGCGGATTCGTGGTGGCGATCTTGCTGGTACCGGGCTCGGTGACCAACAGCGCGTCGCCGAGGCTCTCGATCGTCACCGCCAGCCGGCGCCGCTCCTCTTCGATTCGCGACTGGGCGCTGGACAGGTCCTCGCCCATGGCGTTGAAGGCATCGCCCAGGTCGCGCAGCTCGCGCGGCCCGGACGGGCGCACGCGCCGTTCGAGCTCGCCGGCAGCGAGCCCCTTGGTGGCGTCGACGAGCGCGTCGAGCGGGCGGCGCATCGAGTGCACCAGCGCCGCGATCAGGGCCAGCGCGCCGGCCAGGGCGGCGATGCCGGTTCCGAGCACCAGCCTGATCGCGCTGCTCGATCGCGAGCGCGCCCGGCTGTTGGCCTCGTCTGCGAGCGTCCGCTGGCGGTGCTGGACGGCCGCCGCGAGCGCCACCGAGCGTTGCAGCGGACCGCCGCGCGCCTGGGCGGTCCCGAGTCGTCCGATCGAGGCCAGGTGGCGCGCGCGCGCCTGCTCGGCGACCTGCTCGGCCACCAGCTTGGCGCTCGGCGGATCAGGCCGCGCCAGCCTCATGGCCACGGCGGCAGCGTTGTTGTAGTTGTGCCTCGCCGCCGCCCGGGCGGCGGGCGCGCTGCTCCCGCTGGCGTCTCGCAGCACCTCACCCTCGGAGATCCCGGCGCTGGTCAGGTTTGCCACCGCGATCTGCACATTCGAGGTTTGCGCGAGCGTGCTCTCGTACCGCTGACGAGCCTTGTACAGGCTCGACACGCCCATGCCGGCGACCACGGCCAGCACGACGGTCAGCGCTGTCAGCGCGATGCCGAGCGAGCGTGCAATCGAGAGGCGCATATCAGTCCTGGTCCCAAAGAGACGCTTGTCAGTCCTGGTCCGACGTATCTCAGTTTCCCGGGTGATCGTACCCGCGGGTGTGCGCTTGCTCACAGCCGGCAGGCCTCTCGGGCACGCTCTGGATGGGGAAGCAGTCTGGCGGGCACGGGCCCCGGTCTAGCATGGGACCGATGGCACGGCCCCTGTACGGACTGCTGCTGGCGTGCGCGCTGGCGATTGCCGCCTGCGGCGCAGGTCAGTCCGGCTCGTCCACGACGGCTGCCGCCGCCTCGCCGCCTGCGAGCGCCGGCCGGGTTCCCGGGGCGGACTGGCCGACGTTCGATTTCAACGCGCAGCGCAGCGGCGTGGGGCCCACGCGTACCGGCGTCACCGCCGCAAACCTCGGCCGCCTACGGCTTCGTCAGGTGAGGATCGACGGGATCGCCGATTCGTCCGCGATCGAGGTGCACGCGGTCAAGGTGCACGGACGCCGGCGGGACGTGGTCGCGGTCACGACCACGTATGGCAAGACGATCGCCATCGATCCTCACACCGGCGCCAAGCTGTGGGAGTTCGTCCCGCGAGGGGTGAACAGCGCTCCCGGCAACCCGCAGGTGACGACGGCCAGCCCGGTGCTCGACCCCGATCGCCGCTTTTTGTACGCGGCGAGCCCGGACGGGGTCATCCACAAGCTCGCCATCGCCACCGGGCGCCAGGCCTGGTCGCGGAGCATCACCTTCGATCCGCGCCACGAGAAGATCGCCTCGGCGCTCAACATCAGCGGCCCGTATGTGGTGGCGGTGACCGGGGGCTACATCGGAGATATCCCGCCCTACGACGGCCACGTGGTGACGATCGAGCGCGCCAGCGGGCGGATCGCCCAGGTGTGGAACACGGAGTGCTCAAACCGGCACCGGCTGATCGTCGCCAGTTCGTGCTCGGTAACCAACACCAATGGGGACAACGCGATCTGGGGCCGGTCGGGCGCGGTGATCGAGCCGGGTACGCGCAGGATCCTGGTGGCGACCGGCAACGGCCCGTTCGACGGATCGACCAACTGGGGCAACAGCGTGCTCGAGCTGTCGCCCAACGCGAGCCGGCTGCTGCACAACTGGACGCCGGCGAACGAACTGGCCCTCAGCCAGGGAGACGTCGATGTCGGAAGCACCTCTCCGGCGCTGCTGCCCACCTATCACGGACGCCGACTGGCGGTCCAGGGCGGAAAGGACGCCAAGCTGCACCTGCTCGACCTGGCCCGCCTGAACGGAACCGGGGGCCCGGCCGGGCGCCAGCTCGGCGGCGAGCTGCAAGAGGTCTCCAGCCCCGGCGGCGGCCAGGTGCTGACGGCCCCGGCCGTGTGGTCTGCGCGCGGACGGGTGCTCGTGTTCGTCGGCGACGACTCGGGCACCGGCGCCTATGAGCTGGTGGGGGGCAGCCATCCGAGGCTGCAATCGGTATGGCAGGACGGCACGGCCGCGACCAGCCCGGTGGTCGCCGGCGGCCTGCTGTATGTCTACGACGAGCTTGACGGGCGGCTGATCGTGCGCCGGCCGGCCACCGGCCAGGGGCTTGCCTCGCTGCCGGTCGCCGACGGTCACTGGAACAGCCCGATCGTCGTCGGTGGCCGGATCATCCTGCCGACGGGCAGCTATCACGACAGCGCCAGGTCGAGCGAGCTCGAGATCTACCACCTGCCAGGCCGTTGAGGGTAGGCGGGTGCCCGGCGGGCGGTGCAAATTCTGCTGCAACGGGGCACCTGAGCGCGTTGGTTGAGGGGCCAATTGCTAGGTTCGCGCCGTGGCCGCGAGGTGCATCGTCTGCCTTCTCCTGCTCGCGGTCGTGGGCTTTGGGGCGGGCGTATCGAGCAGCGGCGCCGACCTGACGAGCCGCTTTCAGGCCGGGCAGGAGCAGTCGGCGCGCCTGCGAGCCGCGATCCGCGACGAGACAAGCCGGATCGGCGACTACCAGGGCACGATCAGCTCCCTGCAAGCCAGGCTCAGCGAGATCCTGCGCAGCGTCGCGATCCAGCAGGAGCTGCTGGCGTTGGTCGACCGCCAGCTGGCCGCGGCCCGGGCGCGGCTGGACCAGCTCCAGGTCGAGTACACCCGCGACCTGGCGGTGCTCGCCGCCCAGCTGCGCGCCGAGTACGAGTCGCCGCCGCCCACGATCGTCGGGGTGGTGGTCAACTCGCGAGGCTTCGACCAGCTTCTCAACGGCATCCGTTATGTGACGACGATCGAGCGCCGCAACACGCGGACAGCGCAGGCTGTCAAGGCGGCTCGCGCGGCGGTCCACAACCAGACGATCGCCCTGGCGCGCGTTCAGGCCCGCCGGCGCCGCGCGACCGCGGCGGTGATCGCCGAACGGGACCAGGTCGCGCAGCTGAAGCTGTCGATCGTCAACCGCAAGCTACGGGTGGTGCATGCCCGGGCGCGCGACACCCAGCGGCTCGAGGCCCTGCACCGGACGCTGGTCCGTGAGGCGAAGATCCTCGACCAGCGCGCGGCGGCCGCCCAGACGGCCTCGTCGGGGGGCGCGGTCGCCCTGCCCGGCGGTTGCGCCAACACTCCGTTTGTGCCGCACGGCGGCGAGTTCGGCTTCTTTCCCGCCCCGGGAACCAACTACAGCGTCAACCAAGAGCCGATCCTGGCCGCGCGCCTGGATCAGCTGGGTCGGGCCCTGCAGCTGCACCTTATCGGCATCTCGGGCTACCGCACGCCCGAACATTCGGTCGCCGTCGGCGGGTTCGCCGACGACCCGCACACCCGCGGCGAGGCCTCTGACACGCCGGGCGTCGAGGGTGTGCCGGAGGCGACGCTGGAGCAGTTCTGCCTGACGCGCCCGTTCGGAGGCGCCGCCGAGGCCGACCACATCCAGGAGAACTGATCTGGGGGTTGGGCACGACGTTGGCGCCCGCAGGCAGGACGTTCGCGGGCTGGGACGACGTGGGCGCGCGGTCCTCCCCCGGGCCAAATCGTGGAAAACCCGCACCGGCTGACTGGATCCTCCACGAACTGCAATCTGGGCGGGACATTCGTGGAAGATCCAACCGGCGTGAGTCGGATCTTCCACGCAATGCGCGCCAGGCGGGACGAACGTGGAAGATCCCACCGGCATGAGTCGGATCTTCCACGCAATGCGCGGGGGTGGCGGCGCCGGTGGGCGGGGCTCGCGCAACCGCGGGTCGGGTCAGAGCCCGGAGCGGACCTCGCGCGCCGCGCGCTCGCCGGAGCGCACGGCGCCGTCCATGTAGCCGCAGAACACCTCGGAGGTCTCGGTTCCGGCCCAGTGGATCCGGCCGACCGGCCTGCGCAGCGCGCGGCCGTAGTCGCTCCAGACCCCGGGCGGCAGGTAGCCGACATAGCAGCCCCGAGTCCAGATCTCCTGTGACCAGTTGTGTTCGATCAGCGTGCGGGGGCGGGCCGCGGCCCGGCCGAACAGGAGCTCGAAGCAGTCCAGCACCGCGCGCCGCCGGGCGCGGGCCCCGAGCGTCCCGAGCCGGCGGGCATCAGACCCGGCGACGAACCCCAGCAGCACGCCCGGTCGGCCGCTCGGAGGCGAGTTGTCAAATGTGAAATTGACCGGTGGGCGATCGCTGTAGCTCTGGCCGTTGAGCCCGGCGGCGCGCCAGAACGGCTTGTCGTACACCGCTTCGAACTTGATCACCGACCCCTGGGGCACGCGCTGGGTGAGCTGATCGCGTAGCGCTGGCAACGCGGGCTCGTAGTAGATCCGGCCGGCCAGCGTCGGCGCCAGCGCGACGATCACGCGGCGGGCGTGCCAGCTGCCGGCATCGCTGTCGACGGTCACGCCCCGGCCCGACTGTGAAATGCGGCGTACGGGAGCGCGCAGCACCACGCGTCGCCCCAGCCGCTGCGCCATCCGGATCGAGATCAGCTGCGAGCCGCCCACGAAGCGCGAGTCCTGGGCACCGCCCGCGGTCGAGGTCAAATTGATGATCCCGCGCCCGGAGTTCATGTAAAACAGCGCGTGCAGGAGCGAAAGGTCGCGGGGTTCGGCGACGAACACGGCCCTGGTGGCGAGGTCGAGCAAGAAGCGGGCTCCGGGGGTGCTCGAGTTGGCAAGCTTGAACGTCTCGAGCGTCTGGGAGTCGAGCGCCGCGGCACCGGGCGCCGTCCACGGACGATCGAGCGGGATCGTCGACTGAAGCGCGACGAGCTTGCCCAGCAAGGCGCCGAAATCGCCCGCGTCGGGCTCGGGCAACGGCGGGATCAGGCCGCTGAAGCGGGTCAGCTTGCCGCCGTACTCCAACAGGAGCTCGCCCTTGGTGTAGGTCTTGAACGTCCTGATGCCGAGTGATCTGGAGCGGGCGAGGATCCGGTCCTGCCCGGGGCCCACCCACTCGCCGCCGACCTCGACCACCTGGCCGCGCCCCACGGGATGGTTGAGCGTGCGTCCACCGACCCGATCTCGCGCCTCCAGCACGACCACCGTGTGACCGGCCCTGACCAGGTCGCTGGCCGCGCTCAGGCCGGCCAGCCCGGCGCCCACCACGACCACGTCCACATGCCGGGGTGGTGCGCCTCGATGACGGCCCCGTGCCTGCGCCGCGTCGGTGTCGGTGAGCGCCGCCGCGGTGGCCCCGGCCGCTCCGATCAACGCTTCCCGCCGGGAGATGCCGCCGCTCATCGGGCCGCCATCGCGCAGCCGCGCCGGCGCGGGTCGGCCGGGAACGGCAAATCGGCGATCACCGCGGTCTGGACGTACCGGTAGGGATCCGTGCCGCTGGCGAGCGCGGCCCCCACGCGACGCAGCGCAGCGCGGCTCGAATCGGGCACGACCCAGGGAGCGAGCGCCAGGAACTGCGGCTTGGCGCCGGCATACGACCGGTAGCGCGGTAGATCCTGACCGGCGACGAACGACCCATCGCCGACGTAGTGGCATCCCGCTCCGCGCCGCCCGCGGGCCAGGATCGCGCTCTGGCCGTCGAACGGGGTGTCGGCGAGGTTGCCGACCATGAACGGGTTGACAGCGTAGGCAAAGCGGACGCTGCGGTCGCTGACGGCACGGTACGCCGAGCCCATCCACGACAGCGGCTGCCACTGCTCGGCGCCGTCAATGCCGGTCCACTGGCCGTCGTTGGCGTCGGCCTGGATGACGACGTTGGCCCCCAGCCGCGACAGGCAGCGCATGTAACTCACGGCCACGTCGTGACAGGCCCAGGCGGCCGGCACATGGCCGTACTCAAACGCCGGCAGGCTGGTGGCGATCCCCAGCCGAGCCCCCGTCCCCGGGATGGCCAGCGGACGTAGGTTGCGCCGCGCGGCGGCGCCGCCGGCCGGACCGGCGGTGAAGCCGAGCTCCTGTTCAAACGAGGTCAGCGGCACCTTGTAGTTGTCGGCGAGCAGGTTGGCCACCGGCGGCGGAGCGCCGCGATGGACGACCCGCGGGCCCCATAGGAAGGTCTGGTCGTAGGCGACGCCCCTGGTCGGCGCGTAGACGCGCTTGACCGCCGGCGTTGCGGGGTTGCGCAGCGCCGCCACGGCCTCAACGTCTCGCGTGAGCCGGAACGGCGCCTGCGTGTTGGAAGCGATCACGTAGATGCCGTAGCGCCGGGCCAGGCGAGCCATGGTGGTCATGAACACGCGCACGAAGTCGTCGGTGGCGGCGACAAAGCTGCGGCCGAGCATGCCCCCGAGCCTGGGGAAGCGACCCTGAAGGTAGGTGAGCGCGGAGCCGTAGCCGCCGTTGATGGCGCTGAGGGTGGCCAGCGTGCGGCACGGGAACGGCTGGCCCTGGCACGATGGGACGCCCGCCCTCAGCAGCGTACGCGCGGCCGCGCCGCGCGGGCCGATGGCGATCGTCTCCAGGCCGACGTCCTCGTCGAACACGACCAGGTTCGGACGGTCATGGGCCAGGTGTGGAACGACCTCGGCGCGGACTGCGCAGTTGATCGCCCGGGCATAGTCGGTCGCGGTGCGCATCTGCGCCGGCTGCTGTTCGAACTGAATCGCGAACACGCGCAGGGCGTGCGGGCGCGGATCGGCCGCCAGGGCCGGCCGCCCCCAGCCGGGGCAGGTGCGGGCCCGAGAGGCTCCCGCTGATGTGCCCGGCAGCAGCACAACCGCGGTCACTGAGACCAGGGCGATAGTCAACCATCCTCGTGGCACGGCGGCGGAGACTACTGGCCCTGCGACCGGATAGGCTCGCCTGGCCAGCGACATCGAGGAGGAGAGCAGGATGTCAACAGTCGGTGCGATTACCCGGCGTGAGGCGCTGCGCGATCTGGCCATCGCCGGCGCGGGAGTGGCCGGCCTAGGGGCCGCCGCCGACGAGCTCGTGGCCCAAGCGGTGGCCGCCAGCCGCAAGCACGGCACGATGGCCGACATCGAGCACGTGGTGATCCTGATCCAGGAAAACCGCTCCTTCGATCACTACTTCGGCACGTACTCAGGCGTGCGCGGGTTCTCAGACCGCATGCCCCACGACGTCTCCCATCAGCGCGGCATCGACGGCAAGACGCTGCACCCGTTCCACTTCAAGACCGCCTGCGTGGCCGACCTGACACACAACTGGCAGCCGCAGCACCTGTCGTGGAACGGGGGACGGATGAACGGCTTCCTCAAGGCGCACGAGACCTTCGATCCGGTCATCAACGGGATCAGCTCGGGACCCGAGACGATGGGCTACTACAAGCGAAGCGACCTTCCGTTCTACTTCGCGCTCGCGGAAGCGTTCACGATCTGCGACGGCTATTACTGCTCGGTGCTGGGACCGACCGATCCCAACCGGCTCATGTCGCTGTCGGCGACGATCGACCCGGCCGGGAGGCACGGGGGTCCGCTGGTGCAGACAAACACGACCGGACGCACTGGTTTGTTCAGCTGGACCACGATGCCCGAGCGCCTCAGCGCCCAGGGGGTCAGTTGGAAGGTCTACCAGGCCCCGGCCGGCGGCATCTTCGACAACGTCCTCACGTACTTCAAGCAGTACCGCCCCGGCACCGAGCTCTACGCCCGCGGCATAGGAACGACCTATCCGGACGACTTCCGCTCCGACCTGGCGGCCGGGCGCCTGCCCAAGGTTTCCTGGGTGGTGCTCGCGCTCGAGGACACCGAGCACCCGGGCTTCTCCAATCCCCACGCGGGCGAGCTGGGTGCGCGCCAGGTGCTCGGACAGCTCGTCTCCCATCCCGACATCTGGCGCAAGACGGCGCTGTTCATCACCTGGGATGAGAACGGCGGCTTCTTCGATCACCTCAGGCCAC
>CAVWQA010000020.1:0-53973 GCA_963757015.1 uncultured Solirubrobacterales bacterium
CCGAGCTCGCCGCCTGGATTCGGAACCCGCAGGCGATCAAGCCGGGGGATCGGATGCCCGACCTCGGGCTGTCCCGCAGCCAGGTCTCATCGCTGGTTGCCTATCTGGAGACCTTGAAGTAGTGCTCCTCACCGTAAACGCCCACCACCACGGGGACGGTCACTGACGATGGCGACCACGGTTACACCAGCCGGCCAGCGCCACATCGAGCGCCTGGAGCGGATCTGGGGCGAGCGGCCCGGGCTCTTGGGCTGGCTGACCACCACTGACCACAAGCGGATCGGGATTCTCTACTTCTTCACCGCGCTGGCCTTCTTCGGCGCCGGGGGCGTGGAGGCGCTGCTGATCCGCACCCAGCTGATCGGTCCCAATCAGCACCTCCTGAGCCCCCAGGCCTACGACGAGATGTTCACGATGCACGGGATCACGATGATCTTCTTGTTCGTGATCCCGATGACCACGGGGGCGTTCGGGAACTACCTGATCCCGCTGATGATCGGGGCGCGCGACATGGCGTTTCCGCGCATGAACGCGTTCTCCTACTGGGTCTACCTGGCCTCGGGGATCTTCATGTACATCGCGCTCGTGCAGGGCCACGCCCCGAACGCCGGCTGGTTTGACTACGTGCCCCTGGCCTCCAAGCAGTTTGACCCCAGCAACGGCATCGACTTCTACGGCTACGGCCTGATCTTCAACGGCATCTCCAGTACCGCGGCCTCGATCAACTTCATCGTCACCATCTTCAAGCTGCGAGCGCCGGGCATGTCGATCAACCGGATGCCGCTGTTCTGCTTCGCGTTCTTGGCGGTGGCCTTTGCGCTGCTATTCGCGCTGCCCTCGCTGAGCGTGGCGGCGATGTTCCTCGAGCTCGACCGGCAGCTCGGCTTTCACTTCTACGACGCCGCCTACGGCGGGGATCCGCTGTTATGGCAGAACCTGTTCTGGATCTTCGGCCATCCCGAGGTCTACATCATCATCCTGCCCGCGTTCGGGATCGCGACCTCGATCATCCCGGCCTTTACGCACCGGCACATGGTGCTGTTCCCGCTGGTGGCGCTGTCGGAGATCCTGGTCGCCTTCCTCGGGTTCGGGGTCTGGGTCCACCACATGTTCACGGTCGGTTTCTCGAGCCTCACCACCGTCTACTTCGCCGCGGCCAGCCTGATCATCGTGATCCCCTCGGCGATCCAGCTGTTTGCCTGGATCACCACGATTCTCACCGGTACCCCGGACTTCAAGACACCGATGCTGTTCATCATCGGCTTCATCGTCTACTTCATCATCGGGGGGCTGTCCGGGATCACGCTGGCGGCGATTCCCTTCGACCAGCAGGTCCACGACAGCTACTACATCATCGCCCACTTCCACTTCGTGATCTTCGGGGCCGCCGTGTTCCCGATCCTCGGCGGCATGTACTTCTGGTTTCCGAAGCTCACCGGCCGCATGTACCACGAGGGCGTCGGCAAGCTGAGCTTCTGGCTGACGTTCGTGGGCACGTTCGTGGTCTTCTTCCCGATGCACATCGTCGGCATCCTGGGCATGCCCCGGCGCAACTACACCTATCCGCCCCACATGGGTTGGACACTGCTCAACTTCATCGAGTCAATCGGTGCCTACATCCTCGCCGTCGGGCTGGTGCTGATCGTCGTCAACCTGCTCGTCAGCTACTTCCGCGGGGCGCAGGCCGGCAACGATCCGTTCCAGGGCGACACGCTCGAATGGTCGATCAGCTCGCCGCCGCCGGCCTACAACTACGCGGTCATCCCGACCATCTCCAGCCCCTACCCAATGTGGGACAAGGACGATCGCGAGAAAGACAACCAGCGTCTGGAGCGCGGCGAGGGTCTGCTCGAGCTAGGCCACGAGACGCCCGCCACCACCGTGCAGGACGCGGAGCTCGACGAGATTTTGGCCATGCCGCCCCACTCGGCGTGGCCACCCGTATGCGCGCTGATGCTGGCGGGGATCATCGCCATGCTGGTCCTGCAGCACTACTGGATCGCCGTCGGCTTCTTGGTCGCCGGCGGGCTGGCGCTGCTCGCCTGGCACCGCAAAGGGGTGAGCCCGTGAGCGGCGCCGGCGGGCTGGGGAGCACTGAGCGCGTGAGCGACGCCCACAGGCGGCCGCAAGGAGGGAGCATCTGATGGAAGCGGGCGCGCACCGCCGGCCGCGCAGCGTGCAGGCTCAGACGGCCGCCCAGGCCGCCGCGGTGGAGCGCCAGCGCCGCGCCCAGCCCAGCGGCTGGTGGGGGATGGCTCTGTTCCTGTGCGCCGAGGTGACCCTGTTCGGGACCCTGATCGCGACCTACTTCTACCTCGACTTCGATTCGCGCGCCTGGCCGCCGTACGGGATCAAGGCCCCCAGCGTGCTGCTGCCCCTGATCGCCACCGGGGTGTTGATCACGACCACCGTGCCGTTGCTATTCGCCGTGCGGGCCTCCAGGGCCGCGCTGCGGTCGCGGGTGATCTGGTTGATCGCCGCCGCCGTGGTCGTGCAGGGGTGCTATCTGGCGGCGCAGATACTGCTGTTTCGCCACGACCTGCTCCAGTTCTCGCCGCGCGACAACGCCTACGGCTCGATCTACTTCACGCTGCTGGCCGCCCACCACGCCCATGTGCTGCTCGGGATCCTGCTCGAGCTGGCGGTCCTGTGGCAGGTGGCCACGCGCGGGCTGACCAACTACTGGCTGATCGGCGTTCGCGCGGTGGCGCTGTACTGGTACGTGGTCAACGTCCTGGCGGTGCTTGTCGTGCTGACCCAACTGAGCCCGTCGCTGTGAGCCGAGAGCCGCCTTCAAACGCGCTGCTGTGGTTCGGCGTGCTCGGCGGAGCGGCCGCCTGGGTCCTCCAGTTCCTGGCCAACCTCGCGTTCACCTTCGCCCAGTGCAATCAGCCCACCCAGCGCTGGATACTTCCGGTCCACAGCTGGGAGATCGGACTCTCGGTGCTCGCCCTGGCCGTCGGCCTGGCGGCCACCGGGGTGTCGCTATGGATCTTTCTGCGCACCTACCAGATCGACGACGTGGCCGCCCAGGAGCGCCGCGGCGAAGGCGTGCGCCCGCCGCTGGGCCGGGTCAGCTTCCTGTCGATGATCGGCCTGACCGTCAACGTCCTGGCCCTGGCCATCGTGGTGCTGACCGGCATCGGCGCGCCCCTGCTCCCGGTGTGTCAGCAGTCATGAGCAAGCGGACGATCGCGGCCCTGGTGGCGGTCCTCGCGCTCGGCTCGGTCCCGATCGCGGCCGCCCAGCCGCAGTCGGGAATCGTGCGCCCCACGACCGAGCCGCCGAAACCGAGCATCGCGTTGGGGGCCCAGCTCTACGCCGGCAACTGTGCCAGCTGCCACGGCATCGCGGGGGAGGGGATCAAGGCGCCACGCCCGGGCGCCGGCGACATCCATGGTGCTGGTCCGTCGCTGAAAGGAGTCGGTGCGCTGGCCGCCGATTTCTACCTGCGGACCGGTTACATGCCCCTGTCGAGCATCCACGACCAGCCCTACACCGACCGGGTGCTGTTCTCCGACAAGGAGATCAAGTCGCTGGTCAGCTACGTGGCCTCGCTGGGCTCCGGTCCGGCCATACCCAGCCCGGCGCCGTCGGAGGGCAACATCTCCGATGGTCAGCAGCTGTTCACGCTGCACTGTGCCGGATGCCATCAGATCGAAGGCCGGGGCGGCTTTGTGACCGGCGCCCGGGTCCCGCCCCTGCAAGGCGTGTCGGCCACCCAGATCGCCGAGGCGGTGCGAATCGGCCCCTACCTGATGCCTCGCTTCTCGCCCCGCCAGATCTCCGACACCGAGCTGAACTCGCTGGTCAAGTACGTGCTCAGCACCAATCATCCTGACAATCGCGGCGGGTGGGGGATCGGCAACCTGGGCCCGATTCCCGAGGGCCTGGTGGCCTGGTGGATCGGCGCGCCAATGCTGGTCCTGTCCTGCCGGATGTTGGGAAGGAGGCGCCGCCGATGAGACCGTGGCAGTGGTTCGTGGCCCTGGCGGCGCTCGTCTGGCGCCGTCTGCGCGGCCGCCGGGGAGAAGAAGCCGAGCCCGACGCCGAGGCCAAAGCCGAGCGGATCGTGGCCGCGGGCACTCCGCAGCGGCGAGCCGAGAACCTGGTCCTGGCGCTGTTGGCGATCGCGACGCTGTTCGCGATCGGCTTCATCGTCACCTACGCCGGGTTCAGCCCCACGGGGATGCCCAACGAGCTGCTGGGAATCTGCCTGGGCTCGGCATTGGTCTTCATCGCGGCAGCTTTTGCCGTGGTCGGCAAACGGCTCGTGGTCACCGAGGAGCTCGAGGACGATTATCCCGAGGAACATCCCGAGCAGCAGCAGGAGATCGCAGAGATCGTCCGCGAGAGCGGGAGCAGGATCACGCGCAAGCGGCTGCTGCTCGGCGCCGGGGCGGCGACCGGTGGCGCCCTGGGCCTGGCGGCGCTGACCCCGGCGCTCTCAATTGGACCGTTCTGGGATACGGGCCCGCTGGACCGCACCCCGTGGCACCGCGGGCGGCGCGTCGTCGACGAACACGGCACTCCGATCGCGGCGGCCGATGTCGAGCAGCAGTCGTTCTACACGGGCTTCCCCGAAGGAGCCGATTTCGAGGAAATCGCCTCTCCGCTCGTCATCATCCGGCTCGATCCGAACAAGCTGGAGCTTCCCGCCGGACGCGCGCACTGGGCACCGCAGGGAATCCTCGCCTTCTCCAAGATCTGCACGCACGCGGGCTGCGCGATCGGGCTTTACCGCAAGCCGACCTTTCCCGTGCTGGAGCCCAACAACGCACTTGTGTGCCCGTGTCACTACTCGACCTTTGACCCCTACACGGGCGGGACCGTGATCTACGGCCCCGCGGGACGTCCGCTGCCCCAGCTGCCGTTGATGATTGACAGCGACGGAAACCTGCGCGCGGCCGGAGACTTCTCGGGCCGCGTCGGGCCCGGGTGGTGGGCGGTCAGGGAGCGACCTACGTGAGCGAGAGCACCAATCCGATCGCGGAGCGACCCACGTGAGCGAGACGACCGACCCGATCGCGGATCCCGTCCGCTTCATCGACCAGCGCACAGCCTCGGCGCCCTTGCTGCGCAAGACCTTGCGCTACCTGTTCCCAGATCATTGGTCATTCCTGCTCGGGGAGGTGGCGCTGTACGCGTTCATCGTGCTGATCGCGACTGGCACCTACCTGGCCCTGTTCTACGACCCGAGCACGGCCAAGACCGTCTATCACGGCCCCTACGCCCCGCTCGACGGCCAGACCATGAGCGCCGCCTACAAGTCCGTGGTCGATCTGTCGCTCAGCTACAAAGCCGGGCTGCTGATGCGGCAAACGCACCACTGGGCGGCGGACGTGTTCATGGTCGCGATCGTCATGCACCTCATGCGGGTGTTCTTCACCGGCGCGTTTCGCAAGCCGCGCGAGCTGACCTGGCTGATCGGGCTGGGGCTCCTGTTCACCGCGCTGCTGGAGGGCTACCTCGGCTACTCGCTGGTCGACGATCTGCTGTCGGGGATCGGGCTGGCCATCGGCTACGGGGTGGGCCTGTCGATCCCGGTGGTCGGCGGGCCCATGATGCTCGGCATCTTCGGCGCGCCGTTTCCGGGCAAGGACCTGTTCTTCTCGCGCATGTACATCGCCCACGTGTTCCTGATCCCGGCGCTGCTGGCGGCCCTGATCGGGATCCACCTGGCACTGATCGCCGCCCGCCACCACACCCAGTTCAAGGAGAGCCGGCGCACCACCGAGAAGCGGATCGTGGGTGTCCCCCTGTTCCCCGGGCAGGCGCCGCGCTCGCTGGCGCTGATGTTCTTCATTGCCGGCCTTTTGTTCCTGCTGGGGGGGCTCGTGCAGATCAACCCGATCTGGCAGTGGGGCCCGTTCGAGCCCTGGCAGGCCACCAACGGCGCCCAGCCCGACTGGTATCTCGGCTGGCTGATCGGCGCCCTGCGCCTGATGCCGAGCTTCGACGTCACCGTCGGGCACTTCACGCTGGTGCCCAACCCGTTCTGGGGCGGGATCCTGTTCCCGCTCGTCGTGCTCGGAGTGCTGGCCTCCTTCCCCTGGGTCGAGCGGCGCCTGACGCGCGATCACGCCGTGCACAACCTGGCCGACCGCCCGCGCGACGCTCCCACCCGGACCGCGTTCGGCGTGGCCTTCTTGAGCTGGGTGTTTCTGGTGTTCGTATTCGGGTCCGCCGACCGGCTGTTCGTGCTCTACGGAATCAGCTACAACACGCAGCTGTTCATATTCAGGGTGGCCATCTGGGTGGTGCCACTGCTGCTGTTCTGGTTCACCCGGCGCACCTGTCGCGAGCTGCTGGCCGCCGAGACCGTCGAGGTCACGCGCGAGGAGGCCGAGCACGAAGCCGAGGAGCACCAGCGCTCGCTGGCCGCGTCACGAGCCCGGCAGACTCGGCCCGTGGCCTGAGCGGCCGTCTGCGGCATCCGCGGGCCGAGCGACCGTGCCACGTGGCCGCGCCGCCAGGCGAGCTCAGCTCGCTTCCAGGGCGCCGTATTCGACGGCGCTGCGCGCCCCGGCACCGCCCAGCGCGATCGCAGCCCGCGCGGTCACCAGGTGATAGAGGATCATCAACTGCACGAGCGCGAGTGACTCGGAGCGAAGCAGTTCGGTCCCGATCGTGAATTCCCCCAACCGGCGCGTGCGCAGGTGGGTGGCAAAGTGCATTCGCGCCCAGATCGCCTCCTCGATCTCGGCGGCGTGGTCGGGATCGATCCGCCCCGGGATCTGCAGCACGGTCTCGCCGTCGCGCTCCAGGAGCCGCAGACCCTCGTCGAGGCTCTTGACGAACGCGGTCAGATCGGGATGGGCGAGCCCCGCGCGCAGTGTCAGCTCGGCGTCGAGGTGGCTGATGTCGTGCTCGGGATCGGGCTCGACGAACGAGACCAGCAGGTCGGCGTAGTGTCGCTGGGGCCGGATGAAGGCCTCGGCGTCGGGTTCGCGGCGATCGAGCTCGGCGAGGACCTGGTCAGTCGTGTAGCCGCGGCGCGAGCAGTCGCGAGCCACCTTCCACTTGCGGCGCAGACCCTCGGGGGGATTGAGGAACACCCGGACGTCGTAGATCGCGCGCATCTGCTCGAGGTGATAGCCGAGCAGCCCCTCGACAATCGTAAACCGCCCGGGCCGCACGTATGCCGGGGGCCCGAAGGTGCCGTCGCTGTGGCGGTAGACGGGCTTGAGGACCGCGTTGCCGTTGCGGAGGTGGAGGAGGTCCTGGGCGACGATGTCGACGTAGTTGCACTCCGGGTTCAGCGGCGTGATCCCAAGCTCGGCCCGGTGCTGGCGGTCATAGCGGTGGTAGTCGTCGATGCAGATGTGGGAGACGTTCTCCTCGCCGAGCACCCGGACCAGGCCGCGCGTGATCGTCGTCTTGCCCGATGCCGAGTCTCCGACCACGCCGAGGATCGCCGGGCGCGAGTCCGGCGGCGATTGCTGGGACCGTTCGGCGATCGGCTCGGGGCGGCGGTTGGTGTGATCGGGATCGGGGGACACGGTGCTGGGAGGATGCCACTGATGGGCCGCGGCGACAGCCTGTCAGGCGGATGGGCGGGGGGCGACAGCCTGCCAGGCGATGGGCAGCGGGCGACAGCCTGTCAGGCGATGGGCAGCGGCGACAGCCTGTCAGGCGACGGGCAGCGGCGACAGCGTGTCAGGCGCGTGCGCTCCGGCCCGGCCCGGCGTGGGAGAGCATGAAGGCGACGAAGCTCTCCACCGAAGGGCGCATCGGCCCGATCGCCGAGCGCAGCAGGTACCACGATCGCGCCGCCGGGCCGTCGCGGAGCTGCAGCTCACCGAGCAGGCCGAGCTCGAGCTCAGCGGCAGCGGCCCCCCGCGACAGCAACGAGACGCCGAGGCCGGCGCGCGCGGCCTGCTTGATGGCGCCGTTGGAGCCGAGCGTGAGCGTCGGCGGGCGCATCCCGCGATCGCTCAAGAATTGCTCGTTGAGCGTGCGCGTGCCCGAGCCCGGCTCGCGCAGCAGCCACGTGCGGTCCGCCAGCCTGGCGGCCTCGATGCGATGGCCGGCCAGCGGGTCGTCGGGCGCGGTGATGCAGGTGATCACGTTGTCGAGCAGCGGCTCGAAGACCAGGCGCTCGTTGGCGGGCGGCTTGCCGGAGATCGCGATGTCGACCGAGTGCTCCAGCACACCCTCGAGCACCTGATGGCGGTTGCCGACCACGAGCGTGAGCTCGATCCCGGGGTCGCGCTGTGAGAAGGCGCGCAGCAGGGGCGGCACGAACGACTCGGCGGCCGTCGTGACGGCGGCGATCTGGAGCTTGCGCGCGGCCAGGCCGGCCGCTTGGGCCGCCGCGGCGCTGCCCTTCTCGAGCAGCCCCAGGACATCGGCCGCGTAGGGCGCAAACACCTGTCCGGCTGGGGTCAGACGCACGCCCCGCCCCCAGCGCTCGAGCAGCTCGCAGTCGAGCTCACGCGACAGCGCCGACAGCGCCGAGGAGACCGACGGCTGCGTCACGATCAGCTCATCCGCCGCGGCGGTCACCGATCCCCCTCGCACCACGGCGAGGAACGCCTTGAGCTGCGTGACGGTTATAGAGATAACCCTAATCGTACAGGCGCAAGCAATCAGAAAAATGATGCAAATCGCCGCGTCGCGGCCCGGTCGTGGCCTACTTCTCGTCGAACAAGCGAAGGTCTGAAGGCTCGCGCAGCAGGTCCTCGAGGATGATGTTCCCCTCGGTGTTGTAGGGCTGGCGCATGTGCTCGTCCCAGGCCGCGCGAGAGCGGAACATCTCGAGCATCACCCACGTGTCCGCCTCGTCCTGCGGCTGCACCAGGTGCATGAAGACGCATCCCGGCTCGGTGAGGGCATTCTGACGCATCGACTGCAGCTGCGCCTCAGCTTCCTCAAGCCGGTCCAGTCGAGGCTTGATCGTGACCACGAGGAAGAGAGGGCGCTCCTGATCGCTGATGGGCCGTTCTTACCCCGAGGGTCCATCGCTGAATCTCGTTCCGGGTCGGCGACGAGGGAGGTTCGGGGACCACTATGATGCTGGCGAGCGCGGCCTTGGCCGCGACCCGCCCTGTGCGGCGCGCGGGAGTCCATCGATCTCGTCGAGTGTGGAAAAGCGGATGTTCGTTGTCGTCGGGGAGGCGCTCATCGACTTGGTCGGGCAGCGCGGAGGCCGGACGTTGGCCGCACATCCGGGTGGCAGCCCGGCAAACGTCGCGCTCGGTCTCGCCCGGCTGGGCGTCCCCGTGACGCTCAAGACCTGCCTGGGGCGGGATGCGTTCGGAGAGATGATCTCGGCGCATCTGGAAGCCAGCGGTGTCCGGGTCGACGGAGGCCCGAAGGGGGGTGTGTCGACCAGCCTGTCGATCGCGACCCTCGCGGCGGGGATCGCCTCCTACGACTTCCGGATCGACTGGGATGTGGAGGCCCTGGCGCCGCTCCCGATCGAGACGCGCTGTCTTCACACCGGTTCATTGGCGACGGTCCTCCCTCCCGGGAAGGCGAGCGTCGTGGACCTTGTGGAGCGAGAACACAAGCGGGGTCGAGTGACCGTCTCATACGACCCGAACGTGCGGCCCGCGCTGCTCGGAGACGCGGCGCGGGCGCGACCGGACATCGAGCGTCTCGTTGCCCTGTCCGACGTCGTCAAGGCCAGCGACGAGGACCTTCGCTGGCTCTACCCTGACCGGCCCGATGAGGACGTCGCGCAGGCCTGGCTCGCCTCGGGGCCCGCCCTCGTCGTCGTGACCCGCGGTGGTGCAGGTGCCTACGCCGTCTCCGCGGGCCTGGAGTTACACCGGCGGGCGGTGCCGCTCGATCTCGTGGACACGGTCGGCGCGGGTGATTCCTTCACCTCCGGTCTGCTCGACGGGCTGCACCGTGCCGACCTAGTCGGCGGCGCGCGCCGCGACGCGCTGGCGGCGATCGACGAGGCGACGCTCGGCAGCGTCGTCGATGCAGCGGCCCTGATAGCCGCGATCACATGCTCCCGGCCGGGGGCCGACCCGCCGACGCGAGCCGAGGTCGACGCCGCTCTTGCAGCCCAATGACTTGCATAACGTGGGGCAACGGTTGGGCTCGCTCATGATGCTGCACGACCGCGGCGAGCTCCGGACGGACTTCCGGCCGCTGCGGCTCACCGTTACGGACGAGCTGCGCGTCGTCGCCGCTCGGGCGGGCCGTGAACTGGAGGTCCACTTCCGATGGTGTCTGCTCCTGGTAGACGTCCGCCCTTACTTCACCCACGGTCACAATCTTGTCCATCGCTATGCAATTCCCTTTTTGTTGATGTTTGCCTGTCAACCCGCGCAATCTCTCCGGTTGAGATGTGGCGCTGATGGGAGGCTACGCCCGTATTCGACCTCGCCCAACGGGCACCGTCGGCCGCGATGTCGCGCGGGGAAACGAGCGCTCGCTGATCATGTGGAGCCTGCCAAGGTTGACCGGCGCTGAAGGCACCGTCTGAGGGCCGATTATCACCGTCGCGCTGCGTGTATCGCCGCGATGGTGGGTAGGTAAAATGGGAATTTGAAAGCTACGGCCGCGAGAGGAGCGTGAGCCGTTGAGCAGCATCGCGAAGGGCGTGGTCGCACGGCGCGAGCAAACGCGAAGCGAGCCGCTGATCGGCGGGGGCATGCTCGTCCTGTTTATCGCGCTCATCTGTTGCTTTACGGCTTGGGGTATCGCGCAGGACCTGACGACGCCGATGGTCGCTGGGTTCAAGCGCATCTTCAACATGAGTACGTTTCAAGCGTCGCTTGTGCAGCTGGCGTACTTCGGTGCGTATTTCCTGCTGGCGCTGCCGGCCGCCTTCATCAATCAGCGTTTTGGCTATAAGACGGGAATCCTGAGCGGTCTCCTGCTCGCTGCGCTCGGGGCGTTTCTGTTCTTTCCGGCGAGCAAGATCATGACCTACGACGCGTTCCTGATCGCCCTGTTCGCGATGGCCGCGGGCTGCTCAATGCTCGAGACGTCAGCGAATCCGTATGTCATCTCGCTCGGTCCGGAGAGCACGGCAACGCGTCGCTTGAACTTTGCTCAGGCCTTCAATCCGGTCGGCACGAACCTCGGCGTGTTGCTGGCTTCGACGCTGATCCTGCCCAGACTCGCCGATCCGGTCGATATTTCCTCGCTCACGCCGGATCAGTTACACACCATTCGTGCCGGCGAGTTGGGGGCGGTTATGGCGCCGTACGTCGGCCTCTCGATCTTGCTGCTCCTGATCGCGATCGCGATCGTAAGCCAGAAGGCGCCGCCGATCGTGGAGGAGTTCCCGGATGCGGGCCAGTACGAGGGCGGCACTCGCGAGCTGTTTCGCGTTCTGTGGCGCAATAAGCGCTACCGGTTTGGAGTGGTTGCCCAGTTCATGAACGTGGGCGCCCAGGTGTGCACGTGGACGTATCTGATCCAGTATGTGGGTCAGGCGCTGGGCGGCAGCCTCACTAAGGGAGCCGCATATCTGCAGGTGAGCCTCCTGATCTTCCTCGCGTCGCGATTTCTCATGACGTGGGTGATCGGACGCGTCCGGGCCACGAAGGTGCTCGCGACCCTCGCGTTCCTCGCCGTTGCGCTATGCGGCTTTGCGATGGGAAATCCGACCATGGCAGGCGTGATCGCCGTCGTCTCGCTGTCGTTTTGCCTGTCGTTGATGTTCCCGACCATTTACGGCGTAGCGCTCAAAGGCCTCGGACCAGCGACGAAGTTCGGGGCCGCGGGCCTCGTCATGGCGATCGTGGGCGGCGCGATCATGCCGGTGCTCCAAGGCAAGCTGATCGATGCGACCAGCCCCGCGTTCTCGTTTATCGTCCCGGCGTTCTGCTTCGCGGTCGTCGGTCTCTACGCGCTCTACGACCTCAAGGCCGAGCCGAGCGTGAGGGGCGGGCGACCGGTCCGCGAGGTCGGTGCGCCGACCGTCGCCAGCCCGCCGCAAGCCGCCGAGGGCCCGGGGTGAGCGGACGCTGGCCGGTCACGATCGTCGCCGCCGCCCTGGCCGCCGTGGTGAGCGCGTGCGGCAGCAACTCGCCGACCAGCGCTACGGTGAGCACGCATCACCTCGAGGTCGTGTCGTGGTGGACCTCGCGATCCGAGTCCGCGGCCCTCAACGACTTGTTCGCCGCCTTCCGTAGGTCAACCCCGGGCGTCAGGGCGATTAACGGCGCGATCGCCGGCGGCGCCGGCTCCAACGCGATTGTCGAGCTCGCCAAGCGACTCCAGCGCAACGACCCGCCCGACGTCTGGCAGGCGTTCGCCGGGAAGTCGGTCCAGGGCTATGCGAGCGAGGGCGTGATCCGCAGCGTCGCGTCGATCTTCGCGCGCGAGCGTCTGCGCTCGCTGATGAACCGCACGATCCTCAACGCGCTCATGCACGACGGCCAGCCCTACGGCGTCCCCACCGGCGCTCACCGCAGCAACGTGCTGTGGTTCAACATCAAGCTCCTCGAGCGGGCGGGCGTCGCCCTTCCGTCAAACGGCTACACGCTGAGATCGTTTCTCACGGACCTCGGAAAGGTCAAAGCCTCTGGGGAGACGCCACTGTGCCTCGGCGCCAAGGACCGCTTCACCACCGTCGAGCTGTTTGAGAACACGCTCCTGAGCTCGATCGGAACCCACGGCTGGGAGCACATGGTGCACAACGGCCTCGACTGGCGCAGCAAGCCGGTGGTGACCGCGCTCAAGAACTTCGGCGCCATCCTGCGCTACGCCGACCCCGACGCGAACCAGCTGACCTGGGACCAGGCGACCAAGAAGCTCGCGGCGGGCGGGTGCGCCTTCGAGTCCATGAACGACTCGGCCTTCGGCGAGCTCCTCGCCGACGGCGCACACGAGGGCAAGCAGTTCGACGGCGTCCCCTTCCCCGGCACCGCAGGTAGCTTCCTCGCCGTCGTCGACGTCTTCGTCGCCGCAACCAAGGCAAAGAACGCCAAGAACGCGCTCGCGTTCCTGAGCGGCATCGACGAGCCCGCCACCCAACTCGCGTTCAGCAAGGCGAAGGGGTCAATCCCCGTCGTCCGCGACGTCGACGTCTCGTCCTTGCCCGCCTATCAGCAGGGATCCTCGAAGGCGTTGTGGACGTTGCCGGTGCTGCTGTCCGTAGCACACGGCGAAGGGGTGAGCCCCGACTTCCAGGAAGCCTTCTACGACGCCGTCTCGACCTACGTACGCACACGCGACCCCAGTTCGTTCGCAGCCGATCTGTACAAGTGGCTCGCGCAGAGCACGGTCCCGCAACCCTGATCCCGGCACACCCCTCGCGACCGGGAGGCGTTGGCGCCGCCACGGGCACGCAATCTGCAGAGCGAACCTCGCGGCCGCGGACGCGGTCCGAGTCGCCGGCGAGAAACGGCCAATCGCCTCCCAGCGCCATATCGACGCGCTGGTTGACGGAAGCTACGGCCCACACTCGCCGACGTGGAACACCCGCCATTGATCTATCTGGTTCATCTGCTCGCGCTCTGCATCGTGCTCGACCGCCGGTCAGCGTCCGACCGTCAGCGCGACCGCGCCAATGGGTCCAACTACCTGTCAAACGAGAACTAGCCTGAGCGGCAACAGCTGGTCTGGGCGACGCGTCGCCCACGCTCCAGCCGCTGCGCGCCCGTGTAGATTGTGCGCGTTGCGACGCTCCCTGCGCACCGGAATCGTCTGTCTGTCCGTGCTCACGGGCGCGATCGCCAGCGCCTGCGGGAGCTCGACCGCGACCCATGCCAGCACCGGCGCCGCCGCGGCCAAGACCTGCGCCAAGTCATCGCTGCCCCTGCACTCCAAGGGCGTGCTCACCGTGGCCACCGACTCGCCCGCCTACCCTCCCTACTTCGAGCACAACAAGCCATCCAACGGGCAGGGGTTCGAGAGCGCGGTCGCCTACGCCATCGCCAGCAAGCTCGGCTTCAAGCCCAGCGACGTGAAGTGGACCGTGGAGCCGTTTGACTCCTCCTATGCGCCGGGGCCGAAATCATTCGACTTCGACATCAACGAGATCTCGATCACCCCGGCGCGCGCGAAGGAGGTCGACTTCTCGACCCCCTACTACACCAACCCGCAGGGGATCATCGTGCCCTCCTCGTCGCCGCTTGCGCACGCCACCAGCCTGGCGGCGTTCAAGGACGCCAAGATCGGCGTCCAGATCGGCAGCACCAGCCTCGATGCGGTCAACTCCGAGATCAAGCCCACCGCCCAGCCGCAGGTGTTCAACACCTCTAACGACGTCGTCAACGCGTTCAAGATCCAACGTGTCGACGCGATCGTGGTCGACCTGGCGACCGCCTTTGAGCTGACCTCCACCGAGCTACCGCATACGACGATCGCCGGCCAGTTCAGCGCCCCCGGGGGCGACCGCTGGGGCGTGCTGCTCAGCAAGGGCTCGGGGCTGACGGTGTGCGTTGACCGCGCGGTGCAGACGCTGTCTCGCGACGGCACGCTCAAGGCTCTCAGCCATCGCTGGATCGCCTCGGCGCAAAGCGTGCCGGTGCTGCACTGACGCCAGATCGTGCGCCACTCCGGGCGCCGGCCCCGTGAGCTCCGTTCCTCCCATCACCTCCCGCCAAGACCGGATCCGCGCGCGGCAGCGGCGCACCCGGCGCTCGCTGGCGATCTCGACCGTCTCGACGGTCGTGGTCGTGGGGGGCCTGCTGGCGCTGCTGCTGACCAGTCCGGGCTGGCCCACCGTGCGCGAAACGTTCTTCTCCTGGAGCGCGTTCAGACACTCCTTCAGCCAGGTGCTGGCGGGCTTTTGGCTCGACGTGCGCCTGTTCTTGGTCGTCGAGGCGGTGGTGCTGGTGGCCGGTCTGCTGATCGCGCTGTGCCGGGTGACCCGGACCCCGGCCCTGTTCCCGCTGCGCCTGCTGGCGATCGTGTACGTAGATGTGCTGCGCGGCGTGCCCACGATCCTGGTCGTCTACCTGGTCGGGTTCGGCGTCCCGGCGCTGATGCTCAGCGGCCTGCCCACGGGCGCGGTGGTGCTCGGCGGCGCGGCGCTGGCCCTGTGTTACTCGGCCTACGTGTCGGAGGTGTTCCGCGCCGGGATCGAGTCGATCCATCCCAGTCAGGCCGGCGCGGCGCTGGCCCTCGGGCTCACTCCGGCCCAATCGCTGCGCTACGTGGTGCTTCCCCAGGCGGTCCGGCGGGTGGTCCCGCCGCTGCTCAACGACTTCATCTCGTTGCAGAAGGACGTGGCGCTGATCTCGATCCTGGGGCCCCAGGAGGCCTTTCGGGTGGCGCAGATCTTTGCCGCCTCGCAGTTCAACTACACGCCGCTGATCGCGGCGGCCATGCTGTACCTGTGCGTGACGATCCCGCTGACGCGAATCGTGGATCGGATGCAGGCTCGCGGCGTGCGCGAGCGGGGCGCCGCGCTGGCGCTTGGGCCGCGATGAGCTCGGAGGGCGCCGCGCTGGCGTTGGGGCTGGGATGAGCTCGGTGCTCGAGCTCCGGGGGGTGACCAAGGCCTACGGCGATCACAACGTCCTGCGGGGCGTCGAGCTCGCGGTCGGTGAGCACGAGGCGGTGGCCCTGATCGGGGCCTCGGGCTCGGGGAAGTCGACGCTGCTGCGCTGCATCGACCTGCTCGAGGAGATCGACGACGGCGACATCCTGCTCGACGGCGAGCCGATCACGGTTCCGGGCCTGAACCCGGTTCCGGTCCGCCGGCGGCTGGGGCTGGTGTTTCAGGCCTACAACCTGTTTCCGCACCGCAGCGTGATCGAGAACGTGATCCTGGGCGCGGTCAAGGCCCAGGGGATTCCCGAGCACCAGGCGCGCTCGGCGGGACAGGCGCTGCTTGAACGCTTCGGGCTCGGCAATCGCGGCGACGACTACCCCGACCGTCTCTCGGGAGGCCAGCAGCAGCGGGTGGCCATCGCTCGCGCACTGCTCTCCCGCCCGCGGGCGCTGCTGCTCGACGAGGTCACGAGCGCTCTGGACCCTGAGCTCGTCGGCGAGGTCCTCGAGGTGATCCGCGAGCTCAAGCAGGAGGGGATGACGATGCTGATCGCCACCCACGAGATGGGCTTCGCCCGCGAGGTCGCCGACGAGGTCTGCTATCTGCAGGACGGGCGGATCATCGAGCGGGGCCCACCGGACCGGATCTTCGTCTCGCCCACCGAGCCCGCCACCCAGCGGTTTCTGGCGCGGCTGCTCGCCGCCGACCGGATGTGAGCTCCGTCGGGAGGCTCAGCTGCTCTCGGACGCTCCGGCGCAGGGCGCGCATAGCCCGACGATCGCGAAGTGCGTGAAGCGCGCGGAGTGCCCGAAGCGCTCCTTGATGTGGTCGCGGACCGGCTCGAGCTCGTCATGACCGAGCACGGTGACCTTGCCGCAGCGCTCGCAGTAGAGGTACTCCCCGTCGTCGCGCCCCACCAGGGCGTAGAGGCCCGGGCCGTGGCCGAGGTGGACGTGGCGGGTGAGCCCGTGGCGCTCGAGCACCTCGAGGTTTCGATACACCGACGATTCCTCCAGCGACAGCTCCTGCGCCAGCGACCCGGCGGACACGGGCCCGTCGGCCTCGAACAGCGCCTCGATCACGAGCCTGCGGGCGGTCGAGAGGCGCAGCCCCGACTCGCGCAGGGCTGCGATCGCCTGCCCGGGGTCGGCGACGACCAGCCGAGGGACGTCGGGGGCGATGGTCACGGCCCGTCCGCCTCGATCGAGGGGCTTGGCGCGGGCTCCAGGCGCGCGTTCCAGCGCTCCTCGATGCGTCCCACCCGCCAGATCGTGAGCGCGATCGCCCAGGTGGCCAGGAACAGGGCGACGATCACGAACCCCAGCAGGTTGATGTTGACCTGCTCGAGCCGGCTCCAGAACCACCCCGACCAGTTCAGCCGCGAGGCGAGCAACCCGCCGAGCTCGATGGTGGCGATCACCACCGCGACCGCCACCGACAGGCCGGTGATCGTCAGGTTGTAGAAGACCTTGCGGACCGGCTTGGCGAAGGCCCATCCGTAGGCGTAGTTCATCAGCGAGCCGTCGAGCGAGTCAAGCAGCGACATTCCGGCCGCGAACAGGATCGGCAGACACAGGATCGCGTACCAGGGCAACCCGGCGCCGGCGGCACCACCGGCGAGCACCAGGAGCGCGACCTCGGTGGCGGTGTCGAATCCGAGCCCGAACAGGACGCCGATCGGATACATCCGGGCCGGCGTCTGGATCGTCTTGGTCAGCCTGCCCAGGACCCGATTGAGCAGTCCGCGCTGGTCGAGCTGGCGCTCTAGCTGCCGTTCGTCGTAGCGGCCGGTTTTCAGCTGGCGGAGGACGCGGACGATCCCGATCAGGATCGCGATGTTGAGCGCTGCGATCAGGTACAGAAAGCCGCCCGAGACCAGCGTTCCGATCGAGCCCGCTAGCTGATGAAAGCCGGAATTGCCGTGCCGGACCGGGCCTTCGAGCGCCCGCACCCCGACCGAGATCGAGAACGTGAGCGCGAACACGATGCTCGAGTGCCCGAGCGAGAACCAAAACCCGACGCTGAGCGGGCGCTGGCCTTCGCCGATCAACCTGCGGGTGGTGTTGTCGATGGCCGAGATGTGGTCGGCGTCGAAGGCGTGGCGCATTCCGAGCGTGTAGGCGGTCAGGCCAACCCCGACGGTCAACGCCCCCGACGCGCCCCCCGGCGGGTGGGCGGGCGCGACGACGGCGAACAGGATCAAGAACCCGAGCACGTGCAGACCGCCCACGACCGCCGCCATCATCACCAGCGTTCGCCGCTGGCCCGCGTCGAGTGAGCTCCAGAAGCCGCTCACGGCGGACCGGGCGTTGGTCACGGCGGACACAATCGGAACCTAGAGTCAGGGGTCCGCAATTGCAAGGTGGTCTGGATTACCACCGGGCTGGCCTGGGTTACGACCCGGAGGGGTGGGGGGATTACAGCCGGGTCCGGATTGCCACCGGGGTGATAGGGTGGTCATAGCTTGCGGTTGCGCCTAGGGTTCCGCCGGCGTCCACACGCACAAGGGCGCACGGGACTGGACCGAGCGGCGCCAGCCGGTCGTTCCGACCGGCCACACCTGACGGGATAAAAGCCCCGAGGGCCTCCATGTTTCCTGCCCGGAGGTCCTGTGCCAGTCGCTCCCGTAGTCCTGTTCGCCGCCTCGCTTCACGCGAGCTGGAACGCGCTCGTGAAGTCAGTTGGCGACCGGCTGGCGCTGATGGCGGTGATGGGACTTTCATCGGTTGTGATCTGCGTGCCTCTGGCCTTCATCGTGCGGCCTCCCCGCATGGCCGCCTGGCCCGAGATCGGAGCCTCGCTGATCCTGCAGACGGTCTACAACCTGCTGCTGATCGAGACCTATCGCGAGGGCGACTACAACCAGGTCTATCCGATCGCTCGTGGGATCGCACCGCCCACGGTGGCGGTCGCGTCGGTGCTGGTGGTTGGCGAGTCGCTGAGCCCGCTCCAGACCGGCGGGGTGCTGGCGGTCAGTGCCGGCCTGATGGTGATCGCCACCGGCGGCCATCCCGGATCTCGGCGCTCGCTGACGTTCGCCGTGCTGACCGGGCTGGTCATCGCCGCCTACACGGTCGTCGATGGTGTCGGCGTGCGCAAGTCTGGATCGGTGCCGGGGTACGCGGCCTGGCTGTTTGCCAGCAGCGGGGCGCTGATGCCGCTGATCCTCGCCGTGGCCAACAAGCGCACGGCCCGACCCACCCCGATCAGCTGGGGGCTGATACCGCGGGGGGTGGCGGCGGACGTCCTTTCGCTCTCCGCTTACGGCCTGGTGCTGTGGGCACAGACGCAGGGAGCGCTCGCCGTCGTGGCGGCCCTGCGCGAGACGAGCGTCGTGTTCGCCGCGGTTCTGGGAGCGCTGGTCTTCCGGGAGCGGATGCCGGCCCGCCGGATCCTGGGCAGCATCGTGATCGCCGCCGGGGCGGCCGCGCTGGCGCTCGGATGACCCCAGGCGGCGCTCGAGCGCGACGCTTAGAATCGCTGGCGGTGAGCACCCTGGACTTCGACTTCGGCGAAGTCTTCGACGCCGACTACCTGCACTTCTACGGGCCCATGCTCGAGGAGGTCAGCGACGCCAACGCGGACCTGATCTGGCGTCTGTTGCGCCTCCAGGAGGGCACCCAAGTGCTCGACCTGGCCTGCGGGCACGGGAGGATCGCCCGTCGGTTGGCGGCGCGCGGGGCCGCGTCACCGGACTGGATGCCACGCCGGCGTTCCTGGAGCAGGCTCGAGCCGACGCGGCGGCGGGCGGGCTCGAGGTCGACTACGTCGAGGGCGACATGCGCTCGCCACCCTGGGATGACGGCGCGTTTGAATGCGTGCTCAGCTGGTTTACCTCGTTTGGCTACTTCGACGACGACGAGAACCGCCAGGTGCTCCGCGAGACCCATCGCATCCTGCGTCCCGGCGGCCAGCTGTTGCTCGAGAACAACAACCTCTCCGGTCTGCTGGGGCGCTGGCTGCCGGCCGTGGTGATGGAACGGGCCGGCGATGTGGCGGTCGATCGATCGGGCTTCGATCCGGTCAGCGGACGCGCACGCACCGAGCGGATCGTGGTCCGCGACCAACACATGCGCCGGTCCGTGTTCTCGGTGCGGATGTTCATCGCCGCCGAGCTTCGCAGCTGGCTGCTCGACGCCGGCTTTGCGAGGGTTGAGTTCTTCGACGAGCAGGGCGAGCCGCTGACGGCCGACAGCCGGCGGATGCTCACCGTCGCGAGTCGCTAAACCCCCCGGGAGTCCAGACGCTCGGGCGGCCAGATGCGCCCCGGCGGCCTCACCCACGCAAGCCGCTGGCCCTCGCGAACCTGCCCGCCAGGTCTGCCACCCGGTCGATCAGCTCGGGCGGCTCGGCGATCTCGAACTCGACGCCGATGTTGGCGATGTAGATCGCGAGCCCGTCGAGCCAGTCCGAGCCCGTGTGCAGGAGGCAGCGGTGCTCATCGATCGGCTCCAGCGTGCCCACGCCATGGGGGACTCGCGGAGCGACCTCGGGCAGCGGCGCGTGCAAGATCACGCGCGCCTGATAGCGATCGCGCGCCGTGGAAACGCTCCGCGCGACCCAGGCCGCGAGGTCCGAGGCGGGCGGCTCGCGAGGCTCAAACCGGCGGTCGGGCCGCGGCACGCCGTCGATCCGGTCGACGCGAAACGTGCGCCAGTCGGCCCGCGCCGTGTCCCAGGCGACCAGATACCAGCGCCGGCCGGTGTGCACCAGGCCGTGAGGCTGCACCAGCCGACGGCTCAGCTCGCGATCGTGGCTTCGGTAGGAGAACCGCAGGCGCTCATGATCCCTGGATGCGGTAGCGATCGCCAGCAGCACCTCGGGATCCACGACCGGCCCTGTGGCCGGGTAGGGGACGGTGGCCGCGCCCACCGCGTGCACCCGGCGGCGCACCCGATCAGGCAGCAGCGCTTCGAGCTTGGACAGCGCCCGGACCGACGTCTCACCGATCCCGGCCACGCCGCCCCCGACCGCGGTCCGCAGCCCGACCGCGATCGCGACCGCCTCCTCGTTATCGAGCAGCAGCGGGGGCAACGAGGCTCCGGCGCGCAGCCGGTAGCCTCCGGCCATGCCGGGGGTCGCGTCGACCGGATAGCCGAGCCGCCGCAAGCGCTCGATGTCGCGCCGCACGGTGCGGGTTCCGACCTCGAGACGCTCGGCCAGCTCCGGTCCCGACCAGTGGCGACGGGACTGGAGCAGCCCCAGGAGGCTCAAAAGCCGGGTCGATGTCTCCAGCACGAAGCCGATGATCCCAGACAACGAGGACCAAAACAGTCCGCAATAAGCCGTAGTCTGCGGTTCATCCCGAGAGACCGCGGCTGGCGGTCCCAAACTCACGAAGACAAAGGAGCAGGAGATGGACTGGAAGCTCGAGCTGGTTGCGGTCCCGGTATCCGACGTGGATCGGGCGAAGACGTTCTACACCGAGCAGGTCGGCTTCAACGCCGACCACGATCACACCGTCAGCGACGAAATGCGCTTCGTGCAGCTCACCCCACCCGGATCCGGATGCTCGATCGCGATTGGCAAGGGGATCGTGGACGGCGAGCCCGGCTCCATCCGCGGCCTGCAGATGACCGTGACCGACGTGCAGGCCGCGCACGCCGCGCTCGCCGAGCGCGGCGTCGAGGTCTCCGACGTGGAGCATCTTCCGTGGGGGTCGTTCGTGTTCTTCAACGACCCCGACGGCAACCGGTGGGCCGTGCAGCAGATCCCGCCGCGCAGTTGACGGCATTGCTTGCTGGCGATTTGAGCGACCGTCAACTCGCGACTCGGAGTCAGAAAGTGCATGCTGCGGCCACTATTTGACTCCGAGTCACGCAAGCTGGCTATCTCGATCGTTTGCGGGTCGAGTCGCGTCAGTAGCGCTTGACGCCGGCGTGCTGATCGTTCTAGGCCGGGGACCACCCTGCGCACCACTCGAGGGCTCACGGGCGGCGACACGATCGGACGCTCCGCCTGGTCTACGGCCGCAGCGTCGCGACGCGCGTGTCTCGCGGCGCGGGGAACTGGCGGGTCTCGGTAGATGGCGGCGCGATCGGCGGCGCGGTCCTCCCGATCCGCTACCCCTTCCAGGCGATCAACGCGCGAACCCTGATTGTCACCATCGAGGCCGGCGACACCGGCTGCTGACTGGTTAGCCCGCTGGGCAAACGCGCGCACGAATGTCTCGCTGGCCAGCTCCTCGGCCAGTGCTTGACCTACGCGGCGCGCCAGGTAGGACCAGATCTTGTCGAAATGGCGATCAAACACCTCCGCAAAGCGCGCCGGGTCATGCATCGAAGCGGTGATCGTTTCGCCGTCGGTGCGCCCATCCCCCGAGCCGCTGCCAGCTGCCATCTACACGCTCATATCCCGAAGCAGCCCGCCGAGTTCCCGCCCACTACTGATCGCGCCAAACTACGCAATCCCCGGCCACCCCTCTCCTCCTGCTGATTCCAAGAGATCACCGCGACCCAAGCCGGGTTAGCTTTACCATCTACAATGATGGTAAAGCTATGAGCAAGGTTTCCAGCAAGCGGCAGGTGACGCTTCCGGTGCGGGTCCTGGACGAGGCGGGACTTGCCGCCGGCGACGAGCTGGTGATCCGGGCGCTGGGCCCGGGGCGGATCGAGCTTGAGCGCACCGATGACCTGATCGAGCGCTATGCCGGCTGTTTGCCCGCGGGCACCTACCCGCCCGGGTATCTCGACCGTCTGCGCAACGAGTGGCGCCAGTAGCGCTCGACGCCGACGTGCTGATCGCGTTCCTGGACTCCGGGGACGCCCAGCACCAGCGAGCGGTCAAGGAACTGCGTACCAAGATGGCCGCCGGGGAGCGGCTGCTCTTGGCCGCGAGCGTCTATGCCGAGGTCATGGTCCGTCCGCTGGAGCGAGGCACCGACGCAAAGGTCGAGGAGTTCCTTCTCGCGGCCAAGGTCGTGGTGATCGACGTCGACCGGCCGCTGGCACGACGCGCTGCCCGGCTGCGCGCGCGGCACCGCTCGCTGCGCCTCGGCGACGCGCTGTCGCTCGCCACCGCGCTTCAAAACGGCGCCCAGCTGCTGACCTTCGACCAGCGGTTGCGGCGCGTCGCCGCGCGCGAGCAGCGCGGGATCGAAGGCCAGCAGCAGACATAGTCACGTTTCGGGCAATAACAGCCATGCACGCTGTCGTGCACCCCGGCGGATGAAAATGGACGAGACTCGTCGCGTCCGTGCTGAGGTCGCCTCACAACGGCCGCGTTGAGGCCGCCAATAACAGGGTCCGGGAGCCCGGGTGGTACCCCGGACTGTGCTGTGAGCACGCTAAGGCGGGGTTTGCTCGCCTGCTGGCCGGCGTCCGAGCTGTGCTCAGCGGTCGCGCAGCGCGCTAATACAAATCGATTAAGACTGCCGAGCGCGGTAGCCGGGGAGTACGCCTCTGGTCTGCGGTCGCAGGGCGTGGGATCCTTGGGGTCTGTTTGAGCGCTTTACAGAGCAGGCTCGCCAGGTCGTGGTCTTGGCCCAGGAGGAGGCGCGCATGCTCAAGCACAACTACATCGGCACCGAGCACCTGCTGCTGGGTCTGCTGCGCGAGGACGAGGGGTTGGCGGGGCGGGTGTTGGAGTCGCTCGACCTCACAGTCGAACGCGCCCGGATGCAGGTTCAGCGGATCATCGGCTTGGGCGACAAGCTGACCGAGGGTCAAGTCCCGTTCACGCCGCGGGCCAAGAAGGTGCTCGAGCTGTCGCTCCGGGAGGCCATGAGCCTGGACCATAACTACATCGGCACCGAGCACATCCTGCTCGGGCTCGCTCGCGAGAACGAGGGCGTCGCATTCCGGATCCTGCTCGAGTTCGACGCAAACGCCGAGCGGATCCGCACCGAGGTGATCAGGATGCTTTCCGATCCCGGCTACCGGCACCGAGTCGAAGTGTCGCCCGAGCGGCGGCGGACACCACGCCAGACAATCGAGCCGGGATGGCTTGACGGGCTCGAGCGGATGCTCGACCAGTTTGCCGACGAAATCCGCCGCGAGCTCGGCCGCGAGCCCGACGCCGGTGATCTGCTGCTCGTGCTCAGCGCCGCTCCCCAAACCATCCCCGCCCAAGCGCTCGAGCAACTCGGGGTCGACCTCGACGAGCTGTGGGGGCAGATCGAGCGCCTGCGCCGGCAGGCCCGCGACGCACGCGAAGAGCTCGCCCAACGGATCACACAGGCTCGCGTCGCCAAAGAGCAGGCGATCGAAACCGAGCAGTTTCAGACCGCCGCCCGCCTGCGCGACCAAGAACGCGAACTGACCCGTCAGCAACGCTGGCAGACGATCGTCTCTTCCCAAGCGCTAAACGACGTCCGCCGCCGCCTCGGTCTTCCAGCGCCACCCGAGCCACCCACCACAACCTCCAGTTGACCAACACCCCGACGTCGCTGGGCGGAAATGTGCCCTGCCGCCGCCCTCGCTCCGCTCGTGCGACAGGCAAATGTGACGGCCGGTCCCTCGATTTCAAAGGCGGCCATCTTGTCGGTCTACGGGAAGCGCCTCACTCCCGGCGACGCCGCAGTTCGGCGTAGCCGAGCGGGACCAACGCCAGCAGGCTCAGCAGCGCGCATGACAACAGGGGCTCGCGAAAGCTGTGGGTGACCGCCCGTTGGACGATCGCCTGCACCTCGGTCTCGAGCGCGGCCAGCTGCCGCCTGGTGTCGGCGCTCTCGCCGGCGGCCGCCTGCGCGAATGACGGTTTGAAATCGGGCAGCTGACTCTGTGGCGCCTGCGCGTCGGCGATCACCAACCTGGCCCCAAGCTCGAGCTTGGTGCCGAGCGATATGGGAGAGCCGATGATCGCGCTCGTGACCTGCGGGGTGGCGCGCCCGGGCGCGGCCTTCAGCTGGTTGACCAGCACCGGCGTGAGCAACACCAGCCCCAGCACCAGGCCTCCCTCGCGGGCCGCCACGGTCCTGGCCGCGCGGGCGAACAGGGGTCCTCGGGAGGCGAGCGCCACCCGCGTCAGCGCCGGGAAGGCCAGCCCCAAGCCGATCCCGCACAGAGCCAGGGCGACGAGCGCGAGACCGAGCTCGCGATGGGAGATCAGCGCCAGGAACACGAGCCCGCCCGCGAGCACGACAGCTCCGACCGCTGCCGCCGGGGCCGGCGACCGCCTCGCCACCAGCCGCTCGGCGCACGCGGTCGCGATCGGGATCACGGCCAGCGTGGCGGCCGCTCCCAGCGGGCTCAGCTCCCAGACGTTGATCAGCAGCACCGTGGCCAAAAACAGAGCTCCGATGAGGCCCGCCGAGACGAGGGCCAGAGCGACGTTGGCGAGCGTGGGCGACAGCCAGGGCGCCGGTTCAGAGTCCGTGGCCACGGGCACGGCGGGCCGCTCCTCGCGGACGCGCCCCGGGTCGGACTGGGCAGCGATCGCCGTCAGGGCAGCCAGCGCGGCCACCGGAGCCTGGGCCAGGAAGATCGCACGCCAGTCGAACACCTGAGTGAGAATTCCGCCGGCCGCCGGGCCCACGGCCGCGCCCAACGCCGCCGTCGCCGCCCACGATTGCAGCACCATGGCGCCGTCACGGCGTCCCCCCGCAAACAGCGGCAACGAGGCACACAGCAACAGCCCCGCGCCCGCGCCCTGGACACAGCGCCACACGACCAGCACCGTCAGGCTGTCGGCGAGGCCCGAGCCCAGCGAGGCGAGCCCGAACACGGCCAACCCGGCAACCACGGACCGCCGGGTGGCCAGCCGGGCCGCGAACGGGAGCATTGCGATCGTCGATGCAATCAACGCCAGGTTGTAGGCGGTGATCACCCACGTCACGTGCGAGATCGATGTGTGCAGCCGCACCACGATCTGCGGCAGGGCGAGAACGGCGACCGAGGCGTCGGCGAAGGCGAGCGCGATCGCCAGCCGCACTGACAGCTCGGTGGTTGCCGAGGACGGATTGCTGACCGCACGCGAGGTCATTCGTGCGAACGGAGAGTAGGGAAGCGGCCGCGTCTGGACCGGAGAAGCGGCAAAGTCTGGACGGGGGAAGCAGCCGAGTCTGGATGGCCCGCCAGGTGGGGTTATCCCCACCTTGGAAAACGGGGGTGGGCGGCGCGCCAGACGGCCGCCGGCCCCAGCGATTTCGGCGCCGCCCGACGACAGTCTGGCGCCATGCAAATCACACCCTCACCAACCTCATCTCGCGGGCCCGCCGACGGTGGCGCGCTCGCTCGCTTCGTCAGCGCCGCGGCCCGCGCCGCGGCGCGCCGTCCCAAGACGACGATCGGGCTCTGGTTTGCCCTGATCGTCGCGTGTGTCGCGCTCGGCTCGATGGCCGGGATGCGCACGCTCTCGAATTCCGGCTCGGGCACCGGTGAGTCGGCGCGCGCCGACGCCCGTCTGTCTGCCGCGGGCCTCAAGGGCCCGGCTACCGAAAACGTGCTTGTCCGTTCGCATCACCCCGCGGCCACGGCACGGGCAGTGGCGGCGCTCGAAGCCGGGGCCCGCCGGGTGCCGGCGGTCAAGTCGGTTGACGGGCCCGAGCGCACGCCCTCATACTCCACCGCCGGTGGCCGCACGGCGCTGGTCGTCGTGTCGCTGCGCGGAGATCCGTCCAACGCCGACAGCCGCGCGGCTCAGCTGCAGCGGTTTGTGAGCTCGCTGTCGGGCCGTGAGCACGGCGTCACCTTCCAGGAGGCGGGCAGCGGCTCGGGCGACAACGCGATCAACAAGATCGTCAACGACGGGCTGCATCGGGCCGAGCTGATCTCGATCCCGATCACACTGGTGATCCTGGTGCTCGCGTTCGGGGCGTTGGTCGCCGCGTCAGTGCCCTTGCTGCTGGGCCTGACCTCGGTGGGGGCGGCCCTGGGCGCGCTCGGTCTGGTGTCGCAGATCGCTCCCAACGGCTCTTCCACGGCCCCCGTGGTGGTCCTGATCGGGCTCGCGGTCGGCGTCGACTATTCGCTGTTCTACATCCGTCGCGAGCGTGCCGAACGCCGGGCCGGGGCTGGTCCTGGGGCCGCCCTGGCGGCGACGTCGGCGACCGTGGGACGGGCCATCCTGGTCGCGGGGATGACCGTCGTGATCGGGCTGGCCGGCCTGCTGTTCACCGGCTTTGGCGTGTTCACGTCGATGGCGCTGGGCGCGATCCTGGTCGTGGCCATCGCCGTTCTCGGGTCGCTGACGGTGCTTCCGGCGATGCTGGCCCTGCTCGGCGACCGCGTCGATCGCGGCCGGCTCTGGCCGCGGGGGCGCGGTGGGCACGGGCCTCGTGGGCATGGGCGTCGTGGGCGTGGGCGTCGACGCCGGTCGCTGTGGCAGGTGCTGGCAGCCGGCGTGACCGGCCATCCGCGGCTGTCGCTGGCCACCGCGGTGGTGATCCTGGCGTCGTTAGCCGCGCCCGTGCTCTCGATCCAGACCGCCGAACCCGGGCAGAATGACGTCCCCGCCAACACACCGATCCGGGTCGCCGAGCGGGCCATCGAGCGCGCCTTCCCCGGCGCCTCCGATACCGCCGATCTGGTCGTCAGCGGACACAAGCTCGGGCAGGCCCGGGCCGTCTCCGAGCTGCGGGAGATCGGGCGTCGGGGACGGGCGATCACCGGCGGCCGGGGCGCGGTGGCACTGCAGGTGTCGCGCGACGGCCGCACCGCCCAGCTCCAGATCCCGATCCCCGAGAGCAGCCTCAGTGTGGCCGATCACCGGGTGCGGGCGCTGCGCCAGCAGCTAGAGCCGGCGGTGGCCCGCGCGATCCCCGGCGCACGAGCGGATCTGACCGGCGACTACGCAGGCAACCTCGATTTCTCGAGTCGCCTGTCGACCGTCACCCCGCTGGTGATCGCATTCGTTCTGGCCCTGGCCTTCGTGTTGCTCGTGGCCACGTTCCGCTCCTCGCGGCTGGCGCTGTCGGTAATCGGGCTCAACGTGCTGTCGGTCGGGGCCGCCTTTGGCGTTCTGGTCTCGGTCTTCCAGCACCATTGGGCGCAGTCGCTGCTGGGCTTCCAATCCGACGGTGCGGTCGTCGACTGGCTGCCGCTGTTCGCCTTCGTGGTCCTGTTCGGGCTGTCGATGGACTACACGGTGCTGGTCCTCGAGCGGGCCCGGGAGGCGCGGCGGGCCGGCGCTACCGCCAAGGAAGCGGCGGCGGCGGCGCTCAGCGCCACCGGCGGGACGGTGACCAGCGCCGCGATCGTGATGGTCGCCGTGTTCTCGGTGTTCGCCACGCTGCCGCTGCTGGAGTTCAAGCAGCTGGGCGTAGGGCTGGCCGCCGCGATCGCGCTCGACGCGACGATCGTGCGCGGTCTGGCGCTGCCCGCGGCCCTGACCCTGCTGGGAGATCGCGGCCTGGCGCCGGCGCGCCAGGGTCGGATGAGTGGCAAGCGAAGCCCGGGCTGGGATCATCCAGTCAATGTCGCGGCGATCGGATCGACCAATGACTGAGCACAAGACCCGGGCGGTACTGCGTTCGGTGGTGCAGCGGGCGGCGTTCGCGCCGTCCGCAGTGCTCCTGCTCTCGCTGGTGGTCATCTGGGCGGCGAGCGGGGCCGGCTATTTCTGGCCGATGTGGCCCGCGCTCGGGATCGGGATGGCGGCCGGCATCTGGACGACGCTCCGCTGGGCGGCCACCCATCCCCAGAAGGCCACCCGTTGGTACGCCCGCTTCGCCGGCGTATCGGCGGTGCTCGCGGTCTCGTATGTCGCGATCTGGGCGATGTCGGGCGGCGGCTACTTCTGGCCTGTGTTCCCGATCCTCGGCGGGGTGCTCGCGCTCCTGGTGCTCCACTGGGTGATCCTGGGGCCCGGGGAGCGCTCGCTCCAGCTCCGGGTCGACGAGCTGACCCGGACCCGTAGCGGCGCGCTCGACGTGCAGTCCTCGGAACTGCGCCGGATCGAGCGCGATCTCCACGATGGCGCTCAGGCCCGGCTCGTTGCGCTCAGCATCCAGCTCGGCCGCGCCGAGGAGCGCCTGGCTGACAATCCCGAGACGGCGGCGCTGGTGCGCCGGGCTCGTGAGGACGCGACCGCGGCGATCGGCGAGCTGCGCGATCTGGCGCGAGGGATCGCGCCGCCGGTGCTGGCCGATCGTGGCCTGGTGGCCGCGGTGCAATCGCTGGCCAACCGCTGCAGCGCCCACGTCGAGGTGGTGGGACAGCTCGACCACCGGCCCCCGCCCGTGGTCGAGACCGCCGCCTACTTCGTGGTGGCCGAGTCGCTGACCAACGTCGTCAAGCACGCACCGGGTGCCGGCGCCCGCGTGACGGTGAGCCAGGACGGGGCGATGCTCGTCGTCCAGGTAGCCGACAACGGACCCGGCGGCGCCGACCCGGCGGGCAACGGGCTGACCGGGCTCAAGCAGCGCGTCGAGGCGCTCGACGGCCGGCTCGACGTCCACAGCGTGGCCCGCGAGGGGACGGTCGTGTGGGCCGTGCTGCCGTGCGAGTAATGGTGGTTGACGACCGGGCGCTGCCGTGCGAGTAGTGGTGGTCGAGGACCAGGCGCTGCTGCGCGAGGGGATCGTAGCGTTGCTGGCCGAGAACGGGATCGACGTGGTCGCCCAGGCCGCCGATGGCCCCGGATTGCTGCGGATCGTCGACGGCCACAAGCCGGATCTGGCGATCTGCGACGTGCGGCTGCCGCCGACCTTCACCGACGAGGGGATCCGGGCCGCCCTGGAGGCGCGCCGGCGCCGACCCGAGCTGGCCATCCTGGTGCTCTCGCAGTACGTGGAGCCGGTCTACACCGGCGAGCTGCTGGCCTCGGGCGAGAGCGGCGTCGGCTATCTGCTCAAGGAGCGCGTGAGTGAGGTGCGGACGTTCGTCGAGTCAGTCAAGCGGGTCGCCGCGGGCGGCACCGCGCTCGATCGCGAGGTGGTCAGCGCCCTGATCGCCGACCGCGACCGCGGTGGCGCCCAAGCCGAGCTCGGGGCGCTGACCGCTCGCGAGCGCGAGACGCTCGAGCTGATCGCCCAGGGCCGGACGAACGCGGCCATCGCTCGCGAGATGGTGGTCACCCTCGGGGCGGTCGAAAAGCATGTCTCGAACATCTTCGCCAAGCTCGACCTGCCCGCCGGCGATGACGACCACCGACGGGTGCTCGCGGTGCTCGCCTACCTGCGCGCGACCGCCACACACTGATCGCTTCGGCGCGCGCGTGAACGGGGAGCGCGCCGGGTAGCTGTCCCCTCATGACGCTTATCCAAGATCGCGGCATCGGACTCGAGGTTCCTCAGCCCACCGAGCCGCCCACCCCCGCTGTGCCCGACGCACCGAGCACCCCGGTGGATCCCGATCCGGGGACTCCGGCCGATCCGGCGGAGCCGCTGACCGTGCCGGATCCCCAGGAGCCAGCGACCCCGATCGATCCCGATCCAGGGCCCGATCCCGATCCCGAGCCTGATCCCGAGCCCGATCGCTAGTCGACCCCGGGCCTGATCCCGAGCCCGCCGCCAGTCGTGCCTTCCAGAGCAAGCCCCGCGGGCTGTGTCGTCCCGGCCCACCTTTCGTGCCCTCCAGAGCAAACCCCGCTCCTGACGCCCAGCGCTGGCCGCGCTGACGCCTAGCCAGTCAGCCCTGCTGGTCGCCGACACCGCCGCGAGCCAGCGAGGCCAGTGGCGGCCGTTCGGCGACCGGCACCGACACCACCGCGCCCTCCTCCCAGGGACGCAGGAACGAGCCCCCGATCGCGGCCCGCTCGTTTCCGAGCCGTCGCTCCACCGCGGCCAGCACCGCATAGGCCATCTCGCCGAGCGCACGCAAGGGCTGGTGGCGATTCTGGCGCGTGCCGAGATCGCATTCCGCGAGCGCGTCGAGGCTCACGTGATGCAGGGCGTCGATCAGGATGGCGATCTCGACGCCGTAGCCGACCGGGAACGGAATCGATTCCAGCAGCGGCCGGCGGGCCGCGAATTCGCCGGCCAGCGGCTGCGCAAATCCGGCCAGGCGGGGCTCGTGGAGATTGAGCAGGGGCCGCGCCATGAGCTCCGTGACCCGGCCTCCCTCGTGGGGGAGGACACAGTCACCGGCCTGCAGTGGGCGCTCGAAGGCGCCCTTGACGAGCTGCACCCGATCGCAGCTCAAGAGCGGTCCCAGTAGCCCGAGCAGGTGAGTGGGGCGCGGATCGGCGGTGTCGCCGTCCAAAAAGCAGACCACGTCGCCACTGGTGACGCTCAGCGCCCGCCACATCGCGTCTCCCTTTCCGAGCGCCGGGCCCCGGTCGCACAGGACCTCGTCCTGATCGACGATCCGCGCTCCGGCGGCAGCGGCGAGACGGGCCGTCGCATCCTGTGAGCCGGCGTCGATGACCACGAGCTCGTCGACGAGGCCAAGCTCCGCGAGCGGCTCGACGCTGCGACCGATCACGGCCGCGATCGTGTCGGCGCACTCCTTGGTCGGGATGACCACCGTGACCTGGGTCGCGCCCTTGGCGGCCGCCAGCCGTGAGGGAGTGAAGTCGCCGGCGCGGTAACGGCGGCGCTCGGCCCACACCGCGACCTCCAGATCGACCGACAGTCCGCGGGCCACTCGACCCCGTGACCGGGCCGAGGTCTTCACCTGCACGTCGCTGGGACGGAGGATCGGGATCCGGTGATCCTCGAGGCGGCTCGCGAACGCCGCGTCTTCGAGGGCCGACAGCGGCTCGAGCCCACCCACGTCCCGGTAGGCCGCGGCGGTGATCGCGATCGAGGCTCCGGCGAAGTGGTGATGCGCGGCGCCGGGATCAAGGCGGCGCACGAGCGACAGCCGCCGGGCCGCATCACGCTCCCGGCGGCGTAGCACTTCCGGTGGAAGTCCGTCGCGCTCGGTCGGGTCGAGCTCGATCATGCCCGCGATCGCCTGGGCGCCGGCGCCGGCGTGGGCGAGCTGGCGCTGCAGCCAATCCGGCGCGGGACAGGAGTCGGCGTCGGTGCAGGCGATCAGCCCCTCGGGAAGGCCCAGCTCGAACAGGCGCGCCGCGGCCGCGTCCATCCCCAGTCGTCGCGCGCCGCCGGCGCCCTTACCTGTCCCGTGCAGTGTGCGCAGGCCCAAGCCCGACTGCGCCGCGGTCGCGGCGACCACGGCCTCGGTCTGGTCCCGGCAGGCATCGAGCACGACGATCGTCTCAAACGCCGCGCGCCCGATCGTCTGCGCGGCGAGCGCGCGCAGGCAGGCGGCGATCGTGTGCTGCTCGTCGCGTGCGGGCACGACAACGACGCTCCTCAGCTCCACGGCGCACCCTCGGCGATCATCGCCCGTCCGTTCTCGTAGGCCGAGTCGAGCGCGTGGCTGAGTACGCCCACGATCTTGCCCTCGCGCCCATACCAAGCGGTGAACGCTCCGTCGCTGCCGGGCTCGAAGCGGACCTGGTCAAATCCGTCGCCCCAGGCCGCGTACTTGAGCGTCTGCGTTCCGATCATCGACCAGAAGCCCGGGACGTCATCCCAGACGGCGTCCACGCGGGCCGCGGTGCGTCCGGCGACGTCGCCCTGCCCGAGCGCGTCGCCCCAGTGTTCGACCCGCAGCCTGCGCCCGGCGGCGCGGTTGTCGGCCGCACATACGTCGCCTGCCGCCAGCAGGCCGGGGATGCTCGTGCACATCCGCGCGTCGGTGGGCACGGCACCGTGGCAGAGCTCGACACCCGCCGCGGCCGCCAGCTCCCCGCGGGGCGCCACGCCGGTGGCCATGATCACCAGCGTGCCTTCGATCGGCTCGCTGTCGATCCTCACCCGAAGCCGGTCGCCGACCCGCTCGATCGACTCGACCTCCGCCCCGAGCCTGAGGACCACGCCGTAGTCCTGCAGCCAGACACGGATCTGGTGCGCGGCGTCGTCGCCGAGGCGCCGCTGGTTGGGCGCCGTCTCATCCGAGACCAGCGTCACCGGATGGTCCAACGCGCGCAACGACGCGGCGATCTCGCACCCGATGAACCCCGAGCCAATCACCGTCACCACCGCATTGGGCTCGAGCCGGTGCTGGAGGTCGCGCAGATCGTCGAGCGAGCGCAGGACCCGAACCCCCGGATCGTCGGCCCCGGGCACCGGCAGCCGTGTCGGCTCGGCACCGGTGGCGAGCACGCACAGGCGATAGCACAGCTCCCGGCCGCCCGAGAGCCGCACCTCACGCCGATCCGGGTCAAGGGCCACCGCCCGCCCACCGACGAGGTCGATGCCGCGCTCGGAGAACCAAGCTTCGTCCTCGAGCGGGAGCTGGTATTCGCTGATCTCCCCCCGCAGGAGGTCCTTGCTCAGCGGAGGGCGGTTGTAAGGGACCCGGCGCTCGTCGGCGACGATCCCCACCGCCCCCTGACCGCCGGCGTCGCGGAACGAGCGCGCTGCCGACAGCGCGGCGGGCCCACCGCCGATCACGAGCAGCCCGTAGGGTTGACTCACCGGCGCTCCAGCGCGTCGAGCAGGTAATCGGGTGTGGACTGCGAGGCCACGGCGACCAGCCACGGCGCCGCGCGCAGTCGGGCGTGCACCTGCGCGGCCGTGAACGGGCGCTCGGGTCCTCCGGGCCGCCAATGGACGGCCACCAGCCGGCCGCCGCCCACGAGCAGCGCCCGCAGCCGCTCCAGCGTGGCTTCCAGCTCGGCCTCAGACAGGTAATAGAGGATCTCCGAGGCGACGACGAGGTCGTAGGGACGGTGGGGAATGTCGGCCGGAATCTCGCCGAGGACGATCTGGACCCCACGGGCGCTCCGCAGGCGGCTTCGGGCCATCTGCACCGCGGTGGGGGCGCCGTCGATCGTCGTCAACGACAGGCAGCGCGGAGCCAGCTGGGCGCTGAACACGCCGATCGAGCTGCCAAGCTCCAATGCGCTGTCAAACCGTCCCGGTCCGCAGACGGCCAGCGTGGCCGTGTACTTGTCGCGCTCGTAGGCTGAGCTGGTGTAGCCCCAGGGGTCGGGATCGGCCCGATAGCGGGCTTCGAAGTCGGCGAGCGAGATCGACGCCACGTCAGGCCTCGCGCCGATCCAGCTCGGCTTCGCCGGCCCGCGCCAGCAGCGGGTCGAGGCGATGCTGGAGCAGGAACACCTCGAGGTCTCGCCGGGAACGATCGAGCTGCCCGCCGCGGGCAAAGGGCCGCGATCCGCATCCCCGCGCCGCTTCGTCGAGCAGCGTCCGGCAGGCGTCGGCGATGGCCACGCGCGCGTGCAGCGCCACGGCCGGCAGCTCGGGGCCGGCGGCGTCCATCGCCCGGGCCGCGCGCTGCATCCACGCGGTGATCGTGTGCTGAGCGCTTAGGATCCGGCCCGCGGCGAGCGCTTCCAGCGACCCCCGCCCGGGGCGCTCCGCCAGCTCGGTCAGGGCCGCCTCGGCGGCCGAGTCCGCCATTCCCGCCCACGAGGCGGCGGTGCGCAAGGCGTCGCGCCCGAACCAGGGCTGAGCGGCGATGCTGCCGGCGCCGCCCACCCGCGCCAGCACCGGGGCGTCCTCGAACACCACCCGGTGTGACACCGAAGCTCGCAGCCCGGCCGACCGATACCAGGATGGATCGACCACCACCCTGCGCTCGTCGCCGACATCGATCCACACCGAGATCGGCGGGCCGCCGTCGGCGTTGCGTCCCAGCACCAGGGCGCGATGAAGGCCGCCGGCGCCCGAGCAGAACGTCTTGACGCCGCGCAGGACCTCCTCACGCCCCCGGGTCAGGACGGTGGCCGGAGGACCTTCGCCCGGTCCCGGGTCTCCTCCCCAGACACCGCCCCACAGCTCGCCGGCCGCGGCCGCCCGCAGCTCTCGATCGCGCAGCCGCGCCGGGCCCTGCACGGCGATCCGCTCGACCGCGTTGAGGTGCCCATCAAAGATCCGGCCCACGGAGCCGTCCGCGCGGGCCACGCTCGCGACCAGCTCGAGCTCGTCAGCCGCCGGCGGCCGCCGCGGACCGGCGACCGCGTTGAACGCCATCACCCCCGCGCGCTCGAGCTCGAGCAACGCCGACGTCGGAAACGCTGGACTAGGCTCGGCGTCCCGCGCGTCGGCCAGGGCGGCGATCCCGGCCAGTGCCGGATCGAGCGCCTCGGGGGAGTCGGCGGCGGCGCGGAGCGGCCTGGTCATGAAAGCGACCTCAGCGGGATCCGCTGACGCCGCGCGTACTCGGTCACCTGCTCAACATAGACGAGCGTCTCCTCGACGCTTCGGCGCCGGGCCCCCGGGCCGAGACCGTCGTGGGCGAGCACGATCGCCCCGGGCCTGAGCTTTGATTGCGTGTGCGAGAACATCGATGCCGCACCGTCGCCGCGCCAGTCATGCGTGTCCACACTCCAGCCCACCAGCCGCAGCCCGTGCTCGTGGGCGACGGCAGCCGTCCACGGCGCGCGATCACCCCAGGGGGTTCTCCACAGCGTGGGCCTCACGCCGAGCTCGCTCAGGCGACGCAGGCCACGGGCGGTGTCGGCGCGACACCAGGAGAGGTCCCGGCTGGAGTGCCGCTGGTGCTGGTCGCAGTGCAATCCGATCGCGTGGCCTTCGCGCCGCATCCGCTCGATCAAGGCCGGCGCCGCGGCGGCCCGGGGAGCGATCGGGAAGAAAGTGGCCGTCGCCTCGGTTCTCCTCAACAGGTCGAGCAACAGCGGCGTGTAGCGGTCGTCGGGGCCGTCATCAAAGGTGAGCGCGAGCGCGTGCACTGCTACCGGATACCCGTCCTCTGTCCTTCCCTACCCGGCGGGGCCGTCTAGGATCCACCGTTGCTGCGCATGGCGATCGCGATCCTCGACATCGATGGCACGCTGGTGGACACCAACTACCACCATGCCTTGGCCTGGTTCAGAGCGCTGTGCCAATTCGAGCTGGTGGTTCCGATCTGGCGAATTCACACCCACATGGGAATGGGCGGCGACCAGGTGGTCGAGGCGCTGTGCGGCGAGCAGGTCGAACGCGAACACGGCGACGCCATCCGCGACGCCGAAACCGAACAGTACGGCCAGCTGATCGGCGAGGTCCAGCCTATGGACCGCTCCCGGGAGCTGATCAGCGCGCTCAACGAACGCGGGCACACCGTGGTCCTGGCGAGCTCAGCCAAGCAGGAGGAGGTCGACCATTACCTCGATCTGCTCGACGCGCGAAGCATCGTCGAGGGCTGGACCACGTCGGCCGACGTCGAGGCGACCAAGCCTCACCCCGACCTTGTGCACGCCGCCCTGGAGCGCGCCGACGGTGAACACGATGACGCGGTGATGATCGGCGACACACCATGGGACGTCAAGGCCGCGGATGCGGCCGACGTCCCGACGCTCGCCGTCGTCACCGGAGGCTTCAGCGAGCAGGAGCTGCGCGAGGCGGGCGCGATCGAGGTCTTTGAGTCAGTGGCCGAGCTCTGCGACCGCCTGGACGAGACACCGCTGCGCTGAGCGTCTCACCGAAGGCGGACGTGGCTGCTCGCCGGCTACGCCGTCCTCGGTCTTCGCGGGGTCGGTCTTGTCGCCTCGCTGGCCCGCTCGACACCGCCGCCTACGGCGCTGTCGACCGCGGTGAGCGGCTTGGCGATGCCCTCGAGCCCTCGCCGCTCGGCCTTGACGCCGAACACGATCTCGACCAGGCCGCCGACGATCATGAGGACCGCGCCCAGGGCGAGCGCATAGAACACGTCGGTGGCGTTGCCGGTGGGCACCAGCCGGCCGAAGAGCTGCGGTCCGATGATGCCGCCGATGCCCGTACCTACGGCATAGAACACGGCGATGGCCAGCGCGCGGGTCTCCATCGGGAAGATCTCTGAGACCGTCAGGTACGCGGCGCTCACTCCAGCCGAGGCGAAGAAGAACACCACGGACCAGGCCACGGTCAAGGTCGTGGCATTCAATTGACCCTGCTTGAAGAGGTAGCCGGTGATCAGCAGCAGGACCCCGGACAGGATGTAGGTCCCGGCGATCATCGGCTTGCGTCCCACCGTGTCGAACAGCGGTCCGAGGACGATCGGTCCGATCAGGTTGCCGATCGCGAACGCGACCAGGTAGTACGGCGCGTTGGCGGTGGCGACGCCGAAGAACGTGCTCAGCAAGGTCGCGTAGCCAAACAGGATCGCGTTGTAGAGGAAGGCCTGCCCGATGAACAAGGCCAGCCCCAGTACGGTGCGCTTGGGGTAAGTGACGGCGATCGCGCGCGAGATCTCCCACAGGCCGATCGACTTGCGCTGCTTGACGGTGATCGTGTCGTCGGGCTCGTCGAGCTCGGCCCCGGTGCTCTCGGCGACCTGGCGCTCGATGTCTCGGGTGACCTCCTCGGCCTCCTGGTCACGGCCATGGATGAACAGCCAGCGCGGGCTCTCGGGGACGCTGCGGCGCACGATCAGGATCGCGGTCCCGAGGATGAAGCCAAGTCCGAAGCACACGCGCCAGTTCAATAACGGAGAGAAGATGTGCAGGGCCGCCACCGACAGCAGCGCGCCGGCTGCCGCCCCGGCCCAATACGTGCCGTTGATCAGGATGTCGATCCGCCCGCGATGCTTGGCCGGGATCAGCTCGTCGATCGCGGAGTTGATCGCCGAGTACTCGCCGCCGATGCCCATTCCGGTCACGAACCGGCACGCGAAGAAGAACAGCGGCGTCCAGGCGAAGGCAGTTGCGATCGTGGCCGCGAGATAGACGCCGAGCGTGATCATGAACAGGCGCTTTCGCCCGAACATGTCAGTCAGGCGGCCGAACAGGAGCGCTCCCGCACACGCGCCGGCCACGTACATGGAGGCCGCCCAGCCCGCGATTTCGGCCGGGGAAATGGTGATGCCGCTCCCTTTCGCCGAGATCGCTCCGGCGATCGAGCCGACGATCGTCACCTCCAGGCCATCGAGGATCCAGACCGTCCCCAGCCCGACGAGGATCTTCCAGTGCCACTTCGACCACGGCAATCTGTCAAGACGTGCCGGGATGTTGGTCTCGATCGTCCGGAGTTCGTGGCCTGAGGCCGCAGCTGTCGCCATCGACTGATCCTCCTCCTAGGTCAGGCTCGCAAGAGGCTCGCTAGAGATCGAGCTACCCGATCGCTGCAGGAACTACTCAATAGCCCTCAAAGCTCGGAGGGCGGTGTACGAGCGGTGCGTTGGGGTAGCCCGGCTAGAGGGCAGCTAGGGGCCGACCGACGAACGGCAACCACGATTGGAGACCAATGGCAGAGTCATTGAAGGGCAAGAAGGTGGCGATCATCGCCACCGACGGCGTCGAGCAGGTCGAGCTGGAGAAACCGCGCGAAGCGGTCCAGCAGGCCGGGGCCCAGACCGAACTGTTGTCGCTTGCGGAAGGCGAGATCCAAGCGATGAACCAGGACATCAATCAAGCCGACAAGTTCCGCGTCGACAAGCCGATCTCCGACGCGTCGGCCGCCGATTACGACGGGCTAATCCTGCCCGGCGGCACGGTTAATGCCGACCGGCTGCGGCTCGACGGCGACGTGATCGCGTTCCTCAAGGAGTACTTCAAGGCCGGTAAGCCGGTGGGCGTCATCTGCCACGGCCCCTGGACGCTGGTGGAGGCGGACCTGGTGAGGGGAAGGACGCTGACCTCATTTCCGAGCTTGCGGACCGACATTCGCAACGCCGGCGGCACCCCCGTTGACGAGGAGGTCGTCGTCGATCAGGGGCTGGTGTCCTCGCGCAACCCCGATGACCTGCCCGCGTTCTGCGACAAGCTCGTCGAGGAGTTCGCCGAAGGCAAGCACGAGGTCGCCGCGGCCGGCGCGACCGCCCAGTAACTTGGTATCCCCCGCAGAGCCATGACGCAGTTCGGCTACACGATGATGTGCGAGCAGTCGCCGCCTGATCAGCTCGTACGAGACGTCGCCTTGGCCGAACGCGCCGGCTTTGATTTCTCTGTCACCAGTGACCACTACCAGCCCTGGCTGCCCGAGCAGGGTCACTCGGGCTATGCGTGGTCGATCCTCGGGGCGGCCGCGCAGGCGACCGATCAGATCGGACTGATGACCTACGTCACCTGTCCGATCCTGCGCTACCACCCAGCGGTGGTGGCCCAGAAGGCGGCGACGATGCAGATCCTGTCCGGGAATCGGTTCCGGCTGGGGCTGGGAGCGGGTGAGAACCTCAACGAGCACGTGGTCGGCCAACGCTGGCCGGCCGTTGGCGCTCGGCACGAGATGCTCGGCGAGGCCTTGGACATCATCTCGGCCCTGTTCGACGGCGAGGGGACGGTCAACTACCGCGGCCGTCACTTCGACGTCGAACAGGCCCAGCTTTGGGATCTGCCCACACAACGCGTCCCCGTCGGTGTCGCCGTCTCGGGCCCCGATTCCTGCACGCTGGCCGGCCGCAAGGCTGATCTGATGGTCGCGGTCGAGCCCGATGCGGAGCTGGGGGAGCTGTTCGACGCGGCCGGCGGCGCGGGCAAGCCGCGCGTCGGTCAGCTGGCCGTCTGCTACGACGCCGACCGCGACGCCGCCGTCCGACGGGCCCACGAGCAGTTTCGCTGGTTTGGACTTGGTTGGAAGGTCAACGCCGACCTGCCCAACCCGGAGTCATTCGACAGCGCGACCCAGTTCATCACCGCCGACCAGGTGGCCGAGCAGATCGCCTGCGGCGCGGACGTGGAGGAGCACGTGGACAAGGTCAAGCCGTACCTGGAGGCCGGCTTCACCGAGATCGCGCTGGTTCAGATCGGCGCCCAACAGCAGGCCGACTTCATCGCCTGGGCCGAGCGCGAGCTGCTTCCGGCGCTGCGCGAGCTGTGAGCGCTGGGGACCTGTGAACTGCCACTTCGGATTACCGGTCGGCGGCCGCCACACGCGAAGCTGCTGCTCGCCCCGGGTGACCGTCAGCGCCGAATCAAGCTGATCCTCGGGAGGTCACGGCCGCGATCCTATCCGGCGGCCGACGGTGTCATGTTGAGGGCGCGGAGGATCTCGCCGGCGACCGCCTCAGCGCCGTGGCGGCCGAAGGCGATCGTGTAGTGGTTGACGTCGGGCACCTCGATGGCGCGGCGGCGCGCCGGATCGTGGGCGGCCCACTCGCGCACCAAGGCCAGAGGCTGCATGGGTTTCGGATCATCGACCATTCCGCGCGGGGCGCACAGCAGGATGGCCGGCGAGCGGATCGACTCGGCGTAGCTGGAGCCGAGAAGGTCGATGCCGTCCTGGCGGACCACCTCTGGATCGATCGACGAGTGCATCTCCGGCGGCTCGCCGACGAGGTCGTGGCGGGCGTACTCGTCGAGGTGGTCGGGGTCGATGTCGCTGTCGGCAAAAGCCGGGTGCGCCGCCCACCAGGCGCGGTATGCGGTCTGATCGGGGAACGTCATGCTGAGCCGCGACAGCGTCGCTCCGAGGAAATCCCGGATGAACTCCTCCGGCTCGACGCCGACGCTTTCGGGAATCGTGAGTCCACCGTCGACCAGCACCAGACTCCTCACCCGGTCGGGGTGGGCGATGGCCAGCCCGGCGGCGATGTAGGCACCGAGCGAGTGCCCCACGACGACGGCCGGCTGCAGGGCGAAGTGGTCGAGCACCGCGACCATGTCGCGCACGTGGGCGGCGATGCCGAACGGGCCCGGCAGGCCGCTGCTGCAGGCCCGGCCGCGCAGGTCGACGGCCACCAGCGCGGCCGAATCCCCCAGCGCGTCGGCGGTGGCCAGCCAGGCGCGGCTGCTCGAGGTGATCCCGTGGATGGCCAGGGCGAGCGGCGCCCCGGGGCTCGAGCTGCCCAGCCGGAACGTGGCCAGGTCTCCGCCCGCCACCGGCACGTCGATGCGCTCGACCGTGCTAGTCATGCACCAGCGGACGGTCCGGGTCCTGCTCTTCGCCCGGGTGCTCGTCTCCGCGCGCCTCACCGACGGGCTCGGACGCCACGCCCGATCGCGCCCGCGCCTGCCACGGCCGCGCGTATACGAGCCAGATGACCGCGGCCCCGAGCAGGGTCGCGCACAGGATCCAGCCCAGCGCGGTGGTCGCTACCCCGATGTACTTCAGGCCGGAGGCGAAGATCACGAAGGCGATCGCCGGGCGGACGTAGCGGTCGGGCACGGTGGAGGACAGCAGCGAACCGACCAGCACCGCCGGCACGCTCCCGAGCACCAGCGATCCGGTGACCGACACCTCGACGTGACCAAAGGCGAGCGCCCCCAGCGCGGCGGCGATCGTCAACGGGACGGCCTGTGTCAGGTCGGTTCCGACGAGCTGGTTGGCGCCGAGCGTGGGGTAGATGAAGAGCAGCCCGACGATCATCAGCGAGCCCGACCCGACCGACGTCATCCCCACGATCAGCCCGCCGACGATCCCGATTCCCAGCGTCAGCAGCGGCCGGGCGCTGACCTCGGACACGAACGCGGTGCGGGCCCGGCCACCGCGGCGGTCCAGCACGAACCGCAACGCCATCGCGCTGGCTCCCACCAGCAGCGCGATGCCGAGAAACATCTCGATGTTGTCCTCAGCCGAGCTCGAGTTGCCCAGCAGGTGCAGCAGGTAGGCGCCCAGGAAGGCCGCCGGGACCGAGCCCAGCACCATCCAGCGCACGAGCTTGAGGTTGACGGTGCCGGCGCGCATATGCACAGCGGCGCCGATCGGCCGCATCACCACCGCGGCCACGAGGTCGCTCGAGATCGCAGTCGAGGGCGTGACGCCGAACAGGAGGATCAGCATCGGGGTCATCAACGCCCCGCCGCCGGCGCCGGTCATGCCCACCAGCAGACCGATGATCGCGCTTCCTAAGACGATGTAGGGGTCGATGTGCACGGGTTCGAGGACCGCCGCGGGTGCAGGATCGCAGCTTGGTCGGCTACCGCCGTTGGCGTCGACACCTCGTCGGGCGGCCGGCGGATTCGCCGGAGAGTAGATGATTAGGATTGCCCCCGTGCGAATCGGACTGCTCACGGGTGGCGGCGACTGCCCCGGCCTCAACGCGGTCATCCGGGCCGCGGTGCGCAAGGGGATCGACGCCTACGGCGACCAGCTGGTCGGCTTTCGCGACGGATGGCGAGGCGTGCTCGACGATGTCGCCGAGGAGCTGACGATCGAGTCCACACGCGGGATCCTGCCCCGGGGCGGCACGATTCTCGGCAGCTCGCGCACCAACCCCTACAAGCGCCAGGACGGAGCCGAGCTCGTCCGCCAGACGCTCGATCGCCACCGCCTTGAGGGGCTGATCGCGATCGGAGGGGAGGACACGCTGGGCGCGGCCAACCGCCTCAGCGAGGCCGGGATAAACGTGATCGGCGTCCCCAAGACGATCGACAACGACCTCGGCGCGACCGACATAACGTTCGGATTCGACACCGCCCTGCAGGTCGCCACCGAGGCCATCGACCGCCTCCACACCACCGCCGAGAGCCACCACCGGATTCTCGTCGTCGAGGTCATGGGACGCAGCGCCGGCTGGATCGCGCTGCACTCCGGTCTGGCCGGCGGCGCCGACGTGATCCTGATTCCCGAGCTTCCGTTCGACATCGGCGAGATCTGCCGGCTGATCGGACGCCGCCACGAGCGGGGGCGCTACTTCTCAATCGTGGTCGTCGCCGAGGGCGCCCAGCCCCAGCCGGGGACGATGCCGGTCCCGGCCGGCGAGGGCGAGCTCGACGAGTTCGGCCACCCGCGGCTCGGAGGCATCGGCCAGCGGCTCGAGAAGGAGATCGAGGCCCGGACGGGGTTCGAGACACGAACCACCGTCCTCGGGCACGTACAGAGAGGCGGAACCCCGACGGCGTTTGACCGGGTGCTGGCCACGCGTCTGGGGCTGGCCGCGATCGACGCCGCCCACGAGAACCGCTGGGGGTTCATGACCGCGCTGCGGGCGACCCAGATCGAACTCGTCGCCCTGGCCACCGCGGTCGAGGAGGTGCGCCGGGTGCCGGTGCAGGAGTATCAACGCTACGCGGTCCTCTTCGGATGACCGCGAGGCGGCCTGGATCGTGCACCGAGCCGGTCGGTTCGGGCGCCCCGACCTGACTATGCTGCCCTCAGTGCTCCCGACCGGACAAGCCGCCACCGCGACCGTTCGTTGACCGCGACCTCCACCACCACCGATCTCGACCGGCTGTGTGTGGACACGATCCGCACGCTGGCCATGGACGCGGTCCAGAAAGCCAACTCCGGCCATCCCGGAGCGCCGATGGGATTCGCGCCGGTGGCCTACGTGCTGTACACGCGCGTGATGCGCCACAACCCGTGCAACCCTGCCTGGATCGACCGCGACCGCTTCGTGCTCTCGGCCGGCCACGCGTCGATGCTGCTGTACTCGATGCTGTTCTTGACCGGCTATCCGATGACGCTGGAGGACATCAAGCACTTCCGGCAAGTGGGCTGGCCGACGGCGGGGCACCCCGAATACTGGGACAGCCCCGGGATCGAGGCCACCACCGGGCCGCTCGGACAGGGGATCTCGATGTCGGTCGGGATCGCGCTCGCCGAGCGGATGCTCGCGGCCCGCTTCAACCGCGACGGCCACGAGGTCGTCGACCACTACACGTTCGCGATCGCATCCGACGGCGACATGCAGGAGGGCGTGGCCTCCGAGGCGTCCTCGCTGGCCGGTCACCTCGGGCTCGGTCGCCTGATCGCCTTCTACGACGACAACAAGGTCCAGCTTGCCGGCCCCACCTCGCAGTCCTTCTCCGAGGACGTCGCGGAGCGCTATGACGCCTACGGGTGGCACGTCCAGAACGTCGGTGAGGACATGGCCCCCGATCGTCTTGAGGAGGCCGCGCGAGCGGCCATGATGGTCGAGGATCGCCCGTCGCTGATCATCGTGCGCTCCCACATCGGCTATGGAAGTCCCCACAAGCAGGACACCTCGGCTGCGCACGGCTCACCGTTGGGTGAGGACGAGGTCCGGCTGACCAAGGAGGCCTACGGCTGGGACCCCGACAAGCACTTCTTCGTGCCCGACGAAGCGCTCGCGCACTTTCGCAAATGCTGCCAGCGGGGGCGCGAACTCGAGTCCGAGTGGCAGCAGCGGTTCGCACGCCTACCGCGAGGTGTTTGCGGACCAGGCGCGACTGCTCGAGACGGTGAATGCGGGCCGGCTGCCCGACGATTGGGACGCCGACCTGCCGCGGTTTTCCACCGATGACGATCCGGTCGCGACCCGCAAGGCCTCGGGCAGCGCGATCCAGTGGGCCGCCCGGGCGATCCCGCACCTGGTCGGTGGCTCGGCCGACCTCGCCACTTCGACCAACACCGATATCGACGACGGCGGCGACGTCGAGCGCGGAGCTTTTTCCGGCCGCAACCTCCGCTTCGGCGTACGCGAGCACGCGATGGGCGCGATCGTCAACGGTCTCGCGCTGCACGGCTTTCGCTCCTTCGGGGCCACGTTTCTGACCTTCTCGGACTACATGCGCGGCGCCGTTCGCCTGTCCGCCCTGATGAAGCTGCCGACGATCTGGATCTACACCCACGATTCGATCGGCCTCGGCGAGGACGGCCCCACCCACCAGCCGATCGAGCATCTGGCGGCGCTCAGGGCGATGCCCCGGCTCAACGTGGTCCGGCCCGCGGATGCCAACGAGACGGCGCTGGCCTGGCGGTTTGCGCTTGGCAGCAGCAACGCTCCGACAGCGTTGGCGCTCTCGCGCCAGAACTTGCCGATCCTGGACCCCGAGGCGATTCCCGACGATGCCATCGAGCGCGGGGCCTACGTGCTCCGCGACGCGCCGGGCGGCGAACCCGAGCTGATCCTGATCGCCACCGGCTCGGAGGTGTCGATCTGCCTGGAGGCCGCCGAGGCGCTCGATGATCTGCGCGTGCGCGTCGTGAGCATGCCCTGCATGGACACCTTCACGACCGCGCCCGAGTCCTACCGCCTGCAGGTTCTGCCTGCGGCCTGTCCGGCCCGCTTGGCCGTCGAGGCGGCCAGCCCACTGGGATGGGACAAGTGGATCGGCCCGGAGGGCATGTTCTTGGGGATGGAGACGTTCGGCGAGTCGGGCCCGGCCCAGGATGTCTATGAGCACTTCGGGATCACCGCCGAGCACGTCGCCGAGTTGGCTCGCCAGGCTGTGCAGCGAGCGGCGCGAACCCTCGACCCTGCCGCCGAGATGTAGACATGGCCCAAACCGTCAGCGAACTCGAGCTCGAAAACCCCCTCGTCGAAGGCCTCGAGCGTCTGCCGGTGCACCCGACCTCGCTGGTCATCTTCGGCGCCACCGGCGACCTGGCCCATCGCAAGCTGCTGCCGGCGCTCTACAACCTGGCCCACGAGGGTCAGCTGCCCGAGCGCTTTGAGATGATCGGCGTCGGGCGGCGCGATCAGGAGCACGAGGACTTCCGGTGCGCCGCGCTGGACTCGATCACGCGCTACTCGCGCCGCGAGCCGGATCGCAGCGTCCTCGAGGCGCTGCTCGACGACATGCGCTACGTGCAGGGCTCGTTTGACGAGGACGGGGTCTACGAACAGCTGGCCGCGACCCTGTCCGAGTTCGACGAGCAGGCGTGCCGCAAGCTCGACCGTGTCTTCTATTTATCCACCGCGCCCGAGTTCTTCCCGCTGATCGCCGGCAAGCTCGGGGGGGCCGGCCTCAACCAGGTGCCCGATGCCGACGTCCGGATCGTGATCGAGAAGCCGTTTGGCTATGACCTGGCCTCGGCGCGCAAGCTCAACGCGGAACTGCTCGAGGTGTTCGACGAGCCGCAGATCTTCCGGATCGACCATTACCTGGGCAAGGAGACAGTCCAGAACCTGATGGCGCTGCGGTTCGCCAACGCCTTGTTCGAACCGGTCTGGAATCGCAACTACATCGACCACGTCCAGATCACCGCGGCCGAGGACATCGGCATCGGGGGACGCGCCGGCTACTACGAGGGGGCCGGCGCCCTCCGCGACCTGGTCCAGAACCACATGCTGCAGCTACTGGCGCTGCTGGCCATGGAGCCCCCGACTGCGTTCGATGCCAACCGCCTGCGCGACGAGAAGGTGAAGGTGCTCGAGGCGATCGTGCCGCCCGACATCGAGCACGTTCCGGAGATGGCCGTCCGCGCGCAGTACGGGCCCGGAGTGGTCGGCGGCGAGCAGGTGCCCGGCTACCTGCAGGAGCCGGGAGTCGCGCCGGACTCGCGTACGGAGACCTACGCGGCGCTCCGCCTTCGCGTGTCCAACTGGCGCTGGGCCGGGGTGCCCTTCTACCTCCGGACGGGCAAGCGGCTGTCGCGCAAGCTGACCGAGATCGCCGTGATCCTGCGCCCGATTCCCCACATCGCGTTGCAGAGCTCGGGCTCGGTCGGGATTCAGGCCAACCAGATCGTGTTCACGCTACAGCCCGACGAGGGGGTGTCGGTCTCGATCGGCGCCAAGATCCCCGGCACGCGGATGCGGATCCGCCCGGTCAACATGGAGTTCCGCTATGGGACCTCGTTCTTGTCGGAATCCCCGGAGGCCTACGAGCGGCTGATCCTTGACGCCATGCGCGGCGACGCGACGCTGTTCACGCGCAACGACGAGGTCGAGGCTCTGTGGGGGATCATCGACCCGATTCTCGAGGCCTGGGATGCCGACCGCTCCTCGCCGATCCCGCAGTACGAAGCCGGCTCGTCGGGCCCCGCGGTGATCGACGAGCTGATCGATGGCTCGAGGATCTGGCGGCGGCTGTGAGCGAGGACGTCTGGTCTGAGCAGGACACCCATCCCGACGCGATCGAAGCCGCGCTACGCACCCTGCTGCGCCGGCGCCATGCCGAGGACACGGGGCTGGTGCCGGCTCGAGTTCTTAACCTGGTCGTGATCGTGGATCGCGACTGGAAGGGCGAGATCGCCAACCGGCTCGAGCGGGTGGGTCGCTACCAGGCATCGCGCACGGTGCTGTGCGCAGTCGAGCCGGGCCGCACCAGGCTCGACGCGGTGGCCACGGTGAGCTTCGAGGAGCCGGAGGGCGCGGGCAGCTTCGGCCTCGTCCGCGAGTACGTGGAGATCGATCTCGGCCCCGAGCACCTGCGGGCGCTGAGGACGGTCGTCGACCCGGTGCTGGTCGACGAGATGCCGACGATCGTGTGGTCGCCCCACGGCCACGACGATGCGGTCTCGCAGCTGCTGCCGCTGATCGACGTGGTGCTGCTCGATTCCGACGACCTGCCCGACCCGGTCGACGCGTTCGCCCGCGCCGTCGCACTGGGCGGACGTGCGTACGTGGTCGACCTGGCCTGGTTGCGGACCACCCCGTGGCGCGAACGCCTCGCGGCCAGCTTCGATCTGCCCTCCCGACTGGCCGCACTGCGCCGAATCGCCAAGCTCGAGGTCCGCCACCGCGATCAGTCGATCGCCAGCGGGTTGCTGCTGGCCGGCTGGCTGGCCTCTCGGCTGCAGTGGGAGTGTGAGCCTTTGTCGTTTGACCGCCCCGGCGTGCTCCATGGCATGGCCCTCCGTGACGGCTCCCAGGTCTCGCTCTGCATGCGAACCTTCGAGCAGCAGGCTCCCGGATTGGCGGGAGTCACCGTCGCGGGCGAGCGCGGAGCCTCGCTGTCCCTGCAACGGGGTGATGGTGGCCTCGATGCGCAGGAGCGGATGCTGGACGGGCGCGTGCGCGAGTGGAAGATCCTCGGAGCCTCGCGCGGCGAGGGCGGGATCCTGGGCGAGGGCGTCCGGCAGGCCCTGCTGCGTGATCCGACCTACAACCCTGCGCTCGCGGCTGCGCGGGAACTCTGTCCGGCATGACGCTCAGGTTGCAGGTCGTAGACGATCCGGCGCGCGCGGCGGCCACGATGATGATGAGCGCCGCACTGGGGCAGGGGGAGATAGTGCTCGCCGGCGGCTCCACACCCAAGGCGGCATACGAGGATTTCGTCGAACTGGCCCGCCAGGTCGGCACCCGTCTGACCCAGACCAGGTTCTGGATCGGCGACGAGCGGTGCGTGGAGCGGGGGGATAGCTTGTCCAACTTCACGATGATCGAAGAGTCGCTGCTGAAGCCGCTGGCTGACATGGCCGAGCCGGTGTCGGAAAGGATCAAGGGGGAGCTGGGTCCACAGGTGGCCGCCGATGATTACGAGCGCCGGCTGCTCGAGGCCGGTCCGCCGGAGTTCGACCTGGTGCTGCTGGGGATGGGACCCGACGGTCACACCGCGTCGCTGTTCCCCGGACAGGCGTCGCTGTCCGAGCGCTCGCGTCTGGTCGTCGGCGTACCCGAAGCCGGGCTGGAGCCGTTCGTGCCCCGGGTGACGCTCACGATCCCCGCCCTGGCCGCCGCGCGAGAGGTCGTCTTCCTGGTCTCGGGGAGTTCGAAGGCCGACGCGGTCGCGGCGGCTTTCGGTCCTGATTCTGAGCCCTCGCCGGGAGTGCCGTCGTCCCTGCTGGGGCCCGAAGCTGAGCGGATCACCGTGCTGCTCGACCGCGACGCGGCCGCCAACATCGATCTCGATCAGGGTGTGCGACGGTGACCGAGGTCCTCGGGGTCGATCTCGGCGGAACCAAGGTGGCGGTCACGCGCCTGCGTGACCGAGAGCTCGGCGAGTCACTCGTCCGGCCCACCGAGAGTTCGGGATCCGACGCGTTGATCGAGCAGCTGGTGGAGATGATCGAGTCGTGCCGCGGGCAACGGCTGGATGGCGTGGGCATCGGGGTGCCGTCGGTGGTCGAGTTCGAGACGGGCCGGGTCGTCTCGTCGGTGAACGTGCCGCTGGCCGACGTGCCCCTGCGCGAGGTGCTGGGCCGGCGGCTCGGGGTGCCGGTGTTCGTGGACAACGACGCCACGGTGGCGGCGTTGGCCGAGGCCCACGACGAGCGCCTGGCCATGGTGTCGCGAGACCTGGTCATGATCACGGTCGGGACGGGCATCGGCGGCGGCCTGGTGCTGGGTGGGCGGATCTACCGCGGGGCCACCGGCGGCGCCGGGGAGATCGGCCACACCCTGATCGGGGCTGATCTGTCGGGTCAGTCGGTACCGGGGCCCGAGCGCTTCCCGCAGGAGGGCTCGTTCGAGCGGGTGGCCGCGGGCCATGCGCTCGACAGCCTGGCCATGTCGTGGGCGTCCGAGCATCCGGATTCGGCCCTGGGCAAGCTGCGCGCCGAGGGTAAGCCGGTCACTGGAGTGCAAGCTGTCGACGCTGCACACGCCGGTGACGAGGTCGCGGCCGCGGCCGTGAGATTGTGGGGGGAGCGGCTCGGCATCGGGATCGCCAACGTGATCAACACCTTCGATCCCGAGGAGGTCGTGATCGGCGGCGGCGCCGCTCGCGCCGGTGAGCTGCTGCTCGAGCCCGCGCGCACGGTGGCGGCCGGCTTCTTGGTCCCGGGACTGGGCAGCCGCACGACGATCCGCGTCGCCCGCCACGGCGTGCGCGCCGGCGTGCTGGGGGCGGCGCTGCTGGCCGTACACGAGCTCGCCCAGGGGCCGACTCGTTCGCCGACCGAGGTTGACGCCGCTGCGGGGCCGGCGGCGGGGGCCGCTGACGTCGCGTCCTCGTCCAGCCAAGCCGCTCCTGACACCCCGCCACCCGCCTCCAGGGTGGCGTCGTGATCGTCGCCTGCGGGTTTGACCACGCCGGTTATCTGCTCCGCGCCCGGCTGCTGCCGCTGGTCGAGCTCGACGGACATGAGGTGCTCGACTTTGGGACCGATTCGCCCGAGCCGATCGACTACCCCGACAAGGCGCTCGAGGTCGGTCAGGCGGTCGCATCCGGGCGTGCCCAGAGGGGGATCATCGTGTGCGGCTCGGGCGCGGGGGTCTCGGTCGCTGCCTGCAAGATCAAAGGCGTACGCGCAGCGACCATCCACGATGGCTACAGCGCGCACCAAGCGGTCGAACACGACGGCGTCAACGTGCTCTGCCTGGGCAGCCGGGTAATCGGCATCGAAGTGGCGGCCGAGATTGTGACCACGTTCCTGCGGGCCTCCGTGTCGGATGAGGAACGCCATGTACGCCGACGCGCCAAGGTGGACGAGATCGAGCGGACCGACGGCGAAATCTCCGGCCCGCTGCTCGGCGACGCCTGACGACCGGAGAGGTGCTGTGGCCGAGCGAATCTTCATCGTGCGTCATGGCCAGACCGACTGGAGCGCGGACGGCAGGCACACGAGCCGGACCGACCTGGCCCTGACCGAAGCCGGACGCGAGCAGGCCGAGCGGCTGTCGCAGGAGCTGGGCGCGGAAACGTTTGATCTGGTGCTCTGCAGTCCGTTGCAGCGCGCGCGAGAGACGTGCGGGTTGGCCGGCTACGGCGACGCCGCGGAGTACTGCGACGACCTGAAGGAGTGGGACTACGGACGCTACGAGGGCCTGACGACGCCTCAGATTCGCGCCCAGAACCCCGAATGGAACCTGTGGCGCGACGGTTGTCCCGACGGAGAGACTCCGGCCGAGATCGGCGCGCGCGTCGATCGAGTGTTGGCACGAGTGAGGAGCATCGCCGGCGACGTGGTGGTGTTCGCGCACGGCCACGTGCTGCGGGTCTTTACCGCGCGCTGGCTGCAGATGGAGGTGGCCGCCGGGGCGCGCTTCAAGCTGGCCGCGGCGGGGCTGTCGATCCTCGGCCACGAGCGCGAGACCCAGGTCATCGAGTGCTGGAACGCGAGTCGCTGACCTGATGTGACACTGCGTCCGTCGATGCAGTGACAGATGTCATGGGGTATTTCGGCCGGGTGCCACTTACGCGCGCCAGGGCCCGCACGTACTCTGACGGCCATGAGTTATTTCGAGAACAACACAGGTTCGCTGGCGATCGAGGTGCGAGAACTCCACCGGTCTTACGGCGAACTGGAGGCCGTCCGGGGGATCAGCTTCGACGTCGCGCGCGGTGAGGTCTTCTGCCTGCTCGGTCCCAACGGAGCCGGCAAGACGACGATCGTGGAGATCCTGGAGGGATACCGGACGCGGACCAGCGGTGACGCACGCGTACTCGGCATCGATCCTGCCATCGGCTCACGTGACCTGCGTGAGCGCGTGGGGATCGTGCTGCAGCACTGTGGCGTTCAGAACGACCTCTCGGTCGCCGAGCTGGTCGAGATGTACGGCCGCTACCACGTCAAGCAGCGGCCGGTCGACGAGGTCATCGAGCTCGTCGAGCTGACCGACAAGCGCGACGTCAGAGCGAAGAAGCTCTCGGGTGGCCAGCGGCGCAGGCTCGACCTGGCCCTGGCGCTCGTGGGTGACCCGGAGCTGATCTTCCTCGACGAGCCGACGACCGGCTTTGATCCGGCCGCTCGGCGCCAGGCGTGGTCGACGATCCGCTCGCTGTGCGAGCTGGGCAAGACCGTGTTCTTGACGACCCACTTCATGGACGAGGCCCAGTACCTGGCCGATCGCGTCGCGGTCATGCGGCAGGGCGAGATCATCGCCGCCGGTTGTCCCGACGAGCTCGGCGGGCGCGACGTGCGCCCGGCGGAGATCCGCTTCTCGCTGCCGTCGGCGTGGTCACTTGGCGAGATTCCGGAGCTGCCCAGCGAATGCCGTTTGCTCGAGGGCGATCGGGTGCTCCTGTTGACGCGCGAGCCGGTACGAGCGACGCACATCGTGACCAGCTGGGCTGTCGAGCACGACATCGACCTGGGTCATTTCTCGGTTACACAGCCTTCGCTAGAGGACATCTACCTGGAGCTCACCGGAGCCACCGAGCAGAATTCGCGTATAGAGGAGGAGGCAGCCGCATGAGCACAGCCGTATGAGCAGCAGCCGCATGAGCACCAGCCGTACGAGCGCCGTCCGGCAATCCACCCTGGGACGCGATCTGAGCCTGGTCGGTTGGCAGATCCACTACGAACAGCGCACCTACTGGCGCAACCGGGGACGCGGGATCTTCACCTTCGTGTTCCCGCTCATGTTCCTGTTGATCTTCGCCAGCCTCGACAAGGGTGCGCACATCTCGAGCCGCGGCGGGATTCCCTACGACGACTTCTTCGTGCCGGGAATCCTGGCCTACGGCGTGATCGCGGTGACGTTCGTCAACCTGGCCATCAGCACGGCCATCTTGCGCGACGAGGGCGTGCTCAAGCGGATGCAGGGCACGCCGCTCCCCCGCGGGGCTTACGTGCTGGCTCGGATCGGATCGACGTTTTTGATCATGCTCGCGATGACCGTCGTCGTGCTGGCGCTGGGGACCGCCATCTGGGGCCTGCACCTGCGGGCGCAAGCGTTGCCGGCTCTGATCGTGACGCTGCTGCTGGGCACGGCCGCCTTCACCTCGCTGGGCATCGGGATCACCCGCTTCATGCCCAACGCGGAGGCCGGACCGGTGATCGTCAACCTGCTGATCCTGCCGCTGACGTTCATCTCGAATGTCTGGTTTCCGACCAATTCGCTGCCGACCGTGCTACAGAAGATCGCCGACATCTTCCCGATCAAGGCGCTGGTCGACGGCCTGCAATACGTGTTCGATCCGCGCCACCACGGAGCGGGGTTCAACGGCTCTGATGTGCGGACGCTGCTGATCTGGACCGCGGTCGGGGTGTTCCTGATGGTCCGCTTTTTGCGCCAACCCCAGGGCGAAGTGGCGTGAGATTCAGCGTTTTGCGCCAGCCCCAGAGCGAGGTGGCATGAGATTCAGCGTTTTGCGCCAGCCCCAGAGCGAGGTGGCATGAGATTCAGCGACATGTTCGGCGCCCCCAGGACGCAGGTGCTCGGGAGGACGCGCGGCTGGCGCCGCGCGTTTCCCGCGTTGATCTGGCTCGGCTTCATTCTGTTCCCGCTGATCGACGCGCTCGAGACGCACGGGTCGACGATCAGCCGCATCTTGACCATCGCCGCCGCCGCGGCTTTCGTCGGTGCCTACGTATGGTTGGTGCTGCTGTGGAAGCGGCGCCGCCGGCGCGCCCTCACGGTCGGACTGTTCGCCGTCCTGATCGGCACGTCGATTGCGCTCACGCTCGGCTCTGGGCACGGCTGGGGCTTTCTGTTCACCTACTGCGCGGCCGTGGCAGCGCTGTTCTCTCCCACGAGCATCGGCTGGGCCGGCGTGGTTATGTGTTCCGCTCTCGCCGCCGGCTCCTCGGCGCTCGCTGGGGCCTCCGGCAGCACCGTGCTCAATTACACCGTGACTTCGCTTGGCATCGGGCTGTTGATGGTCGTGATGCGCGATCTGCGCGTCCGCAACGACGAGCTGAGCGAGGCTCGCGCCGAGCTCGCCCAGGCCGCCGTGGCCAAGGAACGCGAGCGCTTCGCCCGCGACCTCCACGACCTGCTGGGCCACACCCTATCCGTGATCGCGCTCAAGGCAGAGCTGGCGGGCCGGCTGATCTTAGATCACCCCGACCGGGCCGCGACCGAGGTGGGGGAGGTGGAGCAGGTGGCGCGCAAGGCGCTCGGCGAGGTCCGGCTCGCGGCCAGCGGCTACCGCCAGCCCACGCTCGAGGGCGAGCTCGCCGGCGCACGGATGGCGCTCTCGGCAGCGGGAATCACGGCCGACATAGACGCTCCCACGGTGACCCTCCAGCCCGACGTGGAGGCGGTCCTCGCATGGGCCGTGCGCGAGGGAGCCACGAACGTGATCCGCCACAGCCACGCCACCAGGTGCACGGTCCGGGTCAGCGCCGGGCTCGCCCACGCCTCGGTCGACGTGATCGACGATGGCCGCGGGACGGGCGCCGCGGGCGCTGCGGTGGTGGGCCTTGGTTCCGGCGACGCTGCGGGCGTTTCGGGTACGAGCCCGGCCTCGTCGGCTCCCAGCCCCGCCGGTTCGGCTGGCAGCCCGGGCGGTTCGGCTGGCAGCCCGGCCGGTTCGGCTGGCAGCCCGGCCGGTTCCGCTACCAGTCCGGCCGGTGGCCACCGCGGGCACGGGCTGGAGGGAGTCCGCGAGCGCGCCGAGGCGGTCAACGGCCGAGTCGAGGCGGGTCCGCTGCCCGATTGCGGTTTCAGACTCTCGGTCACGATCCCGGCGCCTGCGCGAGGACTGGCACCGCACTCGGTGCCGGCATCGAACTCGACGCCGGCACGGAACTCGACGCCTGGTCGGCCGCCAACGGCTTCGCCCTCGGACGAGCCTTTGCCGCGGGCGTCGTGCGGCGCCCCGCCCGTGTCGCCCGATGCCTCGCGGCCCTCGCCCGATGCCGCGCCGGGACTGCCCGATGCCTCGCGGCCCTCGCCCGAGGCCCCGCCGGGATCGCCCGAGACCCCGCCGGCGTCGAACCGGGTTTCGTCGGCGGCACGATGATCCGGGTTCTGATCGCCGAGGACCAGGGGATGGTGCGCGGGGCGCTCGCGAGCCTGCTCACACTGGAGCCGGACATCGAGGTCGTGGCGCAGGTCCCGCGCGGAGACGAAGTCGTCCAAGCGGTGGGCGCCGCGAAGCCCGACGTCGCACTGCTCGACATCGAGATGCCGGGCGCAACCGGACTGGAGGCCGCGGAACAGCTGCGCTCGGCGGCACCCGACTGCCGTGTCCTGATCCTGACCACGTTCGGCCGCCCCGGCTATCTGCGCCGCGCGATGGAGGGCGGCGCCGCCGGCTTCCTGCTCAAGGACGCCCCGGCGAGCGAACTCGCCGCGGCGATCAGGCGCGCCGTTTCGGGCGAGCGAGTCGTCGATCCCGGGTTGGCAGCTGCCGCCCTATCGCAGGGCGAGTCACCGCTGACACCGCGCGAGCACGAGGTACTCGCCGCGTCGCGCGATCACGCCACTGTGGCAGAGCTGGCGCACGCCCTGTACCTCTCACAGGGAACGGTCCGCAACCATCTCTCTTCAGTTATGCAGAAGCTCGACACTCGCAACCGCGCCGAAGCCGTGCGCGTCGCGGAGGAGCGCGGATGGCTGTGACTGCAGGCCTTGGGCGTGTCATCGCTTTGGTCCGATGAAGTCATC
>CAVWQA010000021.1:0-25351 GCA_963757015.1 uncultured Solirubrobacterales bacterium
GGATCGATCGCCCGGCCCGGATCTCCTCCTTGACGCGCTCGAAGATCACGATGTTGGCGTCGGCGGCGACGCCGATCGTGAGGATCAGACCGGCGATCCCGGGCAGCGTCAGGGTGATCGGGATCAGCTTGATCAGCGCGTAGAAGTAGAGCGCGTAGGCGATCAGACCGGCGGTGGCGATCAATCCCAGCAGCCGGTAGTAGAACAGCAAGAACAGGATCACCACGATCAGGCCCGCCGCCCCCGCGATCAGACCCTGGTGCAGCGCCTGCTTGCCCAGTGTGGCCGAGACCTGCGAGGTGGAGATCAGTTTGAGGTTGATCGGCAGCGCCCCCAGGCGCAGCTGCGTGGCCAGATCGGAGGCCGACTGTTGGGTGAACCCGCCGGTGATGTCGGCGCCGTTGCCACCGGTGATCCCGTCGGGATAGACCTGAAAGTCGATCGACGGGACCGTCAGCAGCTGGTTATCGAGCGCCACCGCGAAGTGCTGGTTGAGCCGCTGGCCGAGTGTGCTGATGTCCTGGCCGCGGTGGGCAATCTGGCCGGTCACGTTCTGGAAGGCGTTACCTCCCTTGGAGTTGAACCCGAACTGGACGTCGGGACTACCGGTCGAGTCGGTCGACGCCTGGGGGTTGGTGATATCCGAACCGCGCAGGGCGACGTTGTCGCGCAGGACGAAGAACTGCGCTTGCGGGCTTGAGAACTTGATCTGGTGGCTGGCGCTCGGGTTGGCCGCCTGCAGCACGACCGTGCCCTGGGGAACCACCAGCACCTGTCCGTCGGCCGGGGTCACCCCCGGTGGGAGCTGGGTGGCGAGGTTCTGGATCGCCTGCTGGCGCGAGGTGGTGTAGAGCTCGTTGTCAGGCCCCGCCAGCAGGCAGTGCTGACCGGCCGAGGGCGTTGTGCCCTGTTGCCTGGCCTTGGCCTGGCAGGCGGCGCTGCCGGGGGCCCCGAACATGTAGTACTGCGGCCCCAGGCGGGCGTTGTGGTGGCTGATTGACTTCGGGCGCGACGAGGCCAGCTTGACCGCCTCATACAGGGGCATGCTGCCCGCGTTCGGGGTCCCCGGGGCGGCGAAGTTGGTGCCCTGGCTGATCGTCATCGCCTGGGGGTCCTGGGTCTGCAGCTGGCTGGCCACCGTCTTGCCGTTGGGCGTCAGCGCGTTGGCCTCCCAGTCATAGAAGAACAGCTCCGCGACAGTCCCCACCTCCGACTTCGCCCGGGCGGTGTCCTGGACGTCGGGCAGGCCGACGGTGATCAGGCTGTTGCCCGTGGTCTGGATCTCGGGCTCGGAGACCCCGAGCTGGTCGACGCGCTCGCGCATGATGTCCACGGCCCGGTTGAGCGCGTCCTGCGTGACGTGTGGGGTCTGCGGGCTCGGCTCCCCCTGGTAGACGAGCTGGGTGCCGCCCTTCAAGTCAAGGCCCAGCTGCGTCTTCTGGGTGAAGATCACGAACAGCGATGCCGCGATCAGCCCTACGACGAGGAGCAGGACGAAGCCGTGGCGCTGGCGATCGGACATCAGTCTGCAGGGATGCTAAAGGACCCCAGCGCGATCCAGCCGCAACTTACTCAACACTTCAACGTGCCCAGCTAATGGTGATTGGAGGGCGTGAGGACGAGGAGGAGGCCGCCCTCTTCGTCGTCGTAGGCGGGGAACAGATCGGCCACCGCCCGCGCGGGCAGATCGTGTTCGGCGTTGACCTGCACCTGCTTGCCGCGGACGCGGACCTCCCACTCGAGCGCTGTCCCGATGTGGTCGCTGCCGTCGTCGAAACGCAGCCCCAGCACTTCGCGCACCGGCCGGCCGATCGCCTGCTCGGTCTTGAGCCCGGTCAGCTCGAACGAGCCGCGGCCGCAGTCGACGATGCGCCCGTCGCCGTCGCAGGCGAAGAAGGCGGCGTTGGGGGCCGGATAGTAGTCGTCGAGCAGTTCGAACAGGTAGGCAAAGCCGCACTTGTCACATCCACGACTCTCGCGCCGGAAGCCGGCATTGCGCTCGGTGCCCATCGAGCGGTTGCCGCAGTGGGGGCAGATGAAGTAGTGCTCGTGACTCATCCGGTAGTCAGGATAGACAGACCACGCTGCTACTTAGAGAGCTCTTAGCTACCGCCCATCGCGCCTCCGAGACCGGTCACAGCAGGGTCTGCGGCCCGGGCGCCTCCAGGCCGAGATGGCGATAGGCGTGTCTGGTCGCCGCCCGCCCGCGGGGCGTGCGCTCGATCAGCCCCCGCTGAAGCAGGTAGGGCTCATAGACGTCCTCGATCGTGTCCTGCTCCTCGCCGACCGCGACCGCGAGCGTCGACAGGCCCACCGGACCACCCGAGAACCGCTCGCAGATCGCGCGCAGGATCTCGCGGTCGAGCCGGTCAAGCCCTTCGTCGTCGACCTCGAGCAGGTCCAGCGCGGCGGCCGCGACCTCGGCGGTGACGACGCCGCCGTGGCGGACCTCGGCGTAGTCGCGAACCCGTCTCAGCAGCCGGTTGGCCACGCGCGGCGTGCCGCGGCTGCGGCTGGCGATCGCGACCGCGCCATCGTCGTCGATCGCCACCTCGAGCAACCGTGCGGAGCGCCTCACGATCGCCGCCAGGTCGTCGGGCCCGTAATGCTCGAGGCGGTGCTGGATCCCGAATCGGTCCCGAAGCGGGGTCGTCAGCAGTCCGGTCCGGGTCGTGGCGCCGATCAGCGTGAACGGCGGCAGCGGCAGCGTGACCACCCGGGCCCCCGCCCCCTGACCGACCGTGATCGGCAGCAGGCCGTCCTCCATCGCCGGGTAGAACGTCTCCTCCAGTGCCCTGGGGAGGCGGTGGATCTCGTCCACGAAGAACACCGCCCGCGGCTCCAGCCCGCTCAGGTACGAGGCGACGTCGCCCTTGCGCTCGAGCGCCGGACCGGCCGTCTGGATGAACGCCACCCCGAGCTCGGCGGCCACGATCTGCGCCAGCGAGGTCTTGCCCAGCCCGGGCGGACCGGCGAACAGCACGTGGTCGAGCGCCTCACCGCGGCTGGCCGTGGCGGCGATCGAAACCGCCAGCTGATCCTTGAGCCGCTCCTGACCGACGAAGTCCTCCAGCCGTCGCGGGCGCAGCGAGCGATCGAGCTCGAGCTCGTCGCCGGGCAGTTCCTCGGGTGCCTGGATCCGGTCCGCGTGCGCGCTCATCGCCGGGCGCTCCGCAGGGCGTGGACGTACGCGCTCATCGCCGGGCGCTCCGCAGCGCATGGGCGATCAGGTCCTCGGCGGTCTTGGCCTCCGCGCCGGCGCCGGCCAGGAGCTCGTCGATCTCGGCGGCGCCGTAACCGAGGCCGAGCAGCGCCTCGCGGGCCAGCGTGCGCGGCTCCTCGCCCCGGCTGACTGAGATCGAATCCTCCCCGATCGTCGTCCCGACCTTCTCACGCAGCTCGACGACGATCCGCTCGGCCGTGCGCTTGCCAACCCCCGGGGCCGCCTGAAGGGTGGCCACGTCACCGGCCGAGACGGCCGCGAGCAGCGTCCGCGGCGGCGCCCCGGAGAGAACCGCGAGCGCGACCTTTGGCCCGACCGACTGGACCGCGATCAACATCAAGAACAGATCCCGCTCTGATTCGGTGGCAAACCCGTACAGCGCCAGCGCATCGTCGCGGACCACCAGGTGGGTGTGCAGGGTGACCGGCAGCCCCACCGCGGGGACCTGCTTGAGCGTCTCGCCCGAGACGGCCAGCCGATAACCGACCCCGCCGGTATCGACCACCACGTGGTCGGCGCGGCGAACGGCCACCGACCCTGAGATCAGCGAGATCACAGCCCCGCTCCAGCGGTGGCCGCGGCCACGGCGTCGGTCATCGGCGCTCGGTTCAGATCGCAGATCGCCACCGCCAGCGCGTCTGCGGCGTGGCTCGGCCTGGGGGGCACCGGCAGCGCCAGCAGCTGGGCGACCATCCGGGCCACCTGATCCTTGTCGGCGCGTCCGTGCCCACAGACCGCGCCCTTGACCTGCTGCGGGGTGTAGGACCGCGACGGCACGCCCCGCTGCCCGGCGGCCAGGAGCACGACGCCGCGCGCCTGTCCGACCGCGAACGCGGTCTGGACGTTGGCTCCGAAGTACAGCTCCTCGACGGCGACCGCGTCGGGCCGGTGGGCGTCGAGCAGCGCCCCGATGCGCTCGTGAATGATGGCCAGGCGGCGCTCGAGCGCAACCGGCGGACGGGTCTCGATCACCCCCTCCTCGAGGGACTGGAGGCGCGAGCCGGCGCTACGGACGACGCCGTAGCCGGTGCTCGCGGTTCCGGGGTCGATGCCGAGTACGAGCATTGCGAGAACCATTCTGCGCGCGGGGCCGGACGCCTGCTTGGCATCGCGCAGCCGAAAGGGCTCGAGCGCCGCATCCGGCGCCCAGCGCAACCTCGGCGATCCTGTGCTGTTGTAGCGGTGTCATCTCCAGGACCCGTTCATCTCGGAGGACCGGGATAGTGGGCGTGCCGCTCTCGATCGCGGCCACGGTCGCTGCGCTCGTCTTGCTGCTGCTCGCGCTGGCGCAAACGTCAGGCGCGGCGACCAGGCGCACCCCCACACTGGCCCCGGCCAACACCGTCATCGACGGTCCCAGCGCGAGCATTGAGGGCCTCTCGGGTCTAGCCGTAGCGCGCGACGGCACCGGTGGGCTGGTGTATCTCAAGGACGTGGGCGGCGCCGCGCACGTGTTCGTCTCGGAGTTGCTCGGTGGCAGCTTCAGGGCTCCGGTCCAAGTCGATGCGGGACTCGGCGGATCCTCCTCGCAGCCGGTGATCGCCGCCACCAACGGCGGGCTGATGCTGGTGGCGTTCATAAACGGCTCACAGCTGTACGCGGTGCAGCAGCCCAATGCGCTCACCGCCTGGCAGGCGCCGGTGGCGCTGTTCAGCGGCGCCGCCAACCCGTCTCTGTCGATCAGCCCGTTCGGTAAGGCCTATCTCGCCTTTACGGCCGTCGGTGCCGGGGGTCACGACGTGCGCACGGCTTACTTCAACCAAGGGCAGTGGGCGCTCGGGTCCTCGCCCTTGGACGCCAACCCCGCCGACGACGCGGGCACCGGCAGCGGCCGTCCGCAGGTGGCCACCGCGGGCGACGGCACCGCGATTGTGGCCTGGGGTGAAGGGGGTCACATCTATACGCGGCGCGTGCTGGGGACGTCGCCCAGCATCGTCGACGAGCAGGCCGACCCACCCTCGGTGGCGGGGTGGAATGAGGTGTCGGCCAACGACCCTCAGGTGTCGACCGGGGGCAACTCGTCTTATGCGTCGGTCGCCTTTACAGAGCAGGTGTCGCTGGGAGGGACGCAGCAGACCCGGGTGCTGGTCAACCGTCTGGTGGCCTCCGAGTACACCGGCGCCGGCGCGGGCGACGGGCTGACCACCCCGGGGTCAGAGGACGCCGGCCAGCCCCGGGTGGCCGTCCAGGAGTACGGGGCGGGGTTCGTCACCTCCGAGCACAGCCAGTCCCACAACCTGTTCGCGATGACGGTTTCGAACAATGACGGGCTCGGGGGGGTCGGGCAGCTCAACAGCCTCACCGAGCAGAGTGATCCTGATGCCGCGCCCGCCACCGCCGGCACGATCTCGACCCTGATTGCCTGGCAGCAGGACCCGGGTGTGGCGGGTCTGCCCGAGATCCGGGTCCGGTATGCCGCCAACGGCTCGCAGCTCGGTCCCGAGGAGGTGGTGTCGTCGCCGGCGCAGGGGCCCACAGACGCTGACCAGGGACTGGCCGCGGGCGGCGACCTGGCCGGTGATGCGGCGATCGCCTGGGTGCAGGGCACCGGCAGCCAAACGCAGATCGTCGCCGGTCAGCTGTTTCAGGCCCCCGGCTCGCCCTCGCCGTCGACGCTGTTTCGCTACGCGACGAGCCCCGAGCCGATCCTGAGCTGGTCGCCGGCCTCCGAGCTGTGGGGGCCGCCCGGCTACGTGGTCAACGTGGATGGAACGGTGATCGCCAACACCGCCGCCACGCAAATCCGCTCGCCGGTGGCGCTCGCCCAAGGCCGCCATAGCTGGCAGGTGACAGCGGTGAACATGGCGGGGCTGACGAGGGTATCGCAGGCGGCGACGGTGTTCGTCGATTCGCTGGCGCCCCGGCTCTCGTTGCGAATCAGCGGGCCGCGCCACGTCGGCGCGCGGATCAAGATCGCGGTCGACTACTCGGACACTCACCCCGGCGTGCCCCGGTCGGCGGCCTCGGGCGTGAGCTTCGTCCAGGTGAGATGGGGCGACGGCTCAAAGCCCGACCCGCGCGAGAATGAGAATAAGAATCATTCTCATTCTCTACTTCACCCGAAGATCATCCACCGCGCGTTCCATGTGTACAAGCGCCGCGGCACCTACCGGGTAACGGTGACCGTCAAAGACCGCGCAGGCAACAAGACCGTCAAGACGCAGAGGGTGCGGATCACCGTGGTGACCAAGCATGTCAAGCCGCGCCGAGGACACGGGCGTTGATCCACCCCATGGCGATCATCGGCTCGCGCGCTGACTCAGTGGCCGCCGCAGGCGCTGGGGGGCAGGCGCGGATCGGTCAGCCGCACCACGTGCCACACCCCCACCCGAGCCAGTGTCTGGGCCCGGGTCAGCCGGGGGTCGACGGGTGCAGGTCCTCCATCGGTGCCGTTGTGCGGACCGACGAAGTCCACCCCGGGGGCCGACATCACGGTCCCCACCCGCTCGAGCGTCACGTGCAGCTTCCAGGCCAGCGCGGTCTGCACGGAGTGGTTTATGGCCGCGAAACTCGACTGACACGGAAAGACGCCGTCGTGGCCGCCGACCGCGGCGGCGGCGGCGCTGAGCTGGTTGAGCGTCGAAACGGCCTGGGAGGCCGCGGGGAAGGCCGCCCGCGCTTCGCTGATCCGGGTGGTGGTGAACGGGATGCAGAGCGCGACGAGGATCGCGGCCACGGCGAGCGAGACCGCGGTGCGGAAACTCCCCCCGGCGCCCCCGGCAAGCTGAGTTCCCGCCGCGCCCCCGGCAAGCTGAGTTCCCGCCGCGCCCCCGGCAAGCTGGGCAACCCTTACCACCCCGACCCCGCCGAGCACGCAGGTCAGGGCCGCAGCGGGAAGATAGAAGCGCTCCAGCCCGGGATAGCCGTCGAGCGTCATCGCGATGACCACCACCCACCAGGCGGCGATCCCGACGCCCATGGCCAGCAGCACCCGGTCGCGGTCGCGCAGCCAGCCGATGGCCACCGCCACCGCGGCCAACACGAGCGCCGGGACGACCTGCAGGTCGACTCCCCTGCCCACGACGGCCCGGAAGGGGTCGGTGCCGAGATGGCCGTTGTACTCGGCCGCGTGGGTGGCCGCCAAGAAGGGATTGCCCGACCCGATCCACGGGGGCACAAACCAGAAGAACGGCAGCGCGAACAGGCCGGCGAGAATCAACAGGCGCATCCTGGGGCGCTTGAACTCGGGCTCTGCAAACCACAACCACAGCGCGTAGAGCCCGATGAACGGCCACCACTCGGGACGGATCAGGCCCGCGGCGACCATCAACAGATAGGCCTGGACCTTGTGGCCGTCGAGCAGGCGGTCGATGGCCCACAACGACGTGCCGATCAGCATCACCTCGGAGGTTCCGCGCAGGAAGTAGTAGAACCAATCCTGGGTCAGCACGATGCCGACCATGGCGAGCACCCCGGCGAAGGCACCGCCCCAGCCGCCGCCGGCAAACCGGTTGGCGAGCCGCCATGCCGCCCACAGGCCGAGCAGGCCGCCGATTCGGGCGGTGATCACCCACAGGGTCGGCGCGGCGCTGTCGAACGGCCCCCACAGCGTCGTGAACAGAAACGGCAACGGCTTCCAGGACGGCCCCCCGCTGACCACGAAGCTCAGATGTGGATCTGTGACCTCCTTGCCCCAGACGATCCACGACCAGGGGTCATAGCTCGGGACCGTGGGCAGCACCGCGGCCGAGATCGCCGCCAGCACCACGCAGGCGACAACCGCCCTGACCGCGGGAGAGCTCGAAACGCTGTGAAAGGAGCGAGCGGATGAGGCGCCTCGGGGTTCAGCCGAACCGCCGTGGGAGCCTGTCGCGGGCGGCCGCTCCTGAGCCGGGTCGACGACGGGCATCGGCGGGCGATTGTAGCGGCGGTCCCGGGGGCGGCATCGACCGCGTCAGGACCGTAACCGGGCGCCAACGGATCGGCGCGAGGCTACCCCGGCGTGGCGGGATGCACGTGCTCGCGAGGCTCGCCCGGCCTGCCGGGATGCTTGCGCTCGCCAGCGCCGCCACGTTGCTGCTCGCACTCGTGGCGGGCGCCCCCGCGAAGGCGCAGCCGGGTTCGTACATCGCCACGCCTCCGACCAAGGGCGCTCTGTATCCCGACGGACAGAACGACCGCTACCTGCTCGGCGGCGAGTGGCTCTACCGGGCCGACCCCGGCGATCTCGGGGTGCAGGACGGCTGGTGGCGAAATGCTGCGGGCACCGCCGGGTGGTCGCCGGTGACCGTGCCCAACTCGTTCAACGCGGGCGACCTCAGCGCCGCCAGCATGGCCGGCTCGGTCGGTTGGTACAGGCGCGACTTCACGCTCCCGAGCTCGGCCTTCGCCCGCTATGTCCCCGTCCGCTTCCGCAGCTGGATCGTCCGCTTCGAATCGGTCAACTACACCGCGACGGTGTGGCTCAACGGCCGCAAGCTCGGCAGCCACGCCGGTGCCTACCTCCCGTTCGAGTTCCCGCTCACCGGCGTGCGCAAGGGCGTCAACCGACTGATCGTGCGGGTCGACGACCGCCGCACCCCGGCCGACCTGCCGCAGGGGCCGAGCGGCGGGTGGTGGAACTTCGGGGGCATCAACCAGGAGGTCTACCTGCGCTCGGTCCAGCGCGCCGACCTGTCGCTGGTGCAGGTGCGCCCGATCCTTCCCTGCCCCACGTGCGCAGCCACGATCTCCGAGCAGGCCACGGTCAGCAACCCCACCGCCCGGCCGCAGACCGTGGCTCTGCGGGGCGCCTATGGTGGACATCCGCTGCACTTCGGCGCTCACACGATCGCGCCGCACTCGACCTGGCTCGCCCACGCCCAGGTTCGCCTCAAGGCGCCTCACCTGTGGGCGCCCGGCAGCCCCTACCTGTACAAGGCCACGCTGACGCTGTCGGACGCCAGCGGCCGTCGCCTCGAGCGCTACTTCACCTACAGCGGCGTGCGCAAGATCACGATCAGCCCGACCGGCCAGCTCGAGCTCAACGGGCGGATCCTGAACCTGCGCGGCGTCAACCTTCACGAGCAGAACATCTCGACGGGCGCCGCGCTCACCCCGGCCCAGCTGCGGGCCCTGGTCGGTTGGGCGCAGGAGCTCGGTGCGACCATCATCCGTGCTCACTACCCGCTCGACCCGCAGATCGAGCAGCTGGCCGACCGCGACGGAATCCTGCTCTGGTCCGAGGTGCCGGTCTACCAGTCGGCCAACCAGTACTTGGGCCAGAGGTCGTGGCTGAAGACCGCGCACGCATTCCTGCGCAACAACATCCTCGACAACCAGAACCACCCCTCGATCTTGCTGTGGAGCATCGGCAACGAGCTCCCGACCCCCCCGGGGAGTGCCGAGGCGAGCTACATCGCCGGCGCGGCGGCGCTGGCGCATCAGCTGGACCCCACGCGTCCGGTGGGAATGGCGATCGCCGACTGGCCCGGGGTCCCCTGCCAGGAGGCGTACGCGCCGCTCGACGTGATCGGCTTCAACGACTACTTCGGTTGGTTCGACGCCGGCGGAGGCACGACCGACGACCGGGACGCGCTGGGTCCGTTCCTCGACAGCCTGCACGCGTGCTACCCGAGCAAGGCGCTGTTCGTGTCCGAGTTCGGCTTTGAGGCCAACCGCAACGGGCCGGTCGAGGAGCGGGGCACCTACCAGTTCCAGATCGACGCCGCCGCATACCACCTGAGCGTGTTCGCGAGCAAGCCGTATCTGGCCGGGGCGATGTGGTTCGCGCTGCAGACCTTCGCCGCGCGGCCGGGCTGGACCGGCGGCGACCCACTGGGAGACCCGCCGTGGGTGCAGAAGGGCGAGATTGACCAGTTCGGCAATCCGACACCTCTGTTTCCGTTCATCCAGTCGATCTACAGGTCGACCGTGCAGATCGCCCCCGCCGCCACGACGACCCGGGCCGGGCGCCGCGGGCACCGGCTTTAGGGTGCCTGCCGGAGAAGCGGGAGCACCAGGAGCCGCGGCGGCGGCGCCAGGGGCCTGCCAGACGCCGGCGCTAGGCCCGGCGCGAGAACCGGCAGCGCAGCAGCGTGGCGATCACCCGGAAGCCGTCCAGGGCGGTCAGCTTCTTGCCCTCCGCGGTGGATCGGGCGCGGTAGTGAACCGGCACCTCGAAGATCCGCTCGCCGCGCTGGACCAGCCGGGCGGTGATCTCGGGCTCGATCGCGAACCCCGCAGAGCGCAACGACAAGCTCCGGAACAGGTCAGTCCGGATCATCTTGTGGCAGGTCATGATGTCGTGCAGGTAGACGTTGTAGAGCACGTTGCAGGCCAGCGTCACACCCTTGTTGCCCATCACGTACAGGAACGAGTGGCTGGTGTAGCCGTCGAAGGCGCGGACCCCGAAGCACGCGTTGGAGCGCCCGTCGAGCAGCGGCGGCATCAGCAGCCCGAGGTCGGCCGGGTCGTACTCGAGGTCGGCGTCGAAGATTGCCGAGAAATTGCCCTGCGCGTGGCCCAGCGCGGTCTGGATCGCGGCCCCCTTTCCCTGATTTTGGTCGTGCTCGAGCAGGCGCACGCGACCGTCCCACTCGCCACCGCGCAGGATCTCGCGAGTTCCGTCGGTTGAGCCGTCGTCGACGACGATCAGTTCGAACTCGTCGGGAAGCTCGGTCGCGAGCACCTCGGCGATGGCGCGCTGCACGCGCTCGCGCTCGTTGTAGACAGGCATCAGGATCGACAGCATGTTCGCTTTGAGGAGACGGTCATCTGGGCAAGCGCAGCAGCGCCGCGGGCGCTCGCGAGGGGCTCCGATCCTAGCGGATGGATCGGCTCTGGGAGGATGCCGCCATGGACTTCGAAGCCGAGGGTCTGCTCGAGGGACTGAAGCCCGATCAGCGCGCCGCGCGCGAGCAGCTTCTGCAGCGACTGGCCGACGCGGGATTCGATGCCGAGCAGCTGCGCCGCGCGGTGGCCGAGAACCGCCTCGCCCTGCTGCCGGTCGACCGCCTGCTGGGCGGCACCTACACGGCGCGAGAGGTGGAGCAGCGAACCGGCCTCTCCGCCGAGCGGATGATCCGCGTCCGCCGCTTGCTGGGGCTGCCCGAGGTCGGACCCGACGATCGCGTGTTCGGCGACGAGGACATCGAGGCGGCCCGCTCGGCCAAGCTGTTTCTCGAGGCCGGATTCGACGAGCAGGCGATCGCCGAGATAACCCGCGTGCTGGGCGAAGGGATGTCCCGCGTGGCGGCGACCGTCACCGGCTCGTTCGTGCAGACGTTCCTGGCCCCCGGCGACACCGAAGAAGCGGTGGCCACGCGCTTTGCCCAGCTCGCGCATCGGCTCACGCCGGCGCTCACGCCGGTGCTGGTGGCGGCCTTCAGGAGCCACCTGGCTGACGCCGTCAGCCGCGGAGTGCTCGGGCGGGTCGAGCTCGAGACCGGCGATGTGCCCGGCGGTCAGGAACTGGCGGTCTGCTTCGCCGACCTGGTCGGCTTCACGAGGCTGGGAGGAGAGATCGAGCTGCGTGAGCTGGGCTCGGTTGCCGGGCGGATGGGGCAGCTGGCTGCGTCGGTGACCGAGCCGCCGGTGCGGCTGATCAAGACGATCGGCGACGCGGCCATGTTCGTCAGCCCCGAGGCTGGGCCCCTTGTCGCCGTGGCGCTGGCGCTGGTGCAGGCGGTGCAGGAGGCCGAGCTTCCCAGCCTGCGCGCCGGGATCGCGCTGGGCCCGGCGCTGCTGCACGCGGGCGACTACTACGGCAACTCGGTCAACCTGGCCAGCCGCGTGACCGCGATCGCTCGCCCGGGGAGCGTGCTGTGCACCCAGGAGGTCCGCGACGCCGCCGGTGACGACGGTCTGCAGTGGACCCTGGCCGGCCGACACCGGCTCAAGGGCGTGTCCGGGCCGGTGCCGCTGTATCGCCCTCGCCTTCACGAGCCCGGGCGCGAAGGCGAGCCGCCGCGGCCCGGCCAGGATTCAGCGCCCGAGGCTAAGAGACCCCGTGGAGGTCGATCACGAAGACGAGCGCGGCGTTAGGCGGGATCTTGGGCGCGCGGCCGGAGGCGCCGTAGCCCAGGTTCGAGGGGATGATCAACTCCCGCCGGCCGCCGACGCGCATTCCCGGGATGCCCTGCTTCCAGCCAGGGATCATGCCCGACAGCGGGAATGTGACCGGCTTGCCGGCGCCGTCGTTCCAGGAGGCGTCGAACTGCTTGCCGTTCTTGTAGAGCACACCGACGTACTGCACGGTCACGGTCGAATCGGGCTTGGCGACCGGGCCGGTGCCCTTGATCAGGTCCTTGATCACCAGCTTCGTCGGCGGCGGGCCGGACGGCGCGACCACCTTGGGCTTTGTCTTGAGCGCCGCCGGGAGCGGCGTCGTGTTGGCCGGGGTGGTCGCCGCGCTGGTGGTGGTGGTCGCGGTCGTCACCGCCGCAGCGGTGGGGCCGCCTGAGGGCGCCGTCTGAACGCCGGGAGCGGCCGAGGAGCTGCCGCAGCTCGCCACGGCGACGCCAAGCAGGATCACGGCACAGGTCAGAGCGATCGGTTTGAGCATGACCAGTGGACGAGGGTAGCGAGCCGGCTCGGGGCCTGTTGAAGAACCCGATATGAGGTTCGAGCGGCGCGGCTAACCGGCGATCCGCTCGAGCACGGCGGCGTCGACGTCGAAGTTGGCGTCCACGGCGCTGATGTCGTCTGACTCCTCGAGCGCGTCGATCAGCTTCATCAGCCGCCCCGCGTCCGCTTCGCCGACCGGGACGCGGGCTTTCGGCCGTTGCGCGACGTCCGCGCTGTCGGTCTCGATCCCGGCCTCGTGCAGGGCGTCGGCCACGGCCACGAGATCTCCCGGCTCGGTCACGATCTCGTAGACGTCGGCGTCGAGGGCGATGTCCTGCGCGCCGGCGTCGATGGCGACGATCAGGTCGTCCTCGTCATAGCGGGAGGCGTCGACGACGATCACGCCGCGCTTGTCGAACAGGTAGGACACCGACCCCGGTTCGCCCAGGCTGCCGCCGTGCTTTGAGAACGCGTGGCGGACGTCGGCGCCGGTGCGATTGCGGTTGTCGGTCAGCGCCTCGATCAGCAGCGCCACTCCGCCCGGGCCATAGCCCTCGTAGAGGACGGTCTCGATCTGATCGGCGTCCGCGCCTTCGCCGGTGCCCTTGGCGATCGCGCGCTCGATGTTGTCCTTGGGCATCGACGCATCGCGCGCCTTCTGGATCGCCAGGGCGAGCCCGGAGTTGCCCTCGGGATCGCCGCCGCCCTCACGCGCGGCGACGGTGATCGCCCGCGCGAGCTTGGTGAAGTGCTGGCCGCGGCGCTGGTCGACGACCGCCTTCTTGTGCTTGATCGAATGCCACTTGGAGTGACCGGACATGCCGAGAACTATATGAGCGCCTCTGGGTGCTGGCGATAGAAGTCGATGGCTCGGCGCAGACCCTCCTCCAGGGCGACCGCCGGAGCCCAGCCGGTCAGCGCGCGCAGCTTGGCCCCATCGACCCACTGACGGTCGATTTCCGCGTGCGGAACCCCTCGGCCGCGGTATTCGGGCGCCACCTCGTCGCCGGTCAGCCGGCAGATGAGCGCCACCACATCGCTGACGCGATGCGGCCGTCCACCGCCGGCATTGAACGCCTCCCCCATCCCGCGGCCCGACAGCAGCGCGCGCCAGAGCGCGACATAGGCGGCCGCCGCGTCCTCGACGTACAGAAAGTCGCGCTGCGGCGATCCATCAGAGCGGATCACCGGCGCCCGGCCGCTGAGCGCCGCCCCGATCGTCTCCGGAATCAGGCGCGAGCGGTTGGTGTCCCCGCCGCCGTAGAGGTTTGCGAACCGAGTCACGGCGACCGGCAGTCCGAACGTGTGCCAGTAGGCGCGGGTGAGCAGGTCGGCCGCGGCCTTGGACACGTCGTAGGGGAATGTCGGTTGCAACGCCTGGTCCTCGGTGTAGGGAGGCTGCGCGCCGCGCCCGTAGGCCTTATCCGAGGAGGCCACGATCACGCTGCGGGCGCCGTGCAGGCGGCACGCCTCGAGCACCAGCCAGGTTCCCCTGATGTTGGTCTCAAAGGTCGACAGCGGGGCTCGGTTGGCGGTGGGGACGAGCGTCTGGGCGGCGAGATGAAAGACGCTATCGACGTCGTATTCGTTCAGCGCGCGACTCACCAGATCCGGATCACAGATGTCGCCGTGGACGACGTCGACGCGACCGGCCAGGCCGAGCATCTCGAGCACGTTGGCGGTGGGCTCGTCGCGGCGCACCGCGACCACACGCGCGCCCTGGTCAAGCAGTTCCCTGACCAGCCAGCCGCCGAGCAGCCCGTGCGCTCCGGTCACCAGCGCGGTGCGCCCGCGCAGCTCGGGCTCGGTCAATCCCACAGCTTCCACGGCGCTGTGCCGCTGGCCCACATGTCGTTGAGCGCGACCGCGTCCTTGTAGGTGTCCATGCAGTCCCAGAACCCTTGGTGGCGAAACGCCCGCAGGCCGCCGTCGGCCGCCAGGCGCTGCAGAGGCTCGCGCTCGAGCACCGACTCGACGCTGAGCAGCTCGAGCACCGCCTGTCGCAGGCAGAAGAAGCCGGCGTTGACCCACTGCTGGCTGCGCGGCTTCTCGCTAAAGCCGGTGACCACGCCGTCATGGTTCAGCTCGGCGACTCCGAACGGGAGCTCGGGCCGCACGACGGTCATCGTGGCGGGCGCCTCGTGGCCGGCGTGGTAGCGCAGCAGCCGCCCCAGGTCGATGTCGGCCACGCCGTCGGCGTAGCTCACGCAAAAGTCCGACTCGGGCAGCTCGGCCGCGGCCAGGTGCAGGCGCCCCCCGGTGGGGGTGTCGGCTCCGGTGTCCAGACAGCGAATCTGACATCCGGCCGGCCATCCCTGGCCGTGCACGAACCGGCTGATCTGCTCGCCCTGATAGCCGGTCAGCAGCAGAAACCGGCGAAACCCCTGGGCCAGGTAGATCTGGATCACGTGCCAGAGGATCGGCCGACTCCCAATCTCGACCATCGGCTTGGGGATCGAGCTCGCCTGTTGGCGCAGGCGCGTCCCGCGCCCGCCGCACAGGATCACCACGCTCGGCCTCACGGCGGCGGATTATCAGGCATCATCACGCCCGGATGAGCGAACGCGTGAACCCCGCGATCTTCAAGGCCTACGACATCCGGGGCCTCTACGGCGAGGAGATTGACAGCAGCACGGCGGTTTCCATCGCCCGCTCATTTGCGCGCGTGATCGGGGCGCTGGAGAAGAAGCCGACCACCGAGCTGCGGCTCGGCCTCGGGCGTGACATGCGCCTGACGGCTCCCGAGCTCGCCGACGCCTACCGGGAGGGGCTGTGTAGCGAGGGCGCGACCGTGCTCGATGCCGGCGAGGTCGGCACCGAGGTGCTCTACTTCCTGGTCGGTTCGCGCGACCTCGACGGCGGGCTGATGTGCACGGCCTCGCACAATCCCAAGGCCTATACGGGAGCGAAGCTCGTCGGGCGCGGGGCGCTGGCGCTGTCGGGCGATGCCGGGATCGAGGACGTTCGCGAGCGGATCGAAGCCGGGCTGGGCGACGCCCCCGGCGGCGGATCGGTGGAGGAGGTCTCGATCATGGACGAGTTCCACGAGGCCGCCCTGAAGTTCATCGACGCCGACCGGATCGAGCCGCTCAAGGTGGTCGTCGACGGGGGCAACGGGATGGCCGGCCCGATGGTGGGGCCGCTGCTGGAGCGCCTGGGGCTGGAGCTCATCGAGGCCTACTGGAAGCCCGACGGGGAGTTCCCCGACCACGAGCCCAATCCGATGCTGCCCGAGAACCGCGAGTTCATCATGGGCGAGGTTCGCCGTCGCCAGGCCGACCTCGGGATCGCCTGGGACGGCGACGCCGACCGCTGCTTCTTCATCGACGAGCAGGGGGCGTTTGTGGACGGCGATTTCCTCACCGCCCTGATGACGGCCTCGATGCTGGAGAAGGAGCCGGGAGCGACGGTTCTGTACGACGTCCGCGCCAGCCGGGCAGTCGCCGACACGGCCCACGAGGCCGGTGGCCGAGCGCTCGTCAACCGGGTCGGCCATGCCTTCTTCAAGACTCGCATGCGGGCCGAGCACGCGGTGTTCGGCGGCGAGGTATCCGGGCACTATTACTTCCGCGACTTCTACTGCGCGGACTCGGGGACGTTGCCGGCGCTGCTGATCCTCGAGCTGCTCTCGCGCCGCGGAGCGAGGATGTCGCAGCTGCTGGAGCCCTACCGTTCGCGCTACTTCATCTCCGGCGAGATCAACAGCGAGGTGTCCGATCCCGTGGCCAAGCTCGAGGAGCTCGCCGAGCGGTATCGAGACGGTCGCCAGGAGAGGCTCGACGGGGTCTCGGTCGACTACGACGACTGGCACTTCAACGCCCGGCCCTCGAATACTGAACCGCTTCTGCGGCTGTGCCTGGAATCGCTGCGCTCGCGCGAGGACATGGAGTCACACCGAGACAAGCTTTTGAGCGTGATCCGGTCGTGACCGGGGTCGACCGGCCCGCGGTCGGCTCAAGCCCATCGTCAGCCGCCGCCGAGGCCGGAATCCATGTCATGGCGGTGCCGACGCCGTTCCTGGTCGGTCGTGTCAACTGTTATCTGATCGAGGACCGGCCGCTGACGCTGGTCGATACCGGACCCAACTCGGGCAAGTCGCTGGACGAGCTCGAGCAAGCGCTGGATGCGCTCGGTCATCGCATCGAGGAGCTGGAGTTGATCGTGATCACCCACCAGCACATGGACCACCTGGGCCTGCTGGAGATCCTGGCCCGGCGCTCGGGGGCCGAGGTGGCGGCGTTTCACCAGCTGGCTCCATACCTGAGCAACTTCAGCGCCAGCGCCAGCGCCGACGACGAGTTCGCCACCGAGGTCATGCGCCGACACGGCGTCCCGGACGACATCCGAGCGGCCCTGAGCTCGGTGGGAGCGTCGTTTCGCGCCTTCGGCTCGGGCGGCCGCGTCACCCGTCCGCTGCGCGACGGCGACCAGGTGGCGTTCGAGGACCGGACCCTGCACGTCCTGCACCGCCCCGGCCACAGCCCCTCGGACACGGTGTTCTGGGACCGGCAGCGATCGATCTTGATCGGCGGTGACCACCTCCTGTCGCGCATCTCCTCGAATCCTCTGATCAGCAGGCCTCTGGACGGCGAGACCACCCAGCCGCGCCCGCGCGCGCTGATGCAGTACATCGACTCGCTGCGGGCCACCCGCGAGCTCCCGCTCGAGCTGGTCCTGCCCGGCCACGGTGAGCCGGTCACCGACCACGTCGCCCTGATCGACGAGCGCCTGGCGATGCACGAGCGGCGGGCCGACAAGCTGCTCGAGATGCTGCGGGGCGGCCCGCTGACCGCCTATGAGCTCGCCCTGCGGATGTGGGGCAACGTGGCCGTCACGCAGGCTTTTTTGACGATCTCCGAAGTTGTCGGGCACATGGACCTGTTGGTGTCCCAGGAGCGAGCGCGAGAGCTCGACGACGGCTCGGTGACGCGCTTTGAGGCGCTCGGCGACTGAGGCCCCGCGCCCGCGTTGCCGAGCCGTGCCACCATGGCAGCCATGAGCGCGGGTGCAGCGTCGTCGACATCTTCTGCTCGCGTGCCCGCGCCGCCCGGGACCGAGCAGCCGCGGCGCCGTCGCCAGCTTGATTGGGAGCTGATCGCATGCGGCATACGGGGGCACGCGATCGTCGGTCGCGTCGCCTCCAGCGTTCGCGAGCAGGACGCGATCCTGGCCGGCGACGACGGCGACACTCGCTGGCACCGCTGCCTGCGCTGCGACAGCTGGCTGGCCCTGCCCCGGCCCCAGCCCGGGACCCACGAGCATCTGCCCGATCGCTCCGAGATCGTCGTGCCCGCGCGCGGCAAGGCGCTGCGCGACAAGATCGTGCTGCGCCTGATCGCCATCGACCGGCTGATCCACTTCATCGTCCTGGTGGCGCTCGGGGTGGCCGTGCTGCTGTTCGCCGCCGACCGCGCGCAGCTCAAAGACGCCTACTACCGGGTGCTGACGGCGCTTCAGGGAGGCGTCGCCGGCGGACCGGTGCAGACCTCTGGACATGTCGGCATCCTGCACGAGCTCGACCGGCTCTTCTCCCTGCACTCCGGGACTCTGCACGTGGTCGGCATCGCCCTGCTGGCCTACGGGGTGCTGGAGGGCATCGAGGCCATCGGCCTGTGGAGGCTCAAGCGCTGGGCCGAGTACCTGACGTTCATCTCCACCACCGTTTTGTTGCCGTTGGAGGTGTATGAGATTGCCACCCGCGCCACCGCGTTGAAGGTGATCGGGTTTTTGATCAACGTCGCCGTCGTCGTGTACCTGTTGATTCGAAAGCGGTTGTTCGGGCTGCGCGGCGGGGGCGCCGCCGAAGAGGCCGAGCGCCGCCAGGCGACCTCGTGGGAGACCGTGGAACGGGCGACGCTGGCCATCCCCGGGCAGCCGCAGCCCGAGGTCGTGAAATCGTGAGCGCGCCGCCGGGGCCGCCGGAGCTTTCGCAGGACGCGGTCGAGCAGGAGTTGCAGCGAGTGGGCGCCGAGCTCGCGCAGTCGTTTCCCTCCAACTCGCGCCATCCCATGCGAGCCCTCGACGCGCGCGCCATGGAGATGGCCTCGGGCGACCGCGAGCTGCGCGCGGCCCTGTTCCGGTTCGTCGACGTCGTCCCGGCGTGCCGCTCGCTCGACGACCTGGCGCGCCACCTGACGGGGTTCCTGGAGGAGGTTCCCGAGACGCCGCCGCCGCTGTCGGCGGCGATGCGCATCTCGCACACCAAGGCCGGACGGGCGGCGCTGGGCGCGGCCGCCGCCGGCGGCGTGCGCCACCTGGCGCACCGCTTCATCGTCGGCGAGACCCCGCAGGCGGCGCTCGGCACCCTGCGAGGGCTCTGGGACCATGGCGTGGCCAGCTCGGTCGACCTGCTGGGCGAGGCCACGGTCACCGAGGCCGAAGCCGACCGCTACGCCGCCCGCTGCGGGGAGGCCATCGAGCAGCTCGCGCCGGCCACGCGCGCCTGGCCGTCACGCGAGACGTTGGAGCGCGACAGCGTGGGCGTGCTGCCTCGGGCCAACGTGTGCGTGAAGGTGTCGGCGCTGACACCGCTGCTGCGCCCGGACGCGCCCGCGCTCGGCCAGCGTGACGCGGCCGTGCGCCTGCGCCCGCTGTTGCGCCGAGCGCATCGCGCCGGCGCCCACCTGCACATCGACATGGAATCGCTGGACTCTCGCGAGGCCGTGCTCGAGCTTGTGCTCGAGCTGCTCGACGAGGACGAGTTTCGCGAAGGTCCGTCGGCCGGGCTGGTGCTTCAGGCCTACCTGCGCGACTCGCCCGACCAGGCCCGGCTGGTGATCGAGTGGGCTCAGGCCGGGACCCGGACGCCCCCGCTCACGGTCAGGCTGGTGAAGGGCGCCTACTGGGACCACGAGCTCGTCCAGGCCCGCCAACACGGGTGGCCGGTGCCCGTGTTCGAGGACAAGCACGAGTGCGATCGCAACTTCGAGGCGCTGACCCGGGAGCTGCTGGCCGCGCGTCCGGCTTTGCGGGTGGCGATCGCCTCGCACAATCTGCGCTCGGTGGCCCACGCGATCGCCGTCAACCGCGTGTCGGGCGGCGAAGACCGCGACCTTGAGCTGCAGGTGCTGCGCGGCCTCGGCGACGAGCTTCAGGATGCGCTGGCCGCGCGCGGCTACCGGGTCAGGACCTACTGTCCGGTCGGCGACCTGGTCGCGGGGATGGCCTACCTGGTGCGCCGCCTGCTCGAGAACACCTCAAACGAGTCGTTCTTGAGTGAACAGGCTCGGGGAACGCCCTTGGAACAGCTCCTCGCGGCCCCGTGAGCTGGGGTGTGGCGTCTGGGTGACCGCATGCTAAAGCGGCCAATGCATCACGTCCTGGCTAGTGTGCTGCAGACGATGTTGAGTCCGTTCACGAATGAGCCGGTGCTCGAGCTGCGGCGCTCGCCGGTGCGGGTCCAATTGACCGAGGCGCTGGCGGCCGTCGATCGCGAGCTTCCGCTGGAGGTGCCGGTTCTGATCGGCGACGACTTTCGGAGCGGAGGCGATTTGCGCTCCACCGACCCCGGAGCGCCCGATCGGCTTGTGGCCAGCGCCGCCGCCGCGAGCCCCGACGACGTGCAGGCCGCCGTGGCCGAGGCCGGACGCGGCCTTCGCCAGTGGCGCGCGACCAGTGCCGCCGACCGGGCGCAGGCGCTGATCGCCGCCGCGGCCTGGATGCGCGAGCGACGGCTCGAGCTGACCGCGCTCGAGGTGCGCGAGTGCGCCAAGCCGTGGCTCGAGGCCGACGCCGATGTCTGCGAGGCGATCGACTTCCTCGAGTACTACGCCCGCGCCGGACTCGAGCTCGGCCGGGGGCGGGAGCTGCTCCAGGTTCCCGGCGAGCGCAACGAGCTCAGCTACGTGCCGCGCGGCGTGGTGGCGGTCATCTCCCCCTGGAACTTCCCGCTCGCGATCCCCTGTGGAATGACCTCCGCGGCCCTGGTCACCGGAAACGCGGTCGTGCTCAAGCCCGCCGAACAGTCGCCCGCGATGGCCTCCCGGCTGGTGGCCGCGCTGCGCGCCGGAGGCGTGCCGCCCGCGGTCCTGAGCCTGCTCCCCGGCGAGGGCGACGTGGGCGCGGCGCTCGTCGGCCACCCCGAGGTGGCCGCGATCGCGTTCACCGGCTCGCTTCCGGTGGGCAAGGAGATCGTCCGCGCGGCGGCGCAGACCGCCGATGGACAGCGGCACTTCAAGCAGGTGGTGGCCGAGCTGGGCGGCAAGAACTGCGTGATCGTCGATGCCGACGCCGATCTCGACGAGGCCGTCCCGGGAATCGTCGGTTCGGCGTTCGCTTACGCCGGGCAGAAATGCTCGGCGGCGTCCCGAGTGCTGGTCCACGAGGCGATCGCCGACCAGCTGCTTGAGCGGATCGCGGGAGCGGTACGGGTGCTGGTCGTCGGGCAGGCCCAGGAGCTCGGCACCGACGTGCCCCCCGTGATCGAGCAGGCCGCCCAGGAGCGGGTCAGCCGCTACGCCGAGCTGGCCGCGCGCCAGGGCACGATCGTCGCCGCCGCGCCGCCCCCGGACGGCGGCGGCTGGTTCTGTCCGGCCACCGTAGCCAGCGATCTGCCCGGCGGCTCGCCGGTGCTCGAGGAGGAGATCTTCGGGCCGTTGCTGGCCGTGCAGCGGGTGGGAGGCATCGAGGAGGCCTGCGACATCGTCGACGGGCTCGCCTTCGCGCTCACCGGCGGGCTCTTCACCCGCGATCCCGCGACCGTGCGCCGAGTCAGGGAGCGGACCCCGGTCGGGAACCTGTACGTCAACCGCGGCATCACGGGCGCGATGGTCGCCCGCCAGCCGTTCGGGGGAAACCGACTGTCGGGCACGGGCATGAAGGCCGGCGGACCCGACTACCTGCTCCAGTTCGTCGCCCAGCGGGCGGTGAGCGAGAACACCATGCGCCACGGGCTAGTCGTGTAGGGCCGCCGCGGCGGGGCCCTTGATTTCTGCGCCCAGCGGGTCATCATGGTCGCGAGGATGGTGGTCTCGCTCGCAGCGGCGTGGAGGTTGGCGTTCGCGTTGGCCTTTTGCGTCGCGATCGTCATGAGCGCGTGCGCGCGAGCGCCGCGCCGCTCGGTGCCGGGCGCCGAGCTGCGGCGGCTGATGCTGTGTGCGCTGGCCCTGTACGCGGTGGGCGCCCTGGCCACGCTCGAGCACCACGGGGTCCTGGCCGGTTTGGTCTACGGGAGCGGGATCATGATCTCGGCGCTGGCGGTGTGGCTGTCGCGCGGCCGCGACCAGGAGGACCCACCCGGCGACGACCACGAGCCTGCCGACGAGGAACCGCCGCCCGAGCCCGACGGCGTTCCCGGGTTCGACTGGGCGGCGTTCGAACGCGGCTTTCGCGCCTACGAGCGCGGTCGGCGCGAGCGGTCACCCGTCTGAGGCGGGCAATCAAGCCCCAGCAGCAGCGCATGGAGCCGGGTCTCCCCGGACAGCTCGGGGTGAAACGCCACCGCTGCCACGTTGCCCTGCCTGACGGCCACCGGATGGCCGTCCACCTGCGCCAGGACCTCCACGTCGGGGCCGTGGGCGGCAACCCAGGGGGCGCGGATGAACACGGCCTGCACCGGTCCGCCGGCCACGCCGTCGAACTCGAGCTCGGCCTCGAAGGAGCGCAGCTGGCGGCCGAAGGCGTTGCGCCGGGCCTCGATGTCGAGCAGGCCGAGGTGATCGCGGTCGAGCATGATCAAGCCGGCGCACGTACCCAGCACCGGCGTTCCGGCCCGGGTCAGCTCGCGCAACGGCTCGGCGAGCCCCTCGCGCTCGATCCCGATCGTCATAACCGTGGATTCGCCTCCGGGGATGACCAGCGCGTCGAGCCCCAGTAAGTCGGCGGGAACCCGCACCTCTCGGGCCTGTGCCCGCAGCCGCGCGAGCAGCTTGGCGTGGGCCTCGAAATCGCCCTGCAGCGCCAGCACGCCGACCAGCGGCGCCGCCTCGGGGTTGGTCACCGCTACCAGCCGCGCGGCGAGAGCAGCTGCTCGGACTCGAGCTTGGAGCTCTCGAGGCTGACCATCGGCTGCCCGAGCCCCGTCGAGGCCGCGGCCACGCGAGCCGCGTCGCGGTAGTGCGTGGTCGCCTCGACGATCGCCCGGGCGCGGCGCTCGGGATCGGCGGATTTGAAGATCCCCGAGCCCACGAACACACCCTCGGCGCCCAGCTGCATGACCAGCGAGGCGTCCGCAGGGGTGGCGATCCCGCCGGCGCAGAACAGCACCACCGGGAGCTTCCCGTCGGCCGCGACCCGCTTGACTAGATCCAGCGGAGCGGCGAGCTCCTTGGCGGCGGTGGCCAGCTCGGCGGGCTCGAGCGTGCCCAGCCGCTTGATCTCTCTTCCGATCAAGCGCAGATGACGGACCGCCTCGACGATGTCACCGGTGCCGGCCTCGCCCTTGGAGCGGATCATGGCCGCGCCCTCGCCGATCCGGCGCAGCGCCTCGCCGAGATTTGTGGCGCCGCACACGAACGGGATCCGGAACTGCCACTTGTCGATGTGGTTGGCCTCGTCGGCCGGCGTCAGCACTTCGGACTCGTCGATGTAGTCGACCTCGAGCGCCTCGAGCACCTGGGCCTCGGCGAAATGCCCGATCCGGGCCTTGGCCATGACCGGGATCGTCACCGCCTCCTGGATCCCGCGAATCATCTCCGGGTCCGACATGCGGGCCACGCCCCCGTCCCGGCGGATGTCGGCGGGGACGCGCTCGAGCGCCATCACGGCCGCGGCGCCGGCGTCCTCGGCGAGCTTGGCCTGCTCGGGGGTGACCACGTCCATGATCACGCCGCCCTTGAGCATCTCGGCCAGGCCGCTCTTGACGGTGAAGGTCGCCTCCTGGCGCGGGGTATCGCCGTTCTCGCCCATCGAAGGTTGAGTGTACCCGGGCGCTAGGTTGTCGGGCGATGAGTCTGGAAGCGGTCTTTGTACGCAATGGCGAGCGCTTTGCCGCCACCGAGCTTGGCCGCGGCCCGTGGGACCCGGGCGCGCTGCACGGCGGAGCCCCCGCGGCGTTGCTTGCCTATGCCCTCGAGCGCTGCGAGCCCCAGCCGGAGCTGCGCCTCGCCCGGGTCACCTTCGAGCTTCTGCGACCGGTGCCGATCGGCGAGCTTGCCGTCAGCACGCGGGTCACCCGATCCGGGCGCCGGGTCACGCTGCTCGAGGCCACGATCGAGGACGAGGACGGGACAGAGGTCGTCCGCGCCCGCGCGCTCCGGGTCCGCCCCAGCGACGTGGCCGAGTCAGAGCCCAGCCCACCCCCCTTTCCCGGCCCCGAGGCCGGTGCCGCCAACGACTTCGACAACGCCGGCTGGACGACGTTCGTCACCGACGCGCTCGAGATCCGCTTCGTCGAGGGCGCGTTCCGGGTGCCCGGACGGGCCACCGCCTGGTTTCGCCTGCGCCGCCCGATCGTCGCCGGCGAGCCGATCAGCCCCTGGCAGCGGGTAGCGGCGGCGGGGGATTTCGGCAACGGGATCGCGAGCGTGCTCGACTGGCAAGAGCACGTGTTCATCAACCCCGACCTGACCCTGTACCTCGAGCGAGAGCCACGCGGCGAGTGGGTCGCCCTGCAGTCTCAGACGCGCATCGAGCTCGGGAGCGTGGGGGTGGCCGAGAGCGTCCTGTGGGACCTCGAGGGCCGGATCGGGCGCGCCACCCAGGCGCTGCTGGTCACGCGCCGCTGATCGGTGGCTACTTCAGGCGGAAGGCTTTGATGCGCACGTCGTACTGCTGGGCGTCGCGGGCGTAGACGCCGTAGGCCAGGGCCTGGATCAGCGACAGCAGCGCCGTGTGCGAGCGCACGAACGCCGGCGTGTTGGACGAGTAGTAGAGCCGGATCCGGGCCAGCCGCGCCACCTCGGAGAGGGTGGCGTCGGTGATCGCCAGCGTCGTCGCCTTGCGGTGGCGGGCGAGCTTCATCGTCCGCGTGATCAGCGGATGTGGGCGTCCCGCCGACAGCCCGACCACGAGCGTCGTGTCGTCGATCCGGCTCAGGCGGCCCAGCGCCTCCTGGGAGGGGCTGGCCACGATCTCGGCGCGCAGGTCGAGCAGCATCAGCAGGTGGCGCAGGTAGCTGGCAAAGAACGCCATCTGGTCGGTGCCGGCGATCAGGACCTTGTCGGCGCTGACGATCGCGTCGATCGCGGCTTCCACATTCGAGCGCGACAGCTTGTGCGCCGTGTCCTCGACATTGACATGGTCGGCCGCGAGCGCAGCCTCGAACTCGGTGTGGTCCAGGGAGAACAGCGGCGCCGTGTTGGTGAGGGTTTCGTGGGCGCCGGTCGGGCGTCGGCGATACTCGTCACGGGCGGCTTGCTGGAGCTCGGGGAACCCTTCGAAGCCCAGTGCCTGCGAGAAGCGCACCACGGTGCTCGAGGAGGTGTTGGCCCGCCGAGCCAGCTCCTCAGCGGTCTGAAACGCCGCCTCGTCGAGGTGATCGACGATGTACTGGGCGACGTCCTTCTGCGAGCGTGAGAACTCGTCGAATCGCGCCCGGATGTAGGCGGACAGCGCCTGATGACCATGGGCCTGCTCGGGGCTTGCGATCGGGACGGAGGACTGCTTCATCGGCAGCCGTCTGTTTCGACGCCCGCAGCCGTCCTTCCTTCAGAGCTTGCGCACGAGCTTGTTTTCAGGCCGCGCCGAAGGACCCAGCGGCGAGCC
>CAVWQA010000022.1:0-327032 GCA_963757015.1 uncultured Solirubrobacterales bacterium
AACGGCAACCGCAACAGGGCTGCGCATCTTTACGCGATCCTCACTATTAGGGAGTTGCAGCGTGTAGCTCATGGCCGACCCCTCTCACTCTTGAGCCCATTCTCCCGACGGACGGTCCAGTCAGAATAACACCTCTTCCGGGTACCGGAAGAGGGCATGTCGCCGCATCAGATCTCCCATCAGTGCACTTGTTGAGCCGACGGGGTGCGCCGCTTACCGAGTGCCAGCGGGGGTGAACCGCGAGCCGTCAAACCCGCGTTATGCAGGATTTCTTGCAGAGACAGGTGGCGGCGGCGCCTCCACGACGTGCCGTGTTAGCGTGCTCCGCGCCCCGCCTCAAGCCGCCCACTGTGACTGCGCTACGCGTCGGCCGGGTGGCTCGCCTGCCCCTGGACAGACATGCGTTTACCCGAACGGATCTCGACAAGACTCACCGTGGTTGTGGCCCCTGTGGCGATCGCTGTTGCCCTGCTCGCCACCAACCTGACCGCTACCGGAGCCGGCGATCTTCAGAGCAAGATCTCCGCAGGTCGCTCGGCCGCCGCTTCGCTGCAGTCGGCAATCACCGCCGACACGGCTCGCATCCAGACGACGACCAATGGGCTCAACCAGGCTCGTGGGGAACTGAACACCTTGCAGGCCGAGTTGAATGCCCGGCAGGCAAAACTGCGCGGGGTACAGAAACAGCTCTCGGCCGCCCGCGCCCACCTGCGCAAGCTCAAGCGCCGTCTCCGCCTGGCCATCAAGGCGCTGGCGGCAAATCTGGTCGCCAGATATGAGAACGATCCGCCCAACCAGGTGACGGTGGTGCTGGAGTCACACGGGTTCAACGATCTGCTCGAGCAGATTGACTTTCTCGACCGCATGGGACATCAGGACGCCACCGTGGCGGCGGCGGTCCGGATTGCTCGCACCCAGGTAGCACGGCAGGCCAAGGCGCTGGCTTCATTGGAGCGGCGGGACCGCAAGCTCGTCAATCAAGTGCTGGGGCGGCGCAATCAGGTCGCTGCCTTGAAGGTGGCGCTTTACCGCAAGCAGTTGGCCGAGATCAGCGACCGGTCGGCGAAGACTTCCAAGCTCCACGCGGTTAACGCTCACCTGAAGTCGCTGGAAGCGCGCGCCGCGGCGCAGGCGCGGCGCGCTGCCGCCGCGGCCGCGGCCGCGGGTATGGCTACGGCCAGCGTCAGCATGCCTTCTGCCCAGGATCTCGCCGGCGGTCCGGTGGCCAGTGCGCATATCAATGCCGATGGGACGGCGACGCCCCCGGCCAGCGCGCCGCCGGCGGTCAAGGCGGTGATCGCGGCCGCCAATCAGATCATCGATAAGCCCTACATCTATGCCGGCGGGCACTCCAGTTGGATCGCGCCCGGCTATGACTGCTCGGGCGCGGTCAGCTATGCGCTGCATGGGGGCGGGCTGTTGTCGGCTCCGTTGGCGGTCCAGTTTGAGGGGTATGGGCTGCCGGGGCCGGGGCGCTGGATCAGCGTGTATGCCGATTCTGAGCATGTGTTTGCGGCGATCGCGGGGCTGGCCTTTGATACCGCCAACTTCGGGGGGCCCAACCTTCCGGCCGGGTCGGGTCCTCGGTGGCGCTATGACCCGACCGGGAATCTCGCCGACGGCGGCAACTACGTGGTGCGCCACCCCCCGGGGCTCTGAGACCTGGCGGCGCAGCGCTCCCGGAGGTTTGGAGAGCACTGCGCCGCTCGAGCCGGGCTATGCCGCAATCGCCTCGAGCTGATCCTGGCGCGCGGCGATCGGCTCGTCGACCTCCGGCTGCCGCTCGATCTGATGCTCGCGCACCAGCCACAGGGCGACCGCGGCGCCCAGGAAGGCGAGCACCGCGCCGATCACGAGGATCGCGTTCAGGCCGCTCAGGAACCCCTGGCGGGTTGCGCTTTCCACCACTCCGCGAGCTCCGTGTGGCACCGCCGCCAGCGCCGATCCGAGCCGGCCATCAGAGGCGGCCTCCAGGAGCTGGCGGGGATGATCGCCACTGGCCGCCGGTGTGCCGGAGGCCAGCGTGGAGATCTTGTCAGCGCCGCGGCCGAGGAAGATCGCTCCCCAGGCGGCCACGCCGACGGCGACACCCACCTGTCGGAACGTGTCATTGATTCCTGCGGCCATGCCGCTGCGCTCCTTGGGGACGACGCTCACGGCGACGTCGGCGATCACCGGATTCAGCAGACCCACGGCTACGCCTGCGACCACGAAGCCCGGCAGCAGCGCCGTCCAGCTCGAGCCGGCGGTCAGTCCCGACATCAGCAGCAGTCCTGCGCCGACCCCCGCCAGCGAGACCGCCATCAGGACGCGGGCCTGCACGCGCGCCATCAGCGCGACCGCAGCCGGGGCCACGAGGAACGGCGCCAGCGTGATCGGCAGGTAGCGCAGCCCCGCCTGAAGCGGCGAGTAGCCGAGATAGTTCTGCAGGTAGAGCGTCAGGTACAGAAACAGTGCGAACAGCGAGGCCGAGACCGCGAACGCGGCCAGCTGGACCCCGGTGAATGCACGGCTGCGAAACAGCCCGAGCGGGAGCATCGGCTCTGAGACGCGCCGTTCGATGACGGCGAAGGCCGTGAGCATCAAAGCCGCGCCGGCGAACAGCGCGACGATCGGTGCGCTGCCCCAGCCCTCGTCGTTACCCCGCAGGAGCCCGAGCACCAGCAGCAGCAACGCGGTGCTGAAGCTCACGAGCCCGAGCCAGTCGACGCGCGTCGCGTTGGGATCACGCGACTCCCGCAGCTTGGCGAAGGTGACCGCGATCGCGGCGATGCCGATCGGAACGTTGAGGAAGAACACCCACCGCCAGCCGAGACTGTCGGTGATGGCGCCGCCGACCAGCGGACCGACGGCCACCGCAGCGCCGATCGTGGCGCCGTAGATGCCCATTGCGGTTGCGCGCTCTCGGCCGGCGGCGAACTCCTGCGCCACCAGCGCGAGCGAGACGGCGAACATCGCGGCGCCACCGATGCCCTGCACGGCGCGGGAAATGTTCAGGAATGTGGCGTCGGGGGCGAGCCCCGCGGCCAGCGACGCGGCCGCGAAGATCCCGAGCCCGGCGGCGAAGACCGCGCGACGGCCGATACGATCGGCGATCGACCCGGCGGTCAGCACGACTGCGGCGAGGGCGAGCGTGTAGGCGTCGATCACCCACTGCAGATCCGTAAAGCTCGCCGACAGGTCCTTCTGGATCGACGGGAGCGCGGTGTTGACGACGGTGATGTCCAGCAGGAGCATGAAGGTCGCGACGCTCACCGCCAGTAGGGTCCACCACTTTCTAGCCATTTGAGATACCTCCGGTTTTGATGCTAAACTGGTCAGGTGGCCTTGTAAGGGTTCCAGACAGTACTTCACTGTTCGGCTACCTTATCAGGAGTCCTGACAAAATGGCAAGTGATTTTTCCTCCTCATCGCCAGCACCGTTCATCCAGCTGCTCAACGTCGCCCTCGACGAATTCGTCGCCGAGCTGTCAGAGCGGCTCGCGACGACCGCCTACTCCGACATTCGGATCACCCACCGATGCGTGTTCGGCACCATCGATCCGGACGGGACGCGGCTCACGGACCTGGCCGAGCGCGCACACATGACCAAGCAGTCGGTTGGCGAGGTCGCCACCGATCTGGAGCACCGCGGCTATGTCGAGCGCGTGCCCGATCCTGTGGACGGTCGCGCCAAGATCATCCGCCTGACCGAGCGCGGCCGTGAGGCGCGGGAGGTCGGCCGCGGGCTGATCGATGGCATCGAGCACGATTGGGCCGAGCGGTTCGGCGAAGAGCGAATCGCGGCCCTGCGCGACGCGCTCGAGGCGGTCACCGCCGAGCGTCTCGGCGCCGTTCCGGCCTAGGACGCCGCTCCGGCCGAGCGTCTCGGCGCCGTCCGGCCTGATCAATCCCGGCGGTCGATTACGCGATCAGCGCCCTCGCCAGCGCGCTCCATTGCGCGCGGGGAATGCCCTTGACGCCCACGGGCTGAAGGCAGACGTGATCGGCGCCGGCGGCGAGATGCTCCGCCACGACCTCCGCGATCTCCTCTGCGGTCCCGTGCGGGACGACCGCATCGATCAGTCGGTCTGAGCCGCCGTCGGCCAGGTCGTGATCGGTGAACCCGAAGCGCTTCAGGTTGCCGGTGTAGTTGCGCAGGCCCAGGTACAGGGCCGCGTAGTTGCGGGCCGCGGCGCGGGCGCGCGCAAGGTCGCTATCGAGCACGCAGGCCAGCTCGGTGGCGAGCAGCGCGTCCTCGCCCATCTGCCGACGAGCAAAGCGGGTGTGCTCGGCCGAGACGAAGTACGAGAGCGCGCCGAGTGTGCGCTGGGCGCTCAGGTCGAGCATCTTCGCTCCCAGGGCGGCCAGGCACCGCTCGTCGCGTGGCACCGGCGGTTGGGCCCGGTCGAGCCCGTCGAGGAAGTTGCGCATGGTCGTCAGAGGCTTCTCGTAGACCTCCGTGGCCTCTGGATGGCCGATGCCGATCCCGAGCAGGAGCCGGCCCGGGAAAGCCTGCGTCAGCTCGGCGTGCTCTGCCGCGAGCTTCTCGGGCTCGTACTGCCAGACGTTGACGATCCCGGTGGCCACGGCCAGGCGTTCGGTCCCGGCCAGCAGCGGCCGCACCTTTGAAAGCTGCGGCGAGCCGCCGAGCCAGAAGGCTCCGAAACCCAGCTCCTCCACCAGGCGGGCGGCTTCGCCGGCGTTGCCTTCACCGATTGCCCGGTATGTCGTCCAGACCCCGATCTGGCTGAGCTTCATCGCGGATCAGGATAAGGGGCGACGGTCATGATCCACACGCAGGGGGACTCCAAAACGACGCGGGGTGTTGGGTTGAGAGTGATGAGGAGGGCCGAGGTCGACGCCGGAGCCGCGTGGGTCTAGCCTTGGGACCCGTGGCGCCCGACGCGCTCAAAGCGGATCGCGACTCATACGCGGTTGCCTTCCTCGACTGGTTGGCCTGTGCCTGCGCGGGAGCCGACGAGCGCGCCCCGCGGGCGGTGCGCGCATCGGGCAGTGATCTGCTCACCGAGGTGGCCTTCGCGGCGACCGCGGGACACGTGCTGGATTTCGATGACACGTTCTCCGACGGCGTGGCCCACGTGAGTGCCACCTGCGCGCCGGCGGCGTTGGTGCTGGCCGCACATCTCGGCCACTCGCTCGGCGCGATGTTGGAGGCCTATGCCGAGGGCTACGAGGTGACGGCGGCGCTGGCGGAGGCGAGCCACCCGGCGCTGTATGACGCGGGCTGGCATCCAACCGCAGTGTGCGGTTCAGCGGGAGCGGCCGCTGCCGCCGCCTTCCTGCTCGATCTTTCACCCGCGCAGCGCGACACCGCGGTCAACATTTCACTGTTGCGGGCGGGCGGCACTCGGGGGGCGTTCGGCACCGACGGGAAGTCACTGCAGGTCGGGATGGCGGCCGCCGCCGGGGTCCAGGCGGCTCTGCTGACCCGCGGCGGAGCAACCGTCGATCCACGTGCGATCCACGGTCCGCTGGGGTTCGACGAGGTGATGGGGGCGAGCTGGCCGCGGGCCACGGCCGCCGATCCGCTCACCGGTGCACCTCGCCGTCCCGCGATCGAGCGCAATTGGATCAAGCTCTACCCGAGCTGCTTGGGCACCCACTCGCCGATCGAAGCCGCCGAACGGGCCCGAGCCGATGGCTATCGGCTCGACCGTCAGCGGCTCGAGGTTGTCGTTCACCCGGTGGGGCGTCAGGCCGCGCACCTCGACATGGTCAGCGACGGGTTGTCGGCCAAGTTCTCGATCCCCTACTGCGTCGCGTTTACGCTCACCCACGGGCCTCCGCGGCTGCGCGATTTCCTAACTGTCGAGGCTGGCATTCGTGAGCAGGTGCCGCTGATAGACGTGGTCCTCGATCGCTCGTTGCCTCAGTTCGGGGCCATCCTGAGCACGGGCGAAACCGAGCTCGCGCGGGTTCAGTGTCCCAAGGGGACTCCCGATCGGCCTCTGGCCGCCTCTGAGCTCGCGGGCAAGGTCACCGACCTCGCCGGCGAACGTCTGCGCGGGGTGCTGGACGATCTCGAAGCGCCCGCTGTCGATGCCCTTGACGCGGCCGGTCTGCGGCCCGCTGAGACCGGTGTGGCGATATAACCCACATCTGCGAGGTGGCTCGTGACCGAGCAACACATCAGCACTAGGTCGGTGCTGTCACGGATCTGGGAGATCTATCGCGACAACACCGCGGTCCTGATCGGAACCGCACTGGTGTTGTACGGCGTGCAGTTCATCGTGTTCGTACTTCTCCCGGGATCGTCGATCGCGGTGGCGATCATATTCTGGGCGGTCAGCGTTCTGTATCAGGGAATGGTTGTGAAACTGGTTCAGGATCTTCACAGCGGGCGACGCGACCATTCGGTTGGTGACCTGCTGCGCAGTGTCGAACCGGTGCTGTTGCCGTTGATGGCGGTCTCGATCCTGACCGCGGTGGGAGTGGCGATCGGCTTTGCCCTGTTGATCATTCCCGGTCTGATCCTGCTCGTTCTCTGGTCGGTGGTGGCTCCCGTCACCGTCCTGGAACGGCCCGGCGTGTTCGCCGCCTTCGGACGCAGCCGCCGGCTGGTCTCTGGTAACGGCTGGGCGGTGTTCGGCGTCATCGTGGTGGTGGCCTTCGCCGTGCTCGTAGTCAGCTTCGGAGTCGGGCTGGCCGCATCTTCGCTTGGCTCCGTGGGTCGCGCGTTACTGCAATGGGCAGTCAATGCTGCGGTCGCACCGCTGAGCGCCCTCAGCGCGTCAGTGCTGTATTTCGCCCTCCGCGGTCAGGATCAGCAGCAGGCCCCGTGAGCGCTCCCGGGCCACGTGAGCCTGCGGGTGCGTGAGCGCCCCGGGCCGCGCCCTACAGCAGCTGCCCGATGCCGTTGATCGCCGCGGTACCGAGCACGATCTCCAACACCACCCCCACCGCCCCCACCAGGACTCCGGCGACGACCACGAGCACGTCCTCGAGCAGGACCCCGAGCGACAGCAGCACGACCCCCAGTGACGGCAGCGTGTCCAATCCGGTGAACGGCGGAGCCACGAAGGCCGCGACCGACCCACCCACGACGAGCACGCCAAACAAGATGTTGCTGACGCGATGATCGAACAGAAAGCGCAGGCGCGGTCGGGAGAAGCGCTCGAGCCAGCGGATCATCTTCATCAGTCCGCTGACGAAGCGCTGTTGCTTGTCGCCGCCGAACTCGAGCTTGCGCCAGCGCTGCGGCAGCCAGATCTCTTCGCGGTTGGCGATCAGTTGCAGCGCGAGCAGCACGGCGATGATCTCGAACACGTGGGTGGCGCCGCCGGTCGGGAGCGGGAGCGCCGGCACGCCGAGCAAGAGCACGAACAGGATCGCGAAGCTCTTGCGGCCGAACACTTCGATCAAGCCGCCGAGGGTCTTGTCGTGCTCGTCCTTCAGCCATCCTTCGAGCTGGTCACTGATCCTGGGTGGCGCTGCGGCTTGCTGGGCCTCCCGCGAAGGGGGGTCAGTCGTGGGCGGCTGCGATGAAGGCATCCCCGAGGACGATAGAGGGCCCCCTGAACGTGCGGTTCGGGTCTCTGTCGCGCCCCGTGGTTCAATCGTGGGGTGAGTCAGGGGCCGGTTGACGTGTTGGTGGTCGGGGCGGGCCCGACGGGCCTGTTCGTTGCCGCCGAGCTCGCGCGCCACGGAGTGCGGGCCCGGGTGGTCGAACGCGAGCCAGTGGCCCACCGTCAGGCGCGCGCGACCGCCCTGCAGCCGGGCACGCTCGAGATCCTCGCCCGCGGCGGGATACTGGATCCGGTGCTCGCCCCCGTTTCGAATGCACCGTCGGCTGGTCTCGCGCCTGGCCGGAGAGCGACGATTCCTGCCTCCGGCGACCCCCGACAAGCCGGCTTGGACGGAGTGGCGCGTTCTGGTGCGTCCGGACGCCAATCGGTTCTCGCACCATCCCCGCCGATGCCGCCGGTCTGCAGGCGCTCGACGACCACCTGGACTCCTTCCTGATCGCTCGCTAGATCGGATTGAAGGGGTACGCACCAGTTTCAAGCGTTCCGGGAGACCGGTTCACCCCGACGTGTGGCCGAGGATCAGATGCGCGGTCTCCAGGGGGATGTCGAGTTGCGGGTAGTGGCCGACGCCGTCGAGGACTACCCAATCGGCACCTGGAAGCCAGTCGGTGCGGTAGCGCGCCGCCGCCCGCGGCCACGGCAGGAGCTTGTCCTCGGTACCCCACAGGATCCGCACCGGGCAGGTGATCGCCTCGGCCTCGAGCGTCCACCCGTGCTGCAGCGCGTGATCGATCAGCGCGTCGGCCGCTTCGCACTTGGCAGTGCCGACCAGTTGGTGGGCCAGCAACTCGGACGGGATGGGCTGCCCGCTGGTGGTCAGCAGCTGGGTCGCGCGGCGCCGCCCCTCCGGAGTGCACAGCAGCGCCTCGGCCTGGGGCGCGGCGGCCCGCGTCTGCTCGTGGAGCGTGCGCTGGAAGCCGAGCAGGTCCTCGTATGACCGATCGCCCTTGGCCCATCCGCCGGCGGGGGCCAGGGCGACGACCGTCCGTGCCCGGCCACGCGTGGCGAGCTTGAGCGCCAGGTAACCGCCGAGCGAGCTGCCTGCGATGTGGGCATCGGAGAACCCCGCGTCGTCCATGACGCGCTCCACCGCGCCCATCAGGGCCTCGTCACTCGCTTCCCCTTCGATTGGCGGTCCGCCCGCGTGACCCGCCAGCGTCAGCGCGAGAACTTCGTGGTGGTGTTCGAGTGTCGGGAGCACCAGCTCCCACGTGCGCCACGTGTCCATGAAGCCGTGCAGGCACACCAGTGGGGGTCCAGACCCGCCGCGATGAAACGGGGTGAACGGTGAATACACCCGATCGAGCCCCTCTAGCTCAAACAGCCGGCGAAACTCAAGACTTCTTCTCCTCCTTTGCGGACCGGGGCCGACGGGCGGCAGGATTCTATTTCTCCGCGAGTCGCTCGGCGCAGGCGCTGGCGGCGGTCGGTTCGGTCGCAGCGCTGACCGTTGGCGCGGGCGACCGCCGTTAACTCCTGCGCCGACTGCTAATGCTTGCCGGGCGATGACCGACCCCGTGTTCCCGCCCGCGCCTGGCTTCAGACTCAGCTCGGTTGCTGGTGGCCCGGTTGCGCTCGGCGACCTGTACTCACCCGGGTCGGCGTTGCTCGTGTTCGCATCCGAGGAATGTCCGACCTGCGGCCTCACGTTGCGGCGCCTGGCTCCGCTGGTGGAGCCGCTCTCGCACCTGGGCATCGCCTCTGCGGTCATCTTCGAGGACCCTCTCGAGGTGGCGGCTCGGGCCGTGCGGCGCGCCGGTTTCCCGGGCGCAGTGCTTTCTGAGCCGCCTCCATATGACGTCTCCCGGTCATATGAGCTGGTGAGCTTGCCGACGACGGTGCTCGTGGATCGTGACGGAAAGCTCGCCCGCCGCGTGGTCGGATGGGATGCGGCGAGGCTGGACGAGCTGCTCGAGCGGGCCTGCGCAATGGTGGGCGCGCCGGCGGTCCGGGTTACCGACGAGCCGCCGCGACGAAAGCCGGGCTGTGCGGCCAAGAGCACCCTCGATGAGGAAACGCTGCTGCTGATCGACGAACCCGGCAGCGACGATCTCGAGGAGATGTTCGAGCGCGGCTGGACCGATGGGCTGCCGGTGATCCCGCCTACGCCCGAGCGCGTGGAGGCGATGCTCGGCGGCCGCAACCCTCGCCACAGCCTCGGTGAGCTTCCGCCGGCCATGGGTCGGGCGACGCTCGAGCGCGTGGCCGCCTGTGCCGTGCTCGCCGGCTGCCGGCCGGATTACTTCCCGGTTGTGGTCGCAGCCGTCCAGGCGGCACTGGAGCCGCGATTCAACGTCGGCGGGCAAGCGGTAACCACCCAGCCCGCGGGACAGGTGATGATCGTCAACGGCCCGATTCGGGACGCGATCGGCCTCAACGGCTCGATGGGTGCGCTCGGCCCGGGCTGGCGGGCGAACATGACCATCGGACGTGCCTTGCGGCTGGTCATAAGCCTCACCGGCGGAGGCTTTCCGGGACGCCTGGATCGCTCCACGCTGGGACAGCCGGGCAAGCTCGGGCTGTGTCTGGCGGAGGACGAGGCGGTGAGCCCGTGGGAGCCGCTCCACGTAGAGCGGGGCTACGCGGCCGAGCGACTCGGTGGTCACCCTGGTCGGCGCAGACGCCCCGTTGTCGATCTCAGATCACCGGAGCACGACGCCGAAGGAGCTCGCGCGCGTCCTCGGCTGGTCCGCGGCCGCAACCTGGAGTCCCGAACTGGTGGCCGTTGGGCGGTGTCTCGCTGTTCGTCATCTGCCCCGAGCATGCCGAGATGTTCCGCGCCGCCGGCTGGAGCAAGCAGCGACTGCGCGAGGAGATCTTCGAGACCGTCACCCGGCCCGCCGCCGAGTTGCGTTGGGGGGAGACCACGCCGGAGGTCGCCGCCGCCGACGACCAGCAGCCGATCTCCAAGTGGACGCGCCCCGAGGACATATGTGTTTGTCGTCGCGGGAGGCGAGGCCGGGCGATATTCGGCAGTCTTCGGGCCATGCCTCGGGATGGATTCACAGATCGTCTCCAAGGAGATCAGATGAACCACGTCAGCCCCTTTGACGAGCAGCGGCGCGTATCCGAGCCGCTGGCGCCGCGCCGGGCCAACCTCAACGGCGCACAGGTGGCGCTGCTGGACATCACCAAGCGGCGCGGAGACGAGTTTCTCGACCACATCGAGGAGCTGCTCCGCGCGCAGGGAGCGGTCACGTTCCGCCTCGCCAAGCAGATCTTCTCAAAGCCTGCGAGCGCTGAGATCATCCGCCGGATCGCCGATCGTGGCGACCTCGCGGTGGAGGGCCTGGCCGATTGAGGCTCATGCACGTCGTGCAGTGTGTACGACATGGTGCGCCTGGAACGCCGCGGGATCGCGACCGCGGCGGTGGCCACCGAGCCGTTTGCCGACGAGGCGCTCGAGCAGGCTCGGATCCTGGGAATGCCCGACTACCGCATGGTGCTGGTGCCCCACCCGGTGCAACTGCTCACCGCTGAGCAGCTCCGCGGCCACGCCCAGCGGGCCTTCGGAGAGATCGTGATGCGGCTGACGGGCTCACCTGGGTCGGCGTAGCCCCGCGACATCGACTCCCGGGCTCTCGGTCTGAGAGCAGCTGCACCAGGGGTGCCCGGTGCGCCGCTCGTCGCCTTCAGGGTCGAGCAAGCGGACCTCTCTGACGAATGCCTCGTCCATACATCCGCGAGCGTATATCTAGGCTTTGGCTGGCATGGCCGCCAACATCACCTTGACCTTCGAGTTGCCGCAGCACTTCCTCGATGTCCGCGGCCAGCGTGCGGGTTTCATTTTGCTGGCCGCTTTTCTGGTCTCATTTTTGTTCATCCGCACCAGCGCAAGGCTGATGCGCAGCCCCAAGGTGACCTGGTGGCCTGGGAGCGTGACCACCGACAGCGGGCTGCATCTGCATCATCTGGTATGGGGCATCGTGCTGATGCTGCTAACCGGATTCCTCGGTTTCGCCATCGCTCCGGTGAGCCCCTGGGACGAGATCCTCGCCGGACTGTTTGGCGTCGGTGCCGGCTTCACCCTGGACGAATTCGCGCTCTGGATTCATCTGCGTGATGTCTATTGGGCCGAGGAGGGCCGCGCGTCATTCGACGCGGTCGTGGTCGCCGCGCTGCTCGGCGGGCTGGTGGTCCTGGGCTTGTCGCCGTTCGACCTCGCCAACAACGGATCGTCGGTGAGCGCGATCGCCCTCGCCGTCGGGATCGCGGTGCTGTTGAGTTCGCTGGCGATCCTGAAGGGCAAGCCGCTGTTGGGGCTGATCGGGCTGTTCCTGTTTCCGGTGGCGCTGGTCGGAGCGGTTCGCCTGGCCGCGCCCCACTCGCGATGGGCCCGGCGACGCTACGACCCCACCGGGCGCAAGATGGCCCGAGCCCAGGCCCGCTGGCGGCGGATCGAGGCGCGGCGCCGCTGGCTGGCGGATGCGATTGCGGGCGCTCCCGGGCTTCCGGCGGTGCCCGTTGCCGAAGGCGACAACAAGCCTCAGGGAGCCCCGCCGCCCCCCTCGGAGGAGTAACACGCCGCCCCCCCGCGCAGGAGTGACGCGCCCGCGCGCGGCAGCCGTACCGGCCGAGCTACGGCCTGAGGCGCCCAATCGAGCGTCCCGGATCGAACGCCGCCAGCAGCGGATCGCGCTTGCCCTCGAGGATCAGATCGCGTAGCAGCTCGGCGGTCAGCGGCGCGAGCGTGATCCCCAGCGTCGCGTGGCCGGTCGCGACGTAGAGCCCGGCCAGCCCGGGGACGGCCCCGATGTACGGAAGCCCGTCGGGCGACAGCGGGCGCATCCCGGCCCAGTCGGTCGGGTCGGCGGGCAGCTCCCAGGCGGGCATCGCCTCGCGCGCCGCGGCCGTGATCGCACGCAGCCGGCGCGCCGACAGCCCCAGTCCGCGCGCGCCGAGCTCGAGGGTCCCCGAGACCCGAACCCCGCCGTCGAACACGCTGACGGCGACCTTCGGATGATCCAGGTACACCGGGCGCGACGGCCCCGTCGACGTCCTGGCATACGTGCGGCTGTATCCCTTGGCGGTGGTTAGGTGCAGGCCAAAGCCCAGCCGGGAGAGCAGCTCTCGGGTGTTCACGCCGCTGGCCAGCACGATCCCGTCAGAACTCCACTCCCCGCCGACGCCGCGGGCCATCCATCGCGAACCGACGGGCACCACATCGGCCACCTTGGCACCCTCGACGACCGTCGCCTCCAGCGAGCGCAGACGATCGCGCACCCCGGCGGTGAACGACTCGGGCCGCAGATGGCGCTCCCCTGGGGCCACCAGCCCGCCGATGGTCCGAGCGCTGAGCGCCGGCTCCAGGGAAACCATCTCGGCACCACCCACCCGCTCCAGCGGCGAGCGCAAACCGGCGTCGCGCAGTTCGGCTTGCTCTCGCAGGAGGTGCTCGAGCTCGGCCGCCGAGAAAGCCGGGCACAGAAGCCCGTCGAAGTGCAGCTCGAACTGCGCTCCCCGCTCGGCCAGCCGATCGAATGCGCCGCCCGCACGCGCGGCGGCAGCCAGCAAAGCGTGCAGGCCGCGGCGGTAAGCGCCCCGCCGGCAGCTGACCACGAACCGCGAGATCCACTGGAGCATCGCCGGCGACAGGGTCGGGCGGATCCACAGCGGGCCCGACGGGTTGATCAGCCAGCGCAGCGATTGACCGATCACGCCCGGCCCCGGGACCGGCGTCGCCAGCGACGGCGTCAACCAGCCGGCATTTCCCGCCGAGGCGGCCTGCCCGCAGCGGTCCCGTTCGAGCACCGTGACCGCTGCCCCGCTGGCCGCCAGCGACTCCGCGAGGCACAGGCCGACCGCGCCGCCCCCGACCACGATCACCGAGGTCACAGCTCGAACCCGGCCGGGAACGGGTCGGTCGGATCCAGCAGGTACTGGCCCATGCCGGTGATCCAGGCGCGACCACTGATCTCGGGCACGACGCCGGGCCGGCCCCCGACTGACACCTCCTCGACAAGTCGCCCCACGAACCGGCCGCCGATCACCGACTCGTTGGTGAACTCCACCTCGAGCGCCAACCCGCCCCGCGCGTGCAGCTGGGCCATCCGCGCCGAGGTGCCGGTTCCACACGGGGAGCGGTCGAGCCAGCCGGGATGGATCGCGGTCGCGTTGCGGGCGTCGGCGCCGTTCTCGCCCGGGGCGTAGAAGACGACGTGCTTGCAGCCGCGAATGGCCGGATCCAGCGGATGTACCGGCGGCCGGGTGGCCTCGATCGCAGCCATGATCTGAAGGCCGCCGGAGATCAGTTCGTCGGCGCGCGCCGGCACGGGTTCGAGCCCCACGGACTCCGCGCGGACCAGGGCGTAGAAGTTGCCTCCGAAGGCCATGTCGTACTGCACCCGGCCCAGCGCCGGCACCTCGACGCCGGCGTCGAGCTCGACCACGAACGCGGGGACGTTGCGGAGCGTCACGCGCTCCGCTCGCCCGTCGGTCACGGTCACCCTCGCCTCCACCAGACCCGCCGGCGTGTCCAGCCGGATCCGGGTTTCGGGCTCGGAGACCTCGACCAGCCCGCACTCGACCAGGACCGTGGCCACGCCAATCGCCCCGTGGCCGCACATCGGCAGGCAACCGGATACCTCGATGAACAGCACGCCCCAGTCGGCTTCAGGCCGGGAGGCCGGCTGCAGGAACGCGCCGGACATGGCGGCATGACCACGAGGCTCGCGCATCAGCATCAGCCGCAGGTGGTCGAGGTGGCGCTCGAAGTACAGGCGGCGCTCCTGCATCGACGCTCCAGGGAGGGTGCCCAGGCCAGCGGTGATCACCCTGGTCGGCATTCCCTCGGTGTGGGAGTCGACCGCCGAGAAGTAGCGCGAGGCTCTCATGGGGCGCCCGATGCCGAGGCCGAAGCTCCGTCGATCGGGATGATCCGCCGCTCGTGGGTGCCGACGCCGATCGTGCGACCGTCCTGCGTGGTGACTTCAACGGCGAACCGGAGCTTGCGTCCATCCACGACCTCGTCAAGCCGGGAGCGGGCGAGGCATTTCGAGCCCTCGAACGCCGCCCCGACGTGGCGGACGCAGACCTCGAACCCGACCGTGGCGGTGCCGTCGGGCAGCCACGGGCGGACGAGCATCGCCGATGTCCGCTCCATCATCGCGATCATCCCCGGCGTGGACAGGACCGAGGTGGGCAGCGTCCCGCCGACGTCGGTCAGCAGTGGCCCCGAAACGTCGAATTCCTGACTGGCCTCGATCCCCGTCTTGAGCTGTGACACGCGCGCAAGACTAGTCGCCCATTCGCGCCGCCACCCGTGAGCCGTCAACATGGCGAGCCACATGGCCGCCAGCGACACCGACCAGCTCTACGGCCTTGCCCTCGACCGGTTCATCGCCGAGCGAGATGCCCTCTCGCGCACACTGAGGAGCGACGGACAACGCCAGGAGGCGGCCGCCGTGGCCCGCCTGCGCAAGCCGTCGGTCGCTGCCTGGGCGGTCAATCAGCTCGCTCGAACCCAGGCTGGGGCCATGGCCGAGCTGTTCGCCGCGGGCGATGAGCTGCGCGAGGTCCAGTCCGAGGTGCTGGCCGGTCGTCGTGACGCACCGGCGCTGCGCGCCGCCGTCGACCAGGAACGGGCCGCGGTGGAGGCGCTGATCGCCCGGGCTCGCGGTCTGCTCACCTCCGAGGGCCACGAGCTCAGCCCTGTGGTGCTCGACCGCGTAGCGGACACTCTGAACGCCGCCGCGCTCGATGACGACGCTCGAACAGCGGTGCGCGAAGGCCGCTTGGAGCGCGAGCTGCGTCACGTAGGTCTCGGGGCGGTCGCGCCGCCACCACGGCGCGCGGCCAAGCAGGCCGTTGAGAAAAGGGGCACTGGCAGGCGCGCGCAAACGAGCGAGCCCGCGGAGCCGCGCGCCGAGGCCAAGCGCGCCGACGCCAAGCGCGCCGAGCGCGAACGGGCCGCCGCGCGCCGGGCCGCCCGGATCGCCGAGGCCGAGGCTCGACGCGAGGCCGATCGCGCCGGGCGTGCCCTGAACATCGCGCGGGAGCGGCGCGAGCGCGCCGCCCAGGCGCTCACCGAGGCCGACGAGGCACTCGCGCAGGCGGAGTCCGAGGCCGAACAGGCCGCCGATGCCCATCGCCGGGCTCGCGAGGAGCTCGACGCTGTGTAGCGCTACGGCGCCAGCCGTTGGATCAGCCAGCGACGATCGTCGGCGCGTGTGTAGAGCAGCCGATCGTGGAGTCTGTCCTCGCGGTGCTGCCAGAACTCGAAGCTGACCGGCGATAGGCGAAAGCCACCCCAGCCGCGGGGCACTGGCAGCTCGCCGTCCGCATGCCGATCCGCGAGCTCGGTCACGCGCCGCTCGAGCGCGGCGCGGCTGTCGATGACCTCGCTCTGTGGCGAGGCCAGCGCGCTCAGCTGACTCGGTCGCGGCCGGCTGCGGACGTAGTCCGCCGACTCCTGCTCGGTCGTCCGCTCGACCGCGCCCTCGATTCTGACCTGTCGCCCCAGTGGATCCCAGTAGAACAGCAGCGCCGCCCGCGGATTGGCCTCGAGCTCGCGTCCCTTGCGGCTCTCATAGTTGGTGTAGAACACGAACCCGCGCTCGTCGTATTGCTTGAGCAGCACCATCCGTACCGAGGGCGCCCCCTCGGCCGAGCTCGACGCCACCGCCATGGCTCCGGGCTCGCGCAAGCCGGACTCGGCCGCCTGTCCATACCAGGCGGCGAACTGACGCAGGGGGTCGGGGTCGACGTCCTGCTCGCGCAATGGCAGCGCAAACTCGGGCACGGCGGGAATTATCCGTGCGGCCGAGCATTTCCGTCACTCGGCGTCCGCGGCTCGGTCACTCGGCGTCCGCGGCTGGGTCACTCGGCGTCCGCGGCTCGGTCACTCGGCGGCTCGGTCATCGGGCGTCCGCGGCTGGGTCACTGGGCGTCCGCGGCCCCACCAATGCGGTGAGCCGACCCGACGCGCGGATCGGCTATCACTAATGGTTGATGTCATCTTCAAGCAACCGACGCGATTTTCTGCGTGAGCTCGTGGGTCAGGTTTCTCGCAGCGCCGGAGAGCTCGTCGGACAGGCGTTGTCCGAGCGCCTGCCGATCCCCCACGACGAGCCGGTGGCGCCCGACGTCTCGCCCGTGCTGAGGGCGATCGCCGCCGATGCGCCCACCCGCTGCGCCAGCCTCGACGACGTTCATGCCCTGGTGCAGGAGGCCGGTCTGGATCGCCACCTCGAGTCGATCCTGTCGCTGTGCCGCTGGAGCCTGCGGCTGACGCCACCGATCGGCCCGAGCGAGCCCAAACCCCGCGCTGAGTCATCCCGCGACCGCCCCCGGGACCGCGACCCGCTTGTCTGCGCCGTCGAGCTGGACCTGGCTGCGCTGGCCGAGCTGGGCGAGCCGGGGCTCCTGCCCCCCGCGGGCGTGCTCAGAATTCTCGTCGAACGACACGGTCTCGCGCCCGGAGACGGTCTGCGAGCACCTCCGAGCCGGCACCGTGCGCTGGTCGCCGACGCCCGAGACTCTCGCCTCCGCGGCGACCGCGTCCTCCGGGCAGCCGCTGGAGCTCGCTCCCGAGCTGCAACTGCCGCGGGCGTGGTCAGAGCCGGCTCAGCGCCTGGGACTCGAGCCCGACGAAATCGACGCCTGGGAGCGGGTTCGCGACCGGCTGGCCGGGATCCAGGGTGCGGTGCCGTTTGACAGCTCACCCGAGCCGCAGTCTTTGCATCGCGTTCTCGGCTATCCCGACGAGCGCCAGGGCAACATGCCGCTCGCCTGCGAGATGCTCGCCCATCAGGTCGACCTCGGTGATGTTCCCGCGGCGGCTCATCCCCGCGCGCACGAGTTCGAGGCCGGTGCGGCGCGGTGGCTGTTGCTCGCCCAGCTGAGCGACGACCAGCGCCTGGACTGGTCCTGGGGCTGGGGCGACGAGCGCGTCTACATCTGGATCCACGAGTCCGACCTGGCGGCACGGGATTTCTCCTCGGTGCGGGCGTTCACGCAATAGCCGCCGCGGAGCTAACAGGTGCCGCTTCAGAATCGGGTCACGCCGCTCGGCGAGCTGATCGCAGATCCGGCGCGCGGTCTGGTGTACGGGAACCGCGGCTGCCTGCACGACGACCACGGTCACATCCGCCGGCGCTACAACGGCAAGCGGTGGATCGCCTGTCGCCTGCAGTTTCGCGGCTGGCAGCGCCCGCGCTTGCTGGCGCCGGGGCGCTTCACCGAGCTGTTCTTCCTTGACGAGGTGACCGCGCTGGCCGCCGGCCACCGCCCGTGTGCGCTGTGCCGCCGCGAGGACTACCGGCGACTGGCCTCGATCTGGCGCGAGCTCCATCGGGGTCAGAGCGGCGCCGACGCGATCGATGCCCAGCTCCACGGCGAACGAGTCGACCCCGCGAGCAAAGCCCACCGTCGCCGGCACGTCTCGATGCACCAACTCCCCGACGGCGCCTTCGTGCTCGTCCACGGCACGCCGCACCTGGTGCTGGGCGACGCGTTGCTGGCGTGGACCCCGGCCGGCTACGCCACGCGTCGGCGTCGCGAGCCGCACACCACCGTGGAGCTGATCACGCCGCCGTCGCTGATCGAAGTGCTACGCGCCGGCTGGCACCCGCTCGTGCCCTTCGTGCACCCCTCGGCCCACTAGGCCGAGCTACGTGTGCCGCTCTCCTCGCGTGCCCCGACTAACCCCTCTGACAGCATCTGGGCCGCGTCGCGTACGGCCTCGCCCGCGGCGCCGATCCGCTTGCCCAGCCGGAATTTGGGGCCCGAGACGTTGACGGCCGCCATGATCCGGCCCGAGAAATCGCGCACGGGCGCGGCGGCACCCACGAGCCCGGGCTCGAACTCCTCATCCACCGTGGCAAAGCCGCGAGCGCGCGTCGCACGTATCCGGCGGTACAGCTCGGCGACGTCGGCCGGAGCGCGCGGCGATAGGCCGGCGAAGCTTTGCCGGTCCAGGAGCGCCTCCAGCGCCGGCAAGTCGTAGTCGAACAGCAGCGCGCGGCCCGACGAAGTGCAAGTGACCGGAACCGTGCGGCCGCTCCATCCGCGGGCGCTGATCGCCCACCCGGGTGACTCTGAGAGGAGCGTGAGCACGAGGCCCCCCTGCAGCACCGAGAGGTGGGCGGTCTCACCGAGCTCGGCCACCAGGCGAACCAGGACGGCGGGGGCCAGCGTGATCAGCCGCGGTCGCCCGAAACGAGCCGCCAGCGCGAACAGCCGCCACCCGAGCCGGTAGGCGCGCGAGTCCGGATCGCGATCGACCAGTCCGCCGTCGGCCAGCGCGGTCAGCGCCCGCGACACCTGGCTCTTGTCCTGACCCACGATCTCGGCCAGCCGGACAACCCCGAGCCCGTCGCGCGCGATCGCCTCGTCGCTTCCGAGCGCGATCAGGATCGCCGTTCCCCGCTTTAGGCTCGTTGCCCTTTGTGCAACCACTGTTGTAGCCTCGCATCGATGCCGAGCCAGGGCAAGCCTTAGCGCCCGGCTCGTGTCCTCCCGACTGGCATGATGCGAGTAGCCCTGGCTCAGATCGACTCGACCCTGGGCGACCTCGAGGGCAACCTCGCGCGGGCCACCGACGCGATCGAGGAGGCGGCGGCCGGCGGGGCCGATCTGATCGTGTTCCCCGAGCTGTGTCTGAGCGGATATGCCGTCGGAGCCAGCGATCGCCACGTCTCACTGCCCGCCGACGATCCGTCCTTGACCGCGCTGGCCCATGCTGCCGGCGGTCGCGCCGTGGTGATCGGCTTTCCCGAGCTGGCTCGCGAGGGGCGGGTTTTCAACAGCGCCGCCTTCTTTGATGCGGGCCGGCTGGTCCACGTCCACCGAAAGCTCTATCTGCCGACCTACCACCGTTTTGAGGAGCGCAAGCACTTCAGCGCCGGCCCGGCGATGCGGGCCTTCGACACGCGCTTCGGCCGTTGCGCGGTGCTGATCTGCTATGACGCCTGGCAGCCGGCGATCGCTTTCATCGCCTGTCAGGACGGCGCCCAGCTGATGTTGTTTCCGAGCGCCAGCCCGCACAGCGACCCCCGCGAGTTCGACGTGCGCTCCTACTGGCGTGACATCTGCGCGTTCTACGCGCGGCTCTTTCAGTGCTATGTGGTGTTCGTCAACCGCATCGGCGAGGAGCAGGGCGCGCGTTACTGGGGAGGCTCCCGGGTGATCGACCCCGCCGGCGAGGTGGTGGCGCAGTGTCCAGAGGATGTCGACCAGGTGCTGGTCACCTCCGAGCTGAGCCTGGCCAGCGTGGTCGAGCACCGCCGGCGGCTACCGCTCACGCGCGAGGCCCGTCTGGCGCTGGTGAGCCGCGAGCTGGCTCGCCTGATCGACGAGGGCGGCGACCTCTAGCCCCCTCCCGCGCCTTCAGAGCTGGCGGTGGTAGGCCCGGTTGTGCTCCCTGAGCAGCTCGTGCGTGCCCAGGAACGCGTGCTTGGACATGTCGGGGCTGTAGGCGCTGGCCGGGGGAGTGCGCCCCAGCGCCTCGGCCAGGCTGCGGATGTGGTGGGCACCTGCCCCACAGCACACACCGAGATAGTTGACGCCGAGCTCTAGCGCGCAACGACCAAAGGCCCCGATCTCAAACCGGTTGCAGGTGAATGGGTCAAGCGCGATCGGGAAGGGACGGTCCTGGGGCAGGCAGTCACAGTCGGGGTCGCGCAACGACTGAAAGCTCGGCGCCGCGGCCGTGGTCCGGTAGGGGACCGGGAGGGCGGCCACGTGCCCGTCGACGGCGCGGCGGATCCGCGCGATCAGCGGCAGCATCGTGTCGGGGCCGCGGATGCAGTTGAGCCCGACGACGTCGGCGCCGGCCTCGGCCAGCCGCCGGCAGGCCTCTTCGGGGCTCAGTCCGTCGCGAGTCTCCTCGGCCTGGTGGATCGCCAGCGTCGTCACCGCTGCCAAGCCCGCGGCCTTGATCGCCTGGAGCGCCAGCAGCGCCTCGCCCACGTACGAGAACGTCTCCGCCACCACGTAGTCCACGCCGCTGTCGGCGATCCACTCCATCTGCTCCTCGAACATGCGGCGGACCTCGAGCTGTGCCTCGCGATCGGGCGCGTAGGCGTTGGTGTTGCACAGGTCACCCGCCGCCAGCGTTCCCGTCTCGTGCGCCACGTCTACGGCCAGCGCCAGCGCGTCGCGATTGAGCGGCTCGAGCAGATCCTCCTTGCCGATCAGCCGCAGCTTCTCCCGGTGGCCATAGTAGGTAAAGGCCAGCACCACGTCTGAGCCGGCGTGGACGAACTCCTCGTGCAGCACCCGCACCAGGTCGGGCCGTTCCAGCACGATCTCGGGCACATAGGCGCCCGCCTGCAGATAGCCCCGCCGCTCGAACTCAAACAGATAGCCCTCGGCGCAGACCACCGGCCCGTGATCGAGCCTCTCCAGCAGACCTGCGGTCAGGCTCTGATCGCTCACTATCTACTCCCTCGCCTATCTGCCAACCTGGGATGTTTATACAGCAACTCTCCACCTTCTGCGGTGTGTGGCTGCGCCCATGTAGGGCTTGGCGTCAGCGTCAACCACTGTTGGGTATGCAACAACTATGCGAGTTCCCCCGTTCGTGACCGGCGGCCTTGCCCACGACGGCGCTGCAGGCCATTGGATATGAGGGAGATCGAACAGCAGCTCTGCGATGAGGTCGCTGCGCGCCAAGATGAGCTGGTCGATCTGCTGCGAGCTCTGCTCGGGTTTGACACCACAACCCACGTCCCGGGTTCGCCAGCTCGCGAGGAGGCGGCGCTCCAGTCATACCTCGGCGAGCGTCTGCGCTCGGCCGGCGCGGCGGTTGAGATCTTTGAGCCCGATCCGGCTCTGGTCGCCGGGCACCGCATGATTCCCGAAGGGTTCACCTTTGCTGGGCGTCCGCAGCTGGTGGCGCGCTTTGTCGGCGCCGGCTCTGGCAGGTCGCTGCTGCTCAATGGACACGTTGACGTGGTCGACGTATCCCCACGCCAGGCGTGGAGGTACGACCCGTTTGCTGGGGTGATCTCCGACGGCGCCGTGCACGGGCGCGGTGCTTGTGACATGAAGGGCGGCGTGGCCTGCATGGTGTTCGCCGCCGAGGTGCTCGCCCACCTGGGAGTATCGCTGGCGGGTGAACTGATCCTCAACACCGTCACCGAGGAGGAGTCCACCGGCGCCGGCGGCCTCGTATCGGCGCGGACGCTACGCGCTGACGCGGCGATCGTGCCCGAGCCGACGGGGCTTGGCGTGTGGGTCGCCTGCCGCGGCAGCCTGCTGCCCAGGATCACCGTGCACGGACGGTCCGGACACGCCGGGTTTCCCGCCCGCCATCCCGACCAGGGCGGCGCGGTTAATGCGATCGAGAAGATGGCAATCGTGCTCGAGGCGATTCGCCGCCTGCGCGAGCATTGGTCTCTCGGCCCCCACCACCCTTACCTGTCACCGGCCGATTGCGTACCCACGATCGTCAACGGGGGCCAATGGATCGTCTCCTATCCCGCCCGCTGCCAACTTGACTGTCACATCGAATACCTGCCCCAACAAGCGGACGAACATGGCTGGGGCTCACGGGTGCAAAGCGAGTTTGCCGACTGGATCTCTCGCGCCGCCGCCACCGACCCCTGGCTCGCCGAGCACCCCCCTCAAATCGAATGGGCCGTCGGCGGGGTGCCGCCCGCCGAGATTCCGGCCGATGAGCCGATCGTGGAGACTGCGCTCCAGGCCGCTCGCGCCACCGGCCGTCCTAGGCAGATCGGCGGCATGGACAACTGGCACGACGGCGCAACGCTGACCGTGGAAGCCGGAATCCCCTCGATCTGCCTCGGTCCTGGCGACAGCCACCTCGCCCACACCACTTCAGAATCCGTACCCATCGCCGACCTCGTGGCCTGCGCCCAGACCCTGGCCATCACCGCACTTCGCTTCTGCTCTGGCGGCCCAGGCCGCTGAATATCGGCACCGGCGGGTCCACGCCCTCATGGAAGGAAGTCGTCGATGTGGCGCTCGGCCCGCACCCTGATTGCGGGCCGCCGCCGGTCTCCGCCGGCCACCCAGAGCCCAGATCCGCCGATCCAAAAGTGCGGGTTGCGCAATCAACCAGGCCGGTCTAGACTCCGCCGACGGAGATTCAACCACGGTTGCGTATGAGGCAACTGGCTCCGATCCAGGGAGTCAGATCTGGGGACTTGTGCATGTCTCTGTGCCTAAACAGATTGCAGCGCGCCGCTGGCACGCGAGCTGCGCGTGGCGCGACGTAATGCGCGCCTCCGATCCTGCCGGGATGTCCGCCCGCGCACAGCAGCGCCTTGAATCGATCCGTAGTCGAACTGGCGAGGTTGAGAATCACCTGATCGACGAGCTTCGCGGGGGGCGGATCAGCCGACGCGAGTTCGTGCGCCGGGGCAGCGTGCTCGGCATGTCACTCTCGACCCTGGGTGTGATCGTCGCTGGGTGCTCGCGCCCGAACGTCGCCAAGGTCTCGCCGCCCCAGACCAAGCCTCCCAAGCGCGGCGGCACGATTCGCGCCGGGATCGTGGCTCCTGCCGCCGCCATTGACCCGATCAAGATCTCCGATGAGGGCGGCCTGGCGGTGCTGGCCATGACCGGTCAGTTCCTGGTTTTCTCCGACCGCCGCTTGGTGCTCCATCCGGTGATCGCCACCAGTTGGACGCACAACCACGACGGCAGCATTTGGACATTCAAGATCCGTCGCGGCGTGCACTTCACCGACGGAACGGCAATGAGCGCGCAGGATGTGGCGGCGACCTTCAACCGTCTCTCCGATCCCAAGGTCGGTTCGAACTCGCTGTCCACCTTCGCCGGGGTGCTGTCGAAGGGCAACACCGAGGCGCTCGATCCCGAGACGGTTCGCTTCAAGCTCGACGCGCCCAACGGGAACTTCCCCCACATCGTCAGCTCTGACAACTACAACGCGATCATCCTGCCACGGGATTACAGCGGCAACTGGCAGAACACCTTCATCGGCACGGGACCGTGGAAGCTGCAGAGCTTCACGCCCCAGGTTGGCGTCACCTATGTGCGCAATCCGCATTACTGGGGCCCTCCGGCCGTGGCCGATCAAGCCGAGCTGAAGTTCTACGCCCAGGAGCAGGCGGCGGTCCTCGGCCTGCAGGGCAACCAGGTCGACGTGCTGCCTCACTACTCCGTGGCCGGGGGGCGTGCGCTACTGACCGACCCGTCGATCCGCACGACCCAGTTTCACTCCGCCGCCTATCGGGAGATCCACCTGCGCTGCGACAAGGAGCCGTTTACCGACAGGCGCGTTCGTCAGGCCATGGCGCTGCTCGCCGACCGCCGCGGCATGGTCGAGGGGCTGCTGGCCACGAAGTCTGACTATGGCAACGACAGCCCGTTCGCGCCGATCTATCCCTCGACGGTCAAGTCAGTCCCCCAGCGCCAGCGCGACGTCGCCAAGGCCAAGGCGCTACTGGCGGCGGCGGGCAAGGCTCACGGATTCTCGGTGCCGCTCAACACCTCAAATGACTTCGAGCTCCCGGACCTGGCTCAGGTTCTCCAGGACAATGTCCTGAGCGCTGGGATCAAGCTCAACATCACGATCATGGACCTGGGGACCTACTACGGCACGTCGACATTCGGCACCTCCCCGTGGCTGGACTCGGTGGTGGGAATCACCGACTACGGTCACCGCGGTGTGCCCAACGTCACGCTCAAGGCCACCCTCACCACCAAGGGTCCGTGGAACGCCGCCCACTTTCGCAACGCCACCTACGACAAGCTGGTGGCCAACTACATCGCGGCGCTCGACCTTCACGCCCAGAGGCGCTATGCGCGTCAGATCCAGGAGCTGTTGCTCGACGAGTCGCCGCTGATCATTCCCTACTTTTATTACTTCCTGACCGGCGCCCACAACAACGTGTCCGGCGAGTACTCGACGGCGATGGGGCAGGTCGACCTCAGCCGGGCGGGGTTCGTGTGATGGCGCGCTTCATCGGCAAGCGGCTCGCCCTGGGCTTGATCACGCTCCTGCTGCTCAGCATCTTCGTGTTCTTCGGCTCCCAGGTGCTGCCGGGAGATGTCGGGCGTCGCGTGCTCGGCCCCTTCGCCTCGCCATCAGCGGTCGCAGCCCTGAACCACAAGCTGGGGACCGACCGCTCGGTGTTCGTCCAGTACGGGAGCTGGATCGGCGGCTTCGTGCACGGCGACCTCGGGAAGTCGGCCGCGACTGGTCAATCGGTGTCGAGCATCATCTGGCCGGCGCTGGTCAACTCGGCCAAGCTGGCCCTGCTGGCGTTCATCATCGTCGTGCCGCTGGGGGTCGCCGGCGGCGTATTCGCGGCGCTGCGGGAAGGACGGCTCAGCGATCGCTTCATCTCGGTGGGCGGCCTGTCGGCAACGTCGGTGCCTGATTTCGTGTGGGCCGTCCTGTTGATCCTCGTGTTCGCGCTGTGGATCCGGATCCTTCCCGCGACCGCACAGCCACCCCAGGGAGCGGGCTTCTTTACCCAGGTCGAGTACCTGATCCTCCCCGCGCTGTGCCTGGTGTTCGTGCTGTTTGGCTACATCGCGCGCATGGCCCGGGCGGGGACGATCGAGGCCCTCGACGCCGACTACTCCCGCACTGCGCTGATCAAGGGCCTGCCCTACCGCTCGGTCGTGTTCAAGCACGTGCTGCGCAACTCGCTACTGCCAACGATCGCGGTGGTGGCCACCCAGATCGGCTACCTGATCGGGGGTCTGGTGGCGATCGAGCTGGTGTTCAACTACCAGGGAATCGGGCAGGCGCTGTATCGCGCCGCGCAGCAGAAGGATTTCCCGGTGCTCGAGAGCGCCGTGTTGATCGTCGGGATCGTCTACCTGGTGGCGACGCTGCTCGCTGACATCGCCTATTCGATCCTCAATCCGCGGATCCGCTACGGGGCGGAAGCGTGACCACCCAGCCCGCAGCGACCCCCGGCCAGGCTGCCCCTGAAGTCGGCGGCGTCGCGGTACAACGGGAGCCGAGCGACGCCAAAACCGCCCGCCGCGAGCGCCTCACGCTGCTCGCCCACTCAAAGACGTTCATCGCGGGCAGCGTCATCATCGGCATCTGGGTCATCTGTGCGATCTTCGGCTATGTGATCGCGCCCTACGATCCGCTCAAGACAGATCCGATCAACGCGCTGCTGGCCCCGAGCTCTTCGCACCTGTTCGGCACGGACACGCTCGGGCGCGATGTCTTCTCGCGGGTCATCGTGGGCGCGCGTGACATCCTCATCGTCGCCCCGCTGGCCACGCTGCTCGGGACCGTGCTCGGCACCGCACTGGGCCTCATCACCGGCTACTTCCGGGGCCCCGTCGACGACGTTCTCAGCCGCATCATCGACACCTTCCTCGCGGTCCCGGTGGTGATCGTCGGCCTGCTCGCGCTGGTCGCGCTTGGCCCCTCCAAGGTGACCGTGATCATCGTGATCGGGGTCGTCTTCACGCCGGTGATTGCGCGCACGGTGCGCGCTGCCGTGCTCTCTGAGCGCGACCTTGAGTACGTCGCGGCGGCGCGGCTGCGCAACGAGAAGACACGCTACATCCTGTTCGCCGAGATCCTTCCCAACGTGCTCGGGCCGGTGATCGTCGAGTTCACCGTAAGGTTGGGATACGCGATCTTCACGATCGCCACGCTCAGCTTCCTGGGCTTCGGGATCCAGCCGCCGGCGCCCGACTGGGGCTTGCAGATCTATGAGCACTACGGCCTGATCAGCGGCGGCTACTGGTGGCCCGTAGTCTTCCCGGCGCTGGCGATCGCCAGCCTCGTGGTCGGCGTCAACCTGCTCTCCGATGGCCTGAGCCAGGCGTTTGAGCGATGACGCAAGCCGCCGCCGCCCAGACCTCAGCCGCCCTGCAACAAGCGCCGGCGCTCGAGCTCACAGACCTCGAGGTCGAATACCGGGTGCGCGGTATCTGGCGGCGCGTGCTGCGCGGCGTCAGCTTTGAGATCGGCCAGGGAGAGTCCTACGGTCTGGTGGGGGAGTCCGGTTGCGGTAAGTCGACGGCCGCGTTCGCGGCCCTACGCTATCTACCGCGCAACGGCCGCGTATCCGGCGGCTCGATCAACCTCGGTGGCCACGACTTGCTCGCGATGAGCGCCGAAGAGGTTCGCCAGCTGCGGATCAAGACGGTCTCGATGGTCTACCAGAACCCCGGCTCGGCGCTGAACCCCGCGATCAGAATCGGCGATCAGGTGGCGGAGGTCTATCGACTGATGGGTGTCGGCGACGATCAAGCGACCGAGCGCGCCCACGAGATGCTCAGCAAGGTGCGCATGTCTGACCCTGCGCGCGTCATGCAGCGCTATCCCCACCAGCTCTCGGGCGGGATGAACCAGCGGGTGGTGATTGCGATGGCGCTGGCCAGCGACCCCACGCTGCTGATCCTCGACGAACCCACCACCGGTCTCGACGCCACCGTCGAGGGCGAGGTGCTCGATCTGGTCAACGGGCTGCGCGGCGAGTTCGGCACCAGCCTTCTGTTCATCAGCCACAACCTGGGTGTGATCGCCAAGATGTGCGATCGCATGGGCGTGCTGTACGCCGGGCGCCTGGTCGAGGAGGGGCGGGTGCGCGAGGTGTTCGACAACCCGCGCCACCCCTACACCGTCGGGCTCTTGCGCTGCATCCCGCGCGGCGGTGTGCGCAAAGATCAGCAGCGGCTGGATACGATCGCGGGCTTCCTGCCGGGGCTCGGGGCCGAGCTGCCCGGTTGCGTGTTCGCCGACCGCTGCGGGCTGATGAAGGCGCTCGGGTCCGAGGAGCGCTGCCAACAGCAGGAGCCGCCCATGCACGAGCTCGGTGGCGGGCACGGCGCCCGGTGTCATTTCCACGAACAGGCCCACAAGCTGCCGCGGGTCACCGAGCCGGTCCCCGCGCCCCGGGCGGCGAGCGATGAGAACGGCGTGCCCGTCCTGCGGGCCCAGAACGTGCGCAAGACGTTTCACCAGGAGGGCCAGGCCGTCCACGCGCTCGCAGACATCGAGTTCGCGCTCGCTCCCGGCGAGACGCTCGGGCTGGTCGGGGAGTCGGGCAGCGGCAAGACGACCTTGGCGCGCACGCTGCTGGGCCTGACCGAGGCCGACGAAGGCTCGGTTGTCGAGCTCGACGGGACCCCGTTGGCGTCGATCATCGCCAAGCGCAAGGGCGAGCAGGTGCGCGCGATACAGATCGTCTTCCAGAACCCCGACTCAGCGCTCAACCGGCGCTTCTCGATCCACCGGATCATCGCTCGCGCCCTCACCACGCTGATCGGGCTCAGCGGCGAGCCACGCGAGTCACGACTGCGCGAGCTCGCCCACTCGGTCCGCTTCGACGTGCGCCTGATCGGGGCGCGGCCCGCGCAGCTCTCCGGCGGACTCAAGCAGCGAGTGGCGATCGCGCGGGCGTTCGCCGGCGATCCGCAGGTGGTCGTGTGCGACGAGCCCACCTCCGCCCTGGACGTGTCCGTACAGGCGGCGATCCTCAACCTGCTCGTCGAGCTACAGGGCGAGAAGGGCGTCGCGTACCTGTTCATCTCCCACGACCTGGGGGTCGTGCGCTACCTGTCTGACCGCATCGCCGTCCTCTACCTCGGCCGCCTGATGGAGCTCGGCGGGTCCGAAACCGTCTTTGAGCCCCCTCAGCACCCATACACCGAGGCCCTGCTCTCGGCGGTACCCACCGCCGAGGGCGCAGAGCGACCGCGAATCCGCCTCGAGGGGGAGATACCCAGCGCCGCCGAGCCTCCCAGCGGCTGTGTCTTTCACACCCGCTGCCCCCGGTACCTGGGCGCGATCTGCGAGGAGCAGGAGCCGCCGCTGGAGGAGGTCGAGCCCGGCCACTTCATGCGCTGCCACATCCCCGTTGACGAGCTCAGAACGATTCAGCAGACGCCGCCCCCACCGCGAGCGCACAAGGAAGACGGAGGCCGCGACCAGGCGAGCCAGCCCCCGCCGAGCGCGGCCAGCTCACCGCCAACGCCGTAGCCCCAGCCCCGAGTGCCGCGACACCTGGACTGGGAGGGCTGCTTCAACGTCCGCGACCTCGGCGGGATCCCCACCACCGACGGGCGCACCACCCGCCGCGGCGCCGTCGTCCGCGCGGACTCGCTGCACAAGCTGACCGACGCGGGCTGGTCGGCGGTCCTCGACCACGGCATCGGGACGGTGATCGACCTTCGCAACGACTACGAGCGAGCGGCGGATGTCGCCCGGCGCCCGGCCCAGCTGACCACGGTCGAGCTGCCGCTGGACGGGATCGAGGACCGCGAGTTCTGGGACCCGATCGTCGAGGGACCGCAGTTCGGCACCCCGATCTACTACCGCGGGCACCTCGAGCGGATGCCCGAGCGCAGCGCCGCGGTCCTGACCGCGATCGCCCGGGCGCGGCCCGGCGGGGTCGCCTTCCACTGCGTCGGCGGCCGCGACCGCACCGGTCAGATCGCGATCCTGCTGCTGGCGCTGGCGGGCGTCGCCAGCGACGAGATCGTGGCCGACTACGAGCTCTCAGACGAGCGCCTCCCGCCGCTGTGGAAACTGAACGGCAACCCTGACGAGGCGCTCGTCAACGCCAGGTTCCTGGCCGCGCAGCAGACCACCGCGGCCGCCCTGATCGCCTCGCTGCTGCACACGCTCGACCTGCGCGCCATGCTTCGCGCCGGTGGTCTGCGCCACCGCGACGCCACCGCGCTCAAGGCCCGGCTGCTCGGTCAGTACTCGTAGAAGCCCTGGCCCGTCTTGCGGCCATGGTGGCCGGAGACGACCATCCGCTTGAGCAGCGGCGGCGGCGCGTACTCGGGCCGCTTGAACTCCTCATACAGCGAGTCGCACACGGCATACAAAACGTCGAGCCCGATGAAATCGCACAGCGTCAGCGGCCCCATGGGGTGCCCGCAGCCGAGCCGCATCCCCTCGTCGATGTCCTCGCGCGAGGCAAACCCGTCCTCGTACATCCGCACCGCGGCCATCAGGTAGGGCACCAGCAGCATGTTGACGATGAAGCCCGAGCGGTCCTTGGTGCGGATCGCCCGCTTGCCGATGGCCAGCGCGAACTGCTCCGCGCGATCGACCGTCTCCGGCGCGGTGTCGAGCGCGACCACGACCTCGACCAGCTTCATCACCGGCACCGGGGAGAAGAAGTGCAAGCCGATCACCCGCTCGGGGCGGTGAGTCCACGCCGCCAGTTCGGCGACCGGAATCGAGGACGTGTTGGAGGCCAAGAACTGAGCCTCGGGGAGCTCCTTGTCGAGCTGGGCGAACAGCTGCCCCTTGATCTTCGGATCCTCGACCACCGCCTCGACCACCGCGTCGACCCCGTCCAGGTCCTCGAACGTGGTCGTGTGGTTGATCCGCTCGATCACGGCGTCGCCGTCCTCCCGGCTCAGCTTGCCCCCCGCGACGGCCCGGGCCACCGACGCGTCCAGCGAGGCGCGCGAGCGCTCCAGCGGCGCCTGCTCGGGCTCATACGCCGTCACCTCCAGCCCGGCCGCGGCCGCGGCCTCGGCTATTCCCGAGCCCATGAAGCCGGCGCCGACGACGCCGATCCGAGAGAAGTCGCTCATCGGTCCGGCAGTTTCTCAACTTTGCCTTTCGGGCAGGGCCGCCGGCCACGCCCACCCGCGCGTCTATCCTGGCCTGACGATGCGCCCGGTGTTGATCTTCACCGAAACCGACGACCGCCGGACGGGACTCATAGGCGAGGGCCTGCAGCGCGCCGGCTGCCCCGTGGTGCAGGCCAACCCCCACGATGGCGTCCCGCAGTGGTCGATCTCGCAGCTCTCGGCGATCGTGGCCATGGGCGGTCTCAAGAGTGCCATCGACGCCGAGCGCGATCCCTTCATGGCCGCCGAGGTGCAGCTGATGCAAGACGCGTTGGGCTCCCAGACACCGGTGCTCGGCTTCTGCCTCGGGGCCCAGCTGCTGGCCGCCGCCTCCGGCGGCCGGGTGTCCCGGGTCGGGCACATGTACCTCGGCTGGCCGGAGTTCTCGCCGCTGCCGGCCGCTCACCAGGATCCTCTGTTCTACGGTCTTCCCTCGGGGCTGCCCGTCCTGGAGTGGCACGAGGACATGTTCAGCGTCGGACCCGACACGTTGATGCTGGGCACCACCACCGGACCGGGCGACGCCCTGTATCGAGTGGGACCGGCGGCCTGGGGCTGTCAGGCGCACATCGAGGTAACGGCACCGATGCTGCTCGATGGCTGGCTGCACGGCGACAAGGCCCGGGAGGAGATGCTCGAATCCGGCTACGAACCGGAGGCCTTCCGGGAGGAGTCCCGGGATCGGCTGGCCACCCAGATCTCGTTCGTGCGCCCGGTGTTCGAGCGCTTCGGCGAGCTCGTCAGCACACGCGAACGCGACCAGGACCAAGCCCAGGCCCTGCTGATCGCGAAACCCCGCTAGACCCCGAGCTCCTCGGAGGCCATCCTGGCTCCCGCCAGGCGGTTGGAGATCTTCTGCATGGCCACGTCGCGGGCGAAGTCCGGCGAGCCGTGCTGCGGCTTGACGTCGCGGCTGAAGGGCGAGAAGCCGCAGTCGTCCGTCGCGCCCAGCCGCTCCACCGGGATGTGCCTGGCCGCGGTGAGCAGCTCGTCGCGCACGTGCTCGGGCGTCTCCACCTCGGGCGACAACGGATTGATCACGCCCATGAAGCACACCTGGGCCACCCCGTTGGCGTCCTCTCGGCTGTAGCGGCCGCACAGCTCGTAGACCTTTTCGCGGTCCTCCTCCGACGCGCACTGGATCAGGAAGTAGCCGGCGTTCATGTCGAACATGTGCTCGAGCAGGAGCTCGTAGGGGACCTCCTTTGAGTGCACCGAGTCGCAGTCGCCGCCCGGGCAGGTGTGGATCCCGATGTTCTTGCGCTCCTCGGCGCTGAACCGCTCGAACAGCCGGTTGTTGAGGTCGATGAACTCCTGCAGCATGTTCTTGCCGGTCCAGGGGTTTCGGGAGTCGTTCTTGTTGGCCAGTCGACCCTCGGTGAAGTCGACTGACACCCGAACCGCCCCGGCCTGGAAGCACTGGCGGATGTCCTTCTCGCACTCGTTTACGCAGTCCTCGAGGAACTGCTCGCGGGGGTAGCCCTCGATCTCGCCCTCCAGCGGGTACAGCAGCATCATCATCGACGGCGAGATCACCGCCTGCTTGACCGGGTGGGTGGCGATCGCCTTGTTCTTCTTGACGAACTCCGCGGCGTAGGTCTTGTAGTGGAACGGGCCCTTGGTGATCCGTGGCAGCTGCCGGTCGTGCCCGTCGTCGAAGATCGCGAAGAACTGCCCGTCGCCGGCCAACCCGTCGGCCAGCCCGGTGCCGGCCAGCGTGTCGGTCAGGTTGTAGGTGGCAAAGCTCGACTCGCGCTGCTCGCCGTCAGTGACGATCGGCTCGCCGGTCGCCTCCAGGCGCTTGATCGAGTCCTCGGCGGCCTTGTCCTGCTCGGCCTCGAGCTGCTCGAAGCTGATCTTGCCCTCGTCGTAGTCGGCGTAGGCCTCCTGCAGCTTCATGGGACGCGGAAGGGACCCGACAACCTCGGTGGGGATGGGCATACTCCCTCCTCTCTCCTATGAGAATGACCAGTCTCCCTCTAGTGCGGCCAACATACTACGCGGCCACTCGCCGCGTCAAGCAGCGCGGTGACCCGCTAGCTTTTCGCGGCCCATGAGCATCACCGTCGTAGGCTCGATCGCGTTTGACGCCGTGCAGACGCCGTTCGGCGTCCGTGAACGGATGCTGGGCGGGGCCGCCACCCACTTCGCCCTGGCCGCCTCGTTCTTCGAGCACGTGCGGATCGTCGGCCCCGTCGGCGAGGACTTCGGCGAGCCTGAGCTCGCGGTGCTGGCCACGCGCGGCTCGTCGATCGACGACGTCGAGCGCGTCCGGGGCGGGAAGACCTTCTTCTGGAGGGGCAAGTACGGCTGGGATCTGAACACCCGCGAGACGCTGGACACGCAGCTCAACGTGTTCGAGCACTTCGAGCCCAAGATGTCGCCAGACTCATGCGGCTCCGAGGTCCTGTTTTTGGCCAACATCCAGCCCCGGCTCCAGCTCGACGTCCGCCGGCAGTGCCGCGCCGCCAGGTTCGTCGCCCTGGACTCGATGAACCTGTGGATCGACATCGCCCGCGACCAGCTGCTCGAGGTGATCTCGCTCGTCGACTGCCTGGTCCTCAACGACGAGGAGCTGCGCCAGTTGACCGGGCGCCCCAACCTCGTCTCGGCCGCCCGCGAGCTGCTCGGGCTCGGGCCCCGGATCATCGTCGCCAAGCAGGGCGAGTACGGCGCGGCGCTCATCACCACCGACGAGTTCTTCGCGCTTCCCGCCTATCCACTGGAGACCGTCATCGACCCCACCGGCGCCGGGGACACCTTCGCCGGGGGATTCGTCGGTTACATCGCCCGCCACCTCGAGGACCGGCTGAGCAGTGACGTGCTCCGCAACGCGATGGCCTACGGGACCGCGCTGGCCTCCTTCAACGTCGAGGGATTCGGCACCGAGCGCGTGCGCGACCTGACCGCCGCCGCCGTGACCGAGCGCGTCGAGGACCTGTGGCGCTTCGCCCACTTCGAGCACGTGGTCGTGGAACTGGCGTCGTGACCGGCGCGAGCTTCTAGCGGCGCCCTCGCTCCAGCAGCTGGGCGCCGATCGCCTTGGCCCGCAGCGCCGCTTCGCGATCGCCCTCGCCGGCGGCCACGATCGAGCCCTTCATCAGGATGTGCCACTGGCGCGCGAACCCCTCGGGCTCCTTGACCCCGGCGCGCCGCGCCAGCCCTTCCAGAAAGGCGCGGATCCGCGCCAGGTATTCCGCCGCCGCCTGGTGCAGCGGGTGCTCGGGGTCGGGGTGTTCGAGCAACACGTTGATAAACGAACAGCCCTCGAACTCGGGCTCGCGAAACCAGCCGTCGAACACGTCGAAGATCGCCAGCAGCTGCTCGCCCGGGTCCGTCGCGCGCCGGGCCGATTCGGCCTGCAGCCAATCGTGGAGCCAGGCCTCCTCGCGCCGGGCCAGGAACGCCAGCACCAGCTCCTGCTTGGAGCGGAAGTGGCGGTACATCGTCTGGCGGGCCACGCCCGAGCGCTCGATGATCGCGTCGATCCCGGTCGCCTGCACGCCGTGGCGCGAGAACAGCTCATAGGCGGCGCACAGCAGCCGCTCGCGCGCATCCTGACGCGTCTGCACCTCCAGCGCTGACATCGGCCGAATGTACCAGCGCCCTACTCGGGCGGGGGTGGGTGTCGCAGCGCTCCGAGGACCCCGGTTACCAGCAGCGCCAGGATCAGGACGGCGACCACGTCGAGCGCGTTGACCCCGTTGTGGACGATGTCGAGCACGGTCAGCGTGGTCAGCAGCGCCATGAACAGCACCGCCACCGCGAGCACGAGCTGGCGCATCACACGACTCGGGTGGGCGGGACCGGCTTGCGGTGGGTGGCCAGCAGCCGGATCGTCAGCGCCCCCAGCACGAACGTGCCCGCCTGCCCCGCATACGCGGCCCAGTGGGTCAGGCCGGCGGCGCTGAACGCCGCCTGCATCGCAAACCACAGCACCAGCAGCACCAGCGCCGGGACCTCCATGACCGTGAACAGCAGCGGAATCAAGACCAACGTGATCACCCCGGCGCGCCGGTAGAGCACCGTGTAGGCGCCGATCACGCCTGCGATGGCCCCGGCCGCCCCGACCGCGGGCGCGGTCGAATTGGGCTCGATCGCGATCTGCAGCCCCATCGCGCACACCCCGCCGATCACATAGAAGCCGATGAACCTGATGGCGCCCATCGCGTCCTCGATCGTGTTGCCGAAGATCCACAAAAACAGCATGTTGCCGGCCAGCTGCACGATCGAAGCCTCGATGAACATCGACGTGAACACCTTGTCCCAGGTGAACGCGGCCGGGATCGCCCCGTAGTCGGCCAGCTGCTGGCCGTCGGGGCCGCTGATCAGCGATCCCCCGTGGGCCACCGCGACCAGGTACACGACCACATTGGCCAGGATCAGCGCGATCGTGACCAGCGGCATCGTGTCCGTCGGGATGTTGTCCTTGAACGGGATCACGTCGCCGATCAGCTTATGGATTGGGCGGCCCGACGCCGACCGGCCGAGTGCCCGTTAGATGGTTGTGGCGCGCGGAGTGCTCAGACCAGCCCGACCGGCGCCGCCACGGAGGTGATCCGCCACGGCTGGGTCTGGTCGCCGTTGAGCGCCAGCGTCCAGCGTTCGGTGAAGCCGGTCGGCCGCGAGCGGCTTCCGGCCAGCACCGCGGTCGTATCGCGGTCCTCGAGGTAGCGGCGACCGGTGAGGTCGACCTCGATCGTCATCGTGGGCGGCTGCGCGGCCGCGTCCAGCCCCACGATCCGGATCCGGTTGACCACCGGGCCGCGCACGACCACGCGGGTGCGGCCGCTGGCGTCGGTTCCGTAGAGCAGATCCCTGGTCGCCTTGGGCGTGGCGATCCTGCGCAGGTTCGTGTCATCGCCGTCGACCGCCTGGGCCCAGGCCTGCACGGCGCGCCGGGCGGCGATCTCGAGCACGTCGGGGGCGAACCGGCCGTCGGCCAGACTCAGGTCGTTGGCGGCGCTGTGAGCATCGCCGTCGAACTGCAGGTCGGCGACCTCGGAGACCTTGGTGCCGGCGGGCACGGCGTCGGCGACGGCCGCCTCCAGCATGGCTTCGTCGCGCATCCCGCGCTCGTCGGCCCACGGTGTGGAGACGATCTGCTCCTCGAGGGCGTGCTTGCCCTCGGCGCCCTGCTCGATCGAGATCAGCACCCAGTGGTTGCCGCGCCGGCCCAGCGTCCAGAACTCGCGGATCCGCGTGGTCTCGCCGAGCCGGCCGGTGCGCTTGAGATGGCGGCCGTAGCTGTCGATCACGTAGTCCTTGAGCCGCGCGTCGATCTTCACGACCACGCGGTCGCTGTCGCGGTCGCCCTTGTGGTGCAGGCCCACGTACTCGATCCGCGGCTCACCGATCGGCTCCACGTGGTTGCGCCAGCCGCGCCGGTCGAAGTCGTCCAGGCGGCGCTCCCACTCGGCCAGCAGATCGGGAGCCACCAGGCCGCGCAGATGCACCCGGTCCTCGGCGTCCCACGCCTTCTGGATCTCCAGGAACAGATTCCGGGCTGTCTTGCGGACGTGGTCGGGCGCGAAGTCCGGGTCGTCCTCGGCCGCCTCCGCGGCGGCCAGCTCGACGCGGCGCTCGCGGTTTGAGGTCCGGTGGCGGCCGCCGCTGCGCGCGCCCGCGCGAGCCGCGGAGGCGGCCTGCATGCGGGGGAGGATTCTGGTCACGAACAGGTACAGGAGCCCGAGCGCGATCAGGATCAGGGCGCCGAGGCCGTGGCCGAGCAGGGCGATGTGGAACAGCAGGTCGAACAGGATGTAGAGGGCAAAGCCGCTGCCGCCCCCGCCGCCCCCGCCGCCTCCTTCGCCGCCGCTGAAGCCGGCCGAGCCCCCGCCGGCGCCGGCGAACGCGGCCGGCGCGACGATCAGCGCCAGCGCCAGGATGGCCAGGAGGATCAATATCGCGCGTTTGCGGTTCATGTTCAGACAGCTTCCCTTAGGGGGCCGATGCCGGGCTCGCTCTGGGCCACGTGTTGATCTGCATGGTAGCTGGACCGGACCAGCGGTCCAGCCGCTACGTGCTGAAAGCCCATTGCGTACGCGGCCTGCTCGAGCTGGGCGAACTCGTCCGGGTGCCAATAGCGCACGATCGGAAGGTGGCGTTCGGTGGGACGCAGGTACTGGCCCACGGTCAGCACCTGGACCCCGCACTCCCTGAGCTGCCCGAGCGCGTCGATCATCTCCTCAAATGATTCCCCGAGTCCGACCATCAAACCCGATTTGGTGGTGATTTCGTCACCGGCGTATTCCCGGGCGTTGCTGAGGACCCGGGTAGAGCGCTCCCAGGTGGACCCCCGGCGCGCCACGGGGTAGAGGCGCGGCACCACCTCGACGTTGTGGTTGAAGACGTCGGGTTTTTCTGCGATCACCTTGGCGAGCGGCATCTCGGCGCCCCTGAAATCGGGCGTCAGGACCTCGATCTTGGTGCGCGGTGACTGGCGTCTGATCTGTCTTATGACCCCCACGAACGCGTGCGCCCCGTAGTCGGGCAGGTCGTCGCGGTCCACGCTCGTGATCACCGCATGCCTGAGCCCCATCTTCGCGATCGAGCGCGCCACCCGGGCGGGCTCGAGGGGGTCATTCCAGGTCGGCTTTCCGGTCTTGACGTTGCAGAAGCCGCACCTGCGGGTGCAGGTGTCGCCGAGGATCATGAAGGTGGCGGTCCCGCGCTGCCAGCACTCGCCGATGTTCGGGCACGCCGCCTCCTGGCAGACCGTGTGGAGGTTCTCCTCCTCGATCAGCTTCTGCAGCGCCCGGTAACGCGGCCCTCCGGGCGCCGGGACCTTGAACCACGGCGGCTTGCGCGCCCGGTGGTCTACGACGTCAGGCCCCAGGACCGACAGGACGTCCGTACTCCCACCGGGGTTGGCGCGCGACCGGGTGGACTTCAGGCGTCTCGGACACTCTTGTTAAGGCTATCGAGCCCAAACCCTCATCTCGCCGACAACCTCGGTGTCTAAGTGGCCTATATGGCCGGTTAGTCACCGAGGTCATCGGGCAGCACGGCGTAATCGCGCTTGCACAGCTCCTCGCGCTCGGATTCAGCGCGTCCCAGATCCACAAGTGGGTCGCGAGCGGACGCTTGTATCGCGTCCACCGGGGTGTCTACTCGATAGCCCCGCCTGAGCTTCTGACCCGCAAGGGGCGCTATATGGCCGCGGTCCTGGCGTGCGGCCCGGGCGCGGTCCTATCGCATCGCTCGGCGGCCGATCTGCACGAACTGCGCGCCACTGATCGCAGCAACATCGACGTGACCATGTCTGGGGAGCACAGGCGGATCGTCCAAGGCGTCGACGTTCATCGCTCACGAACGCTCACAGTCAACGACGTCACCGATGTAGACGGTATCCCGTGCACAACCGTGGCCCGCACGATCCACGATCTCGCCGGGGTGGTCAATCGCCGCTCGGTGGAGCGCGCCATCGAACAGGCCGATGTCCAGGAGGTCCTGGACTACGGCGCCTTGCACGAACAACTGCAACGCAACGGCAACACCGCAGCGGCCCACCGTCTCCGCGCCATCCTCGCCGACCATAAGCGCGCCGCGCCCACCGAGAGCGAGCTCGAAGAGGACTTCCTCGCCCTCTGCCGCCGGGCTGGCCTGCCGCTCCCCGAGCGCCAGGTCTACATCACCCCCGGCGACGGCGAGCCCGCTGTCCGGGTCGACTTCTGCTGGCGCGCCCACAAGCTCGTGGTCGAGACCGACGGCGGCAAGTATCACCGCACGCGCCGGGCGTTCGAATCAGACCGCCGAAAGGATCAGCGGCTGACGCTGGCCGGCTGGCGGGTTCTGCGCATCACCTGGCGCCAGCTCCAGGACGAGCCCCAGCGGATCGCCGCCATGATCGCGCGCGCCCTCAGGCCGCGGTGACCATATCGCCGATCGCGGTCTGGAGGCGCGCGGCGCTGATCAACCGTTGACGGCAGCCCAGCGCCTGGGCGACCTCGAAGGCGGCGCGCCGCCGGAAGCACTTCATCTGGCCGGCGGGCCGGCCCGTCTCCCTGATCAGCGACGTCATCTGGACCCCGTCGAGCCCGCAGGGCACCACCCACGAGAACGGCTGCAGGTCGTTCTCGACGTTGACGGCCCACCCGTGGGTGGTCACGCCGCGCGCGACGTGAACCCCGATCGAGGCGATCTTGCGCTCACCGACCCACACCCCGGTGTAGTCGGGCCCGTCCTGCGGCCGCGCCCGCGCATCGGCGATCCCCTCGCCGTGCAGGGCGGCGACGATCCCGCGCTCGAGCGTCCGCACGTACTGCACCACGTCGTCGACGGCGACAATCGGGTAGCCGACCAGCTGTCCGGGGCCGTGGTAGGTGACCTTGCCGCCCCGGTCGACGTCGACGATGTCGATCCCCTGGGTGCGGTACCACTCTTCGCCCATCGATAGCTCGCCAGGGCCCGAGCGCCGGCCGCGCGTATACACGGGCCAGTGCTCGAGGACCAGCATCACGTCGGGCACCGCGTGGGCCTGCCGCGCCGAGCGAACCCGCTCCTGCCAGGCGAGCGCTTCGCGGTACTCGACGGTGCCCAGCTGACAGACCCACAGCTCGTTCAACGGACTCCCTCGAGCTGGCGCTTGACGCTCGCCAGAAACTGGGCCGAGAGGGCTCCGTCGAGTGCGCGGTGGTCCCAGCTCAGGCCGAGAATCGTCATCGGGCGGATCGCGATCGAGTCATTGCCGTCGGCATCGGTGACCACCACGGGTCGCTTGATGACCGCCTCGAAGTCGAGGATCCCAACCTGCGGCTGATTGATGATCGGTGTGGCCATGATCGATCCGTACTGGCCCGGATTGGTGATCGTGAACGTCGCGCCCTGGACGTCGTCGGCGGTCAGCTGGCGTGCCCGCGCGCGCGTGGCCACGTCGCGGATGCGGGCCGCCAGCCCCTCTTCGGACAGCTCGTGGGCGTTGTGGATCACCGGCACGATCAGGCCGTCGTCGCCGAGGGAGACGGCGATCCCCAGGTTGACCTCGTTCACGCGCGTGTAGCGCTCGCCCTCCAACCACGCGTTCAGGGCCGGATGCTCGCGCAGGGCAGCGATCGTGGCCCGGGCCACGAAGGCCAGAGCGGTGACTCCGAGACGCCGCCGGGCGGCCTCGACGCGGCTCATGTCGACCTCGATCCAGGTCGTGCACGTGGCCGCGGTCTCCAGCGAGCGCTTCATGTGCTCGCCGATCTGCCGGCGCATGCGCGACAGCCCCTCGCCGGAAGCGGTCACCGGAGCCGGCTCCGGTTCGGGCCGGTACGGGCTCTCGATGTGCAGCGGGGCCTCGGCGGCCGAGGCGCCGTTGCCCTCGACCAGGGCCATCACGTCCTGCTTGCGAACGCGTCCGCCGCGGCCGGTACCCTGGATGGAGTCCAGATCAATGCCGTGTTCGGCGGCGATCCGGGCGACGACAGGAGAGTACCGCCGGCCTGCGGCCGGCTGATGGTGTGCGGGCGCGAGCGCAGCTGGGGGCGCGGGGGCGGCCTGGGCCGGCGCGGCGCCCGGGGGGGTCTGAGCGCCCGGGGCGGCCTGGGCGGGCTCGGCCTCCGGGCCGGTCTCGGCGGGCGCGGCCTCCGGGGCGGCGGGGTGATCCTCCACCGCCGCATCCTCGCCGGTGGCGATCCGGGCCAGCACCACGCCGACGTCGACCGTCGAATCGATCTCGACCAGGATCTCGGCCACCACACCACTCACGGGTGCGGGCACCTCGGTGTCGATCTTGTCCGTGGAGATCTCGCAGATCGTCTGCTCGGCCTCGATCCGATCACCCACTCCCACCCGCCAGGCCACGACCGTGCCCTCGGCAACCGACACCCCCATCTGCGGCATCGTGACATCGACCAGCGTGGTTGCTCCGCGGGGCATCCCGCCCCCGCTAGTACGCAAGGAGCTCACGGCACGCCTCCTTTATCCGGTCGACGCCTGGCAGCACGGCCTGCTCCAGCGGCGGAGAGAACGGGATCGGAACGTCGGGAGTCGCCACCCGCACCACCGGCCCGTCGAGGTCCTCAAAGCCCTTCTCGGCGATCAGCGCGGCCACCTGGGCGCCCGCCGCGCAGGTCATGTTGGCCTCGTCGACGATCACCACCTTCGAGCACCTCGCGACCGAGTCGAGGATCGCCTCCTCGTCCAGCGGCACCAGCGAGCGCAGGTCGAGCACCTCGACCGACGCCCCATCGAGGTCGGCCGTGGCCTCGAGCGCGACGTCGACCATGGCCCCGTAACAGATGACCACCAGGTCGGAGCCGGAGCGGGCCACGCGGGCCGTAAACGGCGTCTCGAACACGCCCTCGGGCACCTCGCCCTTGACCCGCCGGTAGAGGTGCTTGTGCTCCATGTAGCAGACCGGGTTGGGGTCGTGGATCGCCGAATGCAGCAGCCCCTTGGCGTCCGCGGCCGTCGACGGCGCCACCACCTTCAACCCCGGCGTGTGCATGAACAGCGCTTCGGGGTTCTGGGAATGAAAGGGGCCGCCGGAGAAGCCGCCGCCCGAGGGCAGCCGGACGACCAGGGGCACGGCCAGGCCCTGGCGGTAGTGCATCTTGCCGGCAACGTTGACGAGCTGGTCAAAGCCGCACGAGATGAAGTCCGCGAACTGCATCTCGCACACCGGGCGCATACCGACGACGGCGGCGCCCACGGCGCAGCCGATGATCGCCGACTCGGCCAGCGGCGTGTCCATCACGCGGTCGGGCCCGAACTCCTCGGTGAACCCGTCGGTGACCTTGAAGGCGCCACCGAACACGCCGATGTCCTCGCCCATGACCAGCACCCGCTCGTCGGCACGGAGCTCGTCGCGCAGCGCGGCCGAAATCGACTGGAGGTAGGTGAGCGTCGCCATCAGCTCGCACTCCCCGATGCGAAGGCGCTCCAGGGCGCCTGCCCATCTCCCAGCGGCTCGGCCTCGCCCTCGCAGAACACGCCATCGGTGGCGCTCTCGGGCGAGGGCATCGGCCCGGCCAGCGCCTCGGTGGCCGCGGCGTCGATCTCCTCGGCGACCTGGGCTCGCACCGCATCGACATCGACGCCGAGGGCCCGCAGCCGCTTCTCCTGACGGTCGATCGGGTCGCGCTGACGCCACTCTTCGACCATCTCCTTGGGGACGTACTTCATGTCGTCGTGGGCGGCATGGCCGTGCATGCGCATCGTCACCGCCTCGATCAGCGTGGGTCCGCCGCCCTCCAGGGCACGCTCCCGGGCCTCGCGGGTGGCCTCGAACATCGCCTCGACATCGTTGCCATCGACCGTCCTCCCGGTGAACCCGTACGCAGTGGCGCGCTGGACGGGATCGACGGCGAACTGCTTGTCGAGCGGGGTCGAGTAGGCGTATTGGTTGTTCTCGAGCACGAACACCACCGGGAGCTTCTGGACCCCGGCCCAGTTCATGGCCTCGTGGAAGTCTCCGCGCGAGGTGGATCCGTCGCCGAACCAGGTCAGCGCGCAGCGCCGCTCGCCGCGCAGCTTGAAGGCCATCGCCATGCCGGTGGCGACCAGCATCATGTCGGGCAGCATCGAGACCATGCCCACGCACCCCAACCGCCGATCGCCGAAGTGCACGTTGCCGTCGCGGCCGGCGGTGATGCCCGCGGCGCGACCCATGTACTGCGAGAAGATCCGTGCCGGGGTGACGCCCCGGATGATGTGCGCCGCCAGGTCGCGGTGCAGGATGCAGAGCCGGTCCTGCGCCGACATGGCGAACGCCGCGCCCGCCGACACGGCTTCCTGCCCGAAGCCGTCATAGAAGGAGCCAGGAACCTTGCCCTGGCGGTAGAGGCTCATCGCGCGCTCCTCGATCCCGCGCATCAGGAGCATCGCGCGGAGCAGCCAGATCCGATCCTCCAGCTGTAGATGCTCGTGCTCACCGGCTCGGACCGAGGCCGGTGCCGCCGTTTCAGTCGCCATCTCGATTGTTCCCTTTCGGTTTGGGCCGGTCCGGGATCTCCGGTTCGGCCGCGATCCAGAAGCTGCTGCGGGATCTCCGTCGCAGCCCCTCGTCCGGGATTCCGAGCTTACTTTAACCCGGAAACGGCACCCAACGCTGGCTCTAATCTTCCCTGGATGGACGGTGCCTGGCTTGCCCGCTTACGCTGGCGCCAGCGGGGCGCCTGGCTGTGGCCGACGTTTGTCGTCCTCACGCTCGCGGACGGCTTCATCCTGCACGCCCTGCCGGTGGCGGGCTCGACCCAGACGATCGTCGGGGGCATCGTGGCCGGCATGGTCGTGAACGTGCTCGCGGTGCTGCTGCTCTCCCGCCCGGCCGGCGCCCTGCTGCGCCGCCGCCGCAAGGACATGCCGGTCGTCGTGGCCCGCAACTACGCGGGTGCCGGCGCGGTGGTGCTCGTCAGCGCGGTGATGCTCACCGCCGGTCTGCTGCATCACCGCACGATCGTCGCCCAGCAGCGCGCGCTCGACGACGCGATTGTGCGAGCCATCGCCTACATCGGCGACCATGCTCCGGCTCAGTTTCGCGCCAACGCGGCCCACACCGACACCTACACGATCCAAGCCGGCTCCATGTACCGCACCTGCGTCCCCAACCGGGCCGGAACCCGCCGCTACTGCGTGATCGTCAAGTCCAAGCTGCCGCTGGCGCGCAGCGTGGTGCCTGCTGGGTCGGAGCCGAACTCGGTCTTCTCGGCCGGGACCAACTAAGTCATCGCGTGCGGGACGTAGCCCTCCTCGAGTGCCGTCACCCCGGGCCTGGGCAGCAGCCAGGCCGGCGCCACCCGGGCTGTCGATAGGCCACGACCCGCGGCGACCTCCTCAGCACGCTCGATCACGTCGAAGTCGGGCTCGGGCTGTAGATCGAGTCCGCGAACGAGTCAGTGCGGGCCCGCGCGGTCAGGCGCTCGCCGGCTCGCGTGCGGTTGCCGGCGGCGGGTAGGCTTGCGCCGCGATGGCATTCGTGGCGCTCATCACCGGAGCGTCGAGCGGGATCGGCGAGGCGACCGCGCGGCGGTTGGCCCGGGAGCCAGACACTGCGCTGGTGCTGGTCGCGCGGCGGCGTGAGCGCCTCGAGGCGCTGGGCCGCGAGCTCGGCGACGCCACCGCGGTAGCGCTCGACCTGACCGAGCCCGACGCGCCGGCCCGGGTGCTCGAAGCGGTTGCCCGCGAGCACGACCAGCTGCACCTGCTGGTCAACAATGCCGGCGCCTCCTGGCGGGGACGCTTTGCTCAATCGGGCTGGGCGAACGTCGAGCGGCACATGAAGGTGAACTTCGAAGCGCCGGTGAGGTTGACCGAGGCGCTTTTGCCGCTGCTGCGGCGCACGGCGGCGAGGCCCAGCTCGGGGCGTCGCGTGTCGATCGTCAACGTGGCCAGCACCGCCGGCCGCGTGGCCCGTCCGGGCGCGGGCGCCTATTCGGCGGCCAAGTTTGCGCTGGCCGGCTGGTCTGACTCGCTTTACGCCGAGGAGCGGGCCCACGGCGTGCACGTCGGCCTGGTGCTGCCGGGATTCGTCAAGACCGAGGGCTTTCCCGCGGCCGAGCTGCTGGCCAGGCCGACGACCCGGTGGATGGTCTCGAATCCGGAGCTGGTCGCCGAGGCGATTCTCGAGGCGGGGCCCGGCGGGCGCGCCGAGCGCTACGTGCCGCGCTACTACTGGATCGCCGCGGCGCTGCGGATCGGCGCGCCGCGGCTGGTGCGTCGCGTGATCGCCGGAGGTGCACTGTCGACGTCGACGAGGCCCGGCGACTAGCAGGGACGGCTGAGAGGCCATCGATGGCAAGCTACGCGACATAACCAGCCGATCCAGGAGCAGGAGACGATGAACGCCAGCGCCCGCCGGGTGGCCGTTCTCGGCGGCAGCCGGATCCCCTTCGCGCGCCAGAACGGGCCCTATGCCAAGGCATCCAATCAGGACATGCTGATCGCGACGATCAATGCGCTGGTGGCGAGGTTCGACCTGGAGGGCGAGGTGATGGGCGAGGTCGCGGGCGGCGCCGTGCTCAAGCACAGCCGCGATTTCAACCTGACGCGTGAGGCGGTCCTGGGCTCGGCACTGGCCCCCGAGACCCCCGCCTACGACATCCAGCAGGCTTGCGGCACCGGGTTGGAAGCCACGATCCTGGTTGCCAACAAGATCGCGCTTGGCCAGATCGACAGCGGCATCGCCGGCGGCGTCGACACCACCTCCGATGCCCCGCTGGCGGTCAACGAGGACCTCCGCCACGTGCTCTTCGACCTAAACCGCGCGAGGTCCAACGCAGCCAGACTGCGAACGCTGGCGCGGCTGCGCCCCCAGCAGATCGTGCCGGAGATCCCGCGCAACGCCGAGCCCCGCACGGGGCTGTCGATGGGCGAGCACACGGCGATCATGGCCACCGAATGGGGCATCGGGCGCCAGGAGCAGGACGAGCTGGCCGTGGCCAGCCACCACAAGCTCGCCGCCGCCTACGACACGGGCTGGCTCGACGACCAGGTGGTCAGCTACCTCGGGCTCGACCGCGACCAGAACCTGCGCCCCGACACCAGCCTCGAGAAGCTCGCCAAGCTCAGCCCGGCGTTCGGCGGCCCGCAGGGAACGATGACGGCCGGCAACTCGACCCCGCTGAGCGACGGCGCGTCGGCTGTCTTGCTGGCCAGCCAAGAATGGGCGGCGGCACGCGGGATCGCGGTTCAGGCCTTCATAACCGAGGCCCAAACGGCGGCCGTCGACTACGTCCACAAGCGCGAGGGCCTGCTGATGGCGCCGGCCTACGCGATGGCGAGGATGCTCGCTCGCGCCGGCGCAAAGCTTCAGGAGTTCGACTTCTACGAGCTCCATGAGGCGTTTGCCGCCCAGGTTCTGTGCACGCTCAAAGCGTGGGAGGATCCGGTGTTCTGCCGTGAGCGCCTGGGGCTCGGCGCCCCGCTGGGCGCAATCGACCGCGACCGCCTCAACGTGCACGGGGGCTCACTCGGCGCCGGTCACCCGTTCGGCGCCACCGGCGGACGGATCGTGGCCACCCTGGCCAAGGAGTTGAGCGAACGGGGCGCGGGTCAGGGCGTGATCTCGATCTGCGCTGCCGGGGGCCTCGGGGTCACCGCAATCATGCAGGCGGCCTGATGGCCGACCGCTACCAGCAGCTCGTGAACAACCCGGTCGGCAGGATCGTCTCCAAGCAGCTCAGGCTCCCCACACCTACAGACCTCGAGCGTTACGAGGCCGGCCAGCCGGTGATTTCAGGCCCGGTTCTGCTCGGCGCGGCGGTCGGGTCGCGCCTGGTGGCACCGCTGACACCGGTGCTCGCCGCCGTGCGGGCCGATGTGCTGACGCCGATGGATGAGCCGCTGCGGGCCGCGGCGGCCGACGCCGCGCTGAGCGCGGGGATCTGGAATCCGCAGGCGGCAACCGATCAGCAGCGCTTCAAGGCGCTCGTGTTCGACGCGACCGGCATCCAGGCCAGCGAGGAGTTGACACACGCGTGGGCGTTTCTACGCCCCACGATCCGCCGCGTGCTGAGCTGCGGCCGGGTGATCGTGCTCGGCACACCGCCCGAGGACTGCGCCTCGGCGGCGCAGGCGATTGCCCAGCGGGCGCTGGAAGGACTCGTGCGCGCGGTCGGCAAGGAGGTCAGGCGCGGCGCCACCGCCCAGCTGCTGTACGTGCGCCCGGGGGGTGAGGGGGCGACGGAGTCGACGCTGCGCTTCTTCCTGTCGCCGCGATCGGCCTTCGTCTCGGGACAGGTTGTTCGGATCGGCGGCGCGGTGCGCCCGCCCGGGCCCATCGACTGGGAACGACCCCTGGACGGCAAGGTCGCGCTCATCACCGGCGCCGCGCGGGGGATCGGAGCGACGACGGCGCAGGTGTTGTCGCGCGACGGAGCGCGCGTCGTCGGGCTCGACATCCCGGCGATGGCCGATGAGCTCAGCGCTGCGATGGCGCGCCTGGGTGGTTCGGCGCTGACCGCTGACATCGTCGCGGGCGACGCACCCGCACGGATCGCCGATCATCTGCTCGAGCACCACGGCGGCGTCGACATCGTCGTCCACAACGCCGGCGTGACTCGCGACAAGACGCTGGGACGGATGACCGAGGAGCAATGGAGCACGGTGATCGACGTCAACCTGATCGCGCCGCAGCGGATCGACCGCGAGCTGTTCGGGCGCGGGGCGGTGCGTGCGGACGGCCGCGTGGTGTGCGTGTCGTCGGTGAGCGGGATCGCCGGTAACGCCGGCCAGACCAACTACTCGACGTCCAAGGCGGGGGTGATCGGGATCGTGCAGGCGTGGGCTCCCGCCCTGGCCGAGCGGGGCGTGACGCTCAACGCGGTCGCGCCCGGGTTCATCGAGACTCACATGACCGCGGCGATGCCAACCGTGATCCGCGAAGCGGGCCGGCGCATGAACAGCCTCGCGCAGGGCGGCCTTCCGATCGACGTCGCCGAGACGATCGCCTGGCTGGCCAGCCCCGGGTCGGGGGGTGTGACCGGCAATGTGATCCGGGTCTGCGGCCAGAGTCTGATCGGCGCGTGAGTCGGTGCCCGAACGAGAGCTGAGCCGGGCGCCCTCGATGATGACGCTGTTTGCCCGCGCCGGCGCGGCGATGCTACCCGGCGCGTCCCGGCTGCCGTTCGTGGGCGGCGGCGGGGGTGACGTCCCCGACTTGGCCTTAACTCTCGAGGGGGTCGAGATCGACCGCGGGCGGCTGGCCGACTACGACCGAGTGTGCTCGTTTCCGGTCGCAGACAGGGTCCCGGCGACGTATCCGCACGTGCTCGCGTTTGCGCTGCACCTGGCGCTGATCACCGACGGCAGCTTCCCCTTGGCCGCGATCGGCCTGCTCCATATCGCAAACCGGATCGTGCAGCACCGGCCGATCCACGCGCGCGAGCGGCTCTCGCTGCGGGTGTGGGCGACGGCCTGCGAACCGCACCCGCGCGGCACCCAGTTCGCGATCCATTCGGAGGCCCGAGTCGGGGACGAGCTCGTCTGGGAGGAGAGCTCCACCAACCTGATGAGGGGGACGAGCAACACCGCAGCGCGGGCGCCCCAAGGCCCGCCTCGCCGCGAGGCCCTGGCGCCGACCGCGGCCTGGCACCTCAAGAGCGACCTCGGCCGCCGCTATGGCTCGGTCTCCGGCGACCTGAACCCGATTCACCTTCACCCGCTGACCGCGCGGACGTTTGGCTTTCGATCGGCGATCGCCCACGGGATGTGGACCATGGCTCGCTGCCTGGCGGCGCTCGATCCCGAGCTGCCCGGCGCGTTTGCCGTCGAGGCGGCGTTCAAGCGCCCCATCCTGTTACCGGCCCGCGTGAACTTCGCCGAGGTCCAGGACGGCAGCGAGATCCGCTTCGAGGTCCGCGACTTCGAGGGCCACACGCCGCACCTTGACGGTATCGTCCGGCTTGGTCGTGGTCATGCGCCGCGCAGCGATCTCAGCTCGGCTTCGCATCGCGGACGCCCTTGACCTGATCACGGGCCGCAGCGACCCGCTGATCCCGCCGCGGCGGCTGCACTTCGTAGGTGACTCTGACTTCAGGAGCACGGGGACCGAGTTCCTCGGCCACTTCAAGGCGCTGGCCGACTTGAGCTCCGGTGACCGCGTGCTCGATATCGGATGTGGGATCGGACGCATGGCGCGCGTGCTGGTGCCGGTACTCGCGCCGCCGACCGGCTCCTACGACGGGTTTGACGTCTCCCGCCGCGGGATCGAGTGGTGCCGGCGCCACTACACGCAGACCCCGGTCCCATTCCGCTTCGCTCACGTCGACCTGCATCACCCCGAATACAACCCGGGCGGGGCCGGCGACTCAGACCGGTTCCGCTTCCCGTATCCCGACGCGAGCTTTGACCTCGCCATCGCGACCTCGGTGTTCACGCATCTGCTGGACGGCGCGGTCGCCAATTACCTGGCCGAGGCGGCGCGCGTCCTGGCCCCGGGCGGCCGTCTGTTCTCGACCTGGTTGGTGCTTGAACCGGAGCGCCCGCCGGACCCCGCGCTGGCGATGGCTCGTTTCCAACCCACCGCCGGCGCGGCGCGGGTGTCCGACCCCGCCGCGCCCGAGGCGATCGTCGCCTACCCGCTGGAGTGGATCGCTGCGCGGCTGGCCGAGAACGGGCTCAAGTTGCGCCGGCCCTACCAGGAGGGATCATGGACGGGGCGTCCCGGGTCCAGTCTCCAGGATCTGCTGGTGGCCGACCGCGAATAAGCCGTGGGCGGAACCGGATCAGTCGCTGGCGAGCTCGTCGAACAGTCCGCGCAGGCGGTCGAGCACGGCGGCGGCACTGCGCAGCTGTTCGTCGTCGAACTCCGCCAGCGCTTCGCGCCAGCGGCGCTCGAGGTGAGCGCGTCGCTGTCCGACGAGCGTCCGGCCGCGCCGGGTCAGGGACACGAACACGACCCGCTTGTCCTGCTCGGAGCGCGCGCGCTCGACGAGCCCGTCGGACTCGAGGTGGTCGAGCATCTCGGTCACCGTCGCCGGAGCGAGGTCGGCGACCGCCGCGAGCTGATTGGCGGGCAGCTGAGGCTTGGCGGCGAGCCCGAACAGGAGGCTGTATTGCGCGTAACTGAGCTTGTCGGCGTGGCGGGTCTCGCGGCCGCGCAGACGGCGCACGGCCCCCATCGCCGCCTTGAACGCCTCTCCCACTTCGGTCAGGGGATCGCCGTCGGTGAGGCGTGCGCTGGTCTGCGCCGGCTCGGCCGGGCAAGGGGTGGCGGGCGTGGCGGTCACGCCGCCAGCGCCTCCGCGAGCGCTTCGTCGGGCGGCCCGCCGCTGCCCTTCGCCATCCTGGCGGCGCGCTCGGCGCGCACCAGGACGATGCAGGGGACGATGGCCAGGGCGGTCATGCCCGTCGACACCCAGAACGCGGTGCCGTAGGCCGAGGCCGCCCCCGAAAGCGTGTGGACTCCGGTCATGGCCAGCTGCAGCACGACGGCGAGCACGGCGGTGCCGATCGAGCCCCCAACACGCTGGAGCACGTTGAGCTGCGGAGTCGCATCGGGGAGCTCGGATCGGTCCAGAGCCGCGAACGCAGCGGCCATGGCGGGCATGAACGCGAACCCGATCCCCATCCCGCGCACGAACATCACGATCGACAGCCACAGAATCGAGGTGTGCGCGCTGATCAACCCGAAGGGGACCGTCGCGATCGTCGTCAGGACCACGCCGAAGAGCGCCAGCGGTCCGCCGCCGAGACGGTCGGTGAGCTTGCCCGCCAGCGGCATCATCAGGGCCATCCCGAGTCCCATGGGCGCTGTCAGCAGACCGGTGTCGACGACGCTCTCGTGGCGGATCTCCTGCCAGTAGAGCGGCAGCAGGATCATGCCGCCGAACAGGGCCGCGCCGAGGCAGAACATGGCGATCGACGCCGACGAGAACGTGGCCCTACGGTAGAGCCGCAGATCGAGCAGCGGCCGGGGGATCCGGAGCGCGTGGACGGCAAACGCGGCCACCAGCGCCAGTCCCGCGAGGCAGGGAATGATCACCTTGGCTGAGTCGACGGTGCCGCTGGCGCCGATCTCGGCCAGCCCATAGGTCAGCAGCACCAGGCCGCTGGCCATCAGCGCGAGCCCCAGGAAATCCAGACGCTCGACCGCGCCGGGCTTCACCTTCGGCAGCACCCGCAGCGCGGCGACCACCGCGATGACGCCGATCGGGACGTTGACGTAGAAGATCCAGTGCCAGGACGCGTTGTCGACGATCAGACCGCCGATCGTCGGACCGAGGATCGGGGCCAGCATCGCGGGCACGGCCACGATGCTCATCACGCGGCCCATCCGCTTGGGGCCGGCGGCCTGCGCCATCATCAGCTGGCCAATGGGGAGGATCATCCCGCCCCCGACTCCCTGCAGCACGCGGAACAGGATCAGCTCGGTCGTCGAAGTGGCCAGGCCGCAGAGCGCGGAACCGGCGGTGAACAGGATCAGCGAGACCAGATACACCCGCTTGGCGCCGAAACGCCGGGCCGCCCAGCCGGTGATCGGGATGACCGCGGCCAGCGACAGCATGTAGCCGGTCACCACCCACTGGATCTGGTCGATCGTGGCGTGAAGCTCGCGCGACAGCGTGGCCAGCGCCACGTTGACGATCGTCGTGTCCAGGATCGACATGATCGAACCGACGATCACCACGGCGCTGATACGCCACACATAGGCGTCGATGCGATTGGAATCGGCGGCGCTCATGGCCGGAAATTGCTGAGGGACCGAATCATTCGGTGCCTAACAATAATACCCGAGGATTTGCTGATCGCGATGAGGGCAGCCACCCGCGGGGCGCCAACACGATCAGACGCGGGCGCGCAGCACCGGCGACGAGACCAACCCCAGCGACGGCGGTGGCCGCCTGCCGTCTATCTTCCATGCGGTGACCACGTTCGCCGATCTCGGCCTCGCCCCCGACCTCCTGGCCACCGTCCACGACGTCGGCTACGAGTCGCCCACCCCGATCCAGGAGCAGGCGGTGCCGCCGCTGCTCGAAGGACTCGATGTCGTCGGCCAGGCGCAGACGGGCTCGGGCAAGACGGCGGCCTTCGGGCTGCCGATGCTCCAGTACGTCGACCCGTCCGAGAACGACGTTCAGGGGCTCGTGCTGACCCCCACCCGCGAACTGTGCATCCAGGTCACCCAGGCGCTACGCGCGTACGGTCGGCGCAAGGGCGTCGACGTGGTGGCGGTGTTCGGCGGCGCTCCAATCCGCAGCCAGCAGGCGCAGCTGCGCGCCGGGGGTCAGATCGTGGTGGGGACGGTCGGTCGGGTCAGGGACCTGATCTCGCGCCACTCGCTGATCCTCAACGCGTGCCGGTTCGTGGTCCTCGACGAGGCCGACGAGATGCTCGACCTCGGCTTTCTGGAAGACGTGGAGCGGATTCTCGCGCTGACCCCGTCGAGCCGGCAGACGGCGCTGTTCTCGGCCACGATGCCGCTTGAGATCCGCCGGCTGGCCGACCAGTACCTGTATCACCCGGTCACGATCAAGGTCGCAGCCGCCACTCTGACTGTCGACACCGTCGAGCAGTTCGCGCTCGAGGTCTCCGCCCGCGACAAGACCGACGCCCTCGTGAACGTGATCGAGGCCGAACGCCCCGCGCAGGCGATCGTGTTCGTCCGCACCAAGATCCGCTGCGAACAGCTCTACCGCACGCTGCGCGACCGCGGGCTCAACGTCCGCGCCCTGCACGGCGACATGACCCAGGGCGCGCGCGACGGGGTCATGATCTCGTTCAAGAGCGGGAGCCTGCCGCTCCTGGTGGCCACCGACGTGGCCGCCCGCGGCCTCGACATCACCGGCGTCTCGCACGTGATCAACTTCGACGCTCCCACCTCCCCGGACGTGTACGTGCACCGGATCGGCCGCACCGGCAGAGTAGGTCGCAGCGGCCGAGCCATCACCTTCTACGAGCGCCGCCAGCAGGGCGAGATCCAGGCCATCGAGCGCCACGCGGGGGTCAAGCTGTCGCCGTGGGTCAAGGACGCGCACGTGGCCGCAACGGCCGTCGTGGCGCCCCCGCGGCGCCATTCAAAGCCGCGCGTGTCGGCCAACGGAGGCGGCCCGTCGCGCAAGCTGATCATCTCCGGCGGCCGGGCGGCCGGGCTCGAGCCATCGGACATCATCCACGCGATCACGTCCGCCACCGCCCTCGACGGCGAGGCGGTGCGCAACGTGCGCGTGCTCGAGCGGTTCACGTTCGTTGAGGTTCCCGAGAGTGAAGCCGACCGGGTGATCGAGCGAACCGGGGGCAGCGAAGTTCGGGGCCACGTGCTGGCGCTGGAGCGGGCAAAGGCCTGACAACTTCGCGTCAGGTCTGCGTCAAGGCAGGACGCAACCGCGCGACTTCCGGGTGAGCGGCCTGTTAGGGGGCGAAAGCCCTCCCCGCGGGCCCCCACCACCGGAGGTGAACCCAATGCAACTCCGCTCGCTCTTCAGGCGCCGGCCTTCACCGGCGATCGTGATCTCGGTAACGGCGCTGTTTCTGTCACTGGGTGGGGTCGGCTACGCCGCCTCGCAGCTGCCCAGAAACAGCGTTGGCAATGCGCAGCTTCAAAACGACGCGGTCAGCTACAAGAAGATCCGCCCCAACTCGGTCGGCAAGGTCAGAGCCAACACCGGGCAGCTCCAGGTGCGGGTATCGGGGACCTGTTCGGCCGGCTCGGCGATCGGGACGATCAACAAGAACGGCAAAGTCGACTGCAACGCGGCGGTCCCGTCGCAGTTCGGGACCACCAACAACACGGCCACCGTTCCCGCCACCCCCACGACCGTGACCAGCGTGGCGCTGCCCTCCGGATCGTCGTATCTGGCCTTCGCCAACCCCACGGCGACCGTCACCAGTGGGGCCAACTCCCGTCACCTGACCGTGACCTGCACGCTGACCGTGGGCAGCAACACCCAAACCCGCGCGATGACGATCGACACCACCGGGACGGTGGGCAACCCGAGCAGCGCCTCGATCCCGTTCCAGGCGACGGGGGCCTCGGGCACGGCGTCGTTGAGCTGCCAGAGCTCGGCCACGGGCCTCGGTACGCCTCCACCGGTGAGCGTGACCGCGGCTATCAACGCGATCCAGATCGCCAGCTGACCTGCGCCCAGTGCTCCCGGGCGGCGATGCGCCGCCCGGAGCACAGGCGTAGGGTCTTGCCAATGACCACAGCGAACATGAACACCACCCACGGCACGATCGCGCTCGAGTTCTTCGACGACGACGCTCCCAACACGGTGGCCAACTTCCGCAAGCTGGCCGCCGACGGCTTCTACGACGGGATCATCTTCCACCGGGTGATCCCCGAATTCATGATCCAGGGCGGCTGCCCGCAAGGCACCGGAACCGGGGGTCCCGGCTACCAGTTCGACGACGAGTTCAACCAGCACAAGGTCGTCCGGGGGGCGCTGGCGATGGCCAACGCGGGACCCAACACAAACGGTTCCCAGTTCTTCATCGTCACCACCAAGAGCGCCCCCTGGCTGGACGGAAAGCACACCGTGTTCGGACACGTGACGGCCGGGATGGACGCCGTGGACGCGATCGAAGCGGTGCCCACGGGCGCTCAGGACCGTCCGGTCGACCCGCCGAAGATCGAGTCGATCGAGCTCGACCCGGCGTAGCCCGCCCGCCGGCGTAGCCTGCGAACTCCCAGAGCTCGGCCCGGCGTAGCCCGCGCCCCGTCGCTAGCCTCCGGACTCCCCCGAGAGAGCCTAGGAGGACCACCATGACGAGCACGGCGCAGCACGAGACCGCCGACGGCAACGGCGCGTCGGCAGGCACGATCGCAGTCGAGAACCCGGCCACCGGCGAGCTGATCAAGACTGTCCCCCTGCTCGACGCGGAGGCGGTGGCGGAGCTCGCGGCCGCTGCCCGCGAAGCCCAGCCCCAGTGGGAGGCGATCGGGTTTGAGGGCCGCGCCCGGATCATGCGCCGAGCTCAGCGATGGATGTTCGACAATGCCGACCGGGTTCTCGACACGGTCGTCTCGGAGACCGGCAAGAGCTATGAGGATGCGCAGGCCGCCGATCTGGCCTACACCGCCTCGGCGCTCGGCTTCTGGGCCAAGGAGGGGCCGAAGTATCTCGCCGACGAGCACGTTCCCTCGTGGAACAACCCGGTGGCGGCCGGCAAGAAGCTCATCATTCGCTACGCGCCGGTGGGACTCGTGGGGGTGATCGGGCCGTGGAACTTTCCGATCGCGAACTCGTTCGGGGATTGCATCCCGGCCTTGATGGCGGGCAACAGCGTGATCCTCAAGCCCAGCGAGGTGACGCCGCTGAGCTCGCTGCTGATCGCCGAGATGCTGCGCGAATGCGGCTTGCCCGAACACGTCTTCTCGGTGGCCACCGGGGATGGCTCCACGGGCGCGGCGCTGATCGGACACGTCGACTGCCTGATGTTCACGGGCTCGACCACCACCGGTAAGGCGGTCATGAAGGCGGCGGCCGAGGCCCTGATCCCCTGCTATCTCGAGCTCGGGGGTAAGGACCCGATGATCGTGTGTTCCGACGCCAACCTCGATCGGGCCGCCAACGCGGCGACCTACTACTCGATGAACAACGCCGGCCAGGTGTGCATCTCGGTCGAGCGCTGCTACGTGGAGGCGCCCGTCTACGACCAGTTCGTCGAGAAGGTGACCGAGAACGTGCGCGGCCTGCGCCAGGGCGCGCCCACGGGCGTGGGCACGGTGGAGGTCGGTGCGGTGACCTTCCCGCCCCAGCTCGAGATCGTCGACGAGCACGTCCGCGACGCGGTCCAGAAGGGCGCCAAGGCTCTAACCGGGGGCCAGCCGCGCTCGGGGCCGGGCCACTTCTACGAACCCACGGTGTTGGTCGATGTCGACCACTCGATGAAGTGCATGCGCGAGGAGACGTTCGGGCCCACGTTGCCGATCATGAAGATCTCCGACGTCGAGGAGGGCGTGCGCCTCGCCAACGACTCGTCCTTCGGGCTACAGGCGAGCGTGTGGACCAGCGACGTCAAACGTGGCGAAGCGCTGGCCCGGCGGATCCAGGCCGGCGTGGTCTGCGTCAACGACGCGCAGGTCAACTACACGGCCCTGAACCTGCCCATGGGCGGCTGGAAGGCCTCGGGGCTCGGCACCCGCCACGGCGCGAACGGGATCCGCAAGTACGCCAAGATCCAGTCGTTGCTGGTGACCCGCCGGGCGCTCAAGCGCGAGCCGTTCATGTTCCCCTACACGCGCCGCCAGACGATGCTGCTGAGGCGCTTCTTGAAGCTGTTCTACGGCCGGGGCGAGCGCGACTGACCACCGACCAGCCTGCGCGCCGCCTAGCGGTTCACGCAGGCGGGGATCCCGAGCGAGCGCCAGGCCGCGTTGGTACGGGCCTGAAGCGGTGCCAGCCGTTGCTCCAGGGTCTTGATCGTGACCACCGGGTCATTGTCGGCGCGCAGCCCCTTGAGCGTGAAACGCAGCTCGGCGAGCTCGGCGGCGGTCCCGTCGACGGCGTGGCCGAAGGTGTCGTTGCCGTGCAGCGCGCGCAGCTGATCGACCTCCTGCCCGATGGCGGCGATGCCCCGGCTCAGGAACTCGGTGCCGCGTTTGGGCGAGGTGGGCATCGCGATCCGGTTCGTCAGCCGGGCGGTGACGGTGCAGATATGGGTCGCCTGGTTTCGCAGTTGGGCCGAGCTCAGCGAGTTGCCCCCACAGCCGGTGACGGCCAAGGGCGCCAGCACTGCCAGCCCCGCGGCCAGGATCCAGATCACGGCGCGACTCATCGCAGGTCCACCGCCAGCAGGCGCTCGAGCTCGGCGATCGTCTGCTGACTGTCGCGGTGCAGGATGGTGGCCATGCCCAGCTCGGCGGCCGGCTTGAGGTTGAACGGCAGGTCGTCGACGAACACGCACTGCCCCGGCTCAACCCCGATCCGCTGCGCGCCCAGCGCGTAGAGGTCGGGCGCCGGCTTGCGGATCCCAACCTCGCCCGAGATGACCACTCCGTCAAACAGCTCCGCGAGCAGCGTCCGGTCATAGCGTCGTGTTCCCCACGAGTTCGAGACCAGGCCGGTCATGACGCCGGCGGCGCGCGCCCTGCGCACCGCGGCGTGCATCGGTTCGTCGGGGCGCGCGTCGGCGAACATCCGGTCGATCAAGCCGGGCGCGGCCACGCCGAGGATCGCCGCGTAGCGGGTCTCGAACTGCTCCTCGGGCAGGGCCCCGGTCTCCAGCTCGATCAGCAGCTCCCGGCTGGCGGAATCACCGCGGAACCCGTTCGAGACCGTGTCCGGAGAGAGCCCCTCGCGCTCACAGAAGGCCGAGAACGTGGCGAACATGTTCGAGGTCATCACGCCGCCCCAGTCGACCAGGAGGCCGTGATAATCGCCACCGTCACCCGAGGCCGAGCCCGCTGAGCGCTCAGAAGCCATCACGCGTGATCTGGAGCGATCGCTGGGCCAGCTCGACGACCCCGTCGCCGAACGACTTCAGATACGGATCGTCGGTCGCGCCCGAGATCGCTCGCTTGTAGTTGCCCTCCATGAACGCCACCGCTTTCCAGAGCGCCAGCGCCACGTACCAGTCGAGGTCTCCGACCGAGCGTCCGGAGCGCTGCTCGTAGAGCGAAACCAGCTCTCGCCGCGTCGGGAAACCGGCCAGCACGGTCACGCTCTGGAGGTTGAATTTGGAGTCCTCAGGGTCATCGGCCTGCCGCCAGTGCATCATCATGTAGCCGACGTCGGCGAGCGGATCGCCGATCGTGGCCATCTCCCAGTCGAAGATCGCCACCAGCCGGGCCGGGGCGCGGGGGGCGAACATCGTGTTGCCGAGCCTGTAATCGCCGTGCACGATCGTGGCCGGCGGCGACTCCGGGAGGTTTGCGGCAAGCCACTGCGAGACTTGCTCGAACTCGGGGATCTCACGGGTCTTGTTGAACTCCCAGATCCCGTTGAACCGTCGCAGCTGACGTTCGAGGTAGCCGGTGGGCTTGCCGAACCCCTCGAGCCCGAGCGCCGTCCAATCGACCTCGTGCAGCTCCACCAGCGCGGCGACCAGCTCGTCGGCCGTCCGGCGCCGCTGCTCGGGGTGGTCGAGCGACGGTGGCATCGTGCTGGTGATCACCTCGCCCTGCATTTCCTCCATCACGTAGAAGGGGGCGCCGATCACGCCCACGTCATCGCACACCGCGAGCACCTTCGGCGTTCGCACGGCGGTGTCCTGCAGGGCCGCCAGCACGCGGGCCTCGCGCAGCACGTCATGCGCACTGGGCGGCAGCGGGCCCCGGGGTGGACGCCGCAGCACGACTCCCGTCGACAGCGCGTAGGTGACATTCGAGTGGCCGTCGCCGAACGGCGTCGCGGCCAGGTCCGGGGGTGCCTCCAGCCCGGCGGCGGCGAGAAACTCGCGCAGTGGGTCGAGCACGAGCAGCGGCTCGCGGTCGTTGGCGGCTCCCTGCTCGTGGGTCTCGACGATGTCGTCGGGGGCGGCGGCGACCTTCATGGCAGGTCGCGGAGCCTACCGCTGGCCGCTGTCTGCGATCAGAGCGCTCAGGCGGCGATCGAGAACTGCGGCGCGACCTCACGGTCAAAGCGCCAACCGAGCAGCTGCGAGCGGTCGCCGGCGAGCCCGACGACGGTGGCCCCGGTCAGTCGCTCGATCAGGGCCATCAACTCAGCGAGCCTGCTCCGCACCGCCTCGCCTTCGCCGGAGTCCTCAGCGACGAGTGCGGCGTCACTGCCCTCCACCAGCACGGTGACGCGGTCCGGATGGTAGGCCACGATCTCGGCCACGACCTCCGCGTCGCTGTCGGTCGATCCGAGGATCGCCAGTAGATCGCTCATGACCGCCAGCATTGTTCGCCAGCGTAAAGCGATCCTGAAGACGATCGAACAAGTGGCGATGAGTAGCCTCATTGGCGAAGCCCGATGCCCGAGCTGCCCGAAGTCGAGATCACCGCCCGCCTGATCGGATCCGCCGTCGCCGGCCGGCGGATCGAATCGGCGCTGGCGCCGGGCGTAAACGCGCTGCGGACGTATGACCCGCCGCTGTCGGCGATCGAGGGCTTACAGATCTCGTCGGTGACGCGGCGCGGGAAGCTGTTCGCGATCGAGCTCGAGGATGACCTGACGCTGCTCATCCACCTGATGTCGGCGGGCCGGCTGCAGTTGTTCGACGGGCGCGCCTCACTGCGGGATCGGACCTCGCGCCTGCTCTTGCGCCTCGACGACGGACGCGAGCTGCGCCTGAGGGAATTTGGCACCAAGCAGGCGGCCTGGGTAAAGCTGCTGCGCCAGGGAGATCTCGAGCCCGAGGAGACGCTGGCCACGCTCGGGCCCGAGGCGTTTCCCGACCCGCCACCGCTGCTCGAGCTGCTCGACGCTCCGCGCCCCCTGCACGGGATGCTGCGCGACCAGCGCGTGCTGGCGGGCATCGGGCGCTCCTGGGTCGATGAGATCCTGCACGCGGCGGAGCTGTCGCCGTTCAAGCGGGGCTCGGAGCTGTCATCGGAGGAGGCATCGCGTCTGCGCCAGGCGATCATCACCAAGCTCGGGGACGCGATCGCTCACTACGAGCAGACGATGGCGCTGCCGATCCCCGACAAGCTGCCGATGCCGCTCACCGTCCACCGCCGCAACGGCGAGCCCTGCCCTCGCTGCGGCGACACGCTGGAGGCGGTGTTCTATGAGGACTACGTGATGTGCTACTGCCCGACCTGCCAGACCGAGGGCAAGCTCCTCAAGGACCGGCGGCTGTCGCGGCTGCTCAAGTAGGGTTCTGCCACCGATGGCACCGCAGCCCGGAGACCTCGCGCCCGACTTCACGCTCTCAGACCAGGAGGGCAATCCCGTCACGCTGTCGAGTCTGCGGGGCCAGACGGTGGTCCTTTACTTCTATCCCAAGGCCGACACGCCGGGGTGCACCGCGCAAGCGTGCGGCGTCCGGGATCACCGGACCGACTACGAGCAGGCCGGAGCAGTGGTGCTGGGCGTCTCGCCCGACCCGGTCAAGAACGTGTCGCATTTCGACCGCAAGTACGGGCTGGGCTTTCCGCTACTGGCCGACGAGCAGCACGAGGTCGCCGAGGCGTACGGCGTGTGGGTGGAGAAGTCGAGGTACGGGCGGACCTATATGGGCAACGAGCGGACCACGTTCGTGATCGGGCCCGATGGGGTGATCAAGGACGTCCTGCGCCAGGTCAAGCCGGCCGAACACGATCAGCTGGTGCTCGGGGCGCTGGCCGGAGCCTAGGCGCAGGCTGGTGCTCGGGGCCGGCCCCGGGGCGCAGGTTGGTGCTCGGGTTGCTCGCTGGAGCCCAGGCGCGGGGTTTACTGGAGGCCCTCGCGCGCCTCGCGCACGAGCGTCACTGCCTCGGGGAAGATCACCGCCATCACCGAGCGCATCTGCTCGGCCTGCTGCTCGGTGGTTCCCTGGATGTTTGCCCGGTTCATCGCCGCGACCGTCAGGTCGACCGCAAGCTTGATTGCGTTGTCGGCCCACGCGATCCTCTGCGCGCCCTGCATCTGCTCGGCGAATTCGCCCAGCCGGCGCTGCAGATCGTCGGGATCGCCGAACAAACCGCCGAAGCCGCTTCCTTCCATGCCCTCAATGGTAGCTCGCTGCGGGCGCGGGCTCGCACAGACTTAATCCATCCGCTGCGAGATCAACGTCCCGTCCGCCGATGACGACTACCATTCGGCCCCCGATGGACCCCGAGCAGCAGCTGCAATACGAGGCCCGCGTACGGATGCGCCAGACGGTCGTGGCCGTCCTCGGCGCCATCCTGATCGTGCTCGCCGCCGCGCTGCAGCTCACCGGGCCGCACACCAAGGTCGACGAGTTGACGATCGACCTGATCACCGCCAACAAGCGCTTCCCGCTCGATCTGATCGCCGCGGTCATCAACGCGCTGGGATCGCTGGCCATCGCCTGGACCTTGAGCTACCTGTACGTCTGCGCGCGAGCCCGCAACTCCGCGGTGAAGCCGTACGTGAGGATCATCGCGATCGCCGGCGGCGTCCTGTCGGCGATCACGGGCGTGGCGTACGCGATCGTGATCGCGATCAAGGTGCACCAGTTCGTCACCACCGGGACCCAGACCTACGCCGAGGCCCATCGACTCACCAACGGGGGCGGCCTGCTGGCGCTCCAGTTGCTCGGTCAGGGGGCGGCCCTGCTGCTGGCGGTCGGGTTCGCGCTCGTCTCCCTGAACGCCTTGCGCCCCGGGCTGCTGACCCGGTTCCTGGCTTACCTGGGGGTGTTCGCCGGGGTGCTGGTGCTGTTTCAGATCACCCAGATCCCGGTCGTCCAGGCCTTCTGGCTGCTGGCGGTCGCGTACCTGATCTCCGGACGGTGGCCCACGGGGCTGCCCCCGGCCTGGCGCTCGGGCCGTTCTGAGCCGTGGCCGTCGTCGGCTGAGATGCGCCAGCGGCGCATGGGCGCCGCCGGGGCGACCGGCGGGCGAGGCAAATCGGGTCCGGCCAAACCATCACGCAAGCCGGCCCCCAAGCCTCAGCCCCAGCCGGCGGGAGCTCCGGCTCAGGTTCCCGCGCGGACTCGCGCGAGCACGCCCAAGCGCAAACGCAAGCGGCGGACCTAGCGCTCCCTGGGCGAGCGGTCGCCGCTTGTCGCGGTTTGAGCTCCGTTCGGCGTCAGGTGACGACCGTTCGGCGATCTGTGGTTGCGATCGGGGCGGCGGCGCTGAAGCCTGCCGTCCCGTCTCGTAAACATCCCCAAGCAGGAGGAGTCAGATGGAGGCAAGTCGTTTGCCACGGGAAGCAGACGTAGCACCGGCAACGGAGGACCCCACTGCCGGCAGATCAGCCGGGTGGACGCCTGCGGACCCGGGGCCGCTCGGGTTGGCGGCATTTGCGCTTACGACGTTCGTGCTCAGCATGATCAACGCCAATCTGGTCGGCGGCGGCGTGCTGACCACCGCGGGGATCGTCGCTCCGCTCGCGTTGGCCTACGGCGGCATCGCTCAGTTCGCCGCCGGGCTGTGGGAGTTCCGGACCGGCAACACGTTCGGCGCCGTTGCCTTCTGCTCGTTTGGCACGTTCTGGATCTCGTTCTACATCCTGCTGCACGTCACGGTGGGCGCAATACCGAAGCACGAGCTGTTCAGCGCGGTTGGCCTGTACCTGTGGGCGTGGGGAATCTTCACCGCCTACATGTTCGTCGCGTCGCTGCGGACGACCGGCGCCGTCGCGGCCGTGTTCCTGCTGCTCGCGATCACGTTCATCGTGCTGGGGATCGGCAACTCGGCGCTGGCCGGCACGCTCTCGACCACCAACAGCACGATCAAGCTCGGCGGCTGGATCGGTCTCGCGACCGCGATCGTCGCCTGGTATGCCTCGTTCGCCGTGGTCACCAACGCGACATTCGGCAGGACGGTGCTGCCGGTGTTCCCGCTGAATCGCTGAAAAAGCCCCTATTGCCCCCTTGGGTGGGGTACAACTAAAGAACACAAAAGCCGCACATTTCGCGGCCAGCTCGGGCGCCGGCCAACCGCCGGCGCCCGTGGCCGATCAGCGAGATACGCCAGGTTCCCAAGAAGGAGAGGCTTTACATGGCAGACACGGCATCTACTGAGGCGGGCGGCGGGACCCTCGAGCAGCAGCTCGACGAGATGCTCGACATCGAGACCTTCGATCCCCCGGAGGCGTTCCGCGAGCATGCGCTGCTGAGTGACCCGGCGATCTACGAGGAGGCCGACAAAGACTGGAAGGGGTGGTGGCTCAAGCAGGCCAAGGAGCTGCACTGGTTCAAGGAGCCCACCCAGGACCTCGACGACTCCAATCCACCGTTCTACAAGTGGTTCTCGGACGGCACGCTCAACGCGTCCTACAACTGTCTGGACCGCCATGTCGAGGCCGGCAACGGTGACCGGGTCGCGTTCTCACTGGCGCGGCGAGGAGGGCGAGGAGCGTGAGCTCACATATGCCGACCTGCACCGCGACGTGCAGCGGTTCGCCAACGCGCTCAAGGGCCTGGGGATCGAGAAGGGCGACATCGTCGGCATCTATTTGCCGATGATCCCCGAGGTGGTGGTGGCGATGTTGGCGTGCGCGCGCATCGGGGCACCCCACAACGTGGTCTTCGGCGGCTTCTCGGCCGACTCGGTCAAAGAGCGGATGGAGGTCTCGCAGGCCAAGGCGCTGATCACGGTCGACGGGGCTCGCCGCAAGGGCAAGACGGCACCGATCAAGCAGCAGGTGGACGCCGTGATGGCCGACCTGGACTCGCTGCAGAACATCGTCGTGGTCAAGCACACCGAGGCCGAGTGCGAGATGAAGGACGGCCGGGACCTGTGGTTCCACGAGCTCATGGAGCAGGCCGACGCCGAGTGCCCGGCCGAGGAGCTAGAGGCCGAGCACCCGCTCTACGTTCTCTACACCAGCGGCTCGACGGCCAAGCCCAAGGGTGTGGTCCACACCACCGGCGGCTACCTGGCCGGGGTGGCCTCCACCCACCGCTATGTGTTCGACCTCAAGCCCGAGGAGGACGTCTACTGGTGCTCGGCGGACGTCGGCTGGGTGACCGGGCACTCCTACATCGTCTACGGGCCGATGACCAACGGGGCCACCAGCGTCATGTACGAGGGCGCCCCCGACTACCCGCACAAGGGGATCTGGTGGGAGCTGTGCGAGCGCTACAAGGTGAGCCTGTTCTACACCGCGCCGACGGCGATTCGCGCGTGCATGAAGTGGGGCGTCGAGCACGTGGAGAAGTTCAACCTCGACTCGCTCCGACTGCTGGGGACCGTCGGCGAGCCGATCAACCCCAAGGCGTGGCTGTGGTACCACAAGGTGGTCGGCGGCGAGCGCTGCCCGGTCGTCGACACCTGGTGGCAGACCGAGACCGGCTGCATCATGATCACGCCGCTGCCGGGGATCGTGGCCACCAAGCCCGGCTCGGCGACGCGGCCGTTCCCGGGTATCGCGGCCGACGTCGTCGACGAGCGCGAGGGCAAGCCGCTTGACTCGGGGCAGGGGCTGCTCGTTCTCACCCGCCCCTGGCCGTCGATGCTGCGCACGCTCTATAAGGAGGACGATCGCTTCGTCGAGACGTACTTCTCGAAGTTCGGCAAGGAGACCTACCTCGTAGGCGACGCCGCGCGCAAGGACGACGACGGCTACTTCTGGATCATCGGACGGATCGACGACGTGGTCAACGTCTCCGGGCACCGGCTGTCGACGGCCGAGGTCGAGTCGGCCATCGTCTCCCATCAGCAGGTGGCCGAGGCGGCGGTGATCGGCCAGGTCGACGAGGACACCGGGCAGGCCATCTGCGCGTTCGTGACCCTGCAGGGCGATCAGGACGGGTCAGACCAGTTGCTCGAGGAGATCCGCGCGCACGTAGGAGACCGCATCGGGAAGTTCGCGCGACCGCGGAGGATCATCTGGGCCGACGACCTGCCCAAGACCCGCTCGGGCAAGATCATGCGCCGCCTGCTGCGCGACATTGCCGAGGGCCGCGCGCTCGGCGATGTCACCACGCTGCGCGACCCCGACGTCATGGGGCAGCTCGAAGGCAAGATCAAGGAAGAGCAGTCAGCCGAGGAATAGCGCTGCACCCATCCGCGAACACGGCCGGGCTCGGGCTCAGACGCTGAGGCGGCGCCCGGGCTCGGTCGGCCGCGGGCTCAGACGCTGAGGCGGCGCCCGAGCTCGGCGGTCTGCCGGCGCGAGACCGGAATCGTCTGACCGTCGGCGAACACGAGCTCGGCGGTGCCACCGATCAGTGGGCGCAGCTCGGTGGCGCTGTGCAGATTGGCGACGTACTGGCGGTGGACGCGGACGAACCCGAACGGCTCCCAGCGCCGTTCGATCTCCGACAGCGTCGCTCGGAGCAGATAGCGGCCGTCGTCGGTGACCACGCGGACGAAGTCCCCGTAGGACTGCACGAACTGGATCGAGCCGCGCGACAGCAACCTGGTCGAGCCACCGTGGAGGCTGGCCACGGCGATCGTCTCATCGTCGGAGGCCGAAGGCACGGCCCGCGTGGAGTTGCGCTGCGAGGGCCCGGCGGCTGCGTCGATCGCGGCTGCCACCCGCTCGACGGCCTCCTCGAGGCGGCGTCGGGCGACCGGCTTTCGCAGGTAGTCGAGCGCGTGCAGCTCGAAGGCGTCGACGGCGGCGCTGTCATACGCGCTCACGAACACCAGCTGGGGCGGCGAGGCGAAGCGCCGCAGCACGCGCGCGAGTTCGAGGCCATCGAGGTCGGGCATGCGGACGTCGAGAAAGATCGCGTCAAAACCCTGCCTGGTGAGCTTGGCCAGGGCTTCGCGGCCGTTGAAGGCGCACTCCACCTCGCCCACGAGCGGCGAGCTGCGCAACAGCCGCGCGAGGTCCTCGAGCTGCGTGCGCTCGTCGTCGACGGCGAGCACGACAAGGCGGCCGGAGCGCACTTACCGGCTCCCGGCCGCGAGCGCCGGCGGTGCGGCGGCTCGGTCGCCGGCCAGGTTGGGAACGGTGAGCACCACGGTGGTGCCGCGCCCCAGCTCCGATTCGATCCGCAGCCGGTAATGCTCACCGAAGGTGGCCCGCAGGCGTGCGTCTACGTTGCTGAGACCGATTCCGCCGCCGCCGCCGGCCAGCAGCGCGGGGACGCGCTCGGGGTCGATCCCGCTGCCGTCATCTGAGACGCGCAGCTCCATGTCGCCCCCGGCGATGTGGGCCTCGATCTCGATCCGGCCGCTGTGGCCGCCCCGCTCGACGCCATGGCGAACCGCGTTCTCGACCAGCGGCTGGATGGACAGCGTCGGTACGACGGCCGCCCGGGTGTCGGCCGGGACGTCGAAGCGCACGTGCAGCCGGTTGGGGAAGCGAGCCTGCTCGAGGCGCAGGTAACGCTCGACGTGATCGAGCTCTTCGGCGAGCGTCACGTAGGGGCGGCCGTCGCGGAACAGGTAGCGCGTGAACTCCGCGAAATCGATCAGCAGCTCGCGGGCCTCCTCGGGGCGGGTGTGGATATCTCCGGCCACGGCGGCCAGCGCGTTGTAGATGAAATGCGGCGAGATCTGGGCTCGCAAGGCCCGCAGCTCGGCCTGCGCCAGGCGCTCCTCCTGCTCGCGCACGACCGACAGCTCCAGCTGCGCCGACACGAGGCTGGCGGCCTCCTGGACCACACGCAGCTCGCTCCCGCGAGGTCGGCCGGTCGCCCGGTAGAAAGCGATCAGGGTTCCAGCGCGGCGGCCCTGGACGGTCAGCGGCGCGAGTACGGCGGAGCGCAGCGGGCAGCTGGGGTCCGAGGAGACCAGCCGCGGGACGACGTGCAGGCGATCGTCGGGAGTGCGCTCGAGCAGCCGGGACAACAGATCGCCCGGACGCACCTGTTCGCGTCCCTCGCCCTCGATGGCCAGCACCGTGTGCAGGTCGGCGAGCGCGACCGCCGCGGCCCCGGTCAGGGCGAGCAGGTGCGGTACGGCGTTCGCCGCCGAGCGGGAGTGAAGCCCGCGGCGCAGGTGAGGCAGCGTCGAGGTCGCGGCGTGCAGCGCCGATTGCATCCCGATCGCCTCGGGCGTGCGGCTGGCCTGGGGTGCCCGCAAGGCGAACCATGCCACCGCCAGCGCCGCGGCCACACAAACCCCGACAAGAATCGCGAGGGCGAGGTTCATGAAACAGGACAAAGCCTATCCTGCACTCGATTGCATACGTCATGATTCCTTTCATGAGCACGATCGCTTCTTCATATGAGCAGGCCTGCGCGGAGCACCGTTGGGAGGTTCCCGAGCGCTACAACATCGCCACCGACGTGTGCGACCGCCATCCGCGCGACAAGCCCGCGATGATCCATGAGGACTTCGCGGGAAACGTCCGCCGGCTGAACTGGGGGGAGCTTCAGGACGCCTCGAACCGGTTCGCGAACGTGCTGGTAGCGCACGGGGTGGAGAAGGGTGACCGGGTCGCGATGCTGCTGCCGCCCACGCCGGAGACCGCGGCAGCGTTCTGCGGGACCTGGAAGACAGGGGCGATCCTGCTCTCGATGTCAGTGCTGTACGGCGACGACGGGATTCGCCACCGCCTGACCGATTCCGGCGCCAAGGTGCTGGTGACCGATCAGGCCAACGCCGACCGGATGGAGCGCTCGCTGGTCGAGCACCTGCTGATCCTCGACGACGAACTGCTGAGCCGCGGATCGACGTCGTTTACGGCCGTCGATACGTTGGCCGATGATCCGGCCCAGCTCTACTACTCGTCGGGGACGACCGGTCTGGCCAAGGGGATCCTGCACGCCCACCGCTACCTGCTGGCCCACGAGGAGTTCGTCTACTGCCACGACGTGCGCGACGGGGAGCTGTTTCACGGCATGGGCGAGTGGGCGTGGGCGGCCGGGATCGCGCCCTTGCTCGGCCCATGGCGCTACGGAGCCGTCCAGGCCGTCTACCAGCGCGAAGGCGGATTTGATCCACACAAGCAACTGGCGTTTCTGTCCAGGCACCAGGTGACGAACGTGTTCGGGACCCCGACCGCGATCCGTTCGATGATGTCGATCAGCGACGCGGGCACGCGCTATCCCCAGCAATTCCGCATCGTGTGCTCGGCCGGCGAGCCGCTGAACCCCGAGGCCATCCGCTGGTTTCGCGAGCAGTACGGGGTCACGGTGCTCGACTTCTACGGACTGACCGAGTCCTATCCCCTGTGCGCCAACTTCCCGTTCATGGAGGTTCGCGAAGGCTCGATGGGCAAGCCGATGCCGGGCTGGGAGGTGGCGATCCTCGACGAGGACGAACGACCGGTGAAATCCGGCGAGCGGGGAGAGATCTGCCTCCGGGCGCGCTCAAATCCGCATTACCCGCTGGGTTACTGGAACCGGCCGCCGGAGGACACCGAGGAGGTGTTCGGCGGCGAGTGGTTTCACACCAAGGACGCGGCCCAGGCCGACGAGGATGGCTATTACTGGTATGAGGGTCGGGCCGACGATGTGATCATCTCGGCCGGCTACCGGATCGGCCCCTTCGAGGTCGAGTCGGCGTGCCTCGAGCATCCCGCGGTCGCCGAGGCCGCCGCCATCGCGGTGCCCGACGAGCGACGCGGGAACATCGTCAAGGCGTTCGTGATCCCGGCGGCCGGGCACGAGCCCAGCGAAGCTCTGGCCGAGGAGATCAAGGCCTTCGTGCGCGACCACCTGTCGGCCTATGCCTACCCCCGGCAGATCGAGTTCGTCACTGAGCTGCCCAAGACGCTGACCGGGAAGATCAGGCGGATCGAGCTGCGCCAGCGCGAGCAGCCGCGTGCCTAGCGGGGCGTACGTGTTGTAGTTCTGACCCCTGACGGTTCTCATTTGCGCACCGGCCCTGTGCTGCGGTAGCGTGCCGCCCGCCTCCGCCTTCTTCGTATCTGAAGAGGAAGGAAGGATGCTGCGGTCTCATCACTCGGGAGGGTTTCATGACTAAACGGCGCGCCTTCATGGCGCTGCTCGCGTGCCTGCTGCTGGGCGCGTTGATGTTCACGTCGTCGGCGTCGGCGGCAACGAAGTTCCGGCCACGCGTCAAGGGCGCCCTGGGCCTGGTCCCGCCGTTCAACAAGCAGGGTCTGGAGTTCAGCCCCGACATCGCCTCGGGCGCGCCGACGCAGGTGACCTATCACGGCGGTTCGATAATGGCCGGAGGCGTCACCATCCACACGATCTTCTGGGACGGCGGCAGTAACCCGTTCCCGGGTCCGCCGGCGGCTGGCCGGCCCGGCTACGAAGGCACGATTGAGCGGTTCTTCACCGACGTCCGCGCCGCCAGCACCGGGACATCGGGCGCCGCGGGCGCGTGCACGACCGCCGCTCAGGCCAACTGCAACGCGTTCACCGTGCTGCCGCAGTTCGCCGAGGGAACCAGCCCCGGCGGCATCACATCGGGTGCCTATTCGATCTCCTACAACGTCGGCACAGACGTGACCATCGATCACCATGCCTATCCCGATAAGAGCATCCAGTGCCAGTCTCCAAACAACGCGCCGGTCTGTGTTACCGACGGGCAGGTCCAGCAGGAGATCGACAGCATCGCTCCGGCCAGCCAACGCGGCCTGCACAATCTGTGGTTCGTGTTCCTGCCGCCGGGAGTCGACGAGTGCATCGATGCCGGCGTCTGCGGCACCAACGCGTTTGGCGCCTATCACTCCGAGTTTGACCGCTCCAGCAACGGCCTGACGATCTATGCGGTGGGGATCGATCCGGTGATCGAGGTCGGTCCCATCTTCTCGGGCCAAGACCCGCAGGGCAACCCCGACGCCGAGGCCACGGCCGACGCCGCCGGGCACGAGACCGTCGAGGCCATGACCGACCCGCAGGGCGTCGGCTGGATGGACCCCAACGGATTCGAGGTCGCCGACAAGTGCGAGTTCGGCCCCCAACTCGGCACTATCCTCGGCAACAGCGGTCCCGACACCTCCGAGTACAACCAACAGATCAACGGCCACGCCTGGCTGATGCAGGACATGTGGTCAAACGACGACAGTGCGTGCGTACAGGGAACCGTGAGCACTGGCAATCCGCTGCCGCTGCCGCAGGTCACCATGACCCAGTTCTCGGGCACGGTCAGCGGCAACATCGAGTCCAACACGGCGGGCGTCGGGGTGCAGGTCTCGCTGCTGCGCGCGGGCGCCGACGGTAACCCGGTGACCGTGGCACAGGCCTCGACGACCACCGCCGGCGACGGAAGCTGGTCCGTGGCCCTTAGTCACCCGGTCGGAGACGACCGCGACGAGATCGACGTCGACTACTCGGGAGCCGGGGCCCCGACCCCCAACCACCAGGTGATCCTGACCGGCAACGGAGGTAATCCGTTCACCGAGTCGGGCTGGACCGGATGGACGGCGCTCGACGACGGCTCGATCCTGACCAACGATGACCCCGCCACGGGCGGCCCGTCATTCTCGATGGGGCCCTGCTTCCAGACCGGAGTCCTGGCAGCGACGCTGAATGGCAGCCCGATTCTCGGGCCCAACGGCGAGACGTCACTTACCGATCTGTGCGGCACGCAGACCGAGCTGGCCGACGTTCCGCTGACGGCGCCGGTGGGACCGGGCGACGTGATCACGGCCGGCTCTAACGACAACCGCGCCTTCCAGGGCCCGGACGTCGCGCAGCTCGGTGGAGTGGCGAACCCCGACGGTGCCCTCGTGGACCTCACTGTGCCCGTGGGCGAGGCGGATTCGGTCTCCACGCTGCCCGTCAACCCGTTGGGGTTCGTCCCGACCGGCTTTCCGACGTGCACGGCCGATCTGGAGGCCCAGACGGTGACCTGCACGGGGTTGGTCCCGGGCGACGGGTATACGGCCACCGACGGCGCCGCGACCGCGTCGGGCACCGCCGATGGCAGCGGGACGGTGACGGTGTCACTGGCGACCCACGGCGGCGACACGGTGTCGCTGTCCAACGGCGCCAGGATCCTGACCACCCTCCATGTGGCGCACCTCCGCGTCGACATCACCGGCGAGCAGACGCAGCTCGCCGGCGGCACCTGCCAGGCCGGCGACTACTACGGTCCGCCGCTCTCGGCACCACCGACCAACCAGTCAGCCGGAGACCCCAGCGCGATCGCCGGCGGCTCGGCCCTGACAGGCGAGATCTGCCCGCTGAGCGGGAACGCCTCGGGCCTGTCGACCTCGGACATCGCTCAGACCGATGACCAGAGCGGCGGCCAGACGCAGACCGAGGTGCCCGACGTCCAGGACACCTCGCCGCTGCAGGGCGAGACCGTGTACGGCGCGTTCACCGCGCTGGCTGAGACCGGGCTGCCGGGTTCGAACAACACGGTCATCCCGACCGACACCACATCCAAGGTCGCCCTCAGCATCGCCCACGCCAGCGGTGGTGCGCCGGTCTTCACGGCGCCCAACGTGGATACGGCCGACGGTGTCGCCGTGCCCGCGCTGGCCCCGGGCAGCTACAAGGCGACCTGGACCCTGACCGACGCCAACGGCGACACGCGGACCGTGAGCACGCGGTTCATCGAGCAGCCTGCGCTCCAGGGCCCGCAGGGCCCACAGGGTCCTAGCGGCCCGAGGGGGGCGCGTGGGCCACGCGGCCCAGCGGGCCCCACGCCGAAGGTGACCTGCACGCTCAAGCACCACACGATCAAGTGCAAGGTGACCTTCCGCAAGGCCAAGCAGACGAAGGGCACGCTGCGGATGAGGATCAGCCGCGGACGGGTCATAGCTGCCCTTGGCCACGGCCGAGTCAACCACGGTCACGCCACGATCACGATGCGTGAGCGGCGCCGGATCACCCGCGGCAAGTGGACGATCACGCTGGTGCTGGCTCGGCCCCACAGGGCTCCCGCGACCAGGGTCGTGCAGCTGCGGATGAACTAGTCCGCAACCGCCGGATCGGTTCCCCGGCCCGCGCCCCAGCGGGCCGGGGGTGGCCGGTGTGGCGTCGTGGGCTCCAGCCCAGGGGCTAACGGCCGGCGGCGGCGCGCGCCTGGGAGCGCATCTCTGAGAGGATCCGTTCCAGCCGCGGCTCGGTTTCGGTGTCGACGTGGCTGATCGCGCCGGCCACCGCCGGGTGCACGGCGGCGATCTGAGCGTGCATCTCGTGGGCCACGGCGCGGTAGCTGGGGTGACCCTCGCGCCCGGAGCGCAACTCGATCAGCTGCATGGCCTCCCGGGCGTTGAGGTCGAGGATGAACCGCACGCGGAAGCCCAGGCACAGCGCGTAGGGGGCCGCGCTGGCCAGCCCCTCATGCACGAGCCGCTCGTGCTCGATGCGCGAGGTCTCGAGCGCGCGGCGGTACTGGTCGCCGAGGCCGGCGAGGTCGATCTGCTCGGGCACGTCGGCGCCCAGGTCGGGCCCGAGCGTCTGCCACTGGACGGTCAGCATCCGGTGGCGCTGCAGGTCCCTGAACGCGCCGTAGTCGGCGACGATCTCAAAGCGGTAGCGCAGGGCCTCAAAGCCGCGCCCGGGGCGGTGGCGGCGGTTGGAACGCTCGCCGACGAGCTCGGTCAGCAGCCGCGCCCGCTCGGCCTCGTCCAGGGTCCGGACGGTGTCCCGGATGCTGCGCTCGGACGCCGACGCCGATTCGAACAGCAGCGCGGTCAGCAGATCCTCCTCGTCACCCTGGGCGTCGATCAGCCTGACCGAGGGACCCCGCTCGCCGTCGTGGCTGCGGGCCTCGCCCAGGCCGAGCCGCCTGGCCCAGCGTGTGGCCGCGTGTGCGCGGCGCTCCAGGTAGTCGATCCACGCGCCGCCCCGGTCGGCCCGCGGCACGCGAGCGACGAAGCTCGGGATCACCGCCTGGATTTCCTCGAGGATCATCGTCCCGTAGGCCCGCGCCTCCGGCAGCGGGTTTGAGAGCAGGTGCAGGATCAGCTGCTCGTAGGTCTGGCCGCTGGCGTAGATCCCCATGTGGGAGAGCGAGCTCGCGGGCAGCAGCCCCCGCAGGAGGTCGAGTGCCTTGGCCTTGACCGCGCGCGCGTGGGCCACCTCTGGCTCCTCGGGTGCCCGCGGATACTCCGCCTGCGCCCACGCCATGACCCGCGGAAGCGCGGCCGCGTACGTGGCAAACAGCTGGTCCATGGCGGTCGCGTAGGCGGGGCCGAGCTCGGCGTCGCGGTAGTACCGGTAACCGCCGGGCGGGACCGGCATCGGGGCGTCGTAGGCGATGTAGCGGGTCGACTGCTCGAGATAGGCGGCCAGTCGCGGGCGCTGGAGCACCTTGGTCAGGACGTTGGAAACCCATTCGCAGGCGAGGTGCGCGCCTCCCAGCTGGGCCACGGAGTCGTCACCGTAGCCGAGGAAGATCCGCTCGTAGAGCTCGGTCGCTCGGGTGCCCTCTACCGACTCGCCCCGCGCCGGCGCCGGCGGGAGGTCACCGGCGAACTCGTCGAGCAGGAGCCGCCGCAGGGTGCCCGGATAACGGGAGTAGCGCGCGAACAACGCGCCCTTGAGCGTCTCGGGCAGGTTGGTCAGCGCGAACACGGGCCGGTCGAGGTTCGTGCAGTAAGCGCTCAGCAGCGCTTGCTCGTCTGGCGTGAAGCTCTCGACCGGGTACTGCACGGGCGGTCGATCGTAGCGGCGCCCGCGGCTGTTCTGGCTGCGCGCCGCGGAGGGCACGGCCCCCGGCTATGATGCCGCGTGATACGCATGCGTACCACAACTCCCCAATACGTCGACGTGCTGATCGTGGGCGCGGGCCTTTCCGGGATCGGCGCCGCCTGCCACCTCAAGCGACGCTGTCCGGGCAAGACGTTCGCGATCCTGGAAGCGCGCGATTCGATCGGGGGGACCTGGGACCTGTTCCGCTATCCCGGGATCCGCTCGGACTCCGACATGCACACGCTGGGGTACTCGTTCAGGCCCTGGAAGGCGGCCAAGGCGATCGCCGATGGGCCGTCGATTTTGAGCTACATCAAAGAGACCGCGGACGAGTACGGCGTCACCGAACACGTGCGCTTCGGCCACCGGGTCATCAGCGCCGAGTGGTCAAGCGCCGACATGTGCTGGAACGTGGTCGCCCAGCGCAGCGACACCGGCGAGACCGTCGAGCTCGAGGCCGGCTTTCTGCTCTCGTGCAGCGGCTACTACCGCTACGACCAGGCCTACGCGCCGCCGCTTCCGGGCGCCGAGCGATTCCAGGGAGCGATCATCCACCCGCAGAGATGGCCCGAGGATCTCGATTACGCCGGCAAGCGGGTGGTGGTGATCGGCAGCGGCGCCACCGCCGTGACGATCGTGCCGGCGATGGCCGATACGGCGGCGCACGTGACCATGCTTCAGCGCTCCCCGAGCTATGTGATAGCGCTGCCCGCGCAGGACTCGCTGGCGATCGCCTTGCGCCGTGTCCTGCCGCCGATGGCCGCCTACCAGGCGGTGCGCTTCAAGAACGTGACGCTGATGACGCTCACCTACCAGCTCAGCCGCCGCCGGCCGGAGCTGGTCAAGTCGCTGATCCGCAAGGGCCTCGAGCGCCAGCTGCCCGCCGGCTTCGAAATCGACAAGCACTTCAAGCCCACCTACAACCCGTGGGACCAGCGCCTGTGCGTATGTCCCGATGGCGACCTGTTCCGGGCCCTCAGCGCCGGCACCGCATCAGTGGTGACGGATCGGATCAAGACGCTGACCGAGCAGGGGATCGAGCTCGAGAGCGGAGCCGAGCTCGAGGCCGACCTGATCGTGACCGCCACCGGGCTGAACCTGGTCGCGCTGGGCGGAATCGAGATCGCGGTCGACGGCGAGGCGCTGGACGTGTCGCGCCAGACCGTCTACAAGGGGACGATGCTGAGCGGCGTCCCCAACGCGGCCATGGCGATCGGCTACACGAACGCCTCCTGGACACTGAAGTGCGATCTCACCTGTGAGTACGTGTGCCGGCTGCTGCGCCACATGGACGCGCACGGCTACCGCCAGGTGGTGGCGGTGCAGGACGATCCCTCGACCACCTCCGAGCCGCTGCTCAACCTGACCTCGGGCTACGTGCTGCGATCGGTGGAGCGTTTCCCCCGTCAGGGGTCAAAGCGACCCTGGCGCATGTATCAGAACTATGCGCTCGACGTTATGGCGCTGCGGCTGGGCGAGCTCGATGACGGCGTGCTGCGGTTCTCGCGCACGCGCGAGGCCGCCGAGCCGACCCTGGTGCCCGCGGCCGCCTGAGTTGAGCTTGAGCGGCCCGTCGGCGCGGGTCAGCCCGCGCTGCGCGGATTGCCGGTCGACTGGGAACCCTCTCCGGATTCTCCTCCGGAGCCCGTGTCGCCGCTGCGCTCACGCTCAGCATCCGGAGTCTCGGGCCGCTGTTCGCCGCCGCCGTGGCCGGGCTCGGCCTCCTCGCGGTTCTGGTCCGACACCGAGGCCGGGGGGTCGTCGTGTCTGGGCTTGTCGTCCATCGTTGTGCTGCTTCCCCGCGAATGCCGGTCGCAAACCGGGGTGTAGGAACCAAACCCTCCATAGTGGAGGGAACGGTTCCACAGGCCGGTCAGAAAAGGCTGATCAGGGCCCGTCCGGCGTGCGCGGCGAACTGGAACAGCGGCGACGGGAAGATGCCGAAGAACACGCTGGCGGCGCCGAACACGAGCGCCACCAGCGTCGCCGGCGCAAACGGGCTGGGCGGGGCGCCGGCGGATCCGGGCCCGCCGTCGGTGGCTGACCCGAGCCCGCCGTCGGTGGCTGACCCGAGCCCGTCGGCCTCGGGGGAGCCGCCCGCGATCGGGGCCAGCCCGCCCGGGCCCGGGCCACCCTCGGTGGCCGGGATCGGCATCGGCGCCGGCCGGCTCATCCACACCGCGGCCACCACCCGCAGGTAGTAACCCAGCGAGACCATCGACCCGATCACCAGCACGATGGCCAGCCAGGTGTAGTGACCGTTGACGAGCGCGTGGATGAGCTGGAACTTGCCGATGAAGCCGACCGTGCCCGGGATCCCGGCCAGCGACAGCATGGCGATCGTCATCGGCCACGCCAACCACTGGTTACGCGCGCCCAGGCCCGAGATCCCCAGCATGCTGTCCCCGTCGTCGCGCTCGCGCTGCTGGGCGACGATGACCGCGAACGCGGCGATGTTCATGAACAGGTAGACGATCAGGTAGAGCACCGTCGCCTCGACGCCGAGCCGGGTGGCCACGACGACGCCCGCCAGCATGTATCCGGCCTGGGCCACGCCCGAATAGCCGAGCATCCGCTTGAGCGAGGACTGTCCCAGCGCACCGACGTTGCCGACCACGATCGTGATCGCCGCGATGGTCGCCAAGGCCGGCGCCCAGGTGCCGTGGGCCGAGATCACGGCGACGTCGAAGAAGCGGATGATCACCCCGAGCGCCGCCGCCTTGGTGGCGGTGGCCATGAAGGCGGTGATCGGCGTCGGCGCGCCCTCGTAGACGTCGGGCGTCCACTGATGGAAGGGCGCCATCGACGCCTTGAAGGCAAAACCGACAATCACCAGGGCCAGCCCGGTGAGCATCATCGGGTCGCCGAGCAGGCCACCGGCGACGTGGCCGTGGACGATCGCGCCGGCGATCCCCGAGAAGCCGGTCTGGCCCGTGGATCCGTAGATCAGGGCCAGCCCATAGGCGAGCGTCGCCGAACCGACAGATCCGATCACCAGGTACTTGAGCCCCGATTCCAGCGAGCCCTCGCGCCGGAACTCGGATGCGCACAGGATGTAGAGGGGGATCGAGAGCAGCTCAAAGCCGATGAACAGCGTGACCAGATCCTGGGCTGAGACCAGCACCCCCATCCCGAGCACACTGAACAGCAGCAGCGAGTGGTACTCGCCCTGTCCGGCGCTGGACGGGGCCCGCGTGGGCAGCGACATCACCACGCACGCGAGCGCGGCCACCGCGAAGATCAGATCGAGAACGATCGCCAACCCGTCGATCCGCAGGGCGCCATGGATGATCGACGCCGCGTGGTTCAGGCGCCAGATCTCGACTCCGATCGTGACCCCCAGTGCCACCACCGTGAGCGCCGGCACCCCGCGCTCGCGCGCGAACCGGCCCGGCAGCAGGCCGAACAGCAGCACCGCCAGCGCCCCGGCGGCGAGGGCGACGATCGGTGAGAACGAGGCCCAGTCGATCGGCGGTCCCTTCAGGTGGTGGGAGATCACCAGCAGGTGGATGTGGGCGACCACGTTCACCGCGTCACCCGCTGTGACGTGAACGTGTGCGGCTGGATGCGGCGAGCAAAGCTCATGGTGTCACCCGCTGTGCGGTGAACGTGTGCTGCACGATCTCAGCGGGCGTGACCGTGCTCTTGACCGTCTGCGCGGAGCGCCGCAATCCGAACTGCGGATAGAACGCGAACACCAGGATTAGCGCGACCACGGGGACGATCGGGATCGCCTCGGTGAGCCGGAGCTCGCGCGAGGTGACGGTGGGCGCGACCCGGTTGTGCATCGAGCGGATGTACAGGCGCAGCGCGTAGACGGCCGCGCCCACAACCCCCACCGAGGCAATCAGAGCGACCGCGAGCTTGGACTGGAACGTGCCCAGCAGGATCAGGAATTCTCCGGCGAAGTTGGCCGAGCCCGGCATGGCCAGCGTGGCCAGGGTGATGATCAAGAACAGCGACGCCATCACCGGGGCCCGAAACGCGATCCCGCCCATGTCGGTGAGCTTCTCCGAACCGGCGCGCGCGGCCAGCGCCGCGACGATGAAGAACAGCGGCGCGGTCACGAAGGCGTGGTTGACCATCTGCAGCAGCGCGCCCTGTGCGCCCGTGGGCCTGAGCGAGAAGATCCCCAGAGTGATGAAACCAAGCTGGGCGATGCTCGAGTAGGCGACGACCAGCCGCGCATCGGGGGTCGTGAAGGCGACCAGCGTCGCCCACAGGATCGAGACCAGCGCGATCAGCAGCATCAGCGTCTGAAAGTGAGCCGAGGCGTAGGGAAACAGCGGCAGCACGATCCGCAGAAAGCCGTAGGCGGCGACCTTGGAGAGCACGGCCGAGAACACGGCCACGACCGGGATCGGCATCGACTTGTAGCCGTCGGGGAGCCAGCCGTGGAAGGGGACAAGCGGCATCTTGACCACAAAGGCGGCGGCAAACCCGAGGAAGATCCAGTCCTGCGAGGTGTGCGACAAGGGCAGCGCCCGCAGCGAGCTGATCACGAAGGTCAGCGGCGTGTTGTGCTCGCTGGAGGCCACGACCCCGGTCGCGACCGCCGCCACCAGCATCAGAAACGAACCCACCAGCGTGTAGACGACGAGCTTGGTCGTGGCTCGCACCCGCTCGCCCGTCCCCCAGATCCCGGTCAGGAAGTAGAACGGGATCAGCATCAGATCGAAGAAGGCCACGAACAGGGCCAGGTCCTGGGCACAGAAGGCACCCAGGACGGCGCTCTCGGCCAGCCCGAACCAGAAGTAGAACCCGCGCGTACGCTCCCACTCGCGCACCGACGCCCAGGCCAGCGCGGCGCTGAACATCACCGTGGCCATCAGCACGAGCGTGACGTTGAGCCCGTCGAGCCCGAGCTTGTAGTGGATCCCGAGCGCCGAGATCCACACTTTGTCGGTCACGAACTGGAGCCGGCCGACGCCCAACTTGAAGCGCGCCATGAACGAGATCGCGATGGCCAGCGTGACCAGGCTGCCCAGCAGCGAGATCCGAGGCACGAACTTGACCGGGAACAGCGAGGCCAGCAGCGAGACCGCGAGCGGGAGCCAGATCAGGATCGACAGAGTCATGAGGCCGAGATCAGGAAGTAGAGGGCGAGTCCGGAGATCCCGATCAGGACCGCGGCCGCGTAGTAGCGAACGAAGCCGGTCTGGGCGCGGCGCACCGTGGCCGAGCAGGCGCGCACGAGCCCCACGGTGCCGCCGGTCACCCCGCCGGCGATCACCCGACGCTCGAGCACGGAGTCGGCGAACCGACCCAGATACTGCGCCGGGCGGACCACGGCCACGTCGATCAGCTCATCGAAGTACCACTTGTTGAGGAGGAAGGTGTGGATCGCGGCAAAGCGCGCCTGCAGCCGCGGGGCGAGCCCCTTGCGCGACACCCAGACGACGTAGGCGGTGCCGATCCCGCCAACCGCGACCAGGGCGCCGACGACCAGCCCGATCCACGACTGCGCGGTGGAGGGATCGAGGCGGACCAGGTGCGAGTCGGCAAACGTCGGCGACAAGAAGCGCGTCAGCGAAGCGTCGACGCCGGGGATCTGGGCTATGCCGCCGATCACCGCCAATATCGACAGCACCGTCATCGGAACCTTCATCGACAGGTCTCGCTCGGCGATGTGGTGCTCGGGTCCCGGGAAGCCCACGTCGGTGTCCTCGACCTCGCCGGTCTGGGGGTTGAACGGTGCCTCGGCATGGGCCAGGTGGCCGTGTTCGAGCTCTCGCGCCTCCTCGCAGGGAGGGCCCAAGAAGGCGCGGAAGATCATCCGGAAGGTGTAGATCCCGGTCATGAAGGCGCCCACGTAGCCGAGGATTCCGAGCACCTCGAGGCCGCCGCCGCGGTGGTCGAGGTAGGCGATGATGTCGTCTTTTGAGAGCCAGCCGGAAAATGGCGGCAGGCCCGAAAGGGCCAGGCCGCCCACCGTGAAGCACACAAAGGTGAACGGGAGCGCGGCGCGGAAGCCGCTCATCCGGTCCAGCGACTGCTCGCCCGCCATGGCGCTGATCAGCGAACCGGCGGCCATGAACAGCAGGGCCTTGAAGAAGGCGTGGGTCATCAGGTGAAACATGGCCGCCGAGTAGGCGCCGATCGAAGCGCCCATGATCATGTAGCCGATCTGCGACATCGTCGAGTAGGCGATCACCCGTTTGAGGTCGGTCTGCACGATCGCGATCGAGGCGGCGATCAGAAGCGTGGCGCAGCCGCCGATGGCGGCGATATCGGCGGCCGTCGGTGCCTGCTCGAACAGGGAATGCATGCGCGCGATCAGATAGACGCCGGCGGTGACCATGGTCGCGGCGTGGATCAGCGCCGAGACCGGGGTGGGGCCCTCCATGGCGTCGGGCAGCCAGGTGTGAAGCGGCACCTGGGCCGATTTGGCAAACGCTCCCACGAGGATCAGCAGACAGCCGGCGACGAGGTCGGTGCCGTTGTGCGGGAACACGTGCGGCACCTCTTTGAAGGCCTTGACGAACTCCAGCGTGCCGGTGTGGCGGAAGATGAAGAACGTCCCCAGCACCAGGCCTACGTCGCCGAGCACGTTGATCACGAACGCCTTGATGCCCGCGTTGGTCGCGGTGGTGCGGCGATACCAGAACGAGATCAGCATGTAGGAGGCGGCGCCCACGAACGCCCAGCCCACGATCAGGATCAGGAAGTTGCCGGCCAGCACCAGCAGAAGCATCGAGAAGACGAAGAAGTTCAGATACGAGAAGAAGCGCGCGTAGCCGCGATCTGACTCCAGGTAGGCGACCGAGTAGAGATGGATCAGCGCCGACACGCCCGACACGATCAGCGCCATCAGGACCGACAGGGGATCGACCAGGATCGAGAGCTTGGCGTCGACCCCGAAGGTGAACGAGTAGCTCCACAGCGAGGAGGTGAGCTCGCGGCCGTTCTCGGCGCGACCCAGCAGCGCGACCAGGGCGGCGACGGCAAAGGCGAACGAGAGGAAGATCGCGAACGTCCCGATCCAGCCCGCGGTCGTCCCCCGCTCGCGGCGGAAGCCGGCGCCGGTGACGATGCAGCCGAGCAGCGGGCACAGCACCACCAGCCAGCCGAAGGTGGTCGGACTCACGGCACGGTCACCCGCGCAGCTCGTTCAGCTCATCGACGTTGATCGCCATCTGGCGCCGGTAGATGGCGACGATCAGGCCCAGCCCGACCGTGACCTCGCAGGCCGCGACGACCAGCACGATCAGCGCGAACACCTGGCCGGCGGCGCTGCCCCACATGCGCGCGAAGGCGATCAGGGCCAGGTTGGCAGCGTTGAGCATCAGCTCCAGGCAGAGCAGGATCACCAGCGGGTTGGGACGCGTGAGCACGCCGGCGGCGCCGATACAGAAGATCAGCGCCGAGACGACCAGATACCAGCCGATGGCCATTTACCAGCCGCCCTCCGAGCCGCTGGTCATCGTGGGGGCCGGCTCGGAGTCCGCCTCGGCCTGGGCCTGCACCGCGGCGCGGCGCCTGACGCCGGTCGTCTCCGCCATCGTGCCGGTGTAGACCGGGCGCTCGGCGTGGAAGCGGCGCTCGAACTCCTCGTCGGTGGGCTCGAGTCCGCGACGGCGCCTGGCCAGCACGACCGCACCGATCGCCGCGACCAGCAACAGCAGCGAGGCGATCTCGAACGGCAGCAGGTAGGAGGTCAAGAACAGGCGCCCGATGTTCCGGGGCGTGCCGAACCCGGGCGGCAGGTGCGCGCCCTTGCCGGAGATGCCGGTCAGCGCCGAGCCCAGCATCGCGATGCAGAGCTCGATGGCCACCGCCAGGGCGAAGATCGGCCCCAGCACCTTCAGGGCTCCGCCGCCGCTGCCCAGGGGCTGGTCGGCGCCGCCCACGTAGGCGACTACGAACACGTACAGGACCATGACCGCGCCGGCATAGACCACCACCTGGGCGGCGGCCACGAACTGGGCTTCGAGCAACAAGAACAACACCGCCAGCGCGATCAGGTGCATGACCAGCGCCAGCACGCTGTAGAACGGGTTGCGCAGCACCACGACCCCGATCGCCCCGGTGAGAGCGAAGATCGCGGCGATGAAGAAGATCACGGCCGACACTGACGGGCGCCTCCCTACTCGCCCTCGCGCCGCAGCGGCGTGCGCTCGATCGGCTCGGCCAGCAGCATCTCCTTGGTGAAGATCAGATCCGAGCGGGTGTAGTCCGACATCTCGTAGTCGTGGCCCATGGTGATGGCGTCAAACGGGCACGCGACCTCGCAGTAGCCGCAGAAGATGCAGCGAGAGAGATTGATCTCATACACCGCGGCGTACCGCTCGCCGGCCGAGATGCGGTGCTCGGGCGTGTTCTCGGCGGCAACCACGCGGATGCAGTCGGCCGGACAGGCCGCCGCGCACAGCGAGCAGCCGACGCACTTCTCAAGCCCGGTGTCCTCGAAGCGGTGCAGCTTGTGGCGTCCGCGGAAGCGCGGGTAAACGGGCGTCTTCTCCTCGGGGTACTGGATCGTCGTCGGTCCCTCGACGATCCGGGCGAAGGTGGTCTTGAGCCCGCGCAGGGTGGCGCCGAAGGTGCGGTAGGCGCTGCGCGCCGGACCCGGGGCGGGGGCCCGGATGACCTCGATGACGTCGCCGCCGGGATCGTACGGGGGGGTCACGGGCTCGGCCGCTTCTGAATCACGCGACGACCACGATCGCCGTCACCAGCAGGTTCAAGGTAGCCAGCGGCAGCAGGATCTTCCAGCCGAATGACATCAGCTGGTCATAGCGCAGCCGCGGCAGAGTGGCCCGGACCCAGATGAAGAACGTCAGCACGATCAGGGTCTTGACCAGCACCACGATCGGGTCGACCCACCCCGGCGGGTGGATGCCGAACGGCATCAGCCATCCCCCGAAGAACAGCGTCACCGCGATTCCCGAGACCACGATCATGTTGGTGTATTCGGCGAACATGTAGGCGACCCAGCCGGTCCCGCCGTACTCGGTGAAGTAGCCGCCGACGAGCTCGGCGTCGGCCTCCACGAGGTCGAACGGGGCCCGGTTGGTCTCCGCGAAGGAGGCCGTCATGAAGATCAGGAAGCCGACGAACTGGGGGATGAAGTACCACATCCCCAGCTGGGCGTGGACGATTCCCGTCAGCGAGAGGGTGCCGGCGGTGATCAGCACCCCGACGAGCGCCAGCCCCTGGGAGACCTCGTAGGAGATCAGCTGCGCGGCGCCGCGCATGGCCCCCAGAAACGAGTACTTGGAGCCCGAGGACCAACCCCCGAGCATGATCCCGTAGAACGAGATGCCGCTGAACGCGAACACGTACAGGATCCCGATCGAGACGTCGATCCCGTACAGCCCGACGCGCTGGCCGAAGATGTGCTGCACGTCTCCGAACGGGAGCAGCGCCAGCGAGGCCACCGCAGTCAAGATCGCGATCATCGGCGCGATCCGGAACAGGTACCCGATCGAGGTGGTAGGCCGAAACGGCTCCTTGGTGGCGAACTTGATGATCTCGGCCAGCGGCTGCATCAATCCGTACGGCCCGACCCGGTTGGGCCCGTAGCGGTTCTGGAAGCGACCCAGCAGCTTGCGCTCGTAGACGATGAGGATCGGCAGGATCGCGAAGATCACGCCGAAGATGACCAGCGCTTTGAGGATCTGCACCCACCAGGGCTCATAGAAGCCGACAACCGCCACGCCAGTCACGGTTTGATCACCTCGATCAGGGGCTCGGTCAGTGCGTTGGCCGAGTCGGTGGCGATCCCGGTGGCGAGGAAGGCCGTGCCCGCAGGCATCGCCGAGCGGATCGCGGCGGTCGCCGCCAGGCGCGCACCATTCTGTCTGACCTCGACGCGGTCACCGTCGGCGATCCCCAGCCGCCGCGCGTCCTCGGGCGAGAGCTCGACCTGCTGGGCTGGAATCAGGTAGTGCAGCGCCGGTGAGATCTCGCACTCCGGGGCCGCCCAGATCGGCCGGTAGGTCCCGACCCGCAGCGCCCCGTTGTGGCTTGCCGGGCTCAACGCCGCCGGTGCGGGCGCCGGGGCGGGCCCAGGCGCCTCTGGGCCGGCCGAGACGGCGGCGCCCTGGGGGCGCTGCGGCCAGCGCAGGCCGTGGCCCCCGAGCGCGTCGAGCGTCAGGCCCGCGTAGAACGGGACCGCGGCCACGAGCTGCTCGAACACGTCCTCGCTGCGCCTGACGGCGAAGTCGGTGCCGGCGCGGCGGGCGAGCTCGGCCAGCACCGCCCATCCGGGCCTGACCTCGCCGGGATGGGCGATCGCGATCCGCATCCGCTGCATCCGGCCGTCGGGGTGGACGACCGTGCCCTCCTTCTCGGCATGGGACTCGGCCGGGAAGATCACCGACGCGTGCTCGCGCAGCCCCTCGGTCAGCACCGAGGCGTGGGCCACGACGAGCGCCGCCCCGTGCAGCGCCCGCTCCCACAGGGCGCGGTCGGGCTGGTCGCGAATCGGGTCGGTCTGGAGCAGATACAGCGCGCTCAGCTGTCCGTCGGCGGCCGCGCGCGCGATGGCGGTTGCGTCGCGTCCGGGCCGATCGAGCGAGCGCAGGCCCGGGCCGGCATCGGCGACCACGCCGACCTCGCGCAGCCCGCGGCCGTTGGCTTGAGAGGGAATCTCCAGCAGCCCGGCGCCGTCGTGGTCGGCGAGTCCCAGCCGCCCGGCGAGGGCCAGCAGCGCGGTCGCCGCCTCGGTGCCGATCCGCTCGCTCCAGACGATCACCACCTCCTGACCGCCGTCACGCAGCAGGCCCGCCAGAGCGCCTATGTCATCATCGCCGGCTTCGCCGCTCAGGGCCGCCTCGAGCCGGGCCAGCAGCTGCGCCTCGCCACCCGGCGGGTAGCGGACGATCTGAGTGGCGTTGCGATCCAGCGCGCTCGGACGCGCGGTGGCGATCGCGAGCTTCACGCCGTTGCGGCGCACGCCCTTGCGGATTCGCAGATCGAGGATCGGCGCGTCGTCGAGCGGCTCGCAGCCGACGAGCAGCACGGTGTGGGCGAACTCGAGATCGGCGACGGTCGCCTGCAGCGCCGGCGCCGACAGGGCCCGCATCAGCTGGACGTCGACTCCGGCGCCCGCGCGCGAGTCGATGTCGGGCGAGGCCAGCGTCTCGCGCATCAGCCGCTGGAGCAGGAAGCCCTCCTCGTTTGTCGCCTGCCCGCCGGCGAGCGCGCCGACGCGGCCCTGGTGCCGAGCCAGTCCGGCGGCCATCTCCAGCGCGCGCTCCCACGAGACCTCGCGCAGCTCGCCGGCGTCGCGGACGAGCGGCCGGGTGATGCGCTCGTCGACGTGGATGGCCTGATAGGCGAACCGACCCTTGTCGCACAGCCAACCGTCATCGACCTCGGGGTTGTCGCGGGCCAGGACTCGCATCACGCGCTCGTCGCGCACGGTGAAGCTGACGTTGCACTGCGCCGGGCACAGCGTGCAGATCCCGCCGGCGTCCTCGATGTCCCACGGGCGCGCCCGGAACCGATAGGGCTGCGAGGTCAGCGCACCGACCGGGCACAGCTCGACGATGTTGCCGCTGAACGGCGCCACGTACGGGTGACCGTCGTAGGTGGCCACGAACGTGTCCGCCCCGCGCTCGGCGAAGATCAGCTGGTAGTCCTCGGCGATTTCCTGCGAGAAGCGCACGCAGCGATAGCAGAGGATGCAGCGCTCGCGATCGATGGCCACCAGTGGCGAGAGCGCGAGCGGCTTTTGGAAGTGGCGCTTGGGCTCGATCATCCGCGACCGTCCCAGGCCCCAGCCGAAGGTGATGTCCTGCAGCGGGCATTCCCCGCCCTTGTCGCACACCGGGCAATCGAGCGGGTGGTTGATCAGCAGGAACTCGACGATCGCGTTCTGGGCGTGACGTACGCGATCGGTCTGCGTGTGTACGACCATCCCATCCTTGACCGGCGTCGAGCACGAGGTCTGGAGCTTGGGGATCCCCTCGATCTCGACCAGGCACATGCGGCAGGCGCCCACGGGGTGGCCGAGCTTGGGCTGGTAGCAGAAGTAGGGGATCTCGACGTCGCCGAACTTGGCGGCGTCGACGAGCATCGAGCCCTCGATCGCCTCCACCTCGCGGCCATCGATCGTCAGCTGGATCGTCTTGCGCTCTGGGCGGGGCATGCTCCGGGAAGCTAATGGACCGGCATCGGACCGGCGTGCTCGTCGGCCACCCCCAGGGCGACCACGTCCTCGATCGCGGCGGCATCCGCGCGGGCGCGGGCGGCCTCGATCTCGGCCTCGAGCTCGGGGCGGAACTTCTCGATCATCGAACCCACCGGCATCGCCATCGCGTCGCCGAGCACGCACAGGCAGTTGCCGATGATCTGCTCCTGGACCGAGGCCATGATATCGAGGTCCATCGGGGTGGCCTCGCCCGACTGGATCCGCATCAGCATCTTGTGGGTCCAGTTGGTGCCCTCGCGGCAGGGCACGCACTTGCCGCACGACTCGTGGGCGTAGAACTTGACCAGCTTGATGGCCACGTCGAGCACGCTGCGTGACTCGTCGGCGACGATGATCGCGCCCGAGCCGAGCATCGAGCCGGCCTTGGCCAGCGAGTCGAAGTCGTAGGGGATATCAAGGTCGTCTTTGGTCAGCACCGGGGCGCTGGAGCCGCCGGGAAACCAGAGCTTGACGTCCAGGCCGCTGGGCGGGCCGCCGGCGAGGCCATAGATGATCTCGCGCGACGGGATCCCGAGTTCGATCTCGTAGTTGCCCGGGCGCGTGACGTCGCCCGAGATCGAGACCAGCTTGGTGCCGGTGGAGCCCTCGGTCCCGATCTCGGCGTACTCGTCGCCTCCCATCGCGATGATCGCCGGCACGGTGGCCAGCGTCTCGACATTGTTGATCAGCGTCGGTCCGGCGTAGAGCCCCTCGATGGCCGGAAACGGCGGCTTCAGGCGGGGGTTGCCGCGCTTGCCCTCGAGCGAGTCCAGCAGCCCCGTCTCCTCGCCGCAGATGTAGGCGCCCGCGCCGCGATGCAGCACCAGCGGCAGGTCCATTCCGCTGCCGACGATGTTCGTGCCCACATAGCCGGCCTGCTGCGCCTCGGCGATGGCGGCCTCGAGGATGTCGGCCTGGAGCTGATACTCGCCTCGGATGTAGATGAAGGCGCGGCCGATCTCTCCCGCGTAGGCGGCGATCACGATCCCTTCGATCAGCATGTGGGGGCTCTTCTGGAGCAGCTCGCGGTCCTTGAACGTCCCCGGCTCGGACTCGTCGGCGTTGCACACGAGGTACTTCTCGACGTCGCCGTGGGGCAAAAACGAGATCTTGCGGCCCATCTGGAACCCGGCCCCGCCGCGACCCCGGATCCCGGAATCGGTGATCTGGGCCAGCACGTCCTCGCGGGACATGGTCAGCGCCTTGCGCAGCGCCTGATAGCCACCGCGGCGCTCGTAGACCTCGAGCGTGTTGAGCCCGGGTTCGTCGATGTTGTCGAACAGCAGGATCTTTCTCATCAGTCCGTGTGCTCGTCGTCGTTCTCTGGGGGCAGGTCTGGGGCCTCCTCGACCGGTGCCGACGGCCCGGGGCGGTCGGCGGCTGCGTCGGCCGGGGTGAGCCCCGCAGTGTCGGCCCGGGGCGGATGCTCGGGGACGCTGAACTCGTCGGCTCCTCCGGCCACCGACGGGTCCACGCAGCGACGGTAGCGAAGCTGCTTCTCGGGCATCACCGGCCGTCCGGCGCGCAGATCGGCGACGATCTGCTCGCAGTCTTGGGGCGCCAGCGGACCGACGTAATCACCGTTCACCGAGGCCATGGGCGCGATGTCACACGCGCCCAGGCACTCGAACGAGCTCACGTGCACCGCCTCGTCTCCGGCGGCGGCCCCCACCATGGCGTCGAACAGGTCGTCGGCGCCCAGCAGCGAGCAGGAGATGTTGGTGCACACATAGACGTCGTTGTGCGGGGGCCGCGGATGCATCTCCAACATGTCGTAGAACGTCGCCACCGAGGTCAGGTAGGCGGGCGTCAGCTGCATGACGGTCGCCACCTGGTCGATGGCCTCGGGCGAGCACCAGCCGTATACGGCCTGGGCGGCGTGCAGGGCGGGGATGGCCGCCGATCGCCGGTCCGGATATTTCGCCATCGCCGCCTCGATCTCCCGCCGCAGCTCGGGTGGCACCGGGGTCGTGGCCGGATCCGGGACCTCCGCCGGGTCCTTGGTCAGGTCGACCGCCTCGTCCCAGCCCGGCACACGCGAGCCGTGGCCGAACCGCGGAACGGGAATTCGCCCGGTGGTCATCGGTCGATCCCGCCGAGAATCGGGTCGAGCATCGCCAGGGTCGCGATCAGGTCGGCGATGTAGTTGTCGCGGACCATGGGCGCGAGCGCCTGCAGGTTCACGAAGCTGGGATCGCGCATGTGGACGCGCGCGGGCTTGGCCGAGCCGTCGGCGAGCACGAAGCAGCCGAGCTCGCCCCGCGGGCCCTCGATCGGGTAGTAGGCCTCGCCGGGCGGGACGCGAAAGCCTTCGGTGACCAGCTTGAAGTGGTGGATCAGGGCCTCCATGCTGGTGGCCAGCTCGTGGCGGGGCGGCAGCGACACCTTGCGGTCGGGCGTGATGAACGGCCCTTCGGGCAGGCCCTCGAGCGCCTGGCTGATGATCTTCACCGACTCATACAGCTCCGCGTGGCGCACCCGGTAGCGGTCGTAGTTGTCGCCCACGGTGCCGACCGGAACCTTGAAGTCAAAGTGGTCGTAACTCGAATACGGCGCCGCCTTGCGCAGGTCCCACGGGTTGCCGGCGGCGCGCAGCAGCGGCCCGGTGACGCCAAGCTCGAGCAGCGTCTTTTGATCGAGTGGACAGGTCCCGAGCAGGCGCTCGAGCACGATCTGGTTTTTCTCGAGCAGATCGGCGTACTGGTCGGCGCGGGTCGGCATCTCGTCCAGGAACTTGCGCAGCTTGGCCGCGAAGCCGCGCGGGATGTCCTCGATCACGCCGCCGACCTGGAAGTAGCGGGTGTGCATGCGCTGGCCCGAGGACATCTCGAACAGGTCGAGAATCGTCTCGCGCTCCCGGAACGCGTACCAGAACATCGAGATCGCGCCCAGGTCGAGCATGCTCGTGCCCAGCCACACCAGGTGCGACATGAGCCGATTGAGCTCTAAGTGGATGACCCGCAGATACTGGGCGCGTGGCGGCACCTCGATGTCGAGCAGCGTCTCGACGGCGCCGCAGAAGGTCATCGCGTTGAAGTAGTAGGCGAGGTAGTCCATCCGCTCGACGACCGGGATCACCTTCCAGTAGGCCTTGTCCTCGGCCGTCTTCTCGATCCCGGTGTGGACGTAGCCGATGATCGGCTTGAGGTCGCGCACCACCTCGCCTTCGAGCGTGGCGATCAGCCGCAGCACCCCATGGGTGGCGGGGTGGTGGGGGCCGATGTTGAGCGTCAGCAGCTCGTGCGTCTCCCCCTCGCCGGCGGGCTCGCTGGCGAGGGTGATCGACTCCTCGCGCTGGCGGTAATCGCTGGTCAGTGCCATTTGCCGTAGGACGTCTGCTCGTTGGCGGTGAACAGCACCGGCTCGCCGCCGACCGGGAAGTCGCGCCGCTGCGGGAAGCCCTCGTAGTCCTCGGGCATCAGGATCCGGCGCAGATCGGGATGGCCCTCGAACACCACCCCGAACATGTCGTAGACCTCGCGCTCGGGGTACTCGGCCCCCGGGAACAGCTCGACCACCGAGCCGATCGTGGGCTCATCGACCGGGACGCGAGCTTTGACCGTGATCCGGTCAACGGCCTTCATGTCCAGCAGCTCGTAGAGCACGCCGAGCCGGGGCTCCTCGGGGTAGTAGTCGCAGCCGTGCAGGCTGGCCAGGAACGTGTAGCCCTTGGCGTGCAGCGTCCGGAGCACCTCGAGCACGTGCGCGGGGTGGGTGAGCAGCACCGCCCGCCCACGGTGGAACTCGGTCCCCAGGATCGAATCTTGGTGTGAGTCGCGGAGCTCGTGAGCGGTCAGCTCGAGCCCGGTGGCATCAGGCACCGGCCGTATCTCCCCCGGGAAACACGTTGATCGCGGCGCTGGTCGCATCCGTGCTGGGGAGAAACTCCTCGGTGCCCTCTGCCGCATAGCGCTCACGCCAGCCGGCGGGCTCGTGGCCGTGGACCTTGTCGCGCAGGCGCAGGATTCCGTGGGCCAGGGCCTCCGGTCGCGGCGGGCAGCCCGGCACGTGCACGTCGATCGGCATGAACTTGTCCGACGGGACAAGCGCGTAGTTGTTGAACACACCCATCGAGGAACAGCAGGCGCCCATCGAGATCGCCCACTTGGGATCGAGCATCTGGTCATAGAGGCGGCGCACGACCGGAGCCATCTTGGTTGACACCCGGCCCGAGAGGATGATCAGGTCGGCCTGGCGGGGAGAGGCCCGCAGCGCCTCGAATCCGAACCGCGCGATGTCCACGCGGGCGCCGACGACCGCCATCATCTCGATCGCGCAGCAGGCCAGCCCGAAGGTCAACGGAAAGAACGAGTTGCCGCGCGCCCAGGAGACGGCTTTATCCAGGGTGGTGGTCAGCACCCCCTGCTCGACATAGCGCTGAAGCGCCTCGCCCTCCAGGGCGCCGTCGAGCATGTCACGGGCGAGCAGCTGGCGGGCACGGAAGTCCGACGGCGCCTGACCACCGTCCAGCGGCTCTCGCTTTATCTCCACTCCAGCGCTCCTCGCCGCCACACGTACACGAAGGCGAGCATCAGCAGCGCCACGAACACGATCGTCTCGGTCAGGGCGAAGACTCCGAAGGCCCGCAGCTGTACCGCGATCGGATAGATGAAAATGACCTCGATGTCGAACAGGATGAACAGCATCGCCACCAGGTAGAAGCTGATCCCGAAGCGGAAGCCTCGCTGGACCTCGGAGGGCAGCCCGCACTCGTAGGGCGTGTCCTTATTGATCCCCGGGCGCCGCCGCCCGAAGAACAGGTTCATGACGCCGAACAGCAGTCCAACCAGACCGCCGAGCACCAGGAAGACGATCGCGGGCAGATAACTGCGAAGCACAACTAAGTCTTATATCACCGCAAAGGTTCGCCTTGTAACAGGGTGTTACTTGTGCTGAATGCGGCTAACTAGCAAGATCGCGAAGATGCAGCCGTGAAGGTCGTCCACCTGGTAGTCGGAGTCCTCTGCATGGTGCTCGTCGGAGGTGCTGCCTTCTGGGGTGCGTGGTGCTGGTACCGGGTCAAATCGAGCCGGCTCTTCTGGCAGCTGCTGCGCGCCGGACAGGCGTGTGTGGTGATCGAAGCCGCGCTCGGAGGCGTGCTCCTATTGCTGGGCAAGAAGGACTCCAACCTGCACCTGATCTATGGCCTGCTGCCGCTCGCGGTCTCGTTCGTGGGCGAGCAGCTGCGGATCGCCTCGGCGCAGACCGTGCTCGACTCTCGCGGCTTGGAGTCCTCGGCCGCGGTGGGTGGGCTGCCCCGCGAGGAGCAGCAGCAGGTGGTCGTCTCGATCCTGCAGCGCGAGCTGGGCGTGATGGTGCTGGCCGCCGCGGTGATGCTGGCGCTGCTGATCCGCGCCGCGGGCACTGCGCCGTGAGCCGTTGTCACCCCGCCGGCAGGCAGGGAAAGGCGTGATAGCGGCCCGAGTACCACAGCAGCGGCTCTCCATCGCCGAGCCCCAGCGCCGTCACCCTTCCGATGGCGATCGTGTGGTCGCCGCCGGCGATCAGCTCCCGCAGCTCGCAGATGGCCCACGCCAGCGACCCGTCGATCACGGGAACGTCGTGGCGGAACCGGTGCTGCACCGCCTCGAGCTTCTCGGACTCGGGCATCTTGGAGGCGAACACGCCCGCCAGCCGCTCCTGGTCTGCCCCCAGCACGTTGACCGCGAACCGGCCGGCGTCGCGCACGATCGGCAGCGTGCGCGCACTGTTCTCAAAGCAGACCAGCGCGAGCAGCGGATCCAGTGATAGCGAGCACAGGGCGTTGGCGGTCATTCCGCCCGACCCGGCCGGGCTGGCGCTGGTGATCACGGCAACGCCGGTGGCGAAGCGCCCGAAGACCTCGCGAAACAGCTCGGGGTCGGGCTCGGGCGCCATCGCTGGCTTTATAGCGCCCCCGCCATCGCTGGCTTTTACAGCGCCCCCGCCATCGCTGGCTTTTACAGCGCCCCCGCCATCGCTGGCTTTACAGCGCCCGGCGATGGAACCCCGGCGCCGGCACCTCTGGTTGCCGCCGTAGGAGGACGAACGCGTATCAAGTCGAGGCGAACGTCTCAAACGCCGGCGCCGGGGATGGGGCTGACTTCGCCACTGGCGCCGTTCCTCCTGCTCGCTGGCCCCGTTCCTCCTGCTCGCTGACCGTTAACCCGCCGCCGTGCAGGAGCAGACCCAGCGCGCAGGCGACAATGCCCACCCCCTGCAGGAGCAGACTAGTAGAGGCGGGCCCACTGCCCGCGCCCGGCGTGGAGAATCTGCACTCCACGGTTGGATCTTCCACGAGATGCTCCGCCAGCGGGACATACGTGGAAGATCCAAACAGACGATGCGGCTTTTCCACGCTATGCGCGCGGGGGCCGGCGGACTGGTGAGCCTGTGGCGGGGCGACCTGATCACCGGGCGCTCACAAGCAAGCTTTTGCGTAGTGGACCTTGACCCCGCTCCGCCGGCCCTCACCGAAGCGATCAGGAGGTGATGACCAGCGTGCCGTAGGCGCCGAGCGCCTGGTCGGAGAGGATCGTCGACGTCATCAGGTAGCGGCCGGGGGCGAGGTTGGCGATCAGCTCGCTCGTCTGGCCGGGCGGGATGGGTTGAGTCGCGGCCTCGGACGCCCCATCGTGTGAGATCACGAGGTTGTGGCTCAGGCGGCCGTAGTTGTGGACGAAGATCGTCAATGTTCCCGAGGGCGCACGAACGCTCTGCGGCGTCACGTGATACTCGGTCAGCGCGAGCTGGAAGGTGCGGTGAGGGGCGTCCTGGGTCGTGCCCCCGCAGCCCGCCATCAATGCGGCGAACAGGAGCAGCGTGGCCGCGAGGATGGCGAGGGACGGTCGGCGAGGGTGGGTTCCGATCACGAGAATCCGATTATGATCTCGGCCCGGATGAGTCGGTCGGTAAGGGTCCTTCTCCTTTCGAGTGCATCGATCGCGGTCGCGGCCCTCGGCGCGGCCTGCGGGACCGAGCGCATCAGCGTGCCGAAATCGCAGGCGCAGCTGCACATGGGCGCGGTGCTGTTCAACCAGCGCTGTTCGGGCTGCCACACCCTCTCCTACGCGGCCACGCACGGCTCGGCCGCCAACCCCCGCACGGCCACGTTCATCAGCGGGCCGGACTTCAACGTGCGCTGCGAGCGGCCGATCACCCGCGTCATGTACGCGATCATCAACGGCGGTTTCTCGGGGGCCTACATGCCCCAAAACGTGGTCGTCGGTCAGGACGCGGTCGACGTGGCCAAGTTCGTGGCCACCTATGCCGGGCGCCAAGCGCCGAGGCAGGTCGGCGTACCTCCCTGCGAGAAGGAGCAGATCGGGACCCTCCCGCCCCCTCCCGGTTCGGCGACCGCGACCGCTGCCGCCAGCGCGAGCTCCACCACCGCGACGACGGCAACTACCGCCGCGAGCGCAAGCGCTACCACCACGGCGCCGGGGGCCAAGCCCAAGAAGGGGTCGGGGGGCAAGAAGAAGAAGGCCGCGCACTCCTAGCTGGCGAAGGCGCAACGTTCTCGACATCAGGTTGATCCGTCGCGACCCCGAGGCCGTGCGAACGGCGCTCGGACGCCGCGGAGCGCAAGCCGCGGCCGACGTCGACCGGGTGCTCGAGCTCGACGAGCAGTGGCGCGCAACGACCACCGAGCTCGAAGCTCTCCGCGCCGAGCAGAACCAGGCCAGTCGGGCGCTCAAGGGCGCACCGAGCGAGGAACAACGCGCCCAGCTGTCGGCGCTGGCCGCGCGCGGCCGATCGCTCAGCGATCGGGAGTCCTCGCTGCGCGCCCAACGGGATGCTGCCCTGGCGGCGCTGCCCAACCTGCCGGCGCCCGACGCGCCGGCGCACGACGAGGTGCTGCGGGTCGTGGGTGAGGGGGCCGCCACCGGGCGCGACCACCTCGAGCTGGCCGGCGAAATGATCGACATGGAGCGGGCCGCCCGGCTGTCCGGCTCGCGCTTTGCCTACCTCCGCGGCGATCTGGTGCTGCTCGAGTTCGCGCTCGTACGCTATGCGCTGGAGAAGCTGATCGGCGAGGGGTTCGAGCCCGTGGTTCCGCCCGTGCTGGTGCGCGAGCGCGCGCTGTTCGGGACCGGCATGCTGCCCGATACCGAGCAGCAGATCTACAGCCTGGCCGACGACGACCTGTACCTGGTCGGAACCTCGGAGGTCTCGCTGGCCTCGCTGCACAGCGAGGAGATTCTGGCCGCCGACGAGCTGCCACTTCGCTACGCGGGCTTCTCGACCTGCTTCAGGCGCGAGGCGGGAGCCGCCGGCAAGGACACCCGCGGCATCTTCCGCGTGCACCAGTTCGACAAGGTCGAGATGTTCTGCTTCGTCCGCGGCGACCAGGCGAGCTCCGAGCACGAGCATCTGCTGGCCATCGAGGAGTCGATCATGCAGGAGCTGGAGATTCCCTACCGGGTGGTGGCGATCGCGGTCGACGACCTCGGCGCCTCGGCGGCGATGAAGTACGACGTTGAGGCGTGGCTTCCCGGCCAGGGTCGTTATCGGGAGCTGACCTCGTGTTCGGACACGACCGACTACCAGGCCCGGCGGCTCGACATCCGATATCGCGCCACCGACGGCAAGCTCGCCCACGTGGGCACGCTCAACGGCACGGCGGTGGCGGTGGGTCGCACGATCATCGCCTTGCTGGAGAACGGCCAGGAGGCCGACGGTTCGGTGGTGCTGCCCGAGCGGCTGGCGGCATTCGGCGCGCCGGCGCGGCTGCCTCCGGCGCGCTGACCGGGGGCGGCGCCTTCCCGGCTGCCTCCGGCGCGGTGACGGGGCGGCTCTGGCCCGGCGACAGTCGGGTCTAGGGCTGCTGCCGAGCCTAGTGAGACTCGACGGCGCGCAATCTCGGCGGCGCGCTGTTCTCGAGCACGATCAGTGCGGCCCGGGGCGGCCCGCAGGTCGCGATCCGCGCCCGCATGCGGACGCCGAACGTGTTCCACGGCCGCACAAAGCGCCGCGTGGGCTCGGGGTCCTGACCGTCGGCGGCCTCGGCGATGGCGGCGCCAAACCCACTCCGGCCCTGGGCCTCGGCGTCCGCCGGGACCAGCAGCTCGGCGACCGGCTTGTCGATGGCCTGCTCCTCGGAGACGCCCAAAAACGTCTCCGCCTGGGCGGACATGGCCTGCACGAGCAGCGAGGAGTCGACGACCAGGAACGCGTCGCGATTGGTGGGCACGGCGTCCTCGCGGGCCTCCAGGAGCAGGCCGAGGCCGCAGGATGGGCACACCCGACCGTTCGGCGGTGGAGCTGAGCCGTCAGGCGAAGGCGCCGCACAATGGCCGCAAAACCACAGCCATGGAACATCGTGGGCAAGGCCGCCTTCTACTAGTCGTAGTGCGGGTCTCTGACGCATCGATCCTTGCCTTGAGTGGGTCCCCAACCAGCCAAGCCATTCCTTCTTGGCGCGTGGAGTCTACGAGAACATCGGCAGCCACGCAAGAAGACTTTACAAACAGTTTTCCGGGGCGTCGGCATTCTGACCGCGACGTTCGACGGCCGAGAGGACCGACCGACCCAGACCGGCCTGACCGCCGGCCGGCTTGTCCAAAACCGACCCGACCGACCGACGGAGAGGGGGGGATTCGAACCCCCGAACGAGGTCAACCCCCGTTACGCGATTTCCAGTCGCGCCCGTTCAGCCGCTCCGGCACCTCTCCTGGAGCAGCGGTTAGCGTAGCGTGGCGGCTCAGATCTGCCCCCGCCGCCCCTGAGCAGCGCTGGCGTAGCGTGGCGGCTCAGATCTGCCACGCGCCGCCCCGCAGCAGCGGGATCTCCTGTCCGTCGGCGAGCAGCCCGGTCACCGCGACTCCGTCGCCGCCGATCATGAAGTCGACGTGGATCTCGCTGCGGTTGATGCGGGCCCGGTCCTCGGGATCGTCGACGACCATCTCGTAGGCCTGCCCGAGCGCGATGTGGCTGGCCGCGTTCTCGTCGATCAGCGTGTCGAAGAAGACCGTCTGAAGCGGACCGATCCTTCCCTCGCGGTCGACCAGCGCGACCTCCCCGAGCCTCGAGGCACCGGCGTCGCGCTCGCTCATGGCCCGGAGCGCCTCGGCTCCCCGCTCGGCCTCGATCGCGACCGCCCGGCCGCCTTGGAATCTAACCCGCAGCCCGCTGATCGTCGTCCCCGAGGTGAACAGCGGCTTGGTGGCGCTCACGAATCCGTCCACGCGCTCGGGATCGGGGGTCGTGAACACCTCCTCGGTCGGCAGGTTGGGCGCGTGAACGATGCCATCGACGGTCTCGAAACGGGCCGCGGCCCAGTGCGAGCCGCGCAGCAGACCGATGGTGAGCTCGGTTCCCGGCCCATCGAACCGCAGCGCGTCCAGCCCCAGCTCGTCCAGCCGGGTCGCCGTGGCCGTGAGATTGGCCAGCCGCTGCTCCCAGGCCGCCACCGGATCGGGCTCGTCGAGCCGGCAGATGTGAGCCACCTCGCGCCGCAGGCGAGCCAGCGCGGCGTCCGGCTCGAGGTCCGGGTGCACGAGCGTCGCCCAGCCCTGGGTCGGGCACGGGACCGCGGTCCAGTTGGTGGTGCGGGCTTCGAGCACCTGCATCCCCTCGGCCAGAAACGGGAGCATGTCGAGCCCGAGCCGGGTTGGGTCGACCCCGTCCATGATGTTTGGCTCCACGGGTCCGGTGAGCGCGACCCGGGCGCAGTGGTGCTCGCCGATCGCCAGCGCGCGTGCGCCCAGCCAGGGCGGCACGTACTTGAGCGTGTCGGGATCGGCATGGAGCGCCCGTGCGCGCTTGAGGTGGGGATCGAACACACTCAGATCGACGAACAGCGCCCCGTGCCGGTAGGCCGCCTCGGCAATGGCGCGCGCGAGCCGCTCCTTGCCGGGCTCGGAGCTGATCGTGAGAATCTGTCCCGGCTGGAGGTTGGCGCCCAGGCGCACGGTCAGCTCGGCCAGCGACTCGACCAGCTCGGTCTCGGTCATCGAGTCCAGCGGCTGCTGATTGATCATCTTCGGATCATCGGTATTCCCGTCCCGGAGTCGGTCTACGCGGCGATCAGTATCCCCGGGTTGAGGATCCCAGCTGGATCCAGCGTGCGCTTGATCGCCTTCAGAACGCCGATCCCCAGCTCCCCGAGCTCGCGGATGAGAGCCTCACGGTGGTCGCGGCCAACTCCGTGATGGTGGCTGATCGTGCCCCCGGCCCCCAGGATCGCGTCGCCGGCTGTGGCTTTGGCCCGACGCCACTGGGCGATCGGGTCAGGCAGCTGGGCGCACACGATCGTGAAGTACAGCGATGCGCCCGCGGGGTATGTGTGAGATACGTGACACAGGATCAGCGGCGGGGTGCCCTGGGCGGTCAGCGACTCGCGCAGCGCCGCGGCAACGGCCTCGTACAGCGGCCGCAGCGAGGACCAGAAGGTGGCGGTCTCGAGCGTCTCGACCAGGGCGCCGGCGTCGAGCAGCGCGTCCCGGAGGTAGGGGCCGGTGTAGCGATCGCGCGACCAGGCGTCGCCGGCGCCCCCAACCTCGGTGGCCTCGGCCGCCCGGAGCACGCGGAGGCTCGCCTCGCGCCGGGCCCGGACCTCGTCATGCGCTCCTTCCCAGCCGACGACGGCCAGGCACCCGTGGGCGCTGGCGGGCCCGGCTGGCTCGGCGCCGGCCCGTCCGAGCGCGGTCTCGGCCTCGTCGGAGAGCCGCAGCACCGTCGGGGTCAGACTGTCCTGGGCCAGCCGCTGAACCGCGGCGAGTCCGGCGGCGAAATCCGGCAGCAGCCAGCCTTCGTAAATTCGCCGTTCGGGCGCCGGCCGGACACTCACCGTGAGCTCGGTGAGCACACCGAAGGCGCCCTCGGAGCCGAGGATCAGCTGGCGCAGGTCCGGTCCGGCCGCTGACTTGGGCGCCCGCCCGAGGATCAGCGTCCCGGCCGGCGTCGCGACCTTCAGGGCCAGCACCAGCTCGTCGAACCGACCGTAGCCGGCGGACGCCTGGCCGCTTGACCGGGCCGCCGCGAAACCCCCCAGGGTCGCGTACTCAAACGACTGCGGGAAATGGCCGAGCGTGTAGCCGCGTTGGCCGAGCAGGGCTTCGGCCTCGCCTCCGCGCAGACCGGGCCCGAAGCTCGCCATCCGCGACTGTTCGTCGAACTCGCGCAGCGCATCCAGCCGCCGCAGGTCGAGCGCCAGGCTGCCGGCAAACCGGTCGACCTCGGGCGCCAATCCCCCGACCACCGACGTCCCGCCGCCAAACGGGACCACCGCCACATGGCGCTGCGAGCAGAGCTCGAGGATGGCCAGGATCTGCTCGTGCGATCCCGGGAACAGGACCAGGTCCGGGGCGGGAATGGCCCGGTCGGCGCGCAGGGCCAGCAGATCCGGCGTGGACCTGCCCAGCGCGTGTCGGGCCCGCTGCTCGTGATCGAAGCGGGCATTGGGCTCACCGACGATCGCGCCCAGCGCCCCGCTGATCGCTGTAGGTAGTCGGATCGGGGCCAGGCTGAGGTCGGAGATCGCCCCCGGGACCGGCGTCGGCGCGGCGATCCCGAGGGCGTCGCGCAGCAGCTCGAGCTGCGCCGGGGCCAGGGGAGCCGCACGGGCGGGGTCCCCCCATCCCGACCAGGAGAGCTCGGTGCGCTCGACGTCGTTCATCCGCTGACCGTATCCACCGCGCCGAGCCGGCGCCCTTGCATGCGGCGCGTCCTAGGCTCATGCTCTGCAGAGAACGCGAGTCGAGGAGGGGACATGCGCGAAGGCCTGATGATGGACGACTACCCGCTGTCGCTGACGGCGGTGGTAAGGCGGGCGGAGCGCTTCACCGCGTCGCGGGAAGTCGTGTCAAGGCAGCCGGATGGCTCCATCCAGCGGACCACGATCGGCGCCTGCGTGCAGCGCGCCCGCCGGCTGGCCGGCGCCCTGGCCGGCCTCGGCATAGAGCCCGGAGACCCGGTGGCTACGGTCATGTGGAACCAGTTGGAGCACCTTGAGCTCTACTACGCCCTGCCCTCGATGGGCGCCGTGCTGCACACGCTCAACCCGCGTCTTCACCGCGACGAGCTGAGCTTCATCGTCAACGACGCCGAGGACCGGGCGATTGTGGTCGACGAATCGCTGCTCGACTGCTTTGAGTCCTTTCACGAGGCGCGGGACTTCGAGCATGTGATCGTGGTCTCGCGCTCGGGCTCGGTGCCCGACGGCTATCTCGACTACGAGGCGCTGCTCGCCGACGCCGAGCCGCTGGACTGGCCGCAGGACGACGAGCGCCGCGCCGCCGCCATGTGCTACACGTCGGGTACCACCGGGCGACCCAAGGGGGTGGTCTACTCCCATCGGTCGCTGGTGCTGCACTCGCTGGTCGCGGCGCTGCCCGACGTCAAGAACATCTCCAGGCGCGACACGGTGCTGCCGGTCGTGCCGATGTTCCACGCCAACGCCTGGGGACTCGTCTACACGGCCACGCTGATCGGCGCCGGGCTGGTGCTGCCCGGTCCCAAGCTCGATGCCGTCAGCGTGCTCGACCTGCTGGCCGATGAGCGGGTGACGACAACCGCCGGCGTGCCCACGGTGTGGATGGCGGTGCTGCAGGCGCTCGACGCAGAACCGGATCGGTGGGACCTGAGCGCACTGCGGCAGCTGGTCGTCGGGGGCTCGGCCGCCCCCCAGAGTCTGCTCAAGGGTTTCGATCGCCACGGGCTGACCATCGTCCATGCCTGGGGGATGACCGAGACCTCGCCGCTGGGCAGCATCTGCCGCCTCCCGCTCGAGCTCGACGGCGCCTCCGAGCAGGAGCGGTACGAGTACCGCGGCCGCCAGGGCACCGCGTCGCCGTTTGTCGAGATCCGGGCGCGCGGCGAGGACGGCGAGCTGGTGCCGTGGGACGACCAGGCGATGGGTGAGCTCGAGGTGCGCGGGCCGTGGGTGGCGCGCGCCTATCATCGTGGTCAGGGGGCCGAGAAGTTCACCGACGACGGCTGGTTTGTCACCGGCGACGTGGTCACGATCGACCCGCAGGGGAATCTGCGCATCTGTGATCGCTCCAAGGATCTCGTGAAGTCCGGGGGCGAGTGGATCTCGTCGGTCGACCTGGAGAACCTGCTGATGGCCCACGAGGCCGTGGCCGAGGCCGCCGTGATCGCAATTGCAGACGAGCGCTGGGGCGAGCGGCCACTGGCCGTGGTCGTGTTACGCGACGGCCACGAGGCCACTTCCGACGAGCTCCGCGCTCACCTGGCGCAGCAGTACGCGAAATGGCAGCTGCCCGACCGCTTCGAGTTCATCGACGAAATCCCCCGCACCGCCACCGGCAAGTTCAAGAAGACCGCGCTGCGCGAGCGGTTCGTCGAAGCCAAGGTCTGACTACTCCGCGGCGCTGAGAAGCCAAGGTCTGACTACTCCGGCGGGGCGCGGAGGCGCTTCTTCTGCACCTTGCCGAGCTCGTTGCGGGGCAGGTCGTCGAGGAAGCGTACGACGCGCGGACGCTTGTGCGGGGCCAGCTCGGAGGCGACGTGGTCGATCAGCTCGCGGTCGGGGGCCTGGGCGCCGTCGCCCAGGACCACCCAGGCAACCACGCGCTCGCCGAGGTCGTCGTCGGGCTCGCCGGTGACCGCCGCGTCGGCCACAGCCGGATGCTCGCGCAGCGCGGCCTCGATCTCGCCGGCCCCGATCTTGTAGCCGCCGCTTTTGATCAGGTCGGTTTCGCGGCGCCCGACGATCTGGATATAGCCGCGCTCGTCGCGGGTGGCCACGTCGCCGGTTACAAACCAGCCGTCGCGCATCGCCGCCTCGGTCGCATCCGGGCGGTTGAGGTAGCCGAGGAACAGATTGGGGCCGCGGACCTCGATCTCGCCGATCGTCTCACCGTCGGCGGCGTCGATCGTCTCCCCGTCGTCGCCGGTGAGCCGCAGCTCTATCCCGGCCAGCGGTGGTCCCACGGTTCCCGGAGCCGGATCGCCGTCGGCCCTGATCGCCGTGTTCATCAACGTCTCGGTCAGGCCGTAGCGCTCGATCACGCCGCGGCCGGTGAGCCGCCGCAGCCGTTCGTGCTCGGCGGTGGGCAGCGCGGCCGAGCCGGAGACCAGCAGCCGGGCTCGCCCGAGCGCCGCGGCCAGTTCGGGGGACTGCTCGGCGGCTTCGCCGAGTCGCCGGTACATCGTGGGGACGCCGAACAGCATCGTGGCCCCGTCAGTCAAGGCTCGCTGCACTCCCTCGGGTGAAAAGCCGCCGAGGTGGACAGCCGTACCGCCGCGCCGGATCGGTCCCAGAATCCCGATCACGAGCCCGTGCACGTGGAACAGTGGCAGCGCGTGGGCGACCGTATCGTGCTCGGTCCAAGCCCAGGCGTCGGCGAGCGCGTCAAGGTTTGAGGCTATGGCGCGCCGGGGAAGCACCGCTCCCTTGGGCGGTCCGGTGGTCCCCGAGGTGTAGACGATCAGGGCCGGCGCCTGCGCCGGATGGGTGGTCGGCGGCGAGCCCGGTGGCCGCTCGTCGTCGAGGTCCACGGGTAGTGTGGTGCGGTCCGAGAGCGCGGCGGGAGGGGTCGCGCCGGCACGCACGAGGACGGCGTCCGGCGATGCGTCGGTGGCGATGTGCTCGAGCTCGGCGCCGCCGGATTTGGGGTTGAGCGGGACGATGGGGACGCCGGCCAGCAGGGCTCCGAGCACGGCCACGCACGTCTCCGGCCCCGGTTCGGCGAGCACGGCGACGCGCCGGGCCCCTCCAAGCGCGTCGGCTACGCGCAGAGCCGCGTTGCGCAGCTCTGAGTAGGTCAGCGCGCGCTCCGCAAACGAGATTGCCACCCGGTCTGGGGGGCGCTCCAGCGCCGCGAACAGGGCAGACTCCATGGTTGTCAACCGGACACCCGGATCACTGGACGCCTCCAATCCAATCGAACACACTCTGACGATGGCGATCACGCAACGCGCGGACCTGAGCGTCCTGCAGGCGGTCGAGTCCCGCGTGCTGTGGCTGGCCACCTCGATCATCCACCATGCCAACAAGGTCCGGCCCACGCGGTCGGGTGTCAAGGTGGGCGGCCATCAGGCTTCATCGGCGTCGGTGGTGTCGATCATGACCGCGCTGTATTTCGATTTCCTGCGCGATCCCGATCGGGTTTCGGTCAAGCCGCACGCCTCCCCGGTGCTGCACGCGATCGAGTATCTGCTGGGCTGGTTGGACGAGCGGTATCTGACGACGTTGCGGGAGTTCGGCGGCTTGCAGAGCTACCCGAGTCGGCTCAAGGATCCGGTCCCGGCGGATTTCTCGACGGGCTCGGTGGGGATCGGGGCGACGGCGCCGGTCTGGAGCGCGGTTGCGCACCGGTACGTGGCGGGTCATTTCGAGGTGCCGCGGGGTGGGCGCCAGGTGGCGCTGCTCGGTGACGCCGAGCTCGACGAAGGGGCCTGCTGGGAGGCGTTGGTCGATCCGGTGGTGGCGCATCTGGGGGAGGTTTTGTGGATCGTGGATGTCAACCGCCAGTCGCTTGACCGCGTGGTCCCCGACATCGCGGCGGGCAGATTGGCGGCGATGTTCGAGGCGGCGGGCTGGCACGTGATCACGGTCAAGTACGGCCGTCAGCTGACCGACCTGTTCGAGCGCGACGGCGGCCCCGCGCTGCGCCTGCGGATCGACGAGATGACCAACGAGGAGTATCAGCGGATGTTGCGCTCATCGCCGGCGGAGCTGCGCGAGCGGTTGCCCGAGGGCGGTGACGCGCGCGCCTTGCGGGCCTTGATCTCAGATCTCGAGGACGAGCAGCTGATGGGCGCGGTCCGCGATCTCGGTGGCCATGACCTTGGAATGCTGCTCGACGCGTTCGCGCAGGCCGACGCCGTGATCGACCGCCCGTCGGTGGTCTTCGCCTTTACGATCAAGGCCTGGCGCCTGGCCACCGAGGGTCATCCCGCCAATCATTCGGCGCTCCTGGACGCAGAGCAGTGGCGGGCGCTGGCCGACGAGCTGGGCGCCGACCCCAGTGATCCGTGGGCCCGATTTGCGCACGGCACGCCCGAGGCCGAGCTGTGCGAGCGGTCCGCGCAGCGGCTGCGTCGGGAACCGATGACGGCGGTGGCGCCGCCGCCGGTTCCAGCATCGGTGGGTCGCGAGCACGCCGGCCGGGTCTCCACCCAGCAGGCCTTCGGGCGGCTGTTCGTGGACCTGGCTCGCCAGGCGCCCGAGGTGGCGGCGCGCGTGGTGACGGTCAGTCCCGACGTGGCCTCGTCGACCAATCTCGGCGGCTGGATCAACCATGTGGGGATCTGGCATCTCGGCGAGCGGATCGACTGGTTTGCCGACGACACCGACACACTGGTGCGCTGGCGCGAGTCAGAGCACGGTCAGCACATCGAGCTGGGGATCGCCGAGGGAAACCTGGTGGGTCTTTTGGCCGAGCTGGGTTTGACCTGGGCTCGCGACGGCGAGCCGCTGTTGCCGATCGGCACGCTCTATGACCCGTTTGTCAACCGGGCGCTGGAGCCGTGGGGGTTTGGTTTGTATGCGGGCGCGCAGTCGATCCTGGTGGGCACGCCGTCGGGGATCACGCTGGCGCCCGAGGGGGGTGCCCATCAGTCGATCATCACTCCGTCGGTCGGGCTCGAGCAGCCGCGATGCGTCGCCTGGGAGCCGGCCTTTGGCCAGGACCTGGAGTGGACCCTGCTGGCGGCGCTGGGCCGGCTCGGTCGCCGCGACGGATGCTCTTCGTATTTCAGGCTCTCCACGAGGCCCGTCGATCAGCCGCTGGCGGCCTTGCCCGACGACGAGCACGCGCTGGCGCGGCGACGCGAACAGGTGCTGGCCGGGGGCTACCTGCTGCGCCGCGGCCAGTCACGCCCGGCCGTGACCCTGATCGGGATGGGCGCGGTGATGCCCGAGGTGATGGCGGCGGCCGACGAGCTTACGTCCGCGGGGCGGCCGGTCGACGTGGTCTGCCTGACCTCCGCCGACCTGGTGTTCCGCGCGCTGCGCGCGCGGCAGGGGCTGCGCGAGAGCGAGTCTCATCAAATCCTCGACGAGCTCCTGCCGCCCGACCGCGCGGCGCCGATCGTGACCGTGCTCGACGGCCACCCGCACACGCTCTCTTTCCTGGGTGCAATCCGCTCGGTGCCGGTGGCCTGCCTGGGCGTCGACGACTTCGGTCAGTCCGGCGACGTGGATGATCTTTACCGCTATTTCGGGATCGACTCTGACACGATCGCGGGCGCCGCGCTGGATCTGCTGCCATGACCGAGATCAAGATGCCCAGACTGTCGGACTCGATGCAGGAGGGGACCATCCTCAGCTGGTTGAAGTCCGACGGCGACCGGGTGCAGGTCGGCGAGGAGCTGCTCGAGATCGAGACTGACAAGGCCACGATGGCCTACGAGTCGCCGGCCGAAGGGGTGCTTCAGATCGTGGCCTCGGTCGGCGAGACGCTGCCGGTGGGTGCCGTGATCGCCAGCCTGGGCGAGTCGGCCCGCACAGACGCCCCGCCCGCGCCCGCCGCCCCGCCCGCGCCCGCCGCCCCGCCCGAGCCCGGTGCCCCGCCCGAGCCCGCCGCCCCGCCCGAGCCCGCCGCGCCGCCCGAGCCCGCCGCCGCGGTGGCAGAGCCCCCGGCCAAGCCCGCGGCGAGCGACGGCGACGGCGCCGCTCCGGAGCGGGTGCGCGCCACGCCGGTGGCGCGCCGACTCGCGCGTGAGCGCGGCGTCGACCTCACGGCGCTTGAAGGGACCGGGCCGGGCGGGCGGATCACGCGCTCGGACGTGGCCGCGAAAGCCGACGCGGACACTCCGACGGCAGCCCCGCCGCGCGCGCCGGCCGGCCAGAGCGCCGGTCAGGGGGAGGCCCGCGAGCTGACCCGCCTGCAACAAGTGGTCGCGCGCCGCATGTCCGAGGCCAAGGCGACGATTCCGCACTTCCAGGTCCAGACCGAAGCCCGCATGGACGCCCTGATCGCGCTGCGCGACGAGCTCAAGCAGCTCGGCGAGCACGCCCAACTGCTGCCCTCGATCACCGACTTCATCGTCAAGGCAGCCGCGCTCGCCCTGCGCTCCCATCCGCGCGCCAACGGCTCCTACCGCGACGGCCGCTTCGAGCTGCACTCCAAGGTCAACGTGGCCATCGCCGTGGCCGCTCCCGATGCGCTGGTGGTGCCCACGATCGCCGACGCCGACCGGCTTTCGGTGCGTGAGATCGCGGCCGAGTCGCGACGGCTGGCGCAGCGCGTCCGTGACGGCAGCATCACCCCGCCCGAGCTGTCGGGCGCGACGTTCACGGTCTCGAACCTCGGGATGTACGGGATGACCGCGATCGCGCCGGTGATCAACCCGCCGCAGGCGGCGATCTTGGGAGTCGGTTCGCTGCGCGCCGTGCCGGCGCTGATCGACGGTCAGCTCGCCGAGCAGCGGCTGATCACGCTGACGCTGAGCTGCGATCACCGGATTCTCTACGGAGCCGACGCGGCCCTGTTCCTGTCAGACATCCGCGACGCGCTCCAGCAACCGCTGCGCCTGATGCTCTAGAGCCGGTGACGGACAGGCACGGGGCGCCCAGCCTCAGCCAGCCGGGCTCCGCTCGACGACATCCGCGGTCAGCGCCAGCGCCCGGTCGAGGTCATCGATCAGATCGGCGGCATCCTCGATCCCTACCGACAGTCTGAGCGTGCCCGGGAGGATGCCGAGCGCGCTGCGCTGCTCGGAGCTGAGCTGGCGGTGCGAGGTGTTGTAGGGAGCGCTGACGAGAGATTCGACGCCGCCCAGGCTTGTCGCCTGGAGGATCAGTCGCACCTCGTCCATCACCGCCGCGGCGCGGGCATCGCCGCCGCGGACGCGAAAGGTGACGATCCCCGAGCCACCCCGGAGCAGCGTCGCGGCAAGCTCCGCGTCGGGATGGGACTCGAGCATCGGATAGGCGACGGCCTCGACCTCCGGGTGGGTCTCGAGCCAGCGGGCCAGCGCCAGCGCGTTCTCGTTGTGGCGCTCCATCCGCAGGACCAGTGTTTTGATGCTGCGGTCCAGCGTCGCCGCGCCCGCGGGCGCCAGGCAGCCCCCGAGCGTGTTGGCCAGCGCCCTGATTTCCGCGATTTGTGCCGGCGATCCGACGACCACGCCGGCGGTCAGGTCGGAGTGGCCGTTGAGGTACTTGGTGGCTGAGTGCAGGACGAGATCGAAACCGTGCTCGAGGGGTCGTACGTTGACCGGCGAGGCAAAGGTGCTGTCGACGATCGCGGTCGCTCCCGCCGCCTGCGCCAGGGCGGCGATGGCCGACAAGTTCGCGACCCGCAGCATCGGATTGGAAAGCGTCTCCAGATAGGCGACGTCGGCGCCCGGCAGCTCGCGGCGCCAACCCTCGAGGTCGTGGATGTCGACCAGGCTCACGGTCCGGCCCGAGTCGGGCAGGGTGTGCGCGAACAGCGCATAGGTCTCGCCGTAGAGCTCGCGGGCGGCCACGATCCGGCCGCCGGGCGGCGTCACCGCCAGCACCGTGGTGGTGATCGCCGCCATTCCCGAGGCGAACGCCTGCCCGGCTGGCGCGCCCTCCAGGGCGGCGACCTTGGCCGCGACCGCATCGACGTTCGGATTGCTCAGCCGCGAGTACCACCAGCTCTGGTTGCCGCCCGTACGCTTGATGTCCTCGTAGGTGGCCTCGGTGAGCTCGTAGGTCGAGGACTGGAACACCGGCGCGACCAGCCCCCGAGGCCAGGGACGCGGCGCAGGGGAGCCGCCGTGGACGGCCGCGGTCGAGCTTCCGGGCTCTAGGGGTGGAGCGTCGCTGTCATGGCTGGCCACAGCCTGACCATACCGCCGCGCTTGTCGATGGGGCGCTCAGCGCGTGACCCGCAGCTCCTGCAGCATCGGCGGCGTGTTGTTGGTGCTCGCGGTGATCGAGATCCGGATGAACCGGGCCCGCACCGCCGGGAAGTGCAGCACGTCCTTGAGGCGATGCTGCACGCCGGTGACGCGCGCCACCGTGTGCCACGAGCTCCCGTCGGAGGACACCTGCAGCGTGTAACTGCTGGCGCGCAGCACCTTGACCGGTCCAGGAGGCGGCGGAATGTTGGGTCCCGGCGCGGGTGGCCATTGGCGGCCCCAGCGGACCACGGCCCGGCTGACGCGATGCTCGCCGGCCGCCGTCGGGGTGGTGAGCGTCGCCGGGACCGAGGTCGGCTGCCAGTCGGTCGCCGGGCTGCCGTCGACGGCGGCCAGCGCCGGCGCGCCCGGCTGCGCGCTCGAGGCGGTGGCCGGCTGACAGCGGACGGCATCGGCGGTCGGCTTCAGATCCGGACGCGCGGTGGCGATCCGGAGTGGGTGTCCGAGGACGACCATCTGGCGCCCCGACGGGGTGCTGACCGGCAGCGGCGCGCCGCTCTGGAGCGTCACCGTGGTGGTCTTCTGGCCGATCGAGATCGTGAACACCCGGCCGCGCCACGAGATGTTGTGCAGCACTACGCCGCCGAGCTGGCTGGTCAGGCTGGGCGCGAGGGCCACGTCCTCGGCGTGCCAGCGCAGCCCCGAATAGCCGTACAGGAACTCCTGCAAAAAGCCACCGATTCCGGTCATGAACGTGAACGCCCCGCCGCTCTTGGTCTCCGAGAACTGATCGAACACGTCGCGGATGAACGGCTCATAGCTGCGCTGGGTGTAGACGAAGCTCGCGCAGCCGGGGGAGCCCAGCGCGGAGGTGTCGATCGAGTTGACCGCGTCGCTCATCGACGGGCCCGTGGGGTCGGTCCGGGGCACGTAGTAGTTGATGTCCTTCTGCGCCACCGACGCCGGCATCGGGAACTCCCACGGGTACTGAAGCAGCGTCACGTCGGCCTGCTTGACGAGCTGACCCTGGTAGCCCGAGAACTCGGGATGGATGCCGCGGGGGCTGATCGGCACCACGATGCCGGCGGCGATCTGCGGCCAGTCAGCGGGCACCGGCAGGCCGAGCACGTGGGCCGCCCGGATGGCATCCTCGATCGTTGTCCTGGCGCCCACGTTGGTGTAGACCTCGTCGTTGACGTCGGGATTCTCCTCGTCGGGCCCGGTCACGTTGTTGATGTGATAGCTGCCATCGGCGGTCCGCACGGCATGCGAGGCCCAGAAGGTCGCCGCCCCCGAGATCACCGGCCAGCCGCGGGTGGCGAGCCATTGCCTGTCGCCCGTCGTCAGGTAGTACTGCCACTGAGCGAGCGCGATGTCGGCAGTGATGTGCTGCTCGTACAGACCTTCGCTGTTGACCGAGACCGGCGGCGGGATCTGCTCGGTCCCGTCCAGCGCGCTCTCCCACGGGAAGCGCGCGCCCGCAAAGCCCGTGGCGATCGCGTGCTGCTGGGCCTCGGGAAGGCGGTTGAAGCGGTAGGCGTTCATGGCGGCGGCGAGATCGGGGTGCTGGGCGAGCAGTGACGGGTACATCCAGGTCTCGGCATCCCAGAAGATGTGGCCGTCATAGCCGTTGGAGGACAGGCCGGCCGGGGAGATGCTCCACTCCTGGTCGGCCCGCGTGCTCGACCACAGATAGAACTCGCTGGCATTGACGTCGGTGGCCACCGTGCGGTTGCCAAGCACGTCGATCCGGCCCTTCCACATTTGAGCCCAGGCGGCGTTGTTTTCGGCCACCAGGCTGCCAAAGCCCGCCGCGGCGGCGCCCCGGGCCTCGGCGCGGGCCGACCCGACCGTGTCCGAGGTGTCCTGCGAGTCGTCGACGCCCACGTACTTGGTGATCGTGTATTGCTGTCCGGCCTGCACCGGGAAAGCGATCTGCTGACCGACGCTTTGGTCGGTGGCCTGGTCGGTCTCGGTGCTGGGCGCGTTGATGTTGTGGCTCGTGGCCAGCTGGCTGGCCAGCGTGGCCGTGATGCCCGTACCCACGGTCTGCACGGTGACCCAGTCGCTACGCGAGCTCAGGTCCCAGCCCTTGGCCACCTGGCTGGTGAGCGTGGCCGGGGTCCCGTCGATCTCGTCGGTCACGGTCGCCATGCCGGTCCAATGGGGCACGAGGACCAGGCGCACGATCCCCACGTGCTCGCGGGCGCGGTCGGTGAGGAGCTGGTAGCTGATGTCGGTGACGTGCCCGTCGGGAGCGGTCCACTTGGCCTGGGTGGAGACGATCCCCGTGTGCAGATCGATTGACTGGCGCCAGCCGGCCGTCTGGCCGCTCGAGGTCGAGAACGTCTGGCCGCCGTCGGAGAAGGTCAGCGTCGACCAGGTGGGGATGTTGGCTCGCTGCTGGACCTGGTTCGAGGCCGGTCCGGTGGAAGGCTTGGCGTAGAAGCCGGCGAGCTCTGACTGGGCGGGGACGGTGCCGGCCGCGTAGCCCTGGCCGGCCGGCGGGACCCTGACCCCGAGGAGCCCGTTGCCGGTAAAGGTGGGCGCGTAGCTGGAGCCGGTGTTGGTCGCGGTGAGCACGAACGACCCGGCGTTGCTCGATGATGCGGCTGCGCTCGCCGGGGGCCCCCCGCAGATCCCCAGCACCCCCGCGACTAGACAGACCGTGATCATCCGCTCGCGCGCGTGCATTTTCGCTACCTCCTGTTGACCGCTGCCTGGTCCAGGCACTGCCCCGATTGGCGGCGCGCAAAACCGGTTAGGCACGTGGCGAACGGCTGGCGGGGCTGCCCCGCCGGGCCGCTGGCGGCGTGGGCGAGAACTTGCACTTTCACCACGCCCCGGCTGGCGCGCCGGTGCGGGCACCGAAGCCGCACGCAGCGCAATCCGCGGACACGGCCAACCGCGACAACGTCTACTCTCAGCCAGATGAGGACGGCCGCCCTGGCCGGTCGCATCGCGGCTGGGCTAACGATCTTTCGGTCATTGATGCGGACGGCGTTCGATGCCTGAGCCGGTACTGCGCTCGGGCCGCTACATGCCGGGGCTCGACGGGCTCCGGGCCATTGCCGTACTCGCGGTGATCGCCTACCACCTGGGCTTTGGCTGGGCCACCGGCGGGCTGCTCGGGGTCGGCATCTTCTTCACGCTGAGCGGCTACCTGATCACCGACATCCTGTTGACGCAGTGGGACGACGGGCGGCTGCGGCTGGCCAACTTCTGGCTGCGACGCGCTCGACGGCTGCTCCCGGCCCTGTTCTTGATGCTGATCATCGTGACCCTGTGGGTCGCGCTGGCGGACCGCTCCCGCCTGTCAGAGCTCCGGGGCGAGGCCATCTCGGCAGGGCTGTATGTCAACAACTGGTGGCAGATCTCGCAGCACATGTCGTACTTCGCGCGGTTTGGCCCTCCCTCCCCGCTCAGCCATCTCTGGTCGCTGGCGGTCGAGGAGCAGTTCTATCTGCTGTGGCCCTGGCTGCTGCTGCTCGGGGTCCATCTCGTGCGCGAGCGCCGCCGCCCGGTCAGGATCCGGCCCCGGTTGGCCGGCGTGACGCTGATCTTGGCGGTCGCGTCGGCGATCGAGATGGCGCTGCTCTATCACCCGACCTTCGACGCCACGCGGATCTACGACGGCACGGACACGCGCGCCTTCGGGCTGCTGTTCGGGGCGGCGCTGGCCATGATCTGGCCCAGTCGCGATCTGACCAGTCGGGTGAGCCTCGAGGCGCGCACGATCCTGGACGTGCTGGGCGTGATCGGCCTGGTCATGATCGGGCTTCTGGTCTGGCGCACGAACCAGTACTCGGGCTTTCTCTACCACGGCGGAATCGTGCTGCTGTCGATCGCCACCGTGCTCGTGATCACCGCCGCGGCCCATCCGGCAAGCCGCGTCGGCCGGGCCATGGGGTGGGGTCCGCTGCGCTGGGTGGGCGTGCGCTCGTACGCGATTTACCTCTGGCACGAGCCGATCATCGTGCTGACCACGCCGGTTTTGAACCGGGGCACCGACCCCCTCAGGTCCACACTTCAGGTGGCGGCGACGTTCGCCATCGCCGCTCTGTCCTGGCGCTTCGTCGAGGACCCGATCCGCAAGGGAGCCTTGAAGCGGGTCTGGGCGCAGGCCCGGGCGGCCCGATGGCGCCCGCGCGCGCTCCCGCGTCATGTGCAGGCCGCGTTCGGCTCGGCGGTCCTGGTCCTGGTCCTGGTCTCGATGGCGCTGGCCGGAGTCAAGCCGCCCTCGTTCGGGGGCTCCAGCAGCGGGCTGACGCAAAGTCAGCTGGCCGCGCTCGAGTCGGGGGGGTCGTCCAAATCAAGCCAGCCGCCCTCGAGCAGCGGCAACGCCTCGCCGGGGCAAGCGGCTTCGAGCTCGTCGGCCTCCTCGCCGACCACCACTGACCCGCCCAACGGCAAACTCCGCACCTCGTGCCGCAGCGTGGTCCACATCGGCGACTCGACCTCGGAGGGGCTGATCTCCAGCCAATACCTGCCCGATCCCCGCCAGCGCATACCCGCCCAGTACGCCCGCGTCGGAGTCCAGCACGAGCACATGGAGATCAGCGGCGCGACCTCGATCGTCGAGACCCTTCCGGGCGGCGAGAATGCCTACGACGTGGCCCAGGGCCTGGTGCACAGCGGCTACAACGGTTGCTGGGTGTTGGCGCTGGGGACCAACGACACCGCCGACGTGTACGTGGGGTCAAACGTCGGTGTGAGCCAGCGAATCGATCGGATGATGGCGGCCACCCACAACCAGCCGGTGATGTGGGTCAACGTCAAGTCGCTGCTGTCCAGCGGTCCGTACTCCGAACAGGACATGGAGCACTGGAACCAGGCGCTGCTCCAGGCGTGCTCGAAATATCCGAACATGCGGATCTACGACTGGGCCTCGGTGGTCAAGGACAAGTGGTTCATCCCCGACGGCATCCACTACTACTCGCCCGGCTACGCGGCCCGGGCGCACCTGATCGCCGACGCGCTGGCCGAGGCCTTCCCGCACTCGGGCACGCCGTCGAGCGGCTGCGTCGTCCACACCAGGCCGGTATCGATACGCGTGCGCGGCCTGCACTGAGGCGGCGCAGCGGTGAACGAGCCGACGCCAGCGCCGTCTGACCAGGACTCACCCGACAGTCTGCGCCGGGGGGATCGGGGTGCACGTCAGAGCCGCCGCTGGCTCGCCTCCGAGATCCCGATGGGGACGCTGCTGGAGACGCCCTACGGCGCGATCCCCGAACAGGCTTCGCCGAGCGGATTGCGGGTCCGCACCCATGAGGTGGTGCCGAAGGACGCCGCGCTGCCGGCCATGCCCTGGACGGTGACGCGCAAGGAGCAGGTGTGGACCCCGCGTTTGGCTCACCTCGTCGAACAGGCCAACGCCAGCCAGTGGAACGCCAGTCTCGACATTCCCTGGGAGGCGGCACAGGGCCTGCCCGACCGGCTCGAGGTCGCCGTCTGCGACGTGTTCACGTGGCTGCTTCAGCAGGAGCTCACCGCCCATCAGGTGCCCTCGGTGTGGCTGCCGCGGATACACCCCGCGTTCCTCGAGGTGCGGCTGTTTTTGTCGGGGAAGGTGATGGACGAGGCCCGCCACGCCGAGGTGTGCGTCAAGCGCCTGTGGCTCAACGGCTGTGGTCCCACGGCGACCTCACCGGCTTCCGACGAGGCGCTGGCCTCGTTGTGCCTGCTCGACGACTACGAGCAGGCCTCGCTGCTGGTTGACGTGCTCGGCGAGGGCCAGATTCTGGACGTGTTCAAGATCGTGCACGACCTCGCCCCCGACGAGGCCACGCGCCGGATCGTCCTGCTCTCCCGGCGTGACGAAGCGCGGCATGTCTCCTACGGCGTGGCTCGGCTCAAGCACCGCCTCGAGACGGCTCGCGATCCCGAGTCGGTGGGACGCCAGGTCGTGGATTGGGTCGCCGCCCGGATCGAGATCTCCGACGAGTTCTTCACTCTCCCGGAGATGGTCCAGGCGGCCCTGGGGTCATTGGGGCGCGACGTGGGGATCGACGGCCGGCTACGCGCGCAGCAATTCCCCGACGAGGCCAACCGCTTCCGCCTGTCGCGACTGGAGGCCGCGGGGCTCCCGCCCCGGCCGCTGAAGCAGATGCGAAGCCTGCTCGATATCTAGCCAGGCCGGCCCTGGCCGCGCCGAAGCGTGGCTGAGGAGGAGCGTCGGCGTCAGGCGAACGCAGCCACGCCGGTGATGTCGCGGCCGACGATCAGCGTCTGGATCGTCTCCGTTCCCTCGTAGGTGTGGATGACCTCGATGTCGGTCAGGTGGCGGATCACGTGGTTTTCCAGCAGCACTCCATTGCCACCGAGCAGGTCACGGGCTTCTGCGATCACGAACCGGGCCTTGCGGGTGTTGTTTAGCTTGGCCAGCCCCGCGATCGTGTCCGAGAGCATTCCCGACTCGGCCAGCCGGGCCAGCTGCATGCAGTAGAGCTGCATGCCGGTGACCTCGGCCAGCATCTTCACCAGCCGGTCCTGGACGATCTGAAAGCTGCACAACGGGCGCCCGAACTGCTCTCGCTGCTTGACGTAGGTGAGCGCCGTGTCGTACGCGGCCACGGCGTGACCGAGCGCTCCCCAGGCACACGTGCTCCGAGTCGAGACCAGGACCCGGCCGGCGGCCTTGAAGGTGGTGGCGCCCGGCAGACGGTTTGAGTCGGGGACCCGAACCCCGTCGAGCTCGATGTCGGCCTGCCAGATGGCGCGGTTGGCGGCCTTGCCCTCCATGGTCGTCGCCCGGTAGCCGTCTACTTCGGTCTCGACGAGAAAGCCATTGACCTGTCCATCCTCCTGCGAGCGCGCCCACACCACGACCACATCGGCGATCGAGCCGTTGCCGATCCATCGCTTGCACCCGTCGATGATCCAATCGTCGCCCTGACGGCGAGCGGTGGTCTCCAGCGCCACCGAGTCCGATCCATGTCGCGGCTCGGTGAGCGCAAACCCGCCGAGCTTCTCGAGCCGGGCCATCGCCGGCAGCCAGCGCTGCTTCTGCTCCTCGGACCCCAGCATCGCGATCGACTTCATGGCCAGGCCGGCCTGTACCCCCAGAAACGTGCCCAGGCTGCCGTCGCCACGGTGCAGCTCCATGTGGACGAGTCCGAGGGCCAGCGGGCTCATCCCCGGACATCCGTAGCCCTGGATGTCCTCGCCCACCACCCCGAGCTCGGGGAGCCGGCGCAGCAGCGGCCACGGGAGCTCGGCCTGCTCCCAGTACTCGTTGATCACCGGGAGCACCTCCTCGTCGACGAACCGGCGCGTCTGGATGAAACGCTCCCACTGTTCGTCGGTGAACTGCTCGCGCACGTGGAAGTAGTCGGTCGCGAGCGCCTCGCCGAGGTGCTGGTAGGGGATGGTGGAGGTTGACATCGCGTCTCCTCAGGTGTGAGCGGCCGGCTGCCGGCGGTCGTCCTCGGCGAGCGCCGAGGCGAAGGCGGCGGTCACCTCCTGGGCAGTCCACGGCTCGGGGGATTGAGTGATGAAGAAGTCCTCGAGCGCCAGCTCGGTCAGCGCCGGGAGCTGGGCCGCCTGCACGCCGATCGACCTCAACACCGGGAACTCGAGCTCCGCGAGCAGCTCGCGCACTCCGCGCACCGCCCGCAGGCCGTCGGCCGATCCGTCATCGGGCACCCCGAGCGCGTCGGCGACCCGCTCCAGTTGCCCGGGGACGTGGTGGCGCTCGCGCTCGAGCGTTGGGACCAGGACAACTCCGATGGTGAGCCCGTGGGGAACGTGGAACAAGCCGCCGATGGCCTGGCCCAGCGAATGCTCGGCGGTGCAGTCGGAGATGTTCATCGCCAGTCCCGCCATCATGCTCCCGCAAGCCATCTCCGACCGGGCGGCGCCGTTTGCGGGGCTGCGGTAGGCGACGGTCAGCGAGCGGCCGATCAGCCGGATCGCTTCGAGTGCGATCGCGTCGCCGATCGGCGTGCGCACGCGGGCGATCATGCCTGCGATTGCTTGCGCCAGCGCATCTACGCCGGTGTAGGCGGTGGTCGCCGGCGGAACCGAGTGCGTGAGGAGGGGGTCGACGACGGCATCCTGCGCGCGGAGGAATGGACTGGCGATCCCGGACTTACGCCCCTGCGCCTGGTCGGTGACGACTGCGCCTCCAGAGACCTCGGAGCCCGTGCCGGCGGTCGTGGGGACGGCGATCAGCGGCAGCGCGGGTTCCGGGATCTGCCGCTCGGAGGCGAGGAACTCCGAGAACGTCGAGCCGAGTTCGGCGCACAGCCGACCCGTCTTGGCGGTGTCTATGACCGAGCCTCCGCCAATCGCGACCACCACCTGGGGTTCTACGTCGATTAGGGCCTGCGTGGCGGCATCGACCACCTCGATCGTCGGTTCCCCCGGCGCCTTGACGAATCGTGTCACCTCGATGTCCGAGTCGGCCAGGGCGTCGATGGCGGCGGCGACGCCTGGGTTGTGCTCTTCCAGCTCGGCGTCGACCAACACCAGCGCCCTCCGCGCTCCGCGCGCGGCGACCACGTCACCGAGCTGCGTCGCGACTCCGTCTCCGAAGCGGATCCGCACCGGCAGGTGGTTTGAAAACGGGGGCACGCCCGAGATCGTCATCGATCGTCAGCTTGGCACGTCTACCGCCCGGGGTCTCAGTCGACGGCGTGCAGAAACGGCTCGCGGGCGGAGATCCCCGCCGGATCGTTGACGAAAGCCCCTGCGGGGGCGGGCACGGGACCGTCCAGCAAGGGATCGTCGGTCTGCACCATCCATTCGTGCAGCTCGCCGTCCAGCTGATCGCGCAGGTCGGCGAACTCCTCGGCCTCGGCCAGGTTGCGCATCTCCGCGGGGTCCATGATCAGGTCATACAACTCAAGGCGCGGACGGCGATGGCTTCCCCATCCGGCGGCGATCAACAGGGATTTCGACGGTGAGTCGTCGACATTGGGAAGCACCGGCTCGAGGCGCTCGCCGAAATGGCGGATCAGTTTGTGGCGGTTTGTGCGGATCGCGCGCTGGGGATCGTAGGCGGCGTGGTAGGTCAGCTCGGCGAACAGCTGGTCGCGGACCTGGTCAGCCTGCTTGCGAACCAGCGGCAGCAGCGAGCGGCCGTGGATGCCCTCCGGCCGTGGGGCGCCGGCGAGCTCCAGCAAGGTGGGGTAGAGGTCCACGTGCGAAGTCAGAGCGTCGGTGACGTGGCCCCCGTGAAATCCGCCCGGCCCGCGGATGATCAGCATCACGCCCAGCCCGCGATCGCTGAGCGTTCCCTTGGCCCCCGGGAACGGAAGCCCGTGATCGGTGGTCACCACGACCAGGGTGTCGTCAGCAAGTCCCGCCTCGTCGAGGCCGTGCAGGACAGCGCCGACGCCTTGGTCAAGCGAGCGAGCGCTGGCCTTGAAGGCCGCCATGTCGGCCCGGGTGGCGGGGGTATCAGGAAGCTGGGTGGGCGGGGCTCCGTAGAGCGCGTCGCGCACCGAGCTGGGCTCAAAGAACTCGCGGTGGGTCTCGAAGAACCCCACCGACAAAAAGAACGGCTGCGGCGGTCCGGTGCGCAGCAGTTGCAGCGCGGCGGGAGCGATCGAGTGGACCCGGTTGGTTCCGATCTCGACGACGTGGTCATAGCCGAGCACGCCCGAGTCGGCAGACACGTGCTGCTCGCCCACCAGCGCCGACCAGTAGCCGACCCGGCGTAGCGGGTGAACGATGTGGCGGCCATAGTCGCTCAGCTTCCAACCGCGGTGCGCCAAGCCCGTCATTCCGTTCACGTGCGCCCACTGGCCGGTCAGCAGACAGGCGCGGCTCCCCGAACAGGTGGGCGCCGCGCAGAAGGCCTGCCTGAACAGCAGCCCCTGGTCGGCCAGGCGTTGGATGTTCGGAGTCGGAACCTGGTGGCCGTAGGGCTGCACGTACCGCCCGGTGTCGTGCGAATGGAGATAGAGGATGTTTGGGGGCGGCATCTTTTGCTATATCCTTTTGTCAATCAATTTAGTGCTCTTTGAGTTTGGGAGTCTGCCAGCAATGTCGGCATACCTGGTCTGCGCCACACCACGCAGCGGCAGCACCTTGTTGTGCGAGATGCTGCGCGAGACCGGTCGAGCCGGACGGCCGCTAGAACATTTCGAGATCCTGCGGCACTCAAGCTTGCCACGCCAACCGCGGGAGTACTTCGCGGACCTCCCGCGTCCCGAGCTGCTCGAGCTGCTCGCCAAACCGCGATCGAACGGCCCCAGCCGGGAATCGGCGCAGACCTGGTGGGCGCGCATCCTGCGCGAGGGACGCGGGGAGAATGGGGTCTGGGGCGGCAAGCTCATGTGGGGTCACGTCGACGAGTTGGTGGCTCGCTGCCGTGAGCTGCCAGGGCTGGCCGGCGCCGACCTCGAGGACGTGTTGCACGAGCTGCTCGATGATCCGCAGCTTATCTTCGTGACCCGGCGCGACCGCATTGCCCAAGCCGTGTCGCTGTGGCGGGCGCTCCAGACCCAGAGCTGGCGTGCCGGCGAGGCCCCAGCGGCCGACTCGCTGGTCTACGACTTCACCGCCGTCGACCATCTGGTCGCGCAGCTCGAGTCCGACGAGCGGGCATGGCGGGAGTGGTTTGCCCGCACCGGCCGCCACCCCACCGAGGTGACCTACGACCAGCTCGACACCGCCCCCGCAGAGACCCTGGCGATGGTGCTGCGCACGCTGGGGCTCCCGGATGCCGGCGTCACCCTGGCCCCGAGACTCGCCCGCCAGCGCGACGAGATTTCGCATGCCTGGATCGAGCGCTACCGCCGCGAGCGGGACCGAGCAGCATGAGGACCGCCGCCCGTCGGGTCTCGCCGCTGCGCGCGCTCGAGGCCGAGGCCGTGTTCGTGATCCGCGAGGTCGTCGCCGAGCTGACCCGGCCCGTGCTGCTGTTCAGTGGTGGCAAGGACTCGATCGCGTTGCTGAGCGTCGCCGAGAAGGCGTTTGCTCCGCTCCCGCTCCCGTTCCCGATCCTGCACGTCGACACCGGTCACAACTTCCCGGAGGTGATCGAGTACCGGGATAGGCGCCTCGCCGAGGCGGGTCACCGGCTGATCGTGGCCTCGGTCCAGGAGTCGATCGACGCGGGACGGGTCAAGGAGGATGGGCCGGGGAGCTCTCGCAACCGACTACAGACGGTGACGCTGCTCGATGCGCTCGAGCAGCATCGCTTCGATGCCGCGTTCGGCGGGGCCAGGCGCGACGAGGAGCGAGCCCGAGCCAAGGAGCGCGTGCTCTCGTTTCGCGACGAGTTCGGGCAATGGGAGCCGCGCGCCCAGCGGGCCGAGCCGTGGACGCTCTACAACGCTCGGATCCGCCGCGGCGAACACGTCCGGGTGTTCCCGCTCAGCAACTGGACCGAGCTCGACGTGTGGCACTACATCGAGGCCGAGGAACTCGAGCTGCCTTCGATCTACTTCGCCCATCGTCGCCGGGTCATCGAGCGCGACGGAATCCTGCTGGCGGAGTCGAACTGGACCCGGCCGCAGGACGGAGAGCAGGTGCAGGAGGCGATCGTGCGCTACCGGACGGTCGGTGACCTGACGGTCACCGGCGCCGTGCGTTCGCAGGCCACCGACGTGGCTTCGGTGATGGCCGAGACGGCCGCGGCCACCATCTCAGAGCGCGGCCAGACCCGCGCCGACGACCGGACTTCGGTGGCGGCGATGGAGGACCGCAAGCGCGAGGGGTACTTCTGATGGCCTGCGGTGTGCTCACCCGCGAGCGCGAGGGGCATCTCTGATGTGCTGCGCGGTGCTCACCCGCGAGCGCCAACTCGTGCGCCTGGCGACCGCCGGCTCGGTGGATGACGGCAAGAGCACGCTGATCGGCCGTCTCTTGCTGGATACGGGCTCGCTTCTCGCAGATCACCTCGATGATGTCTCCGGCAACGGTGCCGAGCCGGACCTGGCGGCGATCACCGATGGTCTGCGCGCCGAGCGTGAGCAGGGAATCACGATCGACGTCGCCTACCGGTTCTTCTCGACCGACCGGCGGTCGTTCATCCTCGCCGACACTCCGGGACACGAGCGCTACACGCGCAACATGTTCACCGGAGCTTCGACCGCCGACGTCGCAGTCGTCTTGATCGACGCCCGCAGCGGTGTGGTCACGCAAACGCGCCGGCACGCAAACATCGCCGCCCTGTTGGGGATCGAGCACATGTTGGTGTGTGTCAACAAGATGGACCTGGTCGGTTGGGACGAGCGGCGCTTTGCGCAGATCACCGAGCAGGTACACGACCTCACTCGGCGCTTGGACATCCTCGACCTGGTGATCGTGCCGCTCAGCGCCCTGTATGGCGACAACGTCGCGCGGCGCTCTGACCAGACGCCTTTCTACGATGGTCCGACGGTCCTCGACTATCTGGAGGAGATCGACGTGCAGGCCGATCGCGACCTGTCGCGTCTCCGGCTCCCGATCCAGTGGGTGGGGCGACCGCACGAGGGCGCCTCGCGGGTGTACGCCGGCCGGATTGTCGCCGGCACGATCGAGGTCGGCGACGAGGTCGTCGTGCTGCCGGCCGGCATCTCGACGACGATCAGCGAGCTCGACACGCTTGACGGTGTGGACGGGGAGGCGGTTGTGCCGATGTCAGTGACACTGCGACTGGCCGACCAGCTTGACATCGGGCGGGGCGACATGCTGGTGACCCCGGGCGACCAGCCGCCGGCCGCCCGTGAGCTCGACTGCACGATCTGCTGGATGAGCGAGGAGCCGCTTCACCCCGGCAGGCGTTACGCGCTCAAGCACACCACCCGCACCGTCAGAGCCACCGTCCTGTCGATCGTCGAGCGGACCGACCCCGAGACGCTCGAGCGCGAGCTCGATCCGACCGCGCTGGCGCTCAACGACATCGGCCAGGTGACCCTGCGGACGAGCTCGCCTGTGATGGCCGATCCCTACTCGGTCAATCGCGTCACCGGCGGGTTCATCTTGATCGACGAGACCAGCAATGACACGGTCGCAGCGGGCGTGATCCGCTCGGCGCGGGTGATCGAGCCCGGCCACGAGAAGCGCCGGGACGTTACCTGGCATCCCTCTGCGCTGGACCGCGACGACCGCTGGTTGGCGATCGACCAGCGGGGGGCGACGGTGCTGCTGACCGGACTGTCGGCTTCGGGCAAGTCGACGATCGCGGTCGCCCTGGAGCGGAGGTTGGTGGAGAGCGGCCAGTCGGCTTACCTGCTCGACGGCGACAACATCCGGCACGGGTTGTCAGATGATCTCGGGTTCACGCCCGGTGACCGCACCGAGCACATTCGCCGCGTGGGCCAGGTGGCGCGGCTGATGGCGGACTCCGGAACGATCGCGCTCGTCTCGCTGATCTCGCCACTGGCTTCTGATCGCGAGCACCTGCGCAATGCCCACGTGGAGGCCAACCTGCCGTTTATCGAGGTCTTCGTGGACACCGCTCTGCAGGAGTGTGAGCGTCGCGATCCCAAGGGTCTCTACGCCCGCGCCCGCGCCGGCGAGATCAAGGGCTTCACCGGGATCGACGCGCCCTATGAGCCGCCCACCCATCCCGAAATCCGAGTCGACACGGCCACCACCAGCGTCGACGACGCCGTTGCCCAGATCATCGAACTGCTCCGAGCGCGACCTCGGCTTTTGGCCAAGGGGGCCACGATGAGAATCTCGGCCAAGGCCGACTACGCCGTCCGGGCCGCCGTTGAGTTGGCCGCAGCGCGTAACCAGGAGCCGGTCAAAGCCGAGCTGATCGCCGCGGCCCAAGGCATTCCGGTCAACTTCCTGGAGAACATCCTCTCCGAGCTGCGCAACGCGGGCATCGTGCGCAGCCGGCGAGGCCCCGACGGCGGCTCTCGGCTGGCCCGCAGCGCAGACCAGATCACGATCGCCGACATCATCCGGGCCGTCGAAGGTCCGCTGGCGTCGGTGCGCGGCGGCAAGCCGGAAGACGCCGAGTATCCGGGTGCGGCGAGCCAGCTGCCGCGGGTTTGGATCGCGGTCCGCAAGAACCTCCGAAGCGTCGTCGAGCTGGTCACCGTGGCCGACGTTGCCCAGGCCCGGCTGCCGACGTCGATCAGCTCGCTGGCCGAGGATCCCGAGGCCTGGGTGACGCGCTAAAGACCGTTGTCACGGGCTCGAGGCCGGCCTGTCGATCGCGTGGCTGGGGTGACGCGCTGGAGGCCGGGCGCCGCCGCGGGCAGTGCTTGACGGGCGGCGAAGCCCGTCGCGCGCCAAAATAGGAGCTGGAGGTCCGTGTCACCTGGTCGGTGCCGTAAGCGGGTACAACCTCCGTAGGAGGCCGTTTGCAATGGCCGTTTCTCGCGCACGAGGGTCTGGTTCCAGCTCTCCGCTCGCCGGCGATCGAAGTGGCGGAGTCAATGACGCTCGGCGTTTTCAGGGGGCAGGCTCGCCCGCGCCGGCTCATGGCGACTCGCCCGCGCCGGCGAATGCCGACTCGCCCGCGCCGGCGAATGCCGACTCGTCCGCGCCGGCGAACGCCGACTTGACCGCGCCGGCGAACGCTGACGCAACCGCGCCGGCCCAGGCCGACTCGCCCGCGCCGAGCAAGGCCGACTCGCCCGCGCCCGGCCAGGCCGCGCCGAGTTCGACGGTGCCAGACGAAGAGCCGGCCGCGCTGCTCACGCGAAAGCGCGTGCTGCTCACGCTGGCCGTGATCGTCGCGCTCCTCGTCGGCCTCTACTTTCTGCTGCCGAAGCTGGCCGGACTCAAGCACACGTGGGGCCAACTCAGGCGGGGGGATCCGCTTTTGCTCGCGGTGGCCGGGGCGCTCGAGTTGCTCTCCATAGCGGGTTATGCGTTGCTGTTCCGAACTGTTTTTGGTCGAGGAATGCCGCGGATCGACTGGCGCGTCAGTCTGCAGATCCCGCTCGCGGGGATTGCGGCGATCCGCCTGGTGGCAGCGGCAGGGGCCGGCGGAGTGGCGGTCACGGCCTGGGCCCTGGATCGTGCCGGCATGTCGGCGCAAGTGATCGCCTGCCGCATGGTCGCGAGCCTCGCCGTGCAGTACTCGGTGTACTTCGCGGCGCTGATCGTGTGTGGCTTGGGGCTGTGGTTTGGCGTGTTCGGGGGCGGTGGCTCATTTGCGCTCACCGTGACCCCGGCCGTCTTTGCCTCGCTTGTGATCGTCGCGATCCTCAGCCTGGCGCTGATGCCGCCCGACGTCGAGCAGCGCCTGCAACGCTTCGGGGACCGCCCCGGGCCGCTCGGGTGGATCGCCGGCCGGCTGGCCAAGGTGCCCGGCACGCTGGGCAGCGGAGTGCGGACCGCCATCGACCTGGCTCGGACAAAGCCGCTCGGCCTGCTGGGGGCTATTGCGTACTGGGGGTTTGACATCGCGGTGCTCGGCGTCTGCTTCCACGCGTTCGGGACCAGCGTGTCAGTGGCAGTGCTCGTGCTGGGTTACTTTTTGGGCACGCTCGGGAGCCTGCTGCCGCTCCCCGGAGGAATTGGGGGCGTAGAGGGCGCCATGATCGGCACCTTTGTCGCCTTCGGAGTGCCTGCCGGCAGCGCGTTGATCGCCGTGCTGGCGTATCGGGCGATCTCGTTCTGGCTGCCGACGCTGCCCGGCATCGTCGGTTATGTCACGTTGCGCTCGACGGTCAGAGGTTGGCGCCAGGCAGATACGGCCCAGGCTCGTTCGGAGCCGGCTGAGGATCGAGGGCAATGAGCAGCGTCGGCATACTCCAGGGCTGTGGCCCCGGAAGCTGAACGCGATCACAGCTTCGGATCAGGTCAGCCGTTTTCGATCGGGGTCGAAGAGGAGCTGTTTCTGGTTGACCCGGTCACCGGGCGCCAGACCAATACCTCTGGCGCCGTGTTGCAGCGGCTCGGTGACACCGACGGAAGCATCGCGCAGGAACTGCACGCCTGTCAGGTTGAGCTGATCACCGGCGTCCACGGCAGCGCCGGCGAGGCCGTGCGCGAGCTTGACCGGCTGCGTCACGCGGTTGTCGCCACCGGAGCCGGGATCCTCGGATCGGGCACCCATCCCTCGGCGGCCGAAGGCGATGCCGAGATCACTGACAAGGAGCGTTATGAGCGGATCCACTTCCTGCTTGGCGACGCCGCGGTGACTCCAGTGGGTGGGTTGCACATACACGTCGGGATGCCCGACCCGCAGACTGCGATTGACACCTTCAACGGCCTGCGGCGCGAGCTGCCGTTGCTGGCGGCGCTGGCCGCCAACTCGCCGTTCCGGCATGGCCGCGACACCGGGCTGGCCTCGGCGCGCGAGATGACGCAGCGGGCCTGGCCGCGCTCTGGTGTGCCTCGAGCCATATGCGACTTCGACGATTTCCGTCAGATGAGCCGTCTGCTGTCACGCGCCGCCGATGTCCCCGACTACACATGGTTTTGGTGGAAGCTGCGCCCGCATCCGCGCCTGGGGACGGTGGAGGTTCGAGCGCTCGACGCGCAGACGTCATTGAAAGACGCCGCCGCTTTGATCGCGCTGGTCCACTGTCTGGCCCGAGACGCGGCGGAGGGAGGATCAGATTTCGATCCTCCCCCGGAGCTGATCGAGGAGGGGCTGTTCCGCGCCGCCCGGTTTGGCGTCGGAGGCGAGCTGCCCGATGCCCAAGGCCGGCGGCGCCCGGTGTCAGAGCTCCTCGACGAGGCCTTGGCCCGCGCGCAGCGCCGCGCCGGCGAGCTGCGTTGCGCCGAGGAGCTGGCCAGACTGCCCGAGCTTCTCGCCCACGGTGGCGGCGCCGGAGCTCAGCGAGCCGCCTACGAGATCGCGGGAATCGATGCCGTTCTGCGCCAGTTGACCGAACTCACCGCCGCGCCGCCCGACGGCTGACGGCGCGGCGAGGCCTCCAACTCAGCCGCGCCGCCCGAGGGCTGACGGCGCGGCCCGGCACCCAACTCAGCCGGAGCGCTTGAGCTTGCCGTGCCGCTTGGCGTAGCGCTCCCCGGCGCGGAAGACCGCCAACCCCAGTGGGATCGAGACCACGCCGAGCACGAGCAGCGGCCACAGGTCGCCCCAGCGCGCGGCGAGGCTGTCGCCGTTGAGGATCGCCCCGCGGATCCCGCGCAGCGCGTATGTGGCAGGTGAGATTGTCGACAGCCACTGCATCCATTGCGGCATCACCGACACCGGGTAGTAGACGCCGGAGAGCACCAGCAAGAGTCCCTGAGCGATGAAGCCCAGCTGGGCTCCTTTCTCGGGGGAGATGAGGGGGAGGACCGCCGTAACCATGCCCACGCCCACGAACGAAACCGACGCCACCGCGAGCAGGACCAGCGCCGTCAGGAAATCCGCCTGGTGGAAGTGAAGACCGAAGAACAGCGCCACGACCACGAACAGCAGAGCGGTGCGCAGCACGCCGTAGAGCACGGCGAACAGACCCATGCCCCCCAGGTGGACAGCTCGCGCCAGCGGCGCCATGAACGTGTACTCGATCGTCCCTTCCCAGCGCTCCCAGGCGACGGTTTCGGTCAGGATCTCGAAGATGATCCCCAGGTAGGACCAGATCACGGCGCCGATCAGCAGCGTCGTGGTCGCTCGCTCCACGTCGAGGTGGCCGCCGGTCGCGCTCACCCCCTTGGCGATGAAGACGATTGACAGCGTGTTGGCCACGGTCCAGATGAAGAAGGCAAGCTCCCACCAGCCGTAGCGCTTGACCAGGTAGGCATTGCGCTCGATGACCCCGCCGAGCCCGATCAGCTGGCGGCGCAGTCCGCCCGGCCCCTCGAGCGGTGGGGCGTGCGTAACCGTGTGGTCGGTTCTGAGACTTCTGGCTGTGGGGTTCAAGCGGGCACCTCCTCGTCTTCTTCCAGCGCGATCCCGGTGGCGGTGAAGAACGCCTCCTCGAGATTGGCGGCGCCGTAGCGCGCGGTCAGCTCGTCGGGTGGCTCGAGCCCCAGCAGTCGCCCCGCATGCAGGATGCCGACCCGCTCGGCCAACGTCTCCGCTTCGGCGAGGTCGTGTGTGCAGAGCAGGATCGTGGTGTCGTGCTCGGCACGCAAGTCGCGGATGAACGACTGGACTTCGCGCTTGGAGCGCGGGTCAAGGCCCGTGGTGGGTTCGTCGAGCAGCAGCACCACAGGCGAGGTCAGCAACGCGCGGGCCAGCGCCACCTTCTGCTGCATCCCGCGGGAAAGGTCCTCCATCGGCTCCGTGGCCCGGCTGGCCGAAAAGCCAACGCGCTCGAGGATGTCGGGGATACGCGTGCGGGTAACGGCCGGCGTCAGACCGTAGAAGCGCGCGGCATAAGAGAGGTTCTCGACCGCCGACATGCGCTTGAAGAACGAGGCCTCGACCGACACCCTGTTGATAAGGCGCCGCACGGTGCCCGCCTCCCGGACGACGTCATGCCCGAACACCTGCGCGTGCCCCCCGTCGGGAAGCAGCAGTGTCGACAGCGCCCGCACCAGGGTCGATTTGCCCGATCCGTTCTGGCCGAGCACCGCGACGCATTCGCGCTCGCGCACCGTGAACGACAACTCCGACAGCGCGGCCACGTATCGGCGCCGCCCCCCGCTGCGGCGGCGAAAGCGCTTTTCCAGATGAGACACATCGACTGCGAACAAGGGTTGCTCCTAAAAGACGGCGTGGCCAGGGACCGATGACCGAGGCGGCGCTCGGCCCAGGGGGACAGGGGGTCACGTTCGGAGGAGCAACACTGCACCAGCCAGGGTATCAGCCGGGCACAGGGCCCGTAGCTGCACATGGCCGCCTGCAAGGATTCACGGGTGACGGTCGAGAACTACAGTCCGCGCTGGCTCGCGCTCGAGGGTGCTGTCAATGCTCGTGCCGTGGTGCCCGGCGTCCTGCTCAGAGCCGACAACCTGCAGTCGTTGAGCGCCCAGGACGTCCGCCTGCTCATCGAGCGGGAGACACTCGAGGTGGTGCTCGACCTCCGGACGGACTTCGAGGTCGAGCTCGAAGGGCCGGGACCGATGACCACTGAGCGCGCGGTGCGCATCGAGCGCCGCTCGCTGTACCCGGACACGGGCGGAGGCACGGATCTCGACGCCGACACGTCCAACACCTCAGGAGGGGCCGACGAGGCGGACGCGCCGGCGGAGCCGCCCCTGGTCCGCGCGTACATGAGCTACTTGCGTCGCCGTCCGGACTCGATCGTGGGCTCGGTGCGGACGATCGCTCGCGCCGGCGGCGCCGTTTTGGTGCACTGCGCGGCGGGCAAGGATCGCACCGGTGTGGTGGTGGCCCTGGCGCTCGATGCGGCTGGTGTGGACCGGGACGCGATCGTCGCCGATTACCTGGCGAGCGCCCAGCGCATCGACGCAATCATGGCGCGCCTGCTCAGCTCCTCGACCTACCGCGCCGAGCTCGAGGGGCAGGACGCGCAGCGGCTCGCACCGGTTCCCGGAACCATGGATCGTGTGCTCGAGCTCGTCGACGAGCGGTTCGGCGGCTCCGTGGCCTGGCTGCGTGCGCATGACCTGGACGATCTCGATCTGCATCGGCTGCGGCATCGGCTGGCGCCCGCCCGGCAGGTTTGGGGCTGAGGGCCACGACGCGGGAGAGCGCGCCGCGGTGTCACCCGCGACGTCCGCGGCTTACAGGCCGGCGGGGTGGCGCACGACGTAGTTGCCGCCGTCGGCGAGATTCCCGGTCGGGTCATAGCGCCACCGAGGACCCGACCCGGCCGGAATGTTGGGCCCCCCGAAGTTGGCGGTATCAAACGCCAACCCCGCGATCGCCGCAAACACATGCTCAGAATCGGCATACACGCTGATCCAGCGCCCCGGCCCCGGCAGCCCATAACCCTCAAACTGGACCGCCAACGGAGCCGACAACAGGCCGCCTCCATGCAGCGCATAGCTGACCGCGCCCGAGCAGTCATAGCCGGGCGCGATCCACCCGGAGTGCCCGCCGGCATAGAGGTAGGGCTTATCGATGATCTGATTGGCGGCCGCGATCACCGCCTTGACCGCCGGCGGAGCGCTGGCCGGGGGCGTCGCCGTCCCATCGGGATTGATATGCGCACTGGCCACCGGACCGCTCGCCTGGTATGGCTGGGCGCCCCAGCCGTACTCCATGGCCGCCTCAGACGCAGCCCTCTGGAGGCGCAGCTCGCGCTTGACCTGAGTCAGCGAGGGAGCGTGCGCCGTCCCGTCGGTGACGGAGGCGGCCGGTTGCGCGGTGCCCGCCTGGACGCCCGGGATCGGCTCGATCACCTGCGGTCTGGCTTTGGGTACCGCCGCGGTGGCCGTGCCGGCGGCGGCGCCGTTGATGACCCCATCCCATGCGGCCGCCGCCAAGGCGACAACCACGATGAAGCGCACGCCGCGGCTCATCGCCCAGCACCGTAACAGACGCCTTTGGATTGCAGGCCATTCTGTTTCATCTGCCTCTGGAGCGGGCACACTCAAAATGAGAGCCTCACCGCGTACCCCCGGTCCCATGCGCGGTGGCTGGAACCGTCTGTCCGCCGGCAGCTGGATCCGGTTGATCCGGAACGCCGACGGGCGACGGTTCCTCTTTCTGCGCAGCCGACGCGGTCATGCTCCGGATGAGCCAGCGAGCCCTGTGGTGACCGCCACCACTGGTCCTGGCGGTCTGTGAAGATGCGGGCATGCCCGCCCCGAAACGCCCCTCGCTCGTCGAGCAGGTTCGGGAGAGTCTCCTACAGGACCTCACGTCCGGCAACCTCGAGCCGGGTGCCAGGCTCGCCAACGAGACCGAGCTGGCCGAGCGCTTTGCCGTCAGCCGACCGACGATCCGCGAGGCGGTGCGGGCCCTGATGGACGCCGGTTACCTGGCGCGCCGCCACGGGTCTGGGACCTGGTTCCCGCGCCCGTGCGTGCCGCCGCTTCCAGCGTGGCCAGCAGCCGCGTGGCGGTCGGGCGATAGGCGGCCGCGGTCAGCAGTGGCCCGCGGAAGCGGCGCCACAGATGGGCCAGCACTTCGACCGATGCGGCGTCGGCCCAGTGCACGTCATCGAGCGCGAGCACCATCGGCTGGCGCCCCGCCAACCGCTCGAGCACGCCCCGGATCGCGTAGTGCACGCGGTAGCGCTGGGTGCCTTCGCTGGCACCCTCGAGGAGAGGGTCCTGGCGTGGCAGCGAGGGAAAGATCGAGGCCAGCTCGCGCAGCTCGTCCTCCTCCAGAGCCTGAAGCATGGCCGGCTCGAGCGAGGCCAGGTAGTCGTTGAGCGCGTCGACGATCAGCCCGAACGGGATGTCGCGCTCGAACTCGGCCGCGCGCCCGTCGAGGACCAGATAGCCGCGGTCCTCGCCGCGCCGGCTCAGCTCGGCCAGCAGGCGTGACTTTCCGATTCCCGGCTCACCGACGATCTCCACCAGCCACGGTTGACCGGTCGCGAGCTGATCGAGCGCTCCCTCGATCTCTAAAAGCTCGCGATCACGGCCTACCAGCTGCTTTAGAGCCATCGCGTTCGCCAGTCTCCAGCAGCAGACTACACGGATTTGCTCCCGGCACTGGGCCGACGCCGACGCCGACTACGGCGCGGCGCGGCCCGGCGCGGGTGTCCCTCAGCGAGCGCGGACCGTGGTGGAGCGAGACGAGCCCGAGACACCTACGCGCCGACCAGCGGATCCGGCCAGGCTGACCGGCGGTTGGCGCCCGGTCCGGATCGGCGCATCCCAGGCCTCTCGCGAGGGGTGCGCCGTCGATCCGCCCAGCGCGCGCACGACGGGGCGGCCGTGCGAGCGGACGGCGATCAGCCGCGGGCGACGGCTCTGCTCGAGCTCGCGCGCCTCCTGGGCCAGGCGAGTCTGGTCGGCGGTCCGCATGAGATCCGCGATGTGTTCCTGCGCATGGATGTAGTTTAGATTCGAAAACATCGGTCCCCCTCGGGTTTCAGGTTCGGAGTCATAAGACGTCAGGACCCTCAAGACGCCCGCGCGGGCGAAACCTTTCCGGCGAACGACCGTGTCGCCTCGTTCTCGACTCGAGTAGCGTTTGTGTTCGCCACGAGCACTTTTGCTCCTCGAGTGGCAGCGGCCTGGCGGCGATCCTGGCCAGCCGACGCCGTGGCACGGAATGCCTTCCAGCTGCGCGCGATGCTCGAGAAGCGTGGGATCGGCGACGTTCAGACGCCAACCGGACGCTTCATCGCGCGGTAGACGAACTCGCCGCGCTGCGCTGACTGACGGGCCGAGACGACCCGATCGTGGTGCGGGGAGTATTGGCAGACCGGATCGGTGGCGGCCGCGTCGCCGGTGAGCCGCAGCGCCTGGCAGCGGCAGCCGCCCCAGTCCACCTCCTGGCGCCCCAGTGGGCACGTGCGGCATGGCTCCTGCATCCAGTCGGTCCCCCGGAAGCGGGCGAACGCATCGGACTCGCTCCAGATCCACGCCAGCGGATGCTCACGAACGTTGGCGAACTCGAGCCCCGGGATCGTCGACGCCGCCTGACAGGGCAGCACGTCGCCGTTGGGAGCGATGACCATGGCCGTGCGGCCCCAGCCGCCCATGCAGGGCTTGGGCAGTTCCTCGTAGAAGTCCGGGAGCACCCAGAGGACGTCGACTTTGGGACCGACGCGGGCGCGGAAGCGCTGCACGGCTTCCTCGCCGCGCCGCAGTTGATCAGAAGATGGCATCAGGGCGTCCTGGTTGGCCACGGCCCATCCGTAGTACTGCGTGTTGGCAAGCTCGAGCCGCTGCGCTCCTAGCTCGAGGGCCAGCTCGAGCACCTCCTCGATGCGATCGAGGTTGTGCCGGTGCAGGACGCAGTTGATCGTCAGCGGGAAGTCGAACTCCTTCGCGGCCCGCGCGGCCGCGATCTTCTTGTCAAACGATCTGTTGTTGGCGATGCGATCGTTCTCGTGTGGGTTCGCGCTCTGAAAGGAGATCTGCACGTGGTCGAGCCCGGCTGCCTTCAGGGCCGCCGCGCGCTCGCGTGTGAACAGAGTCCCGGCGGTGATCAGCGACGAGTACAGGCCGGCCTCGCGCGAGGCCTGGCACAGCGCCACCAGATCGCGGCGCAACATCGGCTCGCCGCCGGTGAGCGCGAGCTGGAGGACGCCGAGACCGCGCGCCTGGCCAAACGTGCGGATCCAGTGCTCGGTCTCGAGCTCGGAGCGGTACTTGCCGGCGCCGATCTCCAACGGGTTTGAGCAGTACGGGCAATGCAGCGGGCATTGATAGGTCAGCTCGGCGATCAGCGTGTAGGGCTTAGGCGGCATCGACCACCAGTCCGCGCTGCGTCATGGCGTCGAGGAGTCCTCGAACGTCGTCGCCCACGTCGGCGCCTTCGTAACGAGCCGACAGGGCGCCGACGATGTCGTTGAGCGAGCGCTCCCCGTCGCACAGCTCGAGCACCTCCGCCGCGCTGGGGTTGAGCCGCACGACGCCCTCGGGGACGAGCAGCAGGTGCTCCTCGCGGACCTCGTCGTAGCGAAGTCGGGCGCCGGTGACGAGCCGGGGACGCGTCACCCGCCCGCCTCCGGCGGCTGGGTGTCGCCGCGGTCGATGGCGTCAAGCTGCGCCCACAGCATCTCGGTCTTGAAGCGCAGGGCGGCGACGGCGGCGTCTTGCTGCTCACGCGTGCGACAGCGTTCGATAACGATTTCAAGCGCATGTTGCGCGTCTTGCGGCGCCTTCACCAGCCGGGTGCGGAAGTACTCGAGCCCCGCGGGATCGATCCACTCGTAGTGACGCTCGAGTGCCTGGAGCCGGACCCGGATCGCGGACGGGCCGAAGAGCTCGGTGAGCGATGACGCCACAGCCTCGATCCACGGCTTCTGGCGCGCGAAGTTCACGTAGGCGTCGACCGCGTATCGCACCGCGGGGAGGACGAGCTCCTCCGACAGCAGCTCGGCTCGCGACACTCCCAGCGCCTCGCCGAGCCGCAGCCATGACTCGATACCGCCGGTTCCCTCGGCGGTCCCGTCGTGATCGGTGATGCGGTGTATCCACTCGCGCCGGACCTCGACCTCAGGGCAGTTGGACAGGATCGCCGCGTCCTTGAGCGGGATGCACTTCTGGTAATAGAAGCGGTTGGTGACCCAGCGCTGCAATTCCTCGCGGGTCAAAGCGCCCTCGTCCATGCGCCTGTGGAAGGGGTGAAGATTGTGGTAGCGCGTCCCCTGCGCCCGCAGTCGGGCCGCGAACTCCTCCGGCGGCGACGGCGCGCTGACATCGATCGGTCTGGCGGCGCTCTGGGTCATAGCTCGATCTCAAGGCCATCGTAGGCAACCTCGACGCCCGCGCGGAGGACGGCCTGGCGCTCGGGCGAGTCCTCGAGCAGGATCGGGTTGGTGTTGTTGATGTGGATCAGCGTCTTGCGGGGACGCCGCAGCTGCCCGAGCGCTTCGAGCGATCCGCCGGGGCCCGACAGCGGCACGTGTCCCATGTCGCGCGCGGTGCGCTGCGAGATGCCGAGCTGCAGCAGCTCGTCGTCGCGCCAGAAGGTCCCATCGACGAGCACCTGATCGCTGCTGGCCAAGCGGTCCAGGATCTCGTCGTCGAGCCGGGCCAGACCGGGGACGTAGGTGACCACGCCGCCACCGCCGCGGTCGCGGAATACGAACCCGTTCGCCTGGAGCTCCAGACCCGAGCCGTCCAAATAGCGCGGTGCGTCGCCGCCCACTTCGAACGGCTCGACGGTGAGGCTCGAACCCGGCAGGGAGGTCTCGCGCTCGGGCTCCAGCGTCTGCCACTGGGCTCCGCAGTAGCGCTCCAGCATCGCCAGCACCGGATATCCCTCGGTGAGCGCTCGCTGGACGCCTCGATCTCCGAAGATGCGGACCGGCGCGGCCGACTCGCGCAACAGCAGCAGCCCGGCCGTGTGATCGATTTCGGCGTCGGTCAAGAGGACGCCCGCGACCGGTGGGGCGCGGACGCCCCCGGCGTCTGCCGGCGACAGTGCCTCGAGCTGCTGACGTGCGTCGGGCGACGCGTTGACCAGAAACCACGGGCCCTCGCCACCCCGGATGGCCAGCGAGGATTGAGTGCGCGGCACCGCCCGCACGCCTTCGCGAGCGGCCTCACACGTCGGACAACGACAGTTCCACTGCGGAAACCCTCCGCCGGCGGCCGAGCCGAGAATACGAACGCGCACGCGGCGGAGGAGGTGAGACGCAGCCTCAGGCAAACGCCGGAGGCCACGCCAGCCTCAGATATCTACCGGTGATACAGGTAGGAGGTGACCTCAGAACAAAGGTCGACGATCTCGAACTCAGGCTTGGTCCACTTCATCGCACGCCTCCCTTCTGGAGTGTTCGGGGATCCCGCGGGCTGCACTTTAGCGAAAAGCGCAACCCCGCAATGATCGCCCCCCAGCGGTGCGCGTCCAGCTAACCGAGGACGACTCGCCAACGGCTACGGCGTCCGGATGCTGATCGAGCTCGCCACCCGCCTGAGCGCCGCGGGCCCAGGCGTTACGCTGGCCCGATGAATATCGCGGGTCGCGAACTGGCCGATGCGGCCTCGCCTGCGCGGGAACGGATCGTCGACGCCTCCAAACTCGACCTGGTCGCCGCCGAGCGAGCCGCGCTTGATCTGCTGCGCGCGATCGGTGCCGACGTCGACTCCCCGGATCTCCTCGGTACGCCGCGCCGCGTCGCCGCATCCTTCGCCGAGCTCGTCACACCGGCCGAGTTCGCAGCCACCACGTTTCCCAATGGGGGCCGCTACGACGAGCTTGTCGTGGTGCGCGACATCCCCTTCCACACGCTGTGCATGCACCATCTGCTGCCGTTCCACGGTCAGGCCCACGTGGCCTACATGCCGGGAGAGAGGATCATCGGAATATCGAAGCTCGGGCGCGTGGTGGAGGCTTTTGCCCGAGATCTGCAGCTGCAGGAGCGGCTCACGGTGCAGATCGCCGACTGGCTGGAGCAGGAGCTCAAACCACGGGGAGTAGGGGTAGTGCTGAGCGCCGAGCACATGTGCATGACGATCCGCGGCGTTCGCAAGCCGGGCGCCCGTACGGTGACCTCGGCGCTGCGGGGCTCGCTGCGCGACGACGCGCGCACGCGACAGGAGCTTCTCAGCCTTGTCGGCTGATGCCGGTGACGAGCATCCGCTGATCGAGACCGTGGTGACCACGACCGGGCCCGACGGCATCGTCAACTGCGCCGCCATGGGGGTGCGCTGGGGCGAGAACGAGCTCGTCTTCTGGCCCTTTGACGCGACTCGCACGCTGGCGAACCTGCGCTTCCGCGGCCAGGCGGTCGTGCACCTGACCGACGATGTGCTGCTGTTCGTGGAGGCCGCCCTGGGTCATCCCCGGCCGCCGATGCGCGCCGCCAGCGTTGTCGCGGGCTCGGTGATCGAGGACGTGAGCTCCTGGCGCGAGGTGATCGTGACCGAGATCACGCCCACCGATGAAGGGAGGCAGCGCTCGCGCGTGCGCGCCCAGGTGGTGGCCAGCGGGATCGGCACGCAGCCGCCGCTGGGCCTGTGCCGCGCCCGGCACGCCGCCCTCGAAGCGTCGATCTTGGCCTCGCGGCTGAGATGGCTGGGGGGCGAGCGCGTGTGGGCCGAGCTGGCTCGCCTCCAGGAGCTGGTGGACAAGACCGCAGGACCCCGCGAACGCGCGGCGATGGCCTACGTCAGACGCTACGTGGCCCAGCGAACGTGACCGAGATCGTGGTCACTGCCCCGGCGCGGCTGCATTTCGGAATGCTCGATCCGGCGGGCGTGGGAGCGCGCCGCTTCGGGGGCTTCGGCGTCGGAGTGCAGTGGCCACGCGTGGTCGTGGCGGTCAGGCGGCGGGCCGGCAGCGGGAGTGCCGTGCGCGGCTCCCAGGCCGAGCGCGCGACCACGTTCGCTCACCGGGCGAGGTCGAAGTTCGGCCTCAGCGACGGGGTGGAGGTCAACGTGCACGAAGCGATCCCGCCGCACATAGGGCTGGGCTCGGGAACCAAGCTCGGGCTGGCTATCGCCCGCGCCGTGGCCGAGCTGGCGGGGCTGTCGACGCCACCGGAGCAGCTGGCGGAGGCGAGCGGGCGGGGGGCGCGCTCGAGCGTGGGCTGCTGGACCTTTGCCGCACCCGGGCTGGTGGTCGAGGCCGGCGTGCCCGAGGGGGGCTGGATCAGCCCCCTGGTGGCTCGCTACCCGATGCCGGAACGGTGGCGGTGCGTGCTGGCGCTGCCCGTCGGTGTCGAGGGGCTGTCCGGGGATGCGGAGAAGCGCTTCTTCAGTCACCTCCGCGAGCCGGCGGCCTCCGAGCCGCGCATATCGCGGCTGCTCCTGACCGAGCTGCTGCCGGGACTGCTGGCGGCCGACATCGACGAGTTCGGAGCCGCGCTCACCCAGATCCAGCGTGAGGTGGGATCGATGTTCGCCGCGGCGCAGGGTGGCGTCTTTCATCCCCGCGCCGATCCGCTGGTCGAGGCGCTCGTGGCGCTTGGTGTCAAAGCGGTCGGACAGAGCTCCTGGGGTCCATCGGTGTACGGGATCGTGGATGGCCCCGAGCGCGCCGCCGAGGTGGCCGACCGGCTGCGCGCCACCGCGGGCGACAGCACCGACATCGCCGTGGTCGATTTCGATCGCAGGGGCGCCTCGACCGTCCACGGGGACTCGGGGCAGGCGGCGGCGTGAAGCTGCTGGTCAGCGTCGTCTCGGCCGAGGAGGCCCGCCGGGCCCTCGCCGGCGGTGCGGACATCATCGACGTCAAGGATCCGCGCCAGGGGCCGCTGGGCGCCGCCTCGCCGCGGGTTCTGTCCGAGGTCGTGCGCGCGGTCGGCGCCGCCGCTCCGGTGAGCGTGGCCCTCGGTGATCTGCCCGATCGCCCGCGCGCGGCGGCGCTGGCGGCACGTGGGGCCGCGCTCAGCGGCGCACGCTATGTCAAGGTGGGGCTGCGAGCGGTGCGCGAGCTCGACGCTGCCGCGACGCTGATGGCCGCCGTCGCTGACGCGGTGGGGTCACGGGCCGCGGTGATCGCCGTTGCCTACGCCGACGCCGGCGCGCTCGATCCCCCGGGCCTGGAGCCCACCTGGCTGCCCGAGCTGGTTGACCGGGCGGGCATCTCGGGGGCGCTGGTGGATACGTTCGCCAAGGACGGCCGCGGGCTGTACGCCTGGATGTCCGAGTCCGAGCTGGCCGCGCTGATCGATCGCACGCACGTGGCCGGTGGGAGCCTGGCCATCGCCGGTCAGTTGAGGCGGGGCCAGCTGCGCCGGGTGGAGGCCGACGTCGTGGGGGTGCGCTCGGCAGTCTGTCGCGGCGGCGAGCGCACGGCTGAGCTTGACGTCGAGCTGGTGGCGGCCGCGGTCGCCGAGCTGCAAGCCGGCAGCGTCCTCAGTCGGGTGTGACCCGCGTGCCGGCCGGGCCGGCGGGGCCCGGTCTGCGGACCACGACGTTCACGCCGGTGCGCCGCACGGCCTCGGGCAAGTAGGCATCGACGGCCCGCCCGCCGCCGCCCGCCTGCAGCTCGGCCAGCCCGTCCGCGGTCAGCGCCGGCAGCGGGGGCTCATCCGAGGGCCACCGGGCCAGGACTCCGGCCACCGGCTTGAGCAGGACCACCTCCTCGGCCCCGATGGCGGCGGCCGCCAGCACCGCCAGCGAGTCGCTGGTCACCGTCCAGGACTCGGGCACCTCGGGGCGGCCGGCGAACGCCGGCGTGGCCACCAGAAGGGCCAGCGAACGGGGAGCCACCAGGCTAGTGAGCAGCTCGGCCGCGGGCAGCAGCGGTGCCAGCAGCACGCCGAGCTGATCCATCGCCCGCATCGCCAGCGCATGAGCCACGCCGTCGGCGAGACCAATTCGCTCGTCCACCGCTCGCACGGCATCGGCAAATGGACCACCCCCGGGAACGACCAGCACCGGCCGCCGGGCGGCGATCTCCGTCGCTTCGGCGCATCCCCGGCGCACGCCGGCCAGCCCCTGGTCACGCAGCAGCCCGCCGCCGATCTTGACGACCAGCGGGCACGGCTCATTCACGGCCCAGCACCGACAGCGCCACCGCCGCGGCCACCTCGGCGCCCGGGCCGGCGAGCGGCGAGAGCCCATCGGTGTTCGGATGGACAGGCAGCCGGCGGCGCTCCGCGGCCGCGCGGGCCAGGAACGCGCCCACGCCGACGGCGACCACCGCCGCGGCGACGGGCGCCCGCTCGGCCACGCGGGTCAGGGCACCGGCGATCATGGCCACCTGTGCCTGATGCACGGCGGCGGCGATCGCCTCCAGGTCGCGATCGGCGAGCTGCTCGGGATCGGCACAGACCACGCGGGCCAGCCGCGCGCGCACCTCAGAGAGCGAGGTCCCGCGCCCGTCTGGGAACGTGCAGGTGCACTGCGCCGGGGCCAGGCTTCCCCGCAGCAGGTGGGCGTCGGCGCTGATGGCGAACAGCTCGGAGGACACCGGGCAAGACGTGCCGCCGATCGGGACCTGGGAAACCAGCGCCGCGACGTTGGTGCGCAGCGCGCCGGTGTAGACAAGCTCCCCGTGGAGCAGACGCTCGAGATCGGTGCGTCCCCGGGCGGCGACCTTCCCGGCCACGATCGGGACCAGGTCGGTGGTGGTGCCGCCACAGTCGAGCAGGATCGCGTCGGGCAACGAGCGCGCGATTAGCAGGGCCGTGGCCATCCAGTTCGCGGCCGCGCAGCGAAGCGGCGCAGCCCGCGCCTCGTCGAGACCGATCAGCTCGCCCACGGTGGTCATGACGCGCAGCCGGCGTCCGGGCAGGGCGCGTTCCGCGGCCGCCAACACGGACAGGACTCCCTCGCGCTTGCTCGCGAACGCGTCCACCAGCTCGGCGGTGGTGGTCAGTGCCACCGGCGCGCCCTCCAGCTCCAACCGCCCGACCACGGAGGCGATCACGCCGGTCAGCGCCTCCGGCCGGCGCCACAGCTCGAATGGCTCGGTGACGATCCGGGCCTGCTCGTCGCCCGGCACCACCGCCGCCTTGGTGTTGGCGCCGCCGACATCGAGCCCGATCACCGCGGCCATCCGGGCATCATGCCTCAGACCATGCGGATCGTGCCGGTCCTCGATCTCAAGGGCGGCGTCGTCGTGCACGCCCGCCGCGGACAGCGCGACGAGTACAGACCGCTGCGCAGTCCGCTGGTCGAGGGGTGCGAGCCGGTGACGGTCGCCCGGGCGCTGTGCGCGGTCTGCCGGACGCGAACTCTGTACGTCGCCGATCTGGACGCGCTGGCGGGTGAGCCGGTGGACGGGGCCACGTTGAGCGCTCTCGCGGCGGTCGCGGAGCCGTGGGTCGACGCCGGGGCCCTCGAGCCCGAGCGGGTAGCGGCGTTGGCCCGGGCCGGCGTAGCCCGCAACGTGGTCGGCACCGAGTCGTTGCGCCCTGGTGTCCTGGACGCGCGCAGGGTCGCCTCTGACGCGTCGCCGCTGGTGCTCAGCGTCGACCTGTGCGATGGCCGGCTCATCTCTCCTCGCCCCGAGCTCGCCGGCCGCGATCCGGCCGCCGCCGCGCCCCTGGCGGCCGCGTTGGGCGTACGCGAACTCCTGGTGATCGACCTCGTCCGCGTGGGGAGCGGCACCGGGCCGCCGCTGGACGCCGTCGCCGACCTGGCCGCCGCTCTGCCCGGGGTCGAGATCTACGCCGGGGGCGGCGTGCGCGACGACTCAGACCTGCGCGCGCTGGAGTCCGCGGGCGCTGCCGGCGCCCTGGTGGCAACGGCCCTGCATGAGGGCCGCCTGGCTTTCTGACACCGCCTCACTCCGTGACCAGCGTCTCGCATGTCCTGACCACGCGCGCGGTGAGGTCCTCGGTGCACACCGACTGAAGCGCCTGCCAGCCGGGGATCCCGTTTACCTCGAGCACCACGATCTCCCCGTCAGGCGCGACGAGCAGGTCGACGCCAGCGACGTCGGCCTCGAGGGCGGCGGCCGCCGCCAGCGCGGCAGCGCGCTCGGCCCCGCTCAGCGCCGCGGCGTGCGGCCGGGCGCCGCGCGCGATGTTGGCCCGCCAGGAGTCGGTCACGCGCTCCATCGCGCCGGCTATCTCGGCGCCGACGACGAGCACGCGCAGGTCGCGCCGACCGGCCGGAGCGATCGTGCGCTGGACGTAGTAGACGGTCCGCTCTAGCTCCAGCGCGCGGAACACGCGGTGGGCCACGTCCCGATCCTCGACGCGGACGATCCCGTTACCCATCGCTCCGAACAGCGGCTTGACGACGATGTCGCCGCCGAGGCGCTCGAATGCCTGCATGGCGCCGTCGTAGCGCTCGCAGACGATGGTGGGCGGAGTGCGCAACCCGGCGCCGGCGAGCATCGCGCCGGCCCACGACTTGTCGATCGTGCGCTCGATCGCGCGCGGGTGATTGACACAGCGGACCCCGTGCTCGGCCAATACGTGCAGCGCGTCCATCCGGAAGATCACCTGCTCCAGCGAGCCGCGGGGCAGGCCCCGGACGAGCAGCAGGTCAAGCGCTTCCAGGACGGCGCCGTCGGGCCCCAGCACGCGCACCTGGCCATCCTCATCGACCTCGGACTGCAGCCGCGTGGCCGGGATCGCCAGCACCTCGTGGCCGCGAGCGGCGAGGGCGCTGTGCAGCCGGCGGCTGTGCCAGGAGCCGGTGGCGCCGAGGACTCCGACGCGCAGCCGTCGGCTCACCGCCGACCTCCGTCAGGCGAGATCGAGGTCGGCTCTGAAGACCACTTCCACTCGGGCCAATCCACCCCTACCACCGCGTTATGACTTTGGCGCTGTTGGCCTGTGGCAAGCGCATTTCGTGGAAGATCCGCACGGCGCCCGGGGATCTTCCACGTTTGTCCCGCTGGGGGCGCGTTTCGTGGAAGATCCGCACGGGCCGGGGGATTTTCCACGTTTGCCCCGGTCGTTCAGCGTTTTGGCCGCTTCGGCGAAGCGCGACGTCCCGACCCCATCGGTCGCGGCCGCGCGACCGATCATCGCCGGGTGAACGAGCGCTCGAGCACCTCGGGCGCGAGCCCGCCGCCGTGATGAGCGCGCCCTGACTCGGTGCTGGTCAGGGTGACGGCAGCGGGGCTGAACAGCATCGGGTCGATGTCGTAGAAGTTCCAGTCGGCGGCGGCGAGCAGCTCGCCGAACGGGGTGCCGAAGGCATCCGAGGCCGCCGAGGGCAGGCGCTGGGCCAGGTCGGCGACCTCCTCGTCGGACCCCTCGAGCCACAGGTGCGCAGTGCCGCCGTACAACATCGCATCGTTGGTGCGGCCGATCGCCGCGGGGTCGTCCTCGGCCACCGGGGCGATCGGGCAGCAACCCCAGCCGGCGCGCACCCGGGCCGGGTCGACATCGAGCTCGTGCAGCTTGTGCAGGGCGGTCTCAACCACGCGCGCCGAGATCTGCACCGACCCGCACACCGAGGCCGTGGGCGCGATCAGAAACGTGAGCTGCGACGGCGCCAGCCCGCAGCGCTGCGCCACCTTGTCGACGATCTCGGTCGGCGGTGGCTGGCGGGTCTCCAGACACAGGACCGCGCGGTCGGCCTGTTCGCGCCAGGCCAGCTCTTCGAACAGGTCCTCGGCGCGGGCCAGGGCTCGCCCGGGGCCGCTGGCCAGGGCGAAGAAATCCTCGTGCTCGAGCTTCCAGCCGGCGTACTGCGCGGCCAGGCAGGCCGCCGCCGGCTGGTCGGTGGCGACGCCCACACCGGGCCACGTCCGCTCACCGACCGCTACCGCCAGCGGGTCGATCCTCCCCAGGCCCCCCATGCAAGCGGCGGCGAAGCCCAGGCCGGCCTGCAGCCCGCCAGGGGCCTCGGCTCCGCAATCCACCAGGCGCGCGCCGGATTGGAGCGTGCGCACCGCGAGCCCCAGCGCCTCGGCGTCGGCGACCAGCCCGTCCACGAGGGCGGCGGCACGTTCGTTCATCGACAGGCTCATGGGCTCTCCTCCTGGTGCTCGTCGAAGATCAGGATCTCGCCCCGGCCGAGCTCGGTCCAGTCGCCGGACCACCTCGCCCAAGGCCCTCGCAGCAGCGCGTCGTCGACCGGAAGGCCGACGTGGCGCAGCCGGCGCAGCTGCAAACCCAGCGCCGGCGCACGAAAGCGAGTCGCGAACGCATATCCCGGCAGGGGCTCCACCGGAACGCCCGAGACCAGGCTGCCGCGCTTGTTGCCGAGCCCGGCCTCGGCGCCGATGCCGCCCAGCGCGATCACCGTGCCGGCCAACATCCGCAGCCCGGCGCCCGCGCCGGCTCGCCCGCCGACCGCCACGAGCCCCCGACGCATCGAGGCGCCGGCCTCCTGCCCGGCGTCGCCGAATACGAAGATCTCGCCGTGGGTCATGCCCGTCCGAGCACCCGGGTAGGCGGCACCGACCCGGTCGCCAGCGCTGCCGCGGACGACGAGCATCCCGCCGTGGAGCGCCGCCCCCGCCCAGTCGCCGGCGTCGCCGTTGACGACGACCGAGCCGCCGGTCATCTCGGCCCCGACGCCGTCGCCGCACGGACCGTCGACGACAATCTGCCCGCCCTGCATCCCGCGCCCGACGAAGTCGATCCGAGACAGGTCGCCCTCCAACCGCAGGTCGCCGTCGCTGTCCCCCGACACCTCGAACAGATCACCGACGGCGACCGCCGCGCGTCCGTAGCGCAGGGTGGCGGCCGCGACCTGATCCGCGCTGCGCCCGCGCAGGCGCCCGGGGGCCAACACCGAGCCGTCGATGCGGCCGGGTGGCGCCTCTCGCAATGTCAGCGTCAACGTCACTGCGGATCACGGAGCTCTGACAGCGGGAAATGAAACTCGCCGAGCTTGCCGCCGAAGTTGGCGGCGCTGACGTGGGTGGCTCCCGCCGCGGCGGCGGCGTGCAGCCCGCGGCGCATGGCCTCGCGCACGGCCTCTTCGGAGACGCCGTCGATCACGATCTCGAACATCGCGCCCACGCCTTCCGGTACCAGCGTGTCGTCGACCTGGGCGCGCAGCGTGGGCGCCATCTGGTGGTTGGTGGAGGCCGGCATCGAGGAGGAAGTGAGCGCGCCCACCTTGCTGCCGCTGCGCACGATCCCGCCGGGAAACGGCAGGGCGATGCCCTCGCCCCGCATGGCCTCGGCCGCCGCCTGCGCGGCGGCCAGGGCGGATGGGTCGTCGACCGCGCCGATCACGAGATTGCCTCCGCCCACGCCCTGGCCGACCCCGACCGACTCGGCCACCAGGAACTCGCCCTCCATCACCGGGATCCGCCAGAAGCGCTGCCCCGCGATGACCTTGCTGGCCTGAAAGCCGTCGGCGAAATAGCGCAGGCTCTTCCCCAGCGCCACCTTCCTCTCGGCCCCGGGGAGCCCGTCGAAGCAGGCCGTCGTGGGGCACGTCATGACGCTCTGGCCGACGCGCTCGAGCACGCGCTTGCCCACCCCCTCGCGGTCCATCGCGAACAGCAGCACGGCGATCCCCGGCCGCCCATCGGGGGTCTGGGTCGTCGCCAGCGGACGTTCGATGGCCGCCTCGCACTTGCAGCCGATGACCGAGGTGGCAAAGCCGGTGGCCGAGCGGCCCGCCTCCATGGCCCAGGCGTCGGTGGCGGCTGTGATGACCAGCCGCGCGAAGCGCATCGGGAAGGCCTCGGCGAACGTGTCGGCGACCTCGGTGCCGCCCAGCGCGTATCCGCTGACGGCGCTCACGCCCCACCCGCCTCCACGATCCGCGCGGGCTCGCGCAGCGCCGGATCGCGCACCGGGTAGTGCTCGAAGGCCACCGTGTAGCGCTCACCGAACAGCGGCTCGAGCACGCGGCTCACGTCGCCGTCGAAGCCGGCCCGGCTACTCAGCAGCAGCCCGTCGTCGGCGCGGCGCAGATCGCCATCCTCGACGGCCAGCTCACCGCCCTTGATCACGTAGCGAGGGGTGGCGAACATCTCCTCGCGGTCGGCACGATCGTGATAGATGGTCACATCGGCGTCGGCGCCGATTCCGAGATGGCCCTTGTCGCGCAGGCCGAGCCGGCGGGCGGGCGCCGCGCGGGTGATGATCGCGATCTCGTTGAGCGTGTACTCGCGGTCCAGTCCGTCGGTCAGGGCGGTGCGGCGGATCGCTTTCTGATTGGCACGTCCCATCTGGTCCTCGCGGAAGGCGCGGTCCATCAGCAGGCGGATCAGCTTCGGATAGGAGAGGAACGAGCCGCCGTTGGGATGGTCGGTGGAGAGCATCACCTGCCAGGGGTCCTGGCCGAGCAGAAACAGCTCCAGCCCGATCCCCCACTGCAGGGCGTGGACGTAGTTGCCCGCCCGGTAGGTGTAAGGCACGATTCCGCAGCCGGTCTCGACCTCGGTGTCGTGGTTGAGCCATTTACCGCCGTCGAGGTCGCGAAGCACCGCCGAGACGTGCGCGTCGGCGGTCATGGTCATGGCCGGCCCGAACATCACCTGGCCGACGTCGGCCGTGATCTCGGGATGCCGGCCCAGGTATTCGAGCAGCTCGGGCGCCCGCGAGCGCGGCAGTCCTCCGGGCTTGCCCCCGTAGCTGTGGAACTGCAGGTGAGCGAAATGCGCCTGGCGTCCGGAGAGCGTGCGCATCGTGTCCAGCGTGGTGTCGGCGTTGCCGGGGACGCCAAGGTTGTTGGCGTGGACGTGGACGGGATGCGGGAGCCCCAGCTCGTCCACGGCGCCACCGATCGCCTCCAGGATCTGACGGGGGGTGACGCCGAAGCCGGTCACCTCGTCGTCGAGCGAGTCGATGTGGCCGTTGCTCTGCTTGAAGAGCTCCACCCCGCCGGGATCGACGAGCTTGACCCCGTAGGCGCCGGTCGCCTCCAGCCACCACGCGACGGCATCTTTGAGGTCAGCCCCACCGCGGCCACCCTGCCCGGCAGCGCCACCGGACTCGCGGATCAGCTCGAACAACACCTGGTTGTTGCCCATTAGGATCAAAAACGCCTTGTCGATCATCGGCGTGTCGCGCAGCTCGGCGAGCACGTGACGGGCGGCCAGCGGCGGGGCGGCCGCCTCCACCACCGTGGTGTAGCCCAGCAGCGAGTAGCGGTAGCCGGTGGCGAAGGTGGAGGGGACCAGGCCGCCCGAGCCCGAGCGCAGCAGCTCGGTTCGGTCCAGGGGATCGTCGCGGCGCTCGTCGGGGGAGAGCTTGCGTGCGGCGGTGACCTTGGGACCGGCAATGTGAGCGTGGATGTCGACGCCGCCGGGCATCACCACCATCCCGCGGGCGTCGATCTGGCGGGCGTCGGGACCCACGTCGGCGACCACCTTGCCGTCCTGAAGACAAATTTCGCGGACCTCGCCGTCGATGTCATTGGCGGGGTCGTGGACGCGACCGCCGCTGATCCGGATCGCAGTCACCGCTCGATCTCCGCCAGCAGCCGCTCGAGCAAGGCGGCCGCGGTTGGCTGGTCTGCGGCGAACGGTGCCTGCAGGTCAAGCGGGACCCCGTCCAGGCGGTGCGCGGTGGCGGTGGCGGCCACGCCCGCGGCCGCGGTGCGGATCGACACCTCGGCGCCCGGCACCGGCAGGCTGCACAGGGCGATGCTGGTCACGCCGGCGGGCAGCTCGCCCGGGTCGCCCTCGATGCACAGCGACACATCGACTCCCTCGGCCGTCGGGATCGGCCGGGTCGCGGTGACCAGGTCGGGATGGCCACTGGCCAGGTCCACGTTCCCGCAATACCCGGTCTGCCAGGTCAGCACGTCCTGGGCCGCTCTGGTTCCGGCGGCCGCGGGCAACACCAGCGTGACCACGTGACGGCTGTGGCACAGCTCCCGCACCAGCTCGTTCAGCGCCAGCGCACGCCGCTGGCCGCCGCCCCCCGAGGTCAGGCCGGGGCCGTACACGAACGCGGCGTGGGGCACGGCGTTGATGCGCTCGAGCAGACCGCCCAGCTCGGGTCCGCGATCGCTGGACCTCACCGCCCGCCCGCGCTGCAACGCGTGCAGAGCGCTCAGCGCCTCGAGGTCGAGCTCCGGTGGCCAGCGAAGCTGCATGTCGGCGCGCTCGGCGGTGGGCGTAGTGCGCTCGTCGACGACCGCCAGCGTGCGGCCCGCGCCGAGGGAGCCGTGCCTGAAACCGAGGCGATCGAGCAGCCGTGGATGGGTGGTCAGCGGGTCCTCGCGCCAAATCACCACCAGCCGGGAGCGATCGCGGATCTCGCCCAGTGTCGCGGTGGACACTCCGCGGAGCGGGAGCGCGGGCGCGCCCGGCCAGGCGCCGTTCAATCCGTCGGTGGCCACCAGCGCCCCGAGCCGGTCGGCGAGGGCGATCGCGGCCCGGGCGTCCTCCACCGTCGCCCCGTCGAAGCCGTGCAGCAGCGGACGGCGCGCGTCGCGCAGCAGCCCGGCGGCTCGGCTCAGCGCCGTCGGCAGGTCCGCCGGCTGACCGTGGATCGTCGCCGCCGGCGCGCTCTCCGCCGCGAGAATGTGCTCGGAAAACCACTCGGCGCCCAGCGCGCACGGTGGCTCCAGGCGCACCCCCTCGCCCGAGCGCTCGACGGTCACGTCGTCGCACACAAGGCCACAACCCGCACACGTGACGGGCCCGAGCTCAGCCACGGGCCAGAACCGCTTCCGGGAGCGCTGCCAGCAGGCGGGAACCGCGCGCGGCGAGCTCCGGCACGCCTGAGGTCGTCGAGATCAGCGTGCACACGGGGCCACCGCGTCTGATCCTCTCCCCGGCATGGGGGATGTCTGAAACCAGGCCCGGCGGCCACCAGTCGGGCTCGGGAGCGAGAACGTCGCGCTCGGCGAACAGCACGAGCTTCACCTTCGCACACGGCGTCGCCGGCGGTGTGCCCGCGGTGGGAAGCCCGAGGCCGCGGGCTCCCCGGACGTGGGCCTCGAAGCTGCGGGGCCCGAACAGCTCGAGCGCCGCCGGTGGTCGGGGGTTGACCTCCAGCACCCAGGCGTGGCGCCCGTCCCAGATCGCATCCACCCCGAACGCCCCGCGCACGCCAAAGCGCGACGCCACTTCGGCGCAAACCGCCCGCAGCTGACCCTCGAGCTCGGTCCGCTCCGCTTCGGAGAGCCGCGGCGGCGCCACGTTGCCCGTCCACTGAAAGCTCCGCGGGCGATGGAGCTGCTCGGTGATGCCGAGCACCGCGGCGCCCCCGCCGTCACCGATCGCCACCGCCGAGCCCGACAGCCCCCGGACCCGGCGCTGGAGGATCTCGGTGGGGCGCAGCCGCCCGCCGGCCCAGCGGCGCACGCCGCGCCCGCCGCCGCCGCGGCGTGGTTTGCGCAGCCATGCTTCGCTCTGCTCCGGAAGCCAATCGACCGACCGCGTCTCCGGGGCGCGCGCCCCGGCCGCGCGGGCCGCCGCGCCCACCGCCCACGGGTCGCGCACCGCGGCCAGGAACTCGGGCGGTGTCCCCAGCAGCTCTCTTTGCTCGCTGAGCCGTTGCACCAGATCGGGTCGGTTTTCCAGGCCCGCGCCGTAGACGATCGCGTCGGCCTCGACGTCCTCGGCGAGTGCCACCAGGCTGTCGTTGCTCGGAGCCGTCGCTCCCGGCGCCAGCGCTCGCAGGTCGACGTCGCCAAAGCGATCCAGGGCCGTCACCTCATAGCCGTCGGCGACCGCGAGCTCGGCGATCATCCGGGCGCTGACAGCGACCACGAGGATGCGGCTCACCGCAGCTCGACCCCCGACAGCAGCGCCGCCAGCACGGTCCCGGCCACCAGGTCCGCCGTCGTGCCGGGGTTCAGCCGGTGGTCGTCTCCGCGCAGCGACGCGTCGAAGTCGGCGAGCGAGCCGGTCCCGGCGAGCACATCGCGCGCGGCCCGGGTGACCGCCTGTGCCGCGGCGGCGCCCGCCTTGCGCTCGATCAAAGTGTCAGGGCGGGACGCGAGTAGACCGACATGAAGTGACACGATCGCGTCGAGCGTGGGACGCCCGTCGCGCAGCGCCTCGGTCAGCAAGGGTAGACCGGTGTCGAACACGATCGCATAACCGGTCGCGTACTCCGAGGCGATGCTGTCGCGGTGAGCGGCGGCGGCCATGGCCTCGCGCAGGGAGACCCGCGCCGGAGCTCTCACGTCGTGCTCGGGCGCGTCGCCGAGGCCGCCCGGTCGCGCCTGGACGATCGCCCCGAAGGCGGCGGTGGCATCGTCGACGTCGAGCTGGGCGAGAATCCCCTCGGTGGCCGAGCGCAGCGTCTCGCTTCCGCGCCTGGTCGTTGCGGCCCGGGCCAGCGGCGCGAACAGCAGCAGGATCCCCAGGTTGGTGTTGGCCTGGGCCACGCGCGCGGTCGCCCGCACACCGTCGAGGATCAGCTCGCCGACGCCACGCTCCCGGACTCGCCGGCGGGCGAACACCGGACCGAGGGCGAGCGCCGAGCGGACCATGTCGGTGTAGGTCGTGTTGGTGAACTCGTGGGCCGGCGTGATGTTGCCGGGCTTGGCCGCCGACACCTCCAACAGGCAGGCGAGCTGGACGTGGTGTGAAAGTAGGTCCCGGCTCAGTCTCGAGTGAGCTAGGGTTGCATCCACCCACGTCACCATACGAGACAGGGAGGGACGCAGCATGGCCATCACACTGGCAACCGGAGAGGCCCTGACGGGCGACGGCAACGAGCTCGCCCACATCGATCTGTTGATCGGGTCCAAGAGCGGCCCGGTCGGAGCCGCCTTCGCCAGCGCCTTCACCAACGAGAAGGAAGGTCACACCAACCTGATGGCGGTGGTCACCCCCAATCTCCCGGCCAAGCCGGACACGGTGATCTCCAACAAGGTGACGATCAAGGGGGAGAAGCAGGCCGTCCAGCTGTTCGGCCCGGCTCAGGCCGCCGTGGCTCGGGCGGTGGTGGACTCGGTCGCCGAGGGCGTGATCCCCAAAGACCAGGTCGACGACCTGTGCCTCGTGGTGGGCGTGTTCATCCACTGGGAGGCCGCCGACGACAAGAAGATCTACGACTACAACTATGAGGCCGTGAAGCAGTCGATCGCGCGGGCTCTCAAGGGCGAGCCGAGCATCGACAAGGTTCTCGCCGACACGCCCAGCGCGCGTCACCCGTTCGCCAGCGGCGCCGAGGGATAGTCGGTCCGCGCCGGCCGGCGGCGAACCATTGACCGCGCAGACCGGAGAGTCTCCGCTCGCCGGTCTGCGCGCCGTCGTCACCGGTGCCAGCTCCGGGATCGGGAGGGCGATCACGGTCGCCTTTGCCGCCGCCGGCGCCCGCGTCGGCGTCGGCTTCTGGCACTCGGCCGACGCGGCCGGCGAGCTGGCCCACGAGCTCGGCCCCGGCCATCCCGGACTGCGCGCCGACCTGAGCACGGCCACCGGCTGCGCGGAGATCGTGGACGCCGCCTTCGACACGCTCGGAGGCGTCGACGTCTGGGTCAACAACGCCGGGGCCGATGTGCTCACCGGCGAGGCCGGCGGGTGGCCGCCCGAGCGCAAGCTCCAGGCGCTGCTCGAGCTCGACCTCAAGGCGACGATCCGCTGCTCGCGCCTGGTCGCTGCGCGCATGCCGCGCGGCGGCTGCATCCTCAACATGGGCTGGGATCGCGCCACCATCGACGGGATGGCCGGCGACGACCCCGAGCTGTTTGCCGCCGTCAAGGCCGGGGTGCTGGGATTCTCCAAGTCGTTCGCGCGCTCGGTCGCACCCGAGGTGCGCGTCAACGTGTTGTGCCCAGGCTGGATCGAGACCGCATACGGGGCGGGCGCGGACCGCGACTTCTACGACAAGGTGGCAGCGGCCACGCCGCTGGGTCGGTGGGGCCGGCCCGAGGACGTGGCCGGGGCCGCGGTTTGGCTGGCCTCGCCGGCCGCGGCCTTCGTCACCGGCCAGGCGGTCAACCTCAACGGCGGCGCCGTTGGCTGATACGGCGATCAACCTCAACGGCGGCGCCGTTGGCTGACACGCTGTTCCTCACCGGCCGCCTGGCGGAGCCGGCTCTGCGCGACGTCCTCTCCGGGCTGGGCATCGACCACCAGATCGCCGTGATGAACATCAGCGTCGCCGCGCTGATGACGACACGCTGGATCGCCCGGCGGCTGACCACGCCGCCGGGAGTGGACAACATCGTGATTCCGGGATTGTGCGAGGGCGACGTCGACACGCTGCAGCAGGCCACCGGACTGCCGGTGCGCAAGGGACCCGCCGACGTGCGGGCGCTGCCCGAGTGGTACGGGCGAGAGGCGGTCCGGGCCGAGCTCGGCCCGCGCGACGTGCGCGTGTTCGCCGAGATCAACGACGTGCAGTCGCTCTCCCGCGAGCAGGTGATCGACCAGGGGCAGGCCTATCAGGCGGCCGGCGCCGACGTGATCGATCTCGGCCTGTCGCTGGATCGCTCCTGGCTGGCCGAGGGGCCGCCGACGATCGCGGCACTGCGTGACCGGGGGTTGTCGGTCAGCATCGACACGCTCGACCCCGAGCACATCCGCATGGCCGACGCCGCCGGCGTGGACTACGTTCTCAGCCTCACGCCGCAGACAGTCGAGCTCGCGGCCGAGCTGCGGGCCACACCGGTCCTGATCACCGAGGATCCCGACGATCTCGACGGCCTGGGTGCGATGGCGGCCCGCCTGGAGCAGCTGGATCATCCCTACCTGCTGGACTCGATCCTGGCCCCGATCAACTCCGGCTTCGCCGCCTCGCTGGCGCGCTATGTCGAGGTCCGGCGGCGTCACCCTGAGGCCGAGATGCTGATGGGGATCGGCAACCTGACCGAGCTCACCGAGGCCGACTGCACCGGGGTGACCGCGCTGCTGATCGGCTTCTGTCAGGAGGTCGGCATCGGCGCCGTGCTGACGACTGAGGTGATCGGGTGGGCGCGGGGCGCGGTGCGGGAGGCGGTCTTGGCCGCCCAGATCATGCACCTGGCCCAGCGCCAGGCGCGGCCGCCCAAGCACATCGACTCCGGGCTGGTCACCACCCGCGACGAGTCGATGCGCGCCCCCACCGAGCAGGAGTTGCGAGACATGCAGAGCCAGATCTCCGACCCCAACTACCGCCTGTTCGCCGACGCCGACTGGCTGTACGCGTTCAACGGCGACCGGTTCGTGCGCGAGAGAAACATGTACAGGGTGTTCGAGCAGCTCGACGTCGACGACGCCTCCCACGCCTTCTATCTGGGTAAGGAGCTGATGAAGGCGACGATCGCGCGCGGGCTGCGCAAGAACTATCGCCAGGAGGGGCCCCTGGACTGGGGTCTGCTCAGTTTTCCCGAACCTCGACGAGAGGACCCGCGATGAAGAAGATCCTGATCCAACTCGACACCGATCCGCACCCCAGCTCGTTTGACGCGATCGCCGCCTACGATGCCGGCGTGGACGTCGTGCTCGGGTTCGGCCAGGTCACCGCCGACAATCTCGAAGGCGTCGTCCAGGGGGCGATCTTCCCGCGCGGTCCCGACGGTCTGGCCAACACCGCCTTCTGGGTGGGTGGATCCAAGGTGCGTGACGGCGAGGCGGTGTTCGAGGCGGCGCGGAAGCTGTTCTTCGAACCCTTCCAGCCGTCGATCATGCTCGACTCCGACGGTTCCAACACGACCGCGGCCGCCGCCGTGATCCAGGTGCGCGGGGCGGTGCCGCTGGAGGGCAACCGCGCCGCGGTGATCGGGGTGGGGCCCGTCGGTTTGCGCACGGCGGAGTTGCTGCGGCGCGAGGGCGCCGAGGTGACCGTGCTCACGTTCCCGCCCGATGTGATGGAGGGGGGCCATCGCCGCGCGTCGGGCATCCCGGTCGCGCAGGAGGCCGGGTTTGAGGTCGTCGAGCCGGAGTCCAGCGACGAGCTCGACGCCGCGCTGGCCGGCCACGTGGCCGTGTTCGCGGCCGGTCCGGCCGGCGTGCAGATCCTGCGGCGCAGCGGCTGGCAGCAGGTCGAGGGCCTGCAGGTGGTAGTCGACTACTCGGCGGCCGAGCCCGTGGGGGTCGAGGGCGTGGACCGCACCGACGATCTGGAGGAGGAAGATGGCGTCAAGAAGCTCGGCGCCCTGGCCGTGGGCGGTCCCAAGATGAAGCTGCAAAAGCGCTGCGTGGAGCGGATGTTCGAGACCAAGGGCACGGTGATGGACCTCGACGGCGTCTACGACGTCGCCGTGGACGCGCTGTGAGACGCGGGCGCCGGGGCGAACGCACCGCCAGCCGCGGCGAGTACGCCTGGTGCCGCGGTGAGCGCGCGGTCAGCCGCGCGAGCCGGCGGGCGCCTTCGAGAACACGAACTTGCCCATCGGCCCGTCGAGCGGGCTGTCGGGATCGGGCCGCCACAAGACGGTGTCCTCGATCTTGCGCGCCAGCGTGAAGTCCTTGTCAGTGATGCCGCCCGCCGAGTGCGTGGCCAGCTTGACCCAGAGCTTGCCCCAGGTGACATTCAGATCGGCGTGATGGCCGGCGGCCTCGCACAGATAGCCCACCAGGTTGACGGCCATCAGGGTCGACGGCCAGCCGTCGGTGTTGTACTTGCGCCGGATCCACTCACCCTCGAGGTACCACTCGTCGAGGCCGAGCTCGGACAGCTTGGCGGGGATCTCTTCGTCGGTGTACGTGCGCGGTTTGCTCATCTTTTAATCATATGCCCCGCGTAGCCGGCGTCGACCCGGGAACGGTCTCCTTCGACCTGTGCGTGCTGCAGGACTCACGGCTCGTCGTCGAGCAGGTGTTCGAGACCGGCTCGCTGAGCCAGGACAGCGGGCCGCTGCTGCGGGCGCTGGCGCGCCACGGGCCCTATGACCTGGTCTACGGCCCCAGCGGGTATGGCCTGCCCCTGGTGGCGGCCGCCGACGTCGGCGAGCGCGAGCTGGCCGAGATGGTGCTCGTGCGCCCCGACGAAAGCGAAGCCGACACCGGGGTCGGCGGGCTTCGCTCGCTGCTGCGGGCACTGGCGCACAGCGGCCTGCCGGTCGTGTTCGGCCCCGGGGTCATCCACCTGCCGTCGGTTCCTGCCCACCGCAAGTACAACCGGATCGATCTGGGGACCGCGGACAAGGTGTGCGCGGCGGCGTACGCGATCGTCGATCAGTCGGCCCGCCTGGCCATCGCGCTGAACGAGACGGCCATGGTGCTGCTCGAGCTGGGGGGCGCCTTCACCGCCGCGCTGGCGATCGCTCACGGGGAAATTGTCGACGGTGCCGGCGGATCCTCGGGACCGCTGGGCGTGCGTGCCGCCGGCGCGCTGGACGGCGAGCTCGCCTATCTGCTGGCGCCGGCGCTGGGTAAGCGCACGCTGTTCACCGGCGGGGCCCTGGACCCCGCGGGCGCGATCGAGCTCACCGACCTGGCGGCGCTGTGGTCCTCGCCCGCACACGCCGAGGGCTGGACGGCCCTGCTCGAGGCCGCCGCCAAGGCGGTGCGGGCCCTGCTCGTGAGCGTGCCGGCGCCGCACGAGATCGTCGTCTCGGGCCGGCTGGCGCGGCTGCCCGAGCTGGTCGCGGACCTGGCCTCGTCGTTGGGCGACGTCGCCCCGGTGATAGCCGTCGTGCCCGGTCGGGCGAGCGCGGCCGCCCATGGGGGAGCGTTACTGGCGGACGCATTGACCGGAGGTCGCAGCGCGCTTTTGGCCCAAGTGATGCGGCTGCGCGACTCCAGCGGCACCGCGCTCGACCACCTCCGGGTGGCCGGCGCAGAGACGATCGCGCTGGGCTGAGGTTGACGATCCGTGTACAGATCCACTCCATGTCGTAAAGCTGACCCTCTAAGCCTTGTATCGCGGGCGTCACGATGTTAGGTTCAACATCGTTTTCCCCCGACGGAAGGAGACGCCGTGTGCGCCGCTGTTGATGAGTCGGTTATGGAGGGGCTGGCCAAACAGAATGGGGTGACGCTGGGGCGCGTCCTGGGCCGCGGGAACGTGGGCGTGGCCGAGGAGGGTTCCGACGGAAAGATGCACGCCACCGTCCGGATCCCGATGGATGAGCTGGTCTTCGATCCCGGCGTCCTGGTCCTCCCGCACGCCGGCCACCTCGAGCTCGAGATCATCAACGATGACAACAACTCGCATTGCGCGGTCCTGCCGTGCAACGGCGACTCCAAGTTCATCTGGCTGGTGAACTTCTCGAAAGGGAGGGCGAGCCTCGAACTGGACGGGCCGGGCTACTACTGGTACGGCTCCCGGACCGGAAACGACGAGGGTGGTGGCCTGACCGGCACGATCGTCGTCGGGGGAGAGGTCCCCGACGAAGCCAAGCTCGACCGCCCACCCCAGCCGCGACCGTAGAAAGGAGCAGTTGATGGCAACTGAGACCGAATACGTCGACGCAGGCGAGGCTGTCGACTTCAGGAATCTGAGCCCCGGCTATATCGGCAGTGCGCCCTCGGTGGCGAACGGAGTCAACTACGACCGGATCCTCAAGGCCCGCGATGCCGAGCCCCACAACTGGCTCACCTACTACGGCGCCTACGACGGGCAGCGCTACAGCCCGCTCGACCAGATCACCTCGAGGAATGTCCAGAACCTGGCTCCCGCGTGGGTGTTCCAGTGCGGCTCGGTAGGCATGCACTCGGGCGCCTCGACGTACTCGTTCGAGGCGTCGCCGCTGGTCGTCGACGGCATCATGTACGTCACCGGCTGGGATGGCTGGGTGTGGGCCCTGGACGCCAAGAACGGCGCGGAGCTGTGGCGCTACCACCGCGCGTCTCCGTACGACGTTCGGCTGTGCTGCGGCAACGTCAACCGCGGGTGCGCCGTGGCCGACGGGAAGGTCTTCATGACCACGCTGAACGCCCACGTGATCGCCCTCGACGCCACGAACGGCAGCCTGGTCTGGGAACAGCCCTATGGGGACGTGCGGGCGGGCGAGAGCGCCACCGTCGCCCCATTGATCGTGAAGGACATGGTCATCGTGGGCAGCTCCGGCGGCGAGTTCGGAGTGCGCGGTCACGCCGACGCCTTCAAGCTCGAGACCGGAGAGCGCGTGTGGCGCCGCTATATGGTTCCCGAGCCCGGGGAGCCGGGGTCCGAGACGTGGCCGTCCGACGGCGAGGCCTGGGCGCGGGGCGGCGCGAACTGCTGGACCACGCCCACGTTCGATCAGGAGCTCAACCTCCTGTACTTCAACACCGGCAACCCGTGCCCCGACTTCGACGGCGCAGTGCGCGAGGGCGACAACCTGTTCACCAACTGCGTCGTGGCGGTCGACCCCGATAGCGGCCAGATCAAGGCGCACTATCAGTACACCCCGCACGACGTGTGGGACTACGACTCCACGATGGAGAACATCCTGTTCGAGATGGACGGGCGCAAGTGCTCCGGCCACTTCGACAAGAACGGGTACTTCTTCGTCCTGGACCGCACCGACTGCAGCCTGATCCGGGTCGTGCCGTTCGTCGACCGCATCACCTGGGGCGAGATCGACGCCAACGGCAAGGTGACGCCCAAGGTGTTCCCCGACAAGGAGGGGGACCCGGTCCACTTCTGGCCCGGCCCGGCCGGCGCCAAGGAATGGACGCATGCCGCCTACAGCCCGAAGACGGGGCTCTTCTATGCGCCGGTGCAGGACGTCGGGGCGACAGCCACCCGACGGCGCCGGGAGTTCAAGGAGAGCATCCCGTACTGGGGCGCGGGCGTCGCGGTGGACACCGAGGACGTGTCCGGCTACCTGTCCGCGATCGATCCAGCCACGGGTCAGGAGAAGTGGCGCTACCGCAATGAGCACCCGATGACCGCGTCGGTGCTGGCCACGGGCGGCAACCTCGTGTTCACCGGCGACCCGGCGGGGATATTCAGGGCGTTCAACGCCAACAGTGGAGACCTGCTGTGGCAGTTCACGTGCGGCAGCGGCCACCACTCGAGTCCCTCCACCTACAGCGTCGACGGGCGGCAGTACATCGCCTGTCCGGTCGGTTACGGGGCCTGGACCGAGGGGTTCTACCCCGGCGCCCTTGCGCAGGCGGGTGGATCCGCGCTGTTCGCGTTCGCGCTGCCGGAGTAGCACAGCGACTAAAAGCCATATGCGATCTGTCACGGCTTGAAGTCGTGGCAGATCGCAGGCCACCCGTTCGAAAGAACCGATGTTCGCGCTTCTGTCTCTCGGGTTCACCCTGAGTCTGGACAACTTCCGTATGTCGATCGCGCTGGGGGGGCTTAGGCCGACCCTGCTGCGGTCGGTCAAGACGTCCTTCATCTTCGGCCTGTGGGATGGCATTGCACCCGCGGTCGGGATAATCGTCGGCCACTACCTGAGCCAGAAGATCGACTCCACCGCCGACATGATTGCGGCGGTCGGCCTCGGTCTATACGGTCTGTTCGTCGTCGTCCGAGCGTTGCGGACACCCGAGCCTGCGGATCCGGACTTGCGGTGGGCGACGCGCGGGCTGCCCCTGCCGTTGAGCGTCGACAACGTGGCCGCCGGGGCTAGCCTTGGCCTGATTGGATACTCGCCCTGGCTCGCGCCTCCCCTGTTCGGGGTTATCACGTTTGTGATGTCGCTCGCCGGGCACCAGATCGGCCGCACAGCGGCCCACTTCATCCCCCGAATCCGGACCGACCTGTTGACCGGGGTGGCGTTCGTCGCGATGGCAGCCCTCGTGGCCAGTGGCGCGGGCGGCTGACGCCGGACGCCAGGGCCCGGATCAGCGAAATGCAGGGGGCCCCCGTGGATCCTGGGGCGATCTTTGGCGCATGGCGCCAAGGATCGACACCCTCGCCCCGGGGGGCGGGCCGGCTACGCCGCCGCGCGCGATTCGATGAGCCCGACCACCGACAGCCGCCGGGTGAACATCCGGGCGGCGTGCTCGCGGGCGGCGGCGGGTACGGCATCGCCCCAGGCCGTGGTCGCATCCTGCACCCGTGCCAGCAGGTGGTCAAGCACCTCCGCAGACGGCTGCAGCTCGAGTAGGTTGCGCAGGCCGAAGCCGATGTGCCAGCGCTCGTCTAGGTCCACATGCTCGATGCCCTCGCGAATCCCGGGCAGGGCGCCGTCGGCCAGGTCGTCGAGCAGCGCGCGTTGCCCGGCGGAGAAGACGATCCCCTCGAGCACCATGTGATAGAGGGACACGCCCTCGTCGAGACCGGTGCGGCCCGCCGCGAGCTCGGCGGCCAGCGCAGGCAGCCGCACCTCGAACAGCTCGAGCACTGCGGCCGGGGCCCGCGCACGGGCCGCCGCGCGCCGCTCGGCAGGCGTGGCTCCGGGTAGCCCGAGCACCTCGGCGGCGATACGGTCGAAGAGCACCGTATGGCGCTCCTCGTCGCGACGCTGCAGGAAGAAGACCCAGGCGACCAAGGTGTCTTTGGTCGCGGTGGCAAAGGGGGTGAGGTGCTGGGACACTGCGTCCTCTCCGACGCGAAAACCGGCGAGCAGGGTGGTGAGGCGGCGGCGGCGCTCGGCCGGAAGTTCGGGCCATGAACGGGCGTCCAGCGTCAGGTCGATGGCGTTTGGGTCCCACTGCAGACTGGCCACGATCTGCGAGAAGAAACTGGGCCTGGCAAAGTGTGCCCCCAGGCCTCGACGTTGCTCTGGGGGCAGGAAGTCGTCTTCGGTGGCTCCGCAGACCGGGCAGGACCAGGGGGCGCGGCGGGACTCCGGGCCGCCGTCAGCAGCGCCCTCGTAGGGATCGAACATGTAGGTGCACCGCCGGCACCGCCAGAGTTGCTGCTCAGCCATGGCGGGCAAGATACCAAGCGCAAATCGCCGTCCCGGGGGCGCGCGCCGGTGGGGGCGTGGGCAATCGGCGCAACAGCCGTTATCGGCCATCAAGCGGGGGTAGCGCCGCAGGCATGAAAGCACTCACCTGGCATGGCGTAAGCGACGTTCGCGTGGACGAGGTCCCCGACCCGACGATCCGCGATTCCACAGACATCATCGTCCGCATTACGACCACCGGTCTATGCGGATCGGACCTACATCTCTACACCGTGCTCGCGCCGTTTCTCGACGCCGGAGACGTGCTCGGACACGAACCGATGGGGATCGTCGAGGAGGTTGGGCCCGACGTGACCGAGGTCGCCGTGGGTGATCGTGTGGTGATCCCGTTCAATGTGTCCTGCGGTGAGTGCTGGATGTGTGGCCACGGGCTGCACTCCCAATGCGAGACAACCCAGGTACACGAGTTCGGCACCGGCGCGTCGCTGTTTGGCTACACCAAGCTCTACGGGCAGGTCCCCGGCGGCCAAGCCGAGTTCATGCGGGTGCCGTTTGCCAACTTCTTACCGATCAAGGTGCCCGAGGGGCCGCCCGAGGACCGCTTCGTCTTTCTGTCTGACGTCCTGCCGACCGCATGGCAGGGCGTTCAGTACGCCGACGTGCCCGACGGCGGCTCGCTGGTGGTGCTCGGGCTGGGTCCGATCGGTGACATGGCCACGCGAATCGCGACCCATCGCGGCTACCGAGTGATCGGCGTCGACCTGGTGCCCGAACGCTTGGAGCGAGCCCGCAGTAGGGGGATCGAAGTTTTCGATCTGACCGACCAAGACGGCCACCTACCCGCAGCCATCCGCGAGCTGACCGGCGGCCGGGGACCAGACGCCGTTCTGGACGCCGTAGGCATGGAGGCGCATGGGTCACCGGTCGCGGGATTCGCCCATAAGATCGTGGGGCTCTTGCCCGACAAGCTCGCGCGGCCGATGATGATGAACGTTGGTATCTCGAAGCTCGCAGCTCTTCATGCCGCGATCCAGATCGTCCGCCGCGGAGGGACGATCTCGCTCAGCGGCGTCTACGGGGGCGCCGTCGATCCCTTGCCGACGCTGCAGCTGTTCGACAAGCAGATCCAGGTGCGCCAGGGCCAGGCCAACGTCAAGGCCTGGATCGACGACATCCTGCCGCTGCTCACCGACGACGATCCGCTCGGGGTGGACACATTCGCGACCCATCACCTCCCGCTCTCCGACGCGCCCAGCGCCTACGAGCACTTCCAGAAGAAAGAGCAGGGGATGATCAAGGTCGTGTTCAACCCGTGATCGGGTGAAGATGGTCGGTGCCCTGGTCGCCCACCGCCGTTGGCGGCGAGGGCATCATGCGCCCGGTGCGCGCGTGCCGAACATCAGCGTGCGACGAGGGATGTCGTAGTAGACGGACTCAGAGCGCCGCAGCAGAGCCGTCAGCACCTCGGCATCCTCGGCGCTCACGGCCACGACTTCCTCCCACGCCCCCTCGTCGAGGACGAGTTGCAGCGTGAACGTGCCCGGCTTCTGCGGTTGCCCGGCAACCCACGTGAACTGGTAGTGCGATAGCTGACGAACCTTGATCGTGTCGTCGGTTATGCGCTGGGGAACCTTCGGCATGCCATCCTCCTGCTCGTGGCCTGTGCGGTTACAGAGGGGACTCCCCCGAACATCGGAAACCAAACGCGTGCCCGATGCGACAGCCACCACACGCCGCCAGGACGAGCATGATCCCGAACCGCTCGGGCGCCGCCCGGACATGTCCCAGCTCCCACCTCAGCTGGGAGCGATGAGGGCGCTGCGCGGCCGCCCTCTACACGTGCTCGCGCTCGCGCTCGGGCTGGCCGCCGCTGTGGTGATCGTGGAGGGGCTTCGCGCTCGACCGTCGCGCCCTTCATGCCGTCGAAGGTGATAAGGCTCGGCGACGGTCCGGGTGCTTGGCCTGGGCTCGTTGCGGCGGGCGCTGCTGGCCCCCGCCGCACGGATCGCGGCCGTGGTGCTACTGGCCGTCGGTGACCATCGCCCGCGCGCCCGCTCGCTCGGGCTCGGGACTACTCGGCATCCGTCAGGTCAAGGCCGCGGCGAATCTCGTGGGCGAGCGTGTAGGCGTCTCCGACCTTGAGCATGTGGTCGAAGTACAGCTGGGGATGCTCGTTGGTCTCCTGGTTATAAAGGCAGCCTTGAAACCAGCCCAGCCGGCGCATCAGCGTCACGACCGGCATCACCTCCGAGCTCTCCATCGAGAAGTCGGGACCGACCGCGGCGGTTGAGCCAGAGGAGGACAGCGGCTTGAACTGCACCTCGGTGTAGATGTTCGACTCCGGCGAGGCCACGACGTCGTCGATGATGATCGTGTCGGTGCGATCGACGGTCACAGTGACCACGCCCTCGTCGCCGACCTCGGCGTCGCCGTGCAGGATCGAAGCCAGGCGATCGGCGTCCAGCGGCGTGGTCGGGTGGGCCGGCATCGTCTGCGGCAGCGGCGTCGAGGTCGCCTTGATGACGTTGTGGACGGCTCGCGCGAGCGCCAACGGCGGTCCCTGGCCGCGCCAGTGGATGAACCACACGTTGGGATTGGTCTCGATGTAGTGCTGGTGGAAGGCTTGGAAGATCAGCCCGTTGGCGATGATCGCGTCGATGAACGGGTTCGCCTCCTCGGGCTTGAGCGCGAGATCGCCGTTGAAGAACGCCCAGTTTGAGCCCAGCGGCTCGAAGGTCAGGGTTCCGTCGATCTCAAATGCCGGGGTGAACGTCACCCCCAGCGGTCCGGAAACGTCGCCGATGTCCTTGCGCTCGATGTCGATGCCCAGCACGCCCTTGGTGACAGTCCCCTCGGCCTGGACGATCTGCTGAATCTGATCGGCGGGAAGCTTGCCGTGCTGATGGAGGAGCTCACCATGTTTGTGATCACCGTTGCCCCGATCATGCGCGGCCGCCACCCCGGTCAGAGGCAGCGCACCAGAGACCAACCCGCCGGCGGCAGCGCCACCGCCCAGGGCAAGGGCACGACGTCGAGTGACAAGAGCGTTCAGATCGAAACCAGACATAGACCCCTTCTCCGTTGTTCGAAAACGTTCAGTAAGGGGTCACTTCCCCGTGCAGGCCGCGTCAAACACGGCTCCCCATCTATTCTCCGATCCCGATCGCCTGGACCGGCCGCGAGCGCAGCGCCCGCCGCGGTGGCCGGGCCGGGGCCAGCAGAGCCAGCAGCGCGGAGATGCCGAGGATCGCGGCCAGCGGGGCCGTCGGCGTATAGGGACGCAGGCTGCCGGTCAGGGCGTGGCTGGGCGGCAGGAGCGCGACGGCGGCGATCGCCAAACCCACTCCCAGACCGATCGTGATGATCAATACGGCCTCCCAGCGCGCCATCGACCGCACCTGGTGCGGGGTGGCGCCGACAAGCCGCAACAGCGCCAGCTCGCGTCCGCGCCGGAGCGCGATCATCACCAGGGTGTTGATCACAGCGATCGACGTGAAGGCGAAGATCATCGCGACGAACAGGGGGCCGAGCCAGCGGTTCATCTCACGGTCGGCGTCGCTCGCGGTGGCCAGCGACGTGCGGTCGCTCACTCGCAACCCCGGATAGCGCCGCCTCAGCGCCTGCAGATGCCGGGCAACGGCCCGGGAGCGGTCGGTCCGGATGAGGATCGTCCCCAGCAGAGGGTTTGTCTGGTGGCCGGCGGCGAGCTCGGGAGCCAGCAGGGCATCCCCGAAGGCCAGCTCGCGGGTGTAGATCGCCACGACTCGGGCGTGGGTGCGGGTGCCGTCGCCGAGCACCACCGCGACGCGGTCGCCGACGTGGGCGTGCGCGGCGTCGGCGCGGTGGCGCCCGAGCGCGATCGCCTCACCGCGCAGGTTCCTCAGCGAGCCGCTGGGTGGTAGCGGCCCTCAGTTCCTCGAGCGAATCGCGGATGAGCCGCTGGAGGTCGTGTTGGTTGTCGTCGTCGACCCAGCGTTCGAAGGCGACCCTGAAGACGGTGATCCCCGCCTCGGCGGCGAGGATCGCGGCCGGATCGCTGACTCCGCGGCGCCGCAGCGCGTCGGCCACGGCCTGAGCCAGTGACGCGAGCTTGATCAGCTCGCGCTCCTGGAGCTCGGGGGTGGCGGCGATGATCTGCTGGCGCTCGGCGGCGAACTCGCGCCGCTGCTCGAACATGGTGGCGGCGGCGTTCAGTGCCGCGGCCACGGCGTCAAGCGGCGCGGCCGACTCGGGGGCGGCGCCCACCTCGGTCACGATCAGCTCTTGGAGCGCCTCGGAGCCCCAGAACAGCACCTCGCGCTTGTCGGCGAAGTAGCGAAAGAACGTTCGCTTGGTCAGCCCGGCGTGCTCGGCAATCTCCGCGACGGTGGTGTTGTCATAGCCGCGCTCGCCATACAGGGTCAGCGCCGCCTGCTGGAGCCTGCCGCAGGCATCCGGTTGCCATCTGGCCATGGCCCCAAGCGTAGTTGATGACACCAAGTGACATCTTCTGCTAGGGTGATGACACCAAGTGACATCAAGCCTGTCCTCGGGAACGCTCCGTCTCGAGGATGGCCGCTCCCGGAGGTTTCTCATGCGTGTTTTCGTCACCGGCGCGTCCGGACACATCGGTTCCGCCGTCGTCCCCGAACTGCTCACAGCCGGGCATCAGGTCGTGGGTCTGGCCCGCTCGGACAGCTCCTCGACCGCGCTTGCGGCCGCCGGCGCCGAGGTCCGGCGCGGCGATCTGAACGGCCTCGACGGCCTGAGCGAGGCCGCTGCCGCGGTCGACGGAGTCATCCACCTTGCCTTCATGCACGAGGCGATGCGCTCGGGCGACTTTCCCCGCGCGGTTGCCGCTGATCGGCGCGCCATCGAGGTCATCGGGGCGGCGCTGGAAGGGTCCGGCAAGCCGTTCGTGAGCACCTCGGGCACGGCATTGCTGTCCCGTGCCGGCATCACCGGCCGCCCGGGCACGGAAGAGGACGTGGTGGAGGAAGGGCCACGCGTCGACGCTGAGAACACCGTCGTGGCGCTGGCCGAGCGCGGGGTGCGCTCCAGTGTCGTCCGCCTCCCGCCGTTAGTGCACAGCACCCTGGATCACCATGGGTTTGCCCCGACCCTGATCGACATCGCCCGCGACACAGGCGTCTCCGGCTATGTTGGTGACGGCTCCAACCGCTGGCCCGCCGTGCACACGCTCGACGCGGCGCGCCTGTACCGGCTGGCGCTGGAGACCGCTCCGGCCGGATCGCGGCTGCATGCCGTCGCTGACGAGGGCGTGCCCTTCCGAGACATCGCCGACGTCATCGGCCGAAAGCTCGGCCTGACCAGCGCCAGCATCGCGGTCGAGGACGCGGGCGAGCACTTCTCGTTCCTCGGTGCCGTCGTGTCGTTGGACAACCCCACCTCCAGCCAGCTGACCCGCAAACTGACGGGCTGGAAGCCGACCCATCCCGGGCTGATCGAGGACCTGGATGACGGCCACTACTTCGAGCACCAGAATCGTCAGGCACAAGGGGCAGCGAGGTAGCGACCGCAGCCGCGCGGCGGTGCTGATGCCGGGCCGCGCTCATTCGTACCCGGTGAAGGGCTCGGTCTCGAACCGGGTGCCTTGGTCGAGGTCCTCGAAAACATGGGTGATGCGAACTGCGGGGGCGACCAGCTCGACCCGGCTCTCCACCAGCTCGAGGTTGGGGTTATCGCCCAAGCCGAGGGCGTTGAGCCGCTCGGCTTCGGACCTGGCGACGTCCCCGGGCGTTGGGTTGCTCTCCGGGTAGGCCTCGGTGTGGTGCCGGACGAGGGCCTGCCAGTGCTCGTCCCCCGCCCGTTCGATCGACTCCCGGATCTGTTCCCGATTGAATGGCACGGTTTCAGCCTCCTCTTCACTGGGCGCGACCGGGCCGCTGGCGAAGGCTACCCGCCCGTCACGGCGTGCACGCGTGTGGGGTCCCGCGATCGCTCACTCTTGCGAGGCGCTGAGATCGCGCAGTTCGATGATGCAGCCGGCTTCGTCGGGATCGTGGGGCACGAAGTCGGTGAGCTGGGCCTCGGGCGCCAGTACGTCCAGGAGCCCGCGGGTGATGCCCTTGTGGAGCGCGCAGATCGCCGGTTGGTTCTCGCGTACCGCGTCGCGGTAGGGGCAGTTTCCAAGACAGAACGTGAGCCGCTGATCCTCGCCGAGTTTGGTCGTGGGCTGAAACCCCAGCGCGGTCAGCGCGGTCTCGAAGCCGGCAGGGTTCGCGCCCGGGGGCGCGACCTCGCGCCCGATCTGACGCCCGGTCTCTTCGATGCTGCGCAGCCCGCGCGGGCGCGATCGAAGGACTCTGGCCAGCCACCGGCCCAGATCCTGATAGGCCCGCGGCGCGCTGCCGCCGGGCCGGGCGTCGGCGCTGATCGTCCAGGCGTCCGGCGGTCGCCCACGCTGGTGGCGGACCCGGGCGCGCTGCACCAGCCCGGCCTGTTCCATGCGCTCGAGGTGAATCCGCACGCCGTTGGGATGCAGGTCAAGCCGCTCGGCTAGCTCGACCGTTCCGGCGGGCCGCTTGAGCTCTCCCAAGAGCGCGAACAGACGCGACCGCGTGGGCTGGGCCAGAACGTCGCCCGGCGAGATCGCAAGCGGAACGTCCATGGGCCAAGCATTTTACCCACTCGCGTTTTGGAAAACCCAAGAGAACCCGCGACGCAATCCCGGAGCAGCCAGGCGGCTTGCTCCTTGAAGGCGAGCGCGGCGGAGAGCAGCGCCGGTGACTCGCGGAGCGGCCCAACCACGCCTCAGGTACGCCGCGCTCGTCCCACCGACAGTGGTCACGGCCCCGCTTTGTGCTCGGCCGCGCGCTGCCTGACCGTCGCCTTATCGCTCAGGGACATCGCGCCCGGGTGGCCGTCGCCCGGCCAGGGCGTGAGCAGCAGCAACAGCCGTGCCGCGCTGCGAGCGTGGACGGCGTGGCGCTCACCCGGCGCGAACTCGACCATCAGGCCCGCTCCGCCAACCAGCTTCTCTCCTTCAGCGGTTGTGATCTGCACCTCCCCGTCGATCACGACCACCCAGGCCCGCTCGTGCACCCGGTGATCCTGAAGGCTCTCGCCCGCCGGGATCTCCAACGCGACGGCGCGAGCATCGTCGCTGCTCGAGAGGATCGACGGGGAATGGGGCCGAAGGTCAACCGCTTTCAGATCCCAGCTCTGCATCACCGACCGCTCATCCTGGGAAGCGACGTACCCATCGCGTATAGCTTTTCATAGATCGCCTCGCAAAAGTAGTCTCGTGGCTTTAGGAAACGCAGAACTACGTTCGCTCGAAGCCCTCGACCTCGATCAGGCAGCCGGCCAGGTCGGGATCTTCTGGCACGAAGCTCGTCAGTCGCACGGTCGGGTCGAGCCGGTCCAGCATACCCCGGGTGAGACCGCGGTGTAGGGCGCAGACGACGGGCTGGTTCTCGCGCACCGCTTCGCGGTAGGGGCAGTTGCCGAGCCTGAAGAGCACTCGTCCCGGCTTGGCCGCCTGACGCTGGGGAGCGAAGCCCAAGGAGGTGAGGGCCCGGCCCATCGCCTCCTCGGCGGAGTCCTCGCCTCGGGTGGACGGAAGCTCGCGGCCCACCGCTCGCCCGCCGCGTTCCACCTCGCGCAGCCGCCCGGGGCGTGCCGGAATGCCGCGAGCCAGCCAGCGGGCAAGCCGCGGGTAGGCATCGCGTGGCTCCCCGCCCGGAAGAGCGTCCGGGGCAATCGACCAGCTATCCCGCGGACGCCCCAGCGGCTGCGGTGAGCGTCGGCGCGAGATCAGACCGGCGGCCTGCAGCCGCTGCAGATGTACGCGCACCCCGCTGGGATGAAGGCCCAGCTCGGCGGCCAACTCCGTGGTTTGCGCGGGACGGCCCAGGCCGGCCAGGTGGGCAAACAGCCGCGCGCGCGTCGGCTGGGCCAGCACATCACCCAGACCCTCGGACCGACCAGAAGCCACCCGGAAAGTTTCTCATAGTCGGCCTCGCAAAAGCCCAACCCTGATATTTTCCTAGACCGGATCGCAAAACTCCTCCAAAGGACGCTCGCGCCGTGACCTACGTAATCGCCGAACCATGCATCGGAACCAAGGACAACTCATGCGTCGAGGTCTGCCCGGTCGACTGCATCCACCCCACCCCCGACGAACCCGACTACGACAACGTCGAGCTGCTCTACATCGACCCCGAAGAATGCATCGACTGCGACGCCTGCGTCGAAGCCTGCCCCGTCGATGCCATCTTCGCCGAAGACCAGGTGCCCGAGGAATGGCAGCACTACATCGAGCTCAACGCCGCCTACTACCGCCACCAGGCCGCCTGAGACGCGCCTCCCGGTGCGCTTGAGCTCGCGCTTAACCCCGCCGCCTCGTCCAGCTGCTCGGACGCTCAGACACCAGCCGGCGAGGCAGCAGCAGGCCCGCCGCGCCTCCCTGGCGCGCGGCAGAAGGATGTTGTTCTCTACGTGGACGTGGCGGTGGAGGTCCAGCTCGAAGGCCTCGAACGCGTCCAGTAACGCGCGGTGGGTGTTACAGAACGCGCTCTCGCCATCGTAGTCGTGGCAGAGGAGGCGTGGCGCAGCGAGAGCGTGGCCGAGCGCCGCGTGCTCTTGCTCGTGTTGGTTGAGGATGCCTTCGTCGATTGGTGTGCCGTTCTGTTCGCGCGCCACGCAGGCCGGAAAGCTCGGCCTCTTCGCTGGCCAGGTGAGGTTCCAGCTCGTCCCGCATCTCGTAGAACAGACGTTGGGCGTGTCCTAGCCGCGGCTCGCCGTCGCCGTGAACCCGCACCACCGTGCGAGCAGCCGCTCGAGCCTGGGAAACGTCTCGCGCAGGCCGTCGTGATGCACAGTGACGATGTGCGCGCAGAGCTCGGCGGTGCTCACCTGGCGCCAGTCGGTGTCCTCGACGCTCGTCCTGTGGACGTCCTCGGTGTCTAGCGCTGCCAATGCTGCGCTCACCTTGTCGGGATCGAGTCCGCGCTTGGCGCAGGCGTCGGCGAGGGTCTGCCGGCCGCCGCAGCAGTAGTCGAGTCGCAACCGCTCGAACAGTTCGGCTCGAAGCGGTCGCTCGGCAACCAGGGCGCCCAGCGATACGCCAGGATCGATGTGGGTGTCAGTAGTCATCGAACAGAGCACCTCCTGGTCTCCTCGATCACGGCGAACCGCCGCGCCCAGGTGGTGAACAGCGCGTCGCCGCGAAACTGGTCGAGCTTGGCCAGGATCGCGACCAACGCGTCGTCAGCCGCCTGCCCGGCGAGGTCATCGAGGTCACGTCCGGATGGGTGGGTGAGCCCGGCGGTCCGCCGCCGGACCTGTTGGCGAGCCTCTCCGAGCAGCAGCGTGTGCAGCCGGCCGATTGCCGCCTCGCGTACCGGGCCGCTGCTCCGGAGCTGCGCCAGCCAGGCTCGCGAGGCGGGGTCGAGCGTGCGCATCGAGGCCAGCGCGGGGGTGGTCATGGCAGCCCCGCGAGGCGCTGGTGGATCCGTGTCAGGCGCTTGTCTGCGGCCTGTCCAAGCGGGCGCACCTGGGTCGATGGCCGGCGGCTGGGCGGGCGCTCGGGCAGCGCCACGTGCGGGTCGAGCTGACGTGCCGCCTGGGCGGCGAGCAGATGCCACTCATGAACGGTCTGAGCCGCAGGCTTTCCCCAGGTGCGGGCTTGCAGCACCCATTGGTCCTTCTCTGCGCCGCGTTCGAGGAACAGGCCCGAGAAGTGATCGAGCCGGGCGACGCCGGGGCTGGTGGGGTCCGGGCGCATGTGCGTCCAGAGATCCAGCACATGCCCCAGCAATGCCAGATCCGCATCGCTCGTCGCGCTGGTGAACGCCACCTCGAACAGGACAGTTCCACCGCGGTGGTGCGGATTGACCCCTGGGACGGGGTCCGTCGGGCTCGAGACGAGGGCGAAGAGGGGCCGGGAGCTGCGCGGCCGCTGCGGTGCTGCCGGGGGCGTGGCGATGGCACTCAGGTGCGACCTCCGTTCCTTTTTCACAATCTAAGTGTGTAAAAGATACCACCGCCCGCCCGCGAACGCAAGCCTCCTCGCCGGCCTCGTCGCCGGGAGAGTCGGGCGGAGAGCTGAAGCGATGTCGCTTGCGGCTCAGCGCGGTCGAGCGAAGCGCGGGCGCGGCGACGGACGGCGGCGATCCAGCTGCCGCGCGGACGCGGCAGCATGCGCAGGCAACACGAGCCAACCGCACCAAGGCGCCCGGATGCTCATGCGTGCCCCGGCCGCATGCTCCTCCCAGCGTCGCGCCGGCGCGAACCTCTTACCCGGAGGCAAGCTGCGCCGCAGGCCAGCTGTTCATCGATTGCCTGGCAAAAGTGAAGTCGGCCCGTCGGGCGTTGGCGGCGAGCGGGCCTCAGTCCGAGCGCCAGGCCGTGGTGCAGGCACAGAACACCGGTTGGTTCTCGCGGTAGGGGCAGGACCCGCCGGGGTGAGGGGCACCTGGCTAAGCTGGGCCACCTGGAGACGGATGTGGACAGCGAGCAGCGAGGCATGGCTGAGACGAAGGATCAGCTCCGCCGGCTGCTGGACGTGGGACGAACGCTGGTATCCGAGCTTGACCCGGATACGGTCCTCGAACGGATCCTCGAAGAGGCGCAGCGCCTGACCGGCGCGCGTTATGCCGCGCTGGGCGTGCTGGACGAGCAGCGCCGCCAGCTTGGCCGCTTCGTCACCGCCGGCGTGGACAAGAGCACACATCGCAAGATCGGAGCGCTCCCGCGGGGCCGGGGCGTCCTTGGCGTGCTGATCGAGGATCCCCGGCCGCTGCGGTTGGCTGATGTCGGGCAGCATCCCGAGAGCTATGGGTTCCCGCCGGGGCACCCGGTGATGCGCAGCTTCTTGGGAGTGCCGATCGTGATCCGAGACCAGGCCTGGGGCAACCTATATCTCAGCGAGAAGGATGGCGTCGGCGAGTTCACTCAAACCGACGAGGATGCGGCCATGGCGCTTGCGCGATGGGCGGCGATCGCGATCGAGAACGCCAGCATCCACCAGACGAGCGAACAACGTCGCGAGCAGCTCGAGCGCGCCGTGGGTTCGTTGGAGGCAGCGCGGGACATCACCGAGGCGATCGGAAGCGTCGCCGATCTGGACCGGGTGCTCGAGATGATCGTCAAGCGCGGTCGAGCATTGGTTAACGCCCGCAGCGTCCTGATCATGCTGCGCGCCGGCGATGAACTGGTTGTAGCGGCCAGCGCCGGATACGCCGCCGACGCACCGGGACATCGCCTGCCAATTTCGGAGTCGACCTCCGGGCAAGTGCTGCAGCGAGGCACTCCCCAGCGGATCGAGGACGTCTCCTGGCATTTACGCAAAGCCCCCGACGAGTTCGGCGTCACCGACGCACACACGGCGTTGCTGGTGCCGATGCTATATCACGGCGTCGCGGTCGGGGTCCTGGCGGCGTTTGACCGGGGCAAGGAGGGGGATCCGTTCACCCCGGCTGACGAGCAGCTGCTCCGAGGCTTCGCCGCCTCGGCGGCAAACGCCGTAGTGATCAAACGCAGCGTCGAGGCCGACCGGCTCCGGAGCGCGATTGACGCGGCGGACGCGGAGCGCAGCCGCTGGGCCCGCGAGCTCCACGATCAGACGCTCCAGGCACTTGGAGGACTACGCGTCTTGCTCGCCTCGACGGCCGGGCGCGGTGACGCTGAACGGAAGGATGCCGCGATGCGCCAGGCGATCAAGGACATCGAGCTGGAGATCGCCAACCTGCGTGAGATCATCACCGACTTGCGCCCCTCGCTGCTCGACGACCTCGGCCTGTTCCCGGCGATCGACGCGCTACTGGACCGCCGCCGAGACGCCACGCTGCAGATCCACAGCGAACTCAAGGTGGCCGAGCTCGACCGGGGGGTTCGTCTCTCGCCGGAGCTGGAGACGACGATCTATCGACTCGTACAGGAGGCGCTCACGAACGTCGTCAAGCACGCCCGTGCGAGCACCGTGCGCGTCTCGATCGGCCTCGAAGATACCGAGGTCACGGTCGACGTCAGCGATGATGGCGTCGGATTCGACACCAGCGTGCGCTCTGGAGGATTCGGTGTGGCGGGTATGCGCGAGCGTGTCGACCTCGCGGGCGGAACGCTCTCACTGGAATCCGGGGAGCACGGCACGACGCTTCGTGTACGGCTCCCGGTTGGCGCCGCAGGAGCCGCCGACAAAAGGCTGGGCTTAGACGCCGATCAGATGATGGGCTAAGGCGTGGCGCACCAGCTCGGCGCGAGTTCTCAGCCCGAGCTTGCGATGGATGTGCATGCGGTGAGTCTCCACCGTGCGTCGAGAGAGATGAAGGGTGGCCGCGATCTCGCTGCTCGTGTGGCCCAGCGCGATCAATCGGAGGATCTCAGTCTCGCGCGGGCTGAGGCCGTCGCCCGGGACCGCGCGGCGCAGCGCATCCAGACCGGCCATTACCTGCGGACTGACGCATTCCCCGCCCACGGCGGCTCTTCGAACCGCCGCCGGCAACTCGCTGTCCGCCCTGTCCTTGAGCACGAAGCCGACCGCCCCGGCATCGAGCGCCTGCTGGGCAAACAGCGGATTGGCCTCCATCGTCAAGACCACGATCTCGGTCTCGGCCACCTGATCGCGCAGGCGCCGGATCGTCTCGAGGCTCGAACCGTTCGGCATCTGGATGTCCAGCACGAGCACGTGCGGCATGTGTTCGCGCACGTGGCGCATCACGCTCGAAAGATCCGACGCTTCGGCGACCACCTCAACATCGTCCTCGCCGTCGAGCAGCAGCCGCAGGCTGCGCCGAACCACAGCGTGGACGTCTGCGAGCACAACCTTTATCGGGAAAGCAGGCCGTGGCGGACGATCGGCGCCCGGGGCGGCGACGAGCTGAAGACGTGCCGACATCATCCTGAAAGCTAGCCGTCGTGCCGTCCCGCATCGTCGCGAGAAATGCGCGGATCCGCTGTGGAAGAGCACGGAAAGCGCCAGCCGCTAAGCCGCTGAGTTGGTCACCGCCTTCTGTGGGCAGGCCATCCCGGTGTGAAGCGATGACCGGAATAGGGATCCACTGGCGCTGTTGTGCGCAGAGTTACTGACCCAAAGCCAGAGACTGATTGCGACACTGAACCTCAGCCCGGCTGGTATAGCCAAGGGGGAACTGTTGACGGCGGCAAGGATGAGATGCGACCACTGCACCGACGTGATCGGCGTCTACGAGCCGGTGGTGATCATTGTCGGTGACGAGGCCCGCGAGACCTCGCAAGCGGCCGAGCCCACGGTCGACTCGCTGCCGGGCGAGCGCTACCACCGCGCCTGCTGTCTCGAGCGCTTTGCCCCCGCGGCACGCTAAGCGACGGCGATAATCCTCGACGCCGCGGCGGGGGGTCGCCGAGGTGGTCTGCGGGTCATACTGTCGGCGTGATGAGTGTCGTCGGACAGGTGGGCGGGGTGTCGCTTGCTCGCGCTTATCGCGCCGGGGGAGGTGCGTGACCGTGTCGCGTGGTGCCAGCTTTGCGGCCGGGTTGGCGGGCGGGGTGATTCCCTACCGCACACCGCTGAGAGGCCTGTATCTGGGCAGCGCCGCGACGTTCCCGGGCGGAGCGGTGCACGGCGTGCCCGGACACGCCGCCGCCCGGCTCGCGCTGGCGGAGGCACGACTGTCCCGAATAAGGATTCTGCCGTAGTACTGGATTCCCGGCGCGGACTTCGCACGCGTCATAGCAAGGCATCCTGGATGGTGACGGCCTCCTGGATCGGGAATCGACGGCAGTTCGCCCCATCCGGAAAGGGAGGCGGCCGATGAGGTGTGGGACGACCGCGACGGGATCAAGGGTTCGGAGCGGAAAAGTACGGTCTGCATTGCGGCTAGTCGACGATGGGGGATCGTGGAACCCGGCGTAGCGTCGGTGGCGCTCACAACCTGACGATAAAGGCGCCCAGCGACCACATGCACGACTCGAGCTCTCGCTTCCACGACTGCTCGTTTGCTGAGCCGCTCGGCTCGAAAGGATCGACGCTGACATGACGAATTCGGATACATCTCTTGGTCGCGCCACGGTTGGCGACGCGATGAACACGGGGATCCTGATGACCGATCCCCAGACTCCACTACGGGTCGTGGCGGGCCTGATGGCAGATCGCAAGGTCCACGCTGTCGCGGTAGCCGACGAGGGCTACGCGCGTCGACCCCTGAGCATCGTGTCGATGCTCGACGTGGCCGCCGCGGTGGTGTCAGGGTCTGATCCCACTGCCGCGCAGGCAGCGCGAACCGCGGTGATCACGGTGCGTCCAGAAGCCACCATTGAAGAGGCGGCGCGGCTGATGGTCGAAAATCAGATCGAGCATCTGGTGGTGGTAAATTCCTCGACCGGGCATGCCGAGGGGGTTCTCTCCGCACTCGATGTAGCTGCGGCCTTCGGGAGCGCACCTGACTGAGGTAAATAACGCGCACGGCACATTGCGCACGAAGCGGATTCGCGCGTGCCCGCCGTGTAATGCGACACCTCAGCGCTTTGCTTGAGCGCGCCCTCTGGTGGGCACCGCGAGCACCGGGCAGGGTGCGATGTGCAGCAGTCGCTGGGTCACGCCGCCGAGCAGCAGCCCCCCGAGTGGCGTGTGTCCACGCGTGCCGACGACAATCACGTCGCCTTGAGCGCTGCTTGCTGCTTCGGCGATCGCATGAGCCGCTCCGCCCACCCCCGCGCTCGCGATCTGAATGGTGGCGCGAACGCCGTTTGTGGACAGCTCGGCGGCCTGTCGTTCGATCTTTGCCTTCAACTCGTCCTCGTTTGCGTGGACGGGGAACCGGCCCCCACCCTTGCCGGGCATCGTGAGCTCCACGCAGTGGATGACGAGTAGCTCGCCGCCGCCGTCGGCCGCAAGGCCCTGGGCGAGCGCCAAGGCCTGATCGGCGGCCTCTGAGCCGTCGGTTGCCCACACGACCTTCTTGAACATGACATGGCCTCCGTTCTCTCTGCACCGGTTTCCGCCGACCCGTCCCTACTCGCAGACCAGCTTCATTTGAACGCCGCTCAGCGCCACGATCCGGAGCTGGGCCGGCCCGGGATCGAGCGTGCACCTGCGGGCGTCCTGTCTGCGTAAACGGCCGCGACGGCGAGCGTGGACAGGACCCTGATGCCAGAACGACCTTGCAGCGGTTCGGGCGATCTGATCGCTGAGCGCGGCGCGCGAGCGCTGGTTCTCGCTCTCTGACCGTGCGCTCTTGGCATGCTGCCTGACCAGCTCCTGGCGCGGGTGACGGTTATTGGGACCGGTACCACGCACCTGATGGGGGCAAGCCGTGGGCATGTCCCAAGATTCGCTCTCTCGGGGCCGATCCGCATCCGCACGCTGCATCAGCCGCCACTCGGAAAACTACGGATCCAAAATCCGCAACCGAGTGGGTCAGGCGCCTACGGGTCCGGGATGGCAACGCAGGTGCCCATACTTGCGCCTAGTTGATTTGAGTAACTCTCCGCAAAGGTCTGTGGACCCATGCTGATGGCGCGGACCTGCCCGGTATGGACCATCTGCAGCGTCCAGGGTGAATCCAGATCCGAACTCGAAGGAGAGCCGACGTTGTCTCGCAAGGTGTTCGATGTCCTGACCAGTGCCGGGGGTGCCGTGGTCGTAGTTGTCCTGCTCGTGGCGGGTGGCCTGCTGACGTGGGGCCACAGCTTCGTGAACTCGAACGTCCACAACCAGCTTGCCCAGCAGCAGATCTACTTCCCGCCCAAGGCGGCGTTCGCGCACGCCAAGCCGGGCACCGAGATCACGCCGTCGATGATCCCGTCGGTCTCCCAGTACGCCGGCCAGCAGCTGCTCACCGGGGCGCAGGCAAAGGCCTACGCCGATCACTTCATCGCCGTTCACCTGTCCGAGCTGCCGTACGGCGGGGTGTACTCGAAGATCAGCGCCGCGGCGCTCGCCGACGCCGAGCAACGCCAAGCTGCAGGCGCTCAAGCAGACCTCGTTCCAGGGGCACGACCCTGCGCGGGCTGCTGCTCGAGGCGTACGCGTTCTCGAAGATCGGCCAGGTCATGCTGTGGGGCGCGATCGCATCGTTCATCCTGGCGGCGATCATGACGGTTCTCGTCGGCCTGGGCTTCTGGCACGCCCGACGAACTCCAACCGAGGCGCAGATGCTCACGCGGCAACCCGCGCCGGCTTCGTGACCTACGCCAGCGCGGCGCGGACCTGACGCGCGATCTCGAGGTCCTCTCGCGCGCGAATGATGAGCGTGCGGGCACGGGCGTCGATGGTGCTGAGGTCGGCATCGCCGTCGGCGTCCGCGTTCCTCTGTTCGTTGATCTCCAAGCCGAGGAACCCGAGCCCGTCGACCGCTCGGGCGCGGATCTCGGAAGAGTTTTCGCCCACCCCGCCGGTGAATACGAGCACGTCAATCCCATCGAGGGAGGCTGCCATGGCGGCGATCGCGGAGCGCAGCCGGTGCACGTATACCTTCAACCCCATCTCGGCGTTGCGGTCGCCGGCTTTGGCACGGGTGAGCACGTCGCGCATGTCGGCGGTGCCTGTGAGGCCGAGCAGGCCGGAGCGGTGTTCGAGCGCACTCGCCAGCTCACGCTCGGAGATCTCGGTTTGTGCTAGTAGCCACAGAAGCAGACCAGGATCGACACTCCCCGATCGTGTGGCCATCACTAGGCCCTCCAGTGGCGTGAATCCCATTGTGGTGTCTACTGAGCGCCCGCCAGTGATCGCGCACAGCGATGCGCCGGCGCCGAGATGGCAGCTGACGATCCGCACGTCTGTCGCCGGGCGCGCCAGCATTGCAGTGGCGCGCCGCCCCACCCACGCGTGCGAAAGCCCATGGAAGCCGTAGCGACGCAAGCCCCAATGCTCCCGCCATGCGCTGGGCAGTGCATAGGTGCGGGCCTCCTTCGGCAGCGTCGCGTGAAACGCGGTGTCAAAGCAGGCGACGGCGGGCAGCTGGGGAAGCGAGGCGGACACGGCGTCGAGCGCGGCGATTGACTTCGGCTGATGCAGCGGCGCCAGTTCGGCCAGCTCGCGCAGCCCCGTCTCGACCTCCGCGTCGATCAGCACCGGCTCGAGGAAGCGGTCGCCGCCGTGAACGATTCGGTGCCCGACAGCGTCAGCGTTCCCGAGCCCGTCGCGGAGCGCCTGATCGAGGGCATGTCCATCTAGTGTGGCGTGCGGCGCGGCCAGCTCCCGCTCGATGAGCGTCTCGTCGTCCTCCCCGAGCAGCGACAGCTTCACGCTGCTCGAGCCGGCGTTGACGACGAGGATGCGGCTCGGGCTCATGCTGTCATCATGACCGGCCAGGCGCGCCGCGCTGCCACCAACATGCCTCATCCACTCTGCATCGCCGCCCGGCTCCTGACCGGATCGACCTACGCCCTGCTCGGGTTTGATGCCGTCCGAGCACCAGGCGCGCGCGTTGACCAGGCCGCCCCCACGCTGGCCACGCTACGCGCTGTCGTACCGCTGCCCGATGACGACCAGTTGCTCGTCCGTGCCAACGCCGCCGCACAGGTGCTTGGAGGAACGCTGCTTGCGCTGGGCATAGCTGAACGACTCTCGGCGTTGGCCTTGGCTGGGTCGCTGATCCCCACCACCATAGCCGGGCATGGCTTTTGGGCGATCGAGGATCCGGCCACCCGCAAGCTCCAGCGAGTCCAGTTCCACAAGAACATGGCCATGCTCGGCGGATTGCTTTTCGCCGCCCTCGACCGGCAATAGCCCGATCGGCACGGCAAACGCGTCGAGCCTAGCTCGCCCGTCCAGGCCCAGTCCCAGACTGCGGGCGAGGATCTCATCATGTCCGCGCGGCTCCCTGACCTAATCGCGTCCGCTCAGCAGGCGCCACAGCGATGCCGGCTCGCGGTCTCTGACGATCTCGGCCAGCACGTCCCCCGCGAGGGCCCGCATCTCGTTCTCGGCATGTCGCGAATGGGCCGCGAAGGCGAGCTCACCCATCGGGAAACGCATGGCGTGCGCCCAGTAGCGGACCGCGAGAGGCCGAAGTGGGCGGCTGTGCAGGACGCGAAGATTGCGCGGAAGACCGGCTACGCCCCTGGCCCGTAGCGCACAAAAGCCATCAGAAATCGCGCTACACATCAGCCGAAGCTCGCGGCGGTCGTTTGGCCAGTCGCCGCGGGTCGCTGCCGCATTCGTATAGAGCGGCCGAGATGCTGGACACAAATACGGCGTGGTAAGCCAACCACCCCGACATGTCACGCACCCTCTGCACGACGAACCCTCGGGTCGCCAGCACACGCTGGAAATGATCGAGCAGAGGCTCCGCGGAGTTCTCCAAGGCTGTGGGCTGCTGCGGGATGAGCACGTAGTCGGCGACGGTCTCGTTGATCGTCCCTCCGACACCGGGAAATCCGAGCGCCACTGGCCCGGGCAGGCCAATCGGAAGCCCTGCCCTGCCCTCGGGGTTGTTACCGAAGAACAGAAACACTGGGTGGCCGGCGAGCGTACCCAGCATCCGATCCATGTGGTCGAGTTGATCGCGCCGAACCGTCACCAGCACGAGATCGAATGCTTCGCCGTTCAGACTGTCCACGACCGTTGCGGAGGCCCGCGTCTCGGCGCCAGAGAGAACGTCCCGTGCCCGTAGGCCCTCCGAGGCGATCGCGTCGGTTCGCGCTCCGTGCGCCAGTACCGATACGGCGTCCCCTGCCGCGCTCAGATGGGCGCCGTAGACCGTCCCGATCACGCCGGCTCCCACGACCAGCACATTCATCAGAATCGTCCTCGAGGATTACGCTCGCTCGCCCGGCCAGATCCAGTCCCGCACTTCGGGCGAGTCCTCGCCGAACTGCGCGGGTATAGGCCCGTGGCGCAGCCGCTCGTCGACCATCTCTTGGCGCAGGTGCGCCGCGCGCTCGCCGAGGCCCGGCACCCGGTCGATCACGTCCATCACCAGGTGGTAGCGGTCGAGGTCGTTGAGCATCACCATGTCAAACGGCGTCGTGGTGGTGCCCTCTTCCTGATAACCGCGCACGTGGATGTTGCGGTGGTTGGTTCGCCGGTACGTGAGCCGGTGGATCAACCAGGGGTAGCCGTGGTAGGCAAAGATCACCGGCCGTGAGCTGGTGAACAGCGCGTCGAACTGGGCGTCGGACAGTCCGTGGGGATGGTCGGAGTCGGGCTCGAGGCGCATGAGGTCGACGATGTTGACAACGCGGACCTTGAGGTCACTGAGGCGCTCTCGCAGGATCGCTGCGGCGGACACGGTCTCGAGCGTCGGGATGTCACCGGCGCAGGCGAGCACCACGTCGGGCTCCTCCCCGGCGTCGTTGGAGGCCCACTCCCAGATCCCGATCCCGCGGGTGCAGTGGGCGATCGCCTGCTCGAGCGTCAGGTAGTCGAGCGCCGGCTGCTTGCCGGCGACGATCACGTTGACATAATCGCGTGAGCGCAGGCAGTGGTCACCCACCGACAGCAGGCAATTGGCGTCCGGCGGCAGGTACACGCGGATGATCTGCGCTTTCTTGTTGACCACGTGGTCGATGAACCCTGGGTCCTGGTGGGAGAAGCCGTTGTGATCCTGGCGCCAGACATGGCTTGAGAGCAGATAGTTGAGCGACGCGATCGGCCGTCGCCACGGGATCTCGCGGGTGACCTTCAGCCACTTGGCGTGCTGGTTGAACATCGAGTCGACGATGTGGATGAACGCCTCATAGCAGTTGAACAGGCCGTGGCGGCCGGTCAGCAGGTAGCCTTCTAGCCACCCCTGGCAGAGGTGCTCGGACAGAACCTCCATCACGCGGCCATCGGGAGCGAGATGGTCGTCGGTCGCCAGCAGCTGGGCCTCCCATACACGGTTCGTCGCCTCGAACACCGCCGACAGGCGATTTGACGCCGTCTCGTCGGGACCCACGATCCGAAAACGGTCGGGATTAGCTCGCATGACGTCCCGCAGCCAGGCACCGAGCACGCGGGTAGCCTCGCTGGACGTCTTCGCCGGCTCGGGCACCTTCACGGCGTAAGCGCGGAAGTCGGGCAGCTCGAGGTCGCGTAGCAGCAGCCCGCCGTTGGTGTGCGGGTTGGCGCTCATCCGCAGCTCGCCCTCCGGTGCGAGCGTCGCGATCTCGCGCCGCACCGCGCCGGTCTCGTCGAACAGCTCCTCGGGACGGTAGGAGCGAAGCCACGCCTCGAGCGCGGCGAGGTGCCGCGGGTTGCTGCGCACCTCGGCAAGGGGAAGCTGGTGGGAGCGGAACGAGCCCTCGGCGGGCAGCCCGTCGACCTCCTTCGGCCCAGTCCAGCCCTTCGGCGTGCGCAGCACGATCATCGGCCAACGCGGCCGGCTCGTGAGCGGGCCCTCGCGCGCACGTTGCTTGATCGCCTCGATCTCGTCAAGCAGCTCGTCCAGCGCTGCCGCCATCAGCTGGTGCATCTCCTCCGGATCGGAGCCCTCGACAAACCACGGGGCGTAGCCATAACCCTCCAGCAGCGCTCGCAGCTCTTCGGGCTCGATCCGCGCAAGTACGGTGGGATTCGCGATCTTGTAGCCGTTCAGGTGCAGCACCGGCAGCACCGTCCCGTCGCGGGCTGGGTTGCAGGAACTTATTCGAGTGCCAGCTCGCCGCCAGCGGGCCGGTTTCTGCCTCCCCGTCGCCGACCACGCACACGGCCAGCAGCTCCGGGTTGTCGAGGACCGCGCCGTAGGCGTGCAGCAACGAGTAGCCGAGCTCCCCGCCTTCGTGGATCGACCCCGGCGTCTCCGGTGCCACGTGGCTCGGGATCCCGCCCGGAAAGGAGAACTGGCGAAACAGTCGCCGCAGCCCCTCCTCGTCGCGGCCGATGTGAGGATAGACCTCGCTGTAGGTGCCGTCCAAGTAGGCGTTGGCAACCAGGCCGGGACCGCCGTGGCCAGGACCGGTGACGTATATCGCGTCCAGCTGTCGCGCCTTGATCACCCGGTTCAGGTGCGCGTAGACGAAGTTCAGGCCCGGCGTAGTCCCCCAGTGGCCGAGCAACCGCGGCTTGACGTTCTCGGCCCGCAACGGCTCACGAACCAGCGGATTGTCCAGGAGGTAGATCTGACCTACCGACAGGTAGTTCGCCGCGCGCCACCAACTGTTGATTCGTGTTAGCTCGTCGGTTGAAAGAGGGCGTTGCGATCCGGTCACAGTGGTCATCCCTGGCAATTTATCCACATGCCGAGAGTGACTCGGTCAGTAGGAAACCGCACACGCGCTCGGCGCGGCACGGATGGCGCTGGGCAAGGCGAGACGTACGGTCAAGTGCGTAGGGTCAGCTTCGAAGCGGGTCCCGTAAGGAGAAGGCATGTTCACAAACGTGCTCGTCGGCGTGGACGGCCGCCAGGGCGGCCGGGATGCGATCGCGCTCGCCAAGCTACTCGCGGTGCCGGAGGCTCAGATGACGCTCGCGCACGTCTACGGCGGCCCTACGGTGGGTGGACGTGCCACCGCACTGGCGATGCCGCTCGAACAGGAGTCCTCAGAACGGTTGCTTGCCCACGCGCTCGTCGAGGCGGGCGTGCCCACGAAAACGGCGTCGGTGTGCGAGTCCTCGGTCGGGCGGGGACTACACGAGCTCGCCGAGGAGGGCGACGCCGACCTGCTGGTGATCGGATCTTGCCGGCGCGGGCTGCTCGGTCGCGTGTTCTTGGGCAACGACACGGTCTCGGCGCTGAATGGCGCCCCGTGCGCGGTCGCGATCGCACCGAGCGGATATGCGGCGATCGCTCATCGACTCTCAGTTCTCGGCGTCGGCTATGACGGTTCGCCGGAGAGCGAGCAGGCGCTTGCCGCCGCCCGCACGCTTGCGGCCCGCGGTGGGGCGACGATCAAGGCGATGGCGGTCGTCTCGCTGCACAGCCTTCCGTATGGCGAGCCGATTCCGGCCAACTGGCCCGAGGTCGCGAGCCGGCTGATCGACGAAGAGCATCGCCGGCTGCGAGGCCTGGAGGACGTGGAGGGGGACGTCAGCTATGGAGAGCCAAGCGAGGAGCTGGCCTCGTTCGCAGAGAGCGTCGACCTGCTGATCGTCGGCTCGCGCAGCTACGGACCCGTCGAACGGCTGTTCAATGGGAGCACCTCGAACTACCTGGCGCGGCGCTCGTCCGGCCCGCTGCTGGTCCTTCCCCGAAGCGCAGGGAGCAAGGAGCAGAGCGTGGCCGAGACCGTCGAGCGCCCGGGTCGATCCCGAGCCACTGCTCAGTAGCCGGGCGAAGCCCGACTGTGGAAAACCCCCAATCGAGCTTCGCCCTTCCATCCCGCCGCGACGGCCAACCGACGATGCCGAGACCCGCGCTTAGAGCGACGCAGCCGGGTACCAAGTGCCGTCGAGCGCCGCCCTGACCAAACATCCAATGAGGGGCCTCAGATGTTGACCACCACAGCCACGATGCCGGCCGGTCTACTGCGGATTGCCGATCTGAACAGCCAGCAGCTACACGCACTGCTGGACCTCGCGGCCCAGATGAAACGAGACCCCAAGGGCTGGTACAACGAGCATCGCGCCGAGGTGCTGGCATGCTACTTCGCCAAGCCCTCGACGCGGACCCGAGTCTGGTTTGAGGCGGCGGCCGGGCGTCTCGGGATGGTGCCGGTAATGCTTGCTCCAGATGAGCTGCAGCTCGGTCGCGGCGAGCCGATCGCCGACACGGCACGCGTCTTGTCCTCGTACGCCTCGGCGATCGTGGTCGGTACCTCGGCGCAAAGCGATCTTCAAAAAATGGCCGACGCCGCCAGCGTACCGGTCATCAACGCGCTGACCGACGAGCATCACCCATGCCAAGCACTCGCAGATCTGCTGACGCTTCGTCGGCGATTTGGCGAGCTCAGGGGGCTGAAGCTCGCCTACGTCGGCGTCGGCAACAACGTCGCGCACTCGCTGATGGAGGCGGGGGCGCTGGCCGGCATGCACGTTGTCGTCGCCGCACCCGACGGCTACGAGCCGAGTTTGCCGGTCACGGTGCAGGCGCGCGAGGTTGCCAACCGCAACGGCGGAAGCGTCGAGGTGAGGAGTGACGTGGCAGGCGCTGTGGTTGGTGCCGATGCTGTCTACACCGACATGTGGGTCTCGATGAGCGAGGCGGCAGAGCAGGACCAAGACCGCGAGGAGCTGCGCGGCTACCAGGTGAATACGGACGTCATGTCACTGGCCGCGCCCGATGCGGTGTTCATGCACTGCCTGCCGGCCCGTCGCGGCGAGGAGGTGACCGCACCAGTGATCGACGGACCGCAGTCGGTCGTGTTCGAGCAGGCGGCTAACCGGCTGCCGACCAAGCAGGCCGTGATCGCAGGGCTGCTTTCTGACCGCGGGCGCAGCGCTCGCGAAGACGCGAATTCCGAGCCCCCGGCCTGGCCGTACTGATGCCGGTGCTAGCGGCGCGCCGAGGAAGTACGCTGCTGCGCCGCGGCGAGCCGGTGGGCGCCGCGGGCACCGGAGTGATCCCGGCGCGCCCAAGGCCAGATCGCCCGCGGCAGCGGGAAGCGGTCATATGAACAGGTCCGCAGGCGACCGCACGCACGTCGTGATCGCCGGCGGCGGCGTGGCTGCCCTCGAGGCATGGCTCGCGCTGCGAGCTCTCGCCGGTCATCGGATCAAGCTCACGATGCTCTCGCCTGAGCGGGAGTTCCTGTATCGCCCGGTGACCGTGGCCGAGGCGTTTGACCGCGGCGAGGCGCGCGCCTACGAGCTGGCCGAGATCGTGGACCGCGAAGGGGGCGGGTCGCTGGTATGCGACTCGCTGACGAAGGTCGAGCCCGAGGAGCATGTGGCCATCACCGGCACCGGCGAGCGGCTCGGTTATGACGTGTTGGTTGTGGCCGCCGGAGCGATCGCCCGTGAGCCGCTGCCCGGCGCGCTCACGTTCCGGGGCCGGAACGATGTGGCCGCGCTGCGTGGCCTGCTCGATGACTTGGTGACGGGCGCCGCGCACTCGGTGGCGCTCACGCTGCCCTCAGAGCGGATGTGGCCGCTGCCGATTTACGAGCTCGCGCTGATGACCGCCGCGCACCTGCACGAGCAGGGCGCGAGCGCCGCCGGGGTGTGGCTGGTGACGCCCGAGGAGGAGCCGCTTGAGCTGTTCGGGCCGGCCGCGGCCGGCGCCATCGAGCCGATGCTGAAGGCGCGGGGTATCCGGCTTCGGACGTCCGCGCGCCCGGCGATCGTGGGCCAGCGCAAGCTCGTGCTGGCCGGCGCGGGCGAGGTGTTCGTCGACCGGGTGATCACGCTGCCACGGCTTGAGGGACCGAAGCTGGCCGGGCCTGCCGCACGACAGACACGGGTTCATCCCGGTCGACAGCTACGGACGCGTCAGCGGTCACGACCATGTTTACGCCGCCGGTGACATCACCACGTTCCCGCTCAAGCAGGGCGGTCTGGCCGCCCAGCAGGCGGATGCGATCGCCGAGACAATCGCGGCCGAGCTCGGGATCCCGATCACACCGAAGCCGTTCACGCCCGTCCTGCGCGGCCTCTTGTTGACCGGCGGCGCGCCGCTTTACCTGCGCGCCGAGCCTCAGCGCCTGCCCAGCGGGGCCAGCGTCGCGATCGACGCCAAGCCGCTGCGCCACCGGACGCGCGATGCGTCGTCCGCCGCCGGCCAGCCGCTGTGGTGGCCGCCGGCGAAGATCGCCGGACGCTACCTGGGGCCGTTTTTGGCCACCGCTCGCCCGCAGCCGCTCCGCTCTGAGTTGCTCGCCGACCGCAAGGCCGTCCCCGGCCCCCCGCTATCGGAGACCGAGTTCGAAGACGCGCTCGAGCTGGCGCTGCTGCTCGCCGACTGCGATGCGCGCTGGGGCGATTACGGGGCCGCGCTCAACGCGCTCGATGCGGCCCAGGCGCTCGGAGGAGCGTTGCCGCCCGAGTATCAGGCCAAGCGCCGCGAATGGACAGCCGCGGCACGGGCCTCGTAGAAAACCGCAACCCCAGGAGGGCCCCGCGCACCGATGGTGCACGGCCACCGGCGAGCTACGGTGTGGCCCCCCGTGAGGAGGAATCGGATGTTCAAGAACGTGATCGTCGGCGTCGATGGAGGCGAGGGCGGCCGTGACGCGATCGCACTGGCCAAGGTTCTCGTCGTGACGGGCGCAGGCCTGACGCTCGCGCACGTCTACCACGGAGATCCGCGGGTCTCGCGCGGGTCGAGCCCGGCGTACGACGCGGCCGAGCGCGAGCGAGCGCGCGAGCTGCTCGAGAGGACGTTCGAGGATGCCGGCGTCGAAGCCCAGATTCGTTGGCGCGGATCTACGTCGGTGGGTCGCGGGCTGCACGAGCTGGCCGAGATGACCGATGCTGACCTGCTCGTGATCGGCTCATCCCGACGAGGGCTGCTGGGGCGGGTGCTGCTCGCCGACGACACCCGGGCGGCGCTCAACGGCGCGCCGTGCGCCGTCGCGGTCGCTCCCGCCGGCTACGGCGAGCACTCGGCCGCGATGCGTGAGATCGGCGTCGGCTATGACGGCTCACCAGAGAGCGAGCATGCGCTCAGTGTCGCCCGCCGGCTCGCCGTCGAGCAGCACAGCAAACTGTCGGTGTTCGAGGCCGTCTCGTTTCCCACCTACCTGGCCACCGGCCCCGCCGTGGACACCACGATCGAGGAGATGGTCAACGCGGCGCGCGAGCGGGTCGCCGGGCTCGACGGCGTCGAGCCGCACGCCGCCTTCGGCCAGCCGGCCGAGGAGCTGGGGCTCTACAGCGCCTCGCTTGATCTGCTCGTGATCGGCTCGCGCAGCTACGGACCACTGGGGCGGCTGGTCCACGGAAGCACCGCCCAGCAGCTCGCCCGCAGCGCGCGCTGCCCGCTGCTGGTGCTCACCCGGGCCGCGCGGCAGGCCGATGCGACCGGGGCCTCAGGGACCAGCCACGAGACGGCTACGCTCAGCGCGGCGCGTAGCGGTCGCTAGCGAGCAGCGCCGCGGGGCCCGGTGACCTGATCAGAGCGCTCGGGAAGGCGGGCGCGCGAGCGTGTCCGGCTACGACGGATCCGCGACGAGGCCGTGCTCGAGCGCATAGCGCACGAGCTCCGAGCGCGAGCGGAGTCGCAGCTTCTGCTGGATGTGGGCGCGATGAGTTTCCACGGTACGCACTGACAAATACAGCCGCTCGGCGATCTCGGCGTTGGTGTGGCCGAGCGCGATCATGTGCAGCACCTCCACCTCTCGCTCAGACAGGCCGTCGGGCAGACCAGGCGGGGGCTCGGCGGCCACGCGCGCACCTAGCCTCGGGTTCAGATAGGTGTCGCCGACAGCGGCGCGGCGCACGGCCTCGACCAGCTCTGACTCGGCCGCCTCCTTGAGCACATAGCCCAGCGCGCCGGCGCTGAGCGCCTGGCGCGCATAGGCGGGCTCGTCTTGCATCGTCAGCACCACGATCTGCGTGTCCGGGAACTCCGCGCGGATCTCCGGAATCGCGCCGAGGCTGAGCCCCTCGGGCAGGTTGAGGTCGAGCACCAGCACGTCCGGACGGTGTCCTCGCACGTAGCGGCGCGCGCCCTCCAGGTCCGAGGCCTCGGCCACGACCTCAAAGCCATCCTCTAAGTCGAGCACCTGCCGCAGCCCTCGCCGCACGACCGCGTGGTCGTCGGCGATCACGACCCGAATCACGGGTGGCGAACCCTCGTCGCTGGTGCGTGGCGATCGGATCGGGTGGCGGGTGTCGGACACCGGGTCAACGTAGCGCGACGTGGTCGCGCGAATCCAGATACGGCGCGAGGTACTTGGCGGCGATCTTCGTCGGCGGCGACCAGGTCGGCGTGTCGCTGATCTGCGAGCTTGACCCGTGCCCGCCGGTGAGGTGGGCGCTCAGGTACAAGGGCTTATCGCCCCCAAGGAGGATGGCGTGGATCACCGGGTGAAACTTGGCGGGCTCGATCGGCGCCCCGGCGAGGGCCGCGATCGCCTCGGCCGCGGTATCCGCCTGCTGGGCGGCGATCCCACCGTGCTTGACGGCGAAGTCGGTCGCGTCACCGGCTGCATAGACACGCTCGAGCCCCGGCACCCGGCAGTGGACGTCGATCGGGATGAATCCATTGGTGGCCTGCTTGGGAACCCCCGGAGTGGAGGGCCCGGACAGCTCGGGCAACGCCAGTATGCGCTCGACGCTCAGGCGGCGCGGCCCAGGGTGGATCGCCACCTGCCCGGGCTCGGGAGTCTCGCAGTGCGAGGAGGTGATGGTGAGGATCCCGTGCTCCTCGAGCAACCGCTCGACCCGGTCGCTGACCACCTGCCCGAAGATCGCTAAGGGAGCGTCTTCAGGCGTGACGAGCGTGATCGACAGGTCCTCGTTCATGTCCCAGGCTCGGCTTGCCGTCATCAGCGCCAGCTCGTAGATAGGCAGCGGCCATGGCATCGGCGTTGGGACGACGAATGCGAGCTTGTGGACATAGCCGCCCTCGATGTCCTGGATCAGCCCGTGCAGCTGCTCGTCAAGCCGCCGGTCGTCGAGCGTCACCGCGTGTTTGAAGCGCGGGCGTGCCACCGCCCCCAGGGCAAGTAGCAGCATGTCGTATGAGAGCTGCTCACCGCCCACGGTGTGAACCACGCGCCCCGCTGGGTCGAGCCACTTGAAGCCGTCCTGTTTGAGCTCACAGCCGACGTCGCGGACGATCTCCTCCAGCGAGTAGCGCCGGGCGACGCTGTAGTTGAAGGGCTCGCGCACCCGCATCGGGCGGTATACGAATTCCGGCTCGGGCGCCAACAGCGTCGTGCTGACCCGCTCCCCGGCCAGGTCGCGTAACGCGAGCATGGCCTCGAGCGCGGCCACGCCACCCCCGGCAATCAGGACCCGCGACGGCTGCTGGTGGCTCGACGTCACCCCGGGGAGGCTAGATCCTGAAGGGTCCTGCTGCCAGCCGAGCCAGCCCGCACGATCGTTGCGGACAACTACTGAGTCCCGCAACGAGACCACCCGCAATGATCAATTCACCGGGCTCGCCGGCGAGCTCGCCTGCCCGCCCAAGCCCTCGGCGTCTCGGGCCAGCACCGCCGCGCCAATCGCGCACGCCGCCAAGCTGATCATCGCCGCCGCGATGATTGCCGCCCCCTGCGTGGCGCTGATGACATGCGCAGAAAGTCCGAGCGCGACAATTGCCGATGGAATGCCGAGCTGTGCGCTCGCGAGCAGACCAGCGGCAGGACGCTGGCGCGTGACGACGGCTGCCAGCAGATGTACCGCCAGCGTGAGCGCCGCCAGCGCCAGCGCGAACCCGATCATCGACGGATGCTCGACCACGCCGCGGAGATCGAGGCGGGCGCCGAGCACGACGAAGAACAGGGGAATGAAGAACCCGCCCCCGACACCGAGCACCTCGGTCGAGAGGCGCTTGGGACCGCCGATCGCGGCGACCATCAGCCCCGCCCCGAAGCCGGCGATCAGCAGGCTGGCGCCGGTCCGGCGCGCGATCCACGCGAGCCCGAACAGGACGATCAAGGCCAAGCGCAGGTCGATCGCCCAACGACGCCGCTTTCCCTGGCGCCGAAACGCCTTCACGCTCGGGATCGGGCGAAACCAACGGCCGAGCGCGAAGATGATCACGAGGCTGGTGGCCACGAGCAGAGTGCCGGCGGCCGCCGCGCCCGCCCGATCTGGTTCAAGCACGAACGGGATCGCGAGCGTCGCGGCAATGTCTGCCACCGTCACCTGTGCGATCACGCTCATCACGACTTCGCCCTTCAGTCCCCGCTCCTGGACGATGGGAAGCACCACGGCCGCCGACCCGGAGGCGACGAGCACCGCATAAACCGCCGGATGGCCAACACCTTCGATCTGCGCGACCACCAGGCCGGCGCCCACGGCCAGCACCCCCACCACGAGCGCCCGGAATGCTCCGCCGCCGAGCAGCGCTAGCACACGCGGCTCGCGCACCGGGACATTCATTCCGACGCTAAACATCAGCATCGCGAATCCAACGTCGCTCAAGAACGACAGCGTCGGGCTGGTGATGGGCAGTACGTCGAGGCCGGTGCGGCCGATCACGATGCCCGCGAGGATCTCACCCACCACCGCCGGAACCGCGCCGCCGCCGACCGAGGACAAGAGCGGTCCCGCGAGTCCGCAGATGCCGATCAGCGCCAGCGTGCCGAGGCTCATCGCACGCCTCCCACTCGAATGCGACTATCCCAGGTAGTAACCGGGCACCGCGCTGTCCGCCAACACGATCCGCCGGCCGGAAACGGTCCGCGCTCGGATGAGCATCCAATGACGCTTGGGCCCCGGGGCCCATGGTTCCAAGCCAAGACCGTCGAGGCGGCGGACGTCGCTGGGGTTCGTGACCTCGTTGGTCACCCCCCGGATGATCACGCTCCACCCGGTCCGCGAGGCCTCGTCGGTGCCGTCGATCTCGAAGGCGGCGTACGCCGATCGGAGCAGCGCGTGGAATTTCGATCCCGGCGCAGTGCGAAACACGACCGACTGTGATCGCTCATCGAACAGGTAGTTGACCGGGCGGATCACCGGAGGTTCCTCTCTGACGCTCACCGCGAGCCGCCCGAAGTGATGGGTGGCGAGCAGACGCAGGCATTCTTCGCGCGGCAGCTCGAGCATCTCGCTGGCGTCGGGATTGACCCGCTCGCCCGATGTTGAAGTCGCTCGCGTTGCGTCCTCCTGGCCTTCGCTGCTTGGACCCGGTCCGTGCACTAGTGCCCGCGGCCCGCGTAGACGGCGGCGACATCCAGGGTGGAAAGAATGCCGAACGGACGACCGCTGGCCGCCTCGAGGACGATCAGGTGGGCGACGCGGTGCTCGGCCATCAGTTGCGCCGCTCTGTGGACACGCTCGTCAGCCGAGACCGCGTGCGGCTCCGTCGTGGCCACCTCCCCGGCGGATGGTTCCCGGCCGCTGGCGGCGGCGGCGACGAAATCCAGGTCGGACACCACTGCAGTGGGATGGCCACCCGCGCCGTTGGTAACGGCAATGGCGTGCACGTGGTGCTTGGCCATCATGGCCGCCACTTCACCGAGCGGGGTATCCGAGGAGCAGGTCAGGATGCCCTGGTGCATGCAGTCGCGCACGCGGATGTGTTCCAGGGCACGACTCACGAGACGGGATGCTTCGGGGCTCTGAACATGGAACGTGATTCGCGCGCCAGGTTCGTCAGTGGTCTCAGGCCGCGTGAGCCACCGGCAGCGACACCCGCCGCGCGAGGTCGACCATCCGGCTCGAGTATCCCCACTCATTGTCGTACCAGGCCACGACCTTGACCAGGGTGCCGTCGATGACCGACGTGAGCGCGGCGTCGAAGATCGATGAGTAGGGCGACTTGATCACATCCGAGGAGACGATTGGATCGTTCGTGTAGCGCAGGATCCCGGCCAGCGAGCCGCGGTCGGCGACGCGCTCGAAGGCGGCGTTGACCTCCTCCTTGGTGGTGGCACGCTCGCTCTCGACCGTGAGGTCGACCAGAGATCCCGTTGGCGTCGGCACCCGCACGGCGAAACCGTTCAGGCGGCCGTCGAGCTCCGGGATGACGAGCCCGAGCGCCTTGGCGGCGCCGGTCGAGGTGGGGATGATGTTGATCGCCGCCGAGCGGGCCCGGCGCAGGTCGCTGTGGGGCCCGTCGAGCAGGTTCTGGTCAGAGGTGTACGCGTGGACGGTGGTCATCAGGCCGTGCTTGATCCCGATCGTCTCGTGCAGCACCTTGGCGACCGGTGCCAGGCAGTTGGTCGTGCACGAGGCGTTGGAGATGACGTGGTGGCGCTCGGGGTCGTACACGTCGTCGAAGTTCACGCCCAGCACCACCGTCGCGTCAGGCTGCTCGGTTCCCTTCGTCGGAGCTGAGATGATCACCTTGTTGGCACCCGCCTCGAGGTGTTGCGCGGCAGCCTCGCGAGTACGGAGGTGACCCGTGGACTCGATCACGACGTCGACGCCGAGCGCGCGCCACGGCAGAGCCAGGGGGTCGGTCTCGGCCAGCGCTCGGATGTGGACGCCGCCGACCTGCAGCTCTCCGTCGTCGACGGCGACGGTGCCGGGAAACGGGCCAAAGACCGAGTCGTACTGGAGCAGATGGGCGAGCGTCGGAGCATCGACGAGGTCGTTTATCGCCACCACCTCGATGTCCGCCTCGTTCTCGTAGGCCGCACGCAGCACGCTGCGCCCAATACGGCCGAACCCGTTGATCGCTACACGTACAGGCATCTCAACCTCGTTTTCTCATCGCGGTCGCGCAGGGGAGGTAGTCGAGCGCAGTATCGGCGTCCCACGGTCGCGTGGCATCCGCAGGTTCTACGGATGCACGACAGCGGCCAGCCCCGGATTCGCCGGGCCGGCCCTCGGCGTACGGTGGTCAGCGTTGAGCATGAGGGCTCCATCCCGGGACATCACGCGGTTGCCGGATCTGGTGCACGGGCGTCCGCGCTCGGGGCCGGTCCGCGCGGAGCGCCCGGTGTACGTCGATCTGCTGCCGCCGTGCAACGCCGGGTGCCCGGCGGGGGAGAACATCCAGGGGTGGCTCGCGCAGGTGCAGGCCGGCGAGCACGAGCGGGCGTGGCGCACGCTGGTGGCCGACAACCCGTTTGCGGCCATCCACGGACGGGTTTGCTACCACCCGTGCGAGAGCGTCTGCAACCGCGCCAACATCGATAGCGCGGTCTCGATCCACTCGGTCGAGCGGTTCCTCGGCGACCTGGCGCTCGAACAGGGCTGGCTCTACGACCCGCCCTCGGGGCGCAGCGGCAAGCGGGTGCTCGTGATCGGCGGGGGCCCCAGCGGCCTCTCGGCCGCCTACCACCTTGCGCGGCTCGGGCACGAGGTCGAGATTCGCGATGCGGGGGCGGAGCCCGGCGGGATGATGCGCTACGGGATCCCCGCCTATCGGATGCCCCGCGACGTTCTCGGCGGCGAACTCGAACGGATCGCGGCCCTGGGAGTGCGGTTCACCGGCGATCACCGGGTTGTCGATCTGGACGCCGAGCGTCGGGAGGGCCGTTTTGATGCGGTGTTCGTCGCCGTGGGCGCGCACCTCTCCAAGCGGGTGGACATACCAGCCGTGGATGCGGGACCGATTGTGGATGCGGTCTCGTTCCTGCGCGGGGTCGCCTCGGGAGAGCGTCCGGTGATCGGGCGTCGCGTCGCGGTCTACGGGGGCGGCAACACGGCGATGGACGCCGCGCGGGTGGCGCGGCGGCTGGGTGCGGAGGAGGCGCTGATCGTCTACCGGCGCACTCGCGAGCAGATGCCGGCGCACGAGGAGGAGGCGCAGGACGCCGAGCGGGAGGGGGTGCGGATCAACTGGCTGCGGACGATCAAGGCCTTCGAGGGCCCGGAGCTGCAGGTCGAGCTGATGGAGCTCGACGAGTCCGGGTTCCCGCAGCCGACCGGCCGGTTCGAGAAGCTCGCCGCGGACACCGTGATCCTCGCGCTGGGTCAGGAGACCGACACCGCCTTTCTGCGCTCGGTGCCGGGGGTGAAGTTCGATCGCGACGGCACGGTGTGCGTCTCCAGGTCGCTGATGACCGGGTGTGCGGGCGTGTTCGCGGGCGGCGACATGGTGCCGAGCGAGCGCACGGTGACGGTCGCGGTGGGCCACGGCAAAAGAGCCGCGCGGGAGATCGACGCGTGGCTCCGCGGCCAGGAGCGCCCGCGACCGCCGAAGCACCCGATGGCCGACTTCGAGAAGCTGAACCTGTGGTACTTCGGCGATGCCGCCCGCCGGCAGCAGCCCGAGCTCGAGCCCTCCGAGCGCCTCGCGAGCTTCGGCGAGGTGGTCGGGGGCCTGTCGGCGCAGGAGGCGACCTTCGAGTCGCACCGGTGCCTTTCCTGTGGGAACTGTTGCGAGTGCGACGGCTGCTTCGGGGCGTGCCCCGAGGACGCGGTGATCAAGCTGGGCAAGGGATATCGCTACGAGTTCGACTATGACCGCTGCACGGGTTGCCGGGCCTGCTACGAGCAGTGCCCGGTGCACTCGATCGAGATGATTCCGGAGGGGGCGCCCAATCCGCCCGAGGCGTTCGTAGCGTCGGAACACGGGATCAAGGCGCCACGCTGATGCGCACGACCGTCGATGGCAACGAGGCCGCGGTGTCAGTCGCCTACCGCCTGAACGAGGTCTGCTGCATCTTCCCGATCACGCCCTCCTCACCGATGGCCGAACTGGCGGATGAATGGTCCGGCCAGGGGCGGCCGAATGTCTGGGGGAACGTGCCGACGGTCGTGGAGATGCAGAGCGAGGGTGGCGCGGCGGGGGCGCTGCACGGCGCGCTACAGGGTGGCGCGCTGGCGACGACGTTCACCGCCTCTCAAGGCCTGCTGTTGATGATCCCGAACATGTACAAGATCGCCGGTGAGCTGACCGCAGCCGTGATGCATGTTGCCGCGCGCTCGCTGGCGGCGCAGGGGTTATCGATCTTCGGCGATCACTCGGACGTGATGGCTGTGCGCCAGACCGGGTTTGCGTTGCTGGCGTCGGCGTCGGTGCAGGAGGCCCACGACCTGGCGCTGGTCGCGCAGGCGGCGACGCTCCGCACGCGGGTGCCGTTCCTGCACTTCTTCGACGGGTTTCGCACCTCGCATGAGCTGAATACGCTCGAGCTGCTCTGCGACGACGACCTGCGAGCGCTGGTCTCCGAGGAGCTGGTTCGCGCGCATCGCGGCCGGGCGCTGTCCCCGGAGCGGCCGTTCATCCGCGGCACCGCGCAGAACCCGGACGTCTACTTCCAGGCGCGGGAGACCGTCAACCCGTTCTATGCCCGCACGCCCGAGGTCGTGCAGGATGCGATGGACCAGCTCGGCGAGCGCACCGGCCGCCACTATCGGCTGGTCGACTACAGCGGCCACCCTGACGCTGAGCGCGTGCTCGTGGTGATGGGCTCGGGCGGGGAGACCGCGCGCGAGACAGTGGCCTTTCTGCAGGCACGCGGCGAGCGGGTCGGCGTGGCCCAGATCAGGCTGTACCGGCCGTTTCCGGCACGGGAGCTGGCCCAAGCGCTGCCAGCAACGGTCGGGCGCGTCGCGGTGCTGGACCGAACCAAGGAGCCCGGCTCGCTCGGCGAGCCGCTGTTCCTCGATGTGCTCGCGGCGCTGAGCGAGGCACACGCCGACGGCGAGCGCGAGCTGATGCCGACCGTGATCGGCGGCCGCTACGGCCTGTCCTCGAAGGAGTTCACTCCGGCGATGGTCGCCGGCGTGCTCGAGGAGCTGGGGCGCGAGCGGCCCAAGCGGCGGTTCACGATCGGGATCACCGACGACGTCTCCGGCACCAGCCTGTCATACGACGCGTCGCTCGACATCGAGCCTGCCGAGACGGTGCGGGCCGTGTTCTTCGGCCTCGGTTCCGACGGCACCGTCGGCGCCAACAAGAACACGATCAAGATCCTCGGTTCCGAGGAGGGCCTGCACGCCCAGGGCTACTTCGTCTACGACTCCAAGAAGTCCGGCTCGCAGACGGTCTCGCACCTGCGCTTCGGGCCGCAATCAATTCACGCGCCGTACCTCGTCTCCGAGGCCAGCTTCGTCGGCTGTCACCAGTTCGGGCTGCTCGAACGCGCCGAGGTGCTGGGCCGAGCGGCGCCGGGAGCGACGCTACTGCTCAACTGCCGCCAGCCGCCTGATCAGGTCTGGGATGCGCTGTCGCGCCCGGTCCAGGAACAGATCCTGGCCAAGGGGATCGAGCTGTACGCGATCGACGCCGGGCGGATCGCCCGGGAAGCGGGCCTCGCCGGGCGAATCAACACCGTGCTTCAGACGTGCTTCTTCGCAATCTCGGGAGTGCTGGAGCGCGAGGAGGCGATCCAGCGGATCAAGGCGTCGATCACCAAGACGTACGGAAGGCGCGGTGCCGAGATCGTGAAGCGCAACCTGGCGGCGGTCGATCGGGCGCTGGAGGAGCTTCACCGGATTGTGGTCCCCGAGCGGGTGACGGCCACCCGCGAGCAGGCACCGACCGTGCCCGAGAGCGCGCCGGAGTTCGTACGGGCCGTGACCGCGGCGATGATCGAAGGCCACGGGGATCAGCTTCCGGTCAGCGCGCTTCCCATCGACGGCACGTACCCGAGCGCCACGACTCAGTATGAGAAGCGCAACATCTCCGAGCTTGTCGCGGTCTGGGACCCCGAGCTGTGCATCCAGTGCGGTAACTGCAGCTTCGTCTGCCCGCACAGCGTGATCCGTTCGCGCTACTACGAGCCATCTCGCCTGGACGGTGCGCCGGACGGCTTCCGCTCGGCGCCCCTCAACGCTCCCGGGCTTCCCGAAGCCGGCTACACGCTGCAGGTGTACGTCGAGGACTGCACCGGATGCGGGCTGTGCGTCGAGGCCTGTCCCGTGTCAGGGGGCGGGGAGCCGGTGCGTAAGGCGATCAACCTGGGCGCCCGCGAGCCTCTGCTGGCCGGCGAGCGCGCGAACATCGCGTTCTTCGAGCAGCTGCCGCGTAGTGACCGCTCGCGCGTGGACTTCGGCACGGTGCGGGGCACGCAGTTCCTGGAGCCGCTGTTCGAGTTCTCGGGTGCCTGCACCGGATGCGGGGAGACTCCGTACCTGAAGCTGCTCTCGCAGCTGTTCGGTGACCGGTTGACGATTGCCAACGCCACCGGCTGCTCGTCGATCTACGGCGGCAACCTGCCCACCACGCCCTGGACGGTTGATGCTGACGGGCATGGACCGGCATGGTCGAACTCGCTGTTCGAGGACAACGCCGAGTTCGGACTCGGCCTGCGGCTGGCGGCCGACACCCACACCGAGCTGGCCCGCCGGCGGCTCAACGATCTCCGTGACCTGATCGGCGGGGAGCTGGTTGACGAGATCCTCGAGGCGCCACAGCTGCGGGAATCCGAACTGCGCGCGCAGCGCGAGCGGATCGCCCGGCTCGAGCAGCGGCTGGGCGAGCTCGACGAGGCGGTCGTCGCCGAGCTGCGCAGCGTCATCGATCACCTGATCCGGCGCAGCGTGTGGATCGTCGGCGGCGACGGCTGGGCATACGACATCGGGTCCGGCGGCCTGGATCACGTCCTCGCCAGCGGGCACAACGTCAACGTGCTCGTGCTCGATACCGAGATCTACTCCAACACGGGCGGCCAGATGTCCAAGGCGACGCCGCTCGGCGCGGTGGCGAAGTTCGCGTCCGCCGGCAAGACGATGCCCACCAAGGACCTCGCGCTGCAGGCGATCGCGTACGCCAACGTGTACGTCGCCCGGGTGGCGATGGGCGCCGATCCTCAGCAGACTCTGACTGCATTTCGTGAGGCCGAGGCCTACGACGGGCCCTCGCTGCTGATCGCCTACAGCCACTGCATCGGGCAGGGGATCGACATGCGGCTCGGGCTCGATCAGCAGTACAAGGCGGTGGCGAGCGGGCACTGGCCCCTGCTCCGCTATGACCCGATCGTGCGCGCCGCCAACGGCAACCCGTTCCTACTCGATTCGCCCAGACCGCGCCTTCAGCTGCGCGACTACCGACAGGGAGAGCTGCGCTTCCGCTCACTGAGCAACAGAGAGCCCGACGAAGCCGAGCGCCTGCGAAACCTCGCCCAGCAGACGGTCGACCAGCGCTGGCAGATCTATGAGGAGATGGCCACCCGCAGTGCCGGCGACTTCCCGGCCGACGCCCGAAAGAGCCACTGATGGAGCTGACCACCAACTACATGGGCCTCGAGTTGCGCAACCCGCTCGTGGCCTCCGCGTCGCCGCTGTCCCATACCGTCGACGGGGTCCGGCGGGTCGCGGATGCGGGGGTCGGCGCAGTCGTGCTGCACTCCCTGTTCGAGGAGCAGCTGCGAGAGGAGGCTGAACGCAATGTCCGGCTGGCCGAGGCCGGCACCGAGAGCTTTCCGGAAGCGCTGTCCTACTTTCCCTCTGAGGTGGACGAGGAGCCCGGCCCACGCCGTCATCTGAATCTGCTGGAGCGGGCCGCCGGGGCCGTCGAGGTTCCCGTGATCGCGAGCCTCAACTGTGTCACGCCCGGAGGCTGGACCGATTACGCCCGCGCCATGCAGGACGCCGGCGCCGCCGCGATCGAACTGAACGTCTACTACCTGCCCGGCGATCCGACCATCCCCGGTCGCGACGTCGAGCAGCGCTATGTCGACGTCATCGCGCGCGTCAAGGAGGCGGTCACGGTGCCGGTCGCGGTAAAGCTTGGCCCGTACTTCAGCTCGATTGGGAATTTCGTGCTGCGGCTGGCCGAGGCGGGCGCTGACGCGCTGGTGCTGTTCAACCGATTCCTGCAGCCCGATATCGACCCCGAGACGCTCACCATCGTGCCCTCGGTGGGGCTCTCGGGCCGGGAGGGCGCACTGCTACCACGGACGTGGATCGCCCTGCTGCGCGGCCGGGTGTCCGCCGCGCTCGCCGCCACAACCGGGGTGCAAGACCCCACCGACGTCGTCAAGTACCTGCTCGCCGGCGCGGATGTCGTCATGACCGCGTCGGCCTTGCTGCGCCACGGACCGGAGTACGCCACCGTACTGCTCGACGGACTGTCGGCATGGATGGCGCGCAAGGGATTCAACGCCGTCGACGAGCTGCGCGGCCTGCTCTCGGTACCGCCCGACGCGGACGCCACTGCCTATGAGCGCGCTGGATATGTCACGGGGCTGAGGGCGGCAAACGTCCGTGCCTACGCTCCCTGGTGACTGAGATGGAACGGACGGTGCAGCCGAAGGGCGACGGTCGGCAGGCCGGCGAACCGGCTGCAGCGGCCGAGACCGGGAGCGCCAGGCGCCGGTCCAAGGGAGGGATCGAAGGCCTCATCGGCAAGCGCGTCGCCGCCGCTACCGAGCACGCCCTCGACGGGCCCAACCAGAAGCTGATGCACGTCCAGAAACCTGTCTGGGAGGCTCTCTGCAAGTACTACTTCCGGCTCGAGACGTCCGGTTGGGAGCGACTGCCCGAGGAGACATCGCTGCTGATCGGAAATCATTCAGGGGGGTCGCTGACGATGGACGCCTGGACGTTCGTCTACGACTGGTGGCGGCGATTCGGCACCAGGCGCGTGCTTCATCCGACCGCTCACGATGTCCTGATGGCCGCGCCCGGGCTGGGCGACTACTTTCGCCAGGTCGGCGTGATCCCAGCCTCCCGCAAAGGCGTGACCGCGGCGCTCACCTCCGGGTGCGACGTGATCATCTGGCCGGGAGGCGACGTCGATGCGATGCGCAGCTGGCGCAGGCGCGATCAGGCAGTTCTCGCCGGGCGCACGGGGTTCGTCCGCCAGGCGATCCGCTCCAGCGTGCCGATCGTTCCCGTGGCTACCGTGGGCGGGCATGACACCGTTTTCGTCCTGTCCGAGGGCCGCTGGATCGCGAACGGGCTCGACCGCATCTCGGGGCTGAAGCGAAAGCTTCGCGGGTCGCAGCTGCCGATCATGCTCGGCGTCCCCTTCGGTCTGACGATCGAGACCATCCCGACCCACCTTCCTCTGCCGGCGAAAATCCGGACCGAGCTGCTCGCGCCGATCCACGTCGACAAAGATCCCAAGCGAGTCGACGATCGCGCGTACGTCAATTCGATCTACAGTGAGGTGGAATCCCGGATCCAGGACGCTATGAATCGACTCGCCGGGCAGCGGCGCTTCCCAATTTTCGGATAGTGGGTGCCGCCATCAACACGATGGAGCCTAAGTCGGCGATGCTGCACGGCCGGCAGGTGGCCTACATCGAGGCGGGGACCGGTCCGGTGCTGCTCCTCGTCCACGGCATCGGCGGCACGTTTGAAAACTGGCAGGCGGTGATCGAGCCGCTGGCGCGCCGGCATACGATCGTCGCACCCGACCTGCCCGGGCACGGTGGCTCGGCGCCGGCTGCCGGGGACTACTCGATCGGTGCTTTTGCCTCGGGCCTGCGTGACCTGCTGATCACGCTCGGCCACGAGCGCGCGACGCTCGTCGGGCACTCGCTTGGCGGCGGGATCGCCATGCAGCTCGCCTACCAGTTCCCGGAGCTCGTCGAACGCCTGGTACTGGTCTCGAGCGGTGGCCTCGGTCCCGAGGTGAGCCCGGTGCTACGCGCCGCCGCGCTGCCCGGGGCGGATCTGTTCATCGCCGCCACCGCGAGGACGGCGAGCACGGCCGGCGCCGTGGTCAGACGCGGCTTGGCGGCCGTCGGGTTGCGGCCGAGCGAGGACGTCGCCGTCGTCGCTCGCGGCTACGCGTCGCTCGCTGATCGCGAACGACGGGCCGCGTTCCTCGCGACCGTGCGTGCGGTCATCAGCTCACGCGGCCAGCGTGTCGACGCCAGCGACCGGCTGTACCTGGCCGCCGACATGCCGGTGCTGATCATGTGGGGGGAGCGCGATCCCATCATCCCGGTCGGTCACGGCGAGCGCGCGCACGAGGCCATCCCGGGCAGCCGGCTCGAGATCTTTGACGGAGTCGGCCACCTTCCGCAGCTCGAGACACCATGGCGGTTTGTCGCCGTGCTCGAGCGATTCCTCGAGGACACCGAGCCGGCGCAGTTCGACGCGGAGCAGTGGCGCGCCCGGTTTCAGACCACCGCCGATGAGCTTGAGGGGAGCCTCGGGCATCACGAGCGCGCCCCCGACGAACGAAGCATGTGACCAGCCTTGGTGGAATGCCGCCGCACCTCGGCCAGCAACCGCGGCCAGTGCTCGCGCAGCGCCACATGGCCCATGAACAAGCCAAGGTGACCGCCCTGCGTCACGTCTCGCACCACCAGCTCTGCCGGGGAGGACACGAGCGCGGCCAGCGCAAATACCTGATCGGGCGGTGTGATGTGATCGGTCGCTCCGGCCAGCAGGTTCAGCGGCATGTCGAGCGCAGCCAGATCGACGCACCGGCCTCGCACCTTCAGCGCGCCGCTGATCAGCGCGTTGTCGCGGAACAGGTGACGTACGATCCACAGATAGAAGGCGCCGGGGACATCCTGGGTGTGCTTGAACCAGTCTTCGAACTCCCGATACCTGTCGACGTAGACTGGGTCATCCAGGTGCAACAGCAACTCGAGCTGTCGCGAGATCTCGTCGCCCGGCTGGATCATGATGAACCCCGACACCATGTGCTCACCTTTGAGCACACCGCCATCGGCGGCGACGAGCGCCTCGTAGAAGCGCAGATCCCCGCCCGGCGCGAGGTGGCTAAGCACCTCGTGGACCACGGGCTCGCCGGCGTGGAAGTCGATCGGCGCACCGGCCAGCGTCAGCGTGTTTATGCGTTCGGGATACAGCGCGGCGTAGATCGTCGCCAGCCAGCCTCCCTGACAATTGCCGATCAGGTTCACCGTTCCCCCGCAGTGCTCGATGGCGCGGTCAATGACCTCGAGGTAGTCATCGATCGTCGCGTCCGCGGTCTCGGGCGTGGCGCCGATCCAGTCCAGCGATAGCGCGCGGTCAAGACCGCAGTCCAGGATCGTGCGCATCTGGCTCTGGTCGGCCGCGTAATCGACGATGCACGAATCGTGGCCGGCTTGCGGGGGCAACACCAGCGTGGGAATCAGGCCGCGCGCGCTGGAGACCGAGAAGTCACGCAGGCGCGCGACCGGCGCCTCGAAGACGACCTCATGCGGCGTCGTCCAGCGCGGCCGGTCACGAGTGGTTATGAGCTCCAGCCAGCGGGGGAAGTCAAGCGTCGCCGGTCCGCGGGTGAGCGCGGCCGTAAACCAGCCGTTCACACCCTTAACCGTTAACTTCCAGCCCTCCAGCCAGCTGTCGAGCAGGCTCTTGGGGGTGACAGACACCGGGATTGTCGGGGAGGTGGTCATTGTCAGGCTCGACTGAGGCCGATTGCAGCATCGTTGCGCCGCGGCCACATCCGTGGCCGCCGCTGCCATCGATGCGGAAAACCCACAGAGCTGGTGTGGGACCTAGCCGATTACCACACCGCCGGTTGTGTCTAGGCTCGGCGTCCGATAACCAGAGGAGGCCAGCCCATGCCTGACACGGACGTTCAGCCCGAACACGGCAGCTACCTGATGCCGTCGTTGGAGCACGCGAGCGTCGGCGACGCGATGCATCCAGGAATCCTGTCTTGCCAACCGGACACGAGCTTGCCCAAGCTCGCCGGGATGATGGCCACCCACCATGTCCACTCGATCGCGGTCATGGCCCCTGCCGACGATCAGCCCGAAGAGCCCGCCGTGCTGGGCATCATCTCCGATCTCGATCTGCTCGAGGCCGGTATCGCCCGCGGCGAGGAGCGCAGCGCCCGGGAAATCGCGGGACAGGCAGTCGTTCCCGTCAACCCGGAGGTGCCGCTACGCGACGCCGCCGAGCTGATGCTCACCCACCATGTCAGTCACCTGGTTGTGGTTGATCCCCGGGCGCAACGCCCGATCGGCATCCTGTCCACGCTGGACATAGCCGGCATCCTCGCCTGGGGCGAGGCGTGAATCCCCACCTGGCGACCACACCCGACGACTCGTCGACCGTGACCGGCGCCGAGTGGGCGACACGGCTCGATGGCTTCGTGAAGCGTGCGCGTGACGCCGCGGTGGCGCTGCGCAAACTCGACCAGGAGGCGGTCGATCGCATCGTGTGGGCGATGACGGTGGCGGGGCTCGAGCACGCCATCGAGCTCGCCGAGCTGGCGATGGAGGAGACGCAGTTCGGCGTGCTCGAGGACAAGGTCGTCAAGAACTACATCGCCACCGAGTTTCTTTACGACTACCTGAAGGACAAGAGGTCGGTGGGCGTGATCGAGGAAGATCGCGAACGCGCGATTCAGTACGTGGCCGAGCCGATCGGGGTGGTCCTGGCGCTGCTACCGATCACCAACCCGACGTCGACGGCCCTGTTCAAGTCGATCGTGGCCGCGAAGACCCGCAACGCCGTGATCATGCGTCCGTCGGCGGCCGCCGCGCGCTGTGCGGCGCGCGCCGCCGAGCTGCTCCAGGAGGCTGGCGAGGGGGTGGGACTGCCACCGCATTCGCTCCAGGTGATCCCCGATCCCACGCTCGACGTGTCGCAGTACCTGTTCCACCATCCCGGCGTCGACTTCATCTGGACCACCGGAGGACCAAAGGCCGTCGCCGCCGCCAACGCCGCGGGTAAGCCGTGCCTGAGCGTCGGGCCGGGCAACGCACCCGTGTACCTGCACCGCAGCGCCGACATACCGATGGCGGTCATGGACATCCTGATCTCGAAGACGTTCGACTCCTCGGTGATCTGCCCTGCCGAGCAGACGTGCGTCATCGACGAGGCGATCTACGAGACGGTGATCGACGAGTTCACGCGGATGGGCGCGCGCTTGCTGAGCGAGGAGCAGACCGCCGCGCTGGCGGCGCGATCCTTCACCGACGACGGGCGCGTCGACTTTGCCGTCCTCGGTCAATCCTGCGCCAATCTGGGGACGATCGCAGGATTCGAAGCCGGAGAGGAGGACAAGCTGTTACTGGCACCGCTGCCCTCCGACCTGGACGCGCTGGCTGCGCACCCCTTGATTGCCGAAAAGCTGATGCCGGTGCTCGGGGTCGTGCGCTCGCCGTCGGTAGAGCACGGAATCGCAGCCTGTGAGCTGGTGACCGAGCACGGCGGGTTGGGGCACACATCGGCCGTCTACGCAAGCGACGAGGACGTGATCGAGCGCTACTCGCGCGGCGGTCCGGACGGGACGGATTCTCGTCAATGCTCCGACCGCCGTCGGCGCCCTGGGCGGCGTCTACAACGCGATGACGCCTACGTTCTCTCTCGGCTGCGGCACCTGGGGCGGATCGAACACCACCGACAACGTCAACTACCGCAACCTGTTGAACATCAAGGCCGTGTCGCGTCGGCAGACCCCGCCGCAGTGGTTCCGGGTGCCATCCGACACATACTTCAACCCGGGCGCACTCGCCAGCCTCAAGGAGCTCGGCGCCACCCAGCCGATGATCGTCACCGACGGTCCGACTGAGGCTCGTGGCGTGGCGGACGAGATCCGCCGGTACCTCGGCACCGACGCGGTACATGTGTTTTCGCGGATCGAGCCCGAGCCGACCGAGGACCAGATCCGCGCCGGCGTCGAGGAGCTCCGGCATCTCGGGGCCGATGCGATCATCGCGGTCGGCGGAGGATCGGTGATGGATGCCGCCAAGGCGATGCGTCTGTTCCACGAGAACCCGCAGCTGGACCTGCGCGAGCTGTCGCTGCCGTTCCTGGACGCGCGCAAGCGCATCGCGTCATTCCCACAGGTCGCCCATGCGCTGCGGCTGGTCGCGATCCCGACGACCTCCGGCACCGGATCCGAGGTCTCCCCGGCTGCCGTGATCAGCGTCGGGCAGCGCAAGGTCACGCTGGTCGACTACACGCTCGTGCCCGATATGGCGATCATCGACCCGATGCTCACGCTGAGCATGCCTCCGGTGATCACCGCCGACACCGGGTATCGACGCGCTCACCCACGCGCTCGAGGCAGCAGTGTCGATCTTCGCCTCTCCGTTCACCGATGCCTTCTGCGCGCAGGCCGCGAACCTGATTTTCACCTGCGCTCCCGCGCGCCTACGCGCGACGGCAGCGACCTCGAGGCTCGGACCGCGATGGCCAACGCCGCGACGATCGCCGGGCTGGCGTTCTCGAACGCGTTCGTCGGGCTGAACCACGCGCTCGCACACTCGGTCGGCGCCCGCTTCGGAATCGCGCACGGCCGCGCGAACGCGATCTTCCTGCCCCACGTGCTGCGCTACAACGCCTCGCTGCCGAGCAAGTTCATGCCGGCGCCGGGATACTCGGCCTACGTCGCACCGGAGAAGTACGCGCAGCTCGCCTGGGTGCTCGGGATCGGCGGCAAATCGGAGCAAAGCCGTCGCGAAAAGCTGTTCGCACGCGTCGACGAGTTGCTCGAAGCGGTGCAGGAGCCGCGCTCGCTGGCGGAGCTGGGCGTCTCGCAGGAGGAGTTCGACGCCGCGCTGCCGGATCTGGCGAGGAACGCCTTCAGCGATCCGAGCATCCGCACCAATCCCCGCATCCCGCTGCTGCGCGAAGTCGTCGCGCTGCTCAGGGCCGGATACACCGGCGAGCGATCCGTCTGACGGGCCGGTTGTTCGACCGGTCGCGGCAAAGTACTGACCCCGATCGCGTCTGGCCCCTGATTACAGGGGCGTCCGCCTGCCGTAGTTTCGAGGCATGGCTGACACGTTGACAGCGCTCGGCCACGATTTCGGCTGCGATCGCGGCCGACTGCCATCTAGGAGGATCCATGTCTGAAGCGGTCATTGTCGACGCCATCCGGACGCCCATCGGACGGGCGGTCAAGGGAACGCTAAGAGACATTCGGGCCGACGACCTCGCCGCGGTTCCGCTGCGCGCGCTCGTGGAGCGCAACCCGGAGGTCGATTTCAAAGAGACGGTCGACATCATGATCGGCTGCGGCTTCCCGGACCACGAGCAGGGCTACAACGTGGCCCGCAACGCGCAGTTGCTGGCCGGGATCGACCACCATGTTCCGGCGGTCACGGTGAGCCGCTTCTGTGCATCTTCGCTGCAGACGATCCGAATGGCGTTCCACGCGATCAAGGCAGACGAAGGCGATCAGTACATAGCCGGAGGGGTGGAGTGCGTCTCGCGGGGCGCAGGCATGACGCTTCCCGTGACGAATCCGCGGCTCGACGGCACAAACGGCGCCGTTTACAACGTGTACATCCCGATGGGGGTCACAGCCGAGAACGTGGCCGAGCGGTGCAAGGTCACCCGTGAGTCCCAGGACGAGTGGGCGGCCCTATCGCAGCAGCGCGCGGTCGCGGCGCGTGAAAGCGGCCACTTCGACCGCGAGATCGTCGGCGTGGAGATCCCCGAGACCCACGACGCCGGCGGCGACGTCGTCGAAGCGCACACGGTCACGAAAGACGACGGACCGCGTGAGGGCACGACGGTTGAATCGCTCGCCAAGCTCAAGCCCGCCTTCAGGCCCGGTGGCACGGTGACCGCAGGCAACGCGTGCCCGCTCAACGACGGCGCCGCGGCCGTGCTGGTGATGTCCGAGGAGAAGGCCCGCGAGCACGGGCTCGAGCCGCGGGCGCGGATCGTCGCCTCCTCGGTGGCGGCCGTCCGCCCGGAGATCATGGGCCTCGGGCCGATTCCGGCGATCAAGGCGGTGCTGGGGAAGGCGGGGCTGAAGATCGAAGACATGGACGCGGTCGAGATCAACGAGGCGTTCGCGGCCCAGGTCGTGCCCTGCCGCGACGAGCTCGGCATCGATCCGGACAAGCTCAACGTCAGCGGCGGCGCGATCGCGCTGGGTCACCCGTTCGGGATGACCGGCGCGCGGATCATGACCACCCTGCTCAACAACCTCGACTCGCTGGACGGCAGGTTCGGCCTGGAGTCGATGTGCGTCGCCGGCGGGATGGGACAGGCAATGATCGTCGAGCGGCTCAACTAGCGAACGGAAGGGACGGCACAATGGCAACCGCAAGTTCTAAGGCCCAGCGCGCTGAGCGCGGCAAGGATCTGACCGGACGCGTGGCACTGGTCACGGGAGGAACCCGAGGGATCGGCGCGGCGATCTGCCAAGGCCTCGCCGCGGACGGCGCCGTGGTCGCGGCCGGCTTCACCTCGAATCGCACGCGGGCCGACGAGTTGCGCCAGTCGATCGAGGCCGACGGAGGCACCGTATCGTTGCACCAGGGCAACGTGGGCGACTTTGACGACTGCCAGCGCGTGGTCAGGGAGGTGATCGACGAGCACGGCCAGCTGGACATCCTCGTCAACAACGCGGGCGTCACCGTCGACAAGCCCGTCTGGAAGCTGTCGAAGGACGATTGGCACAAGGTGCTGCGCGTCAACCTGTCCGGAGGCTTCTACATGTCCAAGCCGGCAATCGAGCACATGATCGGGCGAGGCTCGGGCCGGATCATCTTCATCTCGTCGGTGACCGGCGAGATCGGCAACGTCGGCCAGGCGAACTACACGGCCTCGAAGGCGGGGGAGTTCGGGCTCGCAAAGACGCTCGCCCGCGAGGCGGCGCTAGCGCTCCGCTTGGCCGGCAAGCTCGAGAGAGGGATCGGGCTGACGGTCAACTGCGTCACGCCGGGTCTGATCGAGACCGACATGGTCTCGACCATACCGCCGTATCTGTTGGCCGAGATCGTGGAGAAGGTCCCGATGCACCGGATGGGACAGCCAGAAGAAATCGCCCGTGTCGTGTCCTTCCTCGCCAATGATGCCTCCGGCTACATCACCGGGCAGATCTGGGGCGTCAACGGCGGACTCGACATGTGATCGATCGGTCTAAGAACGAAAGGAACGTGACTCATGCCCGCAGACACCGGTTACAAGGAGGCTCGAGCGATCTCGGAGGAGGCCCGGGAGCAGGAGTGGACGCTGCCCAGCTTCTGCAAGGGGCTCTACCTGGGCCATTTCCAGCCCGAGCTGATCTCCCCGCAGCCGGTTCTTCCGCCGGAAGCCGTCGAGAAGGGCGAGCGGTTTCTGGCCGCTCTGGGCGCGTTCCTCGAGTCCGAGGTCGATCCGCAGGCGATCGAGCGCGAGGGGAAGATCTCCGACGAGGTGATCTCCGGATTTAAGGAGCTCGGCGCCCTGGGCATGAAAGTGCCGGAGGAGTACGGCGGTCTAGGGCTCTCGCAGGTCTACTACAACCGCGCGATGATGCTGGTGGGAACCTGTCACTCCAGCCTCTCGACGCTGCTCTCGGCGCATCAGTCGATCGGCTTGGCGCAGCCCCTGCTGCTGTTCGGCTCGGAGCAGCAGAAACGCGAGTGGCTGCCGAAGGTCTGCAGTACGCATCTCTCCGCGTTCGCGCTGACCGAGCCCGGCGTCGGCTCGGACCCCGCCAGGGTGACGACCACCGCGGTCCCGACCGAGGACGGCGCGGGCTACGTCCTCAACGGCCGTAAGCTGTGGACGACCAACGGGACTGTGGCCGACGTCATCGTCGTGATGGCCAAGGTGCCGCGTAGCGAGGGCCGCAAGGGCGGCATCACCGCCTTCATCGTTCCGAGCGCGACCGAGGGCGTGGTCGTCGAGCATCGTCTCGAGTTCATGGGGCTGCGCGGCATCGAGAACTCCCAGACCCGGTACACCGACGTCTACGTGCCGGCTGAGAACGTGATCGGCCGCGAGGGTCTCGGGCTCAAGATCGCGCTCGCAACGCTCAACACCGGCCGCCTGGCAATTCCGGCCATCTGCGTCGGACTCGGCAAGTGGGCGACGAAGATCGCCCGCGAGTTCGCCAGCCAGCGCGTCCAGTGGGGTAAGCCGATCGGCGAGCACGACGAGCCTGCGCAGCGGATCGCGTTCATCGCCGCGACAGCTTTCGCCCTCGAGGCGATGGTCGACGTGGCCAGCCGGCTGGCGGACGAGAAACGCAACGACGTACGCATCGAGGCTGCTCTGGCCAAGCTCTACGGGTCCGAGATGGGCTGGCGGATCATCGATCAGCTGATGCAGGTGTGCGGCGGCCGCGGTTATGAGACAGTCGAGTCGCTGACCTCCCGCGGCCTGCGCGGCGTGCCGATCGAGCAGGCGCTGCGGGACATGCGCGTCAACCGCATCTTCGAGGGCTCCACCGAGATCATGCACCTGCTCACCGCGCGCGAGGCAATGGACCAGCACCTGCAGGTGGCCGGCGACCTGATGGAGCCCGATCTCCCGGCGGATCGCAAGGCCAGGGCACTCGGCAAGGCCGGTGCCTTCTACGCCGCCTGGTATCCCAAACTGGCTGTCGGTCGCGGCCACGCCCCCCAGTCGTATGCCGAGTACGGCGAGCTGGCAGGGGAGATGCGGTACGTCGAGCGCGCCAGCCGCAGGCTCGCCCGCTCGACGTTCTACGGCATGGCGCGCTGGCAGGGCCGGATGGAGGATCACGCAGCCTTACTGGGACGGATCGTCGACATCGGAGCCGAGTTGTTCGCCATGTCCGCAACCGTGGTCTACACGCAGACCGCGATGCGGGAGCACCCCGAGCGGGCGGCCGAGACCCAGGAGCTGGCCAAGGCCTTCTGCAACCAGGCCCAGCACCGCACGGCGCAGCTGTTCCACGAGCTGTGGAGCAACGCCGACGCGTCCAACCACCGCCTCGCGCTGGACGTCCTCAAGGGGCGGCACACCTGGCTTGAGGAGGGCATCATCGACCCGTCGGTCGGCGACGGCCCGATGGTACCCCCGCCCGAGACCGACCGCGGCATCCCGGTCGCCGCCCCGGCGACGACGGCGGCCGCTGGTTCCTGAGTCAGCGACTCGGCGAGGACATCGTGGCCACGGAGCTGACCCAACCCCGGGTGCTGATCGAGAACCGCACGTTCGATGAGATCGAGATCGGCGAGTCCGCCACCCTCGAACGCACCCTGAGCCGCGAGGACATCGAGCTGTTCGCGGTGATGTCGGGCGATGTCAACCCCGCCCATCTGGACGATGACTACGCCCAGAGCGACATGTTTCACAAGATCGTCGCGCACGGCATGTGGGGCGCGTCGCTGATCTCCGCGCTGCTCGGCACCAAGCTGCCCGGGCCGGGGGCGATCTACCTCGAGCAGACGCTGCGCTTCCGCCGCCCGGTGGCGATCGGAGACACGATCACGGTCTCCGTCACGGCGGCCACGAAGGAACCCGAACGCCAGCGGATCTCATTCGATTGCCGCTGCGCGAACCAGCTGGGCGAGGCGGTGATCGAAGGCACCGCGAAGGTGATTGCGCCGACGGAGAAGGTCCGGCGTCCCCGGGTGGCGCTGCGCGACGTGCATCTTCATCAGCACGGCGTCCTGTTCAGCGAGCTGGTCGCCAAGGCCAAGATGTTCCCGCCGATCCGGGTCGCGGTCGTGTACCCCGTTGATCGTGAGTCGGTCTTAGGGGCGGTTCAGGCCGCGCAGGAGGGGTTGATCATCCCCGTCCTAGTCGGCCCGGAAGACCGCATCGGCGCGGTCGCCGAGGCGCACGAGCTCGACATCGCGGGGTTGTCGGTGATCGCCGCCGAAAGCAGCCGCGAAGCGGCCGACACGGCGGTGATGCTCGCCCGCCGCGGCCAGGTGGACACGCTGATGAAGGGCAGCCTGCAGACCGACGAGCTGATGCACGCCGCGCTGGTCCCCGGCAGCGGCCTGGTCACCGATCGCCGCATGAGCCATGTGTTCATCATGGAGGTGCCCGCCTATCCGAGGCCGCTGTTCATCACCGATGCGGCCCTCAACATCGCGCCGGACCTCGCAGCCAAGCGGGACATCGTCCAGAACGCAATCGAGCTTGCGCACGCGGTCGGCGTCGAGACGCCCAAGGTGGCGATCCTGTCGGCCGTCGAGACCGTCAACCCCAAGCTCCGCTCATCCCTCGACGCGGCCGCGCTGGCCAAGATGGCCGAGCGGGGACAGATCCTCGGAGGCGTGGTCGACGGGCCGCTCGGCTTCGACAACTCGGTCTCCGCGGCGGCTGCCAGCGTAAAGGGGGTCGTCTCGCCAGGTCGCCGGGCAGGCCGACATCGTCGTCGTCCCGGACCTCGAGAGCGGCAACCTGCTGGTCAAGCAGCTCGACTATCTGGGTGACTCGCAGTCGGCCGGGATCGCCCTCGGCGGAAGGGTGCCGATCGCCCTGACCAGCCGGGCGGACACCGCGCTCGAGCGCGTGGCCTCCTGTGCGCTCGCCGTGCTCGTGGCGCAGGCGGGGGCGCAGACGGGGGTCATGGCTTGAGCTCGGGCCAGGTCGTCATCGTCGGCGGTGGGGTGGCGGGCCTGGAGGCCCTGATCGCCCTGAGGGCGCTCGCGCGCGAGCGCGTCGCGGTGACCCTCGTCTCAGCGGACGAGTGGTTCGTCGACCGGCCCGTGAGCGTGGCGGAGCCGTTCGGGCTGGGGTCGGCGGCGCGCTATCCCCTGCCGGAGATCGCCGCCGAGCTCGATGCGGAATTCGTCAAGCGCAACCGTCGCCGAGGTGACGGCGCCGAGCGCCAGGTCGGTGCACGGGCGGGCCGAACCTCGGCTTCGACACCCTCATCCTGGCTCCCGGCGCCCGGGCGCGAGCGCCATTTGCCGATGCGATCGCGTTTGGGCTCGCCGGCTCGGGCCGTGCCGTCAAGGCCATGCTGAGCCGGCTTGAAAGCGGCGAGATACGCAGCGTGGCGTTCGTCGCACCCAGCACGGCCGGGTGGCTGTTGCCCCTGTACGAACTCGCGCTGATGACCGGACGCGAGCTCGCGCGGAACAAGGTGCCAGGGAGTCAGGCTCCGGCTCCTCAGCCCGGAGGATCGTCCGTTGACGCTTTTCGGGGAGCGGGCAGCGAGAACGTCGCTCGCCTGTTGGCCGGGGCGGGGATCGAGTTCATCGGCGCGACCCGCGCGACGGCCCGAGATGGCGAGGTGTCCTCGCCGCGACCGGGGAGTCGGTCGCGGTCGATTGCGTCGTCACGCTGCCGCTGTTGCGCGGCCCGAGGCTGAGCGGCGTGCCGGCGACAGAGCCCGACGACTTCATCCCGGTCGACGAGCACGGGCGCATCGACGGGCCTCGCCGATGTCTACGCCGCCGGCGACGCGGTCGATTTTCCGATCAAGCAGGGCGGCATCGCGGCGCAGCAGGCCGATGCCGTGGCCGCCCACGTCGCCGCGCGTCATGGCGTGCGGCATCGACGCCGAGCCGTTCCGGCCCGTGCTACGGGGAATGCTGTTCACGGGCGGCGAGCCGCGGTTCATGCGCGCCGGGCGTACGCGGGGCGCGGATCCGGACATTCCGGCGCCTGGTACCCGCTCTGGTGGCCGCCGACGAAGATCGCCGGTCGCTATCTCGCGCCATACCTGTCGAGGCGCAGCGAGATGGGGGGGTTTGGCCGTCCGGACGAGGGGTTCGTCGACATCGACATCGCACTCACGGCAACTACCCTGCCCGGCTGACGGGGTGGGCACCACTAGCCGAGGTGGTGGCCGGCGGTCCTGGTGGGCGGGAGCACGATGCGACGCCCGGAGACGCTCCGGGCCCGGATCCGAACCGAGTGGGGCTTGGGGCCCGGTGCCCAGGACTCCAGGCCGAGCTGGTTGAGCAGCCCGACATCGATTGCAGCATCGATCTCCGCGGTCACTCCTTGGATGATCACGCTCCACCCCGTCCGCGAGGTCTCGTCGATGCCGTCGATCTCGAAAGCGGCTTTGGCAGCGCGCAGCAGGGCGTGAAACTTCGAGCCGCGAGCGGTGCGAAACACGACCGACTGCGATGCCCTGTCGAACACGTAATTGACGGGCCGGATGACCGGTGCTCCGTTGGTCATGACGACCGCCAGGCGACCGAAGCTGTGCGCTGCCAGTAGCTCGAGGCATTCCTCACGCGACAGCTCGAGCATCTTGGTGTCCGGGCGCGCGGCTCGGCGACTCACGGTTGGGTCCGTCTACCGTCCCTGGTTCGCCACTGCCTCCATGGCCTCGGCGGCGGCCTCCGGGTCCAGGTAGCGGCCGCCCGGGATCACGGGGCGATATTCCTCGTCCAGGTCATAGACGAGCGGGACGCCGGTGGGGATGTTCAGCGTGGCGATCGCCGCATCGCCGATGCCGTCAAGGTGCTTGACCAGGGCACGCAACGAGTTGCCGTGCGCCACGACGAGGACGGTCTTCCCATCCGCGAGGTCACTCACGATCGAGTCGTACCAGTACGGCAACAGCCGCTCGACCACGTCCTTGAGGCACTCCGCTCGGGGCAGCAGTTCGGGGGGCAGCCCGGCGTACCGTGGGTCACCCCACTGGGAGAACGGCTCATCGTCGGCGATCGGTGGCGGCGGCACGTCATAGGAGCGTCGCCAGAGCATGAACTGCTCGTCACCAAACTCCTCGCGGGTCTGCGCTTTGTTCTTGCCTTGCAGGGCTCCGTAGTGGCGTTCGTTCAGTCGCCATGACCTATGCACCGGTAGCCACAGCAGGTCCGCAACCGCCAAGCCGATGTTGGCGGTCTCGATCGCCCGGGTCAACACGGAAGTGTGCACCACGTCGGGGCGAAGTCCCGCCTCGGCCAACAGCCGCCCCCCGGTGGCCGCTTCGTGCTTGCCCTTGTCTGACAGGCCAGCGTCTACCCACCCGGTGAACAGACCTTCTGAATTCCAGTCGCTCTCACCATGTCGCAGCAATACCAAGGTTCCCATCACGTCAAGTTGGCGCGGCGGGGCCCGTCCTGCATCCGCCACGCGCCACGGAGAGGGTGCGGTGAACTACGGGGTTTGACGCGGTTTGTGAACTCGACCGCGCCACGCCGCCGCTCCCGTAAGGGAGGCCACGACGGGGAGAACTACGCACCGGATCGCGCAGCTCGCACGGATGCATGCTGTGACTGCGGTCGCAAGGCTATCCGTACTGTCGGTGCCGGCAGATCACCGCACGCGAGCTGTCCGTGATCGGGAGGAATCAGATGACCACGCGAGTAGCAACCAACGACGCGGAACAGTCCACGACCGCTTCGCCCAAGTGGGTGTACGAGTTCGCCGAGGGCTCGCGAGAGATGCGCGAGCTGCTCGGGGGCAAGGGCGCGGGCATCGCCGAGATGACGCATGTCCTGGGATCCGAGCTGGTACCGGCCGGCTTCACGATCACCACCGAGGCGTGCGTGGCCTACATGCGCGCCGGACAAGAGCTGCCCGCCGGCCTGGAGGACCAGGTCCACGCGGCGCTCCAGGAGCTGGAGCAGCGTGCCGGCAAGCGGCTGGGTGACCCGGACGATCCGCTGTTGGTGTCGGTGCGCTCAGGCGCGCGCGTGTCGATGCCCGGGATGATGGACACGGTCCTGAACCTGGGGCTCAACGATGAGTCAGCCGCCGGCCTGGCGTCCCGCACGGGCGACGAGCGGTTCGCGCAAGACTGCTACCGGCGGCTGGTGCAGATGTTCGGCAACGTGGTGCGGGGCATCGCCGGTGAGCGCTTCGAAGACGAGATCGCGCGCGTCAAGCGCGAGCGCGGCGTGACCCTCGACACCGAGCTCGACGCCGCGGCGCTGCGCGAGCTGACCGAGAGCTTCAAGTCGTTGTTCGAGTTCCCGACCGACCCGCACGAGCAGCTCACGCAGGCCATCCGCGCCGTGTTCGACTCGTGGATGGGTGAGCGGGCCGTGCAGTACCGGCGGATCAATCGCCTCCCGGACGACTGGGGGACGGCGGTCAACGTCCAGCAGATGGTGTACGGCAACAAGGGTGATTCTTCCTGCTCGGGGGTGGCCTTCAGCCGCGACGAGATGACCGGCGGTCCCCGGCCGTCGGGCGATTTCCTGGTGGCTGCGCAGGGCGAGGATGTCGTCTCCGGCATGCGCACCCCGCGTGACCTCTCAGAGCTGCGTGACTGGATGCCGCAGGTCGCCGATCAGCTCACGGAGATCCTGCGCAGGCTCGAGGACCACTACAAGGACATGCAGGACACCGAGTTCACGGTCGAGGAGGGGCGTCTGTTCATGCTCCAGACGCGCAGCGCCAAACGCCCCGCCCAGGCCGCGGTGCGCTTCGCCGAGGATGCCTTCGAGGAACGGCTGTTGACCAAGTCCGAGGCCATCGCCACGATCGACGCGAGTTCGCTCGACGCACTCCTGCACCCTTCGTTCGACACCACAGCCCGTTACCTGGTGATCGCCCGCGGGGTCGCCGCCTCGCCCGGCGCCGCGAAGGGCGCGATCGTGTTTACCGCCGAGGACGCCGTCGAGCAGGCGGCGCAGGGAATCGACGTGATCCTGGTGCGGCCGTTCACCGAAGCTGACGACGTGGCCGGATTCCACGCTGCCGTGGGCATCTTGACCTCGGAGGGCGGCAAGGCCTCACATGCGGCGCTGGTCGCGCGCGGCATGGGCCGGCCCGCGGTCACGGGTGCCGCCGATCTGGACATCGATCTCCGCGCCGGCGAGGTCCGGGTTGGCGACCTCGTGCTGCACAGCGGGGACTTCATCGCGATCGATGGAACCACCGGCGCGATCACCACGGACGACGTTCCGCTCGTGGAAGCCCACGTCGACGCCCGTTTTGAGACCGTGCTGCGCTGGTGCGATGAGGTGCGCCAGATCGGGGTGCGCGCCAACGCCGACACGCCCGAGGACGCTCGCCGGGCCCACCGCTTCGGCGCCGAAGGAATCGGGCTGTGCCGCACCGAGCACATGTTCATGGCTGCCGATCGCCAGCCCAAGATGCGGGCCATGATCATGGCGGAGGACGAGGCCGGCCGCCAGGCCGCGCTCGACGAGCTGCTCCCGCTTCAGCAGGGTGACTTCGAAGGACTGTTCGAGGCGATGGCGGGCTGGCCGGTGACGATCCGTCTGCTCGACCCGCCGCTGCACGAGTTCCTGCCCGACCGCTTCGAGCTGCACGAGGAGATCGTGCGCGCGCGCATCGACCGCAGCCATCGTCTCGAGGGGCTGGAGAGTCAGTTCGATCGCGTGCGCTCACTCGAGGAGACCAACCCGATGCTGGGCACGCGGGGGGTGCGGCTGGGCGTCATGCAGCCCGAGGTCTACGAGATGCAGGTGCGCGCCATCGCCCGCGCCGCTGCAGCGGTGCACCAGCGCACCGGCAGGGCGCCGCGGCTCGAGATCATGATCCCGCTGGTCGCTTACGAGCGCGAGCTCGAGCTCGTCAGGGCCCGCGTGGTATCCGTGGCCGAGGAGGAAGGCCTCACCTACGGCGCCGATTTCGGCGTCGGGACGATGATCGAGCTCCCCCGGGCGTGCTTCATCGCCGATCACATCGCCCGCCATGCCGACTTCTTCTCGTTCGGCACCAACGACCTCACACAGGCCGGAATCGGCTTCTCCCGCGACGACATCGAGGGGCGGATCATCCCCCGCTACGTCGAGGAGAAGATCGTCGACGGGTCACCGTTCGCCACGATCGACAGGCCAGGCGTGGGAGAGCTTGTGCGCATCGCGGTGGAGAAAGGGCGTCGCGAGCGGGCTGACCTCGAGCTCGGCGTCTGCGGCGAGCACGGCGGAGATCCCGACTCAATCCGTTTCTTCCATGACGCGGGGCTGGACTACGTGAGCTGCTCACCCTTCCGGCTGCCCATCGCCCGCGTGGCCGCCGCTCAGGCGGCGATCGCGGCTCCGCGCCGACAGACGCGTGCCGAGAGACGACACGAAGCCCCGTAGAGGCGATGACAGAGAGGGCACTGGTTGTGACCACCGACGGCTCCGACATCGGCTCGCTGCCGAATGCACTTCTTGACGCGGGGACGCTCGCCGAGCGGATCGGCCGGCAAGCGCCTCGCGGTCTTCCTCGACTACGACGGCACGCTTACGCCGATCGTCGACCGGCCGGACGACGCGATCATCTCTGCACGCATGCGCGACGTGGTGCGAGGGCTGGCCGGCCGCTGCCCGGTGTGCGTGGTCAGCGGTCGCGATCGTGCCGTGGTCCAGCGACTGATGGGCGTTGATGACCTTGTCGTCGCGGGCAGCCACGGCTTCGACATCTGGAGCCCGAAAGGGGGTGCGATCGAGCGCCAGGAGGGCACCGGCTTTGCCGACCTGCTCGGAAAGAGTCACCGACACGCTGCGCATCCAGGTGGCCCCGGTAAAGGGAGCTCTGGTCGAGCCCAAGAAGAGCTCGGTCGCGGTCCACTACCGGCTCGTCGACGAGCACGAGCGCCCGCAGATCCAGGCCATCGTCGAGGCTGTGCTGGCCGCCGAGCCGCATGCTCTGCGAGTGACACCGGGCAAGATGGTCTACGAGATCCAGCCCCAGATCGAGTGGGACAAGGGCAGGGCGGTGCTTTACCTGTTGGCGGCGCTCGAGCTCGATGAGCACGACGTGCTGCCGCTGTATGTCGGCGACGACATCACCGACGAGCACGCGTTCCAGGCGCTCTCGGGCAGGGGGATCGGGATCCTGGTCGCAGATCCGGCCGACCCCGAGGTCGCGGGGCGGCGCACCGCTGCCACGTACGTCCTCGCTGACACTCACGAGGTCGAGTGCTTTTTGGACGGGCTCGCCCGCTGAGCCTCATGAGTAACCGAACGGGATATGCGCCGGACGAGTTCATGCTCGTCTATGACGGTTTCGACCCGACCGAGGAGGGGCTGCGGGAGACGTTGACCTCGATGGGCAACGGCTACTTCTGCATCCGGGGCGCCGCGGAGTGGGAGGAGCACGACGATGTGCATTACCCCGGCGCGTATGCGCACGGCGTCTACAACCGCCAGACGACGATCCTCGGCGGCCATCCGGTCCCCAACGAGGACCTGGTCAACCTCCCTCGCCTGTTGACGCTTCAGCTCCGCATCGAGGGCGAGGAGCCGTTTCGCCTGACAAACGTCGAGCTGCTGTCTTACCGGCACGCCTACGACGTCCGCCACGCGTTCCTGACCCGCGAGCTGCGCTTCCGCGATCGAGCCGGTCGCGAGACCAGCCTGACGAGCCGGCGGTTCGTGAGCATGGGCAGGATGCACATGTCGGCAGTTGCCTGGGAGCTGGTCGCCGAGAACTGGTCGGGGCGAGTCGAGGTGCTGTCGGCGCTCGATGGGCGGGTCGTCAACCTTGGCGTGGCCCGTTACCGGCAGCTCGAGGGCCGTCACCACGATCCCCAAGGACCACGCATCTATGCCCCCGACGTGATCGCGCTGAAGACGCGCACGCGTCAGTCGAGGATCGAGATCGCCGACAGCCGCGCGCACGCGCGTCTATCGCGGCCAGGAAGAGCTCGAGGTCGCCCGCACCACTCACCAGATGGAGGATTACGTCCACCAGGTCCTGGCCTTCGACGTGCAGCAGGGCGCGCCGATCCGCGTCGAGAAGATGGTCGCGCTCTACACCTCACGCGATCGTGCGATCAGCGAGCCGCTGGCCAACGCGGGCAAGAGCGCCATTCGCTACCCGACGTTCGGGGAGGCGTTCGAGGGCCACACGCAGACCTGGGACGAGCTGTGGGAGCTGTGCGACATCCGATTGCCGCGCGAGCCGCGGGCGCAGTTCCTGCTTCGCCTGCACATCTCGCACCTGCTGCAGACGTGCTCGCGCCTCACCCCACACCACGACGCCGGCGTGCCGGCGCGCGGCCTGAACGGCGAGGCGTATCGCGGCCACGTGTTCTGGGATGAGCTCTACGTCTACCCGTTTTTGAACTACCGGCTGCCGGAGATCACGCGCGGACTGCTGATGTATCGCTACCGGCGAATTGGCGAGGCTCGGGCGGCCGCCGCGGCGGCCGGCTTTCGGGGGGCCATGTACCCGTGGCAAAGCGGGAGCGACGGCGAGGAGGAGACGCAGAGGATCCATCTCAACCCGCTGTCCGGGCGATGGGAGCCGGACCTCAGCCACAACCAGCGCCACGTCAACGCGGCGATCTTCTACAACGTCTGGCACTACTACCAGATCACCCATGACCTCGACTTCCTGCGCGATCACGGCGCCGAGATGATGCTCGAGATCGCGCGCTTCTGGTCGTCGATCGCGCACTTCAACGCGGATCGCGACCGCTGGGAGATCCATGGGGTGATGGGCCCCGACGAGTTCCACGAAAAGTACCCCGGCGCGAGCGAAGGGGGGCTGCGCAACAACGCGTACACCAACGTGATGGTCGCCTGGATCTGCGAAACCGCCATGAGCGTGCTCGATCTCCTTCCCGCGAGCCGGCGCGACGTGCTCCGCGCCCGGATGGGCCTTGGCGACGATGAGATCCGGACGTGGCGCGAGATGAGCCGCAAGATGTTCGTTCCCTTCCATGGCGACGGCATCATCAGCCAGTTCGAGGGCTATGACGACCTCCTGGAGCTCGACTGGGATGGCTACCGCTCCCGCTACGGCAACATCCAGCGGCTCGACCGGATCCTTCGGGCCGAGGGCGACGATCCCGACCGCTACAAGCTGGCCAAGCAAGCGGACACGGTGATGCTCTTCTTCCTGTTCTCCGAGAACGAGCTGCGCCAACAGTTCGAGCGGCTCGGCTATGAATACACGGACGACACCGCCCGCAGGACGATCGAGTACTACGACCGGCGCACGTCGCACGGGTCCACGCTGAGCTTCATCACACATGCCGGCGTTCTCGCTGCGATCGATCCGGAGAGCTCGTGGCAGCGGTTCCTGGTGGCCCTGGAGAGCGACATCGACGACATCCAGGGCGGGACCACCCGGGAGGGCATCCATTTGGGAGTAATGGGCGGCACCCTGGACCTCATCCAGCGCGCCTACCTCGGAACCGAGATCCGCGCCGACGTTGTCTACTTCAATCCCATGCTCACCGATCGGCTCGATGGGTTGGCGCTGCCGATGCAGGTCCGCCACACACCGATCACGGTGTCGCTCAGCGGCGCCGAGCTGACCGTGACCGCTCTCGGCGACGGCTACACCGAGCCGATCAAGGTCGGCGTCGGTGAGGCCGTCCGCGAGCTCCGCGGCGGCGACGTCGCCACGTTCACGATCGCTGGGCCGGCCGCGTCTCGCCCCGCGCGGCCCAGGCGGGCGGCGACCACGCAGGCACAGTTCGCGGGCGCGATCTTCGATGTCGACGGCGTGCTCGTCGATTCGCCACACGAGATGGCCTGGCGCGAGACGCTGCGCGAGCTCATGGAGACGCGCTGGAGCCACATCCGTGGCCAGACGACCTGGGCTCCTGAGCGGTTCACGTCGCAGGTCTACCAGGAGGTCGTGGCGGGCAAGCCGCGCATGAGCGGCGCCCGGGCCGCGCTCGAGTACTTCGGCGTTCCCGACGGAGACAGGCTCGCCGACGAATACGCCGAGCGAAAGCAGCGAATGGTCACAGCGCTGATCGAGGCCGGCAAGTTCACCGCCTTCCCCGATGCGCTGCGACTACTCCTGGCCGTGCGTGCCGCTGGAATCCCGGTGGCGGCCGCGTCCTCCTCGAAGAACACCGGGCCGATGATGAGCAGGGTACGGCTTGACACGTTCGCCGAGCAGCACGGACTGGACGTCGTCTCACCGGGTCAGACGCTGCTCGACGTCCTCGACGTCGACATTTCGGGTCGGACCTTCCGGCGAGGCAAGCCCGATCCGGAAATCTTCCTCACCGCGTGCCGGGAGCTCGGCGTCCCCGCGCGGGCGGCGTTCGTCGTCGAAGACGCGGTCTCCGGGGTCACGGCCGCCAAGGCCGGCAAGATGGCGGCCCTGGGCATCGCCCGAGCCGGCGACGCCAAGCTGTTGAGCGAAGCCGGCGCGGACCTGGTCGTGACGACCCTCGACCACGTGGACCGCGACGGGCTCCTCGAGGGGCGCTTGATGCCCGTGCGCGGCGCAGGCGCGACACCGCCTGCTCGACCTTAGGGTCCGACCACCTGGTCGCCAAGGCCGAGAACGCTGACGGCAGGCCGCCGCGTTACAGGGCAAAGACGATCCGCGCCGGCACGCGGCCCGCCTCGACGTCGGCGATCGCTTCGTTGACCTGGTCGAGCGAGCGCACCTCGCGGATCACTCGGGTCTTGCCGGCGGTATGGAGCTCGAACACCTCGCGCAGGTCCATGCGGGTGCCAACGATCGAGCCGATGATCGTGATCCCCTGCAGCACGGTTTCGAAAATCGGAAGCACGACCTCGTTGTCGGCCGGCAGCCCGACGAACACGAGCGTCCCGCCCCGGCGCAGCCCGCCGTAAGCCTGCTCGAAGGCGCGCGGTGAGACCGCTAGCGCGATCGCCTGGTCGGCGCCGCCAAGCTTCTGGATCGCCTCCACGGGGTCTTCGGTCGCCGCGTTGACGGTGAACTCTGCGCCCAGGCTCGCGCGCCAGCTCGAGCTTCTCGTCGACGAGGTCGACTGCGATCACGCGTCCGCCGGCGATCGCCGCGTACTGGATCGCGAGGTGGCCGAGACCGCCGACGCCAAACACCGCGACCAGATCGGAGGAGCGCGTCCCGGCGACCTTCACGGCCTTGTAGGTGGTCACACCCGCGCAGGTAAGCGGTGCGGCGTCGAGCGGGTCGATCCCGTCAGGCACCTTGACCACATAACGGGCGTAGGCCACCGCGTACTCGCCGAAGCCGCCATCGATCGAGTAGCCCATGTTCTTCTGCTGCGGGCAGAGCGTCTCCCAGCCCGACAGACAGTAGTCGCAGGTGCCGCATGCGTAGCCGAGCCAAGGCATCGCGACGCGATCGCCCAGGGCAAGCTCGCCCACTCCGGGCCCCAGCTCGGTAACGATCCCGACTCCCTCGTGGCCGGGGATGAAGGGTGGCGACGGCTTCACCGGCCAGTCCCCGTTAGCGGCGTGGATGTCGGTGTGGCACAGGCCGGAGGCCTCGACCTTGACGCGCACCTGGCCGTCGCCCAGCTTCGGCGCTGTGATTTGCTTGATGACCAGCGGAGCATGAAACTTGGGGACGACAGCAGCCCGGTACGACGTCACAGGGCTCTCCGGCGTTGCGGGTTGCGTGGTGGTGGCCGACATGGCTGCGCTCCTCTTTCCAGGTGGATCTGGCCATGGTCGGCGCGTGTGACGTTGGCGGCATCCGGGCAGCGGCACAGAATCACGACGGAGAACTACTGAAAGCCGGCACCCACCGATGCGTAGCTTCCTCGGCATCCCGATCCTGTTACGCGGAGAGGCCTGGGGAAATCTGTATCTGACCGAGAAGGAGGGGGGGGGCGGCCCCTTCGACGCCTCCGACGAGGGAAACCGCGGTCTCGCTGGCCGCCTGGGCCGCGATCGCGATCGACAACGCCCGCCTGTACCGATCCGGGGAGCGGCGCCGGCGTGAGCTGGAGCGCTCGGTGAATGCCCTTCAAGCAACAACCGAGATCGCCCGTGCCGTCGGTGGGGAAACCGAGCTCGAACGGGTGCTGGAGTTGATCGCCAAGCGCTCGCGGGCTCTGGTGGAGGCGCGCGGGATCGCGATCCTGCTCACTCAGGCAGACGATTTCGCGTCGCCGCCATGGCCGGTGAATTGCCGCTCGCCGCGGCCGGGGCTCGCGTCTCGAGGGCGGGTTCGGTGGCGGGGCGGGTGGTGGCGACCGGGCGTGCCGAGCGGGTCGATGACCTGTCCAGTTCGATCCGGTTCGCGCTTGGGGATGTGGGCGTGAGCGCTACGGCCGGGCTGTTCGTGCCGTTGCGGTTCCGCGGCATGGCGCTGGGCCTGATCGCGGCGTTCGACCGGCTGGACGGCCCCCAGTTTGAGCCAAACGACGAGGAGCTCCTGCAGGCCGCTGCGGCGAGCGCGGCAACGGCCGTGGCTACCGCCCAGTCGATCGAGCGAGATCGCATGCGTCGGACGGTGCAGGTCGAAGAAGAAGAACGCCGTCGCTGGGCGCGGGAGCTTCACGACGAAACCCTGCAGGCGCTCGGCGGCCTGCGGGTTCTGCTGTCATCGGGCCGCCGCAGCCCAGACTGGGGCGTCCTCGAAGCCGCGGTCGACCAGGCGATCGGGCAAATCGCCGATCAGATCGAAAGCCTCCGTAGTTTGATCACCGAGCTACGCCCCGCGGCGCTCGACGACCTGGGGCTAGTGCCTGCGCTCGAGGCTCTATTCGAGCGAATGCGAAACGGGGGCCAGCTCGCGATCGTCTCGCAGATGGAGGTCCCAGAGGCCACCGAAGGCGATCGGACCGGTCTGACTCCGGACCTGGAGACGACCGTGTACCGGATCATCCAGGAATCGCTCACCAACGTCGTCCGGCACGCGCATGCGCAGACGGCGACCGTCGAAGTTTTCGACTGCGATGGACGGGTACGCGTCACCGTCCACGACGACGGCCGGGGTTTCGAGCCGTCGGAGCACACGGTGGGGTTCGGCCTCACCGGCATGCGCGAGCGGGTGGCGCTCGCCAACGGCACGCTCGAGATCAGCAGCTCGCGTCGGGGGACGACCATCGACGTCACCCTGCCGTGCAGACCCGCGGGCGATCGGGCCGCCCGAGCGATGCCCACGAGCTAGCGTCGCGACACTGCGCATCCTCGGGCAACGGGGGCGACTCGGGACACCGGTACGGGATTCTCACCGTACGGCTGCAGGGAACTACGGATGTCGCTCTCGACTGGCACGGCGACAATCGGCTCCCCGATGGCGGCGATAGTCAACCTCAACGATCCCGCGCACACGGTTCACTGGCACTTCATCTCGCTGTCGGTCTCGAACGTGATCGTCATCGCCGTGATGCTGGTCGTATTCGCGCTGGCGATCGCGCTGCCGTTTCCCGGTCACGATCGACCGCGGGGCGGGTCATGAGCGCCGCCGACAAGAAGTCTTGGACCCTGCGCGTCCGGGAGCGCGCGGTGGCCGCGTGGCCCCCGGAAAAGCTGCTGGCTGACGAGCAGCCGTCGTATGTGTCCTCGTGGATCTATGTGTTCGGCGTGCTGTCGATCGCGTCTCTGGTGGTGATCATCGCCTCGGGTTCGATCCTGACGCTCAAGGGGCCCACCTGGTGGCATTTCACCGGTGTCGGTCACTTCTTCAACAGCATCCACCTGTGGTCGGTCGAGCTGTTCTTTTTCTTCGTGGTCATCCACCTGTGGGGCAAGTACTGGATGGCAGCCTGGAGAGGCGGGCGTACGCACACCTGGATCACGGGCGCGGTCACCTTTCTAGTCGCGATTCCTTGCGCGCTGACCGGCTATGTCTCGCAGCAGAACTTCGACGCCCAGTGGATCTCGACGCAGGCCAAGGATGCAATGAACTCGGCCGGGATCGGCGCGTTCTTCAACCTGACGAACTTCGGCCAGATGTACAGTTACCACATACTGCTGCTCCCGATGGCGGTGGTCGCGCTCGTGATCGGCCACGTGCTGCTGGTGCGCAAGCACGGCGTGGTGCCGCCCTTCGATCTGGCCGATCGCGGGTCTAGGCCATCCCCAACGAAGACATCGCCGCCGGCTGAAGAAGGCGCGGGGCGACCGTCATGACGCGCCACCAGCGCCGGCGGCTCGAGGAGGACGCTGCGCGCGAGTGGAAGGGTGGCTACCGATCCTACGACCTAGTCAAGGAGTTCTCGATCGCGTTCGGGCTCGTGCTGGCGCTGGTGCTCGTGCTGACCGTTCTGTTCTCCTCGCCCGACCTGAAGCCGAGCACGATTCAGTCGTGGTCACGCGGCGACCCGGTGGATTTCGTCACCACGGCCGTCAGCCAGCTCGATGGCACCAGTGGCACCGCCACCTACGGACCGCCGTACAACCACAACGGCGACGGCCAGCACATCCTGTTCATCCGCCCCCAGAAATGGCTCGGGGTGAGCCACCCGATCGACACCGCCAAGGACTTCGTGCTCGCGCCGCTGGCCGCGATACCCAGCCGGCCGGCGTTGCAGAGGGCACTCTCGAGCTACCAGTCGGCATCGTCACCGCAGCAGATGGCGTGGACGGCTGCGTACACCAAGGCTTTGGGTAAGGCCAGGGCCAACGCAGACGGCTCGATCTCGGTTCCCGCGGGCAACGACGGCCCAGTGCCGACGCTGATGAACTCGCTCCTGACCTTCGCGCAAAGCGGTGGGCTCGACGGCGCGCTGCTGACCAGCACGCAGTTCTACCAGACCGACTACACCAAGCCGCTTCTGTTCATGGCAGACGGCGGCGTGCTGTCCGATCGAGCCCAGGCTCAGCACCTGCTGGGTGAGCAGTGGGGAATGATGAACGAGACCGGCAGCTACCCAGGCCAGGTGTGGCTGTGGCTGTACACGTTCTGGTATCAGATCAAGCCATTCTCGACCTCCGCCAATGCGGACATCCTCGTGATGGCGATCATGGGGGTGCTGAGCCTGGCGCTCGTCCTGATTCCGCTGATCCCCGGCGTTCGCGACATCCCGCGCTCGGTTCCGATCTACAAGCTGATCTGGCGCGACCACTACCGCGCCCTGGCCCGGTAGCGGCGCACTGACGTCTGACCGAGACCGTGTGCGCCTAAAGACATCCCGGCCGCCTCCGCAGCACGTACGGAGGCGTTCACGTAGGCGGGCCTGATGTCGGACGCGCCGCACGACCATACCGTTATCGACGTGCCAGCGCGCCTCGCTCCGAGCTTCGCCACCCGCTGCCGGGTCCTGATCGCGGGTGGTGGCGTGGCGGCTCTGGACAACGCGCGCGGAAGTCGTGGCTTACGCGCGCCAGCACGACCTGTTGGCCTCACGACACGAAGGCGAAGTGTGCCTGCGTCTCGCTCCGCGGCCATCGTGGTGCCCCCGTAGAGCACGGTGGGGGATTACCGATGTCTGCCGCCCGGTCGGCCGCCGATACTTTTGATAGTGACCACACGACCGAGCAAGCGCCTCCCGTATCCGCGCGAGTATGAGGCTGACGTGGCTCTGCGCGACGGCTCCACGGTACACGTGCGGCCGGTTCGCTCTGGCGACGAGCCGGCGATCCGGGCGTTCCTGACGACGGTGTCGCCCGAGTCGATCGCCTTTCGGTTCTTCGGGATGCCCAACCTTGAGTGGGCCACGAGCTGGTCAGTCGACGTCGACTACGTCGACCGCTTCGCGCTCGTCGCCGAAACCGGGACGCCGCGCTCGATCGTCGCTCACGCTGCCTACGTCCGTGCGGACGCAGAGCGAGCGGAGGTGGCGTTCCTGGTCGCCGACGGTTGGCAAGGGCGCGGGATCTCGACGATCCTCCTCGCCCACCTCGCGGCCCTGGCCGAGCAGCACGGCATCTCGAGGTTCACCGCCCAGGTGCTTCCGGCCAACCACCGCATGATCGAGGTGTTCCGCGAAAGCGGCTTTCCGGTCGACATGCGGTCAACTCCGGACGCGATTGAGATCGAGCTGCCGACGTCGCTCTCCTCCGAGGCGCTCGCGCGCTTCGAGGAGCGCGAACGAATTGCCGCCGTGGCGGCCGTGCGCAGCTTCCTCGAGCCACGTTCGGTGGCGGTCGTCGGCGCGTCGCGGAGGCGCGGGACGATCGGCGGCGAGATCCTCTACAACCTGCTGTCCGCCGGATTCACGGGCCCCGTGTATGCCGTCAACGAGCATGCCGATGTCGTCCAGTCGCTCCCCGCCTACCGGTCGGTTGGCGACATTCCTGAAGGAGTGGAGCTTGCCGTGGTGGTCGTCCCCGCCGAGGATGTCGTCGGGGTGGCGCGCGAGTGCGCCGCCGCCGGCGTGGGCGCGATGGTAGTGATCTCGTCCGGATTCGCGGAGGTGGGTGCGGATGGAGTGCGCCGCCAGAAAGAGCTGCTCGAGATCTGCCGCGACGCCGGCATCCGGATCGTCGGCCCCAATTGTCTCGGGGTGCTCAACACGGCGTCTGGGTTTCGCCTGAACGCCACCTTCGCGCCCCATCCCGCCCTTCCCGGATCGGTCGGCTTCATGTCGCAGAGCGGTGGTCTGGGCATCGCGATCATCGAGGCCGCCAGCCGGCTCGGTATCGGCCTGTCGTCGTTCGTGTCCGTCGGCAACAAGGCCGATCTGTCCGAAGGTGATTTCTTGCGCTACTGGGAGCAGGACCCCGATACGGACGCGGCGCTGCTGTATCTGGAATGGTTCGAAAACCCGCGCCGGTTCGCGCGCGTCGCGCCTCGGTTCGCTCGTCGCAAGCCGCTGCTGGCGGTAAAGAGCGGCCGCTCGACCGCCGGCGAACGGGCCACCTCCTCGCACACCGGGGCGATGCTGTCGGCCTCGGACGTGACAGTCGACGCGCTGTTCGAGCAGGCGGGCGTGATCCGCACTGACACGCTGCACGAGCTGTTCGCTGTTGCACAGCTGTTGACGACCCAGCCGGTGCCGCGTGGCGATCGGGTCGCGATCGTCACCAACGCGGGCGGGCCGGGGATCATGTGCGCCGACGCGTGCCAGGCCGACGGCGTCAAGGTGCCCGAGCTACCCGCTGCCGTTCAGGCGAAGCTGGCCGAGTTCCTGCCATCTGAGGCCTCGCTGCGCAATCCGGTCGACGTGGTCGCGACCGCATCTGCCCAGGACTATCGACGCACGCTCGAGACGCTGATCGAGGCGGAGGTGTGCGATGCCATCCTGGCCATCTTCGTGCCGCCGCTGGTCACGCGGGCCAGCGACGTCGGCTCGGCGATCTGCGAGGTCGCGCAGAGGCAGCCGGACGTGGCGATCGCCGCGGTGTTCATGACCAGCGAGGGACCGCCGGAGGAGTTGCGCTCCGAGCGCGCGGGGGTGCCCGGCTACGAGTACCCGGAGGATGCGGCGCGCGCGGTGTCGCTGGCCGCAAAGCACGGTCGCTGGCGAAGTCGCCCCCAACAGCTGCCCGCCGTGCCTTCCGGCACGCGGCCAGAGCAGGCGGCGGCGATCATCAGCGAGCGGCTCGCGGAGGGGCCGGGGTGGCTGACCCCTGCGCAGGGGGTTGCGTTGCTGCACTGCTATGGCTTGCCCCTGGTCCCGACGCTGGTCGTATCCGACGCGGAGCAGGCAGCCACGGCGGCCGCAGAGCTCGGCGGGCCGGTCGCGCTCAAAGCGAGCGCTCCGGGCCTGTTGCATAAGACCGACGCGCGCGGCGTGAAGCTTGACCTCGAAGATCCCGAGCAGGTGCGGGCCGCAGCGGCCGAGATCAACGCCTCCGTGGCCAAGGCTGGTCATCGGCTTGACGGCTTGATCGTGCAGCCGATGGCGTCACCGGGCGTCGAGCTGATCGTAGGCGTGGTCAACGATCACAGCTTCGGCCCCGTCCTGGCGTGTGGCGCAGGAGGCACGACCGCCGAGCTGGTAAAGGACGTCGCGGTGCGAATCACACCCCTGAGCTGGCTCGACGCCCAGGAGATGGTCCGCTCGCTCAAGACCTTCCCCCTGCTCGACGGTTATCGCGGTGCGCCGCGGTGCGACGTGGGAGCGATCGAGGACGTGCTCGCGCGCGTCAGTGCGCTGGTCGAGGCTCACCCGGAGATCGTCGAGCTTGACTGCAACCCGCTGATCGCCGGTCCCGAGGGAGCGGTGATCGTGGACGCGCGGGTGCGCGTGGAGACCGCGCCCGCCCCTCGACCGGTTCCGTCGCTGCGGGCATAGGGCGATCATCTGGGATGGGTTATGGGTTATGGGTTACGGGTTGGGTTGAGATCTGGGATCCCGGAGAACTACGGAGGCAGGCTGGGGAGCCGCCACGATGCTCGCTGTCTGATCCGATGCGATGCTGGCTGCCGTGACAACCGAACGGCGTAGATCGCGGTGAGGACGCTTCGGGACCTCGGCGATCTAGCCGGCAGGCGGGTGCTCGTCCGGGTCGACTTCAACGTCCCGCTGACCAACGGAACGGTGGCGGACGACACGCGGATCCGGGCGGCGCTGCCGACGATCGAAGAGCTGCGACGGCGCGGGGCCAGGACCATGCTGGTTTCGCATCTCGGAAGGCCGAAGGACCGCGAGCCCGAGCTGTCGTTGCGGCCGGTGGTCGATCGTCTCGCCGAGCTGACCGGCGCCAACGTGACACTGGCGCCCGGAGTCGTGGGCCCGGACGTGGCCAGGCTCGCCGAGGAGCCTGGAAAGCGGCGACGTGCTCGTGCTCGAGAACGTGCGCTACGAGCCGGGAGAGACGAAGAACGATCCGGAGCTGGCGGCCTCGCTGGCGGATCTCGCCGATGTGTATGTCGACGATGCCTTCGGTGCTGCGCATCGCGCACACGCCTCGACCGAGGGCGTGGCCCACCTGGTGCCCGAGCACGCCGCCGGCCTGCTGCTCGAGCGTGAGGTGAGCACGCTTGAGGGAATGCTCGAGAACCCGTCCCGTCCCCTGGTGGCTGTGCTCGGCGGCGCCAAGGTCTCAGACAAGATCGCGGTCATCGATCGCTTCCGGCAGCTGGCCGACACGATTCTGATCGGCGGCGCGATGTGCTTTCCATTCCTCGCTGCCCAGGGCCACGCGGTGGGCGCGTCTCTATGCGCGGACGAGGATGTCGACCTGGCTAGGCGCACGCTTGCGTCCGAGCAGCAGGTGCGTGCGACGCTGATGCTGCCGCGGGACCTCGTCGTGAGCGAGGAGCCATCGGAGGATGCGAGGGTCGAGACGATCGACGGCGTGGAGGTTCCGGACGGGATGATGGGCCTCGACATTGGTCCGGGCACCGGCCGCAGGTACGCCGAGATGATCGCCGGCGCGGGAACCGTATTCTGGAACGGGCCGATGGGCATGTTCGAGCTCGAGCCGTTCGCGGCGGGGACCCGCGCCGTCGCACAGGCGGTCGCCGCCGCCTCTGGCACCACCGTCGTCGGCGGCGGCGATTCGGTCGCGGCACTGGCCAGCCTGGGGCTCGCGAACCAGATCACGCACGTCTCGACGGGCGGCGGCGCGGCGCTCGAGCTGATCGAGGGCAAGCAGCTGCCAGGAGTGGAGGCGCTCAGGTGAGCGTCATCGCAGACGTCCACGCGCGGCAGATCCTCGACAGCCGTGGCAACCCCACGGTCGAGGTCGATGTCCGGCTCGACTCCGGCGCATCGGGCCGGGCCGCGGTCCCCTCGGGTGCCTCGACCGGAACACGTGAGGCACTCGAGCTACGTGACGGCGAGGGCCCGTTCGGGGGCAAGGGGGTAACGCGCGCGATCGGTTACGTCAACGGTGAGATCGCCGAAGCCGTCCACGGGCGCGACGCCAGCCAGCAGCGCCAGTTGGACGAGGCGATGATCGAACTTGACGGCACGGAGGGCAAGGCGCGGTTGGGCGCGAACGCCATCCTCGGCGTGTCGATGGCTGCCGCGCGGGCGGCTGCGGCCGATGCCGGCGAGCCCCTGTGGCGATACCTGAACGGGGCCGACGCGACGCTTCTGCCGGTGCCCACGATGAACGTCCTCAACGGCGGCGTGCATGCGGATAACCCGGTCGACTTCCAGGAGTTCATGATCGCGCCCGTGGGCGCGGAGTCGTTCGCCCAGGCAGTGCAGATGGGTGCCGAGGTCTACCAGGAGCTCAAGCGCACGCTCAAGCAGCGGGGTCTGGCCACGGCCGTGGGTGATGAGGGTGGCTTCGCGCCGGCCCTTGACTCCAACGAAGCCCCGCTCGAACTGCTTGTCGCCGCGATCGAGAACTCGGGGTACCGTCCCGGTGGCGAGGTGGCGATCTGTCTGGATCCGGCAGCGAGCGAGTTCTTCAACGACGGTCGCTACGAGCTGGCGGGCGAGGGCCGGTCGCTGTCATCGAAAGAGATGGTCGAGTACTGGGTGACGATCCCGGAGCGCTATCCCGTGCTGTCTTTGGAGGACGGGATGGCGGAGGGCGACTGGGAGGGGTGGCGCGAGCTCACCGACCGGGTGGGTGATCAGGTGCAGCTGGTGGGTGATGACATCTTCGTCACCAACCCGGCGATCCTGCGCCAGGGCATCGAGCGCGGCGTCGCGAACTCGATCCTGGTCAAGCTCAATCAGATCGGGACGGTCACCGAGACCCTCGACACGATCGTGCTGGCGCGCGCGGCCGGGTATCGGGCCGTGATCTCGCATCGATCCGGTGAGACCGAGGACACGTTCATCGCCGATCTGGTCGTGGCCACCGGAGTGGGGCAGATCAAGACCGGCGCCCCCGCCCGCTCAGAGCGCGTGGCCAAGTACAACCAGCTGTTGCGCATCGAAGAAGAGCTGGGCGAGCGCGCGCGGTATGCCGGACGCGACGCCGTCGCTGTCGCTTGATCTGCGCAGCGGTCTCCGCCTCGGCCTGGTCGGCCCAGAACCGCGCGCACCTCTCAACCGGAACCGCGGCGCGCCTCTCAACCGAACAGCACCCCGTAGCGCTCGTACTCCTGCACCGGAACGGTGCGCAACTGCGAGACCGCATCGGTCAGCGCCACCCGCTCGATGCTTGTGGATCGCAAGGCGACCATGATCCCCCAGTCGCCGTCGTGCACGGCGTCGATGGCGGCCAGTCCGAACCGCGTCGCCAGCACCCGATCGAACGCCGTTGGCGTACCACCGCGCTGGACGTGCCCGAGCACGGTGGCCCGTGTCTCGAAGCCGGTGCGCTGTTCGATCTCCTGCTCGAGCCGGGCGCCAATCCCGCCGAGCCGAGGATGACCGAACTCATCGAGCTCGCGCGCGGTCAGCTCCATCGTGCCTGCCTGCGGGATGGCTCCCTCGGCGGCTACCACAATCGAGAAGTAGCGACCGCGCTCGTGGCGCCGGCGGAGATGGGCGCAGACCTCGTCGATGTCGAAAGGGAGCTCCGGTATCAGGATCACGTCCGCGCCACCGGCAATCCCCGAATGCAACGCGATCCAGCCGGCATGGCGGCCCATGACCTCCACGACGAGGATCCGGTTGTGGCTCTCGGCGGTGGTATGGAGGCGGTCGATCGCCTCGCTGGCCACGCGCAGCGCAGTGTCGAAGCCGAAGGTCACATCGGTGGCCCCGATATCGTTGTCGATCGTTTTCGGCACGCCAATGACGTGCATGCCCTCGCCATGCAGCCGGTTGGCCACACCGAGGGTGTCCTCGCCCCCAATCGCGATCAGACCGTCGACCTCGTGCCGAGCCAGCGTCTCGCGCACCTTCTGCGGACCATCGTCACGTTTGTAGGGGTTCGTCCGCGAGCTCCTGAGGATCGTTCCCCCGCGCGGCAGGATCCCGCGCGTCAACTCGATCGTGAGCTCTTCGCACGAGCCTTCCAGCACTCCCCGCCAGCCGTCGCGAAAGCCGATGACCTGATCTCCGTAGGCATCGATTCCCTTGCGGACGACGGCGCGAATCACGGCGTTCAGTCCAGGGCAGTCACCACCTCCGGTTAGCAGAGCGACGCGCATGACGTCGATCGGTCGAGGCCGGAGCGGCCGTTCAGCGGACCCTCTGCCCCTCGTACACACTCACGAAGTGCAGGTAGTTCTCGGCGATCGCTGACGCGGCCGCCTCGCGCTCGAGCTCGCCGGCGAGGAACCCTTTCAGCGCGTCCCACCAAATCGAGCGGCCAATCGCGAAGCCGACGAAGCCGTCGACCGGGGCGGCGGCCTCGAGCCACTGCTCGACCTTCGCGGTCGAGGCGCCGCGCCCGAGCAGCACGCAGGCAACGCCCTCGCGGCCTTCGCCCAGGCGGGTCTGCTCGGCCAGCATGGCGGCATCCTCGGTCTCGTCGACGCCCTCGATCTTCCATACATCGACCTCGATCCCGGCATCCTGGATCTCCTCGATCGCCCGGCGCATCAGCTCCGGTCGCAGCTCCGCGTCATATCGGTCGGTCTCGCCTTCAAAGCTCGCGAGCTGCTCCTCGGTGGCTGGTACCAGGAGCTCGAACAGGAACTTGCGCTCGCGCCTCTCGCCCGCTCGGCCTCCAGCCTCGCCTAAACGGTCGGCGCGCGAGTCATCCGGCGGTTCATGCAGCCAATCCGACAGACGCTTCAGGCGATCTAGCTGACGTTCGTTGAGGGCCGGATCGTCCTCGGGGTTGTAGCGCACGAGCACCTTCGCGAAGGCCGGATCGAACTTCTCGATGTGCGCGCCGAATTCCTCGCCGTAATCGAAGTCGAACTCATTCTGACCAGACTTCTCGACCGGCATCGCCAGCGTCAGCCCATACTCGCGCGCACGCTGCGGGATGTCGGAGCCGAACTGCTCATCGACGAGAACGCCGGTCGCCGCCGGTTCGGCGCCCCGCCTGACGGCCTCGAGTACGCCCTCGAAGATCAGGCGCTTGGCGTCGATGATCGTGGCGGTCTCTTCGGGCGTCGGATCGCCGTCGATGCCGAACATCTTCTTCTGGAACGATCCGCGATGGTCGAACGCCAGGATGTAGAGCTTTTCGTCGTGTCCCAGGGCCATTGGATCGTCCTTTGGTAAATCGTCATCTCGCTTGACGGAAGGTGCGACGGCACACGCCACCCGCCTGCTGGATGTCGTCAAGAGCAGTATCGGTGGCCACACAGTCCTGTGGCATCCGCAGGTTCTACGGATGAGCAAGGGCAGCGATACCGGATTGCAACGCCGTGTGGGCGCTCTGCGATCCTGCCTGTGAGACTCGGCCCAAGCGGGCTGGATAGAGTTTCGGTCGATGACACCCACCACCCCGAGATGCGATCACTGCGACGATGTGATCGGCGTCTACGAACCGATGGTCATCGTCAACAGCGACGAGGTTCGCATGACATCCAGGGCCGCAGAGCCGGCCATCGTCGCCGAGACCGGCGAGCGCTACCACCGAACCTGCTATCTCGAGCGCGGCGGCATCTCGGCCTGAGATTTGGTGATGATCCCGGCGTTCGGGTCGCGGCCGACACGAACCGGGACTATGTTGCGGCCGACACCAACGGGGACTCATGGTGCGGCCGACACGAACGAGAACCCAGGGTGTGAGCTCGCCATCCGCGCCGGAGCGGCCCGCGGGAGGGTCGGCGCCCATCCGGGCAAACCCCGCAGCGACGCAACGTGTGTTCATGCGTGCGATCTGCCCGATTCACCGGATGGCATGCCGCCCGGCTCCCAATACGGTTTCGACATGGATAATCAGCCAACAGGCCGGGAGGGCAACGTTCCTGGCGCCGTCCGGCGGCAGCTCTCCCGTGACTTGCGCCAGCGCACCGACCGTCGTGCCTACTTGGCGTGGTGGCTCGAGACTCAGCGGCAGCGGCGGATCGAGCAGGTCATACAGGCGGCGCGCCCACACAGGTTCCGCCGCAGCGGCGGAGCGGGTCGCGGCTCATCCCGCACCGCTGACCCCCCGACTCGCTCATAGATCGACACCGACCAGAGGCTGCGCGATGAGCTCCCGTCTCTCGAGCGCCGACACGGCTTGGCTGCATGTGGATCGCCCGCCCAACCTGATGGTGATCAACACAGGTGCATCCTCAGGTTGCGCGATCGGTCGACGCGTGCAACCGCCACCACCACGTCCACCGCCTGCCGCCGGACGCCCGCCCCGGATCCTGATTTCCCCCCTCGACTGCGGGACGGGTGCGTTGGCGGGCGAAGGCTGTTCGAACATCATGAAGCCGCTATCGACCCGAAAGCGAGGCCTTCTGATGTTCACTAACATTGTCTGGGCGACCGACGGCTCCGAGCACGCCGACCGGGCGCTCGTCTACGCGACCCAGCTCGCCCAACGCGACGGCGCAGCGCTGCAGATCGTCCACATCGTCGAGAAGATCCTGGGCAGCCGTGCCGCCGGGCAGAACGTGCATGCTGACGAACCGGAGATCCAGGACAAGATCAACCAGCAGGCCGCCGAGCTTCGCAGCCAACACGGTCTCGAGGCGCACCTCCACATGCCTGCCACTCCGGGGAACGTCGCCGTGCAGATCGCGGCGATCTGCCGGGACACAGGGTCCGATCTGATCGTCGTCGGTACGCGCGGACACTCAGCACTCGCCGGCACCATCCTCGGGAGCGTCACCCAGCGTTTGCTTCACATCGCGCACTGCCCGGTGCTCGCGGTTCCACCGCTCGGCCACAAGCCCACCAGCGCAGACGCGGCCGATGAGCTGATCACGGCCAGCTGACGCTTACCAGAGAGCGACGCCGAGCCACCCGCACGGTTACGGCGGGTGCTAATCCGGAAAGACCATGAAGGATCGAGAGGATGACGACACCGCGGCAGCAGCTCCGGAGATCGTGAATCCCAGCGCGCTCCCGTCGCTCGTGCGCAGCTACGCCGAGCGCGTGCTGCCAGGCGAGCCGCTGTCGGGCCAGACGGTCACCGTCGAGCAGCTCGGCGAGATGGTGCTCAAGCCCGGCGCCGCATCGCGTCCCTTTCGCGCCAGCGAGGCGTTCGCGATCGATCGCGTTGCTTTCGCCTGGCACGCCCACTTCCCGATTGTGGGCCCGCTGGCGTTGCGCGTGACCGACAGCTACGACGGTCGGGACGGGCTGCTCGAGGTGCGCCTGCTGGGTATTCCGCTGCAGCGACAGCACGGGGCGGAGCTCGCGCAGGGCGAGGCGTTCCGCTATCTCGCGGAGATCCCGTGGGTGGCGCAGGCGATTCTCGCCAACCCGCAGCTTGAGTGGCGTCAGCTGAACGGGGCCACCGTCGAAGTTGCCACCACTGTCGGCAATACGCGGATTGCGGTGCGGCTGATCTTCAACGAGAGCGGCGAGGTCGAGCAGACGGTTGCCGAACGGCCGCGGCTTGAGGCCGGGGGCGCGGTGACACCCTGGGTTGGTGTCTACGGCGACTACCAGGAGCTGGGCGGCGTGCGCGTCCCCACCCGCGGTGAGGTGCGCTGGGAGCTTCCCGACGGACCATTCACGTACTGGCGGGGCCGGGTTACCTCGCTCGCGCTCAGCGACCAAGCGCTGCCTCATCCCGCGACCAACGAGAAGTGAGCTCTTGGCGGCGAGGCTCGTCTTCATGCGCTTGACGTCGCGAGTTCACGGCCACGCCGCCGCCAGAGCGCTGTGATCCGCGAGCAGCCTGAGCATGAGGTTCTCATGCTCCATGATCCGAATCGCCCTGACTGGAAGCGTGGCGGGCCTCGACCGGTCCGCGTCCACGTCTGGCGTCCGCCGCGTGTCCAGGCGCCGGGCGCGGTGGTCGTAGTCTCACACGGAACGGGTGGCGCCGCGCGACAGATGCACTGGCTGACCATTCCACTTGCGACCGCGGGCTTTCTGACCCTCGCCGTCGACCATCATGGCAACAACCACATCGATGGTTACCTCCCCGAGGGCTTCGCGCGGTGGTGGGAGCGGGCGCTTGATCTGAGCTTCGCGTTGGCGACCGTCGCCCCGAAGCTCCCGCGCGGTGCCTGCGGCGCCGCCGGGTTCTCGCTCGGCGGGTATACCGCCGCTGCCCTTCTCGGGGCCCGCATCGACTCCGCTGCCTACGCGCGTCTGCTCCGCGGTGAAGTGCGAGCTCCACCACCGCCCGAATATCCAAGTCTTCGCGACGACCTGAACAAATGCTTGACGAGCACGGATGTGACCGCGTGGATCAACGAGTCCGGCCGCAACTACTCCGACGAGCGAGTGGCCTGCGCCTACCTCGTGGCACCGGCGCTCGGCGGCCTGCTCGCTCGTGACTCCCTCGCCTCTATAAAAGCGCCTGTCGTGGTCGGCTACACGGCTGGCGATGACGTCGAGCCGCCACACGAGAACGCGCTGGTTTACGCGGGGACCATGCCGCGCGCAGAGCTGCGCTGCCTCGATGACACAGCGCCCCACACCGCGTTCTTCTCCGAAGAACGTCGCTGGGCCGAGCTGCGCCGACACACGGCCAGCGACGCGATCTCGTTCTTCACGCAGTGCCTCTCTGGCACTCAAGACAGTCTGTAAGCGGCGTCCGCTTGCGGGCAGTAAATGGATGCCCGGTCATGGGTCGGCTGCTGCCTCCGGTGCCGTCGATCTGAAGCAGCAACGTGGAGCGTCGGTTAGCGGCTTGCGTGTCGTAGAGCGCGCCAGCCGGCGATGCTGACGAAATGTGATGCTGTACAGATCAGTGCTGACCGAACGGGAGGGTGGACATGAGTGCAGGGGTGGCGAAACGGAGGGCGGATCACCTCTACGAGGCCTATGTCTTTGACCTCGACGGCACCCTCTATCTCGGCGATGAGTTGTTGCCGGGTGCTCAGCGCCTGATCGAGGCGCTGGGCGATCTGGGTCGCGCGGTCCGTTACGTCTCGAATAACCCAACCAAGGACCCCGACGAGTATCTCGAGAAGCTGACGCGCCTGGGCCTTCCTGTGTCACACGAGCAGATTGTCAACACGGTCGTGACCACAACACGCTGGCTGCTTGACCACCACCCCGACGCCGTGGTCTATCCCGTCGCCGAGGCGCCACTGATTCGCGCCTTCCAAAAGGCCGGCATTCGCATGTCAGAGGACCCGGCCGAGATCGACATCGTCGTCGCCAGCTACGACCGAACGTTTACCTACGAGAAGCTGCAGAAGGCCTTTGACGCGATCTGGTTTCATGGGCGCGCTCGCCTCATCGCGACGAATCCGGACCGCTACTGCCCATTCCCGGGCGGCCGTGGCGAGCCGGACTGCGCGGCGATCGTGGCCGCCATCGAGGCCTGCACCGGCGCGAGATGCGAGGCGAATCTGGGTAAGCCGTATCCGCAGATGCTGGAGGCCACGCTGAGCGGGCTCGGCGTCCCAGCCGAGAAGTGTGCGGTGGTCGGCGACCGCCTGTCGACCGATGTGCGGATGGCCCTGGACGCCGGCATGGGCGCCGTGCTGGTGCTCACGGGCGAGACCACCGAGGAAGATCTCCAAGGGCTCGATGCGCAGGACATGCCGACGCTGGTGCTCGAGCGTGTCGATCGGCTGCTGCCGCCCGAGGTCTGGGAGGAGCTCGGATGGGCGAGGAGTCGTGACCGTGAGCGGTCACGGGGCGAGCCTGAGCAATGACGCGCCCAGGGCACCGCGAGCGTGTGTGGGTACTTGTCGAGGCGACCTACGACGCCCAAAAGCCGCCGGGGGAGAACAACTCCTCAACGCACGCATCGAGGATGCCTGCCTGTTGGGTGAGGTCAAGGACCGTGTAGCGACGGCGGATCATCTGTGCCCGAAAGTAGGTGTCCTTGAATCGCTGCAGATCCAAACCGATCTCGCCCCAGCTGGTGGGGCAACCGGCCTGGCGTAGAAGTTCGCGCAGCCGGGCGGCTGGCATCAGTTGCTGCTCGAGGCGCAGGCGTGCCTGCGGCCAGCGCTCGGCCAGGAGTCCGAGGCGCTCGGCCAGCGCGTTCGCGTCGAGGTACTTCTCGCGGGTCTCGACCACGGCCGCCTCGTCGAGCCCAGGCATCTTGTGGGCGGCGCGCACCCGCCGCTCGACCTCCTTCCAGCGAGGCCAGGCCGCACAGGCCGCGTCGATGTCGATCGCCGACAGGTCGCGGGAGAGGACGCGTTCATACAGTGCGGCGATCGCGATCGATCCCAGGCCGACCTTGAAGCCATGGGACAGAGGAGGATCGTCGTCATAGCCGAGACCTTCCATTTCCCACAGGTGGCTGAACTGGTGCTCGGCCCCCGAGGCCGGCCGTGACGACTTGTGGGCCTGCATGGCCAGCCCGGACATGATCAGCCCCTCGATCAGGTTGTCGATGGCGGTCTGATCGCCGGCACGGAGCTCGGCCGGCTGGGCGGTCCACTCTCTCAGTGGATCCTGTACCAGTGACCACACCCTGGTGTCGATCGGCTCGACCCCCAGCTCGTCGGCGATGATCCAGTCAGCGCCCGCCGTCACCTTCCCGAGGAGGTCCGCGTAACCGGACGCGGTCATGTCCCCGGGCGCGCGGGTGAGGATGTCCAGGTCGGCTACCACGGCACGTGGGGCTGGGCAGCTCATCGTGCGTTTGTAGCCCTCCTTGGTGATCGCCGCTCCGAACGCGGTGTATCCGTCCATCGAGGCAGCGGTCGACACGTTGATGTACCGGCGCTCGCACTCGTAGGCCGCGCGCTTGACGATGTCGTTGAGGCTCCCTGAGCCGACGGCGATCGGGATCGCTGCGTGCTGCTTGAGGACGCCCATCAGCGACTCGATGTGCTCGTAGTCGGCGTGGAGGGCAGGCCTGCCCGAAAATACGTACGGCTCCTGCAAATTTCGGCCCGCCGCCTGCAGTGTCTCCTGCACCCTGCTTCCGGCAACCTGGAAGGTGTTCTCGTCGGCGACCACGATTCCCGCCTGGTCGCCGAAGACCTCGTCGAACAGGTCCGCGATCCCGTCGGCCGCGCCCGAGCCGATCACCACGCGGTCGGTGTCGGAAGCGTCGCGCAACGCGCTCTGGATTCGCTGCTCGTCTATGGGCTCATCGCCTCCGGCTCCGTGTGCCTAGCTGCTCGCAGTCCTGCTCAAGGACCAGGGGGCCGAGCACCACGCTGGGATTGGTGGCCGTTGGGGTGCTCAGTGTCGTCCGCGCCGTCGCTCCGGTCGGCCTCCGCGGTGGCCGCGCCGCCGATCCCTTCGGCCTGCGCCAGCCCTCGGCCGATCCGTCCCGCGAGCGCCGGGAACGCGAGTGTAATGGCGATCCCGAGCGCGGCCCAGCCGGCGATGATCCAGGGGAGGAGATCGTAGGGGTACGGCGGCGTCGGGTGCACCTGCTTGTAGAACGTGTAGACGATCGCCGCGGTCGCCAACACCAGGACGATCACGCGCCAGCGCGGTTCGCGGCGACCCAGGTGCAAGAACTTGGCCGCGCCGAACTGGATCACGAAGTAGGCGATCAGCATCGCCAGCACACCCGCCGTGCCCGGATAGAAGAAGGCGTTGACGTCGGTCGTGTGGCGCAGACGTTGGTAGATCGTCAGCGCCAGTCCGAAGATCATCACCACGGCCAGCGCGTTCGCGGGCGCCCCCGTTCGCGACGATGCGTCGCCGAGGCGGCGCGTGATGAATCCGTCGCGGCCGAGCGCGAACAGGATCCGCGACGCCCCGGCCGCGCAGCCGAGGGTGGAGGCGAACGCGCTGAGCATCGCCCCGAAGTTGATCGCGTCGCGCATCCCTCCGCCGACGTACAGCTTCGCCAGGTCGCCCACCGGCGCGCTCGACGACGAGAACGCCTTGATGCCGGCGGCGCCGATCCCGAAACCGAGCGACTGGGCCAGCATCACGATCGTGTAGAAGGTGCCGCAGAAGGCGACGGCCACGGCGATCGCGAGCGGGATGTTACGGCGCGGATTGTTCGTCTCCTCGCCGAGCGCGGCCGCGCCCTCGAAGCCGCCGAAGGACAACAGCCCGAACACCGACGCAAACGCGACAGCGCCGATTGCGGTCCCCGACGCCGGAACGAACGGCTTCAGCGTGAACTGCTGGTGGTTCGGCGCCGTGCCCGCGATCACCTTCCAGAAGATGATCACGACGACGATTGTGATCAGCGTCACCGAAATCCCCTCGAAGCTGAGCAGCGCGCGCCCGACCACCTTCACGTCGCCGTAGGCGAGCAGCCACACGAGCGCGGCGGCGATCAGCGACAGGAGGATCCAAGGCGGGTTCGACCAGATGCCCGCACCGGACAGAAACGACGAGCCGAACAGCCCGACTTCGGCAATGTCGGCGGCGATGAAGAGGCTGTACGTGGCCAGCAGCGCCCAACCGGCGAAGAAGCCGGCGCGCGGGCCAAGCGTCGCCCCCGCGAGCGCATACGCCGAACCGGCATGGTTGAAGAACGAGGTCAGGCGAACGAACGAGTAGGCGATCAACCCGACCGCGATCGCGGCGAACAGAAACGCCAACGGCACGGCGCGGCCCACCAGGCCGGCGGGCGCCGTCCCATTCAGGGCCATCGCCGCGGTCGGCGCCATGATCCCGATCGAGATCGCGATCGCCTCCCAGAACCGCAGCTCCCGCCGCAAAGTTCCGCGCGAACGATCCTCCGCGACCGTCACCGCCTCTCTCGTCGCCATCAGGTACCTCCCTCGAAGGTCGATGCCGGGACAACGCAGCCAACTACCCAGTTCACTTCGTGGAGCCGCAGATCGCACGCGACACCGGCCAGCGCAGTGGCCTCCTCTTGCTCACCACCGGAGTGATCGTGGATGTGTTCGTCCGTCGAGAGCCTCGATCCTCCCATCGGAGACAACTCCCTCAATTCAAACCGATGAAAGCAGCGCTAACAGGCACTGGCTGAATTAGCACCTTCCATCGCGGACGGGTGAGAACTCTACACCGGCACCGCCGGACGCCCTCGGCGCGGAGACCGGGGCGGGATCAGGTGCCGGTGCGCCGTGACCAGGCCAACTGGGTCCGTCGGTCTCGATCCTTCTTTGCGATTCGGAACAAGCGGTACGCGAGGCAGAAGTGCAAGGCCGCTCCGGCGACCAGCAGCCATTCCCAAGGGCCGCTGTGGCCCGAGCCGTACAGAATGGCCGTCAGGACGAGCAGCCAGATCCCGACACCTATGCGCACGCGGGCGACCTGCTGTGGATACCTGGACCCGAGCTCGGATCCGCGCTTGATTGATTGACAGCCGTCCATGATCGCTCCTTGAGGTCACGTCTCGGAAGGTGCGCTTGTTGACCGTGGACCTTCCGTCCGGTTTGACTTTGTGAGACAAACCTACCACGCTTTGCCTCACAAAGTCAACCCCGAGGCCCCCAGGATGGCGCTTGACTTTGCGCCGTAAACCTTAGTAAAGTTTGCGCCACAAAGGCTGAGAAGGAGCCAGACATGAACGGGACGCACGACACAGGCACGACCCAGAGGCCCGAGGACGAGGGCGGATTGGATCCCCGTGGAGCGGCGAGGCTGCTGGCGCAGAGCCAACGGCAGGCGCGGCGCGGGCTGGACTTCAGGTCGCCGCAGCTCTCGCTGCTCGCGGCGGCGGTGGCGTTGATCGCCTTCGGTGCCGTGTGGCTGTCAGTGCGCGAACAGCATCCCTACAAGGGACCGACCCCTGTGGGTCTGGTGGTCCTGTACGTCCTCGTGGCGATTCGGATCGGCACGGTGGTGTACGCCCATCGCCGCGCAACGGCCGGCGTCAGCGGACGCTCGGTGCGCCAACGGCGCGCCGGGGGAGCGGCCTTGACGGTGGCGTTGGTCGCCGTGTACGTGGTCATGGCAGCGCTGGCGCACGCCGGCGCGAGTGACGCAATCGTCTACGGTGTCTATGTCGGCACAGCGACGCTGATCGTGCTCGGCGTATTCTGGGCAGCCCGCTCGGCGGTCCGGGAGGACTGGCAGGGACTGGGTGTGTCGATCGCCGTCGTCCTCGTCGCCGCGGGGAGCGCGTTCGCGGGACCCCGCGGGGTGTGGTTGAGCGACGGTGTGGGCCTCTGCCTCGTGCTCCTGGGATACAGCGCCGCCCAGACCTGGCTGCTCCGCGCGTCTCGATCAGACACATGACGGCCGATGCGCTTGACCCGTTGATCCACGTCCCCGCGCGACTGCAGATCATGGCCACGCTGGCCGCATTGCCCGACGGTGACGCCCTGTCCTTCACCCGCCTGCAGGACATGATCGAACTGACGCCCGGCAACCTGATAACCCACCTGCGCAAGCTCGAGGACGCCGACTACCTCACCACCGAGAAGACCGGCAACGGGCCTGCGTCGCGAACCTCGGTGGCGCTGACCCACCGGGGTCGCGCGGCTTTGGACACCTACACCCAAACGCTGCGCGGACTGCTTACCGGGCTATAGACACATCCTGCAGAGAATCCATCGCCCTACAGCGCGTGGGAAGGGCGAGGTGTTGGTGTGGGAGAGGGAGGGAGGCGGTGGGTGTGTTGGGATATCGGGGTTATGAGGTGTCAGGTTCCGTTGGCTGTCGTTGTGCGCAGCGCCGAGTTCTTGCTCGACGTGTAGAGCTAGTCGCGTTGGGTGTAGAGTGTGCGGGGCGAGCTCGTTGAGGAGGCGGAGGTAGCGTGTGATGGGGAATCTGCTCGGCTCGTTCTTCCATTTCTCGAGGAGCTGGTAGCCGGTGGTGATGTGATCGCGCAAACTGACGAGGCTGGCGAGGATAGTCTGGTCGTTCGAGAAGTCGGCGGCCAGCAGCTTGACGGCGCCTTCGTTTGGATGCGCGGCATTGCTGCTGGCTTGGCGAGCCAGGTCTAAAAGGCTTCTCGTCCCTGGTCCGTGAGTCGGTAGTGGGTCCGCTCGCGGTGCGGCCCGGCTGCTTCTCGGCGGTGAGGTAGCCGAGCTAGGCGAGACGCTAGGGCACGGCGTAGTAGTGACTTTCGGAGGTGGTCCAGAAGACCGCGCCTTCACGCATCATCCGCACGATGTCGTGCGGGCCGGCGCCGCCTCGGCCGACCAGCCCGAGGATCGCGTACGAGAAGGGGGTCAATTTGGGATCGCTTGACATAGCTCCAGGACGGAGGCTAAGATAACTCCATGTAGGACTCTAGCTCTAACGAAGGGAGAGAAGCCGTGTCCACCACCCTCTCACCGCAACCGCTCCGCCGCTGTGGTTCGTTGACAATCTCGCCTACGTACACGTGGACGGCGAGCAGACCGCCGAGGCCTACAGCCTTGGAGAAACCTGGGGCCGCCGGGGCGACATGCCGCCGCTGCACGTCCACCACCGCGACCACGAGACGTTCACGTCCTCCAGGGTGATATGACGCTGTTCGTCGGCGACCGCAGATCGCGGCGCGCGAAGGCCAGGCGGCGCTCGCGCCACGCGGAGTACCACAAAAATAAAGGGAATCCGAGCCAGCGGCGGCGGTGACAACAGCCCGGGGGTTTGAGCAGATCGTGCGCGCCGCTAGTGAGCCGGCTCCGAGCGCCCAGCCGCCACCGCCCGGACGCCCGTTCGACCGCGGCGCGTTGGCGCAAATCGCGGCCGAGTACGGCATCGAGATCCTCGGCGGCCCGGGGATGCGGGGCGGCCGTGAACACTCGCCGGTACGCAACCCGCCGTGCCGAGACGATGGCCGTGATCGGCACCACACCGGGCGGCCCGGTGTCACGCGGCTCGTGACTCGGTGGCCCGCTCGAGCCGTTGGGCGGTGGCAACGAGCCAGGTCTTGACGGTGGCGATCTCGTCGGCGCTCAGGCTCCGCTCGGTCTCTCGTTCGAGTGCTCGAATGGACGGGTTCGCGGCCTTGAGGCGCCGTTGGCCCTCGCTGGTCAGCGTCGCCTGGAGGATCCGACCGTGCGTGGGATGCGGATGGCGCTCGATCAGGGCCTCGCGTTCGAGCGTTGCCAGTACCCCGTTCATCGCCTGGGGGGTGGTGTGAACGGCCCGGGCCAGATCCGCGCCCGATGCGCCCGGTTCGCGCGCGAGCACGGTCAGCACTCCGTATTGCGGCGGCGTCAGCCCGTGCGGGCGCAAGGCGATCTCCATGGCGCCCTCGAGCGCGCGCCACGCCTGGCGCAGAAGGTAGCCGCTGCGTCCCTCGACGCCACGGTAGCTGTGCCCGATCGCCGGAACGCTCATCGCAGACACGATATCAGGACCTTGACATGATATACGGGTCCTGGCATATTCTCAAGGACTTGATATCTGACTCGTGATCGAGAGGAGGCGTCAACATGCCCAGCCATCAGGTAGCGGAGAAGCCTATGACCGACCCGACCGAGCTCGAGAGGCGGTGCGACACGCTTCGCTCGCTACACGTGCCCGGCACCCCGTTGGTTCTGCCCAACGCCTGGGACGCCGCCTCGGCCCGGGCCGTCGTAGCGGCCGGGTTTCCCGTGGTGGCGACCACCAGCCGCGGCGTGGCCGCCTCACTTGGCTATGAGGATCACGAGCGGGCGCCCGGCGAGGAGATGCTCGCTGCCGCCACGCGGATCGCCACCGCTGTCAACGTCCCCGTGACCGTCGACGCCGAGGCCGGCTATGGGATGAAGCCGACCGAGCTGGTGGCCAGGCTAAAGGAGATGGGAGTGGCCGGCTGCAACCTGGAAGACACCAACTACGCCACCGGCGAGCTGCGCGACCCCGCCGAACAGGCCGACTGGCTGCGCGCGCTTCGCGGCGCGGCGTCCGACCAGGGATATGGGCTGGTGATCAACGCCCGCATCGACGTTTTCCTGCCCACGATCACCTCCGGGCAGGGACAGGCCGAACTGGTAGGCGAAGCGTTGCGGCGGGCGAACGCCTATGTGGAGGCCGGTGCCGACTGTGTGTTCCCGATCCTCCTCTGGGAGCCCGACGCCCTGGAGCGCTTCATCTCCGACGCTCGGGGCCCGGTCAATGTCGTTCAGATCCCGCCGGCCCCATCGCACGCCAAGCTCGCCGAGCTCGGAGTGGCACGAATCAGCTACGCGGGCCTGCTGCACCACGACACGATGGAGCAGTTCGGGCGCCTGCTCGAGTCGCTGCCTGGCGCGCCGGCCGACGAGCACCCTGGCGCGCCCGTCGACGAGCAGCGCTTGTGACCAAGGGTCGATTCCACATGTGGAAAGTGCCGGTCGGCCAGCGCCACACGCGCTTGGACTTGCCTCGCGTCGCGCTCGAGGCGGGGGTGCGCCCGACGGTTCCCCCCGACGTTGAGCTCGTGATGCCTCTCTGCGCCGAGGGCGAGTCAGGCTCCGGCGCGTGGGCCGTAGTGGGCCAGGCCGTTTGAGAGCAGTTCGAGCGCTTGCTGGGTCTGTCGGCGGACGCGGCGGGCGAGTGTTGGGTTGCGGGTGCCTGCGAGGATTTCCCGGCGGGAGTAGTCGACGGCGGCCTGGTGAAGGCCGATGAGGGTGCGCGCGATGAGCCACGGTTCCAGGTCGCCCGGGTTCGCGCCTGTCTCAGTGCTGAGCAGCTTGGCGAGAGCAGCGGTGTACTCGGCGTAGATCTGCTGCTCGCGGGCGAGCAGAGCTGGGCTCTCGGTGATCACCCGGGTGATTGCGGCGAGATGCTCGGTCTGCTCGGGGTCGCGGGCGGCCAGCAGCCCGCGCGGCGTGGTGACGAAGCGGCCGAAGGCGTCAAGGACCGATTCTCCGGCCCGGCGATCGCGGATGCTCTGAAGTAGCTCTTCTTCGAACGCTTCGAGGCGGTGGTAGAAGAGGTCCTCCTTGGTGGGGAAGTAGTTGAACACGGTCGCCTCGGAGACCTCCGCTTCCCGCGCGATCTCGGACACGGGCACCGCGTCGAACCCGCGCTCGGCGAACAGCCGACGCGCTGTGTCGGCGATCAGCTGGTGGGTGCGGTGCTTCTTGCGCTCCCTGAGCCCCAACGCGGTGGTCACAGGGGCATCGTAGCAGAAGACTTGACACGCTCTATAACTAGAGCTACTCTAATTTTTGTGACGCACCAAACACCCAACACCGGCGCCTTGGGTGACCGGCGCCTCAGGATCGCGTTCGGCGGGCTGTTGGTAGCGATGTTCATCGGCGCGCTCGATCAGACGATTATGGCCACGGCGCTCCCGACGATCGCCGGCCAGCTTGGCGGTCTGACCGACCTGTCGTGGGTGGTCACGGCGTACGTGCTGGCCGCCGCCGCCTCGACGCCGTTGTGGGGGAAAGCTTCTGACCTGTTCGGACGCAAGCGGTTGCTCGCCGCAGGCATTATGGTGTTCATCGCCTTCTCGGCGCTGTCGGGGACTGCGCAGACCATCGGGTGGCTGGTCGCGTTCCGCGCGCTGCAGGGGGTTGGCGCGGGCGGGGTGATGACGCTCGCGACAGCCGGGGTCGCCGATCTGGTCTCCCCACGCGAGCGCGGCCGCTACCAGGGGTACATCCAACTCACGTTCCTGTTGGCGAGCCTGGCCGGCCCGCTGCTGGGCGGGCTGTTCGTCGACGAGCTGTCGTGGCGGTGGGCGTTCTATGTCAACGTTCCGATCGGCACGCTGGCGCTGGCCCTCCTGGCTGTTTACCTGCCCGCGGGTGTGCAGCCGCGCGAGGCCCGGATCGACTACCTGGGCGCGGCGCTGTTGGCGGGCGCGGTCGTCGCGATCATGCTGATCGCCACCTGGGGCGGAAGCCAGTATGGATGGGGCTCTCCGCCGATCCTCGGATTGATCGCCGGCGCGGTCGCACTGCTTGCTGGCTTCGTGGGGCGGGAGCGGGCTGCGGCGGAGCCGGTGCTGCCCCTGCGCTTATTCGGAGACCGGGTGTTCACGGTCGTGTCGGCTGGGGCATTCGTCGCGACGCTGTCGCTGTTCGCGGCGATCGTGTTCCTGCCGGTGTTTTTGCAGCTGGTGACCGGGGCCAGCGCGACCCTCTCAGGGCTGCTGACGCTGCCGCTGCTGGGAGCGAGCGCGCTCAGCACGATTGCCGCCGGTCAGATCATGGCCCGCACCGGCCGCTACAAGATCTTCCCGGTGATCGGGCTGGCCGCGATGAGCGCCGGACTGCTGCTGTTCTCGACGCTCGGTGACACAGCCTCTCGGCTGACGGCGGCGCTGTTCATGGTCGTGTTCGGCGCCGGGTTCGGGATGGTCACCCAGATCCTGATGGTGGCGATCCAGAACGCGGTGGCGCCGCGCGAGATCGGCACCGCGACGGCGGCCGCCAACCTGTTCCGGGCGCTCGGCGGTTCGGTCGGCGTGGCCGTCTACGGGTCGGTGTTCGCCGCGGCTCTGCGCCACTGGCTGCCGCTTGAGCTGCACGGCCGCGTGCCGCACGGGAGCAGCGCGACGAGCATCCAGAGCACCCCGGCTCGGATCCACGCGCTCGCGCCCGCGGTCCAGCGCGCGATCGCGCATGCGGTTGGCAATTCGCTGCACGACGTGTTCCTGGTTGCGGCTCCGATCGCGCTCGCCGGCTTTTTGATCGTGCTGCTGCTGCGAGAGCAGCCGCTGCGCGGACGCGAACAGGCGCCGCCTCAACCCGCAGCCGAGCCACACGCGGCAGCATCAAGGGAGCGGATCGCCGCCTGACACCGACCCACGCACAAGGAGAACACAGATGCCACTGATCAACCCCAGCGCCCTCCCGTCCGGGAACCTGAAGGGCGAAGAGCATGGAGCGACGATCTCGGTGATCCTCGACCACTCAGAGCCCGGCCACGGGCCCAGGCTGCACAAGCACCCCTACGACGAGACGTGGGTGGTGATCGACGGGACCCTCACTTTCCAGGCCGGCGAGGAACAGCTCGCGGCCGGGCCGGGGGACATCGTGATCGTGCCACCCGAGACCCCACACAAGTTCACCAACAACGGCCCGGGGCGGGCCAACCTCGTCTGCATTCACGCCCACCCAACGTTCGTGACGAAGTGGCTGGAGTGAGCGCCATCAGATCCCAGCCCTGGCGTCCGCTGGCGCGGCGCGATCAGGCTGCGCGACCGAGACCTCCAATCCGTGCCGGAGGTCAGCGCCGACCCAGACCAAACAACATCGAACAATCGGAAGAGACAGGATGAGGGCCGCTCCTGACCGTTAGGAGAGAAATGCCCACACCAGTCCGCAACAAGGTCCTACTGCGCGGCGAGCAGAGCAACGGCGCCGTCTCGATCGTCGACGAACTGGGCGCAGCAACCGATCCCAGAAGTCACCTACCTCGGACCAAGGATCGGCGGACGACACTGACGACCCGTGTGCGTCCTGGCGGACGGGTCAGCTCACGTCGTACTTGACGTGTGTGACGCCGGGCGCGTCGACGGCCCGGATCTGCTTGAGCTTGAGCGTCCCGCGGTCGACCCCCTCGAATAGGCGAGCGCCGGCGCCCAGGATCAACGGCGCGATCGAGACGTCGATCTCGTCAACCAGCCGTGCGGCCAGGTACTGGTTGACCACCGAAGCGCCGCCGGCCAGCCAGACGTCAAGTCCCCGGGCGGCGTCCTTGGCCTGCGCCAGTGCCGACTCGATCCCGTCGCTGACGAAGTGGAAGGTGGTGCCACCCTCCATCTTGAGCGGGGCACGCGGGTGGTGGGTGACCACGAATACGGGATGGTGGTAGGGAGGATCCTCGCCCCACCAGCCCCGCCAGGACTCATCCGGCCAGGGACCACGAACCGGTCCGAACATGTTGCGGCCCATGATCGTGGCGCCAATGTTTGTCTGACGCTCCTCGACCACGGCGGAGCTGGCGTTAACGTCGCCTCCCTCCTGGCCGTGCGTCTCCCGGAACGCCTTGAGCGGGAAGACCCACTCGTGCAGCCCCATCCCGCCGACGCCGAGCGGATTCTCCTCGCTTTGATCTGGGCCACTGACGTAGCCGTCCAGCGACATCGTGATGCCGAGTCTCAGCTTGCTCATCTTCACTCCTATCGGCTACTCGAAACTCTATGAGACTGCCGAAGCGGGCCAGACTCATCGCGCCAGGATTCCCAACCGACAGGAGCAGGCTTCGGCGGCCGATGGAGCGGTATCCGCGCAAGGACGGTCAGCGTTCGGCGCGGCCTGTAGTGACCCACTGTCAACGTCGGCCACGACGGTCCGGGAGCGGTCCCTAATGCCTGGAAACGCACGGAAAGGCGCATGAAGAGCGGAGCGGAGAGGGAGGGATTCGAACCCTCGATGGACGAAACCGCCCCGTGGGACCGGGAGAGACGCGCGGAACGCGACGGGAGGCAAGAGATAAAAGATAGAGATCTACGCGACGCCGGCGCAAGAGCGCACGATGACTAAACGCTGCTGCGACGGCGTGAGAACACGACGCTCGGCGAGCGTGCGACGCAGTCCTGACGCCGGTAGGTAAGAGAGAAACGAGGCAGAGCGCGGGAACAACTAGCCGAGGAAGACAGGAAGAGAACACAAACAAAACGGACACGACCCCCGCAAAGAACCGACCGAGAAGCAGAAGAAAAGAGAAAAGGAGACGACAGACGACGAGACGACGCCCGAGAAAGAACGACGGGCGCGGCGCCCAGGACAACCAAGAAAAACGAGCGCGAGCAAAAAGAAAAGAAAACCACGGCGAACAGGACAGAGAAGACGAGAACACAGAAACGAACCCCCCAGAAGACGCCTACCAGAGAGGAGGCGAAGACGGGGCAAGGAAAAAGGAAAAGAAAGAAAGAAACGACGACGCGACCCAACGGAGAACGAATAGAAGAACGCAACAAAAGGACTGCGACCGAGGACGAAAGGAAGACACGACACAGAGAAGAGGAGGCAGAAGAAGAGAGCCAGGAGAGAAAAGAAAGAAGAAAAAGAAGAAAAAGGAAAGAAAAGAGGAAGGAGAGAAAACGAGAGAAGAAAAGAGAAGAGAAAAAAAGAGAAAAAGAGAGAGAGAAAGAGAAAAAAAAAAGAGAAAAGAAAGAAGAGAAGAGAGGAGCGGAGAGGGAGGGATTCGAACCCTCGATGGACGAAACCGCCCATACCGGTTTTCGAGACCGGCGCATTCAACCGCTCTGCCACCTCTCCGCGTAGCGTCGCCGCAAAGTTAGACGACGCCCGGCTACAGAAGCCGAGCGGATACGGAGGGAATGGTGCACTTCGATAGGCTCTGCGACGGCGGCAAAGTGGGTCTGGGGATCAGGTGAAGATGGGCTCGTTCGAGACGATAGCGATGCTGTTCACGGACCTGGTCGGTTCCACAGAGTTGGCGTCACGGGTCGGACCGGAGCGCGCCGAGCGGCTCAGAGTCGACCACTTCGGGGTGCTGCGCGAGGCGATCGCCGCCTCCCATGGCAGTGAGGTCAAGAATCTCGGCGACGGGCTGATGGTGGTGTTCACCAGCGCGGCCGCCCCACTCGAGTGAGCCGCCGCCATGCAGCAGAGAATAGAGTTACGCAAAAGGGGCGACCAGTAGAAATAAGAAGTGAGAGTGAGAGTGGTAATAGAGAATAACAACCAAGAGACGGCGACTAATTAGATCCTCCATAGAACAGGAGACAAGACTGTGTGCGCGAGCGACAGGAGGACACACACTGATAACCGAATAAACGAGGCAGATATTAGACGGCAGCGACGAGCATCGCTCCCCCGATAAGCGAGCTCGAACTCAAAGTTCTGCCGGAACCCGTGCTGCGCATGAGCCGTGGGACTGCTACTCGCGGCGTTCGCCTCGCCCCCACCGTCCGCGCGACCTGCCTACTGCTCAGCCGCCCGCCTATCCTAGAGCCCGAGATAGAGTTAGAGTAAAAGAAAAAAAGACAAGAGAGAGAGCGCGTCGCCAGCGAGCGGTTCGTCGGCCGGCAGCCCGAGCTCGAGGCGCTGGAAATCGATTCAGGCGCCGTGTTGATCGCCGGCGACGCGGGCGTGGGCAAGAGCCGGCTGGTGGCGAGCTCGAGCGACGCGCTCGTGAGGGCGGCAAGCTCGTCCTCGTCGGCGAGTGCCTCGAGCTGACCGGCGGCGAACTGGTCTACGTGCCGACGTGACGGCTCTGCGTCTGCTGCTTCAGATAGTATCGCAGCCGTCCCATGTCACCATATTCTCGTCTGTTTGTCTACCGTGCGCGGCGAGTTTGTCAGAGCGGCTAGAACTGCAGAAGGCGGTGGAGCTGGTGCGCGGTCCGGGTTCGTGTGGTGTACGGCTTGATAGGTCGATATCGGGATGTTCAGGCTCTGGCAGGGTAGCTGATGACGCGGCCGTGGCCCAGGTCAATCGTCGATGCGAAGGATCTGTAGTACGTCCGCTGGTTGTCGGATTTCGTCGACGTGTATACGCGGTCTGATTGAGCGCCGAGTGAGCGGTCAACGCGCCCCTAAATGAATGCAGCACCGTTCATTTGAAGCAGATCGCGTTGTAGTGTCGCGGCTGGTTGCGTTGCTCGTGTGTGTTAAGAATTTTTTTTTTTTTTGTTTTATGGTATGTTGAGTTTTTGTTGGTGTTGTAAAGTGAGATTATATGTTGATTTTGATGTTTGTTAAATTGTAGACAAAAATTTTTAATTTAATTATAATATAAGATAATTTATGAATAATTGAAAATGATAGGAGATGTTGATGATGAAAAAATAATATAGAGAATAGCGTAGCGTCGCCGTCAAAGTTAGACGACGCCCGGCTAGAGGGGCCGGGCGGCCCGATGCACTTCGGTGAGCGGCCGCTCCGCGCCGAGATCGAGGCGCCCGGGCAACGGATCGGATGACCCCATCAGCGGCGCGAGGCGAAGAAGGCACGCAGAAGATCGGCGCAGTCCTCGGCGAGCAGCCCTGACTCCACCTGCGGACGGTGGTTGAGGCGCTGCTCGCCCAGCACATCGAGCACGGTGCCGGCCGCGCCCGCCTTGGGGTCAAAGGTGCCGAACACGACCCGCGGCACGCGCGCGAGCACGATCGCCCCCGCGCACATCGCGCACGGCTCGAGCGTCACGTACAGGACCGAGTCGAGCACCCGCCAGCTGCCGAGCCTCCGGGCGGCGTCACGGAGCGCGATCAGCTCGGCGTGCGCGGTGGGATCGGCACGGACCTCGCGCTCGTTGTGTCCCGAGCCGATCACCTCCCCGTCGCTGACGACCACCGCACCCACGGGGATGTCATCGTGTTCGGGGGCGCGCGCCGCCTCTCGCAGCGCCAGGCGCATGAAGTACTCGTCGCGAGGGAAGAAGTGAGAACTCATCGGCGAACCCCGCCCGCGATGGCGCTACCGTTCAGCGGGGGCAACTTTGGGGCCCTCGATGATGTCTTAAGCGTCGCCGGGCGGACGTCAGGCTCCGCGGGCGCCCCACAGGATCGGTATGCGCGATCGGCTTCTCCTTCATCGTCTGATCGAAACCACTCTGGCTGCTCTGACCCTATTGCTGGTGGGCGGCCTCGTCGTTGGAGCGGGCCCGGCTCGCGCCGACTCCGTGTCGCGTTTCGCCGCCGCGCGGGGCTACGTGCCCGGTGAGGTGCTGGTGGGCTACCGGGCGAGGCCGGTCGCGTCGGTGACCGCGCACCTTGAGCTGCGCATGCGAGTGCGGGCCGGCGGTCCAGCGCCGGCGCCTCACTCGCAGCTGCTGCGACTCCCGCACGGCGAGAGCGTGAGATCGGCGATCGCGCGGCTGCGCCATGAGCCCGGCGTCGCCTATGCCGAGCCGAACTTCATCGCCCACGCCGCCGGGCCGTTCTATCCCAACGATCCCGGCCGCACCCATCGCCCCCGCGGTTGGGAGCTGATGCAGTGGAACCTGCTGCCGGTCACCGGTGTCGACGCTCCCGACGCCTGGGCGAACCTGCTCGCCGCCCACAAGCCGGGGGGCCGCGGGGTGGTCGTCGCCATTCTCGACACCGGTATCGCCTACCGCAACTGGAACAAGTTTCACAAGTCTCCCGACTTCACCCGGACCCGCTTCGTGGCCCCCTACGACTTCGTGTCCAACAACAAGTTCCCGCTGGACCGCAACGGCCACGGGACGTTCGTCGCCGGGGTGGTCGCCGAGTCGACCAACAACGGGCGCGGACTCACCGGGCTGGCTTATGGCGCGTCGATCATGCCGGTGCGGATCCTGGACCGCAACGGCAACGGCGAGGAGTCGACGATCGCGCGGGGGATCCGCTACGCCGTCGCCCACGGCGCCCAGGTGATCAACCTCAGCCTCGAGTTCCTGCCAAACCAGGTGACGACCGCCGCGGAGATCCCGCAGATCGTGAGCGCGATCAACTTCGCTCACGCGCACGGAGTCACCGTGGTCGGAGCCGCCGGCAACGACGAGACTCGCCAGATCGCCTATCCGGCGCGGGCTGCCAACGTGATCTCGGTGGGCGCGACGACCAAGGACCGGTGCCTGGCGGACTACTCCAACGGTGGCAGCGGCCTCGACCTCGTGGCGCCCGGTGGCGGGCAAGACGCCACCCTGCTCGACGATCCCGACTGCCACCCCGGTCGCAGCCTGCCCTCGATCTATCAGCTCACGCTCACCGACCCTTCGCACTGGGGTCGCTTTGGATACCCCGGCTTCTACATCGGTACCTCGATGTCGGCTCCCGAGGTCGCCGCTACCGCGGCGCTGGTGATCTCCAGCGGCGTGATCGGCCCTCACCCCACGCCCGCCCAGATCCTGGCCCGGCTGGAGCAGACCGCGGTCCCGCTGGGCCCAGCCAAGCCGAACCCGCAATTTGGTTACGGACTGGTGGATGCCGGCGCCGCGACCGCTCCGGGGCCTCCGGTGGCCCAGGCGCCGGCGACACCGGTCCCGCCGAGCACCGTCCCCTGACCGGCTCCGGCGGCGGCGCGCCGACGGGCGGGGGCCTGGGCCGAACCCCAGCCCGGCCCTCAGGCCAGCTTGGTGATCGCAATCACCATCCCGACGAGCACGAAGAAGACGATTGCGGCCTGGGTCCAGAAGAAGAATCGCGGCATCGACACAAAGCTATCGTCCTGCGTATGCCGGAGTCCCTGAGCCCCGCCTTGAAGGCCGTCAGCGACGCGGTGCTGGCGGTGGCCTCGCAGCTGTCCGTCGACGAGGTTCTGCAGCGCCTCGTGGACTCCGCGCGCGAGCTCGCCCACGCGCGGTACGCGGCGCTGGGCATCCCCGACGGCGTGGGCGGCTTCCGGCGCTTTTTGGTGGCCGGCATGAGTGACGAGCTGATCGCCGCCATGGGCCCGCTCCCGCGCACGCACGGGATGCTCGGGGCGATGCTGCAGACCAGCGGCGCCTACCGGACGCGCGACATCCACGACGACCCCCGCTTCCGGGGCTGGTGGCCGCGCCAGCACCCCGATATGCGCTCGTTTTTGGGGGTTCCGATCCGGGCCCGCGACGAGGTGATCGGCGCGTTCTACCTGACCGAGAAGGAGGATGGCGATGCGTTCGACGAAGTCGATCAGGAGCTGATCGAGCTGCTGGCCGCGCACGCCGCGATCGCGATCACCAACGCCCGCCTGTACGAGCGCAGCCGCGAGCTGTCGATCCTGTCCGAGCGCAACCGGCTCGCGCTCGAGCTGCACGACGTGGTCAGCCAGAAGCTGTTCAGCCTCAATCTGAGCGCCGACGCGGCGGCAACCCTCCTGGGTCGTGACCGGCAGGCTGCCGCGGCACAGCTCGAGCGCGTGCGGGAGCTGGCCCGCGAGGCGCTGGCCGAGCTCCGCTCGCTGATCCTCGGCCTGCGGCCCGCCGATCTGGACCAGGACGGGCTGGAGGGCGCGCTGCGCAAGGAGGTGGCGATGGTGGGTCGCGTGCATGGGATCGAGGTCGAGCTTCTAATCGACTGCCCCGGCCGTCCCACCGGGGAGTCCGACGGTGACGGTGAGCGGGAGCTCGAGGTGCTGCGAATCGCGCACGAGGCGCTCCACAACGCGGTCCGACACGCCGCCGCGCAGCACGTGACGGTGCGCCTTGACGGGCGCGGACCGACGCTCAAGGTCGAGGTCGCCGACGACGGAGCCGGGTTTGACCCCGGCGATCCCGAGTTGCGCTCGCGCCACCTCGGGCTTACCTCGATGGAGGAGCGGGCGCGCGAGCTCGGCGGAACGCTGGAGCTGAGCTCGGTCCAGGGCGCGGGCACGCGGGTGAGCTTGGAGGTCCCCCGCGCGTGACGCCTGACCGTATCCGGGTGCTGATCGTCGATGACCACGCCGTCGTGCGCGAAGGGCTGCGCACTTTCCTCGAGCTCCAGGACGGGATCGAGGTGACGGGCGAGGCGTCTGACGGGATCCAGGCGCTCGAGATGGCGGCCGAGCTCGAGCCCGACGTGATCCTGATGGACCTGGTCATGCCACGGCTCGACGGCGTCGGCGCGATGCGGGCGCTCCGTGAGCGGTCATCGCCCAGCCGCGTGATCGTGCTGACGAGCTTCCTCGACGACGACCGGCTGATGCCCGCCATCGAGGCGGGAGCCGACGGCTACCTGCTCAAGGACGTGGAGCCGGCCGAGCTGGCGCGCGCGATCAGGACCGCCCAGGCGGGCGAGGCGATGCTCGCCCCGATGGTCGCCGGGCGGTTATTGCGGACCCTGGCCGAGCCGCGGGGACCCGGGGCCTTGGACGGCCAACAGCTCACCCGGCGCGAGCGCGAGGTGCTGGCGCTGATCGCCGGGGGCCGATCCAACAAGCGGATCGCCTTTGAGCTCGGGATCGCCGAGAAGACCGTCAAGACCCACGTCGGCCACGTGCTCGCCAAGCTGGGCGTCAGCGATCGGACGCAGGCGGCGCTGCTGGCGGTCCGGAGCGGCCTCGTCGGCCGCGCGGGGCCCGAGTCCTCAAAGCTGCCGGTGAGCCCGGGGTCCTAGGAGCCGCCGGTGAGCCCGGGGTCCTAGGAGCTGCCGGTGAGCTCGGGGTCCTAGGACCAATTACCGCTGGAAAGCAAGACCGACGGACTCGTAGCGTGACGGTCATGCCAACAGCAATCATCACCGGAGCCTCGCGCGGGCTGGGCCTGGCGCTCGCGGGGGCGCTCGTAGAACGGGACTGGAGCCTGGTCATCGATGCGCGCGGCGCGCCCGAGCTGGCGCGCGCCGGCGCCGCGCTGCGCGGGCACGCACACTCAGCCGGCCATCATGCGCCGATCGAGGCCATCGCCGGCGACATCACCGACGATTGGCATCGCGGGGCGCTGGTGAGCGCGGCCGGCGGGCAGATCGATCTGCTCGTCAACAACGCCAGCACACTCGGCCCCAGCCCGCAGCCCGAACTGGAGCTCTACCCGCGGTCGGAGCTGCACCGGGTCTACGACGTCAACGTTTACGCACCCCTGGCTCTGATCCAGCTGGCGCTGCCGTTGATCCCGGACGGCGGCCGGATCATCAACGTAACCTCCGACGCGGCCGTCGAGCCGTATCCGCGGTGGGGTGGGTACGGGTCCTCGAAGGCGGCGCTGGAGCAGCTGACGGCGATCCTCGGCGCCGAGCAGGAGCGGCTGCGCGTGTATGCCGTCGACCCCGGTGACATGCGCACGCAGATGCACCAGGAGGCGTTCCCGGACGAGGACATCTCCGATCGCCCGCCGCCCGAGGACAGCGTCCCCGGGCTGCTCGAGCTGATCGAGGGCCAGCTTGCCAGCGGCCGCTACCGGGCTCGCGAGATCGGCGCTCGGCAGGTGGTGTGGCAGTGAGCGCGCTCGCCTTCGAGCTCCCCGAGGCACTCGAGGCCACGGCTCCGCCCGAGGCCCGGGGTGTCGACCGCGACGCGGTCAAGCTGCTGGTCGCCGACCCCGCCGACGGCTCGGTCACCCACACCCGCTTTCATTGCCTGCCCGGACTCCTGAGGCCGGGCGATCTGCTGGTGATCAACGTCTCGGCCACGCTCGCGGCCGCGGTGGCGGGACGCCGGAGCGACGGCAGCGCAGTCCGGGTGCACGTGGCCACGCGGGCGCCCGAGCTCGACGAGAGCTGGCGCGCGGTCGAGCTGCGCAGTCCGGATGGCGCGCGCCCCGAGCGCGGGCGCGCCGGCGAGACGATCAGGCTGGGCGCAGGAGCGTTCGAACTGGTGGCGCCCCACGCCTCGGGGTCGCGGCTGCTGCTGGCGCGCTTCGAGGGTGAGGTCACCGTGGAGGAGTATCTCGAGCGCCATGGGGAGCCGATCCGTTACCGCTACGTCGAGCATCCCTGGCCGCTTGCCGCCTACCAGAACGTCTACGCGACGGCGCCTGGCAGCGCCGAGATGCCCAGCGCCGGCCGTCCGTTCACCACGCAGCTGATCACCGAGCTGGTCGCCCGCGGGGTGGTGATCGCCCCGTTGACGCTGCACACCGGCGTCTCCTCGCCCGAGCGCCGCGAGCCACCGTTCCCCGAGCAGTACCGGGTGCCGGCCACGACCGCGCGGCTGGTCAACGCGACCCACGGCGCTGGCGGCCGGGTGATCGCGGTCGGGACGACCGTCGTCAGAGCCCTGGAGACGGTGGCGCGCCCGGACGGAACCGTTTGCCCCGGCTCGGGCTGGACCGGTCTGGTGATCGGTCCCGAGCGGGAGGTTCGCACCGTCGACGGGCTGGTCACCGGTTGGCACGAGCCGCAGGCTTCGCATCTGCAGATGCTCACCGCGATCGCCGGCCAGGAGCTGCTCGAGCGCTCCTACTCGGAGGCGCTGGCGAACGGATATCTGTGGCACGAGTTTGGCGACAGCCATTTGATCGTCAGCGGGACTCGGGAGATCGTCGGCCGGGCTGGGGGCGTAGCTCCCGACGGTCAAGGCCATCGAGGAGGCTGACCGCGCGCGGCTCGCGGCCGGGCTCGATCTCGACCGCGCCGCCCGGCCAGTAGGGATGCGGAGGCGAGGCCCGGTCCACCAGCAGCGGCTCATACAGCCAGGAGCCGCAGTTGAGCAGCCGCACGCCGTCGGCCCCGCGCCATTGCTCGGGCCGGTCGGGCGCAAGCGGTCCCAGGCGGTGAAGGTGCCCGAAGATCGCCCACTCCGCGTCGATCCCCAGTCGCGAGATCACGCGGGCCATGGCCGGCATGGCCGCGTGGCGCATCTGCAGGTCGAGCGACGCCGCGGTGAGCGGCGTCAGCCGCGCGTTCATCAACAGACGAGGCAGGTGCGGCAACGTTGCCGCCCGTACCACGGCGGCGATGGCTTCCGCCGTCGCCGTGACCGCCCGCTGCAACGCCTGGCCGGCGCGACTATCGCGTCCGTGGTGCGAGCGGATCCGGCCCTGCTCGTAGTCGAACGGGAGGGCGACATGCCGGGGCCGGCCGCCGAGATTGCCGCGCGGCAAGCCGATCGTCGACTCTGGGATCAGGTGGTGATCGAGGTAGTGCCCGTGCGTGGCGTAGATCCGGTCGTCGAGCCACACCCCCGGATAGTGGACCCCGACCCGTGCCGGCTCGAGCCACGACGTCAGCCTGGCCAGAGCGCGCGTGGCGTCCGGGTGCACCCGGGTGTCGACCGCGAGGCTGGGGCCCTGGGCGCGAACCCAGGCCCGGACCAGCGGCGCATCGTGGTTGCCGGGCACGATCAGCACCTCGCCGCCGCCCATGCGGCGGCCGATGGCCCGCACGACCGGCTCCGCGGCGGCGAGCGAGCGCAGCGGGCGGCGCGTGATGAGCTCGAGGAGGTCGCCGAGCAGCACCAGTCGGTCAACGCCGTCCAGCGCCTCGAGCAACCGCGCCAGCGGCGCCGCGCGGCTCAGCACGTGGGACCGGCTGCCGAGGTGCAGATCTGAGATGACAAGCGTCCGCAAGCGGGCGGACGATATCCGCCCGCCGGCCGGCGACGAGCGGTCACGGGTGGCGCGCCTACGCGATGACCAGGCTTTCGAAGCGCAGGGCGATGCCCCGGGCGACCACGATCACCGGCGAGGAGGCCTCTTCGATCGCGTGGTGAGCGTACGCGCTGACCGACACACGACCTTCGGGAGCCTCGGGACGCGAGCCCACGATCAGCAGGTCGACGCCGCGGTCGCGGTCGACCACGGTTGCGCCCAGGCTCTCGGCGAGCGAGAAGGCGGTCTCGATCGCCGCTTCGTCGGCCGTCCCCGACAGCACCCCGACAGTTTCGATTCGCGGTGCACCGAGTGCGCGGTATGCCGCCGGAGCGATGGCCACCGCGGCCGGACCGAGCTCGAGCAGCGTCTGCGCCGAGCGCCCCACCGCTACGCGGCCGGCGGCCGTGCGGTAGTCAGAGCCGAACACGATCACGTCGGCCTGCTCGCGCCGCGCCAGCCAGCCCAGCCCCCGGGCGGTGCCGGCGCTGAGCACCACGCGGCGGTCTACGTAGGGATCATCGAGCCGGCGGGCGCCGCATTCGAGCAGCACCGCGGCCTCGTGCTCGGCGAGCAGCTCGTGCTCGGGCGCGGCCTGCGCTGCGTGACGCACGTAGGCCAGCGTCAGCTTGGCCCCGGCTTGTCCCAGCACCCGCCCGAGCGCCAGTGCGTCGTGGTCGTCGGGGGTGTCGTCGTAGGAGATGATCGCGTGCGGTGTCACATGACACCTGCTTCATTAGTGGTCGGCCCGCTGTGAAGTTCGACGCAAGCGTCGCTTCCCCCTCCCGGCGCCGCGACCCTGAGGCCGCCTGCCCTAGCCGCCGCTACTCAAAGACCCGCGGCCAGCGCCCGCGCCAGCTCGTCGGCCTGATGGCCGATCATGATCGGCCGCAGCATCGACTCCAGCCGGCGGGCCACAAACCCCACCGACCCGGGATCAACCGCGAGCGAGTAGGTAGCCCGGGTCCGCGTGGCGGCCAGCGGCTCGAGCTCCCAGGCACCGTCCATGGCGTCGAGATCGTCTGACTCAAGCAGCGTCCAGCGCACCGAGCCGGGCTCGGCGTAGTCCATCTTGACGCGGCAGCGGACCTTGGTCAGCTTGGCGTCGCTGACCGTGTCGCAGACCAGAGCACGTCCGCGATCATCGCGCTCCAGCACCTCGATCCTCTCGAGCGTCCGCTGCCACCGCGGCGCACGCTCGATGTCGGCCACCAGCGCCCAGCATCGTTCGATCGAGAATTCGAGCTCGGCACTGCAGGAGCCAGAGAGCACGCTCATATCTGGATCCGCGCGTGCAGATGGCTGGCTTGGTGGCCGGCGAACAGCACCGTGACGGCGAGCTGCGGTGGCTGGGAGCCACGTGCGTTTGCGCCCCGGCCGCCACTCGATTGGAGAGCCGGATAGGAGATCGTCACCTGGAGGCGCCGGAAGGCGCGCTGAAGCTCTATCAGCAGCGATCCGCCGGAGACCGAGGCATTGAACCGAGCGCCCCCGCGGGCGGTGACCTGGATCCCGTGGGGGGAGACCAACCGTAGCTGCCTGGGCACGCGCACCACCAGGCCGCGCAAGGCCGGCGCGCCGTGACCCGTGGCCACGGTGAAGGTGAGTGCCGGCCGGTGGTCGCCGATCTGACCAAGTATGAGGTCGGTAAGCCGCGCCGCGCCGCCCACGACCCACGAGAATCTCGCGCTCGCGCGCGAGCCCTGAACGTCCTGGGCGACGGCCGTGACCCGGTAGCTCCCGGTCCGCTTGGCCCGACCCGTGATCCGGCCGCTGGCCGGGTCCAGGGACAGGCCCGGGGGCAGGCCGGTGGCGTGGAATCGAACCGCGGCGCCGCTCACGTCGTGGGCGCGCAGCGTCATCGAGACGCTGGCGCTCACCGCCGACCGCTGGCTTGGCGGAGCGGTGATCCTCAACGCCTCGGCGCACAGGCTGTCGACCAGCGCGGCGGCGTTCGGCGTTCCCAGGCCACTGGCCTCGTCGTAGCCGACGCCGGCCGCAAACCGGCCCCCGTTGGTGTGGGTGAAGTCGTTGTCGCCGGTGCGGACGTCGTTGAAGCCGGTCGCGTAGGAGGCGCCGGCGGCGCGATACAGCGCCGGGAGCGCGTAGCCGATCGGCCCGTGCGAGCACGGGCTCGACGAGTCGGCGAGCGCCATCAGCGCCGCCCACACCGGCGCCGCGGCGCTGGTGCCGCCGATCGGCTGCCAGCCCCCGGGCAGGCCGATCTCGCTGCCCCTGCCGTTGAAGTAGATCACGTAGCCGGTCCGCGGATCAGCGTCGGCGGAGACGTCGGGAACCTCGCGGCAGTATCCGCCGGGATGGCCGCACTGCGGACCGCTCACGCCGGCGCCGAGCACGTCGAGCGCCAGGGAAGCGTCACGCTGAGCGGCGGGCATCGGCCACAGGTCCGAGATGCCGCCGCCAGTCGCCCCAGGCTGCACCAGCCCGGTCACGGGTCCGGCGCCGCTGTTCCAGACGCTCTCGGGTCCGAGCATGGAGAGGGTCGTGCCCCCAACCGCGGTGATGAACGGTTGGCTTGCCGGATCGTCGACGGCCAGCTGTGTCTGCTGGCCGTCTGAGCCCGCGGCGCAGTCCTCGGAACCACTGTCTCCCGCGGCCGAGATGATCGTCTGACCCTGAACCGCGGCCTGCTGGAACAGGGTGTTCTCGGCGGCGGCGTCGGGGGCGCCGAGGGCGGCTTCGCACTCGCCCCAGGAAACGCTCACCACCTGCGCGCGATCCTGGTCGATGATCGCCCGGAAGGTGTCGTAGGGCCCGGAGCCCGGGGCCCCGGAGCTCGAGTTGCGACCCTGGTAGACGAGCACCCTCGCCCGGGGCACGAGGCCGAGCAGGTTCTCGATGTCGAGCGCCGCCTCGCCGGTTCCAGGTCCGTCACCGGCCCCGCCATCCACTGACACGTAGCTGATCGAGCTGTGAGTGCCGTAACACGCCTGATAGGCGGCGATGTCGCTTGGGTCCACCGGCTCGAGCTCGTAGATGGCCACGGTCGTGCCGGCTCCCCGATCGCCGGCCGCGTACAGGCCCGAGAATCCGTACGCGGACGCGATCTGATCGATCGTATGGGCGCCTTGCAGCGCGGCCGCAGACTGGGCCGCGGCACAAGGCTGTGGTCCGCCGGTGGCCACATGAGCACGAGCGAGCGCCGCGCGCGCCCGCGCTGTGGCCCGCCAGCCCGGCGGCGGTCGCACCAGCAGCGGGTGCGGTGCGGAGACGGTGTCGAGACCGACCACCGACTGGACCAGGTGGGCGGTGCTCGCGCCCAGCGCGGGCGCCGCCGTGGCCGCGACAGCCGTCCGCCGGCCGGGCAGCGCCAGCCGGCGCAGCGAGATCTTCAAGCCGCGCTCGAGCTGGCCGGCGCTGGCCACGACCGGGATCGAGAGCGAGCCGGCGCTAACCCGACCGGGATGCAGGCCCCGCGCGCGCAGGCTGCGCTGCACGGCGTGGACCGCGGCCGGGGTCGCTCCAAAGCGCCGAGCGAACTGAGCGGGGTTCAGGTAGCGGTGGTAGACGCTCGAGCCGGGGGTTGAGACGGCCTGCGCGTAGGCCTTCAGGGCGGCGGGGTCGCGTGGCTTCAGCGCCACGGCCACGTGCAGACGCACGGTCGGGGCCACCGTTCCGCGGACGATCGCGCCGGCCGGCACAACCGGCGGGCGGCCGACTCGCATCGGCGTCGTCTGCGCCGCGGATGCCGGGATCAGCGTGGCCGCCACCATGAGCGCGCACGCGAGCCCCACCGCTGTTCGCGTTGCCCGCGCCATCGCGCACGGCACACTAGCGACGGGTGAGGATCGGTTGCGCCACAGCCACGCGGCCGTCCCTGGGTGGCTGCGAGACTGATCAGATGGCGACCCCGCGACGACTTTTATTCGGCGAAGTCGCCGAGCTCTATGACGCCAATCGACCCAGCTATCCCTCACGGCTGATCGACGATCTGCTGGAGCTCGCGCAATTGCCCGAGGGCGCGCGGGTGCTCGAGGTTGGCGCGGGCACCGGCAAGGCGACGACGCTGGTGGCGGCGCGCGGGGTTGTCGTGCTGGCGATCGAGCCGAGCTCGGCCATGGCGGACGTGGCCAGGCGCAACTGCGCCCCGTATCCCCAGGTTCAGATCGTGGAGTCAGACTTCGAGCACTGGGACCCGGCCGGCCAGACGTTTGCGCTGGTTTACTGCGCCCAGGCCTGGCACTGGATCGACCCTGAGGTGCGCTTCCAGCGGGCGCGGGCCGCGCTCGCGCCCTCGGCGGTGCTGGCCGCTTTCTGGAACCGTCCGGCGTGGGGCTCCTCGCCGCTGCGCGAGGCCCTGCGCCGTGTCTATAACGCCACCGTGCCCGATCTGCGCCCCGACGGGCCGCTGCATCCGGCCAACACGACGCCCGAGGGCGACGAGGACTGGGAGGGGGAGATCGCCGCCGCCGATGGCTTCGACGACGGCCACGTCCACCACTACGACTGGAGCGTCGCCTACTCGGCCGCGGAGTACGTACGGCTGCTGAGGACGCTGTCGGAGGTCCGGCTGCTCGACGAACGCCAGCGCGACGCGCTCACCCAGGGTGTCGGGGCGGCGATCGAGGAGCACGGGGGGACGCTGACGATGCCGATGCGCACGCGGCTCTGCCTGGCCCGGGCGGTATAAAAGGCGCGCCGCGGCTCAGGCCAGCTCGAGCGCCTGCAATCCCGAGAGAAAGGCCTCGGAGTAGGAAGGAAACTGGGCGACGGTGCCGAGCAGGACCTCGAGAGGGACCTCGGCCCGGATTGCCAGCACGGCCTGGTGGATCCATTCGCTGGCCAACGGCGCCACCGCCCAGGCACCGACCATCACGCGGCGCTCGGAGTCGAAGATCAGGCTGAGCTCGCCGCGCGGGTCCTGCTCGTAGGTGTAGGGGCGGGCGATCGAGCTCGGCAGCTCGATCCTGGACACGGTCACGTCGAGCCCGGCCTCACGCGCCTGGGCTTCGGTGAGCCCCACCGCGGCGATCTCGGGATCGGTGAAGATCACACGCGGGATGGCGCGGTAGTCGGCCTCGACGGGGCGGCCCAGCATGTCGGCCACGGCGACCCGCGCCTGGTACTTGGCCACGTGGGTGAAGAGCATCACCCCGGTGCAGTCGCCCGCTGCCCACACACCTTGGGCCACCCGACAATGCTCGTCGACGTCGATTCCGTGGCGACCCGGCTGCACACCGACCGTCTCCAGCCCGATGCCCTCGCTCCGAGGGCGTCTGCCCACGGCCAGGATCAGCTGCTCGCCGCGGAGCTCGGAGCCGTTGTCGAGCTCCACCACGCGCGTCCGGCCGTCGGCGCGCACGCGCTGGGCCTGGGTACCCGCGTGGACCACGATCCCGTCGGCCCGCAGCGACTGAGCCAGCAGCTCGGAGACGCGCGGGTCCTCGCGCTCGACGACCCGCGGGGCCCCCTCCACGAGCGCCACCTCGCACCCGAAGCGGCGCAGGAACTGGGCCAGCTCCACCCCGACGGGGCCGCCTCCGACCACGACCGCGCTCTCGGGGATCTCGTGCAGCGCGGTCGCCTCTCGGTTGGTCCAATAGCCCGCTTGGCGCAGGCCCTCGATCGGAGGGATGACGGGATCAGAGCCGGTGCTGATCAGGATCGCGTCGGCCTCGAAGACCCGATCGGCGACCTCCAACCGACCCGGGCCGGCGAGCCGTCCCTCGCCCTTGACGACCGTGACGCCCATCTCGTCATAGCCCTTCACGCGGCTGGAGTCGTCTCCGGCCGAGGTCATGTAATCGCGATAGCGGTCCAGCTCGGGCCACTCGAGCGCGGCGCGGACCACGCCGGCGGCCCGCTGTGACTCGCCGGTCACCTCGGTGGGGCGCAGCAGCGTCTTGGTCGGGATGCAGGCCCAGTTCGTGCACTCGCCGCCGATCAGCTCGCGCTCGATCAGCAGCACCTTGCGCTCTGCGGCCACCAGCGCATAGGCGGCGTGCTCTCCGCCCGGCCCGGCGCCGAGGATGGCGACGTCAAAGCGGTCTGGCATCGCGTTCACCCTACTGTGATGCTGACCCTACCGTGGTGCTGACTCGGAGGTGAAGCGCGCGATGTGAGCATCGACTCGCCGGCGGAGGCGCTCGCGCAGCTGCGGCCACTCGTCGTCGATCACCGAGTAGTAGGCCGAATCACGTACCCCGGCGTCGCCGACGACCATGTGCTTGCGCAGGATGCCCTCGAACTGCGCGCCCAGAGCGAGCAGCGCCCCCCGGGAACGGTCGTTGCGCGCGTCGGTCTTGAACTCCACGCGGCGCAGCCCCGCGTCGTCGAAGGCGCGGCCCAGCAGCAGCAGCTTGGTCTCGACGTTGACACCGGTCGACCAGCTCGAGCGCGTCAGCCACGTCCAGCCGATCTCCGCTCGCAGATGCTCCAGGCGCAGCTCGTGAAAGCGCGTTGAGCCGACCACCTTGCCGGTCCTGGCATCGAGGATCGCGAACGGAACCTCGCGCCCCTCGCGCGCGGCCTGCAGGGTCGCATGCAGCCAGGCATGGAGCGCGTCGGCGGAGGAGGCCAGGTCGACCGGCAGCCAGTCAAACAGCGCGGCTTCGTTGGCGGCCTCGATCAGTCCTGGCTCGTGCTCGACGGCCAGCGGCTCGACGATGGCCAGGCGCCCGGCCAGGCGCCCCGACAGAGCAGCGAGGGTCGGGCTTGTCCCGGACGGCGAGATCACGGCGCCGACGATAGCTACGATGTCGCGGGCCCATGGGCTTTCTGGAAGCGCTCGCGATCTTCGCCGCCGGGATCGCGGCGGGCACGATCAACACGGTCGTGGGGAGTGGGACCCTGATCACGTTCCCGGTGCTGCTCGGCTTTGGCTATGCGCCGGTGGTGGCGAACGTCTCGAACAGCGTGGGTTTGGTGCCGGGTTCGGCGGCGGGCGCGGTCGGCTACCGGCGCGAGCTCGAGGGCCAGCGGCGGCGGCTGGCCTCGCTCGCGGTGGCCTCGCTGACCGGGGGCGTGATCGGCGCCGTGCTGCTGTTGAGCCTGCCGGCGTCGGCGTTTGAGGCGATCGTGCCCGTGTTCATCGCCATCGCCCTGGTGCTGATCGTCGTACAGCCGCGCATCTCGGCGCTGCTGGCCAAGCACCGGCCGCGCACCCGCTCGCAGGTGGGCCCGTTCGCCACGCTGGCGGTGTTCGGCGCGGGCATATACGGGGGCTACTTCGGCGCCGCGCAGGGGATCCTGGTCCTGGCGACGCTGACGCTCTCGGTCGACGACGACCTCCAGCGCCTGAACGCGGTCAAGGTCGTGCTCACCGGCCTGGTCAACCTGGTTTCGGGGATCGTGTTCGTGTTCGCCGCCCACGTCGCCTGGGCGCCGGCGGGTCTGATCGCCGGCGGCTCGCTGCTCGGCGGCCTGCTTGGGGCACGCGTGGGGCGCAGGCTCCCGTCGCCCGTGCTGCGGGCGGTGATCGTGGTCGTGGGGGTCGCGGCGATTGCACACTTCGTCGCTTGACCATCGTGCCTTGACCAGTCTTCCCTTGACCCGTTGTCCCGCAGCTGCTCCAATCGCCTGTAAAGCAAACACCTAACGGGAGGGCAGCATGTCGGTGATCATGGGGCTTCGCATCTCCGTCGACCCTGAGCGCTTCGAGCGGGTGGTCAACTCCGACCTCGACCGCCTGATGAGAATTGCTCAGCGAGCCCGAGAGCGCGGCGCCACCCGGCATCGATTCCTGGTCAACGAGGACGGCGGGGAGATCCTGGTCATGGACGAGTGGCCGGACGCCGCCTCGTTTTACGCCTTCTACGAGGACAGCGAGGATGTCGACCAGATGATGGCCGAGGCCGGGGTCGCGGGTTGGCCGCGGCCCACGTTCTGGCGCGAGCTGGACACGCCTGACAAGTTTTGACCCCTCAGCGGGGCGGACGGCGCTGAGCGGGCACGCGGCCGCGCGGCTGGCGGGGACGCTGGCGCGGCGCGATCGGGGGAATCTCCAGCTTCTGCGGCTCCTCCTGCGAGACCATGACCCGCTCGCCGTGGTGGCTCAGCGCCAGCGGCTCGCCGTCGAGCAGCGAATAGGCGGCCTGCTCGTGGTCGACATCCACCAGCAGGCTGCGGCCGCCGAACATCAGCCTGAACCTGAGCCGGGTCAGCGATTCGGGCAGCCGGGGGCTGAACGCCAGTTGCCCGCCTTGGTGGCGCATGCCGCCGAAACCGGCCACCGCGGCGATCCAGGTCCCCGCCACCGAGGCGATGTGGATCCCGTCACCGGTGTTGTGCTCCAGGTTGCCGAGATCCATGAGCGCGGCCTCGCCGAAGTAGTCATAGGCCAGCTCCAGATGACCCACCTCAGCGGCCACCACCGCCTGGGTGCACGCCGACAGTGACGAGTCGCGCACGGTCAGGGGCTCGTAGTACTCGAAATCGCGCGCCTTTTCCTCGGCTGTGAACGAATCCCCGCACACGAACAGCGCCAGCACCAGGTCGGCCTGCTTGACGACCTGCTTGCGATACAGGTCGAAGTAGGGGAAGTGCAGCAGCAACGGGTACTGGTCGGGCTCGGTGGCGTCGAAGTTCCAGACCTGGTGTGAGGTGAAGCGCTCGGCCTGGGGATGCACGCCGAGCGCTTCGTCGAACTCGATCACGACCGCGTTGGCGGCGTCGCGCCAGCTCGCCACCTCCTCGTCGTCGACGCCGAACTTCGCCGCGTGGCGCGGGTGGCGCTCGGCGATGTCGGCCGCGGCGCGCAGGTTGCGCTGGGCCATCAGGTTGGTGTAGACGTTGTTGTCGACCACGGCGCTGTACTCGTCGGGGCCGGTGACACCGTCGATCCGGAAGCGACCGACCGAATCGTGATGGCCCAGCGAGCGCCACAGCCGCGCTGTCTCCACCAGCAGCTCGACAGCGGTCTCGCGTTCGAACTGCTCGTCCTCCGTCGCTCCCAGGTAGCGCGTCACCGCGTCGGCGACGCCGGCGTTGATGTGAAAGGCCGCGGTTCCCGCCGGCCAGTAGCTCGAGCACTCCTGACCCCGGATCGTGCGCCACGGGAAGGTGGCCCCCCTCAGTCCCAAAGTCCGAGCCCGCTCGCGGGCAAGGTCGAGCGTCTGCTGGCGCCAGCGCAGCGCGTCGGCGGCGGCGTGCGGGGCCGTGTAGGTGAGCACCGGGAGCACGAACATCTCGGTGTCCCAGAACGTGTGCCCGTCGTAGCCCGGACCGGTCAACCCCTTGGCCGCGATCGCGCGCTGCTCGCCGCGGGCTCCGGCCTGCAGAGTGTGAAACAGGGCGAAGCGCAGCGCCTGCTGGAGCTCGGCGTCACCCTCGAGCTCCACGTCTGAGCGCTGCCAGAAGTCGTCCAGGTAGGCGCGTTGCTGCGCCACCAGTCCCTCCCATCCGGTGTGCCGCGCGCCGGCAACGGCGGCGGCGACCTGGTCTTCGAGCGCGGACACCGAGCGCTCCGCCGACCATCCGTAGGCGATCACCTTGACCATCCGAAGTGGCGTGCCGGGAACCAGATCGACGGTCACGGCGAAGCGCGCGGTGTCCTCGAAGGCCTCGCAGTGACAGTCCACGTTCTCCGGACCCTGCACCAGGTGATCCATGGAGGCGGCCACCCGCAGCCCGGATTCCCTGGTGCGATGCACGAGGATCGCGCGATTGTCCCGGGAGCCGAAGAACTCGGAAGCCAGCGGCGCCGCCAGCATCGCCGCCGCGCGCGGGTCCGCGCTGGTGGTCGGCACGGTTTCGTTGGCGACCAGCTGTGACTGCAAGACAACCGGAAACGCCTCGTCCAACGCCTCGACCACGTACTCGATCACCGCAACCGCGCGCTGGGTGAACGACACCAGGCGCGTGGAGGAGACCTTGACGCGGCGTCCGGTGGGGGAGACCCACTCCACCATGCGGCGTAGGACGCCGTCGCGCAGGTCGAGCACCCGTTCGTGACTGATCAGCGTCCCGTAGCGCAGGTCAAACGGCTCGTCCTCGACCAGCAGCCGGATGATCTTGCCGTTGGTCACGTTGACGACCGTCTGGCCATCCTCGGGATAGCCAAATCCGGCCTCGGCATAGGGGAGTGGGCGGACCTCGTAGAACCCGCCCAGATACGTCCCCGGCAGCCCGTTGGGCTCGCCCTCGTCGAGGTTGCCGCGCAGCCCGATGTGACCGTTGGCGACCGCGAACACAGACTCGGTGGAGGGCAAGGTGTCGAGATGCAGCTCGGTCTCGCGGATCGCCCACGGCTCGACCGGGAACGCCGGATGGTTGATCACGATCGCGCCAGCAGCTCGCCGAGGTCCTGGACGACGACGCTGGCGCCGTGCTCGCGCAAGGCTTGCGCCTGACCCACCCGATCGACCCCCACCACGAAGCCAAACTCCCCGGCACGGCCCGCGTGCACGCCCGCCAGGGCGTCCTCGAACACGGCCGCCTGCGCCGGCTCCACGCCGAGCGCCCGGGCCCCCGCGAGGAAGGTGTCGGGCGCCGGCTTACCCTTCAGGTGCTCGCGCTCGGCGACGATCCCGTCGATCCTCTCCTCGAACAGGTCTTCGATCCCGGCCGCGATCAGCACGTCCTTGCAGTTGGCGCTCGAGGACACCACCGCGCGCCGCAGCCCCGCGTCACGCGCCGCCTCGACGTAGCGGACCGATCCCTCGTAGGCCTCGACCCCCTCGTCGGTGATCAACTTCACCACGAGGTCGTTCTTGCGGTTGCCGATCCCGCAAATCGTCTCCTGTGAGGGCGGGTCATCGGGACTGCCTTCCGGCAGCTCGATCCCCCGTGACTGCAAGAACGAGCGCACCCCGTCGTAGCGGGGTTTGCCGTCGACGTACTCGTCGTAATCGGAGACGATGTCGAACTCCTGAAAACCCTCTCCGTCGCGCTGGCGCAGATACTCGTCAAAGGTCTGCTTCCAGGCCGCGGCGTGGACCTTGGCCGTCTGGGTCAGTACTCCGTCGAGGTCGAACAGACAGGCGGTGACGCCATCCGGTAGTCCAAGCACCGGCTAAACGTACAGCGCTCAGACCAACGGCGGGGGTCAGCCGGCGGCCAGGTCATCGCGACGCCACGGCGGGCGCCAGCATGGCGTCCGTCCTCTCGAGCCAGGGGGTGGCGCGCAAACCGGCGAAGATCGAGTGGGCCTCCTGTAACAGGGGACGGGCCTCCTGGGGTCGTCCGCCCTCGGTCAGCAGGGCTCCGAGGTCGAGCAGTCCCCGCGCCAGCGGGAATGGTGAGGCGCCCTGGCGGAGCATCGCGACCGCCTCGACCAGTGTGGACTCGGCCTCGCGCTCGCCGTGGCGCTGCTGCAGACGGCCGCGACCCCGTGCGATCTGACCGCTGACGCCCTTGGGCAGACGGACTTCCCTGGCCGGCACGAGCGCTTGCACGAGGTCGTGCCGCTCGTATCCGAGCAGCAGGTCGATCACATCGCCGGTGAACATCGCCTTGGTGCTGTTGTTGATTCGCGTGAGCTCGGGAATCGCTGCGACCAACAGCGGCTTGCATTCCTCGTCTCGCCCCAGCGAGTGCAAGGCCACGGCGCGTCCGAGCGTCTCCATCAGCGCCAACTCGTGCCACTCCGACGGTGCGGCGGGGGGCGAGGACCACTTCTCGAGCGCGTCCAGATCGCCTCGAGCGGCGAGGATCAGGGGCCACGGCGCCAGCGAGACCCGGGTCGCTTCGTCATCGAGGCCCTCGCGCAGCATCTCGCCCAGCGACAGCGCCGCATCCCAGTCTCCGCGGCAGATTTGAGTCTGCGTGAGCTGGGCGAGGATGTCGCGCTCCCAGGAGCGGTCGCCGCGTTCGCGGGCCAGGGCCAGCCCGCGCTCCAGCAGGGCGGCGGATTCCCCCGGCTCTCCGTTGAGCAGGCGGAAGTCCGCGAGGTTGTAGTAGCCGCGAAGCGCCTGCTCGGACAGGTCGGCGTCAAGGGCAACCTGAAGGCCGAGTTGCATCAGTGCTCCGGCCTCGGTCAGCCGGTCGTCGTAATACAAGGCCACGGCTTTGGTCAGCGCCGCCTCCGCGATCACGGGATGAAGATCGCGCGGGTCGGCGATGCTGAGCGCGAGCTCAGCCTGCTCGCGTGCGCGGTGAAAGTCGTCGGTCAGGAAGGCAACTTGCGCGCGGCGGGCGGCAAGCTCCGCGAGCGCGGGTGGGTCGCTGAGCGAGCGCTGCGCCTGCTCGAGCAGCTCGCGGGCCTGCTCGAGCCGGTTGTCGGCGATCATGACCGTCGCCAGTCGCGTCCGGGTGTGCGCCGCCTCTTCATCTCGGGCTGCGGCGTCAAGCGCGGTAATGGCGTCGCCCAGCAACGCTTGCGCGCCCTCGCGGTCGGCCGTGCGTGCCGCCGCCGAGCCGGCTTCGGCGAGCAGGCCGGCACGCTCGGACTGGTCGCGGGCCAGGGTCGCAGCGCGCTCGAAATAACGCCTGGCCTCGGCCCCCAGGGCCAGCGACACCGCGCGATGACCGGCCCGGACGAGTGTCTCGCGCGCGCGTCCGCGGATCTCGTTGGCATCGGCGGCCTCGGGATCCGCCTCGACCGCATCCAGGTAATGGCTGGCCAGGACCTCGGCGATGTCCGTCGCATCTCCGAACGCGCGCCGGAGGTGCTCGGCGGCCGCCAGGTGGCGGGCCTTGCGATCGCGCCGAGACAGCGTCGCCAGCGCGATCGTCCGCAGCAGCGCCTGCAGGAAGTGGTACTGACCCTGCTCAGCCACCCGGCGGTCATCGTCGTGGCCCAGCACCTGCTTTGCCACCAGCTCGTCGAGCACGCGGCGCACGTCGGATTCGCGGCGCTCGCTGACGGCCGCGAGCGCGGCCGGCGTGAACGAGATCCCGAGCACAGCCGCGTCCTGGAGCAGGGCACGCTCGCTCGGATCGAGATTGTCGAGACGCGCAGCCGCCAATGCCTGCAGGGTCTCGGGAACCTCCAGGTCCGTGATCGTCCCCGACACGACGTAGCGGTTGCCCTGCTGGGCCAGGAGGCCGCGGTCGAGCAGCATCCGCACGGTCTCGACCGCGTACAGCGGCACGCCTTCGGCGCGCTCGAGAATCTGGTCGGCGAGGTCAGCGGGAAGACCCGGCACAAACCCGTCGAGCAGCGCCCCCATGGCATCGCCGTCGAGCGGCGCCAGGCGCGCCGATGTGCCCCAGGTGGGCCGCCTGGACTCGAGCTCGGTACGCCCGAGCGCGAGGATGAAGATCGGATGCTCGGCCGACCATTCGAGCAGGTAGTCGATGAAGTCCAGCAGTCCCGAATCGGCCCACTGGAGGTCCTCGAAGGCCAGAATCACCGGCTGCGCGTCGGCCATCCGTTCGAAGAACAGCCGCCAGCCGGAGAACAGGTCGGCGGCCTCGCCGCCGGTACGCTGCTCAAACCCGAGCAGCTGAGCCAGACGGGGTTCGATCAGCCGGCGCTCGCGCTCGTCGGTTACGAAGCGCTCGATCGTGGCCCGCAGCTTGACGCGCTCGGCCGCTTGGTCGTCCTCCTCCGTGATCGCCGACCGGGCGCGCACCATCTCGGCGAGCGCCCAATACGAGACCCCCTCGCCGTAGGACAGACAGCGGCCCTGATGCCACCAGCGGGCCTCCTCGATCCCGTCGATGTACTTGAAGAACTCCCACAGCAGCCTCGATTTCCCTGTCCCGGCGTCGCCGGTCACGGTCACCAGTCGCGCCGTCCGGTGCTCGACGGTGTCCTCGGCGACGTCGATGATCGTCTGCAGCTCCCGTTCGCGGCCCACGAACGGCGCCTCGAGCCCGACGCTGCGCCGGGCGCCGCCGACCCCGGCGACGACTCGCAGCGCCATCCAGGCGTGGACTGCCTGCTCGCGGCCCTTGACCGCGTGGGTGCCGGCATCCTCGTACTCGATCGCCGCCTCGCTCGCGCGGCGCGTGACGTCGTCGACGAGCACCGTGCCGGGCGCGGCGATCGACTGCAGGCGCGACGCGGTGTTGACGGTGTCACCGAGCACCATGCCCTCGCCCTCGGCGCCCAGCTCCACTGCCGCGTTGCCGGTCCGCACCCCGGCGCGGACGCGCAGCTCGGGCATCTCGACCGCTTGGCCGAGCGTGGTCACCGCCTGCGTCAGCGCCAGCGCCGCCCGCACACTTCGCTCGGCATCGTCCTCACGCGCCACCGGCGTGCCCCACACGGCCATCACCGCGTCGCCGATGAACTTCTCCACGGTGCCGCCATAGCGCTCGATCAGTGCCCGGCAACGCTCGAAATAGCCGGACAGCAGCTCACGAACCTCCTCGGGGTCGCGGTGCTCGGACAGCGTCGTGAATCCCACCAGATCAGCGAACAGCACTGACACCAGACGCCGCTCAGAGACAGCGGCTCCGGGCGCGGGCCTTGACACCGCGCGTGCCTCGGTCAGCGGTATGCCGCAGTGAAGGCAGAACCTGGCGCCGAGGACGATCGTCTCCCCGCAGGACGGACACGTCTGCTGGGTCGACGCCCCGCAGTGGATGCAGAATCTCCCGGGCGGGGTCACCTCCCGGCAGGACCCGCACCGCACCTCGGCCGTCGCGCTCAGGGCGTACTCCTCATGCAGCGACCTGAGCGCCGAGCCCCTGCGCGCGGTGCAGCCATGGGGTCGCGCGCAGCCGCTCTAAGATCCCGATCGCCTCGGACTTCAGCGGCGCGGCCTCGTCCTCATGCCCGGCGGCATACAGAACCTCGGCGTGCTCGACCAGCACCTGGCCGAGCACGAACGGCGCCTCGATCGCACGCAGCTCCCGGGCCGCCGCCGCGAGCCGCTCGTCGGCGCCGTCGAGATCGCCGCGCCGCTGCGCCAAAAGCCCCGCCAGCCGAGCCGCACCGGCGCGCAGCAGGGGGGAGCGCAGTGCGGGGGAGAGGTCCGCGACCGATTGGATCAGCCGCTCGACGGTCGCCTGGTCGTCGAGTGCCAGCGCCGCGCTGCCTGCCTCGGCATAGGCCTCCCGGCGATCCTCATTGGCGACGCCTGCCCGTGACAGCGCGATCGGCAGCGCCGCATCGAGCGCTTCGCGATGGTTGCAGGCGGCGTTCAGCGCAATCGCCCGGGCTACCGATGCGGTGGGCCCGAACTCGATGTTCGTGCTCCCCTCTGCGGCGACGGCGAGCGCAAGCGTGTGCTGCAGCGCCTCGGCGTCGCCTCTTGCTGCCTGGATGCGGGCTAGCAGCGGCAGATAGGCCATGCGCGCCAGGCCACTTGCCGTGTCGAACCCGGCGGCCAGCGCGAGGGCCTCGTCCCATCGACCCAGGCCTACGTCGGCGGCGGTGATCATCACGCTGAGCATCTGCTCCCAGCCTCGGTCTCCGCGGGCCTTTGCGAGCGCCAGTCCGGGTTCGGCCAGGTCGCGCGCGTCCTGGAAGCGATCGCGCTGGAGCGGTCCGTCGGCGACGTTGTTGTAGCTCTGCAGAGCGTTGGAGGTGAGGTCGCGCTCCAGCGAGATCTTCAGCGCACGCTCTCGCAGCGCGATTGCCTCCTCGACCCGGCCCGAGCGCTCGCGCACGTTGGCCAGCGTGTTGAAGGCCCGTACGACAGTCGGCCAATCCTGGAGCGGCTCGGCGATCGCCAGTGCGGCATCGGTGGCGACCAGCGACTGCTCGAGGTCGCCGCTGAACGCGAGGTGATTGCCCAGCTCCGCGAGCGCGGCCGCCTGCTCGGCGCTTTTCTCCGGCAGCCCGGCGATGGCGCGGCGATCGAGCGCGAGCGCCTCTTCGAGGCGGTCCTGGCGTTGGAGCGTGTACGCAAGCGCGGCGAGGGAGCGCGCGGCGGCAACCGTGTCGCCGAGTGACTCGAACAGCTCGACCGCCCGCGCCAGCCGCTCTTCGGCTGCCGCGTCATCCGCGGTCAGCTGCGCGGCGCGCCCGGCCTGGTCGAGCAGCCCTGCCCGCGTCGAATCATTCTCGGCCAACTCGGCAGCGCGATCGAACGCGCGCTGGGCCTCGGCGCCGAGCGCCAGCGACAGCGCCCGCCGGCCGGCGTCGGCGAGCGTCTCACACGCGGAGGCGCGGATCTTGGGGGCGTCGGAGGCGTCGGGGTCGGCGGCCGCGGCCTCCAGGAAGTGCGCCGCCAGCACCTCGGCGAGCTCGGGGGCCTCCTCGCCCCAGGCTTCCTGGAGGTGCCGGGCGGCGGCGAGATGGCGGCCCTTGCGGTCCTTGCGCGAGAGCATCCCGTACGCGGTCGTTCGCAACAGGCCCTGCAGGAAGTGATACTGGCCGCGCTCGGACGACAGCCGGTCGTCGTTGAAGCCGAGCACCTGCTTGGCCACCAGACCGTTCAGGATTTCGGTCACGGTCTCCCTTGTGCGCTCAGACAATGCCGCCACCCCGGCCGGCGTAAACGACTGTCCGAAGACCGCGCCGTCTCCAAGCACCGCGCGCTCGCTGGGGGTGAGGCCGTCGAGCCGCGCCGCAGCCAGCGCGTGCAGCGTCTCGGGAACGTCGAGCTCGCCAACGTCTCCGGTCACGCGGTAGCGGCTGCCCTCTTGAGTCAGGAGGCTGCGGTCGAGCAGCATCCGGATCGTCTCCACCGCATATAGCGGCATCCCCTCGGCGCGCGACAACACCCGTGTGGCTAGCTCCTCGGGCAGTCCCGGCACGAGTCCTTCCAGCAGCTCGCGCATCGCGGTGGCGGGCAACGGCTGCAGAGAGATCGCCGCCGCCGCCCAGCCGGGCCTCGAGTCCAGCAGCTCGGGACGGCCCAGCGCGAGCACGAACAGCGGCCGCTCGGCCGACCATTCCAGCAGGTAGTCGATGAACTCCAGCAGCCCCGAGTCGGCCCATTGCAGGTCCTCGAACACCAGCACCACGGGAGCAATCTCGGACATCCGCTCGAAGTACAGCCGCCAGCCGGAGAACAGATCCGCGCGGTCGGACGCGGTCCGCTGCTCGAGGCCCAGCAGGTGCGCCAGGCGTGGCTCGACCAGCCGCTGCTCGCGCTCGTCGGTCACGCACTCTGAGACCGCCTGGTTGAGTTTGCGGCGCGCCGACGCCGGGCCCTCCTCCTCGGCGATTCCGGCCCGGGCGCGGACCATCTCGGCCAGCGCCCAGTAGGCCACGCCGTCGCCGTAGGACAGGCAGCGGCCCTGGTGCCAACGCACGATCCGCTGCACCCCGTCGGTGTACTTGTAGAACTCCCACAGCAGCCTTGATTTGCCCGCGCCGGCCTCACCCACCACCGTCACCAGGCGGGCCCGGCGGTGCTCGGCGCTGTCCTCGAATGAGTCGATCACCTGCGCCAGCTCGTGCTCGCGTCCAACGAAGGGCGCCTCCACGCCGGCGCTGCGGCGCGCTCCGCCGGCGCCCGCGACGACCCGCAGCGCGGTCCAGGCGTGCACGGGCTGCTCGCGCCCCTTGACCTGATGCTCGCCGGCGTCCTCATAGACGATCGCCGCCTCGGACGCCCGCCGGGTCACGTCGTCCACCAGCACCGTCCCCGGTGCCGCCATCGACTGCAGCCGAGACGCGGTGTTGACGGTGTCGCCGAGCACCATCCCCTCGCCCTCGGCGCCCAACTCCACCGCGGCGTTGCCGGTCAACACCCCCGCCCTGACCCTCAACTCGGGCATCAACACCTCCTCGCCCAACAAGGCCACCGCGCCGGTCAACGCTAGCGCCGCTCTGACCGCCCGCTCCGCGTCGTCCTCGCGCGCCACCGGGGTGCCCCATACCGCCATCACCGCATCCCCGATGAACTTCTCCACCGTCCCCCCATAGCGCCGGATCAGCGAGCGGCAGCGATCAAAGTACTGCGACAAAAGCTCGCGGACCTCCTCGGGATCGCGATGCTCAGACAGCGTCGTGAAACCCACCAGGTCCGCAAACAGCACTGACACCAGCCGCCGCTGGGCAATGGCCGGCGGGGCCGGTCCGCCTTCGCGCGAGGCCGATGGCGCGGGCGGTGTGGCCAGCGCCGCGCCGCACTCACCGCAGAAGCGATCGCCGGGCTCGTTGTCCGCGCTGCAGCTAGCGCACTTGACCGAGAGCGCTGCCCCACACTGTGCGCAGAATCGTCTCCCGGCTCGGTTCTCCATTCCGCACGCCGAGCACGTAGCCACCTCGCGCGAGATTCTATCCCTGCGGCGCGCCCCAGATCGTAGACTCACCGCCAGCATGCAAGGGGCGCGGATCGGAGCCTGGCTGGCCGGCTACCGTGCCGTGCTCGCCCAGCGGGATCTCAGGTTGCTGTTCGGTGGGCTGCTGATCTCGACCACCGGCAGCTGGGCCTACAACGTCGCGCTGCTGGCGTTCGTGTTCGATCGCACCCATTCGCTTGGGTGGGTCGGTGCCGCGGGCCTGGCGCGGCTCGTGCCGCAGTTGCTGCTGAGCGTCTACGGGGGCGTGATCGCCGAGCGCACGGAGCGGATCCGCCTGATGGTGGGATCAGATCTTTTGAGTGCGCTCTGGCAGGTCGGGATGGCGGCGCTGGCCGCGGCGGCCGGACCGCCGACGCTCGCCCTGGCGCTGGCGGCCTTGACCTCGGCGTCCGGGGTCGTCTATCAGCCGGCGACCGCGGCCACGATCCCGTCGATCGCCGACGAGGACGATCTGGTGGCCGCCAACGCGCTCAACAGCACGATCGAAGAGCTTGTGGTGATCGTGGGCCCGGCGATCGGCGCCCTGGTCCTGGTGCTCGGCTCGGCGACGCTGGTGTTCGCGGTCAACGCCGGCAGCTTTGCCCTGTCGGCGTTGATCGTCTCGCGGATCCGTACCCGTAGCCGCCCCGTCGACGTGACCGAAGGGGGAACCTCGGGGCCGCTGCGCCAGATGCTGGTCGGGGTACGGACGATCGCGAGCCTGCCGGCCGCCCGGACCCTGGTCGCCTACAGCGTGCTGGTCAGCTTTGTCTACGGGACCGACACGGTGCTGTTCGTCGGGGTCTCCGAGCATCACCTGGGGAGCGGTCCACAAGGTTTCGGGTATCTGCTCGCGGGCCTGGGCGTGGGCGGAGTGCTGATGGCGGGCGTGGTGAACCGGCTGGCCGGTTCGCGGCGCCTGGGAGCGATCATTCTCGCCGGAGCGCTCGGCTACTCGCTGCCCACGGCGCTGCTGGTGATCATCCACTCGCCCGTGCTGGCCTTCCTGGTTCAGGTGCTCCGCGGCGGCTCGACGCTGATCGTCGACGTGCTGGCGGTCACCGCTCTGCAGCGGGCCGTGGCCTCAGATCAGCTGGCCCGTGTGTTCGGGGTGTTCTTTGCCTTCGTGTTGGGCGCCATCTCACTGGGCACGGTGTTGACGCCGGTCGCGGTCAGCGCGCTGGGTCTCGACGGTGGCCTGTTGGTGATGGCGCTGGGGCCGGCCGCGCTGGCCCTCGCCGGTTATCCCGCACTGGCGGCGATCGACCGAAAGACCGCAGGCCAGGCGCGCGAGCTCGAACCCAAGGTGGCGCTGCTCGAAGGCCTCCAAATCTTCGAAAAAGCCAGCCGCCCGATCCTCGAGCGTCTGGCCGCTGCCGCCACCGAGCGGCGGTTCGCCCCCGCGACCGTGATCGTCAGCGAGGGGGACACCGCCGACGGGCTGTACGTGCTTGCCCACGGGGAGGTGCAGGTGACCGCGCGCGGCCGGGGCGGCGGCCCGGAGCGGGTGCTCGGCGTCATGACCGCGCCGAGCTACTTTGGCGAAATCGGCGTACTGGGGCGGATCCCGCGGACCGCCACCGTTACCGCGCTGACAGACTGCCGTTGCCAGCGGATCGACGGCGACACGTTGCTCGACGCGCTCACGAGCTCGCCTCCGTCCTCGTCACTGATGGAGACCGCACAGCGGCGGCTGGCCGCCACCCATCCCGCCCGATCGCTGGTCTTCGATTCGGAGCGCAATGCCGTCGCGCCGTCGCCGGCCGGCATGAGGGATTGAGGCCCGAGGGCGCGTTTACCACCAGCCGAGGGCGCGTTTGCCACCAGCCGAGGGGTGCTCACTCGTCGCCGAGCAGCAAGTCCTCGATGCCCGCGAGCGCAGCCAGGGCCGCAGCTCGCTGCCCCGGCGGTGCCGCGGCCAGCGCCCGCTCGAGGCGCGACAGCGCCCCCCTCCCGGCGCCCGTCGCCTCGAGCTCGCGGGCCCTCAGCACCAGAGCGAGCACGGCGGCGGCGTGGGTCGCGATCTGCCCCAGCACGCTCATGTCGGCCAGACCCACCTGGCTGCCGGTGCCCTGGTCGAGCACGCTCAGCACCCCCAGCGAACGCTCGTCGTGGAGCAGGGGATGGACCGACAGCCTGGTCGGGACATAGCCCGTTTCCTCGGCGACCTCGCGCGCAAACCGTGGATCGCTCTTTGTGTCCATGACCGCGATCGGCTCTTCGGAGGCCAGCGACCAGCCGGCGAGGCCGGTGGTGGCCGGGATTCGCCGTCCCACCAGGATCGCCCCTTCTCCGGCGATGGCCTCGAACACGAGCTCACGCGTCGAGGGGTCATGGCTCATCAGCGAACATGCCCTGGCCGCGAATACCGCGCGCGTCAACTCGACGATCGCCTGCAGCAGAGCGTGGCGCTCGGCCTCGCCGGCGAGCAGCGCCGAGGCGGGCGGATCGGCGGTGCTCATGCGGCGCTCCGGACGTTGTTGCAGGCGGCGCGCAGCGCGGTCTTGAGTTCAAAGGGCCGCAACGCGCCGTGCTTGGCGAGCACCAGGGCGGCGATCCCGGCGAGGTGCGGAGCGGCGAACGAGTTGCCGGTCCCCCTGATCGTGGAGCCGTCGAGCCAGGCGAGCTCGAGGTTGACCCCGGGGGCGACGAACTCGACCGGCGGGTCGGGGTGCACGTAGTACTCGAGCGGGTCCTGGCCGGCGTGGCTACCCACCGACAGCACCGAGGAGAAGCGCCACGGGAACGACGACACCGGCATGTTGTGCGCCGATGCGACCAGGATGTTGCCACCGAAGTAGGCCTGGTCGGCCAGCTCGCGCAGCTCGGACGCGAACTTGCGCTTGGTCGTCGAGAGGCTGAGGTTGATGACCTCGAAGCGCTGCTCGATCGCCCAGCTCAGTCCCCGCAACAGGACCGGCCCCGAGCCGGTGAGCTCGCCGCCCAGCACGCGGACCGAGTGAATCTCGCACGCCGGCGCCAGCTTGCGGACGATGGCTGCGCACGCCGTGCCGTGTCCGTAGGCGTCGCCATCGTCGGCGACCACCCCAAGCTCCCCGTCGCCGCCCGCGGCGACCGCCACCGAGCCCTGGATCGGGCCGACCATCGGATGGGTGGCATCGACGCCGCTGTCGAGGATGCAGACGCGCACGCCCGTGCCGCTCGATCCGCCCCATGCCCAGGCCCGGGCGTCGCCGAGCGGCCAGACCGAGCGCTGGGGGTGTTCCAGGATCGCATCGCGGTCCAGGGACCAGGCCGGAAGCTCCTCGTCCTGCACGCTCTCGGCCATCGCTTTGAGATCCTATCTGTGGGCATCGTCACGGAAGGGAAGATTTCCAATTCGCCTCCCGTCCCCTTCACATACGCGCCGAGAGGCGGAGGTCCAACAAGTTCAAAGGAGCTCACATGAGCGACAAGGACAAGCAGGACAAGCAGGAGGAGCAGGTCGAGGTCGAGGGTCACATGGGCCGTCTGGCTGACGAGCAGCCGGGCGACGACGACGAGACCCCGGACGTCGAGGGCCACAAGCGCAACGTGGCTTCGCCTCCCAAGCGCGCGCCCAAGCGTTTCTAGCTAGGGCACAGATGAAGCGACGGCGTCCTGAGGGCCGTCGCTTCCAGAACGTCCGCCTGTGAGCAGCGACGCGACCGGCATCACCTGGGATCTGAGTCCGCTGCTGCCGGGCGGCGCGGACATGGCCGCGGCGCAGGGACACGAGGCGCAGTCCCTCGCCGCGGCGTTCGCGCGCGAGCACCGAACCCGGGTCGGCGCCTACGATCCCGGACAGCTACGGCAAGCCCTGGATCAGCTGGAGCGCATCCACGAGTTGCTGACCGCCGCCCATACGTTCGCCTCGCTGCGCTTCGACGCCGACGCCGGTCCGCCGGAGCACGGTGCGCTGCTGAGCGAGCTCGAGGAGATCGCCGCCCAGGTGGAGACCCTGACCACGTTCTTCGAGCTCGAGTGGATTGCGATCGGCGACGAGCGGGCGCACCAGCTGCTGGACGCCCCGGAGCTCGAGCGCTTCTCCCACCTGCTGGGGGTGTTGCGACTGGCGCGCCCGCACCGTCTGAGCGAGTCCGAAGAGCGGCTCGTGACCGAGAAGGCGGTGACCGGAAAAGACGCCTGGCGCAGGCTGCTCGACGAACAGCTGACGGCGCTCGAGGTCGAGTTCGACGGCCAACGGCTCGAGCTCGAGCCGGCGCTGGCTCGGCTCTCCAGCGCGGAGCGCGACACCCGCCGACGGGCTGCCGACGCGATCAGCTCGGGCTTGGCTCCCGGACTACGAACACAGGCACGGATCTTGAATGTCCTGCTCGCCGACCATGCCCTCGACGATCGCCTGCGTCATTACCCCCACTGGCTGGCGGAGCGCAACCTCGAAAACGAGGCCTCCGACAAATCTGTAAAAGCGCTGATCGACGCGGTCGTGGCGCGCTACGACATCGCGCGCCGCTGGTCTGCGGTCAAGGCCGCCGCGCTCGGCATCGAACGGCTGAGCGACTTCGACCGCCTGGCCCCGGTCGCCGGTGCGCCGATCGCGGTCAGCTGGGACCAGGCGCGGGAACTGGTGCTGTCGGCCTACGCAAGCTTCTCGGAGGAGCTTGGCGGCCACGCCGCGCGCTTCTTTGACGAGCGCTGGATCGATGCCGAGATCCGGCCCGGAAAGGCGCCGGGGGGCTACTGCGCCTGCACAGTTCCCGAGGCCAACCCGTTCGTCCTGATCAACTTCTCCGGACGGCTGGACGACGTGCTCACGCTCGCGCACGAGCTCGGGCACGGGCTCCACTTCCTGCTGGCGGCGCCCCAGGGCGTGCTGCAGATGACCACTCCGGCCACGATGGCCGAGACGGCCTCGGTGTTTGGCGAGACGCTGACCTTCGCGCACCTGCTGGCGCTCGCCGAGGATCCCGCCGCCCGCGTCGGGCTGCTGGCGCGCCAGCTCGACGACGCCGTCGCCACCGTGTTTCGCCAGGTGGCAATCCACCGCTTCGAGGACGCCGTGCACCGCGAGCGGCGCGAGCAAGGCGAGCTCTCGGTGGAGCGAATCGGCGAGCACTGGATGGCGGCCAACCAGGAGCTCTACGGCGACTCGGTGCACCTGACCGACGGCTACCGCGGCTGGTGGTCCTACGTCGCGCATGTATTTCGGCTCCCGGGCTACGTCTACTCATACGCCTACGGTCAGTTGCTCGCCCTCTCGATCTACGCCCGCTATCTCGAACTGGGGGAGCGCTTCGTTCCCCGCTATCTGGAGATGTTGCGGGCCGGTGGCTCGCGCTCTCCCGAGGAGCTGGCCAAGATTGTCGGCGTCGACCTGAGCAACCCGGGCTTCTGGGACGCGGGCCTCGAGCTGATCGACCGCCAGCTCGCCGATGCCGAAGCGGAGGCCCAGGCGGTCGCCACCGACACGGCCTCGGAGGTGCCTTTGTGAGCAAAACGCCGGCCGGCCTCTCGGGGGTCGCCGAGCAGCTGGCGCTGAGCGCGCCCCCGCAGGGGGGCGGGGTGCTGGCCGCGGGCGTGGTCGAGCTCGCGGCCGGGCTGTGTGAGTCGATCGCGCGCGGCTGCCTGGAGCGATGGAGCGAGGCGCGCGGGGCCGCGATCCAGGCGGCCACCCTGCGGGCGCGAGCGCACGAGGCGGGGATCGACAACGCCGGCACTTACGCGGCCGCGCGCGGAGAGCTGGGCCGTCAGCCGAGCCCGGGCGCGACGGGCCGCGACGCCGCCCTGCTCGCCGCCCTGGTTGCCGCCGCGGACACGCTGATCACGATCGCCGCGGCCGGAGCCGACTGCGCTTTGCTCGCGGCCGAGATCGCGGGGCGCTGCCGGCCGTCCCTGCGCGCCGACGCCGCCGCCGCCGCGGAGCTCGCGGTGGCGGCCGCTCGGTCGGCGGCGGCGCTGGTCGATGTCAACCTGGCCCTGTTGCCCGGCGACGAACGCCGGGAGGAGGTGCGCACGATCGTGGCCGCAGCCGAGGGCTCGCTGACGCGCGCCCGCGCCGCGGTGGAGGCCGGCTAACGCCATCGAGCGCGAGCCAGCGCGTCAGGCCGAGCCGACGTCGGCGAACCGGGCACGCAGCGCGTCGATCAGCGGCGGCCAGGGACTGAGACCCGCCTCAGCCACGGCCGCCCGCGGGTCGTGGGCAAAGCGCTCGCGGAACTCGGGGCTGGCCACGGCGCGCCCGATCTGGGCCAGATCGCCGAGCGTCGATGGGATCATAGCCGCGGCTTGGACCCACTCGCGCGGCGGCCCGGCCGTCAGTTTCAGTGCGGCCACGAGCTCCGCTTCTCTGTGTATCGGATCCACCATGTAATGGCAGGACGTGCCAGGGGCCGGCGATCTTCCATCAACGGCCACGCCTACGAGTCGGTGCGCTCGAACTCCCCGCGCAGCGCGGCCAGAGCCCGGGAAATCCGGCTGGCGATCGTGCCCGCCGGGATCCCAAGCTCGGCGGCGATCGTCTGGTAGCTCTGGTCGCGCGCGAAGAACCGATCGAGGATCTCTTGCTGTTCGGGCGGCAAACGCGCCAGCGCGGCTCTGACCTGGAGCGCGTCGTCGACCGCCGCCAACGGTTCCTCGAGGGCGTGATCGTCGAGCTCCTCGCCGGTCGCGACCTCGCGGCCGCTGCGTCGCAGCCAATCGAGCGCCACGTTGCGTGACACCTGGGCGATCCAGCCGCGCAGCGCGTGCTCGTCGCGGATGCTGTCGAGCCGCACGTAGAGGCGGGTGAACACCTCTTGAAACGCGTCCTCGGCATCGTGGCGCTGGAGCCTGAAGGCTCCGCGCAGAATGCTGTGCACGAGCACGGCGTGACGCTCGACCAGCCCTCGCCACGCCTGCTCGTCGCCTGCTCGGCAGCGCGCGATCAGCTCCGCGTCGCTGGTCGTGCTCCGCTTGTCGCTAATCGTGCCCCGCCGGCTCCAGACCCTCGATCAGGTTGGCCAAGCGCTCCAGCGGCTCGACGATGTCCTCGCGGTTGGCCTTCTGCTCGACGGCCAGGCGGACGGCGGCGATCTCCCGCGCCAGAAACTCCGCTTCGGCCAGTGAGCGGGCGTTCATCTCGCGGTCGCGCTCGACTTCGGCCTTGTCACGGTCGGTCTGACGGTTCTGGGCCAGCAGGATCAAGGGCGCCGCGTACGCGGCCTGGAGCGAGAAGCCGAGGTTGAGCAGGATGAACGGGTACTTGTCCCAGTGACTGACGAGCCCGATCACGTTCAGGGTGATCCAGATGATCACGAACACCGTCTGGCCGACCAGGTAGCGCCCGGTCCCCAAAAAGCGCGCCAGCCGCTCGGCGAGGCGCCCGAACATGTCGGGGTCGTAGACGGGGGCACCCGGGGTGCCGCGAGGAATGCTGAGATCGTCGCGCCGTGCCATCAGCTACTTGAAAGGGTAATCCGCCAATTGGAGGGAAGAACGCGGTCGAGCACGTCGTCGATGGTGACCGCGCCCACCAGCCGGCCGGCCTCGTCGGTGACGGCCAGCGAGACGACGTCGTAGGCGGCGAGCTGCCCCGCCACCTCGCGATCGCTCATCGCCACGTGTACGGGTTCCACGTCCTCGTCCAGGCACCGCCCGAGCGGCTTGCTGGGTGTCTCGCGCAGCAGCCGCTGGATACCGACATTTCCGAGATACCGACCGGTCGGTGTCTCCAGCGGCGGGCGGCAGATGAACACCGCCGCCGCCAGCGGGACCGGCAGCAACGGGTCACGGACGCGGGCCAGCGCCTCGGCGACGGTCGCGTTGGAGCCCAGAATCACCGGCTCGGGGGTCATGATCCCGCCCGCGGTATCCGGGGGATAGGTGAGCAGGCGGCGCACCGGCTCGGCCTCCTCGGGGTCCATGGCGTGCAGCAGCTCGGCCTGGCGGCTGGCCGGAAACTCTCCCAGCAGGTCGGCGGCGTCGTCGGCTTCCATCTCGTCGAGCACGCGGCCCAGGCGCTCCTGGTCCAGGCCCTCGACCAGCTTGACCTGCTCGTCCTCCGAGAGCTCTTCGAGCAGATCGGCGAAGCGATCGTCCTCGAGCTCTGAGGCCAGCACCCGCCGGCGGCTCAGCGGCAGACGCCGGAGGGCGGCGGCCATCTCGGCCGGGTGCAGGCCTCCCAGCTCGGCCGCCTGGCGATCCAGCGACCGTTCGGAGGCGAACAGCTCGCCGGCCTCGCTCCAGTCGATCACGTCGGGACCGCGGCGCAGGCGGGGGACCCGTCCGGCCAGGGCCACGGTGGCCACCTCCCAGCCCAGCTCCTCGGGCGAGGGCGTCAGCCCGATGTCGACCACGCGCTCACCTTTGAGGCGCTTGCCGATCAGCTGGCCGGAGAGCAGCATCTCGCCGTCGCGGAGCTCGAACTGGCGCAGGTTGACCAGCCCCCGCCGCAGGCGGGCGCCCTCGCTGCCGATCTCGCCGATCCGACCTATGCCCACGAACACCCGGCGACGCTGGACGGCGACCACGATCCCGTTGACGCGCGGCGGCTTGGAGCCGAGGTCCACGACCGCGTCGACCACGCGTCCCACCTCGGCGCCGTCGGCACCGAGCAGCGGCAGCCGCGTCAACCGGGATATGTAAACGATGCGCCGTTCCATGATCTGGATCGTACGCCGCTCACCCGCCGGCGCCCCTCAGCGCAGCGCGATCTGCCGCCGGCGCGCCCTCAGTGCAGCGGGATCTCCGATCCCCGCTCCTGCTCGGGCCGGGCACCGAAGATGCGACGCTCCGAAGGGTCGATGGACACGTCGTTGATGCTGGCCTCACGGCGGGTCATCAGCCCGTGCTCGTCGAACTCCCACAGCTCGTTGCCGTAGCTTCGCCACCATTGCCCGTCGCGGTCGTGGCTCTCGTACTGGTAGCGGACCGCGATCCGGTTGCCCTCAAACGCCCACAGGCTCTTGCGCAGCGCGTACTCGAGCTCGCGCTCCCACTTCTGGGTCAGAAACTCAACGATCTCACGGCGACCGGAGAGAAACGTGTCGCGGTTGCGCCACACCGAGTCCACGCTGTAGGCCATCGCGACCCGCTCGGGATCGCGGGTGTTCCAGGCGTCCTCGGCGGCCTGCACCTTCTGTGCCGCAGTGTCCCGTGTGAACGGTGGCAGCGGCGGGCGGTCGGCCATGGCGTTCCTTTCTGTTTCTGACGGGGCGTGAAGCGAACATAGGGTACGTTCGCGGGCTCCGATAACAGGCACCGGTCGGTAGGGTCAGAAACTCAGATGAAGATCGTCTACACCCGCACCGACGAGGCACCGGCGCTGGCCACCGAGTCCCTGCTGCCGATCGTCGAGGCGTTCGTCGCCGTCGCCGGCATCGAGATCGAGCTGCGCGACATCTCGCTCGCGGGACGCATCCTGGCCCAGTTCTCGGACCGCCTGCCCGACGAGCAGCGGGTGCCCGACGCGCTCGCCGAGCTCGGCCAGCTCGCCACCACGCCGGAGGCGAACATCATCAAGCTCCCCAACATCAGCGCCTCGGTGCCGCAGCTCAGGGCGGCGATCAGCGAGCTCCGGGGCGGCGGCTACGAGCTTCCCGATTATCCCGACAAACCGGGGGATGACGAGCGGCGCGAGGTGCGCGCTCGCTATGACCGGGTCAAGGGCAGCGCGGTCAATCCGGTTCTACGCGAGGGCAACTCAGACCGCCGCGCGCCTGAGTCGGTGAAGTCCTTTGCCCGTCGGCACCCACATTCGATGGGCGCCTGGTCGCCCGACTCGCGCTCGCACGTGGCCACGATGACCGAGGGCGACTTTCGCTCCACTGAGAAGTCGGTCACTGTGCCGCGCGACGGCTCGTTCCGGATCGAGCACGTCGCGCCCGACGGGACCGTCACCGTGCTCAGGGATGAGACTCCGCTGGTCGCGGGCGAGGTGCTCGACGCCGCCGTGATGCACCGCGCGGCCCTGCAACGGTTCCTGTCCGAGCAGGTCGCCGAGGCCAAGCGCCAGGGGGTCCTGTTCTCGGTGCATCTGAAGGCGACGATGATGAAGGTCTCGGATCCGATCATCTTCGGTCATGCCGTGCGCGCCTTCTTTGCCCCCGTTTTCGACCACCACTCGGGAGAGCTCAAAGCGGCCGGGGTCGACCCGAATGACGGCATGGCTGCGCTTTTGACCGCGATCGAAAAGCTTCCCGACGCGCAGCGCGCGGCCGTGCAGGCCGCGATCGAGACCGCGTACGCCAACGGTCCGGCGCTGGCCATGGTCGACTCCGATCGGGGGATCACCAATCTGCACGTCCCCAGCGACGTGATCGTCGACGCCTCGATGCCCGCCGCGATCCGAGCCTCGGGCCAGATGTGGAACGCCGAGGGCGAGCAGCAGGACACCAAGTTCGTGATCCCCGACCACTCCTACGCGGCGCTGTACGCCGAGACCGTCGACGACTGCCGCGAGCACGGGGCGCTGGACCCGGCGACGATGGGATCGACGTCCAACGTCGGCCTGATGGCCCAGAAGGCCGAGGAGTACGGCTCTCACGACAAGACGTTCGAGCTCGCCAGTGATGGCGTCGTCCGCGTGGTCGACGAGTCCGGTGACACGCTGCTCGAGCACGAGGTGCGGTCCGGCGACATCTGGCGCATGTGCCAGACCAAGGACGCGGCGATCCAGGATTGGGTGCGGCTGGCGGTCGCGCGGGCCCGCGCCACCGGCGCGCCGGCCGTGTTGTGGCTCGACGAGACCCGTCACCACGATCAGCAGCTGCTGGCCAAGGTCCGGCCCGCCCTGAACGAGCTCGACACCGAGGGGCTGCAGATCGAGATCCTCGACGTCGGCGCCGCGACCCGCTTCACGCTCGCCCGGGCCCGCGCCGGCCAGGACACGATCTCGGTCACCGGCAACGTTCTGCGCGACTACCTCACTGACCTGTTCCCGATCCTGGAGCTCGGCACCAGCGCCAAGATGCTGTCGATCGTGCCGCTGATGAACGGGGGCGGCCTGTTCGAGACCGGCGCCGGGGGATCGGCGCCCAAGCACGTGCAGCAGTTCGTCCGCGAGAACCATCTGCGCTGGGACTCGCTGGGCGAGTTCTTGGCGCTGGCGGCATCGCTGCAGCTGCTCGCCGACAAGGACGACAACCCGCGGGCGAAGCTGCTCGCCGACGCGCTCGACCGTGCGACGGCCACGTTGCTGGAGGAGAATCGCTCGCCCTCTCGGCGGACCGGCGAGCTCGACAACCGCGGCAGTCACTTCTATCTGGCGCTGTACTGGGCCCAGGAGCTGGCCACCCAGGACGAGGACACAGAGCTCGCCGGCCGGTTTGAGCCGCTGGCCCAGCGCCTGGCCGAGAACGAGCAGGCGATCGTCTCAGAGCTCGCAGCCGTCCAGGGCTCACCGGTCGACGTCGGCGGCTACTACCGCCCCGATCCCGAGCGGGTGGCCGCGGCCATGCGCCCCAGCAAGACGCTCAACGAGGCACTCGAGACCCTCTGAGGGGCAGGGGCTTGCGCATGTCCCTCAGAACCATTTGCACGATATACGTGTAAAGCGTTCCAAACCCCCTGTACCGTGAGGCAATGATCCGCGAAGCCGAGATACATGAGACGCCCGGCGGCAAGGTTCCGGCGGGAGAGGGCTGGTTCGTGCTCAACGCCCGCGAGGCGCTCTGGCAGGATGGCGACTTCGGGGCCTACACCCGGTTTGAGGGCGAGCCCCGATTCACGCAGCTAGGCCTCAACATCGGCGTCCTCGCCCCGGGCCAGCCGGCCTGCTACTACCACGCCGAGAACGAGCAGGAGGACTTCCTGGTGCTGTCTGGGGAGTGCCTGCTGCTGATCGAAGGCCAGGAGCGGGCGCTGAAGGCCTGGGACTTCGTCCACTGTCCAGCTTGGACCGAGCACGTTTTCGTCGGCGCCGGCGACGGTCCCTGCGCCGTGCTCGCGGTGGGCACGCGCCTGACCGACGAGGTCGTCTACGTTGCCTCCGAGCTCGCTCAGCGCCACGGCGCGGGTGTGCAGCGCGAGACGCGCGACCCCCGGGAGGCCTACGCCGACATCGGCGAGGATCGCCAGGTCGGCTACCAGGACGGCTGGCTGCCGGGCTAACGCTGGTCACCGTTCCGCTCGTCGCCCGGTCGCTGGCCAAAGTATTGCCACGGGGCGCGAGCCGCCTGCGAGACTCGCCTCTGAGGCGTTACCCCCACCGATAGGAGGACCCATGGCCGACAGCGTCTATCGCGTGACGGAGGTCGTAGGCGTGAGCAGCGAGTCCTGGGAGGACGCGGCTCGCACGGCGGTGCAAACCGCCGCCAAGAGCGTGCGCGAGCTTCGCATCGCCGAGGTCGTGCGTCAGGACCTGACGATCCAGGACGGCGGCGTGTTGAACTACCGCATTCGGCTGGGCATCTCGTTCAAGTACGACCCCGAGTAGCGCGGGCGATCGGGAGCGCTCGCTCCGGAGGCGTCAGCCGGAGCGAGCGTGCGTGACCCCGGGGCGCGTAAGCCTCAGCGAAACGTGTCGGCGGTGATGCGACTCACTTCGGTCACCGCATCGGCCGGGATCCCGGCGCGCTTGGCCGCGGCGACGATCGCGTCGGGATTGGGCGCCTCATAGAGGCAGTAGCTGCGGTGGCGGTCGGCGCTTAAGAACGAGAACAGCCAGCTGACGCCCTCGTCGGTGTTGATCTCCTCGAGCAGCTTCACGTCCTCGCTCGACATCTCGAGTTGTTCGGCGAAGGTGCGCTCGATCACGTACATGGGCATGCGGCCATCCTACCTTTCATTGTTGGTGTCGAAGACCAGGGAGTGTCGAAACGCGTAGCCGGCGGCCTCGGTCCGGTTGGCGGCGCCGGTCTTGCGCAGGATGCTGCGCACGTGGTTGGCGACGGTGTGTCCGCTGATGTAGAGCTCCTCGCCGATCTCGCGGTTGCTGCGACCGACCGCCACCAGCCGAAGGATCTCCACCTCGCGCCAGGAGAGATCGTCGGGCGGCGTCCGCACGGGCTCCGCGCGCGCTCCCAGCGCCCGGGCGCGGGCGAGCAGGCTGGGCATCCCGATCCGCTCGGCCAGCGCCGCCGCGTCTGACAGCAGCTCCGACGCGCGGAGTGCGTCATGGCCGGCGCCTCGCATCAGCAGGGTCCGTCCGTAGGCGTAGAGCGTGTGCGCCACCCAGGTCGTGGCGCCCATCCTGCGGTTGAAGGCCAGGGCCTGCTCGAAGTGCTCGACGGCGCGGTCATGGTCGCCGAGCGTCCCCGCCAGCAGCCCGAGATACCGGTCCGCCGAGCCGTAGCAGGCGACCCCGTGGCCGACCACGACATTGGCGCCCGCGAGCGGGGCCAGCTCGTCGTACAGAAGCGCGGCCAGGGCCTCGTCGCCCACGGCCGCGCAGGCATCGGCCAGGTAGGTGAGTGACGCCACCCAGAGCGTCGAGCGAAACGCGTCGAAGCCGTCCGCGCGGACCAGCTCCAGCTCGCGCCGGGCCTCGTCCTCCATTCCCAGCTCGGCCAGCAGCGCCGCCAGGCCGGGCCGCCACGCGGCGGCCGCCTGCGCGCTGCTGGCGAACGCCCGCGTGGCCGGCGCCAGCTCGGCGAGACGGCCCTGCTCGCGACGGATCCCGAACATCTGGATGCCGTAGATGCCGGTGGGCGGACGGCCGGTCAGCAGGCGGCTCCACTGGCGCGAGCGCTGCGCGGCGGCGTCGGCCTCGGCCAGCCGTCCGGTGCACAAGGCCAGCGCGGCGGCGTAGTGCTCGGCGACGTGCAGCATGAACGGCTGGCGCAGGCGCGCCGCCAGCGCATGTGTCTCCTGGAGCTCGCGTGCCGCGGCGTCGAGATCTCCCAGGGCGATCAGGCTGGCCACCCGCCATTCCATCGCCTCGGTCTGCAGATCGGTCTCGCCGAGCTCCTGCGCCAGGTCACGGGCCTCGGCGAGCCTTTCGAGCGTCTGCTCGAGGCTGCTGTTGCCGTGTGACCAGTAGGAGCGCATGAGCACCGTGGTCAGCCCGAGCCGGTCGCCGAGCCGGCGCGCCATCGCGATCGCCTGTTCCTCGACCTCCACGCTCGCCTCGTACTCGCCGGCCACGGCGTGCGCGCGGGTCAGCCCGGACAGCAGCATCACCCGCAGCTCCGAGTCGCCGTGGCCGAGCGCCACTGATGCCTCTTCGAGCAGCTCGATCGCTCCCGCGTCGATGAGCGCCGGACGCCAGCATGCGTCCTCGAACCCGACCGCGGCCGTGGCCAGCAGGTGCGGGTCCCGCAGCTCCCGGGCGATTTGCGCCGCGGTCCCGAAAGCATGGAGCGCCCCGCCCGAGCGGCCGGCGCGAAAGCAGGCGGTCCCCAGCTCAAGCTGGGTCTCCGCGCGCCGGCGGGGATCGTCGATGCCCAGCTCGAGCGCCGACGAGAACCGGGCCTCGGCCTCGTCGAAGTCCAGCGTCTGCAGCGCCGCGCGCGCCGCCAGCAGCGAGTATTCGATCGCCCGCTGTGGCCCGTCGACGGGCGCAGCCATCGTGAAGTGGTGGGCGAGCTCGGCCAGCCGGCGGCTCTCGGTGACCGGGTCGGCTCGCTCCAGGGCCTCGGCCACGCGCAGGTGCAGCTCGGCCCGCCGCAGGCCCGGCATGCGGTCGTACAGGGCGCGGCGCACCAGCTCGTGGGTGAACCGGTAGGCGAGCCGCCGGGACGGCGCCTCCTCGATCATCCCGCTGGCCATCGCCTGTTCGAGCGCGCCGTGGCGCGCGGCGTCGGTCAGCCCGGAGGCCTCGATGATGTCGAGGCCGAACTCGGGGCCCGCGACCGCCGCCAGCTCGAGCAGCCCGGTGGTTTCGGTGCCCAGCCGGGCCAGCCGCTGGCTGACGACCTCCCGCACCCCCTCGGGGCTGCCGAGGTCGGCCACCGCCCGTACCAGGTCCGTGCTGCCCTCGCCGACCGCGATCGACTCGGCCTCCAGCAGCGAGCGCCACAGCTCCGTCATCAGGAAGGCGTTGCCTCCGGTCAGGCCGTGCAGGACGTCGGCCACCCGCGGCAGCTCTGAGCGCAAGTTCCCGCCGCCGGCGTGCGCGACGAACTCGGAGATCTCCGCCGTGGTCAGTCCCCCCAGCCGCAAACGGACCACGCCGTCGGAGCGGCGCAGGTCCACGAGCGCCGCCGACAGCGCCTCGGGGACCTCGGCCTCGGTGTCCCGGAAGGTGGTGACCAGCAGCGCGCGCGCCTGCGCCGCGCCGCCGGCCAGGTGGCGCAGCAGCAGCAGCGTCGGCGTGTCGGCCCAGTGGCCGTCCTCGATCACCACGACCAGCGGCGTCGTCCGCCCGACGGCGGCGAGCACCTGGGCGACTGCCGTGTGCAGGCGGTGGCGCTCGGTATCGGGGTCGGCGGCGACCGGCGCGGGGAGCCTATCGACGAGCTGTCCGAGCTCGGGGAGCAGGCGCGAGAGCTCGCCACCCTCGTAACCGAGAACGGTCCGCAGGACGCCCGGATCGGCGGAGCGCACGAGCTGATCGAGCGCCTCCACGAACGGCCGGTACGGCCGCCGGACCACGGAGTCGCAGGCCCCGTAGAGGACCAGCGCGCCATCGGCCGCTGCGGCCTCGCGGGCGAACTCACGCACGAGCCGGCTCTTGCCGGATCCGGCCTCGCCGCCGACCAGCGCAAACCGCAGTCCGTCGCCGTCGGCGCGCGGGACCAGCGCCCGGAGCGTCTCCAGCTCGCGCGAACGACCGGCGAACGGAAACGTCGGCGTCAGACGAAGTGGTCCCGGTAGCTCAGACACTCTAAGGCTGCGCTCCCCAGCGCAAGTAGTCAGATCTGATCATGCCACGCTATCGAGCACGTGGCCAGGCCTGCGTCAAAGATCGTCAGTCTGGGTCATGACAGGGCGCCGAACGTGCCCTAGCTTGACGTTCGGGCATAGGCCCGCAGGACTCTCTACACCGAGGAGGACCGGAATGACCGCCACCGCATCGTTGGTCGATCTTGCCCGCAGCGAGCTCGCCGACCTCAATGACCGGATCGTCGGTCCCGCCGACGCCGACTACGACGAGGCGCGGGCCGTGCACAACGCGATGATCGACAAGCACCCGGCGCTGCTGGTGCGGTGCGCGACCGCCCAGGAGGTGGCTCGCTGTATCGCCTTTGGACGCGCTCACGACGCGCCGATCGCGATCCGCGGGGGCGGGCACAACGGAGGCGGGCTGGGGATCGTCGACGACGGGATCGTGATCGACCTGGCCGGGATGGCGGACGTTGTCGTCGATCCGGGGTCTTACACGGTCCGCGTGGGGGGCGGCGCCACCTGGGGGCAGGTCGATCGCGCGACGGCCGAGCACGGGCGCGCGACGCCGTCGGGGATCATCTCGACGACAGGGGTGGGCGGACTCACGTTGGGCGGCGGGCTGGGGCATCTGACACGCCGCTTCGGGCTGACCATCGACAGCTTGATCGGAGCCGACGTGGTGCTCGCCGACGGCTCGTTGGTGCATGCCAGCGCCAACGAGCACCCCGACCTGTTCTGGGCGCTGCGCGGCGGCGGCGGCAACTTCGGGGTCGTCACCTCGTTTGAGTTCAAGACCCATCCGGTGGGGGCGACGGTGATGGCCGGGCCGACGTTCTGGCCGATCGAGCAGACGCCCGACGTGCTGCGCTTCTACCGCGAGTTCATGCCGGCCGCCCCGCGAGCCGTGAATGGGTTCCCTGCGCTGATGACGGTCCCTCCGGTGGACCTGTTCCCGCCCGAGCTGCATCTGCGCAAGGTGTGCGCGGTGATGTGGTGCATCGTCGGCTCCGAGGAGGAGGCGACGCGCCTGCTCGCGCCGGTGCACGAGGTCGGCACGCCGCTTTTGCACGGCGTCGGTCCGATGCCGCATCCCGCCTTGCAGAGCCTGTTTGACGGGCTCTACACCAAGGGCCTGCAGTGCTACTGGCGCGCGGACTTTTTCAACGAGATCTCCGACGAGCTGATCGAGAAGCACCTCGAGTGGGGCCAGAAGCTACCCACCATGCATTCGACGATGCACCTGTACCCGATTGATGGCGCCGCTCACGACGTCGCCAACACCGGCACCGCGTTCAGCTATCGCGACGCCCAGTTCGCCGAGGTGATCTTCGGTGTGGATCCGGACCCGGCCAACGCCGAGCTGATCCGTGACTGGTGCGTGGGCTACTGGGACGCGACCCATCCCTACTCGGCCGGCGGCGCGTACGTGAACTTCATGATGGAGGAGGGCCAGGAGCGGGTGCGTGCCACCTACCGCGACAACTACGACCGCCTGGCGCGGGTCAAGGCCCAGTACGACCCCGACAACGTCTTCCGCGTCAACCAGAACATCCATCCGGCGGCGAGCTGACCGGGGGCTGCGCGGGCGCGGGGGCGCGGACGCCGTGGGGCAGCGGTAGCCGCGGGGGCCGGACGCCGGGGCCGGGCGCCCGCGCGGTGGCTTGGAACGCTTTACGCCATATAAGACGTAAGGCGTTCCGAGCCCCATTACCAACGGGCAACCGCGGCGCTGGGCTCGCGGTGGCGCCCGCCGCGCTCAGGCGAGCGCCGGTGTCGCGCTCACGCCAGGGCCGGCGCCTCGGGCAGGCTGGCCAGCGCCGTGTTCAGGTCCGACTCGGAGAACTCGGGATCCTCGAGCTCGCCGGCCAGGTAGGCGTCGTAGGCGCTGAGATCGAAATGACCGTGGCCACACAGGCCGAACAGGATCACGCGTGCTTCGCCGGCCTCGCGCGCCGCGTCGGCCTCCTCGATCACCGCTCTGATCGCGTGGGCGGGCTCCGGCGCCGGGATGATGCCCTCCGAGCCCGCAAACCGGACGGCCGCCTCGAAGGTCTCGTTCTGGCGATAGGCGTGAGGCTCGACCAGACCCGCCTTGACCAGGCCGCACACCAGTGGTGAATCGCCGTGGTAGCGAAGCCCGCCGGCGTGGACCGGCGGGGGCACGAACCCGTGGCCGAGCGTGTACATCGGCATCAGCGGGGTGAGACCGACGGTGTCGCCGAAGTCGTAGGCATACACGCCCCGGGTCAGCGTCGGGCAGGCGGCCGGTTCGGCGGCGATGAAGCGCGTACCGACGCCATCGCGGATCGTCCGCCGCAAGAACGGGAAGGCCAGCCCGCCGAAGTTCGAGCCCCCACCGACGCACGCGATCACCGTGTCGGGATACTCCCCGGCCATCTCCATTTGCGCGAGCGCCTCCTGACCGATCACCGTCTGGTGCAGGAGCACGTGGTTGAGGACCGACCCCAGCGAGTAGTTGGTGGACGGGTCCTGCGCAGCCACCTCGACCGCCTCCGAGATCGCGATCCCCAGCGATCCCGTGGTGTGCTCGCGCTGCGTGCGCCCGGCCTCGGTCACGTCCGACGGGGAGCGGTGTACGGTGGCTCCCCAGGTCTGCATCATCGAGCGGCGATAGGGCTTCTGGTCATAGCTCGAGCCCACCATCCACACCTCGCATTCGAGCCCGAACAGGCGGCAGGCGAAGGCCAGGGCCGACCCCCACTGGCCTGCCCCGGTCTCGGTGGTGAGCTTGCGGATCCCGGCCGCGGCGTTCTCGTAGGCCTGGGCCACGGAGGTGTTGGGCTTATGCGAGCCGGCGGCTGAAACCCCCTCGTACTTGTAGTAGAGGTGCGCCGGGGTGTCGAGCTCCTGCTCGAGCCGGCGGGCACGGAACAGCGGCGTCGGGCGCCACAGCTTGTAGGCGTCGCGGACCGGCTCGGGGATCTCGATCTCGGGCTCGGTCGAGACCTCCTGCAGGATCAGGGCCATCGGGAAGATCGGCGCGAGATCGTCGGGGCCCGCGGGTTGCTTGGTTCCGGGGTGAAGAGGGGGCGGTCCGGCTCCGGGGAGGTCGGCCATCAGGTTGACCCAGTGCGTGGGGATGTCCCGCTCAGGCAGCAGGAACTTGACCGTGTCGCTCATCTTGACCGTGTCGCTCATCCGACTCTCCTCGCTCGCTTGTCGCGGCGATTCTATGCGCTGTCGCTCGGCCGCATTTCAGCCGGCAGGGCGACGAAACGCCGGAGCTTGCCGCTCGCCCCGTGACGCTCGATGCGGCCCACCGGCTTGACGCGGATGCGGGGATCTGGCAGGCCCTGTCTACGCAGGGCGGCGGTGAGCGCCTCGGCGACCGCGGCGACGTCCGGCAAACCGACGACGAGCACGTCGGCTCCGGTGCTCGTCTGTTGCACCTGGTACTCGGAGATGGTCGGGTCGGTGCCGAGGACGTAGCGAAACGCGCTCGCCGGAACCATGCGAGCGCCGTAGATGAAGTCGTCATCGCGTCGCCCCGCGATGGCCGCGACCCGCACCAGCGAGCTTCCGCACGGGCACTGACCTGGCAGCACCGTGACATCGTCACCGAGGTCGTAGCGGATGAAGGGAAACGTCAAGTTGGCCAGGCTGGTGGCCAGGGTGCGCGTGGCGGGCTGATCGCCCGCCACGGGGTTGCCCGATTCGTCCACACGTTCGAGCACGACCTCGTCCTCGCACACGTGCAGGCCGTCGCCGTGGCCGCAGCCGACCGCCTGGACGCCGATCTCGGTCGAGCCCCAGAGGTTGTGGATCGGCGCCTGCCAGGCCCGACTGATCGCCTCGCGGTCCTCCTCATTGAGGGGCTCGGAATTCGTGCTCACGCGCGAGGGACGAATGTCGAGGTCACCGGCGATCGCCGCGCGGGCCAACCGACCGATGACCGACGCGTATCCCACCAGCTGCGTCGGTTGCGCCTGCGCGACCGCGGCCCGGACCTGGTCAAACGGGTCGCCGGCGGGGATGACCACGGTCTCGGTGTCAGCCGTGATCGGGACATCGAACAGCGGTGTGCTGGCATGGGGCGGCTCACCGGCCGACAGCACCGCCAGCCGAGGGCGGCCATGCTCCTCGGGTACGTTGCGCTGCTCCCGTGCCTGCATCCGCCAGGCCAGGCAGGCGAGCGTGACGAACAGCTGCCAGCCCCATACGTAGACGCCGCGTACTCCGCTCGAGCCGCCCGAACTGAACACCTGATCACCCCAGCTCGTGTACGAGAACCAGCTCTGCTCGGCCAGGATCCGCTCGGCTCCGGCACGGTCCAGGTGGGGCACGGTGACGATCGCATCCCACTCCTCCAGGGCCTCGCGCTTGAGCATCGGCGGCAGACGCGCGAGATCGGCGACGGTAGCGGTCGACGGATCGAGCGCGGCCAGACGGGGAGCATGAAAGGGGGACCGCTCGCGAGCGTAGGCGAGCACGGCCCGCAGGTGCTCGGTGCGGTATTGCTCGAGGCGCTCGCGCGGCCAATCGACTCGCGCCACATGACCTTCGAGGGCGGCTCGCACCGCGTGCAGGTGCGCCGCGCGCACGCGCTCGTAGGCGCCTCTGTCCGTTGTCGTGCTCGGCATCGCTGGCGCTGGACTACAACGGCTGCGGATCGCCTGAGTTCGAGACCAGCCGTCGCGCCAGCGCGCGCAACACCTTGCGCTCGATGCTCGGATCGGTTTCCAGCAACGAGCGGAAGGCTCGATCACTGACGACGAAGAACCGCAGCGGCGTGGCTGCGGTCACGGTCGCGGTCCGGCGGACGTGCTCGAGCAAAGCGATTTCGCCGAAGAAGTCACCGCTGCCGACCGTGGCCACCGCCTTCGCCCCGCGGGTGACCGTGGCCTCGCCGTCGATGATCACGAAGAACTCCTGTCCGCGCGCGCCCTGGCGGCAGAGCACCGTTCCCGCTGGCACGTCGAGGTCATCGGTCAGGCGTGCCAGGTGCGCCAGTTGCTTGCGCGACAGGCCCTCGAACAGCGGCGACTGCTTGAGCGCTCTTACCTTAGTGTCCTGAGTGATCCGCGCCATGGCGCAACACTACTCCCGGCGAGGGGGTCGCGAGTGGTGTTATTTCCGATCGTCGGCGGGTCGCCAGAGCAGCGCGAGATCGCCGATCGTGTGTAAACCTGTGGCTGCGTGACAGGTTTCCTCGCAGCGCGCCGGCGGCCTGCCGGCGCACCCGGCTCCGACCAGCCGCGAACGCTCCGGCTGGCTTGAGTAACCGGCGGGTGATGGGCCGCCGGATCGCACTGTTCTGCGCTGGCGCCGTCGTCTTGCTGGGGCTGAGCGCGCTGGCCCTGAGCTCGCTGCTGGCCAACAGCCGGGGAGCGAGCGCGCACGCCCCGACTGGCTGCCCGCCGCCGAAGCGCTGCACTGAGCGCCCCACCGGAATCCACAAGATCAGGCACGTCGTGATCATCATGCAGGAGAACCGGTCCTTCGACAGCTACTTCGGCACCCTCCCGGGCGCGGACGGAATTCCGGCGCGCCACGGTGTGGCCACCGTCTGCTCGCCCGATCCGCGCACGGGCCGCTGTGTGCGTCCCTACCACGATGCCGCGGATGTCAACGGGGGCGGGCCGCACGGCGCCAAGAACTCGATCGCCGACATCGACGGTGGCCGGATGAACGGATTCGTCGACCAGGCCGAGATTGGCGCTCAAAGCTGCGGACGGGACGTCAACAACCCCAACTGCAGCCAGTCGGTGACTCCCGACGTGATGGGCTATCACGACGCGCGCGAGATCCCCAACTACTGGGCCTACGCACAGAACTTCGTGCTCGACGACCACATGTTCGAGCCGGTGCGCTCGTGGAGCTTCGCGGCCCACCTCTACATGGTCTCGGGCTGGGCGGCCTACTGCACCAAGTTCGAGGATCCGTCGAGCTGCCGGGGCAACATCAACCAGAAGCACTACGGCAAAGCGTTAGACAAGGCGCTGTTCGGGCCTCATCCGCTGTGGCCGGCGGTGCATTTCGACTGGACCGACCTGACCTATCTGCTGCACCGCCGACACGTCAGCTGGAGGTATTACACCCAGCCGGGGTTGGAGGCCGACTGCCCCGACGATCAGATGACCTGCAAGCTGCAGCCGCAGCCGCCCCATCAAAACAGCCTGGGCGAGCACGCTCCGACTCCCGACATCTGGAACCCGCTGCCGGAATTCGACACCGTTCACGGAGACCGCCAGACGGGCAACGTCCAGCACATCTCCTCCTTCTACGCGGCGGCACGCGCCGGCCGGCTGCCGGCGGTCTCCTGGGTCGTGCCCAATCAGGCCGACTCCGAGCATCCTCCCGCCAGCGTCGCCGCCGGCCAGGCGCACGTGACTGACCTGATCAACACGATCATGTCGGGCCCAGACTGGGACAGCACGGCGATCTTTCTCGCCTGGGACGACTGGGGCGGTTTCTATGACCATGTCCTGCCACCCACGGTGGATCGCGGGGGCTACGGACTGCGCGTCCCGGCGATCGTGATCAGCCCCTACGCAAAGCGGGGCTGCATCGATCATCAGACGCTGTCATTCGACGCCTTCAACAAGTTCATCGAGGACGATTTCCTGGGTAGTCAGCGCCTCAACCCCCGGACTGACGGTCGCCCCGACCCGCGCCCCGATGTCCGCGAGTCACTTCACATCCTCGGCAACCTCAAGCGGGATTTCGACTTCGACCAACGGCCGCGGCCGCCACTGATCCTGCCCCTTCACCCGCGTCCGGGCCCGGCCTCGAGCCTGGGCTCACCACCACTGGCTTCCCGCTGTGGATCGGATCTGACCCTGGGCGTGACGCCGGATCGGCTCCAGGCCGGGCGCCGGGCCCGGTTGCAGTTCGCGGTCACGGTGCCCCCGGCATCGCGCCCTGACTCGTTGGGCAGACCCTTGGCGTTTGGTGCCCCGGTGGCGCGCGCCGTCATCACCTTGGCCGGCCAGCGCGCCTACACCGATCATGCCGGGCGCGCGACGCTGACGTTGGTGCCGCGCCGGCCCGGCACTCTGCGGGCCCTCGCGGCACGCTCGGGGCTTGCCGCGAGCGCTCGCGTGACGGTGCGCCGGTGATGGATCTGCCGGCCGGACCGCGCGCTCCCGCCGCCTGGCAGACAATCGCCTGGATGGCGCGTCCGGGAGCGTTCATGCAGCGTCTGCATGCCCGCTTCGGCGATCCGGTGACGATCCGCACCTACTGGACCGAGCAGCCGATGGTGCTGTTCTCCGATCCGGACGCGGTCCGCGACGTGTTCCGCCTCGATCCGGCGATCGCGCCGGCCGGCCAGAGCTGGGAGTTCTTGCGCTCGTTCGCCGGCCCGCACTCGATCCTGCTGCTCGACGGCGACGAGCATCTGCGCCAGCGGCGGCTGCTCGCGGCCCCCTTTCACGGAGAGCGGATGCGCGCTCTGGAGCCAATGGTGTCCGAGCTGGCCCGGCGCGAGTTCAGCGGCTGGAGCGGCCGGGTGGTGGCCCTGGACCGGATGCGGCAGTTGACCCTGGAGATCATCTTAAGGGTGGTGTTCGGAGCACGGGGAGATGAGGCCGCCCAGCTTCGCGACGCCGTGGAGGGGACTCTGGCCGGAGTTCGCTCGCTGCCGCGGATGCTGTCGATGGCGCTCGTGCAGCGAGATCTGGGCCCGCGCAGTCCGTGGGGTCGGTTCCGGATCGCGGTCGAGCATTTCGACGCGCTCCTGTTCGAGCTGCTGGCGCGCCGGCGGGCCAGTCAGCGCGAGGACCCGGGCAAGGGCCGGCGCGAGGAGCCGGGCGGGGGCGAGGGCGATGACCCGGGTGGGGCCCAGCTCGAGGACTCGGTGCTGGCCATGCTGCTGGCGCAGCGCGACCAGGACGGAAATCCTCCCGGCGACCAGCAGCTGCGCGACCAGCTCGTGGCGCTGCTGGTGGGTGGTCACGACAGCTCGGCGGCCACGCTGGCGTGGGCCTTTGAGCGGCTCGCGCGCCACCCCGCGGTGCAGCGCCGGATGCGCGAGGGCGACCCGGTGTACCTGGACGCCGTGGTCAAGGAAGTGCTGCGCGTCCGGCCCGCGCTGACGATCGCCCCGCGTCTGCTGCTCGAGCCCGTTCAGGTCGCCGGACGCACGCTCCCGGCCGGCGTGCAGGTGGCGGCCTGCCTGTGGCTGGCCATGCGCCGGGAGGACCTGTGGGCCGACGCGTGGGCATTTCGCCCCGAGCGGTGGCTGGACGGCTCGCCCCATGACCCGATGTCGTGGATCCCGTTCGGGGGAGGGGTCCGCCGCTGCGCGGGCGCTCCGTTCGCGGAGATGGAGATGCGTGAGGTTCTGCGCGCGGCCGCGAGCCTGGCGATCCGGCCGCTCGCTCCCGCGGGTGAACGAGCCCGGCGCAGCATGCTCGTGGTCGTCCCGGAGCGCGGCGCGGAGCTGCTGGCCGGATAGCCGTCGGCACGATCCGGCCGGGCCAGGCCGGTCGGGGCTCAGGGAAGCCCGCGCAGGGCATCATCCACCGTCTCCAGAGTCTCGATGCTGCTCTCCACACCGGCCAGCCTGAGCGTTTCGCTGGTCGGGGAGCCTGCGGGAATCACGAGCCGGAGCGCCTGCCCCCGCGCCTGCAGCTTCTGGCGCAGCTGGTAGATCAGCCGGATACCCGCGCTGTCGACGTAGTCGACCGCGCTGAGATCGAGGACCAGCGTGGCCGAGTCGTGGCGCATTTCGAGCGCGATCGCCTCACCCATGTCCTCGGCGTTGGAGAGGTCGATCTCTCCGGTCACGCGAGCGACCACGGCGTGACCGTGGTCGCTGAACTGCACATCGGAGAGCCTCAACGCCCGATGCTCCTGCGCATCACGACCCGGGTCCCGATGTCACCGGAATCGATTTCGACCTGATCCATGACCGCGTCGATGATCCTCAGACCTCGTCCCCGATAGGGGCCCTGCGGGGGAGCGCGCCACCGGCCTTGATCGCTGACGACGATCGTAACCATCCCGTCGGTGGCGGTGGCCTCGAGTTCGAAGTGGGCCGGTGCGGGCGAGTAGGCGTGCTCGATCGCGTTGGTGCATGCTTCGCTCACCGCGAGCGTGATCTCGCTGCATTCCCGGTCGCCGACCCCACGGTGCCGCAACCAGCGCCGAAGGGCCCGCCGAACGTCGGCGAGTACCCGCGGATCGGCACGCAGACGCATGCCCAGCTCGGTTGGAACCTCGCCATTCTGCATGGCCACGATCGCGACGTCGTCGCGCAAGCCTTCGTAGGGGACGAGTTCCTCGACGGCCAGTCGACACGCCTCCTCGGCCGAGCCGGCGGCGCGCACCACGTCGACCAGCTCGTTGATGCTCAGCTCGAGCGGCACCTCGGGACGCTCCACGAGCCCGTCGGTGTAGAAGATCAGGGTTTGGCCGGGAGCCAGCGACAGCTCGTCCTCCGGGTAGTTGCCATAGGGAAAAGCTCCCAGCGGGGTGGCGGGCGCGATGTCGACGATCCGGGCCACACCACCGCCGATGACGATCGGAGGCAGATGCCCCGCGCTGGCCAGGCAGACCGTGCCTTTTTCGGGATCCAGGACCCCGTAGGCGGCCGTCGCCATCGCCTCGTCGGGCATCGCCTGCACGAAGCGGTCGACGAGCTCGAGCGTCCGCGCCGGCCCGTGACCCTCGACAGCGTAAGCGTGCAGAGCCGTGCGCAGCTGCCCCATCAGCGCTGCGGCCCTCAGCCCGTGGCCGACGACGTCACCGATGGCGATCCCCAGCCGTCCGCGCGGAAGCTCGAACACGTCATACCAATCGCCCCCCACCTCGTCGCTGGCCGGGAGATAGCGCGCGGCCGCCGAGACGCCGAGGACGTGCGGCAGCCGCTTTGGCAGCAGGCTGCGCTGGAGCAGCATGGCCACGCGGTGCTCGCGCTCGAGCGCGGAGAACAAGCGCGCCCGCTCGATCCCTGGTCCCGCTCGGGCCGCCGCCACCTGCAGCACCGCGAGGTCTTTCTGTCCGAACGTCCGGGGTTTGAGAGAACCGACGTGGAGCACTCCGATCAGGTCGCCCTCGACGACCAGCGGTATTCCCAGCAGCGAGCGGATGCGTTTCTCCCGCAGGATCGGATTCAGGATGTCGGCGTGATCGACATCGGCGATGAAGATGGCCACGCGCTCGGCGGCGATGCGTCCGGCAAACCCCTGCCCGATCGGGATCCGGACGCCTTGCTCGACCTCCTCCTCGATTCCCTTGGCGGCCCGGGCCACCAGCTGATGGGACTCTTCGTCGAGCAGCAGAATGGCCACCGTATCGACCGACAGGGCGTCTCGAATCCGCACCAGCAGCTCATCGAGGAGCTCCTCGAGGCTGAGCTCGGACAGCGCCGGATCGCTCAGGCGATAGATGCCTGCGAACTGCTCGGAGGGTGCGAGCTCGGCGTCGGCCGGCGCCAGCACCACCTGGCCGGCTCGCGGCTCGGGTCGCTGCCTGTCCGTGAGGTGGTTCTCCAAGCCCATACCTCAAAGGCATTGTGCCTGGCCACCGGCCAGCGTCACTTCTCGAGCAGCGCACACACCGCCGAGGCCTGCACAGACCGCAGCTGGCGCAACAGCGCTCCCTTCGGAGCCGCGATGTTCAACGAGGTCGTGATCGAGCGCCGGCCGTTGGCGGTGGCGGCCGCCCACTGCACGTAGCCGGGGAAGTCGCCGGTGTGGCCATAGACGGTCCCGCAGCGGGTCTGGTAGCGAAAGATGGCCAGGCCGGCCGAGTTCGTGCCCGGGCCGGCCGGTGAGGAGGACCCCCGGACGAACCGAAACTGCTGGCGCCGCTGCGCCAGACCGAAGAACCGCCCCGCGAGATCGGCGCGGATGAAGGCGCCCAGATCCGCCGGGGTGGAAACGATCGCCCCCGACGCCCAGGCTCCGCTCGGGCTCAGCAGCGTGGTCACGTCGTGGGGCTTCTCGCCGGCGGCCACGGCATAGCCATGGAGGAACGGTGACGGGAGCGAGATCCGTCGAATCGGGAAGGTGGTCTGCGTCAGCCGCGCCGGCCGAAAGACGATCCTCTGGAGAAGGTCTGCGTACGAGCGGTGCGCCACTCTTCTGTCGATCAGGCCGACGACGATGTTGTCAGTGTTGGAATACCGGTATCCCGAGCCCGGTGGGAATACGAGTCTCTGGTGGCGCACCCAGCTGATCACGGTCCTGGGCGAGACAAACCCGTGCGGGTTGTTCGTTGCCTGCCTGACAAATCCCTTGGACTCGGTGTAGTCAGGCAGGCCGCTCGTATGGTTGAGCATCTCGCGCACGGTGACCTGAGACCACCGGCGCGGCATGCCGGGCAGTAGCTGGCCGATTGTCTGACCTAGCCGGAGTCTGCCTTGCTGCACGAGGTGCAGCGTAACCGCGCCGTTGAACGCTTTGGCGATGCTGGCGATTCGCATGTGGTCGTTGCCGCGCGGTGCGCCCGGTCGGGCTGCGTTGGCCCGGCCCGCGCGCATGACGGTCAGATGCCCGTTGCGATACAGGGTGGCGATCGCGCCCACGGGACCGCCGGGAGCCGCCACCAGGCGCTCGAGACCGCGCTGCACGGTGCCGGCGGTGGCACGCGGTGCGGCCTCGCCCGGGGCAGCGAACAGCAGTGACAGTGCCACCGCCACCGGCGCGAGGCAGGCCAGCGGCAAACGACGTAGGACGCACCCCATGAGGTGAACCTTGCCGAATCACCCCCGCGGACGCAAGTCCTGTCAGTCAAGCGGCCAGTCGTGGACCGGATCGTTGCTGTGCATGTACTCGCGGTAGCGCTTGGTCATCTCGCGCAGGGCTTGCTGCTTGTCGAGCTTCTTGTCGGTGTACAGGCGGTGGAAGAACTCGCTCTGCCAGGCGGCGCCGTTGCGCAGTTTCACGCACCGGCGCTCGATGACCGCGAGCAGGCGATCGGCGTCGCCCGAATCGACTCCCCACCGCTCAAGTCCCTCGTGCGCGAGCGGCAGCAGGCGCCTGAGCACCAGTTCGGCAGCCGGTACCTCGCCCAGGCCGGGCCAATAGATCCGGGCCTCGATGCCGTCGCGCGCGCCCACGTGGAAGTTCTCCTCGGCGGCCGAGAACGACATCTGCGACCACAGCGGCCGCTCCTCGTCGGAGAGCACGCGCAGTAGCCCGTAGTAGAACGCGGCGTTGGCGAGAATGTCGACAACGGTCGGCCCGGCGGGGAGAACGCGGTTTTCGACCCGGAGGTGAGGCTCGCCGCGCACGACGTCATAGATCGGACGGTTCCAGCGGTAGATCGTGCCGTTGTGGAGCCGCAGCTCGGCAAGGCTGGGGATGTCGCCGCGCTCGAGCGTCGCCAGTGGATCCTCCTCCTCGCACACCGGCAGCAAGGCCGGGAAGAACTGCACGTTCTCCTCGAACAGATCAAAGATCGAGGTGATCCAGCGCTCGCCGAACCAGACCCGTGGCCGTACACCTTGGGCCTTGAGCTCCTCGGGGCGGGTATCGGTGGCCTGCTCGAAGAGCGCGATCCGCGTCTCTCGCCACAGCTCCTTGCCGCAGAAGAACGGAGAGTTCGCGGCCACGGCAACCTGAACGCCCGCGATCGCCTGAGCGGCGTTCCAGTAGCGAGCAAAGCGCTCGGGGTCAATCTGTTGATGAAGCTGAACGCTCGTGCACGCCGCTTCGGGGGCAATCGTGTCGGCCAGCGTGGACAGCCTCTCGACGCCGGCGATCGAAATCTCGAGATCCTCACCGCGGGCGGCGAAGATCTGCTCGTTGAGCAGCGCGTAGCGAGGGTTGGCGCTGAACGCCTCGGCCCGTAGATGCTCGGGTCCGACCGTAGGGAGGATCCCGATGATCATCATGTGCGCGCCAACCGTCCGTGCCCGATGCTCGGCGTCGTTGAGGCTCGCGCGCGCGTCTCGCTCGAGCTGGGAGAAGACACCGCCCTCCAGCAGCCGCGGCGGGATGTTGATCTCGAGATTGAACTGCCCGAGCTCGGTCTGGAAGCTCGGGTCGGCGATCGCCTCCAGTGCGGCCGCGTTGACCAGCGCCGGCTGACCGGCGTCGTCGGTGAGGTTGAGCTCGATCTCCAGGCCGAATGATCGGCGCTCGGGATGGAAGCGTGCCTCGGACAGCATCCGGGCGAACACGTCGAGGCTGGCCCGGACCTTCCGCCGGTAGCGCTGGCGATCTTCCCGGCTGAAGGTCTTGGCGGCGACCTGCTGACCCACGCCCACAGTATCGATGAGTCCCGGCAGCCCGACAAGCACGCCGGTTTGGCGTTCCTTACGGCGCTGTGGTCTGACCTACCTCGATCAGGTGTCCGTCGGGGTCGCGCAGATAACAGCGCAGCTCGTGTTCGTGCGTGACCGGCGGTGTCAGGAACTCGGCCCCCCGCGCGCTCCACTCTTTGTAGATCGTCGCGATGTCTGAGACGCGGATGTTGAGAAAGCTGCTGACCCGGTTGAGCTCGCGGGGAGCCTCCAGGATCACCGTCGGCTTGTCCTCGGTCGGACCGCCGCCGACGTTGATGATCACCCAGCTGTTGGCCAGGGCCACGATCGTCGGCTCACCGCTACGCACGATCTCGCCGCCGAGCACGCTGGTGTAGAAGCGAGTCGAGCGCTCGACGTCGTCGGAGACCACGAAGTGGGTGAGCGCGATCCCGTCTGACGGCGCGGGAAGCTCGGCCATCTGAGTCCTCCTCTCTTTTGTGTGGGCCACGTATCAGGGTGTCGCGTCGCTGGCCACGAGCGCGATCACGGTGTCGCCCTGGTGAACCGGGGGGCGGTGGTGGTCGGTGGCGGCGCGCAAGCCCCCGTTCGCGCCGACGACGAACAGCAGGGAGCCCCCGCGCCTGAGCTCGACTCCGTCGCTCCCGTCAACGGTTGTGGTCACGAACCGCGCGCCGTCGGCGAGCCGCCTGCTGAGCACGGGGAGGGTCAGTCCCTCCCGGCCGAGGATCTCGGCCGCGGCGGCGGGCGGCAGCAGATCCGGCTCGTCTGGGTCGGGCGCGAGCCGATACACGTGGCCGTGCCCGAGATCGCCGCGCAGCTGGGCCGCGGCGAGCGCGTTGAAGTCGTCGCTGCGCGACAGCAGCAGGGCATCGGTGACCTCCTCGAGCTCCGCCTCGCGATTGAGCGAGTCCACCAGTATCCGCCCGCGGTCGGCGTCGAGGCCGGCGGCGCGCGCCGCCGGCTGGTTCGCCGGCCCCGCCCATAGGCGCACGCCCACGCCGGCGTCTCTCAGCGCGCTGCCGATCGCGCGAGCGAGCTCGTGGCCCCCGATGATCAGCACCAGCGTCCCTTTCTCACCGGCCACCTTCAGCGCTCGCGCGAGCGGCATGCCGGTGAGTCCGTAGACCACGACGGTGCCGAAGATGGCCACGAACACGATCGGCAGCACCTTGCCCGCTCCGCCGATGCCAACGCTGGCGAGCTCCAGCCCGAATGCGGATGCGGTCGCGCCGGCCACGATCCCGCGCGGTGCCATCCAGGCGATGAACGCCCGCTCGCGCGCGTCCAGGCTCGAGCGCCAGGTAGCCAGCGCCACGACCGCCGGACGAATCACCAGGATCATGATGGCCAGCAGCCCGAGCGATCCGGCCAGCACGTGGCTGACGTCGCTGGGCGAGACCGAGGCGGCGATCATCACGAACAGAACGCCGACCAGCAGCTGCACCAGGGTCTCGTGAAACTCGACCGTGGGCGCCACCTCAATCGAGCGCTGGTTGGCGAGGAATACGCCCATCAGCAGCGTGGCCACGAACCCGGTGTCGTCGCGGATCAGATCGGCGCCCACCAGTGCACCCACGGTGAGGGCCAGCGTCACCGCGACGACCTGCCGGGGCGCGAGCCGCTGGACCTGGCGAAGCAGCAGCCACAGCAAGCCGGCACCGACGGCACCGACGATCGCCCCCACGAGCACGCTCACCAGCATCTCCCCGGGGCGCCAGCCGCTCGAACCTCCGGTCCGCACCACCTGGAACACGACCACCGCGAGCAGCGCGCCGAGCGGGTCGATCAGTATGCCCTCCCATTTCAGCGCCGAACGAACATCCCGCGCCGGACGGATGTAGGCCAGCAGCGGCAGCACCACGGTCGGGCCGGAGACGACCAGGATTGCCCCGATCATGAACGGCAGACCGGGGCCCAGGCCGCCGAACAGCAGCGCCACGGCCCCGGTGACGGCCAGCCACGTCAGCACCATGCCCACTGACACCAAGCGCAGCACCGAAGGGCGGATCCTCGGTGACACGTCGCGAAACGACAGCCTGGTCCCCGCCTCGAACAGGATCACCCCGACCGCGACTGACACAAACGGTTGGTACAACGTTCCCAGCAGGCTGCCGGGCTGCACGTCCTTGGTGACGATGCCGGCGACAAACCCGACCGGCAGCAGGACGACGATCGCCGGCAGCCGCAGGAGCCTGGAGACAAGCTGTGCTCCGACGGCCAGGACCACGACCAAGCCGATCCCGAGGAGCAGAGCGTCGGTCGAGAGCGGCGTCGTCACCGGGCAAGTGTCCCAGCGACGCATGTCGGCGGCAATCGGATGACGGTGCTGAACGCATTTTGGCCACGCCGGCGGTCGCGGGCGCTTGAGTTGCGTTCGCGCCTTATGCTCAGGGTGCCAGCCGCCAGCTGATGGCCCCCAGGCCCGGGAAGCGAAGGGCCTCGGCGGTGGCTCCGGTGAGATCCCACTCACGGCCGGCGATATAGGGCCCGCGGTCGATCACCGGTACCTCGATGGCGCGGTTACCGTAGCGGAAGATGACCTGAGTTCCACAGGGCAGGGTCTTGTTGGCCACGCCCAGCGTGGCCACGTGCAAGATCCCTCCGCAGGCCACCCCGTGGCCGTAGGCAGTGAACACCGACGCGATGCTGATGTTGTACTGACCCGGCGGGAGCAGATCGGGATTCAGCAGCGAGTTCGAGAAATGAAGGCGGTTGAGGTGATAACGGGCCACTGCGGCCTGAAAGCTCGCGACCGCGGCCCGGACCTGTGCATCGGTGGGGGCGCCCTTGGCCGGCGCCCGCGTGATTGTGGCCGGCTGATCGAGGCTCGGCGTTCGCGGCGGCTCGGCGGTCCTGGGCCCGTCCGCAGCCGGCTTTACCCGTTTGGCGGGCAGTTGACCCGCGACCGGCTCGATCACCTGGGGGTGACCCGGTTGAAGCGATGTCGATGTCGACGCTGATACCGACGCCGACGCCGGCGTCGAGTGGGAGGTCGTCGTCGCGGCGTGGCGCCCGGATCGGCTGAGAGCACATCCCGCCAATACGACTACCGCGATGGCTGTCGCGACGAGAACTCGGATGCGCGGACTCTATCCGCTCTCCTTTGACTGGCCGCGCCGCCCCGACCCCCACGCCGGGGGCGACACGGCTCTGCGCCCTCGGGCGCCCGTCAGGCCGCGGACGCGCCGGTCGCGCTCGATCGTCCGTCGGGGACCGGCAGGATCGTCTCGGGTCGCGCTGAGGATTGCGGGTCCGGGCTGTAGTCGAGCTTGCCGAGCACGGTGCGTTCCGCGCCGCACTGATCGCACACCAACACGAGCCGCAGCTGGGCCGCCTGACGGCTGTAGCGCGTCGCACCGCTGTGGGTGCCGGAGTGATCGCAGGCCATGGTCCTCTACCCCACCAACGAGCGGGGTGGTGCGAAAAAGCCACGCTCGTTCCTTTTTAGCCCGTTGGTTTAGCCCGCGCTCGGAACCGGCTCGGCGCGTCACAGGACCTTCGCCAGCCGCACATGGTTGGCCTGTGAAGGGTTGACGAGCGCTTCGAGGGCAGCCTCGTAGGCGGGCAGCGAGAGCACCGCGCCGTCGTGTAGCACCATCAAGAAGCGATCCATCGTGCGCAGGAAAGCGCGGTCGTGAGAGACCGCGACGACGGTTCCCTCGAACGTCCGCAGCGCCTTCTCGAGCGCTTCGGAGGAGTCGATATCGAGATTGTCGGTGGGCTCGTCCAGCAGCAGCAAATTGTGTCCCTCGAGCTCGAGTATGAGTACCTCGAGTCGGGCTTTCTCGCCCCCGCTCAACACGTCATAAGAGCGCCGGGCGGCTTCGGCCAGCCCGTAGCGAGCCAGGGCTCCCATCGCCGCTTGCAGACCGCCTCCCCGCACGCGCTCGAGGACAACGTCGAGCACGACCTGTCCGGTGAGATCGTCGCGTACCTGAAGCTGCGTGAACAGGCCGGTCGAGACCCGCGGACCGACCACGAGCTCACCGAAGTCGGGCTCCCGCAGGCCGGCCAGGACGCGCACGAGCTCGCTTTTCCCGGAGCCGTTGGGACCGATCATGCCCACTCGCTCGCCGAAATGGACCTCCTCCGAAAACGGCGCCACCAGATCGGCGACGCCCAGCGAGCGGAGGTCAAGCACCCGCCGCGCGGAGTCGCTCCCGCGCATGCGCACGGTGATCGGCGCGTCAACCACGGGAGAGGGGGGCGGGCCGGCGTCTCGGAAGCGCCGCCATCGCGTCTCGGCGGCATCAGCTCTCTTGGCCCAGTCACTGGCGTAGCGCGCGCGCTCCTTGAAGGTCTTCATCAGCCTGAACAGGCGGCGCTCCTCATCCTGCCATCGCTTGACCGCGTCGCCAAGCCGTCGCTGACGCTCCTCGCGCGCACGCGGGTAGGTTGCGTATGAGCCGCCGTGCACCCAGGCCCCGTTCCCCTCCAAGGTGACGATCGCCCGCACCGCGGCGGCTAGCACCTCGCGATCGTGGGAGATCAGCAACACGGTCTTCTTCGAGGCCCGGATCTGGCGCTCCAGCGCCAGCTTGGCCGGCACGTCGAGGAAGTTGTCAGGCTCGTCGAGCAACAGCACGTCTGCGTCTGAGGCAAACAGCACGTCCAGCACAAGACGCTTGCGCTCACCGCCTGAGAGCGTGACCGCCGGCCGGTCGGCGAGCTCGGCAAAGGACGTGCGGATGATCCGTCGGCACGCGGCGTCCCACTGTCCCTCGAGCTCATAGCCGCCCAGCGCCGACCAGTCCGCGATCGCCGCGCCCAGCTTCATACCGGCGGCCGCGTCACCTCGCGCCAGCTGCGACTCGTACTCCAGCACCTGCTCCCCGGCTAGGCGAACCGCCCTGGGGGCCAGCGAGAGCAACAACCCGCGCACGCTTACCGCCCCGTCGGCAACGCCCACATCCTGAGACATGTAGCCCGCGATCCCACCTACCGAGACCTCGCCGTCGTCGGGGCTCAAGGCACCGCTGAGCATCTTCAACAGGGTGGTCTTGCCGACCCCATTGACTCCGACCAGGCCGGCGTGCTCGCCCGGCGAGACGCGAAACGACACCTCTGAGAACAGCAACTCCCCGCCCGGGTGAGCGTAAGCGACCCGGGAAACCACCACATGACCCATGCCGGCAATCGTCGCACGGCCGACGGCCCGATCCCCTGCTCGCCAGGACGCTTACTTAGAGCTCGAGCGTCACGTCTTTGATCGGTTGCGAGCAGCAGACCAGGACGCGGCCGTCCGCGGGCGGTTCCAGCGGTTGCGTTCGGTAGGTGACCTCGCCAGTCAGGAGTCCGGACTCGCAGTAGTGGCAGACGCCGGTGCGGCAGCCGAAGCTTGCCGGGACATCGCAGGCCTCGGCGAGCTCGAGCAGGCTCGAGTAGCCGGGGCCCCAGGGGACGGTCAGGTTGCTGCGCGCGAAGGTGACCGAAGGACCTTGACCGGAAGGCCCGTCGGGTTGGTGAGGCGCTCGTCGGTCGCTCCCCGCCAGGCCGGGGGCGATGACCGGCAAGGCGCCGAAGGTTTCCGTCGCGACTTGTTCGGGGGGCACGCCCCGGGCGGTGAGGGCGGCCGACAGCGTTCCCATGAAGGCGTCGGGTCCGCACAGGTAATAGTCGGAATCGACCGGGATCTGCGCGGCCTCGATTGTCTCGATGCTGAGCCTGCCGATCGTGTCAAACGCAGCTCCGGGAGCGTCGCCGGGCATGGGGCGGCTGTAGGCGACGATCCGGTGGGCATGGCTCAGGGCGGCCAGAAGTTCGTCGACCTCCGGACCGAAGGCGTGCTCGTGGCTGTTCCGGGCTCCGTGCAGCCACCACACCTCGCGCGTGCTGCGCCCGGCTGCGAGCTCCCGCAGCATGGCCAGCACAGGCGTGGCGCCGATGCCGGCGCTGATCAGCACGACGGGACGTTCCTGGTCGCGAAGCGCGAAGCTGCCCCGCGGGGCGGCCACGTCGATTACGTCCCCTTCATGCACGCGCGTGTGCAGAAACTCGCTGCCGGCGCCGTCAGGTTCGAGCTTGACGCTGATGCGGTACCCGTCCTGGTCGGCGCTCGACGACAGGGAGTAGCTGCGGATCACCGGCGGCTGGTCTGGCCCCTGGGGTCGCAGTCGGACGGTCAGGTATTGGCCCGCGCGCGCCGACTCGATCGGGGTGTCATCGCTGCGCGTCAATCGAAAGGAGACGATCGAGCTGCTCTCGCGTTTGATCGAGCCTACTTTGAGTGGCTGAAACCCTTCCCAGGCCGCGGCCGCTTGCGACTGTTTGTGCTCGGCTTGCTCGAGCAGTGACTTGAACGATCCGTGCCAGCCCTGGCTGAGCGCCGGTATCCCCAGCGCCCGCTCGAGACCGCGGCGCGAACGGTTGGGCAGGTACAGAAGCCCGTCGATCTCAGCCACCGACAGTTGCTCCTCACCGGCCTTGATGCGGGTGATCTCGTCGCCCGCTTGCACCAGGCCTTCCTCGAGCACCCGGAAGTAGAAACCCGGCCGGTGGTGAGCGACGAGCAGCGCCGGCATTCTCGGCTCCCGAAGGCGGATTCCCACCCGGAAGCAGGTCACGCGCGGCTGGGTGACCTCGAACGTCGCCTGGCCGATGCGGTAGCGATCACCGATGCACACCTGATCGTCGGCCAGGCCTTCGACGGTGAGGTTCTCTCCAAACTGGCCGTAGCTGAAGTCGTGGCGGTGTAACTGCTGCTCCCAGTATCGGTAGGACTCGATCTGATACACGAACACCGCGCGGTGCTCGCCGCCGTGGGCGGCTCGATCGGCCTGGTCATCGCCGTCGATGTTGATCTGGCGCACCATGACCGGGCCATCGACAGGCTCTTTCCAGATCGAGGTCCGGACCGTCTTGCCCTCCCATTCGACGTCGCGGGGTCGCCCAACGTTGACCGAGAGCAGCCGTCCAACGACGCCAGAGGCGGCCTGAGAGCTGGCGATGAGGTGGCGGGTGAACATGCGAGTCCTCTTTCGGGTGGCTCACACCGGTGCGCGCCGGTGGTGTTGGTCGCCGGGGATAGTGCGCGGGCGCGGCCGCGTCTTACCGCCAGATCGTGCTTAAGCCGTTCACTCGGCCTTGACATCGCCGAACCGGCGCGCGGCTTCGAGCAGCCCGTCGTGATCGGCCCGGCAGCCTGGGCAGCTCTCGAGATGGATCGCCGTGCGCGGGTAAATGCGCGCGGGGTCGGTCCCGGCGAGCTCAAGCTCGACGTAGGCGTCGAGGATGTCCTCGCCCGCGGTGCACCCCGCGTCTCCGTCCTGGGCTCTCAGCAGCTCGTAGAGGCGACGATCGTCGGGCATCAGGCGGCGTCCCTCTCGGGCACAGGGTGACCGGCGGCGGCCAGGCTGGCGCGCAGGTTACGTCGGGCGTCGAACAGGTTCTTGTAGATCGCGTTGCGGTTGGTGTCGAGCTGGATCGCCAGCAGGTCGATGGGAAGGTCGTTGAGCGCGATGGCCACGAACACTTCGCGCTGGCGCTCGGTCAGCTCGCCGATCGCCACTGACAGGGCCTCGAGCTGCTCTTGCTGTTCGATCCGTTCCCCGGGCCGGGGCGCCAGGGAGTCGGGCAGCTGCTCGAAGACGAGCTCCTGCCGACTGGGCGGCTGGCGGCGCCAAGCGTGGCGCGCGACCTTGCCCGAGACCTCGAACATGACGAACTTGTAGGCCCAGGTGGTGAAGCGGCTCAGCCCCCGGAACTCGTCGAGCTTGGCCAGGACGTTCATCAGCGCGTCATCGGCGGCCTGCTGGGCGAGATCCTGAAATTCGGGGCCGGTGACTGACCGGAGCTGGCCACGACGTCGCGACAGCTCATGAAAGGCCACCCGGAGCAGCACGTCGTGGAGCTTGGCCAGAGCCTGGTCGCGTCGCGGATGTCCGGCCCGCAGCTGCTCGACCCACCGTTTCGAGTCGGCGTCGGGTGCGGACCGCGCAGTGGGGGTCGGCTCGCCGCCCACGGTGGTGATACTAATCGCGGGCGAGCCGGCGCCACCGGGCGACGCGTCCGGTCGCGCCTGGGATCAGGGAAGGCGCATGGGTCCATTGCCGGTGATGTGACGTTCGGATGAGTGGCGAGTAGGGCGCCGGTCTTACCGCGCCGCGGGCCAAGAATGTCTCGGGCGCCGATAAGAGCCTTCCTGGCCGTGTCACTGATCCGGCTGTCGGCCGCTGCGAGCCGACGCGGAGCATTCATCACCGGGGGGCGGGCCTTGCGCAACGTGGTGGCGGTCAAGCTGTGGCTGGCGGGCACGGTCACCGTCGTCGCGATTCTCACCGGCCCTCGCCTTCCTGTCGGCGCTCGCGACACCATGGTCGTTCTGCTGGCGATGTCGATGGGGTGTCAGCTCGCCGCCATCCGCTATCTCAAGGTTCCTGACCTGCTGACGGTGGTCCTGACCATGACCATCACCGGCGCACTCACCGAGCGCCGGAGCGGCTGGAGCGATCCGAAGCTGTTGCGACGCGGCCTGGCCCTGCTCGCCTTCGCCGCTGGCGCCACGTCCGGGACGGTGCTCATCCTCAACCTGGGGGTCGTGGCCGCGCTCTTGTTTGGCCTGGGGATCATCGTCGCCGTGGCCATCGCCGCCCACCTGGTGTCGCGCACGTCGGCCAGCTGGTCGGCGCCGCGCTCGGGCTGAGCCCGGCTGCTTGAGACTACGAGGCATCGTAGGTTCTTTTCGCCAAGTTGCGCGAAGACTTGCGCACGCGCCGTGTGATCACCTACGACGTCGGGATGGTCGGCATCGACGCTGAAATCGCTGAGCGGTTCGGGGAGGCCCCTTAGCTGCCGCTCACCGGGGTGATCCCGCGGATGTCGAGCTGGGCGACCAGCTCGGGGTCGTTGAACACGTCGATCGCCACCGCCCGGTCGCCCACGACCGTAAACGCCAGCACGGCGAACGGCCGCTCGCCGTCAAAGGCGACCGCGCCGGCGGCGCCGTTGACCAGCGCGGGGCGAACGTAGGGAGCGAAGCGTCGAGCCGACATCGCCCCGCGCGCGACCCGCCCGGCCCCGTGCAGCTCGAGCGGGTCGCCGTCACGCCGGTGGGCGCGGAGCACGACGTCAGGGTCGAGCACCGCCACCAGGGCCTCGAGGTCGCCCTCCCGGGCGGCGGCGAAGTAGGCGTCGACGACCGCTCGTTGGCGGGTCAGGTCGGGATCCGGCGGCGGCGCTGCCTGGCGCACACGGCGACGGGCGCGGCTGGCCAGCTGGCGGGTCGCCTCCGGGGAGCGGTCGACCATCGCCGCGATCTCGTCGAACGGGACCGCGAACATGTCGTGCAGGACGAAGGCGAGACGCTCGGCCGGCCGGAGCGTGTCCAGCACGACCTGGAGCGCGATCCCGACCGAGTCGGCCAGCAACGCCTCGTGCTCGGGATCGGTCCCGCTCGCCGGGTCGTCGATGATCGGTTCCGGCAAAAAGCCGTCGAGCGGCTGCTCGCCGCGGGTCCGGCGGGACCGGAGCATGTTCAGGCAGATCCGAGCCACGACCGTCGTCAGCCACCGCTCGAGGCTGTCTATCTGCTCGGCGTCGGTCCGGCGCAGTCGCAGCCACGCCTCCTGCACGGCGTCGTCGGCCTCGCTCAACGAGCCGAGGATCCGGTAGGCGACCGCGCGCAGCTGGGGTCGCTGGCGGTCGAACCGGTTGGCCAGCTCGAGTTCGTCCATCGCTGTCACACCCTCCAGGTCTCGCGGGTCATACCGCATAGACCCCTGAACCCCCGCCTACGTGACAGGAGGTGCCCGATGGCACGCATCACAGGAGTCCAGCCGGCTGACGCCGGCCTCAAGGTCAAGCTCATCTACTGGTTCATGCGCAAGGGGATGACCAAGCTGACCGGGCGCGCACCGGCGGGCGGTCGCTCCGGGATCGAACCGGTGGAGATCTGGGCCCACCAGCCGAAGATGATGAGCGGCATGGGCAGGTTTCAGCAGGCGGTGAGGAAGGGGAACACCGTCGACGAGCGGCTCAAGTATCTGGTCGAGCTCAAGGGCGCGCAGATGATCGGGTGCGAGTACTGCGTCGATCTCGGCTCGCAGATCTGCCGCAATTCCGGCTTCTCTGATCAGGAGCTGCTGGCGCTGCCGCGCTACCGCCACAGCGAGCTGTTCACCGAGCGCGAGAAGCTCGCCCTCGACTACACGGTGGCCGTGATGCGGACGCCGGTCGAGGTCACCGACGAGCTGTTTGCCGGGATGAAGGATCACTTCAGCGACGAGCAGCTCGTCGAGATCACCGCCCTGCTGACGCTCGTCAACCTCGACCGGTTCAACGCCGCCTTCGGGATCGGCCCGGCCGGGTTCAGCGAGGGGATGGTGTGCGTGCTGCCCGATCGCCCCGCCGCCAACCCGGCGCCGGCCCGGATCGCCTAGCGCCGATGCGACCACCGCCGCCAACCCGGCGCCGGCCCGGATCGCCTAGCGCCGATGCGACCACCGCCGCCGTCGACCCAGATCATGGAGCGGGATCTTCTCTGAGCACCTGACGCAGGAGGTCGCCCAACTGACGCTGTTCGGCGGGGGATAGGCACTGGAAGCCGCGCGTGGGTTGCTCGACGCGATCGAGCATCTGTTCGCGCAGCCGTCGACCGGCCGGTGTGAGGACGACATGCTTTACGCGCCGGTCGTGGGCGCTCGGCTGGCGCGTGACGAGCCCCCTGGCCTCGAGCCGGTCGATGAGCCCGGTGACGTTAGAGTTGTCGCAGGCCAGAAGGTCGGCAAGTTCGTTCATCGGCAGTGGCGAGCCCAGTTGCAGCAGCGCTCCCGCCTGGGCCGGGTGCAGATCAAGCTCGGCGGCAGCGATGAGAAATCGCCGTCGCTGGTGTCCAAACAGGGTGCGGAGCAGCGCCCACGCTTCAGCCCCCGGTGACCCCGCCTGGTGGCTCTCCGAGATCGTCTGCATCGGAGAAATTCTATTGAGAAGCTCGACCGTTGACAACCTCAAGCTTTTGCTAAATTGCTCGAAATGACCGGACAGGCGGCCATCGAGGTGGAGAACCTGGTCCGCGAGTTTCGCAACGGACCGCGGGCCGTGGACGGGATCGACCTGGCCGTGTCGCCGGGGGAGATCTACGGGTTTCTTGGCCCCAACGGCGCCGGCAAGTCGACGACCGTGTTGATGCTGACGACGCTGCTGCCACCGACCAGCGGGCGGGCCAGTGTCGGTGGGTACGACATCGTGCGTGAGGGCGCCCAGGTGCGGGCGACGATCGGGGCGGCGTTGCAGGAGGCTGCCCTCGACGCCATCCTCACCGGTCGCGAGCATCTGATCCTCCAGGCCACGCTGCAGGGGCTGCCCGCCGCCGAGCGGCGCCGGCGCGCCCAGGCGCTGCTCGAGCGCGTCGGGCTGGTCGAGGCGGCCGACCGGCGCGTGGGGGGCTACTCGGGCGGGATGAAGCGGCGCCTGGACCTGGCCCTGGCGCTGGTGCACTCGCCGCGGATCCTGTTCCTCGACGAGCCGACCACCGGTCTTGACGTGCAAAGCCGGACGGCCTTGTGGGAGGAGGTGGCGCGGCTGGCCCATGACGAGGGCATGACGGTGTTCTTAACCACTCAATATCTCGAGGAGGCCGACGTTCTCGCGGATCGCATCGGGATCATCGACCACGGCCAGATCGTCGCCGAGGGAACCTCGGCCGCGCTCAAAGCCGAGATCGGCGGTCCGAGCGTCGAGGTGACGCCCACCGACCCGGACGCCGGAGACCGGCTGAGCGAGCTGCTGTCCGGATTCGGCGAGATGCGACGCAACGGTAGCGGCAGCGTCACCGTGCAGCTGCCGGGCGGCGAGGCCGAGCTGGCCGAGATCGTCCGCATTCTCGATCGCGCCGAGCTTCGCGTCGAGACCCTTCAGCTACATCAGCCCTCGCTCGACGACGTGTTCTTGGCCAAGACCGGCCACAAACTCGAGGGGTCCGGAGACGGTGCCGTGGCCACAGCGCCCCCCGAAGCGCGGGGGCGCAGGCGGAGGCGACGTGGCCGTTGAGACGGGCTTCGCTGCGCCCCGCGCCGAGCGCGCAGTTCTAGGGGGGAAAGTCACCGAGCAGACGCTCGCCGTGGCGCGGCGGGCGGTGCTGCGCACGGTCCGCCAGCGCGCGCTGATGATCTTCCCGATGATCTTTCCGTTGATCCTGTTCGCGATCAACGGCTCGGCGCTCAGCCCGGCCACGCACATCCCCGGCTTTCCGACCGACAACTATCGCGACTTCCTGATCGCGATGCCCTTCATCCAAGGGGCGATGTTCGTGTCGATCACGGCCGGCGTCGATCTCGCCCGCGACATCGAGAGCGGCTTTCTCAACCGGCTGGCCATGACGCCGCTGCGGGGTGAGGCGCTGCTGGTCGGGCAATTGGGTGGCGCGCTCGTACTGGGCATCGTTCAGGCGATCGTGTATCTGCTCTTCGGGCTGGCCACGGGCGTCTCGTTCGCCAGCGGGGTCGGCGGGGCGCTCGTGCTCCTCGCCCTCTCGATCCTGATCTCGTTCGCCTTCGCCAGCCTGGGCGGACTGCTGGCCTTGCGGTTCGGCACCGGCGAGGCCGTCCAGGCCATCTTCCCGCTCTTGTTCGTGACGCTGTTTCTCAGCTCCTCGAGCCTCCCGCGCAACCTGATCAAGGCGACCTGGTTTCGTGACGTGGCCACCTACAACCCAGTCTCCTACCTGCTCGAGGCGCTTCGCAGCCTGGTCATCACCGGCTGGGATGCACGGGCGCTGGCCCTGGGCTTCGGGTTCTCGATCGCGCTCCTGGTGATCGCGCTGGTGCTCTCGCAATCCGCCATGAAGACGAGGCTGGCCCGGAGATGACGCGCTTTTTCAACGTCGTCCGCGGCGTCGCCTGGCGTTCGATCCACAACACCATCGTCAACCCGGCGGTCCTCGTGCCCTCGATCGTGTTCCCGCTGTTCTTTCTGATCGCCTTCGCCGGGGGCCTGTCACGGATCAGCGACGTGCCCAACTTCCACTATCAGCCCGGTTACACGGCCTTTCAGTTCGTGTTCGTATTCCTGCAGTCGGCGGCTTTCGGCGGCGTGTTCACCGGGTTTGCCATCGCCCGTGACTTCGATTCGGGCTTCGCTCGGCGGCTGCTTTTGAGCGCCCCCCGGCGCAGCGGCATCATCGCCGGCTACACCGTCGGCGCGCTGCTGCGGTGGATGCTCACCGGGACCGTGGTCACGATCGCCGCGCTGATCGCGGGCATGAACGTCGGCGGCAACGGCGTCCAGCTGTTCGGCCTGGTCGGTCTCGGCGTGGTCATGAACCTGGTCGCCGCGCTCTGGGCCTGCGGGCTGGCGATGTTCCTGCGCACCGAACAAGCCGGCGCGCTCATCCAGATGCCCGTATTCGTGCTCCTGTTCCTGGCCCCCGTGTACGTGCCCCTGTCGTTGCTGACCGGCTGGATCCATGACGTGGCCAGCGTCAACCCGGTGACCGCGGTCCTCGAGGCCGGTCGAGGCCTCCTGGCCGGCTCGCCGGTCAAGGTGGCGGTCGCGTTCATTGCGCTGACCGCGTTGGCGATGCTCATGGTTGCGTTCGCGCGGCGCGGCCTGGCCTCAGCCGAACGGGCCGGTTGAACGTTCCTCGCATCGCCCCCGCAGTCGGTGGCCGGAGGGCGCGCGGCCATAGAATCACACTCATTCGGATGAGCGCAAACGACCCAGGGTGGGGGGCGGAGTGACGGCTACCCAGCAGCGCAAACGGGTCGCGATCGCCTGCCAGGGTGGTGGAAGCCACACCGCGTTTACCGCGGGCGTGCTCAAGCGGCTCTTCCAGGACGCCCTGACCGACCATCAAGTGGTCGGCTTGAGCGGCACCTCGGGTGGAGCAATATGTGCGCTTCTGGCGTGGTATGCGCTGCGCGAGGGCGACCCGCCGAGCGCGGAGCGGTTGCTCGACGAATTCTGGGCTGACAATTCCGCCAGCACACCGGTCGAGCAGATGCTCAACGCCACCACCATGCTGGCCGGCGAGTTTCAGCAGTTCTTCGTCACGCCGGCCATCAGCCCATATGACAACGTGTTCGCCGCCGAGGCGGCTGAAACATTCAAACGAATGCTCGAGCGGCGGATCGACTTCGACCGGCTCGACCTCGACCCCGCTGGGCAGCCGCCGCTGTTGCTGATCGGCGCCGTGGATGTGCTTTCGGGCGAGTTTCGAGCCTTCGACAGTCGTGCCGACAGGATCTCAGCGCAAACCATCCTGGCTTCGGCGGCGATCCCGACCCTGTTTCGCTCCGTGCCGCTGAACGGTGGTACCTATTGGGATGGCCTGTTCTCACAGAACCCTCCGATCCGGGAGCTGCTTGACGCGCAACCGGACGAGATCTGGGTCATCCAGATCAACCCCAAGGAGCGCGCGACCGAGCCCACCACCGCGGTGGACATAGCCGATCGGCGCAACGAGCTCGCCGGCAACCTGTCCCTTTCACCGAGCCCGAGCTGTACAGCCCGGTCAGCGCGATGTTCTTCAAGTCCGCGATCCGGACCGCGGCCCGCCGCGCGGCCCGGCTCATCGTGCCGTCCAAGGCCACCCGCGACGAGCTGGAGCGCGTCCTGGCCGCCGACCCGACCAAGATCGACGTTGCCTACCACGGCGTGGACCACCGGCTGTTCCACCGTCCGGACCCGCAGCAGACCACCCAGGTGTCCAACCGGCTGGGCCTGCACGGCAAGCCGTACATCGCGTTCCTCGGCATGCTCGAGCCGCGCAAGAACGTGGCCGCGCTGATCACCGGCTGGGCCGGCGCGGTGGCCGACCTGAACGACCCGCCCGCGCTGGTCCTGGGCGGCGGCGGCGGCTGGAGCGAGGAGGTGGACACCGCGGTGGCCACCGTGCCGCCCCACCTGCGCCTGATCCGCCCCGGCTACCTGCGCTTCTCCGACCTGCCCGGCTTCCTCGGCGGGGCCACGGTGGTGGCGTTCCCGAGCCGGGGCGAGGGCTTCGGGCTGCCGGTGCTGGAGGCTATGGCCTGCGGCGCGCCGGTGCTGACCACCCATTGCACCTCGCTGCCCGAGGTGGGCGGCGAGGCGGTGGCCTACACCGAGCCCGACGCCGACAGCATCCGCGACTCGCTGCGCGCCCTGCTCGACGACGGCGGCCGGCGCGAGACGCTGGGCGCCGCCGGCTACGCCCGGTCCCAGGAATTCAGCTGGGCCGCCTCGGCCGAAGCCCATCTGGCCTGCTACCGGCGCGCTGTTGAACAGCCCGCTGCGGACGTCAACGCGGTGTAACCTCTCCTTTCATGCCGCGTGAACCACTTGAGGCCATCGTCCTGGTCGGTGGCCAGGGCACCCGGCTCCGGCCGCTGACCCTATCCGCGCCCAAGCCCTTGCTGCCGACCGCGGGGGTGCCGTTCCTGGCCCACCTGCTGGCCCGCGCCGCGGCCGGCGGCGTCACCCACGTGGTGCTCGCCACCTGCTACAAGGCCGACATGTTCGCCGAGTCGTTCGGCGACGGCTCGGCGTTCGGGCTGTCCATCAACTACGTCCAGGAGGACGTTCCGCTGGACACCGGCGGCGGGATCCGCAACGCCGCCGCCTCGCTGCGCGGTGCCGGTCCCGGCAACCCGGTCGTGGTGTTCAACTCCGACGTGCTGTCCGGGCATGACCTGCGGGCCCAGATCGACCTGCACGACAAGACCGAAGCCGCCGTCACCTTGCACCTGGTCGAGGTCGACGATCCGTCCCGGTTCGGCGTGGTCCCGATCGACGAGACCGGCCGGGTGACCGCATTCCTGGAGAAGACGCCCAACCCGGTGACCAACCTGATCAACGCCGGCTGTACGTGTTCCGGCGCGAGGTCATCGACCAGATCCCGGCCGGCCGCCGGGTCTCGGTCGAGCGGGACACGTTCCCCGGCCTGATCGAATCCGGCCAGCTGGTCATGGGTTACCCCGAGTCGGCCTACTGGATCGACGTCGGCACCCCCCAGACCTTCGTGCGCGGCTCGTGTGACCTGGTCCTCGGCGAACTGCCCGCCCCCGCGCTCCCCGGGCCGCACGGGCCCATGCTGCGCCTCGCGGGCGCCGAGATCGCCCCGGACGCGTCGGTGTCCGGCGGCACGACCATCGGTGCGGGCGCGTCGATCGGCGCCGGCGCCGTGGTGTCCGGCAGCGTCCTGTTCGACGACGCCCGGATCGGCGAGCACGCCACCGTCCGCGACTCGATCGTCGGCCGCGGCGCCGTCATCGCCCCCGGCGCCGTCCTCAACGACGCCGTGATCGGCGACGGCGCCTACATCGGCCCCGGCAACGAACTAGCCCACGGCATCCGCGTCTGGCCAGGCGTCCGCCTAGACCCCACCTCAATCCGCTTCTCCACCGACGCATAACCGCGACCCCCGCTGCCCGCCCCGTGACCGCCACCCACTCCACCCCCCCGGGCCCGGCCGCCGCTGCCCCCATGCCGGACCCGGGCCTGCGCCGCGAGTGGCAGGCCCCGTTCGCCGTCGACGTCCGGCTCACCCTGTCCCCGCACCGCCACGGCGGCCGCGACCCCACATATCACGTCGACCAAGCGGGCGCCGTCTGGCGCACCTCGCTGACCCCCGAAGGCCCCGGCACCCTCCGCGTCACCTGCCGCGGGTCCGGTAACCCCCTGGTCATCGGCCAGGCCTGGGGCCCGGGCGCCGCCTGGCTGCTGGACGCCCTGCCCGCTCAGCTCGGCGCGCACGACGACCCGTCCGGGTTCACCGCGCACCACGCCGTCATCGGCGAGCTGGTGCTGCGCTATCCCGGACTGCGCGTCGGCCGGACCGGCCGGCTGTTCGAGGCGCTGGTCCCCGCGGTCCTGGAGCAGAAGGTGGTCGGCCTGGAAGCCCACCGCGCCTGGAAGATCCTGCTGGCCAAGCACGGCACCCCGGCCCCCGGCCCCGCCCCGCAGGGCATGCGGGTCGTCCCGCCCCCGCGGGTCTGGGCCCGCGTCCCGTCCTGGGACTGGCACCGGGCCGGCGTTGAAGGCGTCCGGGCCCGCACCATCATCACCGCCGCCGATGTCGCCAGCCGCCTGGAAGAAGCCCTGGACCTCGACTCGGCCGAAGCCGACCGCCGCCTGCGTTCCCTGCCCGGCATCGGCGTCTGGACCTCGGCCGAGATCCGCCAGCGCGCCGCCGGCGACCCCGACGCGATCTCCGTCGGCGACTACCACCTGCCCAAGACCATCGGCTGGACCCTGGCCCGCCAGCTCACCGACGACGCCGGCATGCTCGAGCTGCTCGCCCCCTACGCCGGCCACCGCTACCGCGTCTCCCGCCTCGTCGAGCTAGGCGGCACCGCCCCCCCGCGCCGCGGCCCCCGAATGTCCGTCCGCGACTACCGCTCCTTCTAGCCGCGCCCGCACAAGACCCATTTGCGCGAATATCTGGCCGTTGGGTTGATCCGGACAGCCATGTGATGCCTTTGCGGAATGTCCGACCCCTTGGGATGTAATTCGGTGCCGTCCGGCCCGCGCGGGCGTGCTCGTTGAGTGCTCCACAGTCCCGCCCGTCCCTGCTGCCCCATTTCCAGGGAGGATCCGGGTTCCGGGGAGCATCCGGGGTACTGGGATGCACCGGATCCTCCCCGAAGCCCCTACGCTCCCCGCAAATGGTGCTGGTGATCACGGGGTGAGCGATGTGATCGTTGCGGGGAGGGGTCGGGCATCCGCGCACGTAGCGTAGGTCAGCCAGCGCGGCTGAGCCTGGCCCCGGGTCCCGGACAGTCTCCAGATCGACGAGTCCGGGCTAGCCTTCCAGCAGCCGGGCCGCCCGCTCCAGGACCTCGGCGCGACTACATCCGCCGTGCTCGGCGGCCAGGACAGGAAGTGGTTGCCGATCCACAGCGACAGGGCCAGCAGGCATCGCGCCTCCACGTCGGCCTGGTCGCTGCCCAGCACCCCGAACAGCCCGCGCAGATACGCCATCCGCCGGTTGTCCACCCGCAGCACCCGCCGCGCCACCGCCGGATCGCGCCGCGCCCACTCCCGGACCGCATCAACCCACCGCCCGCGGCGTCCGCGTCACCTAGCCCGAATCCCACCCGCGCACAAGCCCCGCACCAAACTCGCGCCGCAAGCCCGCACCCACGGCATCCAGCCAGCCCAAACCTCGACAATTAATACGTACTATGATAATACGTATACGTAGCATCGAGCCGAGGGGACGCCGGCCTGCCAGACGGCCAACTCGCCCCGCCAGCCGAGACCGGGGACGGCGGCCTGGGCTACCTGCTCGTCCAGGCCACGCAGGCCTGGCGCAACCGGGTCGCCGCCCGCCTGTCGGACCTCAGCGTCACCCCCGCGCAGTTCTTCGTCCTGGTCACCCTGCTGCGCCACGGCCGCCGTGCCGCCGCGCCGCTCAGCCAGCGCCAGGTCGCCGGCCGCACCCGGATGGACGTGAACACCACCTCGCAGGTGGTGCGGACCCTGGCCGCCCGCGGCCTGCTGGCCCGGACCCCGCACCCGCAGGACAGCCGCGCCGTCGCCCTCACCCTCACGGCCACCGGAACCGAGCTGACCAGGGCCTGCGCGGCCCGGGTCCGCGAGGTCAACGTCACGTTCTTCGCCGCCGTCGATCCCGGACCGCTGCGCACCGCGCTGCGCTCTCTGCTGCAGGAGGCAGATTCCCGATGACCAGCTTCACCATCACCCCGGATACCGTGTTCGACCTGGGTGCCGCGGCATCGTTCGGCTTCGGCCCGCACACCGGACGGGCGGTGCCGGACGGCGCGGAGCTACGCATGGCGTTCGTGGCCGACGACCTGCAGCACCAGGTCGCCGTCCGGCTGACCCAGGACCCCGACGGCATCCTGCACGCCGACCTGACCGGCGCCGACGCCAGCGACGTCCCAGTCGCGCAGGTCCAGGCCCAGGTCCGCCGCATCCTGTCGCTGGATCACGACGGCCCCGGCTGGCTCGCCGTCGGCCGGCGCGATCCGGTCCTGGGCGCCCTGCAGGCCCGCTTCGCCGGCCTGCGGCCGGTGCTGTTCCACTCCCCGTATGAGGCGGCCGCCTGGGGGATCTTGGCCCAGCGCCGTCACCGCACCCAGGCCGCCGCGCTCCGCCGCCGGCTCGCCGAGGCCCACGGCACGCTGTTCACCATGGATGGCTCGGAGCCGCTGGCCGCGTTCCCCACGCCCGCGCAACTCCTCGACGTGCGCACGTTCAGCGGTCTGGACCCGGTCCGGATCTCGCGGCTGCACGCGATCGCCGACGCCGCCCTGGCCGGGCAGCTGGACCCGGCCAGGCTGGCCAGCCTGGCACCCGACGCCGCCCTGGCCGACATCCAGACCCTGCCCGGCATGGGGCCCACCTACGCCGGCCTGGTCCTGCTGCGCGCGGTGGGCGTCGCTGACGTGCTCACCCGCGCCGAACCCAGGCTGCCCCACTACGCCGCGCACTACTACCGGGCTGGTCACGGCCCGCTGACCGGCACCGAGCTCGCCACCGTGGCCGAACGATGGCGCCCCTACCGAACCTGGGCCGCGGTCCTGCTCCGCGTGGCGGGCGACCGCGACGGCCTGGCCGCCGGCGACCGCGACGGCCGCTCCGCCTGACCCGCCGGGGAAGAGGCGGGGAAGAGGCGGGGAAGATCTGTGCACCGGGAGCGGTTGGGTGCAGCATGAGCGATCTCGGCGGGACGATCACGACCTCGGCCATGCGCCGGACGCTAGCCCGGGCTCGGGACGGCAAACCGCTCGATGTGGACGAGGCCACGATCCTGCTGCACGCCCGCGGCGACGACCTGGACCGGCTCCTGGAGTACGCGAGCCGCACCCGCGACGCCGGCCTCGAAGCCGCCCAGCGCCCCGGGATCATCACCTACTCGCGCAAGGTCTTCATCCCGCTGACCCGGCTGTGCCGCGATCGCTGCGGGTACTGCACGTTCGCGACCGTGCCGCACAAGCTGCACAGCCTGTACCTGGAGCCCGACGAGGTCCTGGCCATCGCCCGCCAGGGCGCGGAACTCGGCTGTAAGGAAGCCCTGTTCACCCTGGGCGACCGGCCCGAGGACCGCTGGCAAAAAGCCCAGGACTGGCTCGACGCCCACGGCTACGACGACACGCTGTCCTACGTCCGGGCCATGGCCATCCGCGTCCTGGAGGAGACCGGCCTGCTGCCGCACCTCAACCCGGGCGTGCTGAGCTGGCAGGACTTCCAGCGCCTCAAGCCGGTCGCCCCCTCCATGGGCATGATGCTCGAGACCACCTCCACCCGGTTGTTCACCGAGAAGGGCCAGCCCCACTTCGGCAGTCCGGACAAGGATCCCGCCGTCCGGCTGCGCGTCCTGGAGGACGCCGGCCGCTGCAACGTCCCGTTCACCACCGGCATCCTGATCGGCATCGGCGAGACCCTGGCCGAACGCGCCGACTCGATCTTCGTCATCCGCAAGGTGGCCCGCACCTACCAGGGCATCCAGGAAGTCATCGTGCAGAACTTCCGGGCCAAGCCGGACACCAAGATGCGCAGCACACCGGACGCCGAACTCGACGACCTGGCCGCCACCATCGCCGTGACCCGGCTGGTCCTGGGCTCGAAGGTCCGGATCCAGGCGCCCCCCAACCTGGTCGGCGACCAGCACCACCTGATCCTGCGGGCCGGCATCGACGACTGGGGCGGCGTCTCCCCGCTGACCCCGGACCACGTCAACCCCGAACGCCCCTGGCCGGCCATCGACGAACTCGCCGCCCTTACCGCGGCGGCTGGCTTCACGCTGCGCGAGCGGCTGACCATCTACCCGCCCTACCTGCGCGAGCCCTGGCTGGACCCGCGCGTGGCCCGGCACGTGGCCGCGCTGGCCGACCCGGCCACCGGCCTGGCCGCGGACGGCGCCCTGCCTCACGGCCTGCCCTGGCAGGAACCCGACGGTGGCCTGGCCGAAGCAACCGGCTCCGGCCGCACGGACCTGTACGTGACCATCGACACCACCGGCCGCACTCATGACCGGCGCGATGACTTCGCCGAGGTCTACGGCGACTGGGATGAGATAGCCGAACGGTCCGGGGCTCGTCCGTCCGGCCACCTCCCGGGCGCTCCCGCGCTGGGCTCCTCGGGCGCTCCCGCGCTGGGCTCCCCGGGCGCTCCCGCGCTGGCCGCCCCCGGCGAGGTCGCCGCCGCCCTGCGCCAGGCCGAACGCGACCCGGCCGCCCTCACCGACGCCCAGGCCCTCGCGCTGCTCGGCGCGGACGGCCCCGACCTCGAAGCGCTGGCCGGGATCGCCGACGCGCTGCGCCGCGAGGTCATCGGCGACGACGTGACCTACGTCGTCACCCGCAACATCAATTTCACCAACGTCTGCTACACCGGCTGCCGGTTCTGCGCGTTCGCCCAGCGCCGGACCGACGCCGACGCCTACACCCTCTCGCTGAAGCAGATCGGCGACCGTGCCGTCGAAGCGTGGAACGCCGGTGCCACCGAAGTGTGCATGCAGGGCGGCATCCATCCCGATCTGCCAGGAACAGCATATTTCGAAATCGCTTCCGAAGTCAAGCGTCGTAGTCCCAAAATGCACGTACACGCGTTCTCACCCATGGAAGTAATCAACGGCGCCTCCCGCACCGGCCTGCCCATCCGGGAGTGGCTGATCCGGGCCAAGGAGGCGGGCGTCGACTCGCTGCCCGGCACCGCGGCCGAGATCCTGGACGACGACGTGCGCTGGGTGCTGACCAAGGGCAAGCTGCCCGCCTCGGTCTGGATCGAGGTCATCAGCACCGCCCACGAACTGGGCCTGCGCACCTCGGCCACGATGATGTACGGGCACGTCGACACCCCCGCGCACTGGGTCGGGCACCTGCGGGTGATCCGCTCGGTCCAGGAGCGCACCGGCGGCTTCACCGAGTTCGTGCTGCTGCCGTTCATCCACGAGAACGCCCCCATCTACCTGGCCGGCCTGGCCCGGCCCGGGGCCACCCGGCGGGAGAACCGGGCCGTGCACGCCGTGTCCCGGCTGCTGCTGCACGGGGCGATCGACTCGATCCAGTGCTCCTGGGTCAAGCTCGGCGACGACCTGTGCCGTGACGTGCTGCAGGGCGGCGTCAACGACCTGGGCGGCACGCTCATGGAGGAGACGATCAGCCGGATGGCCGGCGCCGACCACGGCTCGTACAAGACCATCAGCCAGCTACGGGCCATCGCCGAGCCGCTCGGCCGCCCGATGCGCCAGCGCACCACCACCTACGGCGAGGTCCCGGCCGAACGCCTGGCCGCGGCGCAGGCCAGCAACGGCGTCTGCGCCTCGGTCCGCTCCGGCCTGCCGCTGCTGGCCGCATCAACGGACTAGCAGGTCACCGGACGAGCAGGAAGTCCCCCGGGTCGCGCGGCGGCCGGGCGCGCGCCTGCTCGGCCGGATGCCCGACCGCCACCGCGCCCATCGGCCGCCAGCCGGGCGGCAGGTCCAGCACGCGCGCCGCGACCTCCTGGCAGAACAGCGTGCTGGAGATCCACGCCGAGCCGAGCCCGTCGATGGCCAGCGCCACCAGCAGGTTCTGCACCGCCGCGCCCATGGACACGGTGAACATGGCCTGCTCGGACCGGTTGCGCCGCTCGTCCGGGTACTCGTGGGCCGCGTCGGTGACCAGGCACGGCACGATGATCAGCGGCGCGTTCCGCAGCACGTCGCCGCGCCGGACCCGCCGGGAGATCTGCTCGGCGGTAAACCCGTCGCCGCGCAGGTCGGTCATCCACGCCGAAGCCATCGCGTGGACGCCGAGCAATCGCTCCATGACCCCGAGAATCCAACGGGACCCGGATCCCACCCACCCCGGCGGTCAGTCCGCGAGAATCCGGCGCGCCGCCTCATGCACGAGGCCCGTTTGAGCCGATCCCCTCGGCCGCCCGCGGCGGTGGCGCTGCCGCCGAGGTCGGTGAAGCGGCCGCCGGCCTCCTGGACGATGACCATCGGCGCGGCCAGGTCCCACAGCGACACCGCCGGGTCCAGCGGCGATCTCCGCGGCGCCCTCGGCGACGAGCATGTACTGCCAGAAGTCGCCGTAGCCGCGGGTGCGCCAGCACGCGCGAGCCAGCTCCAGCAGGCCGTCGAGCCGCCCGGTCTGCGCGCCACTCCTCCATGCCGCCGAAGCACAGCTGGGCGTCGCCGAGCTCGCGGACGGCGGAGACCCGCAGCCGGCGCGGCTCGCCGCCGGCACGTCGGCGGTGAAGGCGCCGTCGCCGCGCGCCGCCCACCAGCGCCGGCCCAGCGCCGGCGCCGAGACGACGCCGACGGCGATCTCGCCGTCCTCCTCGAGCGCGAGCAGCGTCGCCCACACGGGCATGCCCGCGCACGTAGCTCTTGGTGCCGTCGATCGGATCGACGATCCAGCGCCGGCGGCGGGGCGCCGTCGGCGCTCCGTCCCCGCCGTACTCCTCGCCGAACACGCGTGTCCTGCGGCCGCCGGGCGGCCAGCCGCTCGCGCATCGCCTGCTCGACCGCGCGGTCGGCCTCGGAGACCGGCGTCAGGTCGGGCTTGGTCTCGACCACCAGGTCCTCGGCGCGGAAGCGGGCCATCGTGATCGCGTCGGCGACGTCGGCCAGCTCCAGCGCGAGCGTGAGGTCGTCGGAGGCGCCGGGCACCGCGCCGCATCCTACGCCGATAGTCTGGTCGGCACGATGACGTCCGACGACCTCCAGCGCGAGAGCGCCGAGCTCCTCCAGGAGCTCATCCGCTTCGACACCGTCAACCCGCCCGGCAACGAGCGGCCGGCGATCGAGCACCTCGAGCGCTACCTCAGCGAGGCCGGCTTTGACACCGAGATCCTCGCCGCCGACCCGGAGCGCCCCAACCTGGTGGCGACCCTCGGCGGCCAGGGCGAGGGGCGGGCCGGTGCTGGTCCTGCTCGGCCACGTCGACACGGTGCTGGCCGACGCCTCGGAGTGGCGCCACGACCCGTGGTCGGGCGAAGTGGCCGACGGCTTCCTGTGGGGCCGGGGCGCGCTGGACATGAAGAACCAGGTCGCCGCCGAGGCGGTGGCCGCCGCCGGCCTGGCCCGGCACGGGCTGGCGCCCGGCGCGGGCGCGCTGAAGCTCGTGTTCGTCGCCGACGAGGAGACCGGGGGCGAGGTCGGCGCGCACTGGCTGACCGAGACCCATCCCGACAAGGTCCGCTGCGACTTCCTGCTCAACGAGGGCGCCGGCGAGGTGTTCGAGTACGGCGGCCGGCGCCACTACGGCGTCTGCTGCGCCGAGAAGGGGATCTTCCGCTTCAACGTCACCGCCCTCGGGGCCGCCGGCCACGCCTCGATGCCGCGCACCGGCGACAACGCGCTGCTCAAGCTCGCCCCGGTGCTCGCCGCGCTGGCCGAACAGCCGGAGGGCTTCGAGCTCACCGAGGCGCCCGCGGCGATGCTGCGCGGGCTGGGCGAGGACCCCGGAGGACCCCGCGGCCGCGCTGGCGCGGATCGAGGCCGAGGAGCCACGGCTGCGCACGCTGGTGGAGCCGATGTTCGGCGTGACGCTGACCCCGACGATGACCAGCGCCTCGAGCAAGATCAACGTCATCCCGTCGCGCGCGCAGATCCGGATCGACTGCCGCGTGCCGCCCGGGCTGGGCGAGGACGCGGTGCGGCGGCGCATCGCCCAGGTGCTCGGCGAGCCGGCCGACGAGCTGCGCATCGAGTTCACCGAGCAGGTGGTGGGCAACGGCTCGTCGCCCGAGAGCGCGCTGATGACCGCGATCGAGCGCTGGATCGCCGACAACGATCCCGGCGCCGCGCACGGTGCCGGTCATCCTGCCCGGCTTCTCGGACTCACGCTGGTTTCGCGACGCGTTCCCCGAGTGCGTGGCCTACGGCTTCTTCCCCCAGCGCCACCAGACGATGCTAGAGGCCGCGCCGCTCATGCACAACGCCGACGAGCGGATCGACGTGCGCGATCTCGGCTTCGCCACCGGCTTCTACCGCGACATCATCGGCGAGCTGCTCGGCTGAGCCCGCCGGCGCCGCGTCGAGCGGCGCGTGCGACGCGGGACGAGCGCCAGGGCGAGCATCGCCAGCGCGACGCGCGGCGCCGACGGCGAGCACCGTCCGCGCGCCCAGCGCGCCGGCCAGCGGGCCGGCGATGGCGAAGCCCAGCGGCAGCAGCGCCAGCGACCCCATCCAGTCATAGGCGCTCACCCGCGAGAGCGCCTGGGCCGGGATGTGGCGCACCAGCGCGGTCGCCCACCACACCTCGAACAGCGTGAAGCCCAGGCCGGCCCCAAGCGCCAGCGCGATCACCACCGCCAGCGGCGCCGCGCCGGCAAACGCCAGCGACTGGATGGGCCAGAGAGCGTCAGCAGCAGGCCGACGACCATCGGCCGGCGCGGTCGCCAGCGGATGCCCAGGAGCGCGCCGACCACGGCGCCGCCGCCGGCGACGCTCTCGAGCAGGCCGAACACGCCCGACGAGCCGTACAGCTGCTTGGAGACCAGCGGCGCCAGCGCGTACCACTGGGCGTAGGCGCACAGGACCGCGATGGTGAAGGCGGCGATCGTCGCCCACACCCACGTGCGCGAGCGGACCTCGCGCCAGCCGGCGCGCAGGTCGGCGATGACCGTCGTGCGCGCCTGCGGCGCGTCGCCGCGGGCCCGGGGGCGGATGTGGCGCAACAGCTCGGCGCTGAGCAGGAAGGTGGCGGCGTCCAGCGCGAACGCGGCGCCGGCGCCAACGGTGAGCACCATGCCGGCCCCCAGCGCCGGCCCGACGAGGATGGCCAGGTTCTCGGTCATCGAGGACAGGGCGCGCGCGTCCTGGGCCTCCGCGTCGGGGATCGTCTGGGGGAGCAGGCCGGAGTAGGCCGGCTGGAAGAAGGCCCGGGCGGCGCCGAACAGCGCCTCGATCACGATCATCTCCGCCACGCTCGCGCCGCCGAGCACGATCGACGCCGCCAGCACGCCGTGCAGCAGCGCCCGCGCGTAGTCGGCGGCGGTCATGATGCGGTGGCGCGGCAGCCGGTCGGCCCACACTCCGCCGAAGAGCACGAGCGCGATGAGCGGCAGCGACTGGGCGGCCAGCACCAGCCCCAGATCGGTGGGCGAGCCGGTGCGCTGGGTGATGTACAGGGCCAGCGCGACGATCACGACCTGATCGCCGACGGCGCTGGCCGACTGGCCGAGGAAGAGGAACCGGAAGTTTCTGTGGCGCAGGACGCGCAGGTACTGACTCATCACACACACTCACTGACGGGACGACGGGAAACGACGGTGCGCGCGGCTGGCGGCCTTCAGGCGGTCGCGGCGCGCACGGTGGGGAACGGCGTCAGCGGTGGTGTGATGCTCAGCATCGCCGGTCGAGATCTACAGCCCTCAATAGACTCTCCGCATCTCCACGCAGGTCTCCAACCGCCTGGACCCCGCGATCTTCCGGCTCCCGGTCGACCGCATCCGCGACGGCTATTACTCCGACGCGTACTTCGTGCTCACCAAGTCGCTGCTGGAGGCCGAGGGCGAGCACCCGCACGTGACCATGCAGGTCTTCCAGAAGGAGGACTCGATCCTCGGCGGCATCGACGAGGCGATCGCGATGCTCAAGACCTGCGCCGGGCACCACGAGGGCGGCGAGTGGATCCCCGGCTGGGACCAGCTCGCAGGTCCACGCGCTGCAAGGAGGGCGACCGCATCGCCCCGCGCGAGACGGTGATGACGATCGAGGGCGACTACTCGCTGTTCGCCCACCTGGAGACCGTCTACCTGGGCTCGCTGGCGCGCCGCTCGCTGATCATGCGCAACGTCGCCGAGGTCGTGGAGGCCGCCCGCGGCAAGCAGATCTTCTACTTCCCCGCCCGCCACGACCACTGGCTGGTGCAGACCGGCGACGGCTGGAGCGCCCACGTGGCCGGCGCCATCGGCGTCTCCACCGACGCCCAGGCGTCCTGGTGGGGCGGCCGCGGAATCGGCACCGTCCCCCACGGGCTGATCGCCGCCTACGGCGGCGACACCGTGAAGGCCGCGGTCAAGTTCGCCGAGCGCTTCCACAGCGACATGAACATCACCGTGCTCGTCGATTTCGAGAACGACTCGGTCGCGCACCGCGCTGGAGGTCGCCGAGGCGCTCGGCGACAAGCTGTGGGGCGTGCGCCTGGACACCTCCGAGCATGCTCGTCGACCGCTCGCTGCTGGACGAGATGGGCGGCTTCAAGCCCACCGGCGTCAACCCGCGGCTGGTGGAGAAGGTCCGCGGCGCGCTCGACGGCGCCGGCTTCGGCGACGTCAAGATCGTCGTCAGCGGCGGCTTCACCGCCGCGCGGATCCGCGAGTTCGAGGCCGCCGGCGTGGCCGTCGACGCCTACGGCGTCGGGTCGTCGCTGATCCGCGGCCAGAACGACTTCACCGCCGACATCGTGCTGCTGGACGGCCGGCCGTGCGCCAAGGTCGGCCGGGCCTACGCGCCCAACCCGCGCCTCGAGCGCGTTCAGTAGACGGTCCTGCAGCCGCGCTTCAGCCTCGGCTCCGCGGCCGATCGAGAGCACAGCGATGTCATGCTCTGCTCTGCCGCTTCCTCGGCGACCCGACTTCGTCACGTGGGTCCACGACTGGGTCCCGTTGATCTTCATGGGTCTGCTCGTGGTCCTGGTGTTCATGACGATGCGGCTGGTCCCCCGGACCAAGCCGGCCGAGATCCGCCCCGAGACGACGCCCCCGATCGCCTGGGACGACATCGCCGGCGCCGACGAGGCCAAGGCCGAGCTGCGCGAGGTCGTCGACTACCTGCGCGACCCCAAGCGCTTCCGCGCGCTCGGCGCGCACGGTCCCCGCCGGGATCCTGCTCCACGGACCGCCCGGCACCGGCAAGACGCTGCTGGCCAAGGCGGTCGCCCACGAGTCGGGCGCCACGTTCTTCTCCCAGTCGGCCTCGTCGTTCGTCGAGATGTTCGCCGGCCTGGGCTCGGCCCGCATCCGCCGGCTGTTCAAGGAGGCGCGCAAGCACGCCCCGGCGATCATCTTCATCGACGAGCTCGACGCCGTCGGCACCGCGCGCGGCGGCGGCGCGGCCAACCGCGAGTACGACCAGACGCTCAACCAGCTGCTGGTGGAGATGGACGGCTTCGACGGCACGCGGCGACGTCGTCGTGATCGCCGCCTCCAACCTGCTGGAGAAGCTCGATCCGGCGCTGCTGCGCCCCGGCCGCTTCGACCGCCAGATCTTCGTCTCGCCGCCCGACGTGGTCGGGCGCGAGCGCATCCTCGAGGTCCACACCCGCGACAAGCCGGTCGGCGACGAGCGTCGACTTCGAGCTCCTCGCCCGCCAGACCGCCGGGCTGACCGGCGCCGACCTGGCCAACATCTGCAACGAGGCGGCGATCAACGCCGCCCGGCGCGGCCACGACACTGATCGAGATGACCGACTTCGACCAGGCGCTGGAGCGCGTCGTCGCCGGCATGCAGTCGCGCCGGCGCCTCACCGACCACGAGCGGCGCGTCGTCGCCTACCACGAGGCCGGCCACGCCCTCGTCGCCGAGCTGCTGCCGTCGGTCGACGCGCGTCCACCGCATCTCGATCATCCCCCGCGGCCGGGCGCTCGGCTACACGCTCAACCTGCCCGAGGAGGACCGCTACCTGCGCACCCGTGAGGAGCTGATCGACATGATGACCATGCTCCTGGGCGGCCGCGCCGCCGAGCAGCTGGTGTTCGGCTCGGTCACCAACGGCGCCACCGACGACCTGCGCCGCGTGGCCGAGATCGCCTACTCGATGATCCACGACTACGCGATGGGCACCGGGTTCGCCTCGCTGCGCGTCAACGCCGAGCTGCTGTCCGAGTCCACCCGCCGCGTCCGCGACGAGGAGGTCCGCGAGCTCGCCGACGAGGCCTTCCGGGCCGCGCAGGAGCTCCTGCGCACGCACCGGCCCAGCTGGACGAGCTCGCCGGCGCGCTGCTGGCCGACGAGGTGCTGGAGCGCGAGCGAGATCGACCGGATCATGGCCGGGACACGGTCACGGCGCCCGACCGCCGTGCCGGCATCCACCTCGGCCTCGCCGCCGCGTCCACCGAGTCGCCCGGCCCGGCCGCCGCCGCGCCCAGCCGAGTCGACCGCATGCGCTAGCCCGGCCGCTCGGCGGCCGGCCGCGCCGGCGCCGAGCCGACCGATATGCTCGGCGGCGCCATGCTGTCCGCGATCGACCACGTCGGCGTCGCCGTCGAGAGCATCGACGACGCGCTCGCGCTCTACCGCGACCAGCTCGGCATGCCGCTCGTCCACCGCGAGACGGTCGACGAGCAGGGCGTCGACGCGGCGCTGCTCGATGTCGGCGACAGCCACATCGAGCTGCTCCAGCCGCTCGGGCCCCGAGACCGCGGTCGGGCAAGTTCCTGAGCGCCGGGGGCCGGGGCTGCACCACGTCGCCTACCGGGTGGACGTCGGTGCAGGCGACGCTGGACGCCTGCGCCGCCGCCGGCATGCGCCTGATCGACGAGGCGCCGCGGACCGGGATCCGCGGCTCGCGGGTGGCCTTCCTTCACCCCGCCTCCACCGGCGGGGTCCTCACCGAGATCGTGCAGCCCGCGGAGGAGCATGACCAGTGTCAGACGACGACAAGCCCCAGAAGATCAACATCGGCTTCCTCGGCGGCCCGGTGCTGAGCGCCCGGGTCGCGCCCGACGCAGCTCGAGACGCTGCGCGAGGCGCTCGGGACCACCGGCTGGCACGACCTCAAGGCCGAGGACGGCGACGGTCGCGCTCGACCTCGGGAAGGTCGTCTACGTGCTGGTCGACACCGAGGCCCACCGGGTCGGCTTCGGGCTGAGCCGGGCCCGTCAGACGATCCGGTTGCGCAGGATCCCGATCCCTTCGATCTCCAGCTCGATCTCGTCACCGCGCTGAAGCCAGCGCCCGTCGCCGTGCTCGAGGATGCAGCCCCGGCCGACCGTCCCTGAGCCGATCACCTCGCCGGCGATCAGCCCCGGGGTGTTGCGCGCCGCCGCCCGCAGCAGCGCGTCCCAGGAGTAGTGGATGCCGCCGGTGCGGCTGTCGGTGCGCGCCTCGCCGTTGACGCGGGCGATGGCGCGCATGTCCAGGTCCGCGGGCAGCTCATCTGGAGAGACCAGGACCGGGCCCATGGCGGTGGCGAAGTCCTTGCCCTTGGCCGGCCCCAGCCCCACCTGCATCTCAAGGCGCTGGAGGTCGCGGGCGGAGAAGTCGTTCATGATCGTGAAGCCCTCGGGCCGCCCGTCGGCGCCGATCACGCAGGCCAGCTCCAGCTCGTAGTCGAGCATCTGGGTGTCGGCCGGCATGGGGATGTCGTCGCCGTCGCCGTACACCGCGCCGGGGTTGGTGAAGTAGAAGACGGGGATCTCGTACCAGGCCGGCGGGACCTCCTGGCCCCGGTGGGCGCGGGCGTTGCGAACGTGCTCCTCGAAGGCCATGAAGTCGCGGATGGACGGCGGCCGTCCCTCGGGGTAGGGGCGCGTCATCGCGTGAACAGCGTGGAGAGGACGACCTCGGTGACCGTGCGGGTCACGCCCTGGGTGGCCCGGATGCGCTCGAGCGCCAGCTCCAGGTTCTTGGTGTCCTCGGCCATCACGTGCAGCAGCGCACTGGCCTCGCCGGCCACCGTGTGGGCCGACACCACGCCGGACTCCCTCTGCACGGCCTGCTTGATGGCCGAGCCGGGCATGCTGCCCTCGCAGTAGAGGTCGACGAACGCCTCGGCGGTCCAGCCGAACGCCACGGGATCGACGACCGCGGTATAGCCGAGCACCACGCCGTCGCGCTCGAGCCGGTCAAGGCGCCTCTTGACCGCCGGCGCGGACAGGTGCACGTGGTTTCCGATATCCGAGAACGAACGACGGGCGTTCTCGCGCAGCAGCGCAACGATTCTTCGATCCGTGGCGTCCATGTCGGGTCAAAAACGGGCGGCAACACAACGTACCGGCCTTGTGATGCCGCTGCAACCTCCGGATCATTGCATAGGTGACTGCGAAGATGCCGCGGTTCCCAGACGCTGACCGAGCGCTCCGGCGTGCGCCGATTCAGCGAGGGAGCTCCGCGGTCCT